>NZ_JBXUFT010000006.1:0-246481 GCF_057180665.1 Serratia sp. Sp408
TTTGCCTGGCGGCAATAGCGCGGTGGTCCCACCTGACCCCATGCCGAACTCAGAAGTGAAACGCCGTAGCGCCGATGGTAGTGTGGGGTCTCCCCATGCGAGAGTAGGACACTGCCAGGCATCAAATAAAGCAACAAGCCCTACGTGAAAACGTAGGGCTTTTTGTTTTGTCTGTTATCTGCTGTATTGCTCGAGTATGGGCAGGCGCTCTGTCCGTCAGGAACGGATGTGAACCCCGCTGGCTGCGGCCGGTGGGGGTGAGCCTCGGGATAAGACGAATATTGCAGGACACGGTCAGGCATCAAATAAAACAACCAGCCCTACGCGCAAGCGTGGGGCTTTTTACTTTGGCAAAACCCTCTCCGCTGCAATTTTTTGGCCCCAATTACATTATTTTTTATCGCCATCACAACCATACGGTTTTCTGAACCGTGATGTTTATTTTCTTCGCCTGCTAACTCTATTGTTGTTAACTTATAAACAACAATAGAGTCACAATTAACGGCGCGATGCCATTTGGCCTGGAGAATATGCAATGACAGAAACAACCTCGGGTGTAGCAGACAACACGGCGGCGGAGGCGCACGATAAGAAACAGCGCATTTTTGCCATTGTGGGGGCTTCGTCAGGTAACCTGGTGGAGTGGTTTGACTTCTACGTTTACTCCTTCTGTTCGATTTACTTTGCTTCATCATTTTTCCCGGCAGGTAACAGCACCACCCAGTTATTGCAAACCGCCGGCATATTCGCCGCCGGTTTTTTCATGCGCCCGATCGGCGGCTGGCTGTTTGGTTATATTGCCGACAAACATGGCCGAAAGAATTCGATGATGATTTCGGTATGCATGATGTGTGCAGGATCGTTGGCGATTGCCTGTTTACCGGGCTATGCCGCGATTGGTTATTGGGCGCCGGTGTTGCTGCTGGTCGCACGGCTGTTCCAGGGGCTGTCGGTCGGAGGCGAATACGGCACCAGTGCTACCTATATGAGTGAGGTGGCGATTGCCGGTCGTCGCGGATTTTTTGCCTCTTTCCAATACGTTACTCTGATCGGCGGCCAGTTGTTGGCATTATTGGTTCTGGTGGCGCTGCAACAGGTGTTGTCTGCCGATGAATTGAAGGCCTGGGGCTGGCGCATCCCGTTTGCACTCGGCGCGGTGTTGGCGATTGTCGCGTTGTTTCTGCGCCGTGCGTTGAACGAAACCTCTGATGCCAAAACCCGTAATCATAAGGACGCGGGTTCACTAACCGGGCTGTGGAAGAATCGCCGGGCTTTCTTGATGGTATTGGGTTTTACCGCTGGCGGTTCGCTGAGTTTCTACACCTTTACCACCTATATGCAAAAATATCTGGTCAACACCGCGGGCATGGATGCCAAGCTGGCCAGCGGCATCATGACCGCCGCCTTATTTGTCTTTATGTTGCTGCAACCGGTGATTGGCGGGCTGTCTGACCGTATTGGTCGCCGCAATTCGATGCTGACTTTTGCCACCCTGGCAACGCTGCTGACGGTTCCTATCCTGTTTACGCTAAAAAGCGTCACCAATCCATACCTGGCGTTTGGCTTGATCGTCGTGGCCTTGTTGATCGTCAGTTTTTATACCGCTATCAGCGGTCTGCTTAAGGCCGAGATGTTCCCACCGGAGGTGAGGGCGCTGGGGGTGGGGCTGTCTTATGCGGTAGCCAACGCCATGTTTGGCGGCTCGGCCGAATACGTGGCGTTGTCATTGAAATCGTTTGGTATCGAAAATGCCTTCTTCTGGTATGTGTCCGGCATGTGCCTGTTGGCGTTGATAGTCTCACTGCGGCTGCATGCCAAGGGGAAAGAGATTCAGCTCTAGCTTAACGGGTGGCGTGGTAGAGACTATAGCCGGTTGCGGCGCCTGCCACGTCCCAGGCGAAGTCCTTCCAGCTCCAGCCGGAACCGCCTGCGCGACTGTCGTACAGCTCTTTGGCGGCACCAAGACCGATGGAAAACGCCAGGCCGAAACTGCGGCTATGAGGCTCACTCCAGCCCTGGCGATCGCCATAAGCGCTGCCGGCGGCGGCAAAGGTGGCGGAGGCGATGAAATGTTGTGCCTTGTCTTTTCCCGTCCACGCGTCGTTGGCCCAATGGCTACAGCCACTGAGCAGCAACAAGGGAAGCAAAACAGTCGATCGCAGCAAATGCATTATGAAAACATCCTGTTGTCATGGCGCATAAAAAACCCCAGCCTCGGCCGGGGTCGATTACAGCAAGTATAGCCGGATTAAAGTATACGGCTTATCAATCGGTCAATGCGGATCCGACGCAAACGGCGGATTAGCTTGCGCACTTTGATCGGGTACTGCTGAATGCTTTGCAACTCTTGGAAGTGGCTCACTACGGTGGTATGGGTGCGGATGCACTCCAACTCTCTGTGGCGCTGCTCGCGAATTTCCTGCTTGGGATCGTGGATCAGGATGGCGTTTTCCAGATCGAGGCGCCAGGCGCGCGGATTCAGGTTATTGCCGGTGATTAACTGCCATTCATCATCGACCCACATGCCTTTCAGATGGTAGCTGTTATCGCCGTCTTTCCATAGGCGAACAATCAGTTGTCCGGTATCGACATAACGCTGCAAGCGCGTCAGAAAACGGCGCAGGTTGATTTCGTACAGGTATGGCAGCGCGCCGATGATCTTGAACGGTTGATCTTCCGGGATATAAAAATCGTTGGCGGTTTTGTCACCGACGATGATTTCTACCTGTTTACCCTGACGCAGCAGATAAATGATATTGCGTACCAGCAACGCCGGCAGGTTGAAGTATGGTGTGCATAGCGTCAGTTTTTGGTCGGCGCAGGCCATCAGGTGATGAATGGTTTTGTTCAACACGCTTTGCTTGCCTAAACCCACCAGTGGCGTTACCGCCAGTTCATCATTACCTGCCTTGCCACGGAAGTGGTAGCCCGCTCTGCGTAGCGCAAAGCGAAAGTTCCGTGTTTCGTTTTTGATCTCCGGGCTGCTGGGGCGATCGCAGCGATCGAGGCGTTGCACGGCCCCGGCGGTCAGTAAATGCTGTTTGATGTAATCGATCATGGTGTCGGCCAGCACGACGTTGCTAATCAGCTGGTAACGGTCGTAACGGTATTTTTCATGCTGATGCAGATACACGTCGTTAATGCTGGCACCGCTATAGATCACGGTGTCATCAATGACAAAACCCTTCAGGTGCAGTACGCCCATGGCTTCGCGGGTATTTACCGGCACGCCGTATACCGGGACCGATGCGTCAGGGTGCTGGTCTGCCATTGAACAGTACCAGTCGGCATTGGTATTGGTCGCCTCGGCGCCAATGCGCCCGCGTTGTGCGCGGTGCCAGTCGACCAGTACGCAAACTTCCAGTTCAGGACGGTTTTGCTTGGCAAGATACAGCGCGTTCAGAATATCGCGGCCGGCATCGTCGTGTTCCAGGTACAGAGCCACCAGATAAATGCGTTGCGTTGCGTTGGCGATAGCATCGAGCAGGGCGGCGCGATAATCAGACGGCGTGTATAGAGTACGGACATCGGCCACCGTCTGGGGGAGTTTTGGCAATTGTGCAAGGTGTTGTTGATGTTTGCTACGTTTAAATTTTGACAACATCACAGTGCGCTTCTTCTCTCATAATTAGATGGCCGGAACGCCACATGCATTAAAACATTAAAATAAATAATCGGGCGATAATACCACTAGTTGCCTCGATTGTGCGTATGTTTTGGCGTTAAGTAATGGATTCGTAGCGCATTGCGACGCCGGTCACTTCTCGGTGCCAGTCCGTAGCGGCAGGGTCAAATTGACGATGCCGTCTTCAAGCTGTACGTCAACCGCAAAGCCCAGCTTTTCGGCCAACGCCACCATACCGCGATTATTCGGCATGGTGATACCGGTCAGGCGCAACAGGCCGTGGCTGTGGGCGTAACCGATCAGCTTTTCCAACAGCTGGCGACCCAGTCCCAATCCCTTAAGGTCGGAACGCACCAGGACGGCGAATTCGGCATCGGTGTTGTCGGGGTCGGACATCGCGCGCGTTACGCCGATAATTTCCTCCCCCTGGCGAACGGCAACAAAAGCCATCTCCCGATCGTAGTCGATCTGCGTCATGTTAGCCAAATCGTCATGGGTGAACTCGTTGATCTCACTGAAATAGCGATAATAAAGATCTTCTTTGGTGACGCGATCGATAAAGTGTTTCAATGCCGGTTCGTCTTCCGGCAGGATCGGCCGGAACAGGCAGTGCGATCCGTCTTTCAGCGTGATGGTTTCTTCCAGCTCATGTGGATAGGGGCGGATCGCCAGCCGGGCCTGAGGATCGCCGCTAAACGGTGCCAGCTGCATTGAAACGTCGAGCAAGGTGAATTCGTCGCCAGCGGCCAGTACCGGGTGAATATCCAGCCGGGTGATTTCCGGGCAGTCGAGGATCAGGTTGGAAACCTGTACCAGCAGCCGGCTCAGACCAGGAATATCCAGCGGGCGCAAGGCGCTGCGCCCACGGATCTTGCCGCCTTTTACCGCCTGCAACACCAGATAGCGCGCCAGTGCCATATTGAGCGGCGGCAGGGCAACCGCCACCTGATTTTCCTGACGCCATTCAAGGCCGCCTTCGCCCAGCATAATCAGTGGGCCGAAGATCGGATCCTGCTCCACCGCGATGCGCAACTCCTGCGCACCAGCGCGATTCGCCATGCTTTGCACCAACAGGCCGTGGATCCTGGCCTGCGGGTAGGTACGTTTGACGCGATCGAGAATGGCGTCTGCGGCGCGCTGCACTTCAACCGCGGTGCGCAGATACAGCATCACACCCTGAACCTCCGACTTGTGCGGGATGTCAGGCGAACGCAGCTTCAATGCGACCGGATAGCCGATCTGCTCGGCGATATGCACCGCTTCGGCACTGTCGCCGGCAATCCAGGTGGGTAGCGTGCTGAGACCATAAGCTTGCAGGATCGGTTGTACCTCGTGGGTGTCGAGCTGCTTGGCGCCTTCCTCCAGCGCCTGGTGTATCAACTGATGTGCTTCGGCAGTGTTGGCCGTCAGGCCGATGGGCAGCGCGGGCGTTTCCTTCAACTGCTTCTGATTGCGGCGATACTCCACCATATGCATAAACGCCGTCACCGCCCCTTCCGGAGTGCGGTAGGTGGGAATGCCCGCTTCGGTAAACAGCCGCCGTGCCTCCTGCGAGGAGTATTCGCCGCACCAGTTGGTTAACAGCGTAATGCGTTTGCCGCGTGGATGGCGGCGTATGGCGTCAATCAGCGTCTCGGCGGTGTCGGTGCCCGGTGCGGCGGCGCTGGGGGCGTGGATCAACAGCAAGGCATCGTAATCCGTACTGTCGAGCAGGGCTTCAACCGTGGCCAGATAGCGGGCCGGCGTCGCGTCGTCACGCAGATCGATCGGGTTGCCGAGGTGGATGACCTCAGGCAGCACGTTGCCGATTGCTGTCTGGGTGGCTTCGCTTGGCACCGCCAGTTTGCCGTTGCGACGCAGCAGTTCATCCAGCGCCATAGCCGCTGGCGCGGCGCCGTTGCTGACGACCATCAGGCGTTCGCCACGCAGCGGATGCATGTGGCTTAGGGTTTCTACTGCGGAAAACAGTTCATGAGTGTCCTGAACCCGCAACAGCCCGGCGCGTTGTATTGCCGCGTCGTAGGCCGCGTCCAACCCTTGCTGACTATTGAGCAGGCGCTGCGCCTGCTGGCTACGGCCACTCTTGATCACCAGAATGGGCTTATTGCGCGAAGCGCTGCGCGATGCCGACAAAAAGCGGCGGGCATCGTTGATATTTTCCAGATACAGCAAAATGGCGCTGGTTTTGCCGTCGCGTGCCAAAAAGTCCAGCAGGTCGTCAACGTCGATATCCAGGCTGTCGCCGAGCGCGATAAAATAAGAGAAACCGACTTCACGCTGTTGTGCCCAGTCAAGAACGGTGTTGGCCACCGCGGCGGACTGTGAAATAAACGCCAGTTTGCCTTTCTGTATCGGTACCGGCGAGAAACTGGCGTTGATGCCTTGCCACGGCGCCAGTAACCCCAGGCTATTGGGGCCGAGCAGCCGCATGGCGTAACGCTGCGCGCAGGCTTTCAACTGTGGGAACTGCGCCGGTGGTGACGACAGCACAATGGCGGTTTTGCAGCCGCGTTCGCCGAGCGCTTCAAGGAGTTCCAGATTACGGCTGGCGTGGGTGCAGAGTACGGCGAGATCGGGCGTTAGCGGCAGGCTGGCGACGTCAGGATAGGCCATTACGCCACATACCGCGTGATAACGCGGCGTGACCGGCAACACCGGGCCGCCAAAGCCACCGTTCAGCAGATTGCGCATCATCAGGAATCCGGCACGTCCAGGCTGTTGGGATGCGCCAATCACGGCAATCGATTTGGGACGCAAAAGCGCTTCCAGGCCTCGCTGGCTCATAACCTCACTCCTTAGCGGAAACGTTGTTGCCTGATTCTATACCCTTATTCCCTGCGCTGTATCTTTGTTGGTCGCCTTTGCTCGCTTCGGTCACAGAGTTGGCGTCGTTTTGCTGACCTGAGCGCGGGCCACGTAGTGCAGCACGTCAGCCAGGATCGCTTTGCGGCACGGCGTGCAGCGTCGGAGCCGCCGGCCGCGTAGGTTTGCCGGCCAGATATTGCTGGCGGAAATGGCTGAAGTGTTGACTGAGCCCCTGCGCAGCGGCGCCGTCACCTGCCTGGAGCAGCAAGGCTGCGGCCACTTCGGCGGTACAGTGCTGTTCTGTTCGGCTGGCTTCGCGCAGCTGATAGTCGGAGGCGGCGGCAACGTTCAATGAAAACACCGGAAAGCTATTGAGGTACGGGCTTTTGCGAAACATTTTGCGCGCTTCTGCCCAGGTGCCATCGAGCATGATGAACAGCGGCGGTTTAGCGTTGGCGGGCAGCTCGCTGCATACCGGCCGTTGGGGATCGGCGTAAGAGGCCGGGAACACCACATAGGGCTGGCGTTCGGGGTCGTTGATGGCAGCCAGCAGCGCAGGATCGATCTCGGTACGGGACCAGAGAAACGCCTGGGTATCTGGCAGAATATCGGCAATCAGCCGGCCGGTGTTGCTGGGTTTTAACGGCTCGGCGCCGAACATGATCAGGCAGAAGCGGCTGGTGGCCTGCTGCGGCGTAATGGTATCGCAAAGGCAGTTTTTTTGCGGCAGCAGGCAGCCCTGACAACGCGCCACGCGGCAGCCGCGCGCCAGAAACGGGCGGGTTGAACGATCCAGACGGAATTGACGCAGGCGAAGTACGGCGTTGTCGGTCATAGCAGTCCTGAATAAAACCGCTATTGTAGCGTAGAAAAAAGCCCGGCGGGAGTGCGCGCGGGCTTAAGTTCGCCTGGGCGCCGTACATAATGGCCGGCGGCGTACAGGGCGTTTATGCGTTAGACTAGCTCATTGAGCCAATTGTCAAATGGCGCTTTGGGCATGGCACCGTTGAGCATGTCGACCATTTTACCATCGCGGAAAAGCATAATGGTTGGAATGCTGCGGATGCGGAAACGGGCGCTCAGCTCCGGTTCGGCTTCGGTGTTGATCTTGACGAAACGAACTTTGCCGGCGCGTTCTTCGGCCACGTCTTCGAAAATCGGTGCAAAGTTGCGGCACGGGCCGCACCACGGTGCCCAGAAATCGACCACGATCGGCAGATCGTCTTTTAACAACTGGTCAAAGGTCGCGGCAGTGGCGTTGATGACGTCACCGTCGAATAATTCATGGCCACAGCGCCCGCACTTGGCGCCGTCTGTCAGACGATCTTCCGGAACGCGATTGGTGGCGTTACACGCTGCACAAACTGTATTCATGGTTACCTCGGATACGCAAGCTGGCATACCGCCCCGGCAGGGCGCAGGTATGCTTCTGTAATAGTGTCTATTATCGTTAAAATGATGTAATTGAACAAAGTGGTTTGTTCAATGAATTTAATAGTCGGGGGCTTTTATCGCCGTCATACTGCCGCATGTCTCTCTGTCGGTGACGGTGACTCGGCTCGGCAAGGGATCCTGCCCCGTCGGGGCAGGGATACGCGCAGGTGCTGCGGCAATGCGACGCGAATTATTGCGCATGGCGCAAGTTAGTGGCTAAGTGCACCGACATCAGGTAATCTTCGCGCCCTGCGCGTTGGTGGAGAAGACAATGAACGACTCATTTAGTGGCAAGAACGGCAAAGTTAAAGTGATGTACGTCCGCAGTGACGACGACAGCGGCGACGACCGTAACAAAAACAAACGTCCGGCAGGCAAGGGCCGTCCGGCAGACAATGCACGCGGCGCCCGTAGTGGCCAGGATAAACCGCGTGGCGGCAACGATCGTCGCACCAGCGATTCGCGCCGCAGTGATGGCGATCGTCCTCGTCGCCCGGCGCGCAGCGAAGAGCGTGGTGGTTATGATTCACCGTGGAAAACCGTGTCCCGCGCCCCGGACGACGAAGCGGCGTTCGATCACGGTGGCATCAGTGGAAAAAGTTTTATCGACCCGGAGCAGCTGCGTCGCCAGCGTGCGGAAGAAACGCGCGTCTACGGTGAAAACGCCTGTCAGGCGCTGTTCGCCAGCCGCCCGGACGCCATTGTGCGTGCCTGGTTCGTGCAGTCGGTCACGCCGCGTTTTCGTGAAGCGTTGCGCTGGATGGCGGCCAACCGCAAGGCCTACCACGTGGTGGATGAAGAAGAGCTGGCGAAGGCGTCCGGCACCGAACACCACGGCGGGGTATGCTTCCTGATCAAAAAACGTCAGGGGCTGGATGCGCAGACCTATCTGCAAAGCGCGCCGGCGAAAGACTGCGTGCTGGCGCTGGAAGAAGTCGGCAACCCGCACAACCTGGGCGCTATCGTGCGTTCATGCGCGCATTTCGGCGTGAACGGCGTATTGTTGCAGGATCCGGCGCTGCTGGAGTCTGGCGCAGCGGTGCGTACCGCCGAGGGTGGCGCGGAGCATATCAAGGCAATCAATGCAGATGACTTCCTGTCGGTGCTGGATACCTTCCGCAAGGCAGGCTACACCATCGTCACTACCTCCAGCCATAAAGGGACTACGCTGGCACAGGCCAAACTGCCGGCCAAAATGGTGCTGGTGCTGGGTCAGGAGCGCGACGGTCTGAGCGACAGTGCATGGCAGCAGGGCGACATGAGCATCTCCATCGGTGGTACCGGTAAGGTAGAAAGCCTCAACGTATCGGTGGCAACTGGCATTCTGCTAGCCGACTGGTGGCGTCAGAACCAGGCATAACCGCGGTTTTTCGCATAAAGAAACGGGCGCTCAAGAGCGCCCGTTTTATTTGGTCTGCGATCAGTGCGCGCCACCGCCGCCGCCGCCGGAACTGAATGGCGGTTTGGCGAACCACACCAGCGCCAGCAGGATCAGGAAGACCCCTGCGGCGAGCCAGAAGATCTCGTTAGCCGAGATAATCAGCCCTTGCGCGGTGATTTCGTTGGCGATGTAGGCCGACGACTGCTGCTGGCTCATGCCGAGCTGCTCCAGTTTGTGGTACATCTCCTGCGACTGCGGATTGTAAGGGTTTACAAATTCCGCCAACTGCGAGTGGTGTTGCGATTCACGCTGTGTCCACAGCGTGGTGGTAATCGAGGTACCAATCGAGCCGGCCAGCGTACGCACAAAGTTCGACAGACTCGACGCCGCCGCCATACGTTCCGGCGGCAGCCCTGACAGCGTGATGGTGGTCAGCGGCATGAAGAAGCAGGCGATGGCGAAGCCCTGGACAAACTGTGGCCAGGCCGAGGCGCCAAAGTCCATACCCGGTTCAAAGGTGTAGGCGCGCCAATAGAAGCACACGGCATACATAATGAAGCTGAACGTCACTAAGCGGCGCATATCCAGCCGGTTGCCGAACTTGCCGATGATCGGCGACAGCAGCACCGGAATCAGCCCGATAGGCGCCGACGCCAGTCCGGCCCAGGTGGCGGTGTAGCCATACACCTCCTGCAACAGCTGCGGCAACAGCACGATGGCGCCGAAGTACAGCATGTACGCCAGGCTGATACAGAGCACGCCGATGGTAAAGTTGCGCGACTTGAACAACGACAGATCCACCACCGGATGGTCATCCGTCAGCTCCCACACCACCAGGAACAGCAGCGCCACTACCGCTACCACCGTCAGGGTGATGATCTCGGTCGAATTGAACCAGTCCAGTTCCTTGCCCTGATCGAGCATTACCTGCAGTGAACCGATGCCGACTACCAGCAGAATCAGGCCGACGGTATCGATAGGCTTGATTTCGGTTTTGGTTTCCCGCCCCTTCAGCGTCGCCATGGCGGCCAAAATCACGAACAGCCCAATCGGGATGTTGATGAAGAAGATCCAGCCCCAGTGATAGTTGTCACTGATATAACCGCCGAGGATTGGCCCGAAAATCGGCGCGACGATCACTGTCATCGACCATAGCGCCAGGGCCATGGCCCTTTTGGCCGGCGGATAGTTGTTCAGCAACAGGCTCTGCGACAGCGGAATTAACGGCCCGGCCACCAGACCCTGCACCACGCGGAAGAAGATCAGCATGCCCAGACTATTGGAGATGCCGCACAGCCACGAGGCGAGGGCGAACAGCGCCGTGGACCACAGGAACAGGCGTACTTCGCCGAAACGCTTCGCCAGCCAGCCGGTGATCGGAATGGAGATGGCATTGGCCACCCCAAACGAGGTGATCACCCAGGTCCCCTGGGAGTTGGATGATCCCAGGTTACCGGCGATGGTCGGTATCGCAACGTTGGCAATGGTGGAATCCAGTACCTGCATAAAGGTCGCCATGGCAAGCGCGATCGTCATCCAGGTTAGCTGGGCTCCCTCAAGCGGTTTTTGTGCCAAGGTAGCCTCCCGCGCGCTTAACCGGCGTTCGCATGAATGACATCGGCGATCAACTGGTCAACCGGCGCCAGGTTCAATGCCAGCGCATCGCTCTGGTAGCGTGGTTTGTCGCGCACCACATCAGACAGCACACGGCCGTTGAGATCGGTGGTGTCGACCGTTACCAGCGTAGACAAACCGATGCGTAACGGATGATCGGCTATCTGCTTGGCATCCAGTTCGATACGTACCGGCAGGCGCTGAACCACCTTGATCCAGTTGCCGGTGGCGTTTTGCGCTGGCAGCAGCGAGAATGCGCTGCCGGTACCCATATCGATACCGACCACTTTGCCGTGATACACCACGTCGTCGCCGTAGACATCGCTGACCACGGTAGCGGATTGACCGATGCGCATATTGGCGATCTGGGTTTCTTTAAAGTTGGCGTCAACCCAGACGTGATCGGCCGGTACCACCGCCATCAACGGCGAACCGGCGGCGATTTGCGCGCCAACCTGCACGCTGCGGCGCGAAACGTAACCGGTGATCGGGCTGATGATGCTGGTACGTTGCAGCGCCAGCCAGGCGTCACGCATTTGTGCCGCCGCCTGTTTGATCGCCGGCTGTTGTTCCAGCGGCGTGTCCAGCACCATCGCCTGATTGGCGTTGTACTGTTGCACCGCCACGTCGAGCGCGGCCTTGGCACTGGCGACCGCGTCACGGGCGTGTTGCAGTTCTTCGCGGCCGATGGCGTCGGCGTTGCCCAGTATCACACGGCGCTTGAGATCATTTTCCGCCTTGCTCAGGTCAGTTTTGCGCAGGGCAATATTGGCCTGATACTGTTTGCTATTGATGATCAGCTGGTGGGTTTGGCGCACGCTGTTGGCCAGCGCGGTTTTTGCCCGCTCGAACGCCTGTTGGGCATCGGTCGGATCGAGCGTAACCAGCACATCTCCCTGCTTGACGTAATCGGTGTTATCGAAATTAACACGGTTTACGCTGCCGGAAACCTGGGCCATGATCTGGACCTGGTTACCGGCAACATAGGCATCATCGGTTTCCTGATGGTGACGCAGCACCAGGAACCAATACACTAAATAAGCCACCCCAATAACAATGAAAATAACCGTCAGCAGCAGCAGCCAGAATTTACGCTGCTTCTTTTTGCCTTTCGGTTGCTGCGGGGTTTGAGTCTCCGCGCTTACGCTCATGGTGTTCTCCACGCTCTAATTCCCTTGAAGGGATATCTATTATTATGCTTTCGAATCCGCATTGGTTGGGGCCTGATAGCCACCGCCCAGGGCACGGATCAATCCTATCTTCGCCTGCATCATATTGCTGCTGGCGACAACTTCCGCCTGTTGCTGCTGAATCAGCTGCGTCTGGCTGGATAACAGCTCGTCGCGCCCGATAATCCCTGCCTGGTATCGAGCGTTTGCGACACGGTACACCTGTTGCATCGATTGGGACGCTGATGCCGCCTGCTGCAACTGCTGGGCAGTGCTTTGCTGAACGGTAATGGCATCGGCAGTTTCCTGTACGGCATTCAGGATAGTCTGGTTGTAGCCTTCTACCGCCTGATCGTACAGCGCGGACTCTTCGCCCAGTTTGCTGCGCAGCGCGCCCGCGTGGAAGATCGGCAGCGAAAGGGCCGGCGCGATATTCCAGGCCTGGCTGGCGGCCTCAAACAGGTTCGGGCTGGTACCACTGGTATTGGTGGTGGTCAGGCCGGCGAAGGCGGAAATGGTCAGGCTGGGGTAAAACTCTTTGCGAGCGGCAGAAACGCGCTGGCTATACGACTCGACCAACTGGCGCTGCGCCGCAATATCCGGCCGTTTACCCAGCAGATCGGCGGTCAGTTCCCCTTTCGGCGCCAGCAGGCTGTCTGCCGGCAAGCTCACCGGACGCAGTTGCTGCATGGCGTTCGGCCCGTGACCGGTCAGGGCGGCAAGTTGGTGCTTGAGCTGTTCTATCTGCGATTGCAGTTGCAGAATCTGCTGCTTGGCGCTGTCAGACTGCGCCTTGGTTTGTTGCGGCACGTCAACGCCGGACAGGCCGGCCTGATATTGCTGCTGGCGCAGCTGGGTCAGGCGGTCGTTGTTATTCACTTCCTGCTGGAGCAGTTTTTCCTGCGCATAGTTGCTTTGCAACAGGTAATAGGCGGAAGCCACCGAACTGGTCAGCGTGAGGGCTGCCTGTTCCTGCTCGGCACGTGCGGCGTCGACCTGGGCCTTGGCGGCTTTGACCTGGTTGCGGTATTTACCCCACCAGTCAAATTCATAGGCCAGATTCAGCCCCAGCGAGTTGGAGCTTTCATAGATCGGCCTGTGCGGATACCCCAGCCCCATATTGACGTTTTGCGGAATGCGCTGACGGGTAGTGCCGGCGTTAAGGTCCAGGTTCGGCCCGTTGGCGGCGCTGGCTTCACCCATCACGCTCTGGGCTTCGCGCACGCGTGCGGCGGCCTGTCTCAGCGACGGGGAGCTTTGCAGCGCCTGGGTCATCAACCTGTCCAGTTGAGGATCGTTGAGTGAGCGCCACCACTGTGGGCTGATCGCCAGCGAGCTGACTTTCGGCTGTGCCAATTGCAGCTGCTGCGTATCCATCAGGGTCGATTGGGGCGCTATATTGTCGGTAGATGCACAACCCGCCAGCAGTAATACCGCGAACAGCGGGGTGAATCTCCAGTTAAACGGGGATCGCATAAGTTTGGTTACCTGAACAGAAATTGAGGATTAGGATAACTGTTCTGTGACTTCCATTTGATCCAGACGTGCCAGCAGCTTGCGCGTCAATTGCTCAAGCTGTTGCTGTTCATCGTTATTCAAGGTGGACCAAAGGAAATGCAGACATTGGTGCTGTGGCGGCAGCAGTTGAGCCAGGAATTCTTCTCCTTGCGGCGTCAAATGCAGATGCAGACAGCGGCGGTCATTGTCGCTTTCCCGGCGTTCAATCCATCCGCGTTTTTCCAGTTCGTCGGCGATACGCGTAGCATTGGTGCGCGACGAGCCGAGCGCCGAACTGAGCTCGGAAGGCTGGATGCTATGATTTTCCTGCGCATCCAGGGTAATCAGTGCCATAAACAGAGTTTCGTTAATCCCTTGCGCCTTCAGCATTTTATTGCGGTTTTCCAGCAATTTGCTTTGCATATGCATGCAAAGGCGCGTCAGCAGAATTTCCTGGTAGGGGAAGTTCTTTTGACGTTTTGCACGGCAATTCAGCATGTTTTCAATGGGAGTAAACGAGCTTTCCATAGTTTTTGGCCTCATTAATTTCGTTCGATATAGTAACGATAGTGATTAATAATGTAAACGTTCAGCACGGTGAATAATTTAGCAATTCGTGTCATTTGTAAGCCGTTTGTAAATGCCTAACGCTGGAAATGGCAGCATTTTGGGCGCTGGCGCACGAAATTGCCCATCACGTCAACTGAAAATCATAAATAATTTTAATGTAATGCCAAACGAGAGCGCACCAACCAAGGTGGAGAAAATGATGCTTTTGCTGCGATAGAAGCAGAGGCTTAATGCGGCAAAACCCACCAGCGTCGGCAGCAGTTTGTCAGGTTCGCGCATTACCACTGGGGTGCTGGAGACTACCAGCAGCGCGCAGATCGACGCGATGCCGATACTGTCGAGCAGCAGCGCCGTTTTGCCCCGTTTCAGGCCAGGTTGTCGCTGGCGTGTCGAGCTCAGACGCAAGGGCAGATAACGGAACAGATAATTGGCTGCGCCCACCAACAGACTGATGACGATCACTTCAGTTTTCATCAACGATCTCCGCCCGCGTCGGCTGCAATAGCGCAGCCAGGCAGCCGGCGCCGATCCCGGCCAGAATGGCCACCGGAATGGAGAAAAACACCACGCCAAGCAGGGCGCCGATCAGTGAGAGGGTGATAATCAAACTTTGCGGTCGTGTGAATGCCGCCAGCAGAAAACTGAGGAACAGCGCCGGCAGCATAAAGGCAAGAGAGGCTTCGATCACCGGAAACTGCGCTAATGGCCCATTGCCAAACAGCGCGCCCAGCGCGGTGCCGGCTACCCAGGACAGCCAGGAGCAAAGCGCGATGCCGAGCATCCAGTTTTCACTCCAACTGCGGTTGTCGCGCATCAGTTTGGCAGTGGCGGCAGCGAACACTTCGTCGGTCAGGCCGAAGGCCCAAAGCGCAGTTTTACCGGGTGACAGGCGTGAAACAATGCGGTGGCGCAACGCCGGACCGTACAGAACATGGCGAACGTCCATCGCCATCACCGTCAGGGCGGCGACCCACAGCGACATGCCGGCGCTTAACAGCGCGGTAATCACGAACTGGCTGGCGCCAGCGTAAATGATGCAGGAAAACAGCAGGCTTTCCAGCGGCGTAAAGCCCAGTTTGACGGTGCTGAGGCCAAACGCGAAAGCGACCGGAATATAGCCAACCACGATCGGCAGGCTATCGACCACGCCATTGGCGAAGGTGGAACGCACGGCTGGGGGAAGCAAATTCTCTGCGGCTTGGCTTTGCATGTTATCGGACACAGGGTAGATAGGAGGTCAATAGTTTATCTTCAGAACATTACCAGAGTGGGCGTAATGTTTATACCCTGTGCCGCTAATAAATTGCCGTTGTGATTGTTCGCTTGCTAATCAGATGCTCGCCGTGCCGGGGGCCTCATGGCGTTTGCCGCGCCACCAGGTCAGCAGGTTCAATACGCACAACATGCCGCCCGACGCCGCCACGCCGTTCCAGCCGGCATGTTGGTAGGCAAAGGCCGACAGCAGCGAACCCAGCGCTCCGCCAATAAAATAGCTGGTCATGTAGCCGGCGGTCAGCCGATTACGGGCGTCGGGCATGATGCGGTAAATTACGCTCTGATTGGTCACGTGAACCGCCTGCACCGCCAGATCCAGAACCACAATGCCGAGTAATAGTGCCCACAGTGATTGTTTAGCCATGGCGATGGGTATCCACGACAGCAGCAGCAAAATCAAGCCGACGGTGGTGGTCAGCCCGCCCTTGCCTTTATCAACCAGATGCCCGGCGCGCGTGGCGGCCAGTGCCCCGGCGGCACCCACCAGACCGAACAGGCCGATGGTCGCTTCGGAATAGCCAAACGGCGGCGCTGCCAGCAGAAAGGCCATCGAGGTCCACAGCACGCTGAAGTTGGCGAACGACAGCGCTCCCAACAACGCTCGGGTACGCAGCAGTGGCGTACCGCCGAACAGGGAAAAAATCGACTTCAGCAGTTGTGGATAATTCAAACCGCTATGCTGCTTGTAGCGCGGCAGGGCGCGCCACAGAATCAGCGCCATGGCAATCATCAGCACGCTGGCTACCCAGTAGATGGTTCGCCAGCCGCCAAGGGTGGCCAGGGCGCCGGCGACGGTACGTGCCAGAAGGATGCCCAGCAGCAATCCGCTCATGATGATGCCGACGGTTTTACCGCGTTTTTCCGGATGGGCCAGCGTGGCGGCCAACGGCACCAGAATCTGCGCTACCACGGAAAACAGGCCGGTCAGCGCGGTGCCCAGGATCATGATCGGCAGGGTGGTGGAACTGGCGGTAATCAGCATGCCGCCGGCGGCCAGCAGCGTCATGAAGACGATCAGCCCGCGTCGTTCGAACATGTCCCCGAGCGGTACCAGCAACAGCAGGCCGACCGCATAGCCCAACTGGGCGGCGGTGACGATAAAACCGGCCTGATTGACCGACAGGTTGAAATGCTGCGCGATGGTTTCCAGCAGCGGCTGGGCATAGTAATTGCTGGCGACCGCCAGACCGGTAGCGACGGCAATCAGGGCGATCAATACCGGACTCAGGCCCGGCTGTGAAGGTTGTTGGCTCATAAGATATCAATCAAGGAAAAAAGTTAGCCGAAGTATCAGGCAGGACGACGTGCGAAACCAATGTATAATTTTCATTTGATTAATCTCATTTTGCGATAAATGCCATGAACCTGAAACAGATCCGCTTTGCGCTGGCGGTGGCCGAAGAGCAGAGCTTTACCCGGGCGGCACAACGCTGCCATACGGTGCAATCGGCTCTTAGCCACCAGATTGCCAAACTGGAGGAAGAACTGGGATGTGCATTGTTCGAACGCACCTCGCGGCGGGTTACACTGACCACCGCCGGACAGGCGTTTATTCAACCGGCGCAGCGGCTGCTGGCGGCGAAACAGACACTGGTCGAAGAGGTGGTTGCGGCCAGCGGCACGGTGTCTGGCACCTTGACCATTGGTACCATATCAACCATAAACGCGATTGATCTGACCGAGAAACTGGGGAATTTCCACCGCCATTATCCGGCGGTGAATATCCGGCTGTATGTGGGGATGAGTGAAGCGCTGCTGGAGGATGTCCGCCAGCAAAAAACCGACGTGGCGTTTGTTGGTATCTGGCCGGGAGATATTGACATGTTGCCGGTGTCGCATCGGCAGTTGACCGATGAGCCGCTGGTGGCGCTGGTGGCGGCGCAGCATCCGTTGGCCAACCGTCAGCAGGTCAATTTGCATACCCTGTCACAAGTGCCGCTGGTGGACTTTTACAGCGGTACCGGCGCCCGGCGGCAGACCGATCGCGCGTTTCAGGCGGCAGGTATCAAGCGGCATGTCAGTTTTGAAATCGACCATATCGAATGGCTGGAGAATCTGGTGCGGCGAGGACTGGCGGCGGGCATTGTACCGATCTCGACGGCGCAGCGCCTGAATTCGCTGGTGTCGATTCCGATTGAGGAGGGACCGCGGCGGCAGGTGTATTGCGTGTGGCCGCAACCGCAGTCCAGAACCGCCGAGCGTTTTTTACAGTTCAGCGGGATAGATATGGCGCAATAGCGTTGGGGCGCAGCAACCTGCGCGCCCCGCGGCAATTATTGTTTCGCGGCCTGTTCCGCGCTTTTCACCCAGCCATCGAAGGTGGCCTGGTGCGCCTTGATCCAGCCATTGACGTGGTTTTCGATATCCGCTTCGGACGACTGGCCTTCATGCATCCGCAGGTTTTGCGCATTCACGTCGGCAATCGGCAGTTTCATGATGGCAAACAGTTTGGCGGCAGCCGGGTTGGCCTGTGCCCATTGCTTGTTGGCGGCGATGCGCATAGTGTTCACCGGGAAGCCGTAGTTGGCGCCGTTAGGCAGCTTGGTATCGACGTTTTTCTGTTCGCCTGGCAGAGAGGAGAACGGCACTTGCAGCCATACCACATCGCGGCCCGGTACCAGCACGTCGCTGACCCAGTACGGAGTCCAGGTGTAGTACAGGATCGGCTTGCCTTCTTTGTAGCGGGTAATGGTATCGGCGATCATCGCCGCGTAGTTGCCCTGGTTGTGCTCGACGGTGTTGCTCAGGTCATAGGCCTTCAGATGGTGATTGATTACCGCCTCGCAGCCCCAGCCCGGCGTACAGCCGGTCAGATCGGCCTTGCCGTTGCCGTTGGAGTCGAACAGTTTGGCGATTTTCGGATCCTTTAACTGCTCGACGTTGGTGATGTGATACTTTTCGGCGGTTTTCTTGTCGATCAGGTAACCCTGCGCTGCGCCGTCGACATAAACGCCTTCACGATAGAACTTGGCATCGCCGCCGGCAGCCTTGTACTGATCGGCATGCAGCGGATCCCAGTTCACCGCCAGGAAGGTGGCGTCACCGGAGGCGATCGAGGTGTAGGCAACGTTGTAATCCACTTCACGTGGCGCTTTGACGTCATAACCCAGTTTTTCCAGCGCCTTGCTGACCAGCAGCGTCTGGAAGGTTTCTTCAGAGATGGTGCTTTGTACCGGCTGTACGCTGACGCCCTTGCCGGGCAGATCGGCGGCGTAGGTCATCTGTGAACCGATAAGTGTGGTGAGGGCCACGGCCCATATTCCTGTCTTGCGCATAGTGAAATACCTTTAATAATGATGTTAAGCCGGGATTTCCGGCGCGTAAGGGCTATTTCGCTGCCGCAGCAGCCGTACTGACCCAGCCGTCAAAGGTGGCCTGGTGGGCCTTGATCCAGCCATCTACGTGGCGTTGAATATCGTCGGCGCTGTTTTCCCCGTTATGCATCCGCAGATTTTGCGCGTTCACGTCCGCCAGCGGCAGCTGCATGATGGCGAACAGCTTGGCGGCAGCCGGGTTGGCCTGGGCCCACTGTTTATTGGCGACGATATGCTCGTTATTGACCGGGAAGCCGTAGTTCTTGCCGTTTGGCAGTGCGGTATCCAGATCCTTCAGCGAACCGGGGTTGGCCGAAAACGGCACCGTCAGCCACACCACGTCGCGGCCGGGAACCAGTTCGTCGCTGACCCAGTAGGGGGTCCAGGTGAAGTACAACACCGGTTTGCCCTGCTTAAAGCGCGACAGGGTATCGGCGATGATGGCGGAATAGTTGCCCTGATTCTGCGTGACGGTGGCACTCAGGCCGTAAGACTTGATTTGCGTGTCAATCACCCGGCCACATACCCAGCCCGGCTCGCAGCCGGCCAGGTCAGCTTTGCCGTCGCCGTCGGCATCGAACAGCTGCGCCAGCTTGGGATCCTTCAACTGTGAAATATCGGTAATGTGATACTTGTCGGCGGTTTTTTTATCGATCAGATAACCCTGTGCCGCATTAGTGATATACGCGCCTTGACGGTAAAACTTTTGCTCGCCGCCGGCGTTGTTGAACATGTCGGTCTGCAACGGATCCCAGTTCACCGCCATATAGGTGGCGTCACCGGAGGCTATCGAGGTATAGGCGACGTTGTAATCGACTTCGCCGGTTGGCTGGACGTCATAACCCAGTTTTTCCAACGCGCGATTGACCAGTTCGGTTTGGAAGCTTTCTTCGGCGATGGTGCTTTGCAGTGGTTTCACCGTGACGCCTTTGCCGGGGAGATCGGCGGCGAACGCCTGTGTGCCTAGCAATGAAGTCAGGGCAAAGGCCCAAATTCCTGTCGAGCGCATAGTGGTTCCTCACGTTTTAACGATGCAGCCTCTGCCCCCGGCGCTAATGCCGGCCAGGGGCAGGAGCGGTCAAGACTTCTTGATGAAGGGGCGGCTGAGCAAGCCGATTGGGCCATGAGCGTACCAGCGCCCCATGCCCTTGGAGCGGCGATCGCGCCCCAGCGACTGGGTGAGGCGATCGAGAATGATGGCCAGAATGACGATACCAACGCCGCCAACCGCCGCTAACCCCATGTCCAGACGGCCAATACCCCGCAGCACCATCTGGCCCAGACCACCGACGGCAATCATCGAGGCGATCACCACCATCGACAGCGCCAGCATCAGCGTTTGGTTGACGCCGGCCATGATGGTCGGCATCGCCAACGGCAGTTGAACTTTGAACAGTAGCTGACGCGGGCTGGAACCAAAGGATTCCGCCGCTTCGATCAGGTCTGCCGGTACCTGGTTGATCCCCAGAATGGTCAGACGCACGATCGGCGGCAGCGCAAAGATAATGGTCACCACTACGCCCGGCACGTTACCAATACCGAACAGCATCACTATTGGCACCAGATAGACGAACGCCGGGGTGGTTTGCATGGCATCGAGCAACGGCCGTATCACTTTGGCCGCATGCCGACTGCGAGCCAGCCATATCCCCAACGGCAGGCCGATAATGATGCAGAAGAACAGGGCGGTCAGTACCAGCGCCAGCGTCACCATGGCCTGCGACCAGGCGCCAATCGCGCCGATGGCGATCAGCGACACCAGCGTTGCCGCGCCCATGCCGAGGCTCGACAACTGCCAGGCGATCAGCGAGAACACCAGAATGGCAATCGGAGACGGCATGCCAAGCAGCAACTGCTGAAAGCCGCTGAGAATGAAATCGACCGGGACACGGATGCCCTGGAACAGCGGGCGGAAATGCAGTACCAGCCAGTCGATGCCGTGTGTAACCCAGGAGTCCAGCGGCAGCCAGGTTTTATGGAACGGATCGAGCAGGTTGAAGTGTTCCGGCTGCGCCGGCGCGCTGTTGAGCCAATCCGCTCCTTGCGCCGCAGGGTGGGCGGCATCCGGCGTCGCCGGAGGTGGATTGGATGACCAGGCATCGGCACCGCCGCTGGCGGCGGGAGTTTGTGCCGGCGCGTCGGCCGCGGCGGCATTTGACCAGGGATCGCTATTGGCGGCGGCAGGCGCAGCCTGAGCCGCGGCATCCTGGGTTGGGGCGGCGGAAGTGGCCGCCCAGGGATCTTGGGTAGTATCACTCATGCGCTGGGCCCTCTTTATCTAAAGCCTGCAACAGCTTGGCTTTGGAGATGATTCCGATATAGTTGTTTTCGTCGTCGACGACCGGCACGGCGCAGGGCGCCTGTGCTACCAGCGAAATCAGTTCGCTGAGCGGCATATCGGCCGGAACCGGCGCGGGGGCATCCAGCAACGCGTCGTCGAGTTTTTTGTTCTCCGACAGCGCCTTTTCCAGCGAGTCTATCGACACCACGCCGATAAACCGTTTGCCGCGTTCGAGGACGTAACCATAATCGCGGTCTTCGTCGCGCAGTAGCTGCAAGGCCGAGCGCGGTCCAAAGCCGGGGGTTTTGCGAATCAGGGTGACCGGTCGGCGCTGGGCGATATCCTTCGCGCTGAACACGTGGCTGATATCGACGCCGCGGAAGAAGGTGCGGACATAGTCGTTGGCCGGATTGTTCAGTATTTCATCCGGCGTGCCGACCTGAATCACTTCGCCGCCCTGCATAATGGCAATACGGTCGCCAATGCGCATCGCTTCGTCCAGATCGTGGGAAATAAACACGATGGTGCGTTGATGTTTGGCCTGCAGTTTTACCAGCTCATCCTGCATTTCGGTACGGATCAACGGATCGAGCGCCGAGAAGGCTTCATCCATCAACAGAATATCCGGGTCATTGGCCATCGCGCGAGCCAGGCCGACACGCTGGCGCATACCACCGGAAAGTTCGTCGGGATAAGAATGGGCGTAGTTGTCCAGCCCCACCTGCCGCAATGCGTCCAGCGCTTTTTCCTGCCGCTCCTGTTGCGGCACGCCGGCTAATTCCATACCGAACGCGGTGTTATTTAGCACGTTCATGTGCGGCATCAGCGCGAATGACTGGAATACCATGCTGATCTTATTTCTGCGTACGGTACGCAGCGCGGAGTCTGATATTTTGGCAATATCCTCTCCGTCGATCAGCACCTCACCACGAGTGGGTTCTATCAGACGATTGAGAAGGCGTACCAGGGTGGATTTTCCGGAACCGGAAAGGCCCATGATGACAAATATTTCGCCTTCTTCAATGGCCAGATTGGCATTTTTAACGCCGAGCGATAATCCGGTTTTTTCAAATAGCTGGTCTTTATTGAGACCTTTGTCTATCAGTTTAAATGCCCGTTCTGGATGCTCGCCGAATATTTTATATAAGTTCTTTACTTCGAGTTTAATTGCCATGCAATTTGCTGTTTCCTCTGGTGTATTTCAAACGATAAAAAACTTCCTAGTAGAAAATAATAGTGCCCTATACCCTATCACAGTGAGTATCTGAGACAAGCCTCAATATCCCGCAAATGTGTCGAACGGTGGTTTACATCATACTTTCCATTAGTTATGGTAATGTGGCGAGCAATCAAAATTATCGTGCTTCGTCGGGCGGAATAATGGGCGTGAAGCGGCGGTTTTTTAACGAAAATAATTGTGCGATAAACAAGGGATATTTCGCCATTTCGCCGGCGTTACAGGCAATAAAAAACCCGGCAAACGACCGGGCAAAATTCATCAGTATTCAACCACAGATAGCGACACCGGGCAGATATCGCGGCACCGATGCCAACAGGCCAATATGACAGTCAGATGTCGCCTGATGCCTTACGATATAATCGCCTCGGATGACCAATATTACCGTATACCATTTCCACTCGGACAAATTGCGTATTGGCGCAATATTCCAGATAACGCCGGGCGGTGGTCTTGCTGATCCCGGCCTGTTCAACGATATCCTCCACCGCCAGAGCGCGATCCGGCTGGTTAACAAACAGCGTCTGTACCCGTTCCAGCGTATTGGGTTCGATGCCCTTGGCGCTGGGCTCGTTGGAGAATTGCTTGGACTGCAGGTTATACAGCGCGTCGACGCTGCTTTGGTCGATCACCTTGAAGCTGCGCTGGGTCTGCACGAATTGCATAAAACGCTCCAGTGAGTTGCGCAGCCGCTTATAGGACACCGGCTTGATGATGTAGTCGAAGGCGCCGTTGCGGATCGCCTGGCTGCAGGTATGCATGTCGCTGGCGGCGGTGATGAAAATCACCGAACAGCCGGGTGTTTTCACCGCTGGCTGTTCCATCAGTTCGATGCCCTGACCGTCAGGCAGGTAGTTGTCCAGCAGGATCAGACGCGGTTGATGGCTAATGACCTGGCTTTTGGCTTCCGCCAGGGTAGTCGCGTAGGCTACCACGCGCAGGTTAAAATTATTTTCGATAAATTCTGCGTGCAGCGTTGCCAGCTGTGGTTCGTCTTCGACAATCAGAACGTCGAGTGCTTGATGATGCATCATTCATTCTTCCAAATGTTCAGGCTTTCGGGATAAACAACGAAAAAATGGCCCCGTGCGGATCGTTGTCCGACACTTCTATGCTGCCATGGGCCTGCGTCACATGGCTGGCTACCAGGTGCAGGCCGATGCCATGATCGCCTTTTTCCTTGGTGGTGACGCCGTGTTCAAACAGGGTTTCACGGATCTCCGGTGCCAGACCGGTGCCGTGGTCCGCCACTTCAATCACCAGTTCATTACCATTGTCATTGATATAAAGTTCTACCGCGTCATGCGGCGCGGCGCAACGCAAGGTTGCTTCCACCGCGTTGTCCAGCAGGTTACCGACGATCGACATCAGCTCGGTTTCATTCAGCGCCGCCGGAATGTGCTGCAGTTGGCAGGCGGGGTCAAAGCGCAGTTCTACCCCTTTTTCGCGTGCGGCGGCATACTTGCCCAGCAACAGCCCCGACAGTGCCGAGGAATTGAAGCGCTGCGAGATAAAGTCGAGCACTTCCTGGGCACCTTCCGACTGCGCCTCGACGTAGCGAATCGCCTCGTCGTAACGCTGCATATGCAACAGGCCGGCCAGGGTCGCCGTCCAGTTCAGCTGTTCATGACGCAGGATGCGCAGCGTATCGGCATAGCGTTTAACCTGGCTGAGTTGGCTGCTGAGGGTATTGATGTCATTTTTATCGCGGAAACTGATCACCCAGCCCTGCAAGCTGTCGGCTTCCATTATGCGCACCCGACTGGCGATTACCCGAATACCGTTGAAGCGACACGCCTCATCGTGGGTATCGTGCCCAAGCTGCGCGGCGGCAAAGAAATCCGGCTGTGCCTGAATCACTTCGCCGATGCGGCGGCCGATCGGGTCGCTCTCCGATTGGCGCAAATTCAATAATTCGCGCGCGGCACGGTTGAAGGTAATAATGCGCAGCTGTGGATCGATGGCAATCACGCCTTCGTAAATCGCTTCCAGCAGCGCTTTTTGCTGGCGTACCAATAGCGCAATCTCTTTCGGTTCCAGCCAGAACATTTGCCGCTTCAGGTTTTTTGACAGTAGCCAGGAAAAAATAAACAGCGCAACCAGCAGCAGGGCGATAGCGCCGACAATTTGTGTCAGAGTGCGGGCATTGACGTTATCAATATGGGATTTAAGGTAGCCGACGGAAACAATGCCGATCACCTGATTATTTTCGTCCACAATAGGTGCTTTACTGCGTAACGATATTCCTATGCCGCCTTTGCGAATCGAAATAATACTTTTTCCTGCCAGGACGTCCTTATTATCCCCGCCGACCATCGGCGTGCCGAGACGATCCTGATACTGCGAATGGTATAAATGTCGCGCCTGTCGATCGCCAATGACAATATAACTGGCATCGCTGCGGGCGCGGATTTTTTTCATCAGCGTATCGATGGCGATAATATCGTGACGTTGCACCGCCGCGCTCAAGGTCGGGATCAGCGCGATCTCCCGCGCCTGCACCTGGGCGCGGGCACCCAGATCGCGGTGCAACTGGGCATCAAGCCGATAGTAGGTATAGGCGCCAATCAGCGTCAACAGCAGGCTGGAGAACGCTACCAGACAAATAAACAGCTTGATCTGAAAGGATAAGTTTAATCGCATGCCGGCCGTTCACCCTCAAGCGTGCCAAAAGACAGGCAGGCATGATACACGCCAGAGGCAAGATTGAGGGCGATCAAATTGCGATTGTGCGCGTTACGTTATACTGAGCGTTCGCCGCCGTCAGCGATGTGTTAATAATCCTGTAATGTTTATATTCTCCGTAGCATTAACGCCATAGAATCCACGTCATATTTTACATAATCATAATAAACACCATACAATCCATTAACACCATTAAAAACCCTTTTTAAATTTGAACAGCATCACAACCGATAATCCGTGCCTTTTCTTATGATGGCCGAACAAACCAATAAGAGGCCGGATTATGAGCACAACTGATGATTCTTATCTCGTCGCCAATGATAAAGCCGCAGAGGTTCCCCTGCGCGAAAAATGGTGGCGGGTGTTGGATAATTACAAGATAGGCATCATTCCGTTGCCGTTCTTTATTCTGGCCGGCGTACTTATTTTACTCGATTGCCTGGCTGGGAAACTGCCGAGCGATATTGTGGTCATGGTCGCTACGTTGGCATTTTTTGGCTTTGCCTGCGGTGAGTTCGGTAAACGCCTGCCGCTGGTTGGCAAGATGGGAGCGGCGGCGATTTGCGCTACCTTTATCCCGTCGGCGCTGGTGCATTATGGCCTGCTGCCGGACGTGGTGGTGCAATCGACCACGGTGTTCTACAAGTCGACCAACATTCTGTATCTGTATATTTGCTGCATCATCGTCGGCAGCATCATGAGCATGAACCGCCAGGTATTGATTCAGGGTTTCCTGCGTATCTTTGTGCCGATGCTGTGCGGCGAGGTGGTTGGTATGCTGGTGGGTATGGGCGTTGGTATGGCGCTGGGACTGGAGCCGTTCCAGATCTTCTTCTTTCTGGTGTTGCCGATCATGGCCGGCGGGGTAGGCGAGGGCGCGATCCCGCTGTCGATGGGCTACGCGGCGATCTTGCATATGGAACAGGGCGTGGCGCTGGGTCGCATACTGCCTATCGTGATGCTCGGCAGTCTGACGGCGATCGTGATTGCCGGTCTGCTTAACCAACTGGGCAAGCGTTATCCTCATCTGACCGGCGAAGGCAGCCTGATGCCAAGCAAAACCGCGGGCGAGGTGGTGTCGGCCAGCAATAAAACCATTGGCAATGTCGACGTCAGCACTTTGGCCTGCGGTGCGCTGCTGGCAATACTGCTGTATATGGTCGGCATGTTGTTGCACCGTATGATTGGGCTGCCAGCGCCGGTCGGCATGCTGTTTGCCGCAGTGGCGGTGAAACTGGCGCACGGGGTTTCACCGCGCATTCAGGAAGGCTCGCAGGTGGTGTATAAATTCTTCCGTACCGCAGTCACCTACCCGATTCTGTTTGCCGTCGGCGTGGCGATTACCCCATGGCAGGAGCTGGTGGACGCGTTCACCCTGCAAAACCTGGCGGTGATTGTCTGTACCGTGAGCGCGCTGGTAGGCACCGGTTTCGTGGTGGGCAAAAAGATCGGTATGCATCCCATTGATGTGGCAATTGTTTCCTGCTGCCAAAGCGGTCAGGGCGGTACCGGCGACGTTGCCATTCTCACGGCAGGCAATCGGATGTCGTTGATGCCGTTCGCCCAGATAGCCACTCGCATCGGCGGGGCAATCAACGTCTCGCTGTCATTACTGGTACTGTCACACTTTTTCTAGTCAACCTGTTCTTTGCCTTGCCCCGCCCCCGCGGGGCTTTTTTATGCCTGATTGCGCGCGGCAAACGCCTGACTAAACCAGTCGATAAATACGCGCACCCGCGGCGACAGTTGGCGGTTGCGCGGGTACAGCAACGATACCGGCATCGGCGTGGGCGGATACTGCGCCAGCAACGGCAGCAGCGAGCCGCGAGCCAGATCTTGCTGCAGGTGGTAATGCGGCACCTGAATAATCCCCAATCCCAGCCGCGCCGCCGCCACCATACTGTCGCCGCTGCTGACGGTGAGCGTGGTCGGTAGCGTGATTGAGCGTGGCTTGCCATCGACCAGAAACTCCAGCGGCATCAAGCTGCCGGTGGCAGAAGAGCGGAAGCCGATCATCCGGTGGTTGGCCAGCGCCTCAAGTGAATCCGGTACGCCGAAGCGCTGCAGATAGTCCGGCGAGGCGCAGGTCGTTTCGCTCAGGGCGCCGATGTGGCGCGCTACCATATCGCTGTCCTTCAGCTTGCCGACGCGCACCACGCAGTCGACCCCTTCACGCAGTGGGTCGATCAGCCGATCGCCTTCGCTCATAAACAGCTCGATGTCCGGATAGCGGGCTAAAAAGTCCGGCAGCCCCGGCAGCAGAAAATGACGCGCCAGCGTACCGTGCACGTCAATACGCAACAGGCCGCGCGGTTTGGCGCCGGCGAACGCCATTTCGGCATCCTCGATATCCGCCAGAATGCGCAGGCAGCGCTGATAGTACGCTTCGCCATCCAGCGTAGGGCTGACGTGGCGCGTGGTACGTTGCAGCAGCCGTACCTTGAGCCGCGCCTCCAGCTGTTTGATGGCATCGGTGACGGTCGAACGGGGTAGCGCCAGATCCTGCGCCGCCTGCGTGAAACTGCGTTGTTCCACCACCCGGGTGAAAAGCCGCATTGCATCGATTCTGTCCATTGCCATTGTTCGCTGATTTCGGATAGTGATAACGAATATTAGGGGATTATCCGCCAAGCAGAAAGAGGCATGATGTTTTTAGCGCAGTAAACACCGTTAACTCACCACCAGGAGTATCCAATGAACAGTCCACAGCAACAGGTTGCTATCGTCACTGGTGCATCGCGCGGCATTGGCGCGGCGATCGCCGAACGACTGGCCGCCGATGGTTTTACCGTGATTATCAACTATGCCGGCAATCAGACGCTGGCCGACGCGCTGGTACGCAAGATTGAACAGGCAGGAGGTCGGGCGTTGAGCGCGCAGGCCGACGTCAGCGACGCGGCGGCGGTGGCACGGATGTTTGAGCGTGCCGAACAGGCCTTTGGCGGCGTCGATGTGCTGGTAAACAACGCCGGCGTGATTGCGCTGGCCCCTCTGGCGGAGATCGACGATACCGAGGTCGATCGGGTGATCGACATCAACCTGAAGGGTACCGTCAACACGTTGCGTGAAGCCGCCAAACGTCTGCGTGACAATGGCCGCATCATCAACTTTTCGTCCAGCGTGGTGGGGTTATTGCAACCCACTTACGGCGTGTATGCCGCCAGCAAAGCGGCGGTTGAAGCGCTGACCAGCGTGCTGGCGAAAGAGCTGCGCGGGCGCAATATCACCGTTAACGCCATCGCACCGGGCCCAACGGCAACCGATTTGTTCCTGGAAGGTAAAACGCCAGAATTGATCGAACGGCTGGCCAAGATGGCACCGCTGGAACGGCTGGGCGAACCGCAGGACATCGCCGCCACGGTGGCTTTCCTGGCCGGGCCTGACGGCGCCTGGGTCAATGGCCAGACTCTGCGGGTCAACGGCGGCATTATCTGATCGGATGCCGCACCCACATGGTAGCGCGGGAGTGGCCGCCATGTGGGCCGCCAGCAGGCGATAGTCCGACTGCCGGCAGCCAGGCGATCAGAACTCCCAGTCTTCGTCCTCGGTGTTGACCGCTTTGCCCATCACGTAGGACGAACCGGAACCGGAGAAGAAATCATGGTTTTCATCGGCATTGGGTGACAGCGCCGACAAGATGGCTGGATTGACCTCCGCCATCGACGGCGGGAACAGCGCCTCGTAACCCAGGTTCATCAGCGCCTTATTGGCGTTGTAATGCAGGAAGGTTTTCACGTCCTCGGTCCAGCCAACGTCGTCGTACAGCTCTTCGGTGTAGCGCACTTCGTTATCGTACAGATCCTGCAGCAGATCGAAGGCAAAGCTTTTCACCTGCTGGCGTCGCGTTGCGCTCACCTGTTCCAGTCCTTTTTGGAACTTGTAGCCGATGTAGTAACCGTGCACCGCTTCGTCGCGGATGATCAGGCGGATCAGATCGGCGGTATTGGTCAGTTTGGCGCGGCTCGACCAGTACATTGGCAGATAAAAGCCGGAATAAAACAGGAACGACTCAAGGAACACGCTGGCGACTTTCTTTAACAGCGGATCGTCGCTGCGGTAGTGCGCCAATATGATGTCGGCCTTTTTCTGCAACGCGCGGTTTTCTTCGCTCCAGCGGTAAGCATCGTCTACGTCACGGGTCTGGCACAGCGTCGAGAAAATGGAGCTGTACGAACGCGCATGTACCGCTTCCATAAAACTGATGTTCGAATATACCGCTTCTTCATGCGGGGTGATGGCGTCGTCAATCAGCGTCGGCGCACCGACGGTGTTCTGGATAGTGTCCAGCAGCGTCAGACCGGTAAACACGCGAATGGTCAACTGCTGCTCCTTGGCGGTCAGCGTCGCCCATGACGGGATATCGTTCGACAGCGGCACCTTTTCCGGCAGCCAGAAATTGGAGGTCAGTCGGTTCCATACCTCCAGATCTTTGTCGTCTTCGATTCTGTTCCAGTTGATTGCCTGGATGCGTTGCATTTTCATAAGATCCCTCACAGCGCGCAGGACACGCAGCCCTGAACTTCGGTGCCTTCCAGCGCCATCTGGCGCAGGCGGATGTAATAAATAGTCTTGATCCCCTGACGCCAGGCGTAAATCTGCGCGCGGTTGATGTCGCGGGTGGTGGCGGTATCGCGGAAGAACAGCGTCAGCGACAAACCTTGATCGACGTGTTGAGTCGCAGCGGCATAGGTGTCAATGATCTTTTCCGGCCCGATCTGGTAGGCATCCTGGTAATAATCCAGGTTGTCGTTAGTCATATAGGGGGCAGGGTAGTAAACGCGACCGATTTTGCCCTCTTTGCGGATCTCGATCCGCGAGACGATCGGGTGAATACTGGAAGTCGAATTGTTGATGTACGAAATCGATCCGGTTGGCGGCACCGCCTGCAGATTCTGATTGTATAAGCCGTGCAGCATCACTGACTGGCGCAGCGCCAGCCACTGCTCTTGCGTCGGGATCTCTACGCCGGCCTCGGCAAACAGCTGCCGCACCCGCTCGGTTTGCGGCTGCCACTGACGATCGACATATTTGGCGAAGTAGTCGCCGCTGGCATAGGCCGAGTGTTCAAAGCCGTCAAAGGCGTTACCGCGTTCAATCGCCAGCTGATTGGACGCGCGGATGGCGTGATAGGCCACGGTGTAGAAATAGATATTGGTGAAATCGATGCCTTCTGGCGAACCGTAGTAGATACGTTCACGCGCCAGGTAGCCGTGCAGGTTCATTTGGCCAAGGCCGATGGCGCGCGAGGCGCGGTTGCCTTCGGCGATTGATGGCACCGAACGGATGTCACTCATCTCCGCCACGGCGGTCAGGGCACGGATGGCGGTGTTGACCGCTTTGCCAAAGTCGGCGGCATCCATGGTTTTCGCAATGTTCAACGAACCAAGGTTGCAGGAGATGTCCTTGCCGACCTGCGCGTAGCCGAGGTCGTCATGATACTTGCTGGCGCGATTGACCTGGAGGATTTCCGAGCACAGGTTGCTCATGTTGATACGACCGGCAATCGGATTTTCGCGGTTTACCGTATCTTCAAACATCATGTACGGATAGCCGGATTCAAACTGAATCTCCGCCAGCATCTGGAAGAAATCGCGCGCGTTGATGCGTGACTTGCGGATGCGCTTGTCATCAACCATCTCGCGGTATTTTTCGCTGACGCTGATGTCCGAGAATGGCATGCCATAAACCCGTTCTACGTCGTACGGCGAAAACAGGTACATCTCTTCGTTGTTTTTTGCCAGTTCGAAGGTAATGTCCGGGATCACCACCCCCAGCGACAGCGTTTTGATGCGGATCTTCTCGTCGGCGTTTTCACGCTTGGTATCAAGGAAGCGCAAAATATCCGGGTGATGGGCGTTGAGGTACACCGCGCCGGCACCCTGGCGTGCGCCCAGCTGGTTGGCATATGAAAACGCGTCTTCCAGCATTTTCATGATTGGAATCACGCCGGAAGACTGGTTTTCGATGCGCTTTATCGGCGCGCCGACCTCGCGAATATTGCTCAGCAGGAACGCGACGCCACCGCCGCGCTTGGACAGCTGCAGCGCCGAATTGACCGCGCGGCCGATGGATTCCATGTTGTCTTCAATACGCAGCAGAAAGCAGGAAACCAGTTCGCCGCGCTGGCGTTTGCCGCTGTTGAGGAAGGTCGGCGTCGCCGGTTGGAAACGCCCGGAAATCATCTCTTCCACCAGATCTTGCGCCAGTTGGCGATCGCCGGCCGCCAGCGTCAAGGCCACCATGCAAATCCGATCTTCGTAGCGCTCCAGGTAGCGTTTCCCGTCGAAGGTCTTCAAGGTGTAGCTGGTGTAATACTTGAAGGCGCCAAGGAAGGTTTCAAAGCGGAACTTCTTCGCATACGCCTGCTTGAACAGCTGCTTGATAAAGGGGAAGTCGTACTGCGCCAGTACCTGTGGCTCGTAGTAGCCTTCCTCCACCAGATAGCGCAGCTTTTCTTCCAGGTTATGGAAGAACACCGTGTTCTGATTGACGTGCTGGAGGAAGTAATGCCGCGCCGCCAGTCGATCCTTGTCGAACTGGATGTGACCTTCGGCATCGTAAAGATTGAGCATCGCGTTAAGCGAATGGTAATCCTGCGCGTTGGTTGCGGGGGTCAGTTCTGTCGTTGCCAAAATGCGGTTACTCCCTGTCGAACGTTTGCAACGTCTTGTGCGGTGCCAAGTAGCTCAAAACGATATAAAAAAGGCACCTGGCATTTTTTGGCGATGATATCGCCGGCAATGCCATACGCTGCGCCGAAGTTGGTGTTCCCGGCGGCAATCACGCCGCGCAGGAAACTGCGGTTCTGTGGCTGGTTTAGAAAACGGATCACCTGGGTGGGCACTGCGCCGGTGCTGCCACCGCCGCCGTAGCTCGGCACAATCAGAATATAGGGCTGAGCCATCAGCAACGGGCTGCGGCTGCCGGCGATCGGAATACGCATCGCCGGCAGGCCGAGTTTCTCAATAAAGCGGTGGGTGTTCTCCGAACTGCTGGAGAAATAGACCAATGGATTCATGGTCACACCTCACGATGCCGTGGCGTGGGCCAGTGCGCCTATTTTATCCGGGCGGAATCCCGACCAATGATCGTCACCGGCGATAATCACCGGAACCTGCTGGTAACCTAATGATTTTACATGGGTCAACGCCTGCTGATCCTGAGTGAGATCGACCACCTGATAGTCCAGTCCCTGCTTATCGAACGCACGATAGGTCGCATTGCACTGGACACAGTCAGGTTTGCTGTAAATAATAATCATCATGATTCGTATTCACCTTTTATCTTGAAGGAAAGGCGGATAAGCCAGAAATAATTCGTTCAAAGGGCAGTTTCTGGCGGTGTAATCAACCGGTAAGCATCCCTGTGGTTGACGTTTTAAATACTATATATTGATCCTGATTTTATCAACCGCACCATATATGGTGTTTTGTCGCAATTTGATGGCAGGGCGCAGCAGGACTGGATTTAGGCGGGGAAATTTATTTTTGTCGGTCAGTGGGCCGGCAGTGCCGGCCCGGTAACATCACTTCTTCATACTGACCGCCAGGCGATTGAAGGCGTTCATGATGCAGATGGCGAACGTCAGATCGCTGATCTCGGCCGCGCTGAAATGCTCTTTAAGCGGCTCAAAGACGCTGTCCGGCGCATGGCTGGCGGCGATCAACGTCACCGATTCCGCCCATTCCAGCGCTGCGCGCTCACGCTCGCTGAACGCGTTGCTGACCCGCCAGCCGGCCAGCATGTCCACTTTGCCGTGACTGGCACCGCTTTCCCGCAGCGCCTTGCCATGCATCTCCAGGCAGTAGGCGCAGCCGTTAAGCTGTGAAACGCGCATGAATATCAGCTCGATCAACGGTTTTTCCAGCGGGCCGTGCTCTAGAGCGAGCAGGGCGCTGACCATGCTTTTGTACGGCGCCGGCGACAGTTCGACATAGTTTAAACGTGGCGTAATCATCGGAGTTCTCTTCTCGGTTAGGTGTCGGCAGCCACTTTAACCACGATATGGACTATGCTATAGAGCCATAAAATGATTATTTAACCAGGCCATAATGCGACCATTCTTTGCTTCCCTGCGGCTGGACAGCCAACTGGCTGAACCGCTGTATCGGCAGATTTATCTACGTATCAAACAGGCGATAGGACAAGGCGCGCTGCCGGCAGGCAGCCGTTTGCCGTCGGTGCGTGGTTTGGCGAGCGATCTGGGGGTGGCGCGCGCGACGGTGGAAAGCGCGTATGCGCAACTGGTTGCCGAAGGATTTTTACAAAGTCGCGGCCAGGCGGGCACCTATGTCTCGGCGCAATTGCCGCCGCTAGCGCGGCAATTGACGTTGGCGGCGGCGATGGCGATGCCGACGGTCAAACCGCCTGCGTCGCCGTTCAGCCCGGATGGCGCAACGCTGGCGCCGTTCCAACTGGGATTGCCGGCGCTGGACGCCTTTCCACGTGCGGTGTGGCAACGGATCGTCGCGCGGCAACTGCGCGCTACCACGGCGCTGTCGTTGGCGCACCCGCCAGCCAGTGGTTTGAGCGCCTTGCGTGAGGCGATTAGCCACTATCTGGCGTTGTCGCGCGGTATTCATTGTGGTCCGGATCAGATCTTTATCTGCAGCGGCTATCAGGCTCAACTGGATCTGATCGTCAATACGCTGTTGCAGCCGGGCGATGCGGTGTGGCTGGAGGATCCCGGTTACCCGATTACGCGACCGTTGTTACACGCCGCCGGCATACAGACGGTGCCAGTACCGGTTGATTCGCAAGGCATGAATATAGACCTCGGTATGGCCCGGCGGCCAGACGCCCGCATGGCAGTGTTGACGCCGACTCACCAAAGCCCGTTAGGTGTGTCGCTCAGTCTGGCTCGGCGTATGGCGCTGCTTGAATGGGCACAGCAACGGCAGGCGTGGGTTGTCGAGGATGATTATGACAGCGAGTTTCGTTATGTCGGCCGCCCATTGCCACCGTTAAAGAGTCTTGATGGCCAGCAGCGGGTGCTGTACGCCGGTTCGTTCAGCAAAACGCTGTTCCCGTCGTTGCGTCTGTCTTATCTGGTAGTGCCGGCAGCTCAGGTGGCGGCGTTTGAGCAGGTTGCCCGCCAGCGTCTGTGCGGCAGTCCTCCGTTGATACAGGCCAGCGTGGCGGCATTTATCAGCCAGGGGCATTTTTACCGACATCTGAAGCGCATGCGGCCGCTGTACCGCCAACGCCGACAATGGTTGGCTGACGCATTGCAGCAGCAGTTAGGCAGCGTTTTGAGCGTGGCGGCGCAGGCGGGAGGGATCCAATTGCTGGCGCGATTGACAACGGGAAGCGACAGCGCGCTGGCGGCGGCGGCATGGCGTGACGGGTTGGCGGTGCAGGCGCTGTCTGACTGGCAGCAGACGTCCGCGCTGCAGCAGGGCATCTTGTTGGGGTTTACCAATTTTACCCAGCAGTGGGAGGCGGAGCAGGCGGTGGCGAGGTTGGCGGCGGCGTTGGTCAGCCTTAATTAAACGGCCCGCGGTTTCCCGCGGGCCAGACGCACATTTGTCTTATCTTTATGATGACTGCAAGGGGTGTTAACGCCGGGCGAGCAGAACGCCGAGTACGATGCCAACAGCGGCTCCGATACCCACGCCCTGCCAAGGTTTGTCATGCACATAATCGTCGGCGTGACCGACCGCATCGCGTGCGTGCTGTGTCAAACTGGTGGAGCCATTAAAACGCGCACGGGCGTCGCGTAATACGCCTTTGGCTTTATTGTGCAGCTCACTCAGTTCCTCTTTGGTCTTGTCGCCTGAAGCTTTTAACACTTCATCCAGTGTATCGGCCAACAAGGTAAGGTCCTGATCGATGTCTCGTTCAACTTTTTCTGTTTTCTTAAACATTCGACTCTCCGTTTGGACACATGTCCTTTAAGTGTAGACCATTTCTTAAAATGTGTCGGCGATCGCACAAAATACCGAATTTTATTTTGAGGCCTGGCGCGGACTGTCAGGTTGTACATTTGGTTACTCGGCGAAACCAATCACTCACTGAACGGCAACATCGCTTGCACTAGTATCTGCTGCAACGGCCCCACCGGGGCTTGCCGAAAAACACTCTGAGGAAGCAAAGATGAAAAAAGTATTAGCACTGGTTGTTGCCGCCACTATGGGTCTGTCTTCTATGGCTTTCGCTGCCGAAACCACCGCGGCGCCTGCTAGCGCACCGGCTGCGACCACCACGACCAGCGCAGCTGCCGTGAGCAAGACTCCGGCGAAAACCACCCACAAGAAAACCCACAAGAAGTCGAGCAAGAAAGCCGCTGTGCAAAAAGCGCAGGCCGCCAAAGCCAAGAAACACAGCAAAAAAGCACCTGCTCAAAAAGCACAGGCAGCAAAAAAGCACCATAAAAAAGCCACCAAGAAAGCCGCAGCACCTGCCGCTTAATCTCTCGGCCCCAACGACGCCGTCAGGGCGTCGTCTGATATAGCCCGATGCCAACACCCGGCCCCTTCCGGGTGTTTTTTATTGGAGCGTCTATGATAAACCGCTATCTGTTCGAGCTGATGTTTAGCGCGGTGGCGCTGTGCGGCGCGATCGTCGCCTGGCCGTTGTTCGCCGAGAATTTTCTGTAATTAGCCAACCAGCGGTGTTTCGTGCAGATGTCGCCACTGAATCTGCGCGTCAAGCTGGGTAAATACTACGGTAGAATAACGCAGCGTAGCCGTCTGGCCAGGCAGCGTTTGCCGCTCTCGGTAGTTCACCACCGCGCCGCCCGGCCATTGCGCCAGCAGCGTCATCTCTTCAATGGCGATGCGCAAGCCACGCTTGGCCGCATGATGAGCCTGAAAAAAAACGCGCAGCGCTGGAAAATCCAGTTTGCTGCCGTTGAGCGCAATCAGGGTAAAATCGGCATCAAATCGTGCCAGTAGCGCGTCGAGCTGGCCTTCGCCTTGCCCCAGCCAGTTTTCGATCGCCACGTGGGCGTCCAACACTTCGTTAAAATAACGGTTCATGATATCTCCTGTTGCAGATGGATATGGCGCACCACCGCCCGATTGGCGATGCGCAGGCACAGCAGCAATGGGATTGGCGTTGCTGCGGCGGCCAGATAAAAACTGGTTTGGTAAGCGTTAACGCCGGGTGCATAACGTTGCAGCAGGTTGAACGCCAGGCTCAGCAGCGCCACGCCAAAGCAGAAACTGAGCTGACGATTGATATTCCATAGTGCGCTGGCGTCGGCCAGACGCGCGTCGTCAAGGGTCAGGAAGGCGCTGCTCTGTGCGGTACTGCTGCATAAACTGCCGCCAAATCCCATCATCGCAAAGGCGGCAAGTTGCCATGCGAGCTGGTCGGCGGCGCTGATGTGCGCCAGCGTCAGGATCCCCAGCCCCTGCATGATGCAGCCGAGAATAAATAACGGGCGTGGGCCAAGACGGTTGAAGCTTTTGCCGGTCAGCGTAATCGCCAGCAAAGAGGCCAGAGACCAGGGGATCATCAGCGCGCCCACCGCGGCGGCCGACATCGCCAGCTGATTTTGCAGGTATAACATGGCGAGCAGATTGACGCCGAGAAACAGTCCGGGAATGGTCTGGTAAACCAGCATCGAAATACGTAGCAGCGGGTTTTGCATCAGGCGCAGATCGAGCAGTGGGTGCGGGTGGCGCAGGCTATGGCGCAGATAGATAGCCATAGCCACGCCAGCGCCGACCAGCAGCAGCGCCGCCGAGCGTTGCGTCTGTGGTTCGCCCAACCGGCTCAGACCAAGCAGCAATAAACTCAAGGTAGCGCAGGCGCTGAGCAATCCCCAGACATCCAACGGCGAACGCTGCGACGACGGTGCATCACGGCGTAGCCACAGGGCGGACAGCAGCAACGCCAGTAGCGCCAGCGGCAGATTGGCGAAGAATACCCAGCGCCACTCCAGGCGATCGACGATGAGCCCCCCCAATAGCGGGGACAGCGCCGGCGCCAGCAGACCCACCAGCATGATGGCGGCAGACAGCCGGGCGCGTTCATGGCTGCGATACAGCTGATAGGTCAGCGTCTGACCGATCGGGATCAGCAGGCCGCCGCCGATGCCTTGCAATACTCGCCAACCAATCAGCGCGCCAATCGTGCCGGCAAAACCGGCGGCGGCGGTGGCGAGGATAAATACGGTCAGTGACAACAGAAACACCCGTCGTGCGCCGATGCGCTGCGCCAGCCAGGCGCTGAGGGGAATGACCAGCGTCAGGCCGAGAATATAGCCGGTGCTGACCCAGGCCAGTTGGTTGACGCTGGCGTGCAGCGCGCGGCCAATCGCCGGGTAGGCGATGTTGGCAATGAACATAGTGATCAGATCGACAAAAAAACCAAGCAGATAGATGAGCGCGACGCGAGTACGATACGGCATAGGGCCTCCGGTTGAAGGCGTGCAGTGTAGCGGGGGGAAAGCAGCGGATAAATCGGCGCCAGGCGGTTACACTGTCAAAATAATTTTGACAGTCATCGAGGATTCCATGCTCAATTTACAGCGGCTGGCTATTTTTGTTGCCGTGGTCGAGGCCGGTAATTTCACCGCGGCGGCAAACACGCTGGGGCAAAGCAAAGCGGTGGTCAGCTTTAATATCAAGCAGTTGGAAAGCGAGCTTGGCGTATCGTTGTTGGCGCGCAGCACGCGGAAACTGTCGCTGACCGACGCCGGCGAACGGTTTTATCAGCGCAGTCTGCGCCTGTTGCAAGAGGCAGAAAACGTCTTGGATGACGTGCGGCGCGACCACCACGGCCTGAGCGGCACCTTGCGCATTACCAGCACGCCGGAATATGGCGCTCACGCGGTGGTGCCGGCGCTGGCGGCTTTTGCCCAGCTGCACCCACGGTTACGTATCCAGCACGTTTCTTCTTCTCAGCATGCGGATTTGATTGCCGAGCGCTTTGACGTGGCGATTCGTCTGGGGCGCATGGCAGATTCAAACCATCGTGCGGCACGCCTCGACGATTTCGCCATTTTGCCGGTCGCGTCACCGGACTATCTGGCGCGACAGCAGATTGTTTCGCTGGCGCAACTGGCGCAGGCGCAGTGGATTGTTCACAGCCGATTAGCGTCTCCGCTCAGTTGGCAGGTGGTAACGCCGCAACGGCAGGCGGTGCTGTTCGACGTTGAAACCCCTGCCGCGCTGACGGCCGACAGCGCGACGGCGCTGCTGGCGTTCGCCCTGCACGGCGCCGGCGTTGCCCTGCTGCCGGACTGGCTGGCTCGCCCGGCACTGCAGCGCGGGCAATTATGTCAGCTGTTGCCAGACCACCGCTTCCCGACACAGAGTATTTATGCGCTTTACCCCAATACGCGCCACGTACCGGAGAAGGTGCGGGCATTTATCGATTTTTTGCGGTCCTGGTTAGCCAAGGGTGAATAAACTGCAATACCGTGGCAATGGTCTGTTGATGTACTGCTGCACGCTGCGCCGTTGTCGAGTCACAAATAAAGCTTTCCCCCTCCTGCGCCAGCACGGTTTTTGCCCGTGGGGTGCATAAGGGCAAGAAATCAAAATGACTGCTGTCAGGGATTTGCACGCTGGTAATGGGGTGCCTGCCGGCATACTTCGCCAGCGACGCCCCCCCCAGACCGTCCGCCGTTGCCAGATAGCGCTGCGCTTCGACAATCAGCAGCGGGGCGGAAAGCGAGCCCAGGCTGGCGGGCAACAGGTAGGATGCCATGCCGGGATCGAGCGCAATGGCAAAGCGAACGCGGCGATCCTGATAGTCATGGTTGAAGCGCTGGGCTGACAGCTGCCGCAACTCAACCTTGGCCTGCGTATAAAACTGACAGTTGGCTGAATGCGGTGCGCGATGGCAGCCGTGAATAAACTGGCGTAGATCAAGGCGCCCGCCGACCAGTGCAATGGCGCTGTAGCCGCCTTTGGAATGCCCGATAACGCCAATGGCGTTGGCATCGATCCGTTGGCTCCAGCGCGCATCGTCGAGCATGGCGCCGATCAGCGCGGACATATCCTCGGGTTGCAACCATAGGCGGGCAGACTGCGCCGGGAGAGAATTGCCGGTAGTACTGCCGGGATGATTGGCCGCCGCTACGATTATCCCTTGTTCAACCAGAGCCTTGGCCAGCCAGGCCTGACTGGCGTTGTTACCGCCGCTGCCGTGGCTCAGGATCACCAGCGGGAATCGGCCCTGGGCAACGGGCGCATTAATCCTACTCGGGATACCAGCAAACACCGGGTTGGCTGCCAGCACATGTTGCGGGCCGCTATCCTCGGTGGGGTAGTAAATGCGGCTGTCGAGTACTCTGCCGTTAGCATGAAAGGTGTGTTGTGCGTCGGCAAGTTGATAAGGGGCGGCGTTGGCGAATGAACCGATCAATGCCAGCAAGATAACGAATGTCTTCATGATGCTTCCTTGACAGGGAAAGCGGCCAATTTGCAGCAGGGGGATAGGTTGTGGCGACCTCGATCGCGATTTAGGTCGTTAACGGTTTGTTTTTGCAAGCTTCAGATTTTACACTCGCGGACACCTTCCCGGTTATTGCGAACCCTGGCCATGCCGCTTATTCCACTGACATTTGTCTTTGCTGCCGTGTATCTGGCACTGTTGATTCGCCTGGGGGCTCCCCAGCGTCAGCGCTGGGTATTTCATCTGTTACTGCTATTGTGCATCTGGCAAAGTCTGTTGGTCGGAGTGCGTTATGGCTATCATTTCAACCAGTTCAACGCGCTACAACCCTATGGCGCTATCGCCATTCCCGCGCTGATTTATCTGGCGCTTACCGCGAGCGCGCAAGGCGGGCGTTGGCACTATGGTCTGGTGGTGGCGATGCCGTTGGCGATTGCTGGTTGGGCGCAGCTGTGGGCACCCTGGCTGTTGGATGGTCTGATCATTGCGGCCTATCTGGGGTTTGCCCTCGCCATGCTGTTGTTTTTACGGCAGGGGGAAAACAGCTTACCCAGGGTAGCGCTGACGGAAAGTTGGCTGAGTCTGCGCCTTTGGCGCGCGCTTGGCATGCTTTTATTGGCCGGTGGCTTAGCTGAAACGGCCATCGCCTGGGATTTTGCCTTTCATGCCGGGGAGCATGCTGGTGCCATCGCTACCTTGAGCAGCCTGCTGGTGGTGCTGGGGCTTGGCGCCATTCTGCTGCGGGCGCATTTACCTGCGCATACGGTGGAGGAGCCTCCAGTTGAAGCCGAGCAGCACAAGCCGACCGAGGAATGGTTCGCGCTGATTGAGCGCCGCCTCAGGCAGGATGGCCTGTATCTGGACGCTGAGCTTAACCTGACTCGTCTGGCGCGTAAGGTTGGCTTGCCGGCACGCAAGGTGTCCCAGGCGATTAATCAGCATGCCGGGATGAACGTATCGCAATTTGTGAACCAAATGCGCATTCATCAGGCAGCTCATTGGCTAAGCGCAAGCGATCGGCCGATTACCGACATTATGCTGGAGGCCGGTTTTACCACTAAATCCAATTTTAACCGCGAATTTCAGCGCATTTTGGGCCTCAACCCCAGCGAATGGCGCAAACGCCATGCGTTAGCCAAGCAATAATGGTCTGGCCGTCGCTATGATCCCGGTTTACCGCCGCTTGGGGGCGAGGGGGGGATTCCCGGTGGCAGGTAGCCAGCGCTGTCGTTGCCAACCAAAGCGTTGCCTGCGCAATCCTCGCTCCCATTGGGGAATGACCGTGTATCGTTAGCTGCCTGCGATGCGTGAAACAGCCACGCCAGCCTTGGCTCAAGCTGATGATTAAGGATTATTCCGAAACCCGGATGCACTCTGAGAAATTTATTGTTTCAGCCAATGATTCCGGTAAGGTCGCACTGCGGTTCAGAATGAGAGGAGGAATCGATGTATTTACGGCCGGATGAAGTGGCTAGAGTGTTGGAGAGTACCGGTTTTGAACGTGATTATGTCACCGATCAAGCCTACGGCTACCGCAAGGGCGATCACTATGTGTATGTTAACCGCGAAGCGCGGATGGGCAGAACTGCGTTGGTGATACACCCTGCGTTAAAAGAGCGCAGCGTGCACTTTGCGACCCCGACGTCGCCAGTGCGTACCAGCGAACAATATACTGAATTCCCATTGGATCTCACCGGCGACACGCCAAACCTGCGTTACGGCATTCCGCACGGCTTCAGCTCGCGCGAAGCGCTGTCCCGCTATCTTTACAGTATGTTCCTGTAACCAGGGAGCGCAGTCCGCTGCGCCCATGGCTCACCCGTTGACGATGGCATCCAGATTGAAGCGCTCGTTATAGGCGCGGCGAAACTGCGCCAGTTCAAACGCATCCAAATCCAGTTCAGCAAAGTAAAACAGCGCCGACTCGGTGTGTTCGGCGTGCAACTGCGGCGACAGACCCGCGCGGATCAGGGTTTCGCGCCACAGGCCTATCTGCGTATCGTCCGCCTGTTTGATAAAGGTGACATAAATAAACAGCAGGTAGGCCGCACGGTGCATTTCTTCGGTGTAGCCGTTGTTCAGCATCCGGATGAAGCGTTGGCCGTTGTGCCCGCCCATTTCCTGCACCATCGATTCAACCAGCATCGGTTTGACCTTCAGCCAGTTCGCCAGAGAATCAATGGCCTTGCGGGTATCGGAGGTCAGCAGGCGGTAACCGACAATAAAGACCACGATCAGGGCGGCGATAATAATCCACGTCATTGGGGTGTCTTGTACTCGTTAGTTGCCAGCAACTGGCCAGGGGCGCCGCTGACGGCGCCGGTGATGTCAGTGTTGTTCGCCGCTGAAATTATCCGCTGCCCGTGGTGGCTGATTATGCACACGGTGATTGAAGGTGGCGGCATCCTTGGCCAGCGCATCCAGGTGGGCGCCGAGCATTTTGATTTGCTTCACCAGCGCATGCTGTTCCGGCACCGAGCTGGCGGTGCTCAGTTTCCGCGCCAGCTGTTCGTTCTGTGCACGAAGGGCAGCTTCGCGTTGTTGAGCTTCCAGCAATTGTTGTTGCAGTGCGTGATAGCGTTGTTGCCATTCGCGGTGCTGCTTTTCGAAGCTGGCCTGCAACTCATTCATTGCATTCTGAAACTGGATTTCCAGTTCGCGCATTGTCATGGGCTCGATCCTTTGCGGCACTCAATATTGGCTGGCAGTATAACGAAAACTACGCGCAAGCTCACCCGCTGGTGACAAAAGCAGACAATCCCCAGCGATAAATCGTCACTTGCAACCTCGCCATGGCGTCTTACAATCAAGCTCATCCCCCCGCAATACAGGAACCTCGGTCGTTTTCGGTATTAACTTCTAGGTGAGTGGCAGCGAGATGAACAACGAAGAAAAAGGTTTTTTTGAGCAGGCAATGGCCGACGTTACCCCCTTATCTGGGCGGCAACAGACGCTGTATCTAAAAGCCGACCATCGGGAGGACCAGCGCGCGCGCCGCGCCGCGCAGGCGCTGCAACAGGAAAATCCGCTCAGCAGCGACTTGCTGGAGATTATTCCCTGCGATGTGCCACTCGAATACCGGGGCGAGGGTATTCAGCAAGGGGTGCTGGAGAAGCTGCGCCATGGCCGTTATGCGCCGCAGGCCAGCCTGAACCTGCTGAAACGCCCGGTGGAAAGCTGTCGTCAGGAGCTGTTCCGCTTTATCGTACTGGCGCAGCAGGAAAACCTGCGTTCGCTGCTGGTGGTGCATGGCCGTGGTCGTGAAGATGAAAGTCATGCCAACATTGTGCGCAGTTACCTGGCCAAATGGCTGGCGCAACTGGAACCGGTGCAGGCGTTTTGTCGCGCACTGCCGCGCGACGGCGGCGATGGAGCCTGTTACGTAACGCTGCGTAAATCGGCGCAGGCCAAAGCGGATAACTTTGAGCGCCATGCCAAGCGCAGTCGCTAAGCGGGCAACCCGCGTCAGGCCGGCAGCGGATTGGCTATTTCGATCAGGTTGTTGTCCGGATCGCGCAGGTAGATCGAGACGATCGGCCCGTTGGCGCCGGTGCGTTCTATCGGACCTTCTTCAATAATCACCCCCAGATCGTCCAGCTCCTCCATGACCAGCGCCAGCGGGGTGGCGGCGATAAAGCACAGATCCGCCGAACCGGGCGTCGGGCGATAGGCCTTTGGTTCGAACTCGTTGCCAGCCTGATGCAGATTGATCTTTTGCTGACCGAAGGCCAGCGCCTTGCGCTCGTCGGCGAAAGTGATGATATCGAATCCCAATACCTGTTGGTAAAAGCGGCAGCTGCGTTCAATGTCTGCCACGGTTAACACCAGGTGGTCCAGTTTATTTATCTTCATGGTAAAGCGCGTCGTCGTTGAGGTGGATTAAATCGGCCAATAGCGTGCTTGGCTATTGGCCGTGGCTAATTATTTATCGAACAGTTTATGATCCAGGGAATAATGCCCGGCACCGGTAACCGCCAACAGCAGCAGGCCGCCAATGATGCTGATATTTTTAAAGAAGTTTATTTCATTGCCCATCATCTCCGCACCGGTCATATTCCAGAACGGGTGGCCGATAAACGCCGTACCCAAAACATACAGAGCAAAAATAACCGCGATAGGTCGCGTGAAAATGCCGACGATTAACGCGATGCCGAAAATAAATTCAACCACCACGGCAATAATCGCGGCAAAATACGGCATTGGCGTGCCGTAGCCTTCCATTGACGTGACCGTGCCGCCAAAATTGGTCAGTTTCATCCAGCCAAAAATAATGAACAGGATCATCAGCAATATTCTGGAGAGCAGAATAACGCCGTCTTTTGAGCTATCACCCATGTTGAACTCCTTAGCCACTGCTGAAAATTATTGTTGCACTGCTGATTAAAGCGTAGACCAGTTGGCCGGTTTTTCTAGGCACAGCAGGGGATTGCGCACGTTTTTACGCCGCTGACGGGGCCGAGGGTTTGTTGGCTATACTTAAACCAATTCAGCACTGGGTAAACGCACTCAGCCGGCAGCATCCTTTAAACCGTGAGATGAAAATATGGACCTGGAAATATTACAAGACGACACCCGTTTCTTTATTAATGACCAGCAGGGTAACGCTATTGCCGAGATTTCTTTTGTGCCTAGCGGTGACAGATTAACCATTATCGATCATACCTGGGTAGACGAAACGCTAAAGGGTCAGGGCGTAGGGAAAGTGCTGGTGGCTCGGGTAGTGGAAAAAATGCGCCAGCAAGGGCGCAAGATTATTCCGCTGTGCCCATTTGCCAAACATGAGTTTGACACCACGCCGGCTTATCAGGATATTCGCGCATAAACTTGCCAAGGCGGCCGAATACTGGGGGAGGCGACCTCCCCAATAATGGATGTGTTAATGGTGTTTAGTTTATGGCGAGCATTACTGAGCGGGTTTCTGCGCGGCAAGAATAAATATCATCGGGCGCTCCTTTTCTTCATCCAGCGCCGGGTTGTCGTGGATTTGCCGTGCTGAAGGCCCCCATTCATTCAGATAGGTGATAGTAAATCCTTGCTGTATCAACATATTGACGTAGCTGCCCAACATGCGATGTTGCTTGATCACCCCTTCCGCCAGCCAGTTGGAAATACGCTCGCCCTCCTGCTGATAGCTATTGACCGGCCACGATTGTTGCCCATCTTCGGCGACCAGCCAGCCCTGCTGCCTGGGGGCGCTATAAATCGGGTGTTCGGCGGTGAAGATAAACTGCCCGCCCGGTACCAGCGACTGAAATACCGTGGCGAACAGTTTCTGCAGGTTGACGATGTAATGCAGCGTTAGCGAGCTGTAGGCCAGATCAAAACGCTCCGCCGGCAGTTGCAGCGCCTCCAGATCCTGTTGGCGATAGTCAATCGCCGCATCGTTGGTCATTTTCCGCGCTTTATTCAACATTTTCTGCGACAGATCGAGCCCCAGCACGCTGGCGGCACCCTGCTCGCGCGCGCTACGGCAGAACCAGCCATAGCCGCAGCCAAGATCGACCACCTGCTTGCCGTGCAGGTCCGGCAGAATACGGCGAATGGTTGGCCATTCCGGCGCGCCGTCGAGGCCGTTGACCGAACGCTCAAGTTGGGCGTAGCCGTCAAAGAAGCGCTGATTATCATAGATATTTTGTGACATAGAGACTCCTTTTTTACCGTGCCGCATGCTGCGGCAGCTGCCAGAGAATACGCGTTGGCATCCTGGTTCTCAATCATGCCGGCAGGGTAGCGTTCTGATTAGGTTGTGCCAGCGCTGACAGGTCGGCTTTGGCTGGTTTGTTATTCCGCTGGCACGTTACCTTATTCGGGCGTTAACGGATTACGTACCAATACATCACGGGAGAACGGGATGCGACTTTATATTTATCTATTGCTGGCGGGCTGCTTGACATTATCTGGCTGCGTCGCTGCGTATTATCGCTAAGGAGCAAGGATGCGTCATTTTTTATTATTGTGCCTGGTGCTGTCATTAACGGCCTGCGCCTCGCTTTATTACCGGTGAACGAATGAAAAAAATCATACTGTTTGCCGCGTTGGGGTTAAGCGGCTGCGTCTGCGTGTATGGCCCGACCAAAAGCGGCAACGTGCCGCAGTCTGATGCGAGTGCCTCTCCGGCGGTGGCGCCCGTTGACGCGACAACGCTGATTGGCAACCGGCGGCCGGACGAACTGTTCAGCAAGGCGGAAGCATGGTTTGCCAGTAAAGGGATCACGCCGGTGGTCAGCAATGAGCAGAGCGGCATCATTGCCACGATTGGCGACTCCCCGGCGCTGGCGCAGAGCTATCTTGATTGCTCTGCGTTAGGACAATCGCAGCCGCTGCAGCGACAATATCGGCTGGTGGTACAGGCGTACAGCGCTGGGGAGGGCAGCCGAGTCAGCGCGCAGGCCAGTGGAACGGCACGGTTAACCGCTGCAGATGGTAACGACAAGATTAAACCGGCCGAATGTCGCTCAAACGGCAATTTTGAAAAGGATATGCTGGAGACGCTGCGGAAATAACCTGGATTCTGCAAGGTCTTTTTCGCATTGACGAGGGCATAGCTAACTGATATTACGTCTCATTAGCATTGTTGTCGGGGCTCCCCCCGAATGAATCGTACCGATCAGGAAATCTTATGCCGTTGTTTTGTTGTCGTTTTAAGTGGGTGGTAACCAGCTTGCTGTTGGGGACGCTATTACCGGCAATGGCCATGGCCAAGCCCGATCTGCAGCGCAAGATAGGCGTGACCGTGGCGGATACCGGCGCGCGTGATTACCGCTTTAGCGACCTGCGCCTGGACTCGGCAGACGGCAAGCGCCACTATCGCATTCGTATCGCCCAGCCGAACCAGGCGCCGCCGGCGCAAGGGTATCCGGTGGTGTATTTTCTGGATGGCAACGCGGTATTAATGGAGTTAAATACCAAGCTGCTATCCCGCCTGGCGGCCGGGGCGCATCCACCGCTGTTGGTAATGCTGGGTTATGACAATGACTTGCGGATTGACGCGCCGAGCCGGGCGTACGATTACACGCCGAAACCCCCGCAGGAAGCGCAGCAAAAGCCTGTGCCGATGCCGCATTGGCCCAACGGCGGAGCCGATGAGTTCCTGCAATTGATTGAACAGAAAATAAAACCGGCGGTAGCTGCGCAGGTGGCGGTCGATCCCCAGCGACAGACGCTGTGGGGCCATTCGTATGGCGGCGTTTTTGTGTTGCACACGCTGTTCAATCAACCGCAGGCGTTCCAGCGCTATATCGCCGTGGAGCCGTCGCTGTGGTGGGGAAACGGTTTTATCCTCAAAGAGGCGCAGGCCTTTATGCAACAGCGGCCGGCGCTACGGGCGCAATTGGCATTATGGGAGGGTACCCGGCGTCAGCAGCAAAGGGCGAGCGGAGATGCACCTCCCGGGGCAGGCAACGCCTCGCCGTCCGAGGGGACACAGCAACTGGCGCAGCGGCTGTCGACGCTCAACGGGCTACGGGTGAATTATCACGCATGGCCACAGCAGGGCCATGGCGGCATGCTGGCAGCGGCGGTCGCACCGGCGTTGCTGGAGGCGTCGGAGTGAGTAATGCCAGGCGTTAGGCACAAAAAAGCCTGCAAACCATAGGAATGCGGGCTTTTTCGTTATTGCCACCGGGTCTGTCTGGAACTGGGGGGATTGGGTGGGGGAGTCTGAATACGTCGCAGTAATACATCGTGCCGCCATCCGGCCTGAACCAGACGCTGTTCGGGATAGCGACTTCGGGCTGAGGAGGCGTCTCAATCGTTAGCGTAGCCATGTTAATAAGTCTGTGAAATTTACCGACGACTTTCAGCGGATAACCTTCATCCATGGTGCTAAAGACAAAATTTCCCGAGCGATCGCAACGCCCATCGTCTATTCGTGTTCCGCCAGTCCCTGCTGATGCCGTCACAGCGGTAAAAATCTGGGGATTCAGATCATAGAGGCCAGTCTTGCACTCTGTCAGTGCAGAAAACGCTCAGACAGCCGATCGCCGAACAACATGATGACAAGACCGGTCAGCATGACCAGCATTCCCCCCAGCTTGAGCAACGAAACCGGTCGTCGTATGGCGCCCAGCAGACCAAAATGGTCGATCATCTGAGACGAGATCAACTGTCCGACAATTGCCAGCCCGAGTAGGGCTGAAAAACCGATTTTCGGCGCGAGCACGACATAACTGAACAATGCGCAGGCACCGATCAGACCGCCAGTCAGACTCCACAAAGGCTGAGACGGAATGGTCGTCAGCGAGGTGAATAATCCCCCGCGCAGCAGCGAATAAACCCCAAGGCTAAATGCCCCGGCCGCGAAGGAGAACAGTGCGGCGGTGACCGAATCGCCTCCGAGTCCTTGAGCCAGTTGGCTGTTCAACGTCGTCTGCAGGGTAATCCCGAGACCTGCGGCAAAAGCGATTACGTAATAGGTCATGCCCATGCGTGTTGTCCCTGTCAGTGCGCCGGCTTCAGCGGCAGGAAGGTTTCCGCAAAAATGTCAGGCGCATGCCCGGCGGCGGCAAACAGATGTTCACGCGATTCATCAATCGCGGCGCGAAGACGCGCGCTGTCCACGCCCTGGACTTTTCCGTTCTGCTTGACGATGCGCCCGCCAATCATGACGGTATCAATGTTACTGCGTTCTGTAGCATGTACCACCGTGCCAAAGGCATTGCCGGACGGATAGAGGTTGATGTCGCCGGCGTTAATCAGGATCAGGTCAGCCTGTTTGCCCGGCGTCAGGCTGCCAATCTTGTCCTGCAGTCCTGCGCAGGCAGCGCCATCGACGGTCGCCGCTTTAAGAAGTTGCGCTGCCGGGAGTGTTGTCAGCGAATGCTCTGAATCACAGCAGTGCTGCTTATGCATGCCCATCACCCGCTGTAGGTAAAATGCCACGCGCATTTCCATAAACATGTCGGTACTGTAGGACGTTTCATTGTCAACGCTCAGACCGGGGTTGATGCCATGACGTTGCGCAGCTTCAATAGCAAACATACCGTCTTCGATGCCATAGTGCGCATCGGAGCGCGGGCAGACGTTCACTCGCACACCCGCTTCCCGCAGGATCTTCCATCCCTCGTCAGGCAGCGCTGTGCAGTGATTGAAAATATTGTCTGTGCCAAGAAGGCCCTGTTGATGCAGCGATTCAAGCTCTGACGCCATCTCAGCGCCAAAGAATTCAGTGACGATTGGCAGTCCCAGCCTGCGAGCTTCGGCCCACAACTCTGGCTCCAACTGAGCCATGCCACCAAGAGAAACAAGGCTTTCAGAATTGTTCGTGAAATACTTTTCCTGTAGACGCTGCCAGTTACCCGGCCAGTGCGCTCTGTCCCAGTCACCTGATACCGGCGCTCCGGAGGCATGGATGGCACGAATGCCCGAGTCAAGCAAGGCCTCTACGGCGGCGTCCGAATGCGCAGCGGTACGACTGTTATGGGAATTATCAATGATTGTAGTTATGCCCGCGTCAATAGCTCCCAGGGCAGTCAGCAGGTTACCGATATAAATATCGCCGGGGCGATAGTATTTGGCGAAAGAGAAATGCGTGGCGTTGCTGTAGTCGTCTAGACAGGTGGCATTAGGGTTGATGCGGCGCAACTGTCCTTCCCATGCGTGACGGTGAGAATCCACCATCCCCGGCATGGCAATCATGTTCGTGGCATCTATCTCGTGGGCACTTTGCGCGTCCAGGTTCTGACCCACGGCGGTAATGGTTGATCCGGTGATAAGAATATCACCGCGCTCAATATTACCCACATTATCATCCATGCTCAGTATGGTTGCGCCACGGATCAACGTTACCGGTGGGTTTTCAGTCTGATTATTAACAATATTTCTAATGTAATCGGTCATTTAAAGTGTCTCTTTTCTCATCAACAGGGAAAAGATACGTCACTCTATTAATATGAAAAAGATGCTTAACGCGTTTTCATTATTCATAATTCACGAATAATGATGTTAACTATGGGCAGATTTATCGGCACTGGGGAGAAGGAATGTGGATCGTATTCAGGCTATGCAGATCTTTACGCGGGTGGCCGAAGCCGGAAGCTTCGTGCGCGCGGCGGAAACGCTGTCACTGCCTCCGTCGACGGTAACCAGCACCATAAAAGGCTTGGAGAAATACCTGCAGGTGCGTCTGCTTAACAGGACAACGCGGCGGGTGAGCCTCACCCCTGAAGGGTTACAGTATCTCGCGCAGTGTCGGGAAATACTCTTCTTGATCGACCATGCGGAAGCCAGTCTGACGGATTCGGTAAAGCGGCCGCAGGGGCGCTTGCGGGTAGATATGCCCGGTGGAATCGCCCATTTCATTGTCATGCCAAACCTGAAAGACTTTTTCCGACGTTATCCGGATATCTACCTGATGGTCGGGGTAAACGATCGTCAGGTCGATCTGATTCAGGAGGGCGTGGACTGTGTGATCAGGGTTGGAGAGCTCAATAACTCAACGCTGGTCGCCCGCCCGCTAGGCCGGTTTCGCTGGGTCACCTGTGCATCGCCGGACTATCTCAGGGAATACGGCATTCCGCAATCGCCTGAAGAATTGTCCCGGCATCGGGCGATCCACTATTTTTCCGGTCAAGCCAAACGTGCGAACGAAATGCGCTTTGCCCGCGGCGCTGAAACACGGTCCGTACCTATGAATGGGGGGACCGCCGTTAATGAAACGGGCCTCTACATCAAAATGTGTCTTGATGGTTTCGGACTGGTGCAGCTTGCCGAGAGCGTGGTCTCAGAGTATCTGCAGGCGGGGAAGTTAATCGAGGTTCTGGCTGACTGGCAGCCACCGTCAATACCGGTGAATTTGCTTTATCCGCATCAGCGTTTTCTTTCTCCCGCCGTGCGCGTCTTTGCTGACTGGGTAGCCGGGCTGATCCACAACGCCAGCCCCGGCCAGTAAATACGAAGAGCATCCCCTCTGCGCTCAGAAGGGGATAAATGTAAGCGTGTTTGAACAAACACAGGGAAGAAAGCGGGGCCACACAGTCGCCATCCTCCAGCCTGGAAAACATCAGGAGGACGACCTGTCTCCTGAAGACAGAGGCCAAGATTCAACTCCATGAGGATGCGGGTTCCAGATGTGCGTTTCGTCCTGCAGCCATGCCGGTACCGGCGCCGGCCACCGCGACCGCCGCAGTCACCAGCAGCGGCATAGCTCAGCCGCCGGACCAATCATGCACTTTACCCAGCAGCAGGGGGCCCATGGCGGCCATCAGATAACCGACACATTGTGCCATGCCTTACAGGGCCGCCGCGTCGCCGGCGTTCTGGGCAGGGACTTAATACAACCATCGCCCGGCCTTGGCGGAGTTAATAAGCATCTCCAGAGTGAAATCGGGAACCTGAGTCAGCTTTTCACTATCGGGATAGTAGGTATCTATGCTGAAACCCTTGCTGTTTACATTGAATTGATTAAAGAAGTCTCTCATTAGCTCCTCTGCTTCTTCACGCTCGAAATGTAAATCGGTGTCTATATCCGTTTTGACAGTCCATTTCTTCTTGAAGAATGGAATGATCGACCAACCATCATGTTTTTTGACCAAAGAAAATACAGCCTGTTGCACTTTGTCTATGGTCATAACCTGTCCTCTGCACGAGCAATTTTGTTGTAGGTTGTCATGGTCCGGATTGTGATGATTGAAACATCGCTGGCCAGTATCACCCACCCGATGACAGGGATTGTCCTTCCGGCAAAAGTGCCAATATTCGCGACCATCCTGATCTTGAACGTTTTAAGGTTTAGTGGGCTACCGATAACATTGGGCATTTTTATGCCGAACGGGAATTGACTATTCTTGAACACATTTCTCGCCATTTTGCTGGCTCTGGATGTTCCCGAGATCGCTCCACTAGGTTTGGTTCGTGTTAACAAGTCTCGGCGGCCCAAGAGGATAGCCGTTGCGGCAAAAGTATCTTGTTGACCTAATTGCTCAAGCGTTTTCTGCACAAAGATGGTGAGCAATAGTTCATAGGCCGTTGTAGAAGTAAGTTCCACCTAGCTCTTCAACTGTATCCATAGGAATTCCTTTTCATTAGCATAGTTGTACGATAACCAAGCATATTAAGGGATTCAATCAGCAAGGTGATTGCTTTACCTTTGCCCACAAAAAAAATTTATAGGAAAACTGATCACCCTATACACTAACGAATATTTATTATTTATTTTCAACGTGTTATTGGGTGAACGGTTACCTTCACACTATGCAGTTGACCTGCTTCAACGCGAACCATTGCTTGGCCACATTCAGGAAAATGCTTTCTTGCGCTATCTGCTGCTGTTCCGCTTCTGCAGCCTCTTTAGCCTGCGGGTCAATGCCTCTCGCCAGTATCGCGAGCTTTTCGGCACGTATTTGCCGGGCGTCGGCAAGTGACAGGGCCGGGTAGGCACCGAGGCTAACCATAGTCCGTGAACTGCTGCCGGGGCGGAGGTAGCGGAAGCGCCACAATTTCTTGCCGGTGGTTTTGACTAACAGGAACAGGTCGTCACCGTCATGCAGGGTGAGGTCTTTCTCGATTGCTTTGGCTTTTTGTACTGCGGTATCTGTGATGAGGCGTGCAGTCCGCGCCATGTAAGGGTTCTTCCATAATTGGTATACGTTTATGGCATACATTTTAACGCATACCTAAGGAAGTGCTAATAACCAGCTGATTTTACTGACTATTCTTGAGGTGCTACAGACACAAAAAAGCCCGCAAACCATAGGGATGCGGGCTTTTTCGTTATTGCCACCGGGTCTATCTGGTATCACTGGTGGCCTGTTTGGTGGAGCTGGGGGGATTTGAACCCCCGTCCGAAATTACTACACCGTCGGCACTACATGCTTAGTCCAATCTTTACATTCGCCGGTCAGCTGCGGATGGACACGCCACTAACAAACTATCCTGATTGGGTTTAACGCTTCAGCCCCAGGCAAGGCATCCACGCGATCTCTTTTAGGTTTGACCTCTCTTGATCCCCGTCCTAAGAGCGGAGGCTAGGGAGAGAGGGCTCTGAGCAGGGTATTAAGCTGCTAAAGCGTAGTTTTCGTCGTTTGCGACTATTTTTTTGCGGCTTTTTACGAGGCCAACCGCCCCTCGGCATGCTCCTAGGGCTTCGCAAATCCCGTCGAATCCAGAATCAGCCCCAAGTAACTAATCGGCATTATATCAGAAGTCTGCGCCGTAACGCCAGTGGCTTAACGGTTTGCGTGCTTCATGATACGGGCTTTCGCCGTTTGCCATTCACGATCCTTGATGTTATCGCGCTTATCGTGTTCTTTCTTACCCTTGGCCACGCCAATCTTCAGCTTGACCCAGGCATTTTTCCAATACATTGACAGGGCGACAACGGTGTAGCCCTCGCGGTTGACGCGCCCGAGCAGTGAATCCAGTTCACGCTTGTTCAGCAGCAGCTTACGCGAGCGGGTTGGATCGCATACCACATGCGACGACGCCACGTTCAGTGGCGTAATGGTGGCGCCAAACAGATAGGCTTCACCGTCGCGAAAGGTAATGTAACTGTCGCTGATGTTGGCCTTGCCTGCGCGCAGTGATTTAACTTCCCACCCTTGCAGGGACAGGCCAGCCTCGAATTCGTCTTCGATGAAGTATTCAAAGCGGGCACGCTTGTTTTGCGCAATGGTGGCTGAGCCGGGTTTGTATGCTTTTTTCTTTGTCATAGTGCGTTCATTATACTGGATGCGCCAGCGAAAGAAATCCTTTAGCGTTCAATGCCTGAGCAAATTTTCTCATTTTTGCCAGTGGTAGGGCGTAGCAGATTTTTTGTCTGAAGCCAGATAAATGTTATTATCTGTACGTTTTATGTTTCACAGGAAATGATATGCCCCAGATTAGTCGTTCTGCCTTGGTGCCCTTTAGCGCCCAGCAGATGTACCAGTTGGTTAACGATGTTCATTCTTATCCCGATTTCTTGCCTGGTTGTACCGGTAGTCGGGTGCTTGATGCTTCCGCAAACCAGATGACCGCGGCGGTTGACGTTGCCAAGGCGGGGATCAGCAAGACGTTTACCACGCGCAACACGCTGCAGGATAACCACAGCATTAATATGCAGCTGGTTGATGGCCCGTTCCGCAAACTGATGGGGGGCTGGCAGTTTACGCCGCTGAGCCCGGAGGCCTGCAAGGTTGAATTGCACCTGGACTTCGAATTTACCAATAAACTGATTGAGCTGGCGTTCGGCAAGGTATTCAAAGAGCTGGCCGGCAGCATGGTTCAGGCCTTCACGCAGCGTGCAAAAGAGGTCTACAGTGTCTGAGATACGCGTAGAGGTGGTGTATGCACTACCGGAACGGCAGTATCTGCGACAGGTTACGTTAGACGCCGGCAGCAGCGTTGAGCAGGCCATTGTGGCGTCCGGCCTGTTGGAATTACGTAAAGATATCGATTTGCACAGCAACAAGCTGGGAATTTACAGCCGGCCGGCAAAATTGGCCGATGTGCTTAACGATGGCGACCGGGTTGAAATCTACCGGCCTTTGATTGCCGATCCCAAAGAACTGCGCCGGCAACGGGCAGAGAAAGCAAAAAAATAAGGCGCTCCAGGCGCCTTATTTCTTACCAAAACCCCATTAACCGCTGTTCCGAGTTGCAGCCTGCCACTGTCATGCAAGGGATGGAGCTTCTCGCATGGGCCGGAAAAGGGCCGTGCTGATTATTTGGTCAACGCCGGCTTGTTCTGGATATCGGTCAGTACGCCTGCGCTGTCAAAGGTCAGCGTCAGCGTTTGCTGCGTGATCTTTTCATGGCCAGGCTGCTGGCGGAACACGTAGAACCAGGTCTGGGTTCCGAAAGGATCTTGCAGCATCGGGGTTCCGAGAGTGTAAGCGACTTGCTGCTGGGTCATACCCTTGTGGATTTTTGCCACGTCCGTTGCCGTCAGGTAATTGCCCTGATTGATGTCGGGGCGGTAAACCACTTTTTCAAAAGTAGAACAGCCTGCGGTCAGCATCACAAGAGCCACAGCGGCAGCAGTCAGCATTTTACAGCGCATAGTAATCACATTCCTTTAGGGCATAGGATGCCGATGATAATAGACCTTGCAGCAGTTGGAAACCGGAAATCTACCGGTTACTCCTTCATCTTTCACGTTGTTGCATTGAAATCGTCCGGGTTGCAGCGCTAAAGTCAGACCGCAGGAATGCAAAAAAGTTGGGCTTTTTTATGCCGCGAGCAGCTCCTTGGCGTTGGCCAACGTATTTTTTGTTACTTCGCTGCCGCCAAGCAGTCGCGCCAACTCTTGCAGACGGGCGCGTTTGTCCAGCGGCGACATCTGCGTTTCGGTTTCCGTGCCGTCGGTTTGCTTGCTGACAAAGAAGTGCTGATGACCACAACCGGCCACCTGCGGCAGGTGGGTCACGCACATAACCTGGGTGGATTCGCCCAGTTGACGCAGCAAACGCCCGACGATGGCCGCCGTTGGGCCGCTGATACCGACATCCACTTCATCGAAAATCAGCGCCGGGGTTTCCATTTTGCGCGCGGTAATCACCTGAATTGCCAGGGCGATGCGAGAAAGCTCGCCGCCGGAAGCAACTTTGGCCAGCGCCTGCATCGGTTGCCCCGGGTTAGTGGACACACGGAACTCAACGCGGCTGGCGCCTTCGACGCCCAGGTGTTCCGGTTCAAAGTGTACGTCGATGCAAAACTGGCCGTGCGGCATCGACAGTGCATGCATGCTTTCGGTAATCAGGTGAGTCAGTTCGTCGGCATACTGCTGACGCTTTTGATGCAGCTGTTGCGCCAACGCCAGCGCGTGCTGGTGATGCAGCGAAACGGCCTCGCTCAGATGCTGTTGATCGCTTTCCTGTTGCGAAAGTTGCTGCTGTTCATCCAGCAGTTGCTGATGCAGCAACGGCAGTTCCTCCGGCGCGACATGGTGCTTGCGCGCCAGACTGATTTGCCGCGAAATGCGTTGTTCCAGCTCGTGCAGCCGATTGGGATCGAGATCCATCCGCTCGGCGTAATGACGCAGTTCGTCGCTGGCCTCGCTGATCTGGATCGACGCCTCTTCCAGCATGTCGAGCAGGCTGGAAAGCCTGTCGTCCATGCCGATCAGCTCCACCAGCAGCTGCTTGGAACTGTACAACTGGCTGAGCATGTTGTGCTCGTCATCATCGGCCAGCAATTGCAGCGCGTGCTGGCTGAGGGTCAAGAGTTGGCCGCTGTTCGCCAGACGTTTGTATTCTGCGTCGATCTGCTCGAATTCGCCGCTCTGCGGTGCGAACTCGTTGAGCTCTTTCAATTGGTATTGCAGCAGTTGCCGGCGCGCGTCACGTTCGATGGACTGTTGTTGATGATGCGCCAGCTCACGGCAGCTTTGGTGCCATTGCTGATAAGCATGACGCATGGCCAGCAGCAGCGTGGGTTCGCCGACGTAGGCATCAAGCAGGGATTTTTGGTGTTCAGGTTTTAGCAACAGTTGATGCGCATGCTGGCCATGGATCTGGATGAGACGCTGGCCGAGTTCGCGCAGTTGCGACAGGGGCACCGAGATGCCGTTGATAAAGCCGCGCGAACGGCCGTCGGTACCGATAACCCGCCGCAGCAGGCATTCGTCGTTATTGTCCAGATGGTTTTGTTCTAGCCATTCACGGGCGGAAGGGGTATCTGCCAGCGAGAAGCGGGCACACAGATCGGCGCGGGAGGCTCCCTGCCGCACGGCATTGCCGTCGGCGCGGCTGCCGAGGCACAGGCCCAGTGCATCAATGGCAATTGACTTACCGGCACCGGTTTCACCGGTAATCGCCGTCATACCCGGTTGAAAGTCGATTTCCAACTCACGAACGATAGCAAAATTGTTGATGGTTAATTGCGCCAGCATGAGAACCTTCCTGTGCATAAACACATGACTGTAGTTTCATACAGTATAAACTGGTTTTATATACAGTAAAGTGGCTGGCGTAAATTTTAGAACAATTTTTTTGACCACCCGAGCTTTGTGCTTAACGTATTGAAATAGCTGTAGTCCTTTGGGTGAATAAGATTCAGGTGATAATCACTGCGGCGTATCAGTACTTCTTCGCCTTCCTGAATCGGCAGCGCTATCTGGCTGTCGCAGCTGATTTCCAGATCGCTGCTGATATGGGAAAACTTCAGCCGAATGGTACTGTCGCCATTGATCACCAACGGGCGGGCAGACAGGGTGTGCGGGAACATCGGCACCAGGGCGATCGCTTCCAGCGAGGGCGTCAGGATTGGGCCGCCGGCAGACAGCGAATAGGCCGTCGAGCCGGTCGGCGTCGCGATGATCAGGCCGTCGGAACGCTGCGAAAAGGCAAAGCTATCGTCGATATACACTTCAAATTCAATCATGTGTGCGACTTTGCCGGGGTGCAGTACCACCTCGTTGATCGCCGTGCTGATGCGGCATTGCTGGTGTTGGCGATGAACGATGGTTTCCAGCAGAAAACGCTTTTCGTCGATGTATTCGCCTTCCAGCACGTCAGCCAACTGTTGCAGCGCGTTGTCGGGATCCAGATCGGTCAAAAAGCCCAGATTGCCGCGGTTGACGCCAATCACCTTGATGTCGTAACGCGCCAGCACGCGCGCCGCGCCGAGCATATTGCCGTCGCCGCCCACCACCACCGCCAGATCGGCCTGCTGGCCAATCTCCGCCAGGCTGCCGGTCACCGCGTCTTTTAGGCCCAAATCCTTGGCGATCTGCTGTTCGATCAGCACCGAGTAACCACGAGCGACCAACCAGTGAAACAGCATCTCGTGAGTGGCCAGCGCCGAGGGGTGACGCGGGTGGCCAACAATGCCAATACATGCGAATTTTTTATTCATTGTTGTGATTTTCCTCACCGGAGCCAGATTATGCCCCACATTGTGACCGGTTGACTTGAAACCCCGATTTTGATCCCCATAATAAGCCAAGTTGCGAGATTAATGCTAAAACGCGGAGATATTCATGAGTAGTAAAGAACACAAGACGCCAAACGAGCAAGTCTCGGAAGAAATGGAAAACGTTCAGCACGAAGAACAGCAGCCGGAAGCAGCGGAAGGTGTCGATCTGCGTGATCAACGCATTGCCGAGCTGGAAGCTCAACTGGCAGAAGCTCAGCAACGCGAGCGCGATAGCCTGCTGCGCGCCAAGGCCGAGATGGAAAACGTTCGTCGCCGCACCGAACTGGATATCGAAAAAGCGCACAAGTTCGCGTTGGAGAAGTTTTCCGCCGATCTGTTGCCGGTGATCGATAACCTGGAGCGCGCGCTGGAACTGGCCGATCGCAATAACCCGGAACTGGCTGCAATGATCGAAGGCATCGAACTGACGCTGAAATCGCTGCAGGACGCGGTACGCAAGTACGGCATCGAAATCGTTGGCGATGTCAACGTGCCGTTCAACCCGGACGTGCACCAGGCGATGAGCCTGATGGAATCAGATCAACACCAGCCAAACCACGTAATGATGGTGATGCAGAAAGGCTACACGCTGAACGGCCGTTTGCTGCGCCCGGCGATGGTGGCGGTATCAAAAGCCAAAGCCTGACGGTTTCTGAAAACAAAAGGCACCTTAGGGTGCCTTTTTTGCGTCTGGATTATGCCGGTTCTACCTCGTTGGGCAACTGCGGCGTCCAATCGATCGGTGCCAGCCCTTGCTGTTCCAGCAATTGATTGGTCTGCGAGAAATGCTGGCAGCCAAGGAAACCGCGGTGAGCGGAAAGCGGCGACGGGTGCGGGGCTTTCAGGACGTGGTGACGCTGGCGATCGATAAAATTACCTTTCTTCTGCGCGTGCGATCCCCACAGTAAAAAGATGACGCCTTGGCGATTTTCGTTCAGCGCGGCGATCACTTTATCGGTGAAGGTTTCCCAACCGAGCCTGGCGTGGGAGTGCGCCTGACCGGCCTCGACGGTGAGCACGGTATTGAGCAGCAGTACGCCTTGTTCCGCCCAGCTTTGCAGGCAGCCGTGACTCGGACGCTCAAAACCGGCAATGTCGCTGGTCAACTCTTTATAGATGTTGACCAGTGAAGGCGGCACCGCGACGCCGGGGCGCACCGAAAACGCCAGACCATGCGCCTGATTCGGCCCATGATAAGGATCCTGACCGAGGATGACGACTTTGACATCCGCCAGTTCGGTAAAGCGAAACGCATTGAAAACGTCTTTTTGCGGCGGGTAGATGGTCTTGCCAGCCTGGCGCTCTGCGGCAACAAAGGCGAGTGTTTCAACAAAATAGGGTTGCTCTTTTTCTTTTCCGATGACGTCATGCCAGGTGAGGGAGGTGGTCATTAACGCTCTCCTTTGTTTTTGTTAGCAATTAATTGGCTATAGCTTACCGTTTACGCCCCGCGAGTGAAACCGCTCTTTCTTGCCCTGGTCACGGCATTGTCGCGGTGACTTTCAATTTTTTTTGAAAATTTACAAAACTTATTGCGTTGGGCCAACGGAAGAATATTGATATAAAACAAAAATTTGCCGCCTTTACGATGCGAGGTGTCCGGTGGAAATTGATTTTAATCAAAGAATTGCCGTCGTCGGACTGGTATACAGAATGATATGGCAACGGGGTTCTACCCATTGGGTGAAACCCGGTTTGGGTTTTAATCAAAATAATTTATCGCCCTTGTACGGAGGCAACAACATGATCACCGGTATTCAAATCACCAAAGCCAGCAATCAGGCGCTGGTTAACTCTTTCTGGCTGTTGGATGACGAAAAGTCAGAAGCGCGTTGCGTTTGCGCCAAAGCCGATTATGCGGAAGATCAAATCGTCCCGGTAACCGAACTGGGGCAGATCGAATACCGCGAAATCCCGATGGAACTGCAACCTACCGTGCGGGTAGAGGGCGGCCAGCATCTGAATGTTAACGTGCTGAGCCGTGAAACGCTGGAGGATGCGGTGCAAAACCCGGAAAAATACCCGCAATTGACCATTCGCGTTTCTGGCTATGCGGTGCGCTTCAACTCGCTGACCCCGGAGCAACAACGCGACGTTATTACCCGCACCTTCACCGAAAGCCTGTAACTGGCCCTGACATTGACGGCATTCGTTTACGGATGCGTCGCTTGCCACAGGCATAAAAAAACCGCCGTTGATACGGCGGTTTTTTATTGCGGCGAGTTATTGATTACTTGCCGCTGTCTTCAGGCTTGGCTTTGGCCTGACGACGTTTGCCAACGTTTTTGGCGTCGCGGTGACGCACCTTCACTTTGGCTTTTTCTTTGTTCTTTTCTTTGCTCTCTGCGCGCTTGGCCAGCACCTTCTTGGACGGTTTGCCGTTGCTCTTTTCGCTTGGCTGCTTGGTGCTTGGGCGCAGCTCATCAATCACCCGCGCTTTCAGCGGTTCATTGAGATAACGGCCGACCTTGCCCAGCAGCAGATGATCGTGCGCTTCCACCAGTGAAATGGCGGTGCCCTTGCGTCCGGCGCGTCCAGTACGCCCAATGCGATGCAGATAGGTATCGGCGGTACGCGGCATGTCAAAGTTGAACACGTGGGTGATATCGAGAATATCCAGACCACGTGCCGCAACGTCGGTGGCAACCAGCACGTTGACCCGGCCGTCCATCATGCGTTTTACCGCTTCGTTGCGCTTGGCCTGCACCATTTCCCCTTCGAGATAGCAGGTGTTGATGCCCGCCTCACGCAGCCAGGTCGCCAGTTCATGCACCCGTTCGCGCTTGCGCACGAAGATCACCGACTTTTGCACATCCGGCTGTTGCAGCAGATGAACCAGCAGCGCGGTTTTATGCTTAACGTCGTCGGCACGGTAGTACCATTGCAAAATCTTTTTGCGTTCGCGACGAGAAGGGTCGGCTTCAACTTCCACCGGCTCTTTCAAAATGCGCTCGGCAAATTCGCGGATGGCTTCGCCTTCCAGCGTGGCGGAAAACAGCAGCGTCTGGTTGCGCCAGCGGGTTTCGGCCGAAATGGTTTCGATATCCTGCGCGAAGCCCATGTCCAGCATGCGGTCGGCTTCGTCGAGGATCAGCGTTTCTACCGCACGGCAGTCGAAGTTTTCTTCTTTGATGTATTGCAGCAGGCGGCCGGTGGTGGCGACCACCACGTCCTGATTTTCGCTGAACACTTCCGCGTGGTTCATATACGCCACGCCGCCGGTAATGGTGGCGATGTCCAACGAGGTATGAGCAGCCAGTTCACGCGCCTGATCGGCGACCTGCATTGCCAGTTCACGCGTTGGGGTGAGGATCAGTACGCGCGGTGGGCCGGATTTTTTACGTGGGAAATCCAGCAGATGCTGTAATACCGGCAGCAGGAATGCGGCAGTCTTACCGGTGCCGGTTGGCGCCGAACCCAATACGTCACGCCCGTCCATGGCCGGCGGAATGGCTGCGGCCTGAATGGCGGTTGGGCGGTCGTAGCCTTTATCGCGCAGGGCGTTAATCAGGCGTTCATCGAGATCGAGTTCGGAAAAATTGGTTGCTGTCATGGTCTACCTCTACTTGGGGCGCCGATTATAGACGGGTTGGCCGCCGGGTTCACCCTTTTTAAGGAAAGCATCTCTTTTACCCACTAGCAGATTGCCTTATGCTACGCCAGTTTTCTAGCCGGATGGTCAATGTGAGCAGTCAATCAAACGCCGATTTCAAACCGCGACGCGGTGGTTTTACCTTCAAGCAATTCTTCGTTGGTCACGATCGCTGTGCGATGAAAGTCGGCACCGACGGCGTGCTGCTTGGCGCCTGGGCGCCATTGGCGCAGAGCGGCAAGGTGCTGGATATCGGCTGCGGCAGTGGCTTGATCGCCTTGATGCTGGCGCAGCGCTCGCCGGCTGAGATACATATTGATGCGGTGGAACTGGATACGGCTGCCGCAGAGCAGGCGCAGGAAAACGTCCTGCAATCACCGTGGTCGCAACGTATCAGGGTTTATGCGCAGAATATCGAGGATTTCGCCCAGCGTCACGCCGGGCGCTATGCGCTAATTGTCAGCAATCCGCCATACTTTGAGCCGTCAGTGGCCTGCCGCGATCGGGCGAGAGACACCGCGCGCTATACCGAAACCTTGCCGCACGATCTGCTACTGGATTGCGCGCAGCGCTTGCTGGGCGACAACGGCCAGCTGTGCGTGGTGCTGCCGTATGCCATCGGCGAGGCGTTCGCCGCCGATGCACAGCGGCGCGGCTGGCATATGGCGCTGCGAGTGAACGTCAGCGATCGGCCACAGACGCCGCGCCACCGAATGCTGCTGTCGTTGACGCGTGAACCGCAGCGTTGTGTGGAAAACGATCTGGCGATCAAGCAGGCCGACGGCAGCTACAGCGAGGCATTCCGCGCGCTGATTGCCGATTTTTATCTGTTCTATTAATTAACCGGGACACCGCTGGTGCCCCGATTCGCAGGTCAGGGTTGCAGGATCGTCGGGCGCGAGTCTGGCAGCATATCCGGGTAGTCCAGCGTATAGTGCAGGCCACGGCTTTCCTTGCGCGCCATGGCGCTGCGCACGATCAGCTCCGCGACCTGAACAAGATTGCGCAGTTCCAGCAGGTTGTTGGAGATGCGGAAGTTGGCGTAATACTCATCGATTTCCTGTTGCAGGGTATTGATGCGGCGCAGGGCCCGCTCCAGGCGCTTGCTGGTGCGCACGATGCCGACATAATCCCACATGAACAACCGCAGTTCGTGCCAGTTGTGCTGAATCACTACCCGTTCGTCGGAGTCATCGACGCGGCTTTCATCCCAATGAGGGAGCTGCCTGGCCAGCGTAATGAACGGCAGGCGGGTAATGATGTCTTCCGCCGCTGACCAGCCGTAAACCAGACATTCCAATAAAGAATTCGATGCCATGCGGTTGGCGCCATGCAGGCCGGTGTAGCTGACTTCGCCAATCGCATACAGGCCGTCTAGATCGGTGCGGCCATGTTGATCGACCATTACGCCGCCACAGGTGTAGTGGGCGGCAGGAACGATCGGGATCGGCTGCTTTGTCAGATCAAAGCCCAGCGTCAGCAACTTCTCATGGATCATCGGGAAGTGCTGGGTGATGAACTCAGCCGGTTTATGGCTGATATCCAGATACATGCAATCGGCGCCGAGGCGCTTCATTTCATGGTCGATGGCGCGCGCCACGATATCGCGTGGCGCCAGTTCACCCCGCGGATCGAAGTCCGGCATGAACCGACTGCCATCCGGGCGTTTCAGATAGGCACCTTCGCCGCGCAGCGCTTCGGTCAGCAGAAAATTACGCGCTTGCGGGTGGAACAGGCAGGTGGGATGAAACTGGTTAAACTCCAGGTTCGCTACCCGGCAGCCCGCACGCCAGGCCATGGCAATGCCATCGCCGGAGGAGATATCCGGATTGGTGGTGTATTGGTAAACCTTGGCGGCGCCACCGGTAGCCAGTACCACGGTTTTGGCGCGATAGGTTTCCACCTGTTCGCGCTCTCGGTTCCAGACATAGGCTCCTACGACGCGTCGGGTACCCGGCAGGCCAATCTTGTTTGAGGTGATCAGGTCAACCGCGTTGCGGCGCTCCATCACGCAAATATTCGGGTGGGCGCTTGCTTTCCCTACCAGGGTAGTCTCTACTTCCTTACCGGTGGCATCGGCTGCGTGCAGGATGCGGCGATGGCTGTGGCCGCCTTCGCGCGTCAGGTGATAACGTTCTTCACCCTGTGCGTTGGTTTCGGTATCGAACAGCACGCCCTGGTCGATCAGCCACTGTACGCAGTGGCGAGCGTTGCCGGCGATAAATTCTACCGCGTCTTTGTCACACAATCCGGCACCGGCAATCAGCGTGTCATCAACGTGTGAGGCAATACTGTCTGTTTCATCAAATACCGCGGCGATCCCGCCCTGGGCATAAAAGGTGGCGCCTTCGTTGAGCGGGCCTTTGCTCAGCACGGTAACCTTGCAATGCTGCGCCAGTCGCAGGGCCAGTGACAGGCCCGCCGCGCCGCTGCCGACGATCAGTACATCACTGACATGTTCATATGATGGTTGCATAACGTATGATGTGTGCAGAAGAAGAGTGAAAATCATGTTAGCCTACTTGTCCGGGCAAAAGCCACGGATAGGGCGACATCTACAGAAAAAACAATGGCGGTATGGAACTTCGGGTTTCATATGAACTCCAAGCGAGTGCTTGCTCAGGAAAATAACGTATGGCTGGCAGTACAATTTCACGCGTGGAGACAGATTTGGGGAGAATTTACCTCGGATGAGCGAGCAGTTAACGGATCAGGTGCTGGTTGAACGGGTCCAAAAGGGCGATCAGAAATCGTTTAACTTACTGGTAGTACGTTACCAGCATAAAGTTGCGAGTCTCGTTTCCCGCTATGTGCCGCAGGGCGATGTGCCGGATGTGGTGCAGGAGTCGTTTATTAAAGCCTATCGCGCGCTGGAATCATTCCGCGGCGACAGCGCCTTTTACACCTGGTTATATCGAATCGCTGTCAATACAGCAAAAAATTATCTGGTTGCTCAGGGGCGGCGTCCACCGGCTAGTGATGTGGATGCCAACGATGCGGAAAACTTTGAAAGTGCAGGCGCACTAAAAGAAATTTCGAACCCTGAGAACTTAATGTTGTCTGAAGAGTTGAGACAGATAGTTTTCCGTACCATTGAGTCACTCCCGGAGGATCTTCGCATGGCGATTACCCTGCGTGAGTTGGATGGTCTAAGCTACGAAGAGATAGCGGCCATCATGGATTGCCCGGTCGGAACCGTACGTTCGCGTATTTTCCGCGCCCGGGAGGCTATCGATAATAAAGTTCAACCGCTGATTCAGCGTTAGCGATGGCGGGCACAGGAAGGGTACTTAGGCATGCAGAAAGAAAAGCTTTCCGCTCTGATGGATGGTGAATCACTCGACAACGAACTGCTCAGTTCGTTATCCAAAGATCGTGTGCTTCAGCAAAGCTGGCAGAGCTATCACCTGATACGTGATACGTTACGTGGTGATGTCGGACAAGTCATTCATCTCGACATCGCCGAACGCGTTGCTGCTGCATTGGAGAAAGAACCTGCACGTCTGGTTCCTTCCGCAGTGCCTGAATCTCAGCCGCAACCACATACCTGGCAAAAAATGCCGTTCTGGCACAAGGTGCGTCCATGGGCAACCCAGTTGACCCAGGTGGGCGTTGCGGCCTGTGTGTCGCTGGCGGTGATCGTCGGCGTACAGCATTACAATCAACCTGCGGCAACCGAGCAGGGCAGCGCGGAAGCGCCGGTGTTCAACACCTTGCCAATCATGGGGCAGCCGTCACCGGTGAGCCTGGGCGTGCCGGCCGACAGCTTCTCTACCGGCAGCGGCCAACAGCAGCAGGTGCAGGAACAGCGCAAACGTATCAACGCCATGTTGCAAGACTACGAACTGCAACGTCGTTTGCATTCGGATCAGTTACAACTTGAACACGCTAACCCGCAGCAAGCGGCGGTTCAGGTTCCAGGAACCCAGTCTTTAGGAATGCAACAGCAGTAATGAAGCAACTTTGGTTCTCCGTTTGTCTATTGACGGGTAGCCTGCTCTATTCAAACATCGCCCCGGCGCAGACTGCGTCCGGGGCGTTGTTACAACAAATGAGCAGTGCCAGCCGTTCACTCAATTATGAACTCGCCTATATCAGCATCAGTAAACAGGGGATTGAATCGCTACGCTATCGTCATGCGGTGGTCGATCAACAACCTCTGGGACAACTGTTGCACATGGACGGCCCGCGTCGCGAAGTGTTACAGCGCGGCGGCGGCATCAGCTATTTCGAACCCGGGCTGGAGCCCTTCACGTTAACCGGCGACCATATTGTCGACGCGTTGCCGGCCCTGGTGTATGCCGACTTTGACCGTCTGGCGAAATATTACGACTTTATCTCCGTTGGCCGTACGCGCATTTCCGATCGCCCGTGTGAGGTGATTCGCGTGGTGGCGCGTGACGGTTCGCGTTACAGCTATATCGTCTGGATGGACGTAGACACCAAGCTGCCGCTTCGGGTCGATTTGCTCGATCGTGATGGCGAAACGCTGGAACAGTTTCGCGTCATCTCGTTCGTGGTTGGCGCCGAAGTGCAGAACATTATGCAGGGCCTGCTGAAGGTCAACCTGCCACCGTTGCTGTCGCTGCCTGCGACCGAAAAGGTCAATCTGAGTTGGAACACCGGCTGGCTGCCGGCCGGGGTGAACGAAGTGGCGCGCAATCGTCGCAAGTTGCCAAACGTATCGGTACCGGTAGAATCACGCTTGTACAGCGACGGTCTGTTCAGCTTCTCGGTTAATGTCAGCCCGAGTGGCGCTGGCGCCGGCCAACAGTTTTATCGGCAAGGGCGGCGTACCATACAAAGCATCGTGCGTAACGGCCACGAGATTATCATCGTCGGTGAATTGCCACCGTCTACGGCCAAGCGTATTGCTGACAGCATCACCTTCAAGGTAGCAGCACAATGATGAAAGAATGGGCCACGGTAGTATCGTGGCAACAGGGTGTGGCGTTATTGCGTTGTGAACCCAAAGCCGGCTGCGGCAGTTGTCATGCCCGTTCGGGCTGCGGCGCGCGGGCGCTGAATGAGCTGGTGCCGGAAACCGAGCACCAGCTGCGGGTGCATATCGAGCAGCCATTGGAACCGGGACAGCGCATTGAAGTCGGTATCGCCGAAGGCAGTCTGCTGCGCTCGGCGATGCTGGTATATCTCACTCCATTGATCGGCATGATGCTGGGCGGCGGCTTATTGCAGCTGTGGCTGGGTAGCGACGGGGCGGCGGCGATCGGCGCACTGGTTGGCGGCGTGGGTGCATTCTTGCTGGCGCGCCGCTTGGCGCGGCGTCTGGGCGAACAGGATGCCTATCAGCCGATCGTACTGCAAATCGGCTTGCCGCCAACGGCACTGCGCCTGCAGGCCGACAACCCGCTTCCTCACTAGCACGCTTGCTGCGTCACCGCCGGATTACGGTAGGCGGGGATGCGGTTGGCGATCATATGCTCCAGCAGCGCGATGAAGAGATCGGCGCTCAGCAGCGAAAAATAACACAACGTCACCAGCGTCTGGCCTTGATCATTGAGCAGATGGATCTTTCCTTGCTCAGCATCGGTTACCTGCGAATGTATCTGTTCAATGGCGATATTGCCCTGCGGCGTTGACAGGGTTTTGGCGCTCAAATGCAGCGTTTGGCCTTGCAGTCGCTGCAAATCGCCGCGTAGCAGCAAATTCAGCCAACGTGCTTTGCAATTCTGGTAGCGGAAATCGATAACCTCCCCCTGATACAAGGCATTCAGTGCCATGGTGCCGCGTAGCTGAATTTGCTGATTAATGATGGTATCTCGCAACGTCCAGGCATGAGATACATTGCTGAATACCGTGCACCATGGCTGATCGGCCGCGGTGCGAAAGGCCATCGCTTCACATAATCCACCGCATAGCCCGCCGAGTAACGGTATGCCACGGAAACGATAGATATCGGTGATTTTTTCAAACGGGATAAAGCGTTCTTTGTGGTTATGGCTACTGACCACCCGAACGCCATGTTCATACAGCCGGTAGCTGAATGCAGGCCGCAGAAAATGCCGCAGCGCCAGGAGGATACAGCCGAGTAAAATCGTCGCTGCGCCGGTTTGCAATAGGGTCAACACGCCGCTTTCTTCCATGTTGCTCAGCAGCGGTAACAACAGTAGCGTACCGCCAATGGTTAACAGCAGCGCTGCCGCCGCCAGAATGCCCCAGTTGACCTTTGAAAAATCGTGCCGGCTCAGCATCTGCCCTTTATCGATCATTACGCACCTTCCAATCAACTTACAGAGATATGCTGATGAACTCCGTTGGGCATGCCGATGTAGAGCCCTGTTTAATATTTGTTACGGAGTTCTGCCTCCTTTCTATAGGAGGCGGGGCAGGGGCGTATATGGGTTTTTTCCTAAAGCGGGAGAGACACTTATCATGTTGCATTCGCCAATGACAACAGCGCTGAGGTGTTAGCAATGCGCGGTATTTGTAACAAAATTGCCGGGGTAAAGTGGGCCGACGCGGTGTTATTTTGCCGCGTGGTTATTCTTTGCGTAAAGAACCGAGGTTAAAATTACTCAGTTCCGAGAATCAGCTTAATCAATATTACCTGATAGCGAGGGATTTAACCTGGTTGCGAGCTGTTTTCTATTCTACGGCAAATGTTCCGTGCAAGTTTAATCAGCCTCTGTTCCACGAAGTAATACAGGATAATCGACAAGCTGATGGAGAGTGAAATCGAATAAATATATTTGACGACACCTTCATTGGCTGGTAGGCCCGGTAGCCGATCTCCATGGATTTGAATGAACTTTAATACCGGCACATGAATAAGGTATAAAGAATAAGAATAGGCGCCAATGTTAACCAGTACGGATGGGAGCGTGAGTTTGAGTGCGTGTTCCATCGTCAGTAAGGCGACAATTAACGCCAGGGCGATAACGGCAGAGTGGGTTATACCCTGTCCGGCACGATAACCGGTTAGCCAGAATAATATGCAAATAATAAATATTGGGATCATTAACACCGCAGTTGGCTTATGGTGGAACAGTCGGCTATATTTTGACTGGTAAAGCTCCGCCAGCATCAATCCCAAGACAAAATCCAATACGATAGGATTAAAGATAAAGCCGACGTTGCGCCACGCACCGATATCAGCGATGGTGAAGCTGTTCGCATCCAGCGTGAATTGGCCACCAGGCAGCATGCAGCCCAGTAGGTAACCGGCGACCAGCAGCAAAGCGCACAGGTAACTGCGATACTTCTTGCTTAACGCCATGGACAGGGCGAAGAGGAGGTAAAAGTAGACTTCATAGCCCAGAGTCCACGAGACGACCAGCGTACCCCAGCCATAATAAGGAGCGATATTGTTGGGATCCAACGGCAGCAGCAGATAGGACTTCAGCACATTGGTAAGCGAAAATTCTGGTCCTAGCCAGGTTCCGGAGGAGCTGTTATAGCCAATAACCATGATAAAAAGTGAAAACACCATAAAATAAAGCGGGTAAACCCTAAAGAAGCGCTTGATGGTGAAATCTACGATCGGGTAAGACAGTAATCTTTTGGTGGAGTAGGCAATAATAAATCCACTGATGATAAAAAATATCTCTACGCCAAATGCGGCATTTAACGTAAGGTAATCCATAAACGAACCGCTGTTAATATCGCCTAGAAGAGATCTGTTATGGCCAAATACTACCATCAATGCTGCAATGCCACGTAATAGCTGTATGCTTTCAATATTATTGTTTTTCATTAAAGGTTCCAACGGATAATAATAAAAGTAGTAATGTTGAGCTCGAAGCAGGTATTTATATTATTGTTTTAACGTTTGGTTAAAATGAATTATTGGTTTGTCGTGTTTTGTAAACCTGATTTAGCTTCACTAAGTCATATTTAATAGCAAGCTTGGTTTTTTATCGCTATGTCCATCATTAACGCCAGACTGGCGTCTGCATTAGCAATGGGGATGGTGCGTAAGGCGTACATCATATAGGCAGTAAAACATAAAAAGTAGGGTTTTTTAATGCATAACGCTCGACAGGGACTTCCGTTGCCGGCCTCCTTTCGCACGGCGCTCTTACAGTGTAAGATGCGTCACATTCTATGTGGGTAGTTTGGGTTTCGTATCCATCACTGCGTCCACCGATCAAATACTTAAGCGCTTAATTAGAGAAAACATTAATTAAATGAAGCACATAAGAAACTTTTCTATTATTGCCCACATTGACCACGGTAAGTCGACGCTGTCCGACCGTATTATCCAGATTTGCGGCGGCCTGACCGAGCGTGAAATGGCCGCGCAGGTTCTGGATTCCATGGATCTGGAACGTGAGCGTGGTATCACCATCAAGGCGCAAAGCGTCACGCTGGATTACAAGGCGCTGGATGGTCAAACCTATCAGCTTAACTTTATCGATACTCCCGGCCACGTTGACTTCTCCTATGAAGTTTCCCGCTCGCTGGCGGCCTGCGAAGGCGCGCTGCTGGTGGTGGATGCCGGCCAGGGCGTAGAAGCGCAGACGCTGGCCAACTGCTATACCGCGATCGAAATGGATCTGGAAGTGGTGCCGGTGCTGAACAAAATTGACCTGCCGGCGGCCGATCCGGATCGTGCAGCGCAGGAAATCGAAGATATCGTCGGCATCGACGCCACTGACGCAGTGCGCTGCTCGGCCAAGACCGGCGTTGGCGTGCCGGAAGTACTGGAACGCCTGGTGCGCGATATTCCGCCGCCGGAAGGCGATCCGGAAGCGCCATTGCAGGCGCTGATCATCGACTCCTGGTTTGATAACTACCTGGGAGTGGTGTCACTGGTGCGCATCAAGAACGGCACCATGCGCAAAGGCGACAAGATCAAGGTAATGAGTACCGGACAGGTGTACAACGCCGATCGTCTGGGGATCTTCACGCCGAAGCGCGTCGACCGCGATGTGCTGAACTGCGGCGAAGTGGGTTGGCTGGTATGTGCCATCAAGGACATTCTCGGTGCACCGGTCGGCGATACCCTGACGCTGTCCCGCCAGCCGGCAGACAAGCCGTTGCCGGGCTTCAAAAAAGTGAAGCCGCAGGTTTACGCCGGTCTGTTCCCGATAAGCTCCGACGACTATGAAGCCTTCCGCGATGCGCTGGGCAAGCTGAGCCTGAACGACGCCTCGCTGTTCTACGAGCCGGAAAGTTCCACCGCGCTGGGCTTCGGCTTCCGCTGTGGTTTCCTGGGCTTGCTGCACATGGAGATCATTCAGGAACGTCTGGAGCGTGAATACGATCTGGATCTGATCACCACCGCCCCGACGGTGGTCTATCAGGTGGAAACCACCGGCGGTGAAACGGTGTACGTCGATAGCCCATCCAAGCTGCCGCCGTTGAACAACATCGCTGAGCTGCGTGAGCCGATCGCCGAATGTCACATGCTGATGCCACAAGAATACCTCGGTAACGTGATCACGCTGTGCGTGGAAAAACGCGGCGTGCAGACCAACATGGTCTATCACGGCAACCAGGTGGCGCTGACCTACGAAATTCCAATGGCGGAAGTGGTGCTCGACTTCTTCGACCGTCTGAAGTCGACGTCACGTGGCTATGCGTCCCTGGATTATAACTTCAAACGCTTCCAGGCCTCCGACATGGTGCGGGTTGACGTATTGATCAACGGTGAGCGCGTGGATGCGCTGGCGCTGATCACTCACCGTGACAACTCGCAGTATCGCGGGCGCGATCTGGTGGAAAAAATGAAAGAGCTGATCCCGCGTCAGCAATTCGACATTGCGATTCAGGCGGCGATCGGTACGCACATTATTGCGCGTTCAACGGTCAAACAGCTGCGCAAGAACGTATTGGCGAAGTGCTACGGCGGTGACGTCAGCCGTAAGAAAAAGCTGTTGCAGAAACAGAAAGACGGTAAGAAACGCATGAAGCAGGTGGGTAACGTCGAGTTGCCGCAGGAAGCGTTCCTGGCCATTCTGCACGTTGGCAAAGACGGTAAGTAAGAGCGAAAGCTCACGTAACTAGGGAGTTTGCATGGCGAATATGTTTGCCCTGATCCTGGCAGTTGCTACGCTGGTGACCGGGATCATCTGGTGCTTTGAGCGCTTTAAATGGGCTCCGGCACGCCGGGCGAAAATCGCAGCGGTCAACGCGCAGACCGCAGGCGCGGTAGACGAAAAGACGCTGGCGAAAGTGGCCAAGCAACCGGGCTGGGTTGAAACCGGGGCATCGGTGTTCCCGGTGTTGCTGGTGGTGTTCGTGGTGCGTTCGTTTATCTACGAGCCGTTCCAGATCCCGTCAGGGTCAATGATGCCGACGCTGCTGATCGGCGATTTTATTCTGGTGGAGAAATATGCCTACGGCATTAAAGATCCGATTACCCAGACGACGCTGATTGAAACCGGCCATCCGAAGCGTGGCGACATTGCGGTATTCAAATATCCGCTCGATCCGAAACTGGACTATATCAAGCGTGTGGTCGGCCTGCCGGGCGATCGCGTATCGTACGATCCGGTGAACAAACGCGTAACGGTACAGCCGGTGTGCAATACCGATCGACCGTGTGACAAAGCGCTGGCGGTGACCTATAACGACGCACAGCCAAGCGACTTTGTGCAGATGTTCAGCCGTAGCGGCGCCGGCGAAGCCAGCAATGGCTTCTATAATATCCCGGTGAGCGACAACGTGCCGCAGGGCGGTATCCGCCTGCGCGAGCGTAATGAAACGCTGGGCAACGTCACTCATTCGGTGCTGACCGTACCTGGCACCCAGGATCAGGTAGGCGCTTACTATCAGCAGCCAGGCCAGCAATTGGCGGAATGGGTAGTGCCAGCCGGCCATTACTTCATGATGGGCGATAACCGTGATAACAGCGCTGACAGTCGTTATTGGGGATTCGTGCCGGAGAAGAACCTGGTGGGCAAAGCCACGGCTATCTGGATGAGTTTTGAAAAACAGGAAGGCGAGTGGCCTACCGGCGTACGTTTGAGCCGTATTGGCGGAATTCATTAATCTTGCGCGTATAAACGCAGCATAATAATTTCTTCCGTTGTAGAATACCTTCCTGAGCGATAAAAGTTGGCTCCCTGTTGGGAGCCACTGCAAACGAAACAGCTTTGGATCGGCTCTCGACGAAGCAGGCCTGTTCCGTGTGCTGCAAAGTTTTTGACGCATTCTTGATCTATTGGTAACTCATGAACCCCATCGTAATAAACAGGCTGCAGCGGAAGCTGGGCTACACTTTTCAACAGCAGGAGCTCTTGCTGCAAGCGTTGACTCACCGCAGCGCCAGCAGTAAACACAATGAACGGCTTGAGTTTCTGGGTGACTCTATCCTGAGTTTCGTCATCGCCAATGCGCTTTATCACCGCTTCCCGCGCGTTGATGAAGGCGACATGAGCCGCATGCGCGCCACGCTGGTGCGCGGAAACACGCTGGCGGAAATGGCGCGTGAGTTCGATCTGGGCGAATGCCTGCGCCTTGGGCCGGGAGAACTGAAAAGTGGCGGTTTCCGCCGCGAGTCGATTCTGGCGGATACGGTGGAAGCATTGATTGGCGGCGTGTTCCTGGACAGTGATATCCAGACCGTTGAACGACTGATTCTGGACTGGTATCGCAGCCGGCTGGACGAAATCAGCCCCGGTGATAAGCAGAAAGACCCAAAAACCCGCTTGCAGGAGTTTTTACAAGGTCGTCATCTGCCGTTGCCTTCTTATCTGGTGGTGCAGGTTCGCGGTGAAGCGCACGATCAGGAATTTACTATCCACTGCCAGGTGAGCGGTTTGAGCGAGCCCGTTGTGGGCACCGGTTCGAGTCGCCGTAAAGCCGAGCAGGCGGCAGCGGAACAAGCGCTGAAAAAGCTGGAGCTTGAATGAGCGAAGAAACACAATACTGCGGATTTATCGCGATCGTTGGTCGTCCGAACGTGGGCAAATCCACGTTATTGAACCAACTGCTGGGGCAAAAGGTCTCCATTACTTCGCGTAAGCCGCAAACCACGCGCCACCGCATCATGGGCATTCACACCGAAGGGCCTTATCAGGCGATTTACGTCGATACCCCCGGGTTGCACATCGAAGAAAAACGCGCCATCAACCGTTTGATGAACCGCGCCGCCAGCAGCTCGATCGGTGACGTGGAACTGGTGATCTTCGTGGTTGAAGGCACCAACTGGACTGCCGACGACGAAATGGTGGTCAATAAGCTGCGCAGCCTGAAATGCCCGGTGCTGTTGGCGATCAACAAGGTCGACAACGTGGCTGACAAAGGCAAGCTGCTGCCGCATATCGCTTTCTTGAGCCAGCAGATGAACTTCCTCGACGTGGTGCCAATTTCTGCCGAGAAAGGCATGAACGTGGACACCATCGCCGGCATCGTGCGCAAACTGTTGCCGGAAGCGGAGCATCACTTCCCGGAAGATTACATCACCGATCGTTCCCAGCGCTTTATGGCGTCGGAGATCATTCGCGAAAAACTGATGCGTTTCCTCGGTGAAGAGCTGCCGTATTCGGTCACGGTCGAAATCGAACAGTTCGTGGCCAACGATCGCGGTGGCTATGATGTCCACGGCCTGATCCTGGTTGAACGCGAAGGCCAGAAGAAAATGGTCATCGGCAATAAAGGCTCGAAGATCAAAACCATCGGCATTGAAGCCCGCCAGGATATGGAACAGATGTTTGAAGCCAAGGTGCATCTGGAACTGTGGGTGAAAGTGAAATCCGGCTGGGCGGACGACGAACGTGCGCTGCGTAGCCTGGGCTATGTCGACGATCTGAAGTAACGTCCGATGGAAGGCTGGCAGCGCGCTTTCGTCCTGCATGGGCGGCCGTACAGTGAAACCAGCCTGATGCTGGATCTGTTCACCGAAGGCCACGGACGGGTGCGCTTGCTGGCAAAAGGCGCGCGCAGCCGCCGCTCCAATCTAAAGGGTTGCCTGCAACCCTTTACCCCTTTATTAGTCCGCTGGGGCGGGCGTGGCGATATCAAGACGCTGCGCAATGCCGAAGCGGTTTCCCTTGGCTTACCGCTTAGCGGCATGATGCTTTACAGCGGCCTGTACGTGAACGAACTGCTGTCGCGGGTGCTGGAACAGGAAGCCGACTATTCACTGCTGTTTTTCGACTACCTGCAATGTTTGCAGGCGTTGGCGGCTGCCGAACGCTCACCGGAACAGGCCTTGCGCCAGTTCGAGCTGGCCCTGCTGCACCACCTGGGTTACGGCGTCGACTTCCTGCACTGTGCCGGCAGCGGCGAGCCGGTTGACGACGGCATGACCTACCGCTATCGCGAAGAAAAAGGCTTTATCGCCAGTCTGGTGGTAGACCATTACAGCTTTACCGGACGTGAACTGCGTGCGCTGGCCGAACGCCAGTTTCCCGACGCCGATACCCTGCGTGCCGCCAAACGTTTTACCCGCATGGCGTTAAAACCCTATCTGGGCGGCAAACCGCTAAAAAGCCGCGAACTGTTTCGGCAGTTTGTGCGCAAGCAGCCCGATCCCCCGGTCGACGACGCGTAATCCGCTTTCTGCTTTTGCGCTTTTCCCGCTGCGTGTAAACTGCTGACACTGAAATCGTAATCTAGAGGTTGTCATGGCTGATTTGCTGCTCGGCGTTAATATCGATCATATTGCCACCCTGCGTAACGCGCGCGGAACCCAGTACCCCGATCCGGTGCAGGCGGCGTTCAGCGCCGAACAGGCCGGCGCGGACGGCATTACCGTTCACCTGCGCGAAGACCGTCGTCATATTACCGATCGTGACGTACGTATTCTGCGCCAGACCATTCAGACCCGTATGAACCTGGAAATGGCGGTGACCGACGAAATGCTGGATATTGCCTGCGAACTGCGGCCGCACTTCTGCTGCCTGGTGCCGGAAAAGCGCGAAGAAGTGACCACCGAAGGCGGGCTGGACGTGGCAGGGCAGTTGGACAAAATGACGCTGGCGGTAGAGCGTTTGACCCAGGCTGGTATTCAGGTTTCGTTGTTTATCGACCCGGACCACCGGCAGATTGATGCTGCGGTAGCAGTAGGTGCGCCGTATATCGAAATTCACACCGGTGCCTATGCGCAAGCGCAAGGCGAGCTGGCGGTGCAGGCCGAACTGAAGCGCATTGCCCAGGCGGCGCGCTACGCGGCGCAAAAAGGCCTGAAGGTCAACGCCGGCCACGGTTTGACCTACCATAACGTGCAGCCGATCGCAGCGCTGCCGGAAATGCATGAGTTGAACATCGGCCATGCGATTATCGGCCAGGCGGTGATCGGTGGCCTGTCTGCCGCGGTCAGCGACATGAAACTGCTGATGCGGGAAGCGCGTCGCTAATGGCCGTGCTGGGCCTCGGTACCGACATTGTCGAGATGGCGCGCATCGAAGCGGTGGTGGAGCGTAGCGGCGATCGTTTGGCGCGGCGGGTGTTGAGCGATGCGGAATGGGCGGTCTATCAGCAGCATCAGCAGCCGGTCCGCTTTCTGGCCAAACGTTTTGCGGTCAAGGAGGCGGCGGCCAAGGCGTTTGGCACCGGCATTCGCAACGGCCTGGCCTTCAATCAGTTTGAAGTGTTCAATGATGGCCTGGGCAAGCCGAATATCCGCCTGCATGCGCGCGCCGCCGAACTGGCACAGGAGATGGGGGTGACTTCGATCCACGTCTCGCTGGCTGACGAACGGCGCTATGCCTGTGCGACGGTGATTATCGAAGGTTGACTTCAGACGGGCGCGGCGAGCGGCGCCCGGTTACGGCAAGGTTACAGCCGGTCTGCGTGGTGCAGAACCACAAACTTGTCCCACAGCTGTTCCTGACTTTCCAACCGGCCGGGATCGATAATGATGGTGTTATCGATCGGGCATACCTGCTGGCAGGTCGGCGTCTCGTAATGTCCAACGCATTCGGTGCAGCGATCGGCGTCTATCTGGTAGATATCCTCGCCCATCGAGATCGCCTGATTCGGGCACTCTGGTTCACACATGTCACAGTTGATGCATTTGCGTGTGATTAACAGGGCCATAAACTATCTCTCATCATTTCTAAGGGTATTTAAGCGGAGCGCGAATTATACGCTTCATACCAGTTTTTTCATTAACTGTTCGCTGTGTTTTATCCGATCGCGCGCATGGTCCAGGTCATGCTGAATCAGCGCCATAAACAGCAGGTCGGTGAGCGCATACTGCGCGGTGCTGGACGAGATCGCGGCGCTGCGGGTATTGGGTTCTTCCGCAATGGTATACAGGCAGTGATCGGCACGCTGTTGCAGACCGTTGGGGGAAAAGCAGGTCAGGGCCAGCACCTGCGCACCGGCGATACGTGCTTCTTCTGCCGCCAGGTTGATTTCACGCCGTTCGCCGCTGAACGAAATGGCCACCAGCAAATCCTGTTTGTCCAGCGCTTGCACCGCCGCCAGTTGAACGTGCATATCCGATTCGGCAACCGCCATCACGCCCAGTTTGAGTAACTTGAAGGAAAAGTCTTTCGCCACCAGCCCGGACGCGCCAATGCCCATCAGTATCACCCTGCGCGCCGCGCGCAGCATGCTTAACGCCTGGTGCAGCCGTTCTTCGCTGTTGATATCCAGCGTGGCGCGCAAGGCCGCGTGCTTTTCCACCAGTAACTTTTCACCGACGGTTTTGAGCGCGTCACTGCTGAGTATCCGGTTATGCACCGTGACTACCGGAGCGCTTTGCGGTTGGGCGAGGGTTTCACTTAGCGCCAGTTTCAACGCCGGGAAGCCTTTATAGCCCATTTTCTGGGCAAACTTGACCACGCTTGACTGGCTGACGCCAGCCACCTGAGCCAGCGTTTGCGAGCTGAGATGGCGCGCCTGTTCAGCGTTGTGCAGCAGGAAATCGGCCAGCTTGCGATCGTTCTGCGCCAGCGCAGGATACATTTGGCGAATGCGAAGAAGGGTACTCATTATTTTTTCCTTGATGTCAGTCGGCATTCTGCCACGGTGGGCGTGGAAACGTGCAGCGAAAATTTTTGTGAGCTCCCCGTTAAAATAGCAAATAGTGCTCGCTTTGTTGAATAAAATATTCAAATATTGAATTCACATTGTGAATTAAAAATTCAAAGGTGATGAAATGAACCTGGGCGCATTGGTATCAGAAACCCGTAATCCGGCAACGCTGCGGCTGGACGAGATGTCCACGCTGGAAATGGTGACCTGTTTTAATCATGAAGATCGCAAAGTGCCGTTGGCGATCGAGCCGGTACTGCCGCAGATCGCGCAGGCGGTGGATCTGACGGCGGCGGCATTGCAGGCCGGTGGTCGGCTGATTTATCTCGGCGCCGGCACCAGCGGTCGACTGGGGGTGTTGGATGCCTCGGAATGCCCGCCGACCTTTGGCGTACCGCACGGCGTGGTGGTCGGGCTGATCGCCGGCGGGCCGGGCGCACTGCTGAAAGCGGTGGAAGGGGCGGAAGACGACGCTGAACTGGGGGCGCGTGACCTGCGCGATCTGCAACTGACCGCGACCGATATGGTGATCGGGCTGGCGGCATCTGGCCGTACGCCGTATGTGATAGGCGCGCTGCGCTATGCACGCCAGTTGGGGTGTCCGACGGCGGCCATTTCCTGCAACCCGGATTCGCCGATTGCCCAAGAGGCGCAGGTGGCGATTTCACCGGTGGTCGGCCCGGAAGCTCTGACCGGTTCGACCCGCATGAAGTCCGGCACGGCGCAAAAACTGGTGCTGAACATGATTTCCACCGGGGCGATGGTCAAACTGGGCAAGGTATATCAGAACCTGATGGTTGATGTTAAGGCGACCAACGTCAAATTGGTCGATCGCGCCTGCCGTATCGTGACCGAGGCCACCGGCGCCGATCGTAGCCAGGCGGAGGCGGCATTGACGCAAACCGGCTTTGAGGTCAAACCGGCGATCCTGATGATTCTGGCCGAGGTCAGCGCCGAAGAAGCGCAGCGGCGTTTGCAACGGCACCACGGCTTCTTGCGTGCGGCACTGGCGGGTTAATCCACTTTCGGGGCAGGCGATGGACAAGACAACGGCTCTGGCGACACAAATTCTGGCGGGCATCGGCGGTGAAGGCAATATCCTCAAGCTGGAAAACTGCATGACGCGGGTGCGGGTAGAAGTCAGCGACGAGCAACGTCTCGATCTGGCGCTGCTGAAAAAGCTGGACGGGGTAAAAGGGTATATCAAGCAGGGCGATCAGCATCAGTTTATCGTCGGACCGGGCGCGGCAGCCAAAGTGGTGGATGCCATGCAGGCGCTGCTTGGCAGTGCGCCACCAGTGTCGGCGGCGGATGACATCTCGCGTAACAAGGCCGCCGCCAAGGCCAGATATGCCGCGCCAATGAGCGACGCGTTAAAGAAACTGGCCGACGTGTTTATTCCGCTGATCCCGGCGTTTATCGCATCGGGGTTGATTACCGGCATTATCAATATTTTGAAACGCCCGGATATCGCCGGCGACATTGCGTTGAGTTATCCGAATGTGCTGGGGCTGTTGGCTGTTTTCGGCAGTGCGGTTTTCGCCATCATGAATATCCTGGTCGGGGTCAATGCGGCGCGGGTGTTTGGCGGTTCGCAGGCGATGGGCGGCGTAATGGCCGGCATCCTCTCCAGCCCACAGCTGGCGCAGATCACCCTGTTCGGCGAAGCGCTGCAGCCGGGACGCGGCGGGGTGATTGCGGTACTGCTGGTAGTGGCCTTTATGTGCTGGGTGGAAAAAAGGCTGCGTAAACTGTTGCCGGAATCGCTGGAACTGATCCTGAATCCCTTATTCACCACCTTGATTACCGCATCGCTGGCGATAGTGCTGCTTCAGCCGCTTGGCGGTTACATTTCCGATGCCATCGCCCATGGCGCCAATCTGGCGATCGACAAAGGCGGCCTGCTGGTGGGGGCGGTGCTGTCCGGCGTTTTTCTGCCGCTGGTTCTGTCAGGATTGCACCAGGGACTGGTGCCGATCCACGTTGAACTGGTGCAGGCGCACGGTGCCAACCCGCTGTTGCCGATCCTGGCGATGGCCGGTGTCGGCCAGGTGGGCGCAGCGTTGGCGGTGCTGCTGAAAACCCGCAACGAACGTTTAAAGAAAGTGATTAAGGGCGCCTTGCCGGTTGGCGTGCTGGGCATTGGCGAGCCGCTGATCTTTGGCGTGACGTTGCCGCTGGGTAAACCGTTTATTGCCGCCTGTCTCGGTGGCGCGGTGGGCGGCGCACTGATCAGCTACTGGAAAGTGGCGACGGTGATCACCTTCGGTATTTCAGGACTGCCTTTGGCGTTAACCATCGTATCAGGTAAGGTGATGTTGTATCTGACAGGTATGCTGATTACGATTATAGCGGGCTTCATTTTTACCTGGCTAATGGGTTTCAACGATCCTGAGGAGTAGCGCTTGAGTGACAAACCACGCCAACAGGCTGAGGAAGGCCGCCGCGTCGTGTTCTTCGATTTGGACGGTACGCTACATCAGGAGGATATGTTTGGCAGTTTCTTGCGCTTTTTATTACGCCGTTTGCCGCTGAACTTATTGCTGGTAGTGCCGCTATTGCCGGTGGTCGGTATCAGTATGCTGGTCGCCGGTCGTGCCGCGCGCTGGCCGATGAGCGTGCTGCTGTGGTCGATTACCTTCGGTCGTTCACAGGCCAGGCTGCAGGCGCTGGAATTGCAGTTTGTTAACTATTTCCGCCAAAAGGTCACCGCCTTTCCGGTGGTACAGCTGCGTCTGCGCCAGTATCTGGACGAGCATGATGCCGAAGTGTGGCTGATTACCGGCTCGCCCGAACGCCTGGTGGAGCAGGTCTATCAGGATTCCTCTTTTCTGCCGCGGGTACGTCTGGTGGGCAGCCGCATTGCGCCTCGCTATGGCGGCTGGGTACTGGCAATGCGCTGTCTGGGGGTGCAAAAGGTGATGCAGCTTGAACAACGTATCGGCGCACCGCTGAAATTATACAGCGGTTACAGCGACAGCAAACAGGATAACCCGTTGCTGTTTTTCTGCGAGCATCGCTGGCGGGTCAGCAAAGAGGGTGAGCTGCAGCAACTGGAGTGACGCACCTGGCCAGATGAGCCACGATGCCGTTCGGGGAAACCTGAGCGGCATTTTTTTGCCTGCTGCGGCGTGAGCCAGCGGCTCGGCGCCTTGGTTTGCCTGACAGCCAATGCACTACGGTCGCTGGTGACAAAAGAGGAGCCGAGCTGGCCTACTGTGTATAATGCCCGCCGCAATGCGCACGAGGACTTATATGATGATTGAATACAACGACGACTACTGGATGCGACAGGCGCTGACGCTGGCCCTGCGTGCGCAGGAAGAGGGAGAAGTGCCGGTGGGTGCGCTACTGGTGCTCGACAACCAGGTGATTGGCGAAGGCTGGAATCGGCCGATTGGCCGACACGACCCGACCGCGCATGCGGAAATTATGGCGTTACGGCAGGGCGGCGCGGTGTTGCAGAACTATCGGCTGTTGAACGCCACGCTGTATGTCACGCTGGAGCCCTGTGTGATGTGCGCCGGCGCGATGGTGCACAGTCGTATTCGCCGTCTGGTGTACGGCGCATCGGACGAAAAGACCGGGGCTGCCGGATCGCTGGTGGATATTTTGCGCCATCCTGGCATGAACCATCAGGTAGATATTACCGCCGGCGTGCTGGCCGAGGAATGTGCAGCCACGTTGAGCAACTTCTTCCGCCTGCGCCGGGAACAGCAAAAAGCGTTGAAGCAGGCGCAGCGGGCGGCAAAACCGCAGGATTAATCGAGATTGAGCGCCAAATCGGGCGCTACGGTAGGGTAGCCGCGGCCGAGTGCCGCCTGAGCCTGCGCCGTTTGCGCCGCCTTCTTTTCCTTTTCCTGCAAATATCCCACCAGACTGACCTGATAACGGCGGATGTTTTCCACGTAGTTATACGCTTCGCGACCGCGCGCGTAGCCATAGGTCAGCTGCGGGTAATAGCGTTTCTGGCTGAGCATCGGCAGGCGTTGTTTGACGTCAACCCAGCTATCCGGGTTGCCCTTTTGCATTTTTGTCAGTTTGCGCGCATCGAGCATGTGTCCCCAGCCCATATTGTACGCCGCCAGGGCAAACCATACGCGTTCGTCTTCCGGCACCGTGTCCGGCATTTTGTCCATCAGGCGTTGCAGATACAGGGCTCCGCCCTGAATGCTTTCTTCCGGATCGAGACGGTCATTGACCCCCAGCCCATCTGCGGTGGCGCGGGTTAACATCATCAGGCCGCGCACGCCGGTTGGCGAGGTTGCCAGCGGGTTCCAATGAGACTCCTGATAGGCAATGGCGGCCAGCAGTTTCCAGTCGATGATATTGGCATACTTTTCAAACAGCGGCTGAAAGGTCGGCAACACCGAATCGATGGCCGACAGGAAGGTTTTGGTATCGACATAATCGAAACTGCCGACGTGACCAAGGTATTTCTCTTCCAGACGCGCCAGGGTACCGTCTTCTACCATTTGGCTGTAAAAATCGAGCAGAGCGGCGTACAGGCTGTCATCATTGCTGCGTTTCAGATACCAGGTGACCGGCTCTTCGTCGGTGGCGTCGAAGGCCACCGCCAACTGTGGATGGATGCGTTGCAGCAACGCGATGGTCACCGAGTCGCCGAGGGTATAGTCCAATTTGCCGTCGGCCACCCGTTCCAGCAGTTCTTTGGAGGTCAGGTCACTGGAGGATTGCCAGCCGAGATCGGGGAACTTGCCGTTTTTGAGCTGTTTTAGCGTGCTGACGTGGGCAGAGCCGGAAGCCACTGCCAGCGTGCCTTTGAGATCGGCGAAGTTTTTCGGCCGCGGGCTGCCAAGGCGATACACCAACTGCTGGGAAACCGAGTAGTACGCCGGACCGGTGCGGGCACGGCTAAGGCGATCCTGATTGTAGATCAGGCCGGCGGCGAGGATATCGGCGTTGTCATCGTCCAGATCGTCGAACAGATCGTTAATGTTTTGATGCGGCAAAACCACCAGTTTCACCCCCAGATAGTTGGCAAAGCGCTTTGCCAGCTCGTAATCGAGGCCGCTCGGCCCCTGTGGCGTGGTGAAATAGGTTAATGGCGAATTTAACGTGCTGACGCGTAATTCGCCGCGGGACTTGATCTCTGCAAGTTGTCCGTCCTGGCCGCCCCGCCATGGGATGTTAGGCCACAGGGCTAGCGCCAGAAGCAGAGTGACAGTACCGACAAGGATGTAATTTATTTTTAGGCGTTTCAAATAGTTGTCTCTCGGCGATGCATGTCTGCCGCAGGCCGGAAAGGGTTTTTTGGTATGGTTATATCAACAGTATCGGGGCATTTTGCGTAACAAAACGCCAGCGTGCAACTTTATTGGCATGTTATGACAATTCGTCGGTAAGAATACGATTTATCAATTATCGCCACGCAAACGGTTTCGTCGGCGGCGTGGATTCTCTATAATAGCGCGCGTTTTCCCCTGTTGCGCCCAATGAAGCACTGGAGTCAGTGTCTTCGAAGACGAGAGAACTTTGATTATGGAAATACTGCGTGGTTCGCCCGCTTTGTCGGCTTTTCGTGTTACCAAACTGCTGTCCCGCTGCCAGGACGCACAACTTCCGGTCAGTGATATCTATGCCGAGTACGTCCACTTTGCCGATGTTAGCGCACCGCTAAGTGCCGAAGAACATGGCAAGCTCACGCGCTTGCTCAAGTACGGTCCTTCTCTCGCCGAACACGCTCCGGAGGGACGCCTGCTGTTGGTAACGCCGCGTCCGGGCACCATTTCCCCCTGGTCATCCAAAGCCACCGACATTGCCCATAACTGCGGCTTGTCGCAGGTTGAACGCCTGGAGCGCGGTCTGGCGTTTTACGTCACGGCGCCGGCGTTGAGCGAAGCGCAATGGCAGCAACTGGCCGCATTGCTGCACGATCGCATGATGGAAACCGTGTTCAGCGATCTGCAACAGGCGGAAAAACTGTTTGCTCACCACCAGCCAGCGCCGTATCAGGCGGTGGACGTGCTGGGGGAAGGACGCAGTGCGCTGGAAAAGGCGAATGTCAAACTGGGCCTGGCGCTGGCCCAGGACGAAATTGACTACCTGCTGAATGCATTTACCGGTTTGGGGCGCAACCCGACGGACATCGAACTGTATATGTTTGCACAGGCCAACTCTGAGCACTGTCGCCACAAGATTTTCAACGCCGACTGGATCATAGACGGCGAACAGCAGCCTAAATCGCTGTTCAAGATGATCAAAAACACCTTCGAACATACGCCGGACTACGTGCTGTCAGCGTATAAAGACAACGCCGCGGTGATGGAAGGCTCGCAGGTCGGGCGCTTCTTCGCTGCGCCGCAAAACGGCCAATATGATTATCATCAGGAAGATACGCATATTCTGATGAAGGTTGAAACCCATAACCACCCGACGGCGATTTCTCCTTGGCCGGGCGCTGCCACCGGTTCCGGCGGCGAAATCCGCGACGAGGGTGCCACCGGCCGGGGTGCCAAGCCGAAGGCCGGTCTGGTGGGCTTCTCGGTGTCCAACCTGCGCATTCCTGGTTTTGAACAGCCGTGGGAACAGGATTTCGGCAAGCCGGATCGCATCGTCAGCGCATTGGATATCATGACTGAAGGCCCACTGGGCGGGGCGGCGTTTAATAACGAATTCGGCCGTCCGGCGCTGCTCGGTTACTTCCGTACCTATGAAGAACAGGTCAATAGCCACAACGGCGTTGAACTGCGTGGCTACCACAAGCCAATCATGCTGGCGGGCGGTATCGGCAACATTCGCGCCGATCACGTGCAGAAAGGCGAAATTACCGTTGGCGCCAAGCTGGTGGTACTGGGTGGCCCGGCAATGAATATCGGTCTGGGCGGCGGTGCGGCATCGTCAATGGATTCCGGCCAATCCGACGCCGATCTGGATTTTGCCTCGGTACAGCGTGACAACCCGGAAATGGAGCGTCGTTGCCAAGAGGTCATCGACCGTTGCTGGCAACTGGGCGCCGACAACCCGATTCTGTTTATCCACGACGTGGGCGCTGGCGGTCTGTCCAACGCCATGCCGGAACTGGTGAGCGACGGCGGCCGCGGTGGCCGTTTCGAACTGCGTGACATCCTTAACGATGAGCCGGGCATGAGCCCGCTGGAAGTGTGGTGTAACGAATCGCAGGAACGCTATGTCATGGCGATTGCGCCGGCACAGATGGCGCAGTTTGACGAAATTTGCCGCCGTGAACGTGCGCCGTACGCGGTGATCGGCGAAGCAACCGAAGAACGCCACCTGACGCTGAACGATGATCATTTTGATAACCAGCCGATCGATATGCCGCTGGACGTGCTGCTTGGCAAAACGCCAAAAATGACCCGCGACGTCACGCGTCTGCAGGCCAAGGGCGAGCCGGTGCTGCGCGATGGTATCAGCGTGGCTGACGCGGTGAAACGCGTGCTGCACTTGCCGGCTGTTGCAGAGAAAACCTTCCTGATCACCATTGGCGACCGTACCGTGACCGGTATGGTGGCGCGCGATCAGATGGTAGGCCCATGGCAGATCCCGGTGGCAGATTGCGCGGTAACCACCGCCAGCCTCGACAGCTACTATGGTGAAGCGATGTCTCTTGGCGAACGTGCGCCGGTGGCGCTGCTGGACTTTGCCGCTTCGGGCCGTCTGGCGGTGGGCGAAGCGCTGACCAACCTGGCGGCGACGAACATTGGCTCCCTCAAACGCGTGAAGCTTTCCGCCAACTGGATGGCCGCAGCCGGCCACCCAGGGGAAGATGCCGGCCTGTATGAGGCGGTAAAAGCGGTGGGCGAGGAACTGTGTCCGGCGTTGGGCATCACGATCCCGGTGGGGAAAGATTCGATGTCGATGAAAACCCGCTGGCAGGAAGGTAATGAGCAACGCGAGATGACCTCACCGCTGTCGCTGGTGATCACCGCCTTTGCCCGGGTAGAAGACGTTCGCCATACCGTGACGCCACAGCTGCGTACCGACCAGGGCGACACCGAGCTGTTGCTGATTGACCTCGGTAACGGCCACAACGCGCTGGGGGCAACCGCACTGGCGCAGGTTTACCGCCAGTTGGGCGACCAACCGGCGGACGTGCGCAGCGCTGAGCAACTGGCCGGTTTCTTCAATGCGATGCAACAGCTGGTAGCGGATCGTGCGTTGCTGGCTTACCACGACCGTTCCGATGGCGGTTTGCTGGTCACGCTGGCGGAAATGGCCTTTGCCGGTCACTGCGGCGTGGCGGTGGATATCCAGGCGCTGGGCGCGGATGCGCTGGCGGCGCTGTTCAATGAAGAACTGGGGGCGGTGATTCAGGTCAGCGCCGAACGCCGGGCTGCGGTGCAACAGATTTTTGCCCAGCATGGCCTGAGCGACAATGTGCATCATATCGGCCGGGTTCAGGCTGGCGATCGCTTCGTCATAACCCAGGGCGATAAACCGGTCTATAGCGAAAGCCGCAGCACGCTGCGCACCTGGTGGGCGGAAACCACCTGGCAAATGCAACGCCTGCGCGATAACCCTGACTGTGCCGATCAGGAACATCAGGCCAAACAGGATGAACGCGATCCGGGGCTGAACGTCAAATTGACGTTTGCGCCGCAAGAGGACATCGTGGCACCTTATATTGCCAAGGGCGCGCGGCCGAAAGTCGCGGTGCTGCGTGAGCAGGGCGTCAACTCCCACGTTGAAATGGCGGCGGCGTTCCACCGCGCAGGTTTTGACGCCATCGACGTGCATATGAGCGATTTGCTGACGGGGCGTCGCGATCTGCAGGACTTCCATACGCTGGTAGCCTGTGGTGGTTTCTCATATGGTGACGTACTGGGTGCTGGCGAGGGCTGGGCGAAGTCGATTCTGTTCAACCCGCGCGTACGTGACGAGTTTGAAGCTTTCTTCCACCGTCCGCAGACGCTGGCGCTGGGCGTGTGTAACGGCTGCCAGATGATGTCCAACCTGCGTGAGCTGATCCCCGGTGCCGAACAGTGGCCGCGCTTCGTACGCAACCTGTCGGATCGCTTCGAAGCACGCTTTAGCCTGGTCGAAGTGGCGGCCAGCCCGTCGCTGTTTATGCAGGGCATGGCCGGTTCGCGGATGCCGATTGCGGTGTCGCATGGCGAAGGGCATGTTGAAGTCCGTGATGCGGCGCATTTGGCCGCGTTGGAAAGTCAGGGACTGGTGGCATTGCGCTTCGTCAACAATGCCGGCCAGGTCACGGAAGCCTACCCGGCCAACCCGAACGGCTCGCCAAACGGCATTACCGCTGTGACCAGCGCCAGCGGGCGTGCGACGGTGATGATGCCGCATCCGGAGCGGGTATTCCGTACCGTCAGCAACTCCTGGCACCCGGAAGAGTGGGGTGAAGACAGCCCGTGGATGCGCATGTTCCGCAACGCGCGCCAGCAACTGGGTTAATGTCTCAGGGGCCGTTCCCGGCCCCGGTTACCGACACCTTGGCCAATGGATGCCTGGGTGTCGGTTCCTCCAGTTAAAATGTGCAACCAGACCCCAGACCCCAGACCCCAGACCCCAGACCCCAGACCCCAGACCCCAGACCCCAGCTTATCGCGGCGGAGTGGCTGAGCTGTCGGCGTCACCAGACGTCCTCTCTCGGCTTGTTCGATGCGGCAAGGTACCGGCCAGTAAACTCGCCAGTCGCGCTTAATCTGCTGATTCTCGCCAAAATTGCAGACTGTCGGTTATTCGCGACAAACCTTATTAAGGGTGTCGCTAAAAGGTGACATCTAACCTATTGATTTATAATCATAGTAAATAAATTGACTTAGGTTGTCGTGTTTTGGCGACAGCCTGGTGAATTTACGCACAGCATTGCCGGGTGAAAACACCCTTTAAATAAGGATGCTTGTTAACAAATCGTTTTAAATCAGTTGGATATAAAAATATTTGAAAAGTTGGCACACATAATGCATGATACTTGTCAGTTGCTCATTCAACTTTTTATGATGGCCGGTAAATAAACCGAATCCATGCCTCATAAGCCTCCGAATGATGCCAAAGAAATGGTGCCTATCGTCCAACCAAACCGATAACAGACGCGCAAGCGACTTTATCAAGCATCGGGCGACACGTGGAGTGAGGCACCGCCTGTATCCAACTGTGATGAAACGTTCATCAATATCGGATACATCTGGATGCTATTCGTCCCATTCGATGCCAGCCTGCGGGCTACATCACCCTGGGGACGAGGCTTAAGGGCATCCACATATTCCTTGCGATGGGGCAGTTTTGCCCCAACGTCACTGCTCCAGTCCTCTTCTTACGTCCGTCTGTTTGCCGCCCTGCAATCCCCCTGTTTACCGATTTACCTGCGTGAAAGCGGCGTGGCGCGTTGCCTGGCGCTGTTTTGCATTGCAATCCATTTTGCGCCGTGCATGCAGGATTATCCACCTACAGGCTTTTTTCTTGCCGGCGACTCGGTTAGCATCAGGGCAGACAAGGGACAATGAGATGATTTCGTTGAAAAGATGGCGTTTATTCCCCCGCTCGCTGCGCCAATTGGTGCTGATGGCGTTTCTGCTGGTGTTACTGCCATTGCTGGTATTGGCATATCAAGCCTATCAAAGTCTGAATCATCTCAGCTCGCAGGCGGCCGATATCAACCGCACCACGCTGGTGGATGCCCGCCGCAGTGAGGCGATGACCAGCGTGGCGCTGGAAATGGAGCGCAGCTATCGTCAGTATTGTGTGCTGGTTGACCCGACGCTGGAACGCCTGTATCAAAATCAGCGCAAACAATATTCTCAAATGCTTGATGCCCATGCCCCGATCCTGCCGGATGAACGCTATTATCAGACGTTGCGCGATCTGCTGACGCAACTGGCGACCATCAAATGCCAAAGCAGCGGCCCCGATAAAGAAACCTCGACCCTGCTGGAGTCGTTCTCGCGTTCCAATGCCGAAATGGTGCAGGCGACGCGTGCAGTGGTGTACTCGCGCGGTCAGCAACTGCAGCAGGCGATTGCCGAACGCGGGCAGTTTTTCGGCTGGCAGGCGCTGTTACTGTTTCTGGTCAGCGTGCTGTTGGTGGTGCTGTTCACCCGCATGATTATTGGGCCGGTAAAGGCGGTTGAGCAGATGATTAACCGCCTGGGCGAAGGCCGTGCGCTGGGCTCGGCGGCATCGTTCAAAGGGCCGCGCGAACTGCGCTCGTTGGCACAGCGGATCATCTGGCTGAGCGAGCGGCTGGCATGGCTGGAATCGCAGCGTCATGAGTTCCTGCGCCATATTTCCCATGAACTGAAAACGCCGTTGGCCAGCATGCGTGAAGGCACCGAACTGTTGGCGGACGAAGTGGCGGGGCCGCTGACCTCCGATCAAAAAGAAGTGGTGACCATTCTCGATCACAGCAGTCGCCATCTGCAGCAGTTGATCGAGCAATTGCTCGACTACAATCGTAAGCTGGCGGATGGGCCGGCCGAGCATGAAAACGTCGAGCTGAGCGAGATGGTCGAGATGGTGGTGGCGGCCCATAGTCTGCCGGCGAGAGCCAAGATGATCCGCACCGACATACAGCTTGATGCCGAAATTTGCTGGGCAGAGCCTACGCTATTAATGCGCGTGCTGGATAATCTCTATTCCAATGCGGTGCACTACGGCAAGGAATCCGGTAACATTTGGATTCGTAGCCGCCAAATTGGGCAACGGGTGCAGATTGACGTCGCCAACACTGGCACGCCAATCCCCGAAACCGAACAAACCATGATTTTCGAGCCTTTTTTCCAAGGTAGTCAGCAGCGGAAAGGGGCGGTAAAAGGAAGCGGGCTCGGCCTGAGTATCGCACAAGATTGTATCCGCCGGATGCGCGGCGAATTGCAGTTGGTCAACGTCGATGACGCTGATGTCTGCTTCCGAATTGAATTGCCATTAACCGCCGAGAATGAATAAATAATGTACATATGGCCACAACGCGCTCGTCTGACCCAGATCGAACGTTCCCCGCGCGCTACTGCGCGCGCACCGCTCGGCAAGCGTCCACTTTCTTTTCTGGGCACGCTTCTTTTTGCCCCGTTTTTGTTAGCCGGCTGCGCCGATCGCGCCGTCAGCAGCGGTCTCGAGCCGCAGCAGCAGGAAGCGATTCCTGATAGCAAAGTTGTCGACTACCGTATCGCACCGTGCGATACCCTGTGGCAGCTCAACGACAAGGATGCGCTGGACAATTCCCTATACTGGCTGCGTGCCATGGACTGTGCCGATCGGATCGGTTCCACCCAGGCACGTACCCTGGCAAAAACCCTTCCCGGCACCGCCTGGGATGGCATGTTCAAGCAAAGCATCCTGTTGGGCAGCGCCGAACCGACGTCGGCGGAACGCCGCCAGATGATCGATCGTCTGAACCACTACCGCCTGGACTTCCCGAGTACGCTGCGGCCGCTGCTGCAATTGTGGCGGCAACAGCAGGTGCTGCAAATTTCGCTGTTCGATGAACGAGCCCGCTATCAGCATCTGCAAGAGGCAACCGACAGCCAGATTGATACGCTGCGCCAAAGCCAGGCTCGGCTGCAAAGCCAACTGCAGGATACCTCACGCAAGTTGGAAAACCTGACGGATATCGAGCGTCAACTCTCTTCCCGTAAGCAAATGCAGGGTGAGATCCCCGATAATGCCGCCAGTCAGGCCAAGCCGAGCGCTACGGCCAAACCGGCCGAGCCGGAAGGCGCAACGGAAAAGGGCACCGCGCTGCCGGTTGAACCGGAAGACACTTATGCGCCGCCACCTGCCAATAAGGAGCCTAAAGCGCAATGACAGCCCGCAAACCGGCCAATTTATTATTGGTTGACGATGATCCCAGCCTGTTGAAGCTGCTGGGGATGCGCCTGACCAGCGAAGGTTTCCATGTCACCACCGCTGAAAGCGGCCAGGAAGCGCTGCGCCTATTGGCGCGTGAAAAAATCGACATGGTCATCAGCGACCTGCGTATGGATGAAATGGACGGTATGGCGCTGTTTGCCGAAATCCAGAAGCATCAACCGGGCATGCCGGTGATCATTCTCACCGCCCATGGTTCTATCCCCGATGCCGTCGCGGCAACCCAGCAGGGGGTGTTCAGCTTCCTGACCAAGCCGGTCGATCGCGATGCGCTGTATAAAGCCATCGACGATGCGCTGTCGCTGTCAAAACCGGCCGGTGACGAAAGCTGGCGTGAAGCCATCGTCACTCGTAGCCCGATCATGCTGCGTCTGTTGGAGCAGGCGAAAATGGTGGCGCAGTCAGATGTCAGCGTGCTGATTAATGGCCAGAGCGGCACCGGCAAGGAAGTGCTGGCGCAGGCGATTCACGGCGCCAGCCCACGGGCCAAGAAAACCTTTATCGCCATCAACTGCGGCGCGCTGCCGGAACAGCTGTTGGAATCGGAACTGTTTGGTCATGCCAAAGGGGCCTTTACCGGCGCGGTCAGCAGCAGAGAAGGGCTATTCCAGGCGGCGGCCGGCGGCACGCTGTTCCTCGACGAAATCGGCGATATGCCGCTGTCGCTGCAGGTCAAACTGCTGCGGGTGCTGCAGGAGCGCAAGGTACGGCCGCTGGGCAGCAACCGCGATCTGGATATCGACGTACGCATCATTTCCGCCACCCATCGCGATTTACAGAAAGCGATGGCGAAGAATGAATTTCGTGAAGATTTGTACTACCGTCTGAACGTAGTGAACCTGAAAATTCCGGCGTTGAACGAACGTGCCGAGGATATCCCACTGCTGGCCAATCACCTGCTGAGAGAGTCGGCCAAACGACACAAACCGTTCGTGCGCAGTTTCTCTACCGATGCGATGAAACGCCTGATGACCGCCAGTTGGCCGGGCAATGTGCGGCAACTGGTCAACGTGATTGAACAGTGCGTGGCATTGACCTCGGCGCCGGTGATCGGCGAAGCGTTGGTGGAGCAGGCGCTGGAAGGCGAAAACACCGCGTTGCCGACCTTTGTCGAGGCGCGCAACCAGTTTGAATTGCATTACCTGCGCAAGCTATTGCAAATTACCAAGGGCAACGTGACCCAGGCTGCGCGCATGGCAGGCCGCAATCGCACCGAGTTTTATAAGTTGTTATCGCGTCATGAACTTGACGCCAACGATTTTAAAGAATGATGTTTTTTCCTGAACGTGCTTCGGCAGGTTCGCAACACATGACCTGGAAACAGACCATAGAAATATGAGCAGATCACTTTCCATTGCGTTAGCCCAGCTGAATTTGCTGGTGGGCGATATTGAAGGCAACAGCGAGCGCATGTTGCAAATCGTGCAGGAACAGCAGAAGGCGGGAGCCGATCTGGTTATGTTCACCGAACTGGCGCTGTCCGGTTACCCACCGGAAGACCTGCTGTATCGTGACGATTTCTATCAGCGCTGCGACCTGCAGCTTAACCGCCTGCAACAGGCGTCGGGCGAGGTCGCGATCCTGGTCGGCCATCCGTGGCGGGAAGGCGACAAGTTATACAATGCGTTGTCGCTGTTCGCCGACGGCGAGCTGCGGGCGCGTTACTTCAAGCAGCAGTTGCCGAACTATGGCGTGTTTGACGAAAAACGCTATTTCCACGCGGGGCAGGAAAGCTGCGTGGTGGAGCTGAAAGGCTACCGTCTCGGTCTGCTGATTTGTGAAGACCTGTGGTTCCCCGAGCCGATTGACGCGGCGAAAGCCGCCGGCGCTGAAATTGTCCTGTCGATTAACGCCTCGCCTTATAACCGGGAAAAGCCGTATATCCGCAAGACGCTGATGGCCGGCCACTGCCGGCGCACCAATCTGCCGCTGGTGTACCTGAACCAGATCGGCGGGCAGGACGAACTGATTTTCGACGGTTGCTCAAAGGTCTTTGATGCCGCAGGCAATATGACCCACCGCCTGGCAGCGTTTGCCGAACAGGTGACGTTGTTGCAGTTCAACGAGCGTGAAGTGGTGCCAATGACTGCGCCTGCCGCCGAATTGCCGCAGCTGGCGCAAATCTACGAAGCGCTGGTGCTGGCGGTGCGCGACTACGTCAACAAGAACGGTTTCAAAGGCGCGGTACTGGGCCTGTCGGGGGGCATCGATTCGGCCTTGACGCTGGCGATTGCGGTGGATGCGCTGGGTAAGGAAAAAGTGCAGGCGCTGATGATGCCGTTCCGCTATACCGCGGATATCAGCATTGCCGACGCCAAGGAAGAAGCCGAGATACTCGGCGTCGAGTTTGACGTTGTTTCCATCGAGCCGATGTTTGACGCCTTTATGGGCCAATTGGCGCCGATGTTTGCCGGCACCGAACGCGATACCACCGAAGAAAACCTGCAGGCGCGCTGCCGCGGCGTGGTGCTGATGGCATTGTCGAACAAACGGCGCAGCATCGTGCTGACCACCGGCAACAAGAGCGAAATGGCGGTGGGTTACGCCACGCTGTACGGTGATATGGCTGGCGGCTTCGACGTATTGAAGGATGTACCGAAAACCCTGGTGTTCAAGCTATCGGAATACCGTAATACCGTGTCGTATGTGATCCCGCAGCGGGTGATTGATCGTCCGCCGTCCGCCGAGCTGGCGCCGGATCAGGTCGATCAGGACAGCCTGCCGCCTTATGATATTTTAGATGCCATTCTGGAAGGTTACGTCGAACGCGATATGTCGGTGGTCGATCTGGTCGCCGCCGGTTTCGATGAAGCGATCGTGCGCAAAGTGATCCGCCTGGTGGACATCAACGAATACAAGCGTCGTCAGGCCGCCGTCGGGCCGCGCATCACCGCCCGGAACTTCGGCAAGGATCGTCGCTATCCGATCACCTCCGGCTTTGGCCGCAAAAATTGGTAATTGAAGCGCCTATTCACTAGGCGTCATTGTCGCCGTCAGTTTGGGTGCGGGCAGCGCGCAGGGCCACAGCGTACAGGCAGTACGTGAGACGTCCGAGCACTGCCCTGGCGCAAAATGACCAGAAAACAGCCTAGTGGATAGGCGCGAGGAAACGAGATGAAAAAGATCGACGCTATTATCAAGCCGTTCAAACTGGATGACGTGCGTGAAGCGCTGGCTGAAGTCGGCATTACCGGCATGACCGTGACCGAAGTTAAAGGCTTTGGCCGGCAGAAGGGGCATACCGAACTGTATCGCGGCGCGGAATATATGGTCGACTTCCTGCCCAAGGTGAAAATCGAGATTGTGGTGGCCGACGATATTGTCGATACCTGCGTTGAAACCATCATGCAAACTGCGCAGACCGGCAAAATTGGCGACGGCAAGATCTTCGTGTTTGACGTGGCGCGGGTGGTGCGTATCCGTACCGGCGAGCAGGACGAAGAGGCCATTTAAGTCACCCCTTCCGGCATAAAAAAACAGGCCACGTCGGCCCGTTTTTTATTGTATTGCGCGGTAGTTACAGCACCTTGTGCGGGCCGAAGCATTCATAGTGAATGCGCTCGACGTTAACGCCCATTGCCAGTAACTGTTGCGCGACAAATTGCATAAACGCCACCGGGCCGCAGAAGTAGTAATGCATCAACGGGTTATCGAGCGAAGCGCGAACGGTGCCAAGATCCATCAGGCCGCGTGATTGGTAATCACGGCCTTCAACGTCGTTCTCGCTCGGTTGGCTATACCACACATGGCGACTCAGCTTCGGCATCCGTGTTGCAAGGTCGGCAACCTCGTCGGCAAAAGCGTGGACGCGGCCGTTTTCCGCCGCGTGTAGCCAATGTATCTCAGCCTGGTGCTGATTGTTGTACAACGCGTTAAGCATGCCAAGCATCGGCGTTTGGCCAACGCCGCCGGAAATCAGCGCCACCGGCGTCGACGGTGAAACGTCGAGGAAGAAGTCGCCGTGCGGCGGTGCTATCTCAATCACATCGCCTTCTTTTGCCTGCTGATGCAGGAAGTTGGACACGATGCCGTGCTGTTCGCGTTTTACCGCGATGCGATAAAATTCGCCGTTAGGGGCGGCGGTCAGTGAATACTGACGTATTTCCTGGTGTTCAATGCTGTGGTGGTTGATATACACCGCCAGATATTGGCCCGGCTTGAAGTCAACCACGCGGCCACCGTCGACCGGCGCCAGAATAAAACTGCTGATTGCCTCACTCTGTGGCTGTTTTTTCACGATGCGGAAAGCGCGGCGATCGCGCCAGCCGCCGTCTCCGGTAGCACTTTCCTGATAAATCTGGCCTTCACGCTGGATAAATACGTTGGCCAATACGCCGTAAGCCTTACCCCATGCGTCCAGCACTTCCTGTCCCGGGCTGAACATTTCGTCCAGCGTTGCCAACAGATGTGTCCCGACAATCTGATACTGTTCTGGCTGAATGTTGAAGCTGGCGTGTTTTTGCGCAATACGCTCAACCGCAGGCAGCAGCGCCGCCAGATTTTCAATATTGCCGGCATAGGCGCAGATGGCGTCAAACAGCGCCTGGCGCTGATCGCCGTTGCGCTGGTTGCTCATATTGAAGATATCCTTCAGCTCAGGGTTATGGGCGAACATGCGATCGTAGAAATGCGCGGTCAGCTTTGGCCCGGTGGCGGCGAGCAGGGGGATGGTGGACTTTACGGTGGCGATGGTTTGGCTATCCAGCATGGTGGCACTCCTTTGTGCTATGTTCCGATTTTATATAATGATGCATTTTAAATGCATCTTATAAGGTTGCGTCAGGCTTGTAAATACCCGCTTTTTTGTTATGTGTTTGTTAATCACCGATCGGCTTCACAGAACATGAAAAAAACGCATTGGCGGCATGAGGAAATGTCCGTTGAATAACGGGCGCATTTGGTGGATCAAAGCCTTGTCGCAGCTAAAGCCAATCGTTTGCGTAAAAACCTCTGTCAAGACCTATCTTCGACAGGTGAAAACAGTTTACACTGTTGCCCAGAACCCAAACGGGTAGTTATTTGGTGATTTTTTAGTTAGCGGGATTCAAGTCAGGAGAAGCCGGATGTTAAAGCGTGAAATGAACATTGCCGATTACGATGCCGAACTGTGGCGCGCAATGGAGCAAGAAGTGGTGCGTCAGGAAGAGCACATCGAGCTGATTGCCTCTGAGAACTACACCAGCCCGCGCGTCATGCAGGCTCAGGGTTCCCAGTTGACCAACAAATACGCTGAAGGCTACCCGGGCAAGCGTTACTACGGCGGCTGCGAATACGTCGATATCGTTGAACAACTGGCTATTGATCGCGCCAAGCAGCTGTTCGGTGCGGATTATGCCAACGTTCAGCCGCACTCCGGTTCTCAGGCCAACTTTGCTGTCTACACCGCGCTGCTGCAGCCGGGCGACACCATTCTGGGCATGAACCTGGCGCACGGCGGCCACCTGACCCACGGCTCTCCGGTCAACCTGTCCGGCAAACTGTATAACGTCGTGCCTTACGGCATCGACGAAAAAGGCCAAATCGACTATGACGATCTGGCCAAGCAGGCACAGACGCACAAACCGAAGATGATCATCGGCGGTTTCTCCGCCTATTCTGGCGTGGTCGACTGGGCAAAAATGCGTGAAATTGCTGACAGCATCGGCGCTTACCTGTTCGTTGACATGGCGCACGTGGCCGGTCTGATCGCCGCTGGCGTCTACCCGAACCCGGTGCCGCACGCGCATATCGTTACCACCACCACGCACAAGACGCTGGCTGGCCCGCGTGGCGGCCTGATCCTGGCGAAAGGCGGCGACGAAGATCTGTACAAGAAACTGAACTCCGCGGTGTTCCCGGGTGGGCAGGGCGGCCCGCTGATGCACGTGATCGCCGGCAAGGCCGTCGCGCTGAAAGAAGCCATGGAGCCCGAGTTCAAGGTTTACCAGCAGCAGGTGGCCAACAACGCCAAGGCGATGGTCGAAGTGTTCCTGGAGCGCGGCTACAAAGTGGTTTCCGGCGGCACCCACAACCATCTGTTCCTGCTGGATCTGGTGGAGAAAAACCTGACCGGTAAAGAAGCGGACGCAGCCCTCGGCCGCGCCAATATTACCGTTAACAAGAACAGCGTGCCAAACGATCCGAAGAGCCCGTTCGTGACCTCCGGTATTCGTATCGGTACGCCGGCGGTAACCCGTCGCGGCTTCAAGGAAGCGGAAGTTCGCGAGCTGGCGGGTTGGATGTGCGACGTGTTGGACAACATCAACGACGAAGCCACTATCGAACGCACCAAACAGAAAGTCCTGGATATCTGCGCCCGCCTGCCGGTTTACGCATAAGTTCCATTGGGATGAACCAAACCCGCTGCGGCGGGTTTTTTTACGCCGATATCCGGCAAAGTGTGAACTGATCGACACTATGGTTCGGTGGATATGAATCATGATTGCTAGCCGATGTGAGCTCTGTCAAAGTATCGCCCACACACCGGAGGGAACATGGTTTTGCAATCAACGCGTTGGCTGTCTCTCAGCTATTTCACCTATTTCTTTTCTTATGGCATTTTCCTGCCGTTCTGGGGCGTTTGGTTAAAAGGCGAAGGGCTGGAACCCGATACCATCGGCATGTTGCTGGGGGCCGGACTGGTAGCACGTTTTCTTGGCAGTTTACTGATCGCTCCACGGGTTAAAGATCCGTCGAATCTGGTTACCGCATTACGCATCCTGGCGTTGTTGACGCTGGCCTTTGCGGTCGGCTTTTGTTTTGGCAATGGCTGGGGCTGGCTAATGCTGGTGATCGCCGGTTTTAACCTGTTTTTCTCGCCGCTGGTACCGCTGACTGACGCATTAGCCGCCACCTGGCAAAAACAGATTTCCATGGATTATGGGCGAGTGCGCCTATGGGGCTCACTGGCGTTCGTCATTGGTTCGGCGCTCACCGGGCAACTGGTGTCGGCCTGGGGTCATAATGCCATCCTGTTCAGCCTGATTTTCAGCCTGATGGCGATGCTGCTTGGCATGTTGCTCAAACCCAGCGTCATGCCGCAAGGCGAGGCGCGCGCGCATGAGGTGCCTCACCGTTCCTGGCGTGAACTGCTCAGCGAAGGGCCGGTCTGGCGTTTTTTGCTGTGCGTCACCCTGTTGCAGGGGGCGCATGCCGGTTATTACAGTTTTGCCTCCATATACTGGCAGGAAGCCGGCTATTCAGCCTCTGCCATCGGCTACTTCTGGTCGTTGGGGGTGGTGGCAGAAGTGATTATTTTTGCCAGCAGCAATATCCTGTTCCGCCGTTGGAACGCCCGCAATCTGCTGTTGCTGTCTGCCTGCTGCGGCATACTGCGCTGGGGGTTGATGGCCTCGACCACTGAGCTTAGCTGGCTGCTGCTGGTGCAGGTGTTGCACTGTGGCACCTTTACCGTCTGTCATCTGGCGGCGATGCGTTTCATTGCCGCGCGCAAGGGAGCGGAGGTGATCCGGCTGCAAGCGGTTTATTCCGCGCTGGCGATGGGCGGTGGTATTGCGGTGATGACGGTGATTGCCGGTTTCCTGTTCGAACATCTGCAAGCCGGGGTGTTCTGGGTGATGGCGGCGATCGTGGTGCCGGCGTTGTTTATCCGCCCACCGGCCGCCGCGGTCAGCCATTCGCTAAGGTGATTCCAACAATGCGCGGATAGTTTTGCGCTGTCCGCGTTCCAGCGGTAAGACGGTGTGGATTAGCGGTGGTTGCGCCGCATGCGGCAGGGTGGCGTAGGGGGTTATGACCAGCGCCACGCCCTGCGGCGCGCCGGAATCGTGAAACTCGCTTAGCGACAGATACTTGATATTTAACGGTAATAATGTCAATTCGCGGATCTGGTACTCCAGCGCCTCTTCCAACTGCGGATCGTCCAGCGTCAGCAGCAGCACCTGTTTCTCCTGCAATGCGTTGCCTTGCATCAGCCATGCACCGAAGCTGATGGCTACCAGACCGGCCTCCTCGCGCGAAAAATGAATGTCGTATTCCTGTTCGAACGGCGCCATCGCTTCCAGCGTAGTGCGCATCAGGCGTGGGTATTTACGCACCACCTCGTCCAGCAGCATATTGTCGATGCCGATAGCAAACTGACAGCGTTCGACGGCGGGCGCCAGATGGGCAAACAGATGGCTGATCAGATCTTTTTTGCTGCTGAAGTTCATGCCGGAAAGCTGCTGAAAACGCTCCACCATCTGCTCAATGGCGCGCATCAGGCGTAAATCTTCCGCGGAATCGCTGCTTTCGTAACTGTGGTTCTTCAACATGGTAAACAGCAGCACCAGAAAATCCTGCTCGCTGTCATCCGGCGGAGCGGCAGACAGCGCCACCAGCGTCTGTGATAATGCGTTTGCGGCCTGAGATTCTGCTTTCTGATGCAGCCAGGCACGTTGGCGATCGTTGAACTTTGGGTGGCGCTGGCAGGCGCTTTCCCACAGGCAGTAGCAAAGGTAGTGCTGCAAGAATTGGCGATCTCGGGCGTCGAGTTCACGAGCAAGCCAGCGGCTGCAGTCATCAATGCCGCGCTGCAAACCCGTGGACAACTTGGCATCGGCCCCCAGCGCATGCAGCAACGGCGGGCTGAACGCGCTCTCGACAAACTGCGGACAGCAACGTAGCGCACGCCGCAGCCAGTGAATCAGGCACAGGCGCTTATTCAGCGTGCTTCCCATAATCTGGTAGCCATCGTCGGGGTTGCCAGCGATGTCCAAATGGTGGAAACGCTGGATTTCGCTGGCGACCTCGGCTATATCTTGCCGGGTAATGGGGAGCTCGACGCCGTTGATTTGGCTGAGGGTCTCCAGTTTTACTGTGGGCAGCGGTGCGTACAGCATCAAGAGCAGTTGGCAGCGCCGTTGTTGACCGGAGAGCTCAGGCACAGGAGAGGTGTCCAGGCTCATATCACCTTCTAGCAGGTAACGTTAAAATTATGCCTAAGCATAGCAAAAGGCATTACCGTGACGTGGACAGTACGCCTGCTTTTACTTCGGCTTACAACTTTCGTCACAGTTATTATGCCGTTGAGCGGAAATTTTGCGCCAGGTTGTGTTACTTTATAACAATAATGAGTGTCGCTTAATGCTAAAACTACGAAATCTGCTGGCTGGTTTGACGGTGTTGTACAGCGTGACAGCCACCGCCCATCCGCACAGCTTTATTGATATGAACACCACCTTTATTGCCAAGGATCGTCAATTGGTCGGTTTGAGAATGGTGTGGGTTATGGATGAGATCACCTCGGCGGATCTGCTGTACGACGCGGGCAATGCCAAAAGCGATTCGGTGACCTGGAAGAAACTGGCGGCTGAAGTAATGGCCAACGTGCTCGGGCAGCATTATTTCACCGACATCTATCGTGACGGCAAGCCGGTAAAATACGTGAATTTGCCAACGGAATATCACCTTTCGCGCCGTGGCCATAATGCGGTGCTGGAATTTGTACTGCCGTTGGCACAAGCGCAGCCGCTGGCGGGCAAACCGTTTGACATCGCCACCTACGATCCGACCTTCTTTGTTGATATGAGTTATAAAAATCAATCTGCTATCCATCTGCCGCCGGATATGGCGCAGCAATGTCAATTCAAACTGATGACGCCGAAGCCGGATGCGTCGCTGCAGGCGTATGCGCTGTCGCTCGATAAAAATGATTCTCCGGGAGAAGACATGCAACTCGGTCAGCAGTTCGCACAACGGATTACCCTGCAATGTCAATGAATCTCGGCAGCGCCGCCGGCCGCCGGCGTCACTGGGCCTTCAGCCTGTGGCCGCTACTGCTGTTTAGCGTCTTGTTTGCGCTTGGCGCACGGCTGGTGTGGCATTATTGGCCGCAAATTCTGCTGCAGAGCGTGGTGTGGCAAAAAACGCTGAATCAGCACATGGCCGGCCTGTTGCAACAGGTTAACGCCGCGCCGCAGCAGGCCGGCATGGCGCTGGTGCTGTTCAGCCTCGGTTACGGTGTGCTGCATGCCCTTGGCCCCGGTCATGGCAAAGTGGTGATCTCCACCTATCTGGCGACACACCCGGCGCGACTGAAAAGCAGCCTGCGGTTAACCTTTGCCGCTTCGCTGGTGCAAGGGCTGGTGGCGATTGGTCTGGTCACGCTGGTGTTGGGAGTGCTGGCGCTGTCGTCACGCCAGTTGCATCAAAGCAGTTTCTGGTTGGAAAAGGGCAGCTATCTGCTGGTGGCGCTGCTTGGCGTTCTGTTGAGCTGGCGTGCGCTGCGGCGTCTGTTTACTGCGATCCGCGCGTTGCGCCCGGTGCCGGCGATGCGTATTCGCGCCGTGCAGCCGTTGCCGGCCGATCACCTGCACAGCGCCGAATGCGGTTGCGGCCATCGTCATTTGCCGAGCGACAGTGAATTGCAGGCCGGCGGCGGCTGGCGTACCCAGTTGGCGATCGTACTGGCGATGGGCATGCGGCCATGCTCCGGCGCGATATTGGTGCTGCTGTTTGCCAAAGTGATCGGGGTATTTTTCTGGGGCGTGCTTTCCGCGCTGGCGATGGCGCTGGGCACCTCGATAACCATTTCACTGCTGGCGTTGCTGGTGCATTACAGCCGTCGTCTGGCGGTGCGCATTAGCGGCACGCGCACGCCGGCCGCCTGGAGCGCGGTGGCGTGGGGAACCCTGGCACTGGCCGGTGGGTTGATTCTGCTGTTTGCCGGCATTCTGTTGTACGCCAGCGCGGTGCCGGAATTCGGCAGCGGCGTGCGCCCCTTCTCCCGTTAACGGGCATAAAAAAAGCGCTGCAACAGCAGCGCTTCAATAGTCAAAGCAGGCTCAGACGTGCTGAGCTCATCGGGCGATATTAACGTTTCAGTGCTTCGCTCAATTCTTCACGCATGCTGGACAGCATGGCTTTCACTACGCGCGGATTGCCGGCAACGACGTTGCCGGAGCTGAAGTGGTTATGACCGCCAACGAAGTCGGTGACCAAACCGCCGGATTCACGCACCAGCAGTTCGCCAGCAGCGAAGTCCCACGGCTTCAGGCCGATTTCGAAGAAACCGTCAACGCGGCCGGCAGCCACGTAAGCCAGATCCAGTGCGGCAGAACCGGTACGACGGAAATCCGCACACTGGGTGAACAGTTTGCCGACGACGTTGATGTAAGGGGTCGCGTGTTGCTTGAGTTTGAACGGGAAACCGGTCGCCAGGATAGTGCCATTCAGGTCTTTGGCATTGGTGCCACGCAGGCGGAAACCGTTGAGCTGAGCGCCCTGGCCGCGAGTCGCGGTGAACAGTTCGTTGCGCATTGGATCGTAAACCACCGCCACTTCGGTGCGGCCTTTGATGCGCACGGCAATGGAAACGGAGAAATGCGGGAAACGTTTGATGAAGTTTGAAGTGCCATCCAGTGGATCGATCACCCATTGTACATCCTGATCTTCGCCGACCAGCTCACCGCGTTCTTCGCTGATGATAGTGTGTTGCGGGTAAGACTTGCGAATAACGTCAATGATCAGATGCTCTGCATCACGATCGACGTTGGTGACGAAATCGTTAGTCCCTTTCTGGCTCGCTTCAACGGCGTCCGGGGTCTCGTAGTTTTTGGCAATCAGGTTACCGGCCTTGCGCGCAGCGCGCACGGCGATAGTCAGCATCGGATGCATGGGTATCTTCCAACTAGGATGTTAAAGAACAGGAAACGGCGCGGAGTATAGCAGGTGTTCGGCAAAATACCTAATGTCCTTCATCCTGTGTTAAGATGCTACGATTTTCCGCTACGCTCAGAGTTTGTATGCTGCACAATATTCGCATTGTTCTGGTAGAAACCTCTCATACCGGCAACATGGGCTCGACCGCCAGAGCCATGAAAACCATGGGCCTGACCAACCTTTATCTGGTCAATCCGCTGGTAAAACCCGATTCGCAGGCCATTGCGCTGGCCGCCGGCGCCAGTGACGTCATTGGTAATGCCACCATCGTCGATACCTTTGATGAAGCCATTGCCGGCTGCAGTCTGGTGGTCGGCACCAGCGCACGTTCACGTACGCTACCCTGGCCGATGCTGGAACCGCGTGAATGCGGCGTGCGTGCGGTGCAGGAGGGCGAACAGGCGCCGGTGGCGCTGGTCTTCGGCCGCGAACGCGTGGGTCTGACCAACGACGAACTGCAAAAATGCCATTATCATGTCGCTATCCCGGCCAATCCGGATTACAGCTCGCTGAACCTGGCGATGGCGGTTCAGATCCTGGCGTACGACGTGCGCGTGGCGTACCTCGAACGTCAGCAGGCAGACGCGCCGCCGGCGCCGCAAGAAGCGGCTTATCCGCTGGTAGACGACCTTGAGCGTTTTTATCAGCATCTGGAACAAACGCTGTCGACCACCGGCTTTATCCGCCCAACGCATCCAGGGCAGGTCATGAGTCGGCTGCGCCGCCTGTTTACCCGCGCGCGCCCGGAAGCGCAGGAGCTGAATATTCTGCGCGGCATGCTGACGTCGATCGATAAGCAGATCAAGTAGCAGGGTAATTATTGCGACGCTGTGGACAGGCAACGCGGCAATAGCATTATTAATCCGTGGGATATAACATGCATTCAAGATGCATTTGTTATAAATCGGTACAAATAATGCTAATACTTGAGTAAATTACTCGGTTAAATAGTTGACTGATTTACTCGGGAATGTCAGACTTTCGGCCATGTTTCACCAACAGGTAACCACTTAGCTATGAGACTGACATCCAAAGGCCGTTATGCCGTAACCGCTATGCTCGACGTGGCATTGCATTCTCAGGAAGGGCCCGTTCCTCTGGCGGATATTTCAGAACGTCAGGGTATTTCGCTCTCTTATCTGGAACAATTGTTCTCCCGTCTGCGCAAGAATGGCCTGGTGGCCAGCGTGCGTGGTCCGGGCGGCGGTTATCTGCTGGGTAAAGACGCGGCTGAAATCGCCGTTGGCGCGGTGATTACTGCCGTCGATGAATCGGTAGATGCAACCCGTTGTCAGGGCAAGGAAGGCTGTCAGGGCGGCGATCGCTGTCTGACGCACACCCTGTGGCGCGATCTGAGCGAGCGCATCAGCGGGTTCTTGAACAACATTACGCTGGCCGAACTGGTGAACAACCAGGAAGTGCTGGATGTGGCAGACCGTCAGAATAACGATACGCGCCGCACGGCCAACGGTCGTCTGCAAGAAACCATTAACGTTAATCTGCGCGCATAAGCAGCTGGCGATACGTATTTTTGTTTTTGGAAGTGATGTACGGAGCACAAGAGCAATGAAATTACCGATTTATCTGGACTACTCAGCAACGACGCCGGTCGATCCGCGCGTTGCCGAGAAAATGATGCAGTTTTTGACCCTGGACGGTACTTTCGGTAACCCGGCTTCCCGTTCCCACCGTTTCGGGTGGCAGGCGGAAGAAGCGGTAGATATCGCCCGTAACCAAATTGCTGAACTGGTTGGCGCTGACCCGCGCGAAATCGTGTTCACTTCAGGGGCAACCGAATCCGACAACCTGGCGATTAAAGGCGCTGCCAATTTCTACCAAAAGAAAGGCAAGCACGTCATCACCAGCAAAACCGAACATAAAGCCGTGCTGGACACCTGTCGTCAGCTGGAGCGCGAAGGGTTTGAAGTTACCTACCTGGCGCCGCAGAGCAATGGCATCATCGATCTGAAAGAGCTCGAAGCCGCCATGCGCGACGACACCATTCTGGTGTCCATCATGCACGTGAACAACGAAATCGGTGTGGTGCAGGATATCGCCACCATCGGCGAAATGTGCCGTGCGCGCGGTATCATCTACCACGTTGATGCGACTCAGAGCGTGGGCAAACTGCCTATCGATCTGAGCCAGTTGAAAGTTGACCTGATGTCCTTCTCCGGTCACAAAATCTACGGGCCGAAGGGCATTGGTGCGCTGTATGTGCGCCGCAAGCCGCGTATCCGTATCGAAGCGCAAATCCATGGTGGCGGTCACGAGCGCGGCATGCGTTCCGGTACGCTGCCAGTGCACCAGATCGTCGGTATGGGCGAAGCCTACCGTATCGCCAAAGAAGAAATGGACAGCGAAATGGCGCGTCTGCGCGTATTGCGTGACCGTCTGTGGAACGGCGTGAAGGATATGGAAGAAGTCTACCTGAACGGCTCACTGGAGCAGGGTGCACCTAATATCCTCAATGTCAGCTTCAACTACGTTGAAGGTGAATCGCTGATCATGGCATTGAAAGACCTGGCCGTTTCCTCCGGCTCCGCCTGTACCTCTGCCAGCCTGGAACCTTCCTATGTGCTGCGTGCGTTGGGCATGAGCGATGAATTGGCACACAGCTCGATCCGCTTCTCTCTGGGGCGTTTTACCACCGAAGAAGAGATCGACTACACCATTCAGCTGGTTCGCAACTCCATCGGCCGTCTGCGCGATCTTTCCCCGCTGTGGGAGATGTTCAAACAGGGCGTGGATATCAACAGCATCGAATGGTCACACCATTAATTCATCGGATTCAGGAGCAAAGTCATGGCTTACAGCGAAAAAGTAATCGATCACTACGAAAACCCGCGCAACGTGGGATCCTTTGACAACGAAGATCCTAGCGTAGGCAGCGGCATGGTGGGTGCACCGGCCTGTGGTGACGTAATGAAACTGCAGATCAAGGTCAACGACGCCGGCATTATCGAAGACGCACGCTTCAAAACCTACGGCTGCGGTTCCGCCATCGCGTCCAGCTCGCTGGTCACTGAATGGATGAAGGGCAAATCCCTGGAGCAGGCCGAGTCGATCAAGAATACCCAGATTGCCGAAGAGCTGGAGTTGCCACCGGTCAAGATCCACTGCTCGATCCTGGCGGAAGACGCCATCAAAGCAGCGATTGCCGACTATAAGAGCAAGCACGGCGCCAAGTGATTATCTTTGAGTTATCTACCCGTTGAACCTCGGGGCCGTGGCCAAACTGGCGGCGGCCTTAAGCCAGGCGGGTAATTGAGTGTGAGGTTGTTATGTCGATTACTATGAGCGACAGCGCTGCGCAACGCGTCCAGGCATTTTTGGACCACCGCGGCAAAGGTCTCGGCCTGCGCCTAGGGGTGCGTACCTCTGGTTGTTCCGGGATGGCGTATGTGCTGGAATTTGTTGACGAAACCAATGACGATGATGTCATTTTCGAAGACAAAGGCGTTAAGGTGATCATTGACGGCAAGAGCCTGGTCTACCTTGACGGCACCGAGCTTGACTTCGTTAAGGAAGGCCTGAACGAAGGCTTCAAGTTCAACAACCCGAATGTCTCAAACGAGTGCGGCTGCGGCGAAAGTTTTAACGTCTGACAGTCCATCGTGTTCCTCCGCTACTCACTTGCGGTTTGATGAGATGCTCCCCCGCTCGCGTCGCGGGGGAACCTAAACCATCACGATAACGCCCAGAGCACGCTATGGATTACTTTACTTTATTCGGGCTGCCAGTTCGCTATCCCGTGGACGGCAGCCTGCTTGCATCCCGCTATCAGGATCTGCAACGCCAATTCCATCCCGACCGTTTTGCCAGCCAGCCAGAGCGTGAACGCCTGATGGCGTTGCAGCAGGCGGCGACCATCAATGAAGCCTACCAAACGCTGAAGCACCCGTTAAAACGCGCGGAGTATATGCTATCTTTGCACGGTTTTGACTTGGGCAACGAGCAACACACCCTGCGCGACACCGCTTTCCTGATGGAACAGCTGGAGCTGCGCGAAGAGCTCGATGCGATAGAACGCCAGGCGGACGAAAACGCATTGGCGGCGTTTGCCGGGCGTCTGAACGATGCCTGCCAGCAGCGCAGCGCGCAGATGGTACAGCAGCTGGACGCTCAGCAGTGGACCGACGCCGCCGATACGGTACGCAAACTGCGTTTCTTGGACAAACTCCAGCAACAGGTTGAACAACTCGAAGAAAAACTGCTGGGTTTTGAGTAATTCTTTTCATTTTGGAAGCTCAATATGGCCTTATTACAAATCAGTGAGCCCGGCCTCAGCGCCGCGCCACACCAGCGGCGTCTGGCTGCCGGCATCGATCTTGGCACCACCAATTCGCTGGTTGCCACGGTGCGCAGCGGGCAGGCGGAAACGCTGCCCGATGCCGACAATCGCCATCTGTTGCCTTCCGTGGTGCATTATGCTGCCGCTGGCCACAGCGTAGGCTGGGCGGCACGCGCACAGGCGGCGCAGGATCCGGCCAATACCATCAGTTCGGTCAAACGCATGATGGGCCGCTCTCTGGCCGACGTGCAGCAGCGTTACCCGAACCTGCCGTACCAGTTCCAGGCCAGCGACAATGGCTTGCCGATGATGGTTACCGCAGGCGGTCTGCTCAACCCGGTTGGCGTCTCTGCCGACATTCTCAAGGCGCTGGGCGCGCGCGCGCAGCAGGCGCTTGACGGCGAGCTGGATGGCGTGGTGATCACCGTTCCTGCCTATTTCGACGACGCACAGCGCCAGGGCACCAAAGACGCCGCGCGTCTGGCCGGCCTGCACGTGCTGCGTCTGCTCAACGAGCCGACGGCGGCAGCAATCGCCTACGGCCTGGACTCCGGGCAGGAAGGGGTGATCGCGGTTTACGATCTGGGCGGCGGTACCTTTGATATTTCCATTCTGCGCTTGAGCCGCGGGGTGTTCGAAGTGTTGGCCACCGGCGGCGACTCCGCGCTCGGCGGCGATGATTTCGACCACCTGCTGGCAGACTGGCTGCGCGAGCAGGCCGGCATTGCCGATCGCAGTGACCACGGTGTGCAGCGCCAACTGCTGGACGCCGCCATCAAGGCCAAGATTGCCCTCAGCGAGGCCGATTCGGTGGCCGTTGAGGTAGCCGGCTGGCGCGGTGAGGTGAGTCGTCAACGCTTCGAAGCGCTGATCGCCACGCTGGTGAAGCGTACGCTGATGGCCTGCCGCCGGGCATTGAAAGACGCCGGCGTGACGGCTGACCAGGTGCTGGAAGTGGTGATGGTTGGCGGCTCGACCCGCGTGCCGTTGGTACGCGAACAGGTCGGCGCCTACTTTGGCCGTACGCCGCTGACCTCGATCGATCCGGATAAAGTGGTGGCGATCGGCGCGGCGATTCAGGCGGATATTCTGGTCGGCAACAAGCCGGACAGCGAAATGCTGCTGCTGGACGTGATCCCGCTGTCGCTGGGGCTGGAAACCATGGGCGGTCTGGTGGAGAAGGTGATCCCGCGTAACACCACCATTCCGGTGGCGCGTGCGCAGGAGTTTACCACCTTTAAAGACGGCCAGAGCGCGATGATGATCCATGTGCTGCAAGGCGAACGCGAACTGGTGCAGGACTGTCGCTCGCTGGCCCGCTTTACGCTGCGTGGCCTGCCGCCGTTACCGGCCGGCGGCGCGCATATCCGCGTCACTTTCCAGGTGGATGCCGACGGGCTGCTGAGCGTCACCGCCATGGAAAAATCTACCGGCGTCGAGGCGTCGATTCAGGTCAAGCCGTCCTACGGGCTGTCTGACGCCGAAATTGCCGGCATGATCAAGGATTCGATGGCCCATGCGCACAGCGATGTCAGCGCGCGCATGCTGGCTGAACAACGGGTTGAAGCGTCAAGGGTGCTGGAAAGTCTGCAAGGCGCGTTGGCGACCGATGCAGCGCTACTCGACGACGAGGAACGCCTGGCAATCGACAGCGCCGTGGCGGCTTTGCAACAGGCGGTGCAGGGCACCGATCCCGCTGCTATCGAAGCGGCAATCAAGACATTAGATGCAACTACGCAAGATTTTGCCGCGCGCCGCATGGATGCTTCCATTCGCCGGGCGCTGGCTGGCCATTCTGTGGATGAGGTTTAACCATGCCTAAAATTGTTTTCCTGCCCCATCAAGATTTATGCCCGGAGGGGGCAGTGTTGGAAGCCCGCGAAGGGGAATCGATTCTCGACGTCGCGCTGCGCAACGGTATCGATATCGAGCACGCCTGTGAGAAATCCTGCGCCTGCACGACCTGTCACTGCATCGTGCGTGAAGGGTTCGATTCGCTGGAAGAAAGCAGCGAGCTGGAAGACGACATGCTGGACAAAGCCTGGGGACTGGAGCCGGAAAGCCGCCTGAGCTGTCAGGCGCTGGTCGCCGACGAGGATCTGGTGGTCGAGATGCCGCGTTATACCGTCAACCACGCACGCGAACATTGATATCCGTTGTCTTTCAAGCGCTAGCGTCATTGGCGGCAGCTTGAACTCCAGAGGATAGCGCTGAGTAAGAGGAAGGAAATAATGGCACTGAAGTGGACCGATAGCCGGGAAATCGGCGAAGCCCTGTATGACGCATATCCGGACACCGATCCGAAAACCGTGCGTTTTACCGACCTGCACCAGTGGATTTGCGATCTCGAAGAGTTTGACGACGATCCGCAGGCTTCCAACGAAAAAATACTGGAAGCGATCCTGCTGGTCTGGTTAGATGAAGCAGACTAGCGACTAATAGCGTAACGGGCTGCCATGGGCGGCCCGTTTATTTTGTATCCGACTAATAAGAACGCATATACCCTACATAATTCGTGTGGCAGGAAGACGGCAAGGGAAGAAATCCCGATCAACTTCCATCGGCAAGTGATCCGGGTGACTGAGCACAGCCAACACACCTGTCACGTGAAGTATGACGCGTATAAAGCATATACGGAGTAGGCGATGACAACTGAAACTATGCACATTACCCTGTCCCACGCCCCTGCTGACGCGCGCTGGGGAGAAAAGGCGCTGCTGAGCACCAACAGCGAAGGCATGACTATCCATCTGAGCGGCGCAGCCGAACTGAACGCCATCCAGCGTGCGGCGCGCAAAATTGACGGCCAGGGCGTGAAGCGCGTCAAACTGTCCGGCGACGGTTGGGGGCTGGAGCAAAGCTGGGCATTCTGGCAAGGATTTCGCGGCCCGAAAGGTCAGCGCAGCGTGGAGTGGGCGGAACTGTCGCCGGCCGATCGCAACGAACTGGATCTGCGGCTGAAAATCATCGACTGGGTACGCGACACCATCAACATGCCGGCAGAGAATCTGGGGCCGGAGCAATTGGCGACCCGTGCCGTCGACCTGCTGTGCGACGTCGGTTGCGATGCCGTCAGCTATCGCATCACCAAAGGCGAAGATCTGCGTGAGCAGAACTATCACGGCATTCACACCGTTGGCCGCGGTTCCGAGCGCCCGCCGGTACTGCTGGCGCTGGACTACAACCCGACCGGCAATCCGGACGCGCCGGTATTCGCCTGTCTGGTGGGCAAGGGCATCACCTTTGATACTGGCGGTTACAGCCTGAAGCAAAGCGCGTTTATGGATTCGATGAAATCCGATATGGGCGGCGCAGCCACCGTGACTGGCGCGCTGGCGCTGGCCGTGGCGCGTGGGCTTGATAAGCGGGTGAAACTGTATCTGTGCTGCGCCGACAATATGGTCAGCGGTAATGCCTTCAAGCTGGGCGATATCATTCATTATCGCAATGGCAAAACCGTTGAAGTGATGAATACCGATGCCGAAGGGCGTCTGGTGCTGGCCGACGGCCTGATCGACGCTTCACAACAGAATCCGACGCTGATCGTCGATTGCGCGACGCTGACCGGTGCGGCGAAAACCGCGCTGGGTAATGACTACCACGCGTTGTTCAGCTTTGACGACGCGTTGGCCCAAGAACTGCTGACCAGCGCCGAGGCTGAACACGAGCCGTTCTGGCGCCTGCCGCTGGCCGAATTCCACCGCAGCCAGTTGCCGTCTAACTTCGCCGAATTGAACAACGTGGCCGGTGCGGCGTACAGCGCCGGTGCCAGCACTGCCGCCGCTTTCCTGTCGCACTTTGTCCAGCATTATCAGCAGGGCTGGCTGCACATCGACTGTTCTGCTACCTACCGTAAAGGTGCGGTGGATCAGTGGTCGGCCGGTGCCACCGGGCTGGGTGTGCGCACCGTTGCCAACCTGTTGTTGAGTAAAGCCAAATAACGTTGGTTGAGAATCAATACGCCAAGGGTTCAGCATGCTGAGCCCTTTATCATTGGAGTAGACAATGAGTTCCCATCATCACGATGCCGTGGCCGGCGAAAACGAACTCGAACGGCTGCTGAAACTGGCGGTAAGCGAACCGGCGCATCGGCCGTCCTTTTTCCGCGAACTGCTGGATTCGACGATTTATATTCTCGGCGACAGCGAGCAGGTGCAGCAGGAAGGCGAGATTGCCCTGAATGCCGACACGCCGGTGAATATCCAGCATTGGGAAAAGCAGGACGGCAGCAGCATTGTGCCGTTCTTCTCTTCGCTTGCCACGCTGCAAAAGGCGGTAGAAGGCCAGCAGCCGTTTATCGCCATGCCGGCGCGCGTGCTGTTCGAAATTACCCAGGGCGCCGAGCTGTTCCTTAATCCGAAGGCGGAGTACGGCAAAGAGTTCTACCCGGAAGAAGTGGCGACGCTGTTGGCAACCGGTGGCGTGGTCAAGCCGGTGGAGCACTACGTCGACAAAGACAGCCAGATCCTGCTTGGACAACCGGACGATTACCCGGCGGCGATGGTGGATGCGTTAACCACGCTGTTCAGCCAGCGCAAGCCGGTGCGACGGGCATTTCTGGCGTTGATGCACGACCGCGCCGTTGATGAAAAGCCCAATCTGCTGGTGGGGCTGGAGGTCGATGGCGAACCGGCGGCGATTGAGGCGCTGATCCAGGAGGCCGGCAGCGTCGCCAGCGAAACCTTGCCGGCAGATGAACCGGTGGATTTCTGCCTGGTGTCGGAGCAGGAGCGCGGCGTAAGCCATTATCTGATAACGCACACTCAGCCGTTCTATCAACGTCGCTGGGGCAGTTGGCTGCGTAATATCATTCCTTCTACCGATAAGACGCCGTAGCGCTGGCCGATCGCCGTCGACGGTATCAGACGTACCGCGCTGGGAATGCGCGGGTTTCTTGCGCAATGGGTCATATTTTTTTAATAAAATGTTGATTTTCCCGTAGGCAAGCGTTAACAGCACACATATAATCTGCGCCACTTGAGAAAGCCGGCACGCTATATTTTAGTCCGGCTTATATTGGAAGTTAGACAGAGGCCATCATGACCGTAGAACGTACCTTTTCCATCGTTAAACCAAACTCCGTAGCAAACAACGACATCGGCGCTATCTACGCGCGTTTCGAGCGTGCGGGCTTCAAGATCATCGCTGCAAAAATGCTGAAACTGACTCGCGAGCAAGCTGAAGGCTTCTACGCCGAGCACAAAGGCCGTCCATTCTTTGACGGTCTGGTTGAGTTTATGACTTCTGGTCCAATCATGGTTCAGGTTCTGGAAGCGGAAAACGCCATCCAGCGCAACCGTGACATCATGGGCGCAACCAACCCGGACAACGCGCTGGCCGGTACTCTGCGTGCCGACTATGCTGACAGCTTTACCGCCAACGCGGTGCACGGTTCTGATTCTGCGGAATCTGCTGCGCGTGAAATCGCTTATTTCTTCAACGAAAGCGAAATCTGCGCACGCTAATCCGGGTGGTCTTTCACGCTGTAGCCGCTTGGCTACCGCGTGAAATCATTGGGTATTATGCGTTCAGGTTTGCATGGCGCAGGTACGCATTCACCGGCTGAAACAATAAAAATGCCCTGAATGCCTTCCAGCCATGGAAAGCCGCTACTAAAATTTGTACAATGCCGCGCCCCTGATGAGACGACTTGTCAGGGGCGCGCTTTTACCCTGTGTCTTTCTCGCCGCCGCATCGTTGGCCGCTGCGTGAAAACCAGTGGGCATCGTGCCGTCAGCCTGAATTTTAGCGGGCTGAGTGCACAACTTACTTTCCATTCTTTAGCGCCATAACGTGTAATAACGAGGCCAGAGATCATTATGTTAGAACCCATCACGTCCGAGCACATCGTGTCTGAAAATAATTCGCTGACTACTCAATCCGTTAAAACGGAACAACCGGCTACGGCCAAAATTAACCTGCTGGATCTGAACCGCCAGCAGCTGCGCGAGTTTTTTGCCGAACTGGGTGAAAAACCGTTCCGCGCCGATCAGGTGATGAAGTGGATGTATCACTATTGCTGCGACGATTTTGAGCAGATGACCGATATCAACAAGGTCCTGCGCAACAAGCTGCAGAGCATTGCCGAAATTCGTGCGCCGGAAGTGGCCGAAGAGCAGCGTTCAGCCGATGGCACCATCAAGTGGGCGATCAAGGTGGGCGATCAGCAGGTCGAAACCGTGTATATCCCGGAAGCCGACCGCGCGACCCTGTGCGTATCCTCTCAGGTAGGTTGCGCGCTGGAATGCAAATTCTGTTCGACGGCGCAGCAAGGCTTCAACCGCAACCTGCGGGTGTCGGAAATTATCGGTCAGGTCTGGCGTGCGGCAAAAATCATCGGCGCACAGAAGGTGACCGGCCAGCGTCCGATCACCAACGTGGTGATGATGGGCATGGGCGAGCCTCTGCTCAACCTGAACAACGTAGTACCGGCGATGGAAATCATGCTGGACGATTTTGGTTTCGGTCTGTCGAAGCGCCGCGTCACGCTGTCTACCTCCGGCGTGGTGCCGGCGCTGGACAAGCTGGGCGACATGATAGACGTCGCGTTGGCGATCTCGCTGCACGCGCCAAACGACACCATCCGCGACGAGATCGTGCCGATCAACCGCAAATACAACATCGAAACCTTCCTGTCCTCGGTGCGCCGCTATCTGGAAAAATCCAACGCCAATCAGGGGCGGGTGACGGTGGAATATGTCATGCTTGATCACATCAACGACAGCACCGACGACGCGCATCAGTTGGCGGAAGTGCTGAAGGATACGCCGTGCAAGATCAACCTGATCCCCTGGAACCCGTTCCCGGGCGCACCCTACGGCCGCAGCTCCAACAGCCGCGTCGATCGTTTTTCCAAAGTGTTGATGGAATACGGCTTTACGACTATTGTTCGTAAAACCCGTGGCGATGATATCGATGCCGCCTGCGGGCAGTTGGCGGGAGAAGTGATCGACCGTACCAAGCGTACCCTGAAAAAGAAAATGGCCGGGGAACCTATCAACGTGCGGGCGGTCTGAATCCCATAGGGTGATTTCTGTTAACTAACAGCCTGTTATGTGAGCATTACCTCCTCAGGCCGTCGGCTAACGCCGGATAAGGACATACCGTTGAGCATGAAGCTGACCGCATGGGGATTATTGCTGGCTGCTGGGCTGTTGGCCGGCTGTTCAGGGGCGGCGCCGGAAAACGGCGCGGCAACGGTAGCGGGGCAGACGCGTTTGCAACTGGGTCTTGCCTATTTGCAGCAGGGCGATTTGGACGCCGCGCAGCAGAATCTGCAAAAAGCGGCAAACGCGGCACCGCAGGATTACCGGACGCAGTTGGCCATGGCGTTGTATGAACAACGTGTGGGCGATAACAGCGCTGCCGAGCAGCGCTACCAGCGGGCACTGCAGCTGGCGCCCGGCAACGGTAGCGTGTTGAATAATTACGGTGCGTTTCTTTGCAGTTTAGGGCAGTATGTACCTGCACAACAGCGGTTTAGCGCGGCTGCATCGGCCCCTGACTACGGCCAGGTTGCCGACAGTCTGGAAAACGCCGGTTACTGCTTCCTGAGGGCGGGTCAGAACGATAAAGCGCGCAGGTTGTTAACGCGCGCGCTGAAGGCCGATCCAGATAAGGGCACGCCGCTGTTGGTTGAGGCAGAAAAGCAATTTGGAGCAGGGAAACGTGCGCAGTCGCAGCTTTTGTTAGATGTTTATCAGCACGTTCTGCCGGCCAGTGCCGACAGTTTATGGTTACAGATTCGTTTCGCCGCGTTAGCCGGCCGTCAGGATAGCGTTCAACGCTATGGCAGGCAGCTAGCGCGAAGTTTTCCACAATCCAAACAGCACCAGCAGTTCTTAGCTAATGAATACTGAAGCCTCCCAAGATAAAACCGTATCCATGACGACAGGCCAGCGCCTGCGTCAAGCCCGCGAACAACTCGGGCTGAGCCAGCAGGCGGTGGCAGAACGCCTGTGTCTCAAAATGTCGACCGTGCGCGATATCGAAGAAGACAACCTTGCGGCCGATCTGGCTTCGACCTTCGCCCGTGGTTATATTCGCTCCTACGCCAAGCTGGTGCATTTGCCAGAGGATGAGCTGCTGCCGATACTGGCCAAGCAGGCGCCAATCAAGGCGGCCAAAGTGGCGCCGATGCAAAGCTTCTCGCTGGGCAAGCGCCGTAAAAAGCGCGATGGTTGGCTGATGAGCTTTACCTGGCTGATCCTGTTTGTGGTGATTGGCTTGACCGGCGCCTGGTGGTGGCAAAACCACAAGGCGCAGCAGGACGAAATCGCCACCATGGCCGATCAGTCCTCTGCCCAGCTGTCTCAAAACAATGAAGGTCAATCGGTACCGTTGATCGACAACAACGCCGAGAGCGGCAGCGTGCCGGTGGACGGCAACTCCGCTCCACTGGCGATCGATCCCGCGCCGGCGGTGCCAGCGACGCCAACGGCGCCAGCGGCAACCGGCACCGATAACACGCAGCAACCGGCGGTGGTTTCACCAAGCCAGGCGAGTATTCCTGACGCGGCGCCGGCAGCCAACGCACCGGCGGCAGATGCGCCGTTGCCAACCGCCGATGCCGGCGTGGCAGCGCCAGCAGCCGATCCTAACGCGCTGGTCATGGACTTTTCTGCCGATTGCTGGCTGCAGGTGACCGACGCCAGCGGCAAAACGCTGTTCAGCGGCACGCAAAAAAGCGGTGGCAAGCTGAACCTGACCGGCACAGCGCCTTACAAACTGACCATTGGCGCGCCGGCTGCAGTACAGATTCAATATCAAGGTAAACCGGTCGATCTAAGCCGGTTTGTTAAGTCAAACCGTGTTGCTCGTCTGACCGTTGCCGCGCAGTAATTGCGCGGCTGGTGTCTTTGCGCATGAGCAGCAATGGAGAGTAAGTGATGCATAACCAAGCACCCATAACCCGTCGCAAATCTACACGCATTTACGTCGGCAAGGTGCCAATTGGCGATGGCGCACCGATTGCCGTGCAATCGATGACCAACACCCGTACCACCGACGTAGAAGCCACGGTTAATCAGATCAGGGCGCTGGAACGCGTCGGCGTCGATATCGTGCGAGTTTCCGTCCCTACCATGGATGCCGCCGAGGCGTTCAAGCTGATCAAGCAGCAGGTCAATGTACCGCTGGTTGCCGACATCCATTTTGATTACCGCATTGCCTTGCAGGTCGCCGAATACGGCGTTGACTGCCTGCGCATCAACCCCGGCAATATCGGCAACGAATCGCGTATCCGCTCGGTAGTGGATTGCGCGCGTGATAAAAACATCCCGATCCGCATTGGCGTCAACGGCGGCTCGCTGGAAAAAGACCTGCAGGAAAAATACGGTGAGCCGACGCCGGAAGCGTTACTCGAATCGGCAATGCGCCACGTGGACATCCTCGACCGCTTGAACTTTGACCAGTTCAAGGTCAGCGTCAAGGCGTCCGACGTGTTCCTGGCAGTACAATCCTACCGTTTGCTGGCATCGCGTATCGACCAGCCGCTGCACCTCGGCATTACCGAAGCCGGCGGCGCACGCAGTGGATCGGTCAAGTCGGCGATCGGCCTCGGTCTGCTGCTGTCGGAAGGCATCGGCGATACGCTGCGTATTTCGTTGGCGGCGGATCCGGTCGAAGAAGTGAAAGTTGGCTTCGATATTCTGAAGTCGCTGCGCATTCGCGCTCGCGGTATCAACTTCATTGCCTGTCCGACCTGTTCCCGCCAGGAATTTGACGTGATCGGTACGGTGAACGCACTGGAACAACGTCTCGAAGACATCATCACCCCGATGGATGTGTCCATTATCGGTTGTGTGGTGAATGGTCCGGGCGAAGCGCTGGTTTCGACCATGGGCGTTACCGGTGGCCATAAGAAAAGCGGCTTCTATGAAGACGGTGTGCGCCAGAAAGAACGCTTTGATAACGAGCAGATGATCGATCAGCTGGAAGCGAAGATTCGCGCCAAGGCGGCGATGATGGATCAAGGCAATCGCATCAGCGTCAATCTGCTGGAAAAATAAGCATTATAGGTAGGGCGGGCCTGTTTGGCCCGCTCACTCATGAACCCGGGGGCGCTTCCACGTTGAACAGCGTAGGGTAAAGTCCCTATAATCGGGTTCATTTTTATATAAAACGGACAGAGAACTCACGTGGCAAAGAACATTCAAGCCATTCGCGGCATGAACGACTACCTGCCGGAAGATACGGCATTATGGCAGCGTATTGAAGGCACCCTGAAACAGGTGCTGGGCAGCTACGGTTACAGCGAAATCCGGTTGCCGATTGTAGAGCAGACCCCGTTATTCAAACGCGCGATCGGTGAGGTTACCGACGTCGTGGAAAAAGAGATGTATACCTTCGATGACCGCAACGGTGAAAGCCTGACGTTGCGCCCGGAAGGCACCGCGGGCTGCGTGCGCGCCGGCATCGAACACGGTCTGCTGTACAATCAGGAACAGCGTCTGTGGTACATCGGCCCGATGTTCCGTTACGAGCGTCCGCAAAAGGGCCGCTATCGCCAGTTCCATCAGCTGGGTGCCGAGGTATTCGGCCTGCAGGGCCCGGACGTTGACGCCGAGCTGATCCTGCTGACCGCCCGTTGGTGGAAAGCGCTGGGTATCGCCGAACACGTCAAGCTTGAACTGAACTCCATCGGTTCGCTGGAGGCGCGCGCCAACTACCGTGACGCGCTGGTGGCGTTCCTCGAACAGCACGTCGAACTGCTGGACGACGATTGCAAGCGCCGCATGTACAGCAACCCGCTACGGGTGCTGGATTCGAAGAATCCGCAGGTACAGGCGTTACTGAACGACGCGCCGCGGCTGTCCGAATACCTGGATGCCGATTCCAAAGCCCACTTCGACGGCCTGTGTGAACTTTTAACGCTGGCGGGTATCCCATATACCATCAATGAGCGACTGGTGCGCGGTCTGGATTATTACAACCGTACGGTGTTTGAGTGGGTTACTTCCAGTCTGGGTGCGCAGGGCACCGTCTGTGCAGGCGGTCGTTACGACGGCCTGGTAGAACAGCTGGGCGGCCGTGCCACGCCGGCGGTGGGCTTCGCGATGGGGCTGGAACGTCTGGTACTGCTGGTGCAGGCGGTTAACCCGGACTTCAAGGCGCCGGCGACCATTGATATTTACGTGATTTCTTCTGGTGCCGGCACGCAGAGCGCGGCAATGCGTCTGGCTGAAGCGGTGCGTGACGCCGCGCCACAGCTGAAATTAATGACTAACTACGGCGGCGGCAACTTTAAAAAGCAGATCACCCGGGCGGACAAGTGGGGCGCGCGCGTCGCCTTGATCCTGGGCGAAAACGAAGTCGCGGCACAGCAGGTGGTGGTGAAGGACCTGCGCAGTGGTGAACAAGAAACGCTGGCGCAAAGCGAACTCGCGGCGCGTCTGGCTTTGATGTTAGGTTAAGGAGAAGGACACCGTGGAAGTCTATACCACTGAAAACGAACAGGTCGACGCCGTACGTCGCTTCTTTGCCGAAAACGGCAAGGCGCTGGCGGTGGGCGTGGTGCTCGGTATTGGTGCCCTGGTTGGCTGGCGTGTCTGGCAAAGCAACCAAAACTCCAACATGATGGCTGCGTCGCAAAGTTACCAGCAGACAAGCGAAGCGCTTGCCGCCGGTAAGGCCGATGACGTCGCCGCTGCGGAGAAGTTTATCCAGGCCAATGGCAATAACTACGGCGTGATGGCCGCGTTGGAGCTGGCGAAGCATTACGTTGAGCAAAACGACGTAGCGAAAGCGGAGCAACAGCTGATAGTGGCGCAGGGGCAGGCAAAAGATGACAATCTGCTGTCGGTGATCAATCTGCGTCTGGCACGCGTTCAGCTGCAGGAAAAAAAGCTGGATGAAGCGCTGAAAACGCTGGACGGCGTGAAAGGCGAAGGCTGGGCGGCGTTACAGGCGGATCTGCGCGGTGACGTTCTGCTGGCGAAAGGCGATGCCAAAGGCGCACGCGAAGCCTACAGCAAAGGTATTGAATCCAACGCTTCTCAGACGCTACAGCTGCTGCTGCGTATGAAGCTGAATAACTTGTCCAGCTAAGGGGATTTCCCATGCAATTGCGTAAAACACTCTTGGTCGGGCTGGTTTCTGTCGCCTTGCTGAGTGGCTGTTCGCTGTTTAGCAGCGAAGAAGACGTGGTCACCATGTCACCGCTGCCAAAAGTTGAAAATCAGTTCACGCCAAACAGCGCGTGGAGCACCTCTGTCGGCGACGGCATTGGCGACTATTACTCGCACCTGCGTCCGGCCTACCAGGACAACACGGTGTATGCTGCCGATCGTCACGGCATCGTGAAAGCGATGGACGCCGACAGTGGTAACGAAAAATGGAAGGTCGATCTGTCCGAAAAGACCGGCTTCCTGTCACGTAACCGTTCGGCGCTGCTGTCTGGCGGCCTGACCGTGACCGGCGATAAAGTGTACGTAGGCAGTGAAAAAGCGCAGGTTTACGCGCTGAATACCGCCGACGGCACCATTGCCTGGCAGGCCAAAGTGGCTGGTGAAGCCATTTCCCGTCCGGTGGTCAGCGACGGCATGGTGCTGGTGCATACCAGCAACGGCCAGTTGCAGGCATTGAATGAAGCCGACGGCGCGGTAAAATGGACCGTGAACCTGGATATGCCGGCGCTGTCGCTGCGCGGTGAGTCTGCGCCTGCGACCGCATTTGGCGCTGCCATTGTCGGCGGCGACAACGGCCGCGTCAGCGCGGTGCTGATGCAGCAAGGCCAGCTGATTTGGCAGCAGCGTATTTCCCAGCCGAGTGGCGCGACGGAAATCGATCGTCTGAACGACGTCGACACCACGCCGGTGATTGTTGACGGCGTTATTTACGCATTGGGTTACAATGGCAACCTGACGGCGCTGGATCTGCGTTCCGGCCAGATCATGTGGAAGCGTGAACTGGGCTCGGTAAATGATTTCATCGTCGATGCGGGTCGCATTTATCTGGTTGATCAAAACGATCGCGTAGTGGCATTGAGCACCGAAGGCGGCGTTACCGTCTGGACGCAAAGCGAACTGCTGCACCGCAATCTGACGCCACCGGTGATGTATAATGGCTATCTGGTGGTCGGCGATTCCGAAGGCTATCTGCATTGGGTGAACACCACCGATGGTCGCTTCGTTGCCCAGCAGGAAGTGGACAGCTCCGGTTTCCTGTCAGCACCGCTAGTGGCCGGCGATAAACTGCTGATTCAGGCGAAGGGCGGCAAGGTTTACGCTTTCACCCGCTAACGCCGCTCGTCGCGACCCTTCTTGTACCCGAAAGCTTTCGGGTTGGGGAAAACGGCTCCTGACTGTTCAGGGGCCGTTTCGTATTTTTATAAACTGCGTTGTCGGTGTCTATCCGCTGCGTGGTAACGCATTGATAATTAAGTAATGAGGCTTCAACAATGATACCTGTCGTCGCGCTGGTCGGGCGCCCGAATGTGGGTAAATCCACCTTGTTTAACCGTTTAACACATACGCGCGATGCGCTGGTGGCGGATTTCCCCGGGCTAACGCGAGACCGCAAGTATGGTCGTGCTGAAGTTGAGGGTAACGAATTTATCATCATCGATACCGGCGGTATCGACGGTACCGAAGACGGCGTCGAAACCCGCATGGCGGGGCAGTCGCTGCTGGCGATCGAAGAAGCTGACATCGTGCTGTTTATGGTGGATGCCCGCGCCGGGCTGATGCCGGCGGATCAGGGTATCGCACAGCACCTGCGCAGCCGTCGCAAGGCCACCTTCCTGGTTGCCAACAAGACCGATGGCATGGATCCGGATCTGGCGACCGCCGATTTCTTCTCGCTGGGCCTCGGTGACGTGCACCCGATTGCCGCTTCCCATGGCCGCGGCGTAGCCCAGTTGATCGAACACGTACTGGTGCCATTCCTGCCTGAAAAAGAACAGGAAGTCGAACTGACCGAAGAACAGGCCAATGCCGCTTACTGGGCAGAACAGCAAGGCGAACTGTCGGACGAAGCGCTGGCTGAAGAGCCAGAAGACGATTTCAATCCGCAGGATTTGCCGATCAAGCTGGCTATCGTCGGGCGTCCTAACGTCGGTAAATCGACGCTGACCAACCGTATCCTCGGTGAAGAGCGCGTGGTGGTGTACGACATGCCGGGCACCACCCGTGACAGTATTTATATTCCGATGGTACGCGATGAGCGCGAATACGTGCTGATTGACACTGCCGGGGTGCGCAAGCGCGGCAAGGTAACGGAAACCGTCGAAAAGTTCTCGGTCATCAAAACGTTGCAGGCCATTGAAGACGCCAACGTGGTGCTGCTGGTGGTTGACGCACGCGAAGGCATTTCGGATCAGGATCTCTCGCTGCTCGGCTTTATCCTCAATAGTGGGCGCTCACTGGTGATTGCAGTCAACAAATGGGACGGCATGAGCGAAGAAGACCGCGACCACGTGAAAGAGATGCTCGATCTGCGCCTGGGCTTCGTCGATTTCGCCCGCGTGCACTTTATTTCGGCACTGCACGGCAGCGGCGTCGGCAACCTGTTCGAATCGGTGCAGGAAGCCTATGAGTGCGCGACCCGTCGCGTCAATACCTCGATGCTGACCAAGATCATGAACATGGCGGCGGAAGATCACCAGCCGCCGTTGGTCCGCGGCCGTCGTGTCAAGCTGAAGTACGCCCACGCCGGCGGCTATAACCCGCCGATCGTGGTGATCCACGGCAACCAGGTGGCCGACCTGTCCGACTCTTACAAACGCTATCTGATGAACTATTTCCGTCGTTCATTGAACGTGATGGGCACGCCGATCCGCATTCAGTTCAAAGAGGGTGAGAACCCGTTTGCCGGTAAGCGCAACACCCTGACGCCAAACCAGATGCGCAAGCGTAAGCGTTTGCTGAGCCATCTGAAGAAAGGCAAAAAATAAGCGGCAGTTTGCCAGATAACAGGGCGCGGTACACACCGCGCCCTTTTTAATTGCGACAAAATCGTTTTATTATCCGTGTATTATCGCGTCAGTTTGAAGGAACACCATGTCCTGGGAAACCTGGAGTTTTGCGTTTAACGTCACCGTACCCAATTTATTGATGATGCTGCTGGGTGTTTTACTACGCCACTGGCGCTTGATGGACGATCGCCTGATCGACGGCGCCAGCAGGCTGGTATTCAACCTGGCGCTGCCATGCCTGCTGTTTTTCAGCATTGCGACCAACCATCCGCAAATCCTGGCCAACCTGTCATTGGTGCTGTACGGCGCGATCGGCACCGTCGCCACCTTCCTGCTGTTGGAAATTGCCGCGATCTGGCTGGTGAAGGAGCCACGCGAACGCGGGGTATTCGTGCAGGGCGGTTTTCGCGCCAATACTGCGATTGTCGGACTGGCCTACGCGATGACCGCCTACGGCGACCAAGGCGTGGCGCTCGGCTCGCTGTATCTGACGGTGACGGTGATCCTGTTCAACGTGCTGTCGGTCGTGACCCTGACGCGCAGTTTGCAAGGCGGGCCGGACAAGAAAATCAGCCATTTCGCCCTGCTGCGCGGCATTGTCACCAACCCGTTGATTATCGGCCTGCTGTGTGGCCTGGCCTATGCACAAACCGGGCTTGGCATTCCCCATGTGATTACCCAGACCGGCAGCTATATCTCCGGACTGTCGCTGCCGTTGGCGTTGCTGTGCACCGGTGCCAGCCTCGATCTGCGCGCCATGTTCCGCTCCTCCAACGTTGCGGCGCTGGCGTCGTCGGCCAAACTGTTTGTGGTGCCGATGCTGATGACCTTCGGTGGCTGGTTATGCGGCTTCCAGGGGGCGGCGCTGGGGATTATCTTCCTGTTTTCCGCCACCCCGACCGCGTCCGGCAGCTATGTCATGACGCGCGCCATGGGTGGCAATGCCACGCTGGCGGCGAACATTATTGCCATTACCACCGTCGGATCCTTCTTCACCACCGCGTTGGGGATCTATTTTTTACGCTCATGGGGCGTGATTTAATCGGGAGTACACCATGGACGCATATTGCCCACAATGCAGTCAGCCAATGAGCTGGATCAATGGTCACTTTCATTGCGATGCCTGCAACAGCAACTATCAGCCGTTGGCCAATTGTCCGGACTGCGGTCAACCGCTACAAACCTTGCAGGCCTGTGGCGCGGTGGATTACTTCTGCCAGCATGGCCACGGGTTGATATCCAAAAAGCGCGTGCGGTTCAGCTATATCCCGCTGGATTGACACCGTCGCCGCGTTGCCTGCGCGCTGCGCGTTTACTGATCCACCTGACCGGTCTTCCACAGATCGATTAGCGCCTGTGGCGCGCTGCTTTCCGGGATCAGTAGCACGATTTCGCTGCTGCTATTCTGGCTGTAGTAATTGATCTGCACGCGGAAATAACGTTGATCGCCGCAGCCGGGCGAATCTGGCTGACCGGCTTCCTGGGCATAGGGCAACGTCTGCTTGAGCAGTTGATCCAGACGCTGGCGCTGCGCCGGCGGAATATCTGCCAGCGCGATGCGCCGCGGCCCCGCCAGCTTTGGAATGAAGGCGAAACCGCCTTCGCGCGCCAGCTCAATGACGCTGTCCTGATCGAGGATCGGCAGCGGTCGCATCACGCCACCCCGACCTGTTGCCAGGCCTGTTGTACCTTATCCGCAACCTGCTGACTGAAGCGTTGCCGGGCGTGTTTGACGGTGAGTGCGGCAAAGGTGGCGAAGTCGGCATTTTGCGGCAGCGTCTTATCACACATTGTGTGGTACCAGATAACGCCGGCCTGTTCCCAGGAATGGCCACCCAGCGCGGTTGCCGCCAGATAGAACGCGCGGTTGGGAATGCCTGAATTGAGATGAACGCCGCCGTTATCCTCTTTGGTTTCAATATAGTCGCGCATGCTGGCTGGCTGCGGATCCTTGCCGAGTAACGGATCGTCATAGGCGCTGCCGGGCGCCGACATCGATCGCAGACCCTTGCCATTGATGCCCTTGGCCAGCAGCCCTTCGCCGATCAGCCAGTCGGCCCGATCGGCGGTCTGTTGCAGCCGGAACTGCTTGACCATGGCACCGAACACGTCGGACAGGGATTCATTCAGCGCTCCCGCCTGTTGGAAATAGATTAACCCGGCTTCGCTTTCGGTGACGCCGTGCGCCAACTCATGGGCAACCACGTCAATGGCGATGGTGAAACGGTTAAAGATCTCGCCATCGCCGTCGCCAAATACCATCTGTTGGCCATTCCAGAAGGCGTTCTGATATTCATTACCGTAATGTACGCTGCCGGTCAGCACCATACCCTGGTTATCCAGCGAGTTGCGCTTGAAGGCCTGCCAGAAGAAATCATAGGTTACCCCCAGATAGTCGTAGGCTTCATCCACCGCCACGTCGTGATTGGATGGCTGCCCCTCTTTGCGCACCGCCTTGCCGGGCAACTGGTTACCATGCTGGGCATCATAAATGTCGCGAATCACTTCACCGCCGGTGGCGGTTTTGGCGCTGGGCGCGCGCAGCGGCATATTGCCGAGCAGGCTCTGCACGTGATGCAGGGTATGCAGCGCACAGTCACGCTGCGGGGGGCTGCCGTGCTCTACGATGCGTTTCAGGATATACGGTGGGATAACCGTGCGGGCAGATCGGGTAAACGGCATAGTGGCTCTCCTTGGGCAAAACAACCCTGATGGATAGAGACTCTCGTATCAAGTGTAGCTCACTGGTCATAAAGCCGATGATTGTGGGTGCTCACTGCCGGCGTTACCCTGTGCGGGCTCAGGCGTTTGACCGACTCGCGCACCGCCAACTGGCCGTGCAGCAACAGATTGCACGGCGGCGCATCCGCACGCAGCATTCGCCGTTGCAGTAGCTGAATCGCCTCGGTGCCCAATTCGTCACGCGGCACATGCACCGAGGTTAGCGGCACGTCATGGATTTCGGCCAGGTTAAAACCGTCGGTGCTCATCACGGAAACATCTCCCGGCACGCTGAAACCCAATTTTTGCAGGGCGTTGACGGCGCCAACCGCCATGTAATCGCCGCCGGCCAGAATGGCGCTCGGTAACTGATTGCGGTCGCGGAGTCGCGAGATAAAGGTAGTGAGCGCCTGCTCCGCTTCTTCGCTGCCAAAGCCGGAGGTGGCGATCAGATGACGGCGTTCGTCGAACGGCTGGTGATGTCGTGCATAGGCCTGGCGGATGCCGGCCAGCCGCAGCTCCATGGTATGGCGACGCAGGCACTGCATATTGAGGATCTGGCTGTGGCCCTGCTGGAACAGATAATTGGCAGAAAATTCGCCGATCAGCTGATGATCGGGGGAAACGCTGTCGAGCCGCATGGTACGGTCGGTGCAGTTGATCAACACGCAGGGCTTGTGCAGATCGGCGGCCAGCGAATGGATATGCTCATCATCGATGCCAATCAGCAGCGCCGCCTGGGTATGGCCATCGCTCATTTTTTCCAGAAACAGTGCGCCGTCACTGTGGTTTTCTTCCAGCCCGCAGTAGCGAATGCGCACCTCATGCTCCGTTAGTGCCGCGATGATTCCCTGAATGACCTTGTAGTAAAAGATGTCGGTGCGTACGTCGAACGCGCGCTGCGGCGCAAACACCATCACGTTGTTGAGCATCAGCCGCCCACTGGAAATGCCTTGCAGGATGCCATTGCGTTGCGCGCAGGCCAAAACCTGCTCGCGCGCTGCCGCACTGGTGTTGGCTTTCCCTGCCAGTACGCGTGAAACCGTACTGATTGAAAGTCCGGTTTGGCGGGCAATTTCCTGCACTTTCAATTTTCCGTTCATTTTGTGATCTCGTTCAAATCTCGTGATGAAAAAATTTTCACAACGTTGGATTGCCGCTGTGAGTGGGTTAATTAAGTACCGCGGCATGTTTTTCCCACTGTATGGGAATTTTTGCAAAAAACCACGTTTCTCTCTGCCAGGTCGCTCGCTAGTCTGTTTTGGTACACCAATTTAACTGAGTTATCAGTCCAATTGGCAGGAAAAATTCACCCTAACACAGGCTTTATTCCCAGGATTGTTGTAGCAGCGCGGCGGGCGTCATTAGCGGCTGTTAATCCCTCCGAAAAACAAATGTACCCACTATAAGGCGCTTGTTTTCACGGCAATCGCCACGGAGCAGAGAGATGAGTGTTGAAATTAACCAAAACGTCGCGCACGGCGCACGACGCAAATTCAAGGCATTGCGCTGGTGGATGCTGGCGCTGTTCCTGCTGGGCGTTACGGTAAACTACATTACCCGCAATTCGCTTGGCATTTTGGCACCAGAGCTGAAAACCAGTCTGAACATGACCACCGAGCAGTATTCCTGGGTGGTGGCGTCGTTCCAATTGGCCTATACGGTGTTCCAGCCGATCTGCGGCTGGCTGATTGACGTGATTGGGCTGAAGATGGGCTTTCTGATTTGCGCCAGCGTCTGGGCGGTGGTGTGCATGCTGCATGCTGGCGCCGGCAGTTGGTTGCAACTGGCGATCCTGCGCTTCTTTATGGGCAGCGCCGAAGCCGCCGCTACGCCAGCCAACGCCAAGGCGATTTCCGAATGGTTTCCGAAAAAGGAGCGTCCGATTGCCGCCGGTTGGGCCGGAGTCGGCTTTTCCATTGGCGCCATGCTGGCACCGCCGATCATCGTTATTGCTCACGTTTCCTTTGGCTGGCAGGGGGCATTCCTGTTTTCCGGCATTCTGGCGATGGCCTGGGTGGTGCTGTGGTGGCTGTTCTATCATGAGCCGCAGCAGCACCCGAACCTGAGCCAGCAGGAACTGGCGCTGATCCGCGAAGACAATGAGCCGGAGCTGCCCAAGCTGCCATTCTTTAAATCCCTCGCCATTCTGTGCAAGAACAAGAAATTTTACGGCATTGCCATTCCGGCGTTTCTGGCCGAACCGGCCTGGGCGGTATTCAGCTTCTGGGTTCCGCTGTATCTGGCGACCGAACGCGGCATGGATCTCAAGCAGATCGCGATGTTCGCCTGGCTGCCGTTCCTGGCGGCAGACATCGGCAGCGTGGCCAGCGGTTACCTCACCACCCTGTACCGCAAATGGTTTGGCTGTACGCGCGTTAACTCGGTAGTGGCCAGTTCGGTTACCGGGGCCTTCATGATGTTGTCGCTGGCCTTTGTGGCGATCACCAAAGATCCCTATCTGGCGATCCTGCTGATTTCGATCGGCGGTTTCGGTCATCAGGTGATCTCCTGCATGTTGAGTGCGCTGGTGGTGGAGTCGTTCGACAAAAACCAGATGGCGACGGTCAACGGCATGCGCGGTTCCAGCGCCTGGATCGCCAGCTTCCTGTTCACGCTGTTGATTGGCGCGGTGTCCGACACCGTCGGCTTCAGTCCGCTGTTCGTGGCGATGGGCTTCTTTGATCTGATCGGCGCGGTGTTCCTGGTGGCGTTGATCGCCGAACGCGGCAAGAAAAAACCTCTTAATCAGTAATTACGGATGCTTATGAAAACGTTAAAAAACTGGGTGCTGGTAGGACAATACGCTGACCGCATCGAACTGCGGGTGGATGAACGCCATCTGTTTTGCCTGTACGTACTGGAAAATGGCCTGTTCCGAGTGTTGGTGAAGCGTAACGGTGAACTGGCGCTCGACCGTACCTGGAGCATCGCGCCGGAAAACGACGTGCCGTGGCAGGGGCGCGATAGGCAGAGCGTGGAGGGGTTTAGCCTGCCGGGTTATCAGTTGCAGCAGTGGGACGATCGGCTGACGCTGTCGACCGGCTCGCTGCGCGTGACCGTGCACCAACCGCTGTGGCTGGAATGGGAGTATTGCGATACCGCAGGGCAATGGCAGCCGTTGGCGGCGGATCGCCCAACCAGCGCCTATATGCTCAATCCACAGGGTGATGGCGTGGCACACTATCAGCGGCGTTTGGCCGGCGACCGTTATTATGGGTTGGGTGAAAAGGCCGGCGATCTGGAACGCAGCGGTCGCCGTTTCGAAATGCGCAATCTCGATGCCATGGGCTATAACGCCGCCAGTACCGATCCGCTGTATAAGCACATTCCGTTTACCATTACCCGGCGGCAAGAGGTCAGTTTTGGCCTGTTTTACGACAATCTGAGCAGTTGCTGGCTGGATCTGGGCAATGAAATCGATAACTACCATCTGGCCTACCGTCGCTATCAGGCCGAAGCGGGCGATCTGGATTATTACCTGTTCCTCGGGCCGCAGGTATTGGACGTCACCAAGGCATTTGTGCGGCTGACCGGCAAGACGCTTTTCGGACCTAAATGGAGCCTGGGTTACAGCGGCTCGACCATGCATTACACCGATGCGCCGGATGCGCAAGTGCAACTGCAACAGTTTATTCAGCTGTGCCAACAGCATGATATTGCATGCGATTCGTTCCAGCTCTCCTCCGGCTATACCTCGATTGGTAACAAACGTTATGTCTTCAACTGGAACTACGACAAGGTACCGCAGCCGCAGCAACTGAGCCAGGCGTTTCACCACGCCGGACTGAAGCTGGCGGCCAATATCAAGCCGTGCCTGTTGCAGGACCATCCACAGTATGCGGCGGTGGCGGAGCAGGGGTTGTTCATTCGCGACTCGCAAAGCGATGCGCCGGAACGTTCGAGCTTTTGGGACGACGAAGGATCGCACCTTGATTTCACCAACCCGGCGACGGTGCGCTGGTGGCAGCAGGGCGTGACGCAGCAACTGCTGGAAATGGGCATTGATTCGACCTGGAACGACAACAACGAGTACGAAGTATGGGATGGCGAGGCGCGCTGCCATGGTTTTGGTCGGCCGATCGCCATCAAGCATATCCGGCCGGTGATGCCGTTGCTGATGATGCGCGCGTCAATGGAAGCCCAGCGGCAATTTGCGCCAGGCATGCGGCCGTACCTGATTTCCCGCTCCGGTTGCGCCGGCATGCAGCGCTACGTGCAGACCTGGAGCGGCGACAATCGCACCAACTGGCAGACTCTGCGTTATAACACCCGTATGGGACTGGGCATGAGCCTGTCGGGATTGTACAACGTCGGTCATGACGTCGGCGGTTTCTCCGGCGACAAGCCGGACGCCGAGCTGTTTGTGCGCTGGGTACAAAACGGCGTAATGCATCCGCGTTTTACCATTCATTCGTGGAATGATGATGCCACGGTAAACGAACCGTGGATGTACCCGGCGGTGACGCCGACCATCCGCGACGCCATCAACCTGCGTTATCGTCTGATGCCCTATTTTTACACCCTGCTATGGCAGGCCAGCGTCGATGATGAACCGATGCTGCGGCCGACGTTCCTCGATCATGAACAGGATCCACACACCTGGCATGAAAACGACGACTTCCTGATCGGCCGCGATCTGCTGGTGGCCAGCGTGGTGGAGCCGGGGCAGCGGCAACGCACGGTGTATCTGCCGGACAACGGCGAAGGCTGGTACTGTTTCTACAGCGGCCAATGGTTCGGCGGCGGGCAGAGCATCGTGCTGGACGCGCCGCTGGAGCGTCTGCCGTTGCTGGCGCGCGCCGGGAGCGCCATTCCGCTATCGCAGCGTCTGGCTCACGTCGACGTGGCGGCAGACGATCGGCGTGAACTGAAGCTGTTTCCGCTGATGCACGGCGAATGTTCGGGTCTGCTGTTTGAAGACGATGGAGTGAGCGATGGCTGGCAGCAGGGTAACGCGCTGTGGCTGCGTTGGCAGATGCGCTGTACCACCAGCCGCATCGATCTTGCCATCAGCACCGAGGGGCGTTTCCGGCCGGCATGGCAGCAGTTGGCGGTGACGTTGCCGGCAAGCGAACTGCGCCAACTGTGGATCAACGGCGAGCCGGCGGCGGTATTCAAGCTGGGGTGAGGGGCAGAGGGCGCGTCAAGCGCCCAAATAGACTAGTCGGCCGCGCGTTTCTTGCGTGGCTTTTTCGCTTTGGTGACGGTTTTCACTTCGCTTTCGACCCAGCCATCCTGCAAACGGGTTTTTAGCATTTCGCCGACCTGCGTTTGTTGGGTGGTTTTCAGCACCTCGCCGCGCGGGGTTTGTGTCACGCTGTAGCCGCGCGCCAGCGTCGCCAGTGGGCTGACCGCTTCCAACTGGCTGCAGGCAACGCCAAAACGCTGACGATAGGCATTGAGCTGGCGTTCCAGCGCCTGCTGCAAGCGGTATTCCTGCTGCTGTACCCGCTGCTGATAACGGTGGATGCGGCCCAGCGGCTGCGTTTGCGCCAGCCGTTGCTGGGCACGTTCGCTGCGGCGCGAAGACAGCCGCAGCTGATGCTGCATGCCATCTTCCAACCGGCGTTGCAGTTTCAGCAATAGCGTTTGCTGCCGCGCCAGACGCAGATGCGGATGCTGTTGCTGCAAACGGTGGTTGATACGGCTGAACTGCTGCTGACGCTGCGCCAGATAGTAATCCATCGCCATTTCCAGACGCTGCTGCTGTGATTGCAGCTGACGCAACAGCTCCAGCTGATTGCGACTGACCAGCTCCGCCGCCGCGGAGGGGGTCGGCGCGCGCAGGTCGGCGACAAAATCGGCGATGGTGACGTCGGTTTCATGGCCGACGGCGCTGACAATCGGAATGCGGCTGGCGAAAATCGCCCGCGCCACCCGTTCGTCGTTAAAACTCCACAGATCTTCCAGTGAACCGCCGCCGCGGCCGACGATCAGCACATCGCATTCGTCGCGACGGTTAGCGGTTTCTATCGCCCGCACTATGTTCAACGGTGCTTCCGCCCCCTGTACCGGCGTCGGGTAGATGACAATCGGCAATGACGGATCGCGCCGCTGCAGTACCTGCAGAATATCGTGCAGTGCGGCACCGCTGGAGGAGGTGATCACCCCAACCCGGCGAGCCGGGCTCGGCAACGGCTGTTTGAATTGCTGATCGAACAGTCCTTCGGCAGACAAACGCTGTTTAAGCTGATCGAACTGCTGTTGCAGCAGACCATCACCGGCCGGCTGCATGCTTTCGGCAATCAGTTGGTAATCGCCGCGCGGTTCATACAGCGTGATGCTGGCGCGAACCAGCACCTGCTGGCCGTTTTGTGGACGAAAGGTGGTGCGGCGATTGGCGTTACGGAACATCGCACAGCGAACCTGGGCGCGATCGTCCTTCAAGGTAAAATACCAGTGGCCGGAAGAGGGTTGGGAGAGGTTCGAGATCTCGGCCGAGAGCCAAATATGCCCCATTTCCATTTCCAGCAGTTGTCGAACCGTCTGATTGAGGCGGCTTACGGTAAAAATGGACGGAGAGGTAGGTAGTGACATGTGACCCAGATCAAATTCCAAAACAACCACTTAATTGGTCGATACTACATGCCTCAAACAGGTAATCAAGAGTTTTTGTAAGAAAGTGCTGGAGGCAACCGATTACGCTCTGTATAATGCCGCGGCAATATTTTATCTTTTCCGCATCCACCCTGGTGAGATATTGCCCATGCTACGTATCGCTAAAGAAGCTCTGACGTTTGACGACGTTCTCCTGGTTCCAGCCCACTCCACGGTTCTGCCTAACACTGCAGAATTAGGCACTCAGCTGACCAAAACTATCCGCCTGAATATCCCTATGCTGTCCGCAGCGATGGATACCGTCACCGAATCCGGTCTGGCCATCGCGCTGGCGCAGGAAGGCGGCCTCGGCTTCATTCACAAAAACATGTCCATTGAGCGTCAGGCTGAAGAAGTCAGCCGCGTGAAGAAACATGAAAGCGGCGTAGTCACTGACCCGCAGACCGTTACCCCATCCACCACGCTGCAAGAAGTCAAAGAGCTGACCGCTCGTAACGGCTTTGCCGGCTATCCGGTGGTGACCGAAGACAACGAACTGGTCGGTATCATTACCGGCCGTGACGTTCGCTTCGTAACCGACCTCAACCAGCCAGTCACCGCCGTGATGACGCCGAAAGACCGTCTGGTAACGGTCAAGGAAGGCGAAGCGCGAGAAGTCGTGCTGCAAAAAATGCACGAAAAACGCGTTGAGAAAGCGCTGGTGGTGGACGACAGTTTCCATCTGCTCGGCATGATCACCGTCAAGGACTTCCAGAAGGCAGAGCGCAAGCCTAACGCCTGTAAAGACGAACACGGCCGCCTGCGTGTAGGCGCTGCGGTTGGCGCCGGTGCCGGCAACGAAGCGCGTATTGATGCGCTGGTGGCCGCAGGTGTAGACGTACTGCTGATCGACTCCTCCCATGGCCATTCCGAAGGCGTGTTACAGCGTATTCGTGAAACCCGTGCCAAATACCCGGATCTGCAGATCGTTGGCGGCAACGTGGCGACCGCAGCCGGTGCCAAAGCGCTGGTAGAAGCCGGCGTCAGCGCGGTGAAAGTGGGGATTGGCCCTGGCTCCATCTGTACTACCCGTATCGTCACCGGCGTGGGCGTGCCGCAGATCACCGCAATTTCTGACGCGGTAGAAGCGCTGGAAGGCACCGGTATTCCGGTTATCGCCGACGGCGGTATCCGTTTCTCCGGCGATATCGCCAAAGCCATCGCCGCGGGTGCTTCCTGCGTCATGGTGGGGTCGATGCTGGCCGGTACCGAAGAATCGCCGGGCGAAATCGAACTGTATCAGGGGCGTTCGTTCAAGTCCTACCGTGGTATGGGCTCGCTGGGCGCGATGTCCAAAGGCTCTTCGGACCGTTACTTCCAGACCGACAACGCGGCGGACAAACTGGTGCCGGAAGGGATCGAAGGCCGCGTGGCCTACAAAGGCATGCTGAAAGCCATCGTACACCAGCAAATGGGCGGCCTGCGCTCCTGCATGGGGTTGACCGGCTGCGCCACCATCGACGAACTGCGTACCAAAGCGGAATTCGTGCGCATCAGCGGTGCCGGTATTCAGGAAAGCCATGTGCATGACGTGACCATTACCAAAGAGTCACCGAACTACCGTATGGGTTGATTCCACAGGCTGGCCCGGCATCACGCCGGGCCTCGCCGATGGCTATCGCCCTGACGATTTAGATTTTCTCCTTTTTCTCTGTTGCTGGAATTCGCCTCACATGACACAAAATATCCATAAGCATCGCATTCTTATTCTGGACTTCGGTTCGCAGTACACCCAATTGGTGGCTCGCCGCGTACGTGAAATCGGCGTTTACTGTGAGCTGTGGGCCTGGGACGTGACGGAAGAGCAGATCCGCGAATTCAATCCAAGCGGCATCATTCTGTCCGGCGGTCCGGAAAGCACCACCGAGCTGAACAGCCCGCGCGCGCCAGAATACGTGTTCACCGCCGGTGTACCGGTGCTGGGCGTGTGCTACGGCATGCAAACCATGGCGATGCAGCTGGGCGGCCACGTGCAAGGCTCCAGCGAGCGCGAGTTCGGCTATGCGCAGGTGGAAGTGACCACCCAGAGCGCCCTGATCCGTGATATCGAAGATGCCGTTAGCGCCAGCGGCAAGCCGCTGCTGGATGTATGGATGAGCCATGGCGACAAAGTGACTGCCATTCCGGCCGACTTTGTTACCGTTGCCAGCACCGATACCTGTCCGTTCGCCATTATGGCCAACGAAGAAAAACGTTTTTACGGCGTGCAGTTCCACCCGGAAGTGACGCACACCCGCCAGGGCCAGCGGATGCTGGAGCGCTTCGTGCTGGACATCTGTGGTTGTGAAGCGCTGTGGACGCCGGCCACCATCATCGAAGACGCGGTAGCGCGTATCCGTGAGCAGGTGGGCGAAGACCACGTGATCCTCGGCCTGTCCGGCGGTGTAGACTCCTCGGTGACCGCGATGCTGCTGCACCGCGCCATTGGCAAGCGCCTGACCTGCGTGTTCGTTGATAACGGCCTGCTGCGCCTGAACGAAGCCGATCAGGTGCTGGAAATGTTCGGCGATCATTTCGGTCTGAACATCGTGCACGTGCCTGCCGAAGAGCGCTTCCTGAGCGCGCTGGCCGGCGTGGATGAGCCGGAAGCCAAGCGCAAGATCATTGGCCGGGTGTTCGTCGAAGTATTCGACGAAGAAGCCTGCAAGCAGAGCGAAGTGAAGTGGCTGGCGCAAGGCACCATCTACCCGGATGTGATCGAATCCGCCGCCTCGGCCACCGGCAAGGCGCACGTGATCAAATCGCACCACAACGTGGGTGGCCTGCCAAAAGAGATGAAGCTGGGCCTGGTCGAGCCGCTGAAAGAACTGTTCAAGGACGAAGTACGCAAGATCGGTCTGGAGCTGGGTCTGCCGTACGACATGCTGTACCGTCACCCGTTCCCGGGGCCGGGCCTGGGCGTGCGCGTGCTGGGCGAAGTGAAGAAAGAGTACTGCGACCTGCTGCGCCGTGCCGACGCGATCTTTATCGAAGAGCTGCACAAAGCCGATCTGTACAACAAGGTCAGCCAGGCGTTCACCGTGTTCCTGCCGGTGCGTTCCGTTGGCGTGATGGGCGACGGCCGCAAGTATGACTGGGTAGTGTCGCTGCGTGCGGTAGAAACCATCGACTTTATGACCGCGCATTGGGCACACCTGCCGTACGAGTTCCTCGGCCGCGTTTCCAACCGCATCATCAACGAAGTCGACGGTATTTCTCGCGTGGTGTACGACATCAGCGGCAAGCCACCGGCGACCATCGAGTGGGAATGATTTAACGTCTGGCACCAGCCGGCACGTATAAGCCGTAAAACACCTCTAAGCCCGCATCACTGCGGGCTTTTTTGTTTTTGTATCTGGCACTTTCTGGCCGCTGTTAGCTACGGTTTATGCAAGGCAACAATTAATCGGCATTACTGACCCATGTGCCGAGTGTAATAGCAATAAAGAGCAATGGCGGCTGCCTGCTGGGGCGTTCAAAAGAACCGGCGCCAAGCATATCTGCGCCATTCCAGCAGGCGTTGGGCCAATCACCGACGTGCTTTTCCATCCGTTTGCCCAGCACGCTTTCATCCGGGGTGTAGTGACGAAAAGCCTGCGGGTTTGCTGTTTCCGGCGTTGCAAAACGCAGGCGGTCAGGTTGATCGAAAAAGGTTTGTATAATGAACTCCGTAATGCTGTCAGCGGAAAATAAAAAATGCGGCATCATCCTGTATTTTTCCGGCTGATTGCTCAATTACGTTATTTCACTCTGTGATTAAGATAATGCTCAAATGTGAACCATATCCCAAAAAGTACGATCATCTATTTAGTACGTTAATAACCCTACGAGGTGTTAACGTTTGTTAGACAGGTAACCAGAAATAAAAAAATATCGCTTTATCTGGTGCGTTCAACTACTGCGGATATTGCTAGTTAGCCGCCAGTCAGCACATTGGATAGATGACCTATACAAGACCTTTGTCACAACGCTCACGGAAATAAAAAAACATAATTAATAAATATAAAAACGTAATAGATCCCCGGATGTAATCTGTGTCAGAAAGTATTCCGCATTCACAAAATAGGCAGGAGATGTGATTAAAATGAGTGGAAACATAATGCAAAGTCGGCATGATGAGTACCATAAACTAACGCGTGGTGAACGCATTGGTTATGGCATGGGTGACTTTGCCCAAAACCTTGTTTTTGGCACCATCGGCGGTTTTCTTGCTCTTCACATGCTGACTGTTAATACCATCAGCACCGCCGCCGCCGGTTTTATATTTCTTTTTGTCAGAATCATCAATGTCTTTTGGGATCCGATGGTAGGGACTTTTGTTGACAAAAGGATTTCAGCAGCCGGAAAATATCGCCCATGGTTGTTAAGGGCAGGCATTCCACTCGTTATTCTTTCTGCTTTGCTTTTTGCCCCTATTCCTGAAGTCAGAGGCTCTGTTCCTTTCGCCTTTATCGTGTATTTGGCGCTGGATCTGGTTTATTCAGTTGTGAATATTCCTTATGGTTCCCTTAATGCTTCATTAACCAGAGATCCTGAATCTATTGATAAATTGACCAGTACGCGAATGATGCTGGCCAATAGCGCCAATCTTCTGGTCTATACGCTCTTCCCCATGTTCGTACAAATGGCCGCGCCAAAAGATCGCAGCCTCAAAGATACCGGTTTTTTTGGACTTGAACTCAATTTGGGGAATTATACCGATCCATCAGCAAGTTACGCCTGGTTTGGCGTTTACTCGGTGTATATGGTTATCGGGGCTGTGGCACTTTTACTCTGTTATAAATTAACAAAGGAACGGGTGGTCGCGACGGTAGAACAATCTGCCAACGTAAAAGCCACTGATTTATTCCTTGAACTCAAAAACAATCGGCCGCTGGTTGTTCTCGGACTTTTTTTCATGCTGGCCTTTACCTTCATGTTTTTCATGAACACGGTTAATGGCTTTTTCAATCAGTATGTGGTCGGCCATTCAGAATGGATGGGCGCTGTTGGCCTGGTAGCCTCAATTCCAGGTATTGTATTCCCGATTTTCTGGCCACGACTGAAGAAAATATTTGGTAAAAAAGGCTTCTTCCACCTTTTCCTTGGCATGTTTATTGTGGGGGAGTTTTTGACGTACATTTGGTCACTTGATGGAATGCATGATGAGCTCTGGCTGGCTTATATCGCAACATTTATTAAGCAATGGGGCTTAACCTCGGCTACCGGCTTTATGTGGGCACTGGTGCCTGAAGTTATTGCTTATGGTGAATTAAAGTCAGGCAAGCGCAATGCCGCAATTATCAATGCCATTATGGGGCTGTTTTTCAAGATTGGCTTTACTATTGGCGGCGCGGTGCCACTTTGGCTGCTGGCGGTGTATGGCTTTAACGAAACCGGTGTAGAGCAACATGCAAATGCCATCGCCGGCATAAACATGACAGCGATTTGGATCCCGATAGTTTTAGCCTTTGTGTCGATGATCGTCATTCAGTTATATCCAATCTCAGATAAAAATATCACGGATATCAACCGTCGGCTTGATGAGATTCGTATATAGTTATAAGTTTCTTGATTTTTTTATAAATACGAAAAAGTTGATTAAAAAAGGTAAATGCCATGTCAATCATTCAAAATCCTATATTGCCTGGATTCAATGCAGACCCCAGTATTATCCGTGTAGAGGATACTTACTATATCGCAAACTCGACATTTGAGTGGTTCCCAGGCGTTCGTTTGCATGAGTCAAAAGACCTGGAACACTGGAATCTTCTTCCTAGTCCATTGTCGACCACTGCTCTTTTAGATATGAAGGGCAATCCTTCATCAGGGGGGATTTGGGCTCCAGCGCTCTCCTATGCCGATGGCAAATTCTGGTTGGTTTATACCGATGTGAAAATCACCGAAGGTGCCTTTAAAGACATGACGAACTACCTGACCACCGCAACGGATATTCGTGGCCCATGGACCGATCCTATCAAACTTAATGGCGTCGGTTTTGATGCTTCACTGTTCCATGACGATGATGGCGGTAAATACTTGGTTCAACAAACCTGGGACCATCGAGAGTACCATCACCCGTTTAATGGCATTACATTAACCGAGCTTGATCCAAAGACACTGAAGTTAAAACCAGAAACCGCGCGTACCATTTATCGCGGCACTGCCGTTGCGCTGGTTGAGGGGCCACATCTCTACAAACTAAACGGGTATTACTATCTTTTTGCCGCTCAGGGAGGAACCGTATTTACCCACCAGGAGGTGGTTGCTCGTTCCAAAACCCTGGACGCCAACAGTTTTGAAACCGCGCCAGGAGAGGTTTTCCTGACCAACGTAGATACCCCTGACAGTTACATCCAAAAACAGGGGCATGGCAGTCTGGTGTCAACCCCGAATGGGGAATGGTATTACGCCTCACTCTGTGCGCGTCCCTGGAATCATGCTGGTGAGTCTGTCTACGATCCTCGTGGTTGGTCAACGCTTGGCAGAGAAACCTCGATCCAAAAAGTTATATGGGATGCAGACGACTGGCCACGCATTGTCGGGGGCCACGGTGGAAAAACCTTTGTCGAAGGGCCAAAGGACGCTATTTATACCCAAAGTGCGGAAGATCATAGTCAGCGGGATGAGTTTACCTCGTCAACGCTCGATCTTAACTGGAATACACTTCGTGTCCCGTTCAACGAAAAAATGGGGACAACGGGTGATGGTAAATTGACGCTTATAGGTCAAGGTTCTTTAGCGAATACTCATGACCTTTCGCTTATTGCCCGGCGTTGGCAAGCCTTTTATTTTGATGCGCAAGTCAAAGTGAAATTCAATCCGTTTAATTACCAGCAAATGGCGGGCTTAACCAATTATTATAACGATCGCCACTGGAGCTTTGTTTTCATTACCTGGAATGAAATTAATGGTTCGGTGATCGAAGTAGGCGAGAATAATCGTGGGAAATACACCTCCTACCTGAAAGATCAGGCAATCAATATCCCAGATGGTACCGAATATGTCTGGTTCCGCACCAGGGTTAGAAAGGAAAGCTATTGTTATGAATATAGCTTTGATGGGGTGAGCTTCACTGAAATCCCTGTCAAATTGGATGCCGCAATTCTTTCAGATGATTATGTACTACAAAGTTACGGTGGGTTCTTTACCGGGGCATTCGTTGGCCTGGCGGTAGTCGACTACTCTGGTTATGCCGCCAGTGCAGAATTTTATAGTTTCGATTATCAGGAACTGGGTGACTCGTTAACGGCCAATGACGGCTATAGCTGGGAAGCAGGCGAATCGAGATTTAATTAAACACGATAGCGCGAACTCAGATAATAGGTGCAACGCCCGGCCATCAAGGGCGTTGCTGCTGATTGGCACTCACACGGTGCTAAAGCCGGCAGGCCGATGGCTACCCCGCCAGGCGCCGCACAAGCAAACTCCGCGGGTTGAACAAGATACAGGCGAGGCACGCCAGCTTGCGATCTTGATTATGTTGTACAGTCAGAATTATCTGGCGAACATCTTGCTGACGCGCGAATTAGCAGAACAAACCATTCACCATTATCAATATTTATATTTCATCACTCTGACTATGGAGACACTCATCACGCCAATTATTTAACTGTACCTCTGCGAAATAAAAATAAAATCAGCTTGTTTTGGTGGCATTGTTGCTATTTACACCAGAACAGGATGGTTATTTTCTAAGAAAATAATTAACTTGAGATAGCCATGAAAACTGTAAAAAAAATTCATTTAGCTATGGCGGTTATCACCGCGCTGTGCCCTGTTTCCGTCCTGGCGCAGGAATTCACTCAGGAACAGATTGACGCCATCGTGGCTAAAGCGGTCGATAAAGCACTGGCCGAACGGCAGGCGAAAATCACTGCCGCCGCCGATAAAAAGGTCGACGTGATTACCGACCCGCAAACCACTGCGGGTTCGCCGGATTTAGCGATTCCATTCGGCCTCAAATTCAGCGGCTACGCCCGTTATGGCGCCCACATCCAGACCGGCGATCAGAAATACGTCGGCGTTGACGGTTCCTATAACGGCGCCTCGGCGATCGGCCGTCTGGGCAACGAAAGCAACGGTGGCGAATTCCAGCTCAGCAAGGCCTTCAAAAGCAGCCAGGGGGCCATCTGGGATCTTAACGTCATGTTTGACCACTGGAGCGACGAAGTGAACCTGAAAAAGGCTTACGTCGGCGTTACCAACGTTCTCGAATCGAACCCGAATGCCTATATCTGGGCGGGGCGCGACTTCCACCAGCGTCCGCAGCAGGGGATCAACGACTACTTCTGGATGAACCACGACGGCCAGGGGGCGGGGGTGAAGAACTTCGATATTGGCGGCGTACTGTTTGACGTGGCGACGGTGTCGCAGGTGAAATCCTGTAGCCCGGAAGTGATGGCCGACGAGACTAACCCTTCACGCATCACCTGTACCGGCAGCTCTGATACCGGCGACAACGGCCACTATGCGTTAACCAGCAAAACCCACGGTATCAAGGCCGGGCCGATCGACGTCGAAGTGTACGCCAACTACGGCTTTGATTCGAAAGCGGTGGATAGCGACGAGCGTCTCGATGCCTGGCAGGGCGGATTGGTACTGAGCCACACCAACGACAGCGGGGTGAACAAGGTCATTCTGCGCTACTCCGATAACTCGGATAACAGCGTCTACAACAAAACCGACGACCTGACCACGGTGTACGCCAGCTTTGAGGGCAGCCATAAGTTTACCCAGCAGGCGCAGGTAGAATATCTGCTGGCGTTCCACGATTACGATAACGGCAAGGACAATACCGACAACCGTAAAAACTACGGTGCCATCGTGCGGCCGATGTACTTCTGGAACGACGTGCACTCCACCTGGCTGGAAGCGGGCTATCAGCGGGTAGACTACGATCAGGGCGGGGATAACAAGGGCTGGAAGCTGACGCTGTCGCAGAACATCTCCATTGGCATGGGGCCGGAGTTCCGCCCGATGCTGCGCTTCTACGTCACCGGTGGCCAGGTGGATAACCAGCACACCGCCAAAGTAGATGGTACCAGCGACCAGCAGCTGGATTCGCTGAACATCGGCGGCATGTTTGAGGCCTGGTTCTAAGTTGGCTTGATAAACTCCAGCTGTAGCCAACAGGGTGAAGGATCGCCAGAAAAATGAAAGCACGATGAAGAGCGACCTACTGATTACGCCAACAAAACAGAAGAAACTTCATCGTGCCTTCGCTTACCCACCACCGGTTCCGCTGCACCGCCATCAGCCCGATGCCGCCGCCAGGTTTCCGACTGGTTCTCGGCCCTTCACGGTTCTGCGCCTACAGATCCTGGGCAGTCGGTCGGAAAATAATTTCGTTAACTCCCACATCGTCAGGCTCGCCGATCGCAAAAGCAACCATACGGGCAAAGGTTTCCGGCGGAACGCCTACTTTGCCGACATATTCCTGATTGGCCGCCTGCACGTCCTTATCGCTGATATGCTCCAGCAGTTCGGTAGAGACGGCGCCAGGGGAGATAATGGTTGCACGGACGTTATAAGCACAGGTTTCTTTTCTTAGCCCTTCAGTGAGTGCGCGTACTGCATATTTAGTGGCGGAGTAAACCGCGGATGCGGGAAATACCAGGTGGCCAGCAACCGATGCCGTGTTGATGATATGCCCCGACTTTTGGGCTTTCATATAAGGCAGGGCTGCAGCGATGCCATGCAGAACGCCACGCAGGTTCACATCGATCATCTGATTCCACTCATTTACTTTTACCTGATCGAGCGGTGACAGCGGCATGACACCGGCATTATTAATCAGCACATCAATACGCCCCAACTGGTTCACGGCCGTATCCACCAACTTTTTAACATCATCTTCACGGGTGACGTCCGTGGCTACGGCAATTGCTGTTCCACCCTGAGCGTTGATTTCTTTGGCGAGCACATCAATGCGATCGGAACGGCGGGCTGCAAGTACCAGTTTGGCCCCTTTGTGGGCAAGGTGACGAGCCGCAGCTTCACCCATGCCGCTTGAAGCACCGGTTATTACAATTACTTTATCTTTAATATTGTCTGTCATCTCAGGTTCCTTAGTTCACAATCAAGGGTTTTTGCCAAGGGAGGGCGTAGCGATACGTTATTCCGCCCAGTTCTGCAGCCAGTAGGCATATGGCTGCGGTAAAACGGACTCGGGAGCGACGATGCCAAGCTCTCGTGCAGCCTGGAAAACCCAGTGGGGATTGGTCAGCAGCGTGCGGGCGAAAAACACCAGGTCGAGTTTGACGTCCTGAATAAAATCACTGGCATCACTGGCGCGGGTGATCATCCAGCTCGTTGATACGGGAATGCCCGTTTCCCGGCGTACCCGTTCAGCATAGGGGACCATAAAGTTAGGCCCCCATGGCACCTGTTCATCTGGGGTAGAAAGCGCCAGACCGACATCGACAAAATCGATACCCGCTGTTTTCAGCCAGCGGATCACCTGCAGGGATTCGGCAAAGCTATGTTCAGGACAGGAATCAAACTCAACGACGCCCAGGCGTGCAGTAAGCGGCAGGTGTGACGGCCAGACGGATTTTACCGCCTCTACCACCTCAAGCATAAAGCGAGCACGATTCTTCAGGGCGCCGCCGTACTGGTCTTCACGGGCGTTGGTCTTTGATGAAAGGAAAGTTTGCGCGAGAAAACCGTGAGCAAAGTGAAGCTCAAGCCATTCGAACCCGGCGTCACTGGCGCGACGGGCCGCGTCTCTGAAATCGTGCACCGCTTTGCGGATGTCGGCCAGAGACATGGCACGAGGAACGTAATCGCTCTCCAGAACGTAAGGTAGGGCGCTGGCCGCGACCGGTCTCCAGGCCTGTGGATCCTGACGATCCAGCGGCGTGCCGCCTTTCCAGGGCGGGGTACATCCCGCTTTTCTGCCAGCATGTCCAAGCTGGATACCCGCTACCGCACCCGCCTGTTTGATTGCAGTGGCGACGGAAGTAAGGCCTTCGGCATGTGCATCGCTCCAAAGCCCCAGATCGCCTGGCGTGATGCGTCCTTCAGGGCTAACGGCAGTCGCCTCAACGATAAGCAAACCTACGCCACCGCGTGCCAGCATCGAATAGTGCGACCTATGCCAGTCGTTAACAAAACCGTTCTCAGCCTGATATTGGCACATCGGTGAAGCGACAATCCTGTTGCGCAGGGTAATATCTTTAAGCGTGAAGCAATCAAACAGCTTAGGCATCTGGCATCTCGATAACTCGGGTGAAATTGTAATTTATTATTCGCCCATTGCCGCCTGATGTCTTTGTCAGATCTGTCGATAATTTTGCCTAAAATGATTTATGGTTGCTGAAAGATGCATCATTGTTTTCCCGATGATAAATTATTTATGATATGTAAATTGATGCTGATAGGCGGAATATGGTCGATAAAATTGCACTAAATGCTGCCTCTGCCAAAAATTCGTTGGCAGAACTGGTTGCCATGATTGCCCAAAATGATGGTGACTATCCCACGACAATCCCTTCACTTACCGTTCATCGCCGCCAGATGCCCACGGCGCCAGTGCACTGTATTTATCAGATGGGGCTGGGGGTAGTGGTGCAGGGGGCAAAAGAGGTCATGCTGGCAGGGAAACCAACCCGATACCGCGCAGGCGAATCCATGCTGACTACGATAGATCTGCCGGTGATTTCTCATGTTACCGAGGCCAGCCAGGATGAACCTTTTCTGGGGCTGATGCTGACGTTGGATCCCCGGACCGTGGTTCAGATGGCGGCACTGATGCCGACGGCGAAGTCGATAAGAGAAGTCCCGCTTAATCCGCTTTCTGTTGAACCGCTAGATGAGGGATTAACCGACGCGTTACGGCGTTTGATACAGCTGCTCGCTGAGCCAGATTTGATTGCCCATCTCGAACCGTTGATCCAGCAGGAAATTATTATCCGCTTATTAGCCAGTAACCATGGCTCACAGCTGCGGCATCTGGCAACGGCAGGTTCGCCGAGTCAGAATATTTCCAGGGTGGTGGGCTGGCTTAAACAGAATTTCACGCGCGCTGTCTGCATCGATGAATTAGCCGCGAGCGCCTATATGAGCCCGTCCACTTTTCGGCAGCATTTCCGTGCGGTGACGGGAGTTAGCCCACTGCAGTACCAGAAAAAGCTCAGGCTACAGGAAGCCCGGCAGCAGATGTTAAGCAACAATCTTGATGCCAACAGCGCGGCGTTAATCGTTGGCTATGAAAGCGCATCGCAGTTTAGTCGCGAATACAGCCGGGAGTTTGGCGAGTCTCCGCAGCGCGACATCAAACGTATGCGCTTATATGGCGAATGAGATTTTATACGGGTAATGGCTTGGCGCCGACGGTGTCCGCACTGGGTGGCGTTTTTTTTTGTTTTTCTGACCGTGATTGACATGTAAGTCATTGATTTACATCGAGTGGTGCCACTGTTAATACTTATTGGTTGGGGCAGCAGGCAGCAGCGGTTTTACAGCATGAGATGATCCACTGGCCCAGAGAAATCTGGCGGTTGGTGAACGAATGGTCCGCATGCTCTGTCGTTATATTTGGCTGGATGACCGACATTTTTTCCCATTGGTATCGCCCGACCACGCCAGCAGAATCACCGTCCACCAGGGTTACCTCGGCTCATACCCGACAGCCTGGTCGGTGCATGCTTACACCACGGGCGTCGTTGCAAAGTGTGGCGGTGGGTCGAAATATTCAATCAGCAGTTCGGTGAGGATGCGTATCTTGCGTGCCGGATGCTGTCCTGGCGGTCGGATAACGTAGGCCCCGGCTGGCGGTGGCGGATGGTTGATCATCACCGGCACCAGTGCGCCGGAGGCCAGGTGCGGGTGGGTAAGGCAGTCGGGCAGGTAGGCAATGCCGAGGCCGGCCGTTGCGGCGGCCACCAGTGCGGTCCCGTTATCGGCCTTGAAACGCCCCTGCGGGCGCACCGTAATGATTTTGTCGCCATCCGTCAGTTGCCAGGTTTCGGTTCCCTGCATCAGGGCCTGGTGACTGAGCAGTTCCTCTGGCGAATTCGGTTGCCCATGTGCCTGGATATAGTCCGGGCTGGCGACCAGTTTGCCGTAAATCGGGCCGATGCGTCTTGCGATCAGGTTGGAGTCCTGCAGATAGCCAACCCGTATCGCACAGTCGTAGCCCTCGGCGATCAGGTCAACGAAACGGTCGCTGTAGCAGGCCTGGATATTAACCCGTGGGTGGCGTCGTGCCATTTCCGCGATCGCTGGAGCAAAGTGTGTGGAGCCGAAAGAAAGCGGCACTGCCACGCGCAGGCGGCCACGCAGCTCTCCAGTAGGCAAAATGGTTTCCCTGGCGGCATCAATCTCGGCGCAGGCTCTGGCCGCGTAGTCCCTGAAGGTGGCGCCGGCCTCGGTGAGCGCCGTCCCACGGGTGGTTCTGGCCAGCAGTTGGACGCCCAGCGCTTTCTCAAGCCGGGCGAGGCGGCGGCTGACGATCGATTTGGCGACGCCGAGCCGCAGTGCGGCAGGCGAAATCCCACCGGCATCGGCAACTTCGACGAATGTCTGTAGCTCTTCAATATTCACTTCAGCGTTCCCCATTCTGCGACACAGCTAGCCCCATGATGCGACTACCGCAGCAAGCATGGCAACAGCACAATACGGCTGTGCGGGGCAGGCCTGCCGCTGGCGACTGTCCCGGATATTCCTCCCACCATAACAGTAGAGGGCACCAATAATGACTTTTCGTAACGGCCTGGATTCACTGCTTCGTCCTGAAGACTCTGTACTGGTTTTGATCGATCATCAACCCTATCAGCTTGCCAACCTGAACAGCCACGAACCGCAGATGGTGGTCAATAATGCAATAGCGCTGGCGAAGGCTGCCAAAGCCTATGGCGTTCCGACCATACTGACCAGCGTGATTGCCGAGCGGGGCGGGTTGATTTTCCCGCAAATCGTCGATGTTTTTCCCGATCAGCAGGTAATAGACCGGACACTTATCAATACCTGGCAAGATCCGAAAGTGGTGGATGTGGTCAAGGCGACAGGGCGTAAGCAGCTGATTATCGCCGGCCTGTGGACCGAGGTCTGTGTCGCAATGCCGGTGATCCAGGCCGCTGGCGAAGGCTGGGATGTCACGGTAATCACCGACGCCTGCGGTGGCGTTTCGGTCGAGGCTCATCAACTGGCCATTCAGCGTATGATTGCGGCCGGTGCGAACATGATGACCTGGCTGGCGCTGGCTTCGGAATGGCAGCGCGACTGGGCGTGGACAGAGCATACTCGCGCAATGACCGACATTCTGGCGCAGCATGCTGCCGGTAGCGGTATTGCGTATCTTTGGGAACAGCAGTTGCTTAACACGCCGGTGCCGGACAACGGCGGCTGATCGGTAATGGGAAACGCCTGCCGAGGTTAAACCGCAGCATGATGCCCTGATGTTAACGCTTAACATTGGCATCAATAATCAAGCCCGCGTCGTCGCGGGCTTTTTTAGATTACCATCACCAAATCGCGAGAGCCTGTCAGGCGTTTTCGCTGACCAGCTCCGGCGGCGCGCTAGGTTGTGATTTCACGCCAAATCGCTCGATGACCTCGGCCAGTTCACTGTGTCCCGTACAGGCGCCGTCACCGCGCGGCATTTCGCCATTTTCCAGTGCGGTCGCGTAGATAACCGCAGGATCGGCTTCAATGCGACTTCTTAGCGCGGCGAGCTTTGGCCAGCGGGTTTTATTGGCCACCTGGTGAACATCGAGCCAGCGGGCGACGCCGATCAGCAGACCGTCGGCCAGAGTGGGGCGATCGGCGATCAGGAAAGGCGTATCGCCGAGCATTTCCTCGAGCCGGTCATGACGCTTGATGACATACTCGCGGCCCCATGTTTGCAACGCGTGCTGCATCGTCGGGTTGGGTGACTGCATTTCCATCGCCACCCATAGCGGAGTGAATGCACCGGTAAAGCCGGTATTGATGAACGCCATCATCTGATGCATGCGGTCGGCGTTGCGTGACAACGGATCGAAGCTGATTTTGCGTGCGGTGTCTCGCGCTTCCAGCCATGCCGCGATTGCCATGGTTTCGCTGAGCACCTCGCCCCGATCGGTGATCAACACCGGCGTTTCGACCCGTGGGTTGAGCCGTTGATAAGCGGGGTCACGCATCTCGCCGAGCATGTCGACGCGACACAGCCGGTAGGGGCGCCCTAACCATTCGAGAGCAGCAACCAGCCCCATGGAGCTTCCTGCCGGGAAGCCGTATAACAAAATAGGTTCCATACTTTGGGTTCTCCAGGATTTATGTTGATGTCACAGTGCAGCGATGTGTACTGTAACAGTCGATATCAGTAAGTAAATTACGCACTTTTTTGTTACCACGAGAGCGCTATGAAAAACCTGATTTCCCGTTGCCCGATCGAAGAAGTGATGCAGATCCTCAGCGGCCGCTGGCCGACCTTGCTGATTTACTATCTGCAGGATGGAACAAAACGCTTTAATCAACTGCGTCGGGATAATCCGACGATTTCGCATAAAATGCTGACGCTGGAACTGCGCAAGCTGGAGGAGGCGGGGATTGTTCGTCGCACCGAGTTTGGCGGTTATCCGCTGCGCGTCGAATATGATCTGACGCCGGCGGGCGAGCGGCTGGTGCCGCTGCTCGATGCGCTAGGGGCGTGGTGGGAGGAAACAGACGGTAATGAGGAAGACGTGGCCGAGTTCGGTGCGACTCATTAGCGCCAGCGTTGTCGATGCGCGTTTCTGAGCGCCATCCATGGCGCGCCAAGGGTGCCCGCGCTGGTCTTTGCCGCTAGCGGCCAGCCGACGCTCGTGAACAAAGCGTCAATTTTTTGCCGGGTCGGCCGCTAATTAGCGGCGTTTTGCCGCGTAACCATCAAGAGGAAACATCGCGGGTTGGAGCGGGAGCCATCAACCACCTGCCGTGGGCGGTACATAAAGCATCCATTAACCTGTCCAGCTTCACACTGACTCTTCCCGCCAGCTTTATCCGAATATCGACACTCACCAGCTTGCTAATGGTGCAACCCCGTTGCCCACTGCGACAGCAACGCATACAGAGCCGTCGGTTCCAACGGTTTGCGTAATACCAGATAACCTTCCTGCTCGGCCTGAAGCAGAATGGGAGAATTGAACTCGCCGCTGACCATGGCACCGCTGACGTTCGGCAGGCGTTCAAACAGCGCTTGCAGAATATCGAAACCGCTTTCGCCGGAACGGAGCCGTTGATCGCACAGTACGGCAAACGGCGCGAAGCCTTCGTCGATAATCGCAAATGCCTCCTCTGCGGAGACGGCGCAGCGTACCGTAATACCCCAGGTGCTCATCAAGCTCGACCAGGCGGACGTCACCAGCGGATCATCGTCCACCACCAGGCAGTTGCCAGACAATGACGCATAGCGCGTCGGCGAGGGCAGGTTAGCGTAGTTGCCGGCACTGTCCGCCAGCATGTCTTCGCCGCTGTACAGGGCAAAGCGCATCCAGAAACGCGATCCTTTGCCTTCGACGGAGCGCATACCGTATTCGACCTTCATCAATTTGGCACAGCGTGCCACTACTGCCAGCCCCAAGCCATGGCCAGCGCTATCGATTTTCCACGCCAGTTCGGGGCGGTAATAGGGGGAGAAAATCTTACCTTTTTCTTCGTCAGCGATGCCGACACCGGTATCCCACACTTCGATCAAACACTGCTCTCCACGCGGTCGGATGGCGATCAGCACACCGCCGTGCTGCGTGTAACGCAGGGCATTCTGTATCAGATTAATCAGCGATTGCCTGATGAGCATGTGATCCCCCATCACGGCGATACGCCGCTTGGGCCGCCAGGTGCGCAACGACAATGACCGGCTGTTTGCTTCTTCGCGGAACAGGGTAATCACTGAATCAAGCAGCGATCCGATGTCCACCCGAATAGCGGCGGTGCTGAGATTGCCGGCCTCGATCTTGCTGAGATCGAGTAAGGAATTGAACATCAGGTGCACGGAACGCACGCTTTGCTGCAAATCCAACAGCTGTGGGGTAAGTGTGTCATCGCGATTTTTATGAATGATGGCTTCAATCAAGAATCCCATGGCATGCACCGGCTGGCGTAAATCATGGCTGGCAGTGGTGAGAAACTGGTTCTTATCCAGCAACGCCTGCTCCGCTTGCTCCTTGGCCTGGCGAAACTGTTCCGCCAGACGCGAACTTTTTTCTTCAAGGTGGGCTTGCTGAATAAAGAAGGCGTGCGAGGTCAAAGCGTGGCGGTAAATGGCGAAACCATAAAGCAGATTCAGCATCAGCACGATCGGCATAATATCGTCCAACCGCCAGACAATGCCCAGATTCAATACCCCCCAGGAGGCAAAGAAAAAACGCGTAAAGGTGCTTATGACCGGTGTCAGGTGGGTTGCATTGGCTGCGACGATAGCCGCAATACTGATATTTAATAACAGAAAAAAGTCGAAGCTGTTTTTTTCTGGAGTGATTAAATATAAGGATGAAATACCCACGCCATGTGCGAAGGCCAGCTTGTTGATGCGCGGCAGCCAACGGTTTATTACGACGCTGGCATTATCGTCCTCGGATTCATGGCGATAGCGGCGATGCCATAATCGGATGGCCACTGCGCAAAAAATATATATAACTATCCAGGTGATAATTGGCGTAAGTTCCTTGCCCATTAAATAAAGCCAAATGGCGAAAGGAATACCCACAAAGGGCACGGCGGTAAAGCTAAAGACCAGGCGCATAAAGGTATTATTCAATAAGCGGATTTGTGCGCGTGCGGAAATTCCATCCTGTTGTAAAGATTGACGTAATGTCATTGTGATGGCCCTTGCCGGCCATGCAATAGCGTAATGGCTTCGACGCGGCTATTGACGCCGATCTTTTTCAGAATATTGCTAATGTGTTCCTTGACCGTGGGTTCGGAAATAGCAAGCTGTAACGCTATCTTTTTATTGGGGAAGCCACGCATCATCATGGTTAATACTTCCAGCTGCCGTGAGGTTAAATTAAACTGTTGCAGTGAGTTTTTGCTATTGTCGGCAACGGTGGCATTATCTTCCGGGAACCATGTCCGGTTTTCCAGTAGTGCGAAAACGGCTTGGGAAAATAATTCAGGTGGCTGATTTTTCAGCACAAATCCGTGCCCGCCGGCATGACGTACCTTTTGACCTATTTCGTTGTTTTCATCGCCACTGACCACCAGGAAACGAATTTTTGGATAGAGCTGCTTTATTTCTTTTAATAATTTTAATGCCGTTCCATCGGATAACCAGAAATCGATGACCATTAAGCGTGGAGCGCCGTTTTCCAGAATGTGGCGATAACAGCTTTCCTCGCTTGTTACCACGTAGGCACGCTTAAAACGACAATGCGTATTCAGGAAGTTGGCAATGCCGCTTGCCACCAAAGGATGGTCATCAATGACCAGCGCATAATCCTGCCCCAAGGGTATCTCCTTTCGCTTAAATGTATCAGATTGGTCTGGTAATTTTTTATTATCACTGCTCCCTACTTTAGGAGGGTTTTTTCGGTTAGGAAAGCGAAATATATTATTCAGGGATTTTGATAAGGTAAAACATAAAACCATACAGAATTTGGATCTGTTTGGTTACAAAGGACAATTTATGAGAAAACCACTTATCGCTATAAGCATTACGCTACTGGTAGCCGGTTGTTCAACCTTGAAAACCGATCAGGCAATACCGCTGTTGCAGGCGGAAACGGCTAAAATGCTCGGCCTGGGTTCATCGGATGAAATTACCGTGACCAATGTTAACGGCGCCCAGCCGGATGCCCTGGGGGGGCAAAAACTGTCTTACCGCGCCACCACCGAAAAAGGGCGGATTTTTGACTGCTCGTCGCTGATGATGCCGGGTATTTTAGGCTCGGCGCCGACGCTAAGCACGCCAAGCTGCACCCCGGTCGTCACGCATAAATAACCCTCTGTGGGCGCGGGTTGAGGGGCAGAGCCTCCACACGTTGGCATCGAGACATTAGCGCTGGGGGGCATTAGCTAATTTCTTGATAAATCGCCGTCGGTGCTCGCGACCACGTATCCTCTTATGCATTACGTTTTTCATATAAATAATAACTTTGATGGCATCAAGATAATTGTGCCGGAGATAGAACATGAAAGATCAGCTATCGCATAATTTAGCGGTAAACAAACCGCTTTCCAAAATTTACCTCGCACTATTCTCAGCGCCATTGATATTGCTGGCATCGGCCGATATTGCTCGTGCCGATGATGTTATTTTTGATGGCGAATCCCGTATTACCCAACCCTTGAGCTACGCTGGCACGGCTTATGTCGGGCGTAATCAAAGCGCAAACCTGTTGATCGATAATGGTGAGGTTAATGCCTATAACATCAATATCGGTAGCCGCCATGATGGCCAGATTTATCAAAGTCAGGTCACCGTCAGAGGGCCGAACGCGGTATTAAGCGCCATCAACGATCAATATATTTTGCGCGGCAGTCTAGATCTGGGCCTGGGAACATTACGGGTCGAGCAGGGAGCGCTGGCCAGCGCCAAAGAAATCATCGTCGGTACCACCGGTGGATATGACAGCCAGCTTATCGTTACAGGCGCCGGCTCCAGAGTGGTCAGTGACCGGCTCGGTCTCGGTTTTGGTCAGGGCGCGCGTTCCACGCTGCTGATTGAAGACGGCGGCGTGGTCACCACCGCGGGCGCTGCGCGTATCGACAGCGGCTTTATCCCGGACGAAGCTGACAAGCTTAATCCCAAAGCCACGGTGACCGGCAATAACTCGCTGTGGAATATCACGCAAACGCTCACCGCCAATGGCGATCTGGACGTGCTGAACGGCGGTGCGGTCAATGTCGGCAGTGCGCAGATTGCCGGTGTTTCCGGCTCGAACAAAACCGCCGAGCTGTACATCGCCGGTGACGGCTCCCGTTTTAGCAGTGCCAACAGCGTTAACGTCGGCGACTATGGCAATGGCGTGCTGTCGGTGGTGGATGGCGGCACATTTTCCGCCGGCGCCAACGAATTGCGCCTGGGTGATACCGGCTCCGGTTCGAACCGAGGCGCGCTGATCGTCGGCAGTCGCGGCAATATGGATACCGGCACCGGCCTGACCGAACCGACGCTCGGTGTGGCGGGGGCCGCTGGCAGCGTCGATGCTCAGACGGTGATCAATCTGCGCGGCGGATTGTTCGGCAGTTACGTGTATTTTAACCACACGGACGAAAACTACGACTTCGGCAATAAAATGGTCGGTGAAGGTGAGGTTATCAATACCGCCGGGCGAACGACGCTGAGTGGCGATCTGACCCAGCTCCAGGCCAACGTGACCGCCCGTGGCGGTAAAATCATTATTGCCAGCGATATCAACACCCAGCCGGAAGACAATCAGTTCGATGTTCAAACGCTGAGCGCCGAGAACGGCGGTACGCTGATCCTCAACGCCACGGCTGGCTCTGAGGTTAACGATGGGCTGGGGTACAGCAGTGCGGCATCGATAAAATCCGGCGGTACGCTGGGCGGTAACGGCACGCTTGGCCAGACCGAAATTCAGTCGGGCGGCCATATTTCTCCCGGCGACGGCAATATCGCTACCCTGACGCTGAAGCGCTATCTGAATTTCCTGGGGGAATCGTTCTACGATGTTGATATTGCCGGTGATGGTAGCAGTGACCAACTGCGGGTGGTGGGCAAAACCACCATCAGCGAGCAGGCCAGGGTACAGGTCAACGCACTGGATCCGCAAACCAGCTACCAGACTGGCCAACGTTACCGCATCTTAACCTCAGAGGGGGGGATCGACGGTCGTTTTGCCGAGGCGATTTCAAAATCTGCATTCTTGGACGTCGCACTCGATCAGAGTGCTAACGCTGTCGATCTGACCATCGCGCAAAAAGGCGGTGAAGGCGGCAATCCGGGCGAAGGCGGCAATCCGGGCGAAGGCGGCAATCCGGGCGAAGGCGGTAATCCGGGCGAAGGCGGTAATCCGGGTGAAGGCGGCAATCCGGGCGAAGGCGGTAATCCGGGCGAAGGCGGTAATCCGGGCGAAGGCGGTAATCCGGGCGAAGGCGGCAATCCGGGCGAAGGTGGTAATCCGGGCGGAGGCGGTAAACCCGGTATTTTCCAAACGGTGGCGCAAACCAGCAACCAATGGAATACCGCTGGCGCGTTGTCGACCTTGACGCAGCAGGGCCCGTCACTGGCGCTGTATAATGGTTTGCTGTTATTGAATACGCAGCAAGCGCGTGAGGCGTTCAATCAACTGTCAGGCGAGATCTATCCCTCCGTTCAGTCTAACCTGATCGCTGGCAGCACCCAGTTGTTCAATGTGCTGAACCAGCGCATGCTTCAGGCATTTGAGGGGGATTCCTTACCTGTTCCCCCGTTGGCGATGACGCTGGTGCAGCCAGCCAAGGCTGACAATAACGGCGTTTGGGGGCAGGCGTTTGGCTCCTGGGCCAGGAACAGCGGTAACGGCAACGTAGGTAAACTGGAGGGCAATACCAGCGGTTTCCTGCTGGGGGCCGATCGTAAACTGGCCGATCACAGTATCCGCATTGGTGGATATATGGGCTACAGCCGTGGCAACTATGATGTCGATAGCCGCAGCGCCAAGTCCGACAGTGACAATTATCACCTTGGCCTGTATGCGGCAGGGCAGCAACAGGCCTTCTCGCTGCGCGGTGCGCTCGGTTACACCTGGCACCGGCTCGAAGGCGAACGCAACGTTAACTTCGGCAGTTTCTCGGATCGGCTGAGCTCGGATTATGACGCGGATTCACTGCTGGCGTTTACTGAAGCGGCCTACCGTTTTGGCCTGCCGGACGCCAATCTTGAGCCGTTTGTCAATCTGAGCTATATCCGCCTGCATACCGATAATTTCCAGGAAAAAGGCGGCGCCGCCGCGCTAAGCGTCAACAATGAAACGATGAATACCTTCTATTCAACGTTGGGTCTGCGCGCCATGACCGAGTTGCCGAAAAACGTCAGTCTTTACGGCTCCTTGGGTTGGCAGCATGCCTACGGCGATAAAAATAGCGCATCACGTATGGCATTTGCCGGTAGTGACGCGTTTATCACGCAGGGGCAGGCGGTTGATGACGATGTGATGGTGGCGGATGTCGGCGTGAGCGTGAAGCTGTCGCCTGCCAGCAGGTTGGATCTGGGTTATCAAGGACAATACGGTTCTGATACGCAGGTTAATGCAGTCAATGCCACGATTAGATGGTCATTCTGACCGTTGAGACACTGCGTATTTCCAGCGTCAAAGTATGCCGTGCAGCAGCACATTGGTTATGCTGCTGCACGGCTATCCTGCAACGCCACAACGGAGAGAAGGAACTGCCGTACCGGTTATGCGACGGGGGGGATGCTTGTCGTCGCTGGCTGCGACGCTTCGGACGACGAATGCTCAATCAGCCGGAATAATTCGCGCCGCTCTTCATCGGTAAAATCTCGCCATTCACCCAACGCCAATCCGTGCAGATTGATATTCATAATGCGCACGCGTTCCAACTTGGTCACCTGATAGCCAAAATATTTGCACATGCGGCGAATCTGACGGTTAAGCCCCTGCACCAGCGTAATGCGCAATATCTGCGAGGCGATTTTCTCTACCAGACAGGGTTTGGTGACGGTGCCCAGTATCGGTACGCCCGCGCCCATGGCCTGAATAAATTCATCGGTTATCGGCCGGTCGACGCTGACCAGATACTCTTTTTGGTGATTGTTGCCGGCGCGCAGGATCTTGTTGACCAGTTCACCGTGATTGGTGAGAAATATCAGTCCCTGAGAGTCTTTGTCCAGACGGCCGATGGGAAAGGTGCGTTGGCTGTGGTTAACCCAATCGCCGATGTTGTTACGCACCTGCTTGCCCATGCTGGTGATGACGCCAACCGGCTTGTTCAGCGCGATAAGCACCAGATCTTCTGTCTTGCGCGGTGCGATAGGCTGGCCGTTAACGCTCACGCTGTCGCCGACAAATACCTGCTCACCCACGTTGGCCATTCTGCCGTTGATAAAAACCAGACCCTGCTTGATATGGCGATCGGCATGACGACGGGAGCAGATGCCGCTGTCGCTAATGTATTTGTTCAGACGAATGGATGAGTGATGCACATGGTTTCCCCGTAAAACGCCGACTATACCTCAGCGGACGGGAATTAAACACCGGTGGGTGCCAGCGTCATGCCGGCTGAGCCTGGCGTAGATAGCTGCGGGGCAGAGGAGGGCAGAGGGCAGAGGGCTCCGCCCTGTCTGCGCGGATCAAGGGGCTATCGTGGCCAATTGTTGTTGCAGACTTTGCAGGTCTATCGCTGTTTTGACCGGCTTGGTTTTTTGCCTGTCGTCATAGCGTGCATCGGCCGCTTTGGCTGCCAGCAATGCATGAATTGCCGTATCGCCCTGCTGGCCGCTAAATCCATATGGATCGTTGGCATACAGCGCCTTGCCGTCGACGGTGAGACTGGCCGAACGCGGGGCCGCGCGCGCGGGAAAGGCGATTTTATAGTGGCCGCCAACGTGGCTAATCGTCAGGGTTCCATTGCTAATCGATTTGCCTGGGTCTTTTGCTTGCCATTGGTGGGCACTTGCGGTGCTGGCCACTAAAAGAAAACTTATTAATGCGAATAATCTCATTGCTTTTTCTCAGTTCCGTTGAAGCGCAATAATACAGATAAACGTGAAAAGATGGTAGCGCTGTGGATGCGCCATGGCCACTGCATAAGGCAGAATAACATGCACCCGCGTGAAGGTTCCGTTAAGAAAACAATACTAAAAGGTAAATATCAGGCTCTAGCAGCTTGAGTAAGTTGCCTGCTGGCGTGATAGATAATGGACGCAATAATTATCACCCACGCTTGGGATGTCACTAATTTTGGCGGTAATGTCAGCGGAATCAATGGTGAGCGTAGGCTATTTAAAATAGCAGCGGACTGTTGATTATATTGCTTATTCACTCTGTCGTTATTATAAATCGACGAAGTCTGGGGGAGCCGTTAAACCGATTGATCGATATGCCGTCATGCGGTGTTTGTCAGCAACCAGATAGGCGCTACGCTCGGTAAGGCGAGATTTCTGCGCATAGCGGTAAAGTGGGCTATCCTCACCAGATGGCTGGTTTTCTCAGCCGATTTGCTGTGGGCCAGACGCATGGCTAACAGCGATTTAATTATATCGCGCCAGGCGATTTCCCCGGCTGCCGGCTAATACTTTAGCGGCGATTAAATGATTGCAACGAGGAAAGTATGAAAATAGCGATGGTTTCATTGTCACTATCATTGTTTATGCTGGCCAACCCGGTGTTCTCTGCCGAGCGCTGCGAGCCGTTCAACAAGCCGGTAAATGCGGAAAATACGCCGGCTTATCAACGGCTGATACAAAAAAGTCTGACGGAAAAAATTGCATTAAAATCCATTGATATCACGCAGGTACAGGGTGATAAAGACTGGCTGGTGATTTATGCCGCAACCGAAGTGGCCGATCCTGGCGCGTTTTTCTTCAAGAATAATCAATTTGTCGACGTCTGGGGAGGCCAGCCTGACTTATCAGAAAAAGAGCAGGTCATAAAATGGACGCGTGGTCTGCACGTGCCTGACTCGCTGGCGCAATGCTTTTTTGACACCGTAGCCATCGACGAATAGTCACGTCAACGGCGACGGCACGCGCTTATCGGCAATACCCGAGCGGATAAGCGCTATTTTTTTGTTTTTGCTTCCCTATCCAGCATTTTCTGTTCATCGGCATCTTCCATTTCTGCCTGCCGCATCAGGCAATTGGCGTAAGCATCGCTACCACGTTGAAAGCCATAATCATCGCATTTCTTCTTATGTTGCTCCAGGATCATTGAATCGAGTTCTTCATTGATTCCACAGCCGGATAATATGATTACTGATAATGCAAGTAATAGGGTCCGCATGACGTCACTCCCGAGGTTGGTAATAAATAGAGGATTTATTTTAATTAAGGAAAAGTACGTTGATGATTGAGGTTTAATAACGTAGGCGATAAATAATCGGCGATATGAAAAGTACCCAGTACAGTCTTGTTTCCATCGGGTTGGCTGTCAAGTTATCGCATGGCGTTTGAGGATAATAACGGCAGGTCAATGCCGATAGCGGGTTGGCGCCTCGGGGCGTGCAGCGCGGAGTGGGGCGGAGCAAGGCGAATCACACCACGGTGTACGGGCGGCAGTATTGCCAGCCCTGTGCGAGTCGCCGATGCGGCATGGCTAAATGTCTTCCAGTTTCACTACTCGGGTATTTAGCGGGGTCAGCGTTTGGCCTTGCGAGCCCGACGGCGTCATGCGGGGGATCCTTTGACCGCTGTCGCTTTCCACCAGCAGTGAATGTGGCTCGTTGGCAGCAAACAGATAATCCTCACCCCATTGGCGCAGCGCAACGACGATCGGAAACAGCGCACGGCCTTTTTCCGTCAGCAGATATTGCTGATAGGCACCGTCCGCCGCCGGCACAATTTCCAAAATACCGTGCGCCACCAGGGTGCGCAGACGCAGCGAAAGAATATTTTTCGCCATGCCAAGGTTTTTTTGAAATTCATTGAAGCGACTAACGCCGTCGAAGGCATCGCGAATGATCAATAACGACCACCAATCGCCGATGACATCCAGCGCGCGTGCCACTGGGCAAGGTGCGTGTTCCAGGCTTTTACGTTTCATGATCCGCTCCTTTTCGCAGAAGAGGTTGCATTATAAAACCTCATTGCGTAACCTGCATTAGGTTTAATTATGAAACCTGACTACCGAGGCCACCATGAGCACCGATTTGCTTGATGACATCTGTCCTGCCGCCAAAACGCACCGGTTACCCACCTCGTTGGTTCTGTTATTGGCGGCCGCCAGCGCATTCAGCGTGGCGAACGTTTACTATGCACAACCGTTGCTGGATGCCATTGCCTCGGATTTCGCCATCGGTCTGGCAACGGTGGGGATGGTGATCACCGTGACGCAATTGGGGTGTGCGCTGGCATTGGTCTTACTGGTACCGCTGGGGGATCTGCTTAATCGCCGGCGTTTGCTGGCGGTACAACAGCTGCTATTGATCGCGGCGCTGCTGGCGGTGGGCTGGTCGAACAGCAGCGTGCTGTTGCTGACCAGTATGCTGCTGGTGGGGCTATTGGGCACTGCCATGACGCAGGGGCTGATCGCCTTCGCGGCTAGCCTGGCTGGGCCGCACGAGCGCGGGCGTGTGGTGGGTGCCGCGCAGGGCGGGGTGGTAATGGGGCTGTTACTGGCCCGGACCCTGTCCGGTACGCTGGCGGACATGGGCGGTTGGCGTACGGTTTATTTTTTCTCTGCCGGCGTGACGTTAATGCTGTTACCGATTTTGGCGCGTTGGCTACCTCAGCCGCGTAGCCCGGCTGCAACGCTCAGCTACCCTGCCTTGCTGCGCTCGATGCTGACGCTGCTGGTGCGCGATCGCACCTTGCAAATCCGTGGCATGCTGGCGTTATTGATGTTCGCCGCGTTCAGCATTTTCTGGAGCGCCGTGGTGCTGCCGCTCAGTCAACCGCCGCATAATTTTAGCCATTCGGTGATTGGCGCGTTCGGACTGGTGGGGGCCGTTGGGGCGCTGGCGGCGGTGCGAGCCGGCCATTGGGCCGATCGTGGCCGAGGGCAACAGGCGACCGGGCTGTGTCTGGCTCTGCTGGTGCTTGCCTGGCTGCCGCTTGGCCTGCTGCATAACGGCATGCCGTGGTTGATTGTCGGTATTGTGGTGCTTGATCTGGCCGGGCAGGCAATTCACGTGCTCAACCAGAGCATGATTTTTCGTAGCGATGGGCAGTCGCACAGCCGGCTGGTGGGCTGTTATATGCTGTTTTATGCCGTAGGCAGTGGCGTCGGGGCGTTTGCCAGTACCCATGTCTTTGCGCTGGCCGGTTGGGTTGGCGTCTGTGGATTGGGCGCCGGCGTTAGCCTGTTCGCCCTGTTATTCTGGTGGTTGACGCTAGGATTGATGCCAAATAAAGCCTGAACGGCGGTCATTATCTGTTGGGCGAGTGCAGCAGATAATATTCTTCGTGGCCGTTACAACCAGTCGCAACGACGTGCCAGCCGTGCTTGTCATAGAAACGCAGCGCGGCCTGGTTGTTCACCAGGCATTTTAGCGAACCGGTGCCGCTGAACGTCTGTTCTGCCTGATGCAACAATGCGCTGCCGACGCCTTGCGGCGGCAGGTGTGGATCGACGTACAGGTTATGAATAAAATTCTCTGCGCGATGTATCGAGACAAATCCCAGCAGTTTGCCATCCTGCTCCGCGACCCAGATATCCTCTCCGAGCGTGGCGCGATCAAAATCCTCCAGACGGTAGCCTTGCGTATCACGCCAGGTAAAGGCGGCCTTGCGTGCGGCCAGGTAAAGCGTGCGTAGAAAAGGGCGATCGGTTTCCCGATAGGGTCTGATGTGCATAGCGGCTCCTGGTAACCTTCAACATTGTTAGGCTAGCCATTTTCTGATGGGGAAGTCCACCGCTATTCGTCGCCTGGGCGGCTTGCTTCAGCGGGCCAGTTCCCCTAAGCTGGCTTGCAGTAAAAGACACAATTTAAATGACTCGGGGTGCCCTTCTACGTGAAGGCTGAGAAATACCCGTATTACCTGATCTGGATAATGCCAGCGTAGTCTATTTCATCATTAAGTTTATAAATCAAAGGCTTGCACGGTTTTTTCTCTTCATTTTGTTATGTTGTCACTCACAGAGACAAACAAAATGGCACACACATCTAGCAATCACACCATCATTCGTAACGGGATCTACTACGTCAGCTTTCGCCTGTCAGGTAATAAATATTTCCGTCGGTCGTTAAAGACAGATAGCCATAGCCACGCGCAACTCTTGAAGTCATTTGCTTCTCCAGCCATTCCATTAGTTAAACGTGGAAGCATCTACCCGGATCAGTTTGGTGAACGTCTTTCAGATTTCGGCAACCGCTTAAAGCAGCAGAGTGAGCGCTGACTGGCGCAACCATTTCTCAGTGATGAACTGCGTAATCTTAAGCCGGTAGTTGTTCAGGAGTAATCAACCGATGTAACGACGATCGCCAAACAAGATATTAAGCAGGTGATGGAAGTTGTTGAGAGCTTGCCTAAGCGTGTCGTGCAGCTTTATCGGTCAATGACGGTACAGCAACTGCTCGAGTGGGGTTTTCTTGATTTCGTTAATCGGCAGTGGAAAGAGAAAATCTTCTCACCTGTGTCGGGCAAGAACATACCGAAGATTGGAAAAGTATTGCTGACGTTCGTAATCAGCTTGGTATCCCCCATCTTGATGATTATGGACAGCGCCGACTGATGCATAACTTCCGGCAAACAATGATATCAATCTGTTTAGCTGGTTGGATTGGCAACCTGGCGCACTTGCAGCAGGTCGTAGGTCATGAGAAGAGCGGCTCTGGTATTAGCAGACGCTATTTGCACACCTTTCCGTTACGCTCAGTTTGTTATGTGATAGATGGGTTGGATTGGTTGTAACGTCTTGGTACTACTAGGAATAAGGAAAGGGACGGTAGAGTCTGCCGCAAAGTTTCGGCTGGATTGCTGTAAAGTTCATCAGTATGATTGTTTGCACAATCAATGATTGAGAAACCACGTCTGGCAGATACGGGACGAAACGATATGAAAGTGACTGATGAGGCTTTGTTACGTTCAGGGTTTACGCAGCCCGAATTACAGAAGATAAAAAGCAATATTGAAAAATATGGAGGAACGCTTGGTGAGGCCATAAATGACCTCGCTAGACGATTTGTTACCTTGGCGGGAGTGGTGGGGGTGTGTATCTTTATCCTACTGCTACTTGTCGTCTTCAGCTCACCTGACAGAGCAGTTGCATGGGGATTGGCGATGATCTTTGGGGTTGCCATTATCTCCTTCGCACAGCCTCCGGTGATTTCCTATAAATCCTGGCGTTACCGAAAAACCATCAAGGATTAATGGGTTCCATTTTCTGTCGTCAAAAGGTCGAAAATCACTTTTGCTTTAACACCATAACCGACAATCTTCATTGTTAACTTAGGAGTGCTCATTGTGCTGACTTTGCGATAGTAATCGTGGGGAAGCCAGCGGAATAATCTCCAGGTTCCGGTTTTTCGAGCGAGTCCAACTATGCTGTACACACTGGCGCCAAGAGTAACACCATGATAGAAAGCCAGGCCCGTGTTAGGATTAAATCCCATAAACTGTGCCGTATGCATCGCGGAGTCAGCAATGATACCTTGCGAGGGTTTATGTCCTGCTGGCTGATTAAAGTTGAGCACTTCTTTCGTTAATCCGTTCATTCCATCGGCAATCAAGACTGCTCCAGCCAGCATACCAATCGGCCCCATAGTGGATAACATCATAAAACCACCAAAGAGAACCACGCCTGATAGAACCACATTTACAGCGGATATAACATAACCAACGATTTTATTATTTTCGCGGACAAATTCTATCTTCGCGTAAAGCTGTGCAGACTTGGTTTTTAACAGGCGTTCTTGCTCAAGGAGATTGTCTGTTTCAGTTCGCAAATTCTTAATGCATGCAATGCATTCTTCATCGGTTTTGGCTCGCCGTGCTGTTGCAAATTCTTTCTCTACGACCTGTTTTATCTCTTCGACAAACTTGATACGAGTTATCCCATCATGCAAATAGAATGCTGACAACCTATTTGCTGTCTCGACGACCTTTCGAGCTTCCAGATTCACCATCGTATCTGACCAAGTCCTATTCCAGCCCCTGTTAAGCAGCGCGATATCCATAATGCTTCCTTCACAAACGTGTCTGGTTGTGTTACGTCCAATATATAATTTTCATCGTTTTCTCTCAATCGTCGATGGTCTGGAATACGTCTTTGACATCTCAGCTCCACATATCTCGATAACTCCGTCATCCCTGCGCCTTTACCGTTGGGTCACTGCTCGAGTCGCGATGTGAAGCACATGCAATTTTTGAGGGGTTGTGTCTTTGGCTTCCCGCTGGCATGATCCAGAACAGGGATTAACGGGGCGTTAATCGCAATTTTTTGATTTTATAGTAAATGACTCGGGGTGCCCTTCCTTGTGAAGGCTGAGAAATACCCGTATTACCTGATCTGGATAATGCCAGCGTAGGGAAGTCTCGATACCCAGCCGGTATCCGCCTTCTTGAACGCCGGTTGGGAGGATTATGATCGCTCGACCTGATGTATTCCCCGGTGCCCGCGCCGCGGCCAGCTTTAACCTGTTCAAACAGCACTCCCCATTGATTCACTGCCTGACCAACGAGGTGGTGCAAGCGCTGACGGCCAACGTATTGCTGGCGTTGGGCGCTTCGCCGGCGATGGTGGTCGAACCGGAGGAAGCCGCGCAGTTCAGCCGCATTGCCAACGGATTATTAGTCAATATCGGTACCCTGACCGCCGCGCGCGGGCAGTCGATGCTGGCGGCGATCGACGCGGCTAATCAGGCCGGTACGCCATGGGTACTGGATCCGGTGGCGGTCGGCGGGTTGCATTATCGCAGCGAATTTGCCCAGCGTCTGTTGGCGCTACGGCCGGCGGCGATCCGTGGCAACGCCTCGGAAATCCTGGCACTTGGCGGCGTGCAGGGCGGCGGGCGCGGCGTCGATAGCACCGCCGATTCGTTAACCGCGCTGACGGCGGCGCGTCAACTGGCGCAAACCAGCGGCGCGATAGTTGCGGTGACCGGTGCGGTGGATTATGTCACCAACGGCGTAGCCGACTGGGCAATCCCCGGTGGCGATATCCTGATGACGCGGGTGGTCGGCACCGGTTGCTCCCTGTCGGCGGTGGCGGCGGCGTTTTGCGCCCTGCCGGGCGAGCGGCTGGATCACGTTGCTACCGCCTGTCGGGTAATGTCGCTGTGCGGCGAACGCGCCAGCACACAGGCTCAGGGGCCCGGCAGTTTTACGCCGGCATTTCTTGATGCACTGTATCAACTGAACGCGGAGGCGCTGTGATGAAACGCATTAACGCCCTCACCATCGCCGGTACCGATCCCAGCGGCGGAGCCGGCATACAGGCCGATCTGAAGACCTTTTCGGCGCTGGGCGCCTATGGCACCAGCGTGATCACCGCACTGGTGGCGCAGAATACCCGTGGCGTGCAGTCGGTTTACAACATCGAGCCGCAGTTTGTCGCCGCGCAGCTGGATTCGGTGCTGAGCGATGTGCGTATCGACAGCGCCAAAATCGGCATGCTGGCCAACGCCGATATCGTGCAGGCGGTGGCGGAGCGCCTGCGACATTCTCCGTTGCCGTTTGTGGTGCTGGATACGGTGATGCTGGCGAAAAGCGGCGATCCGCTGCTGGCACCGGAAGCGGTCGACTCCCTGCGCCGTGAACTGTTGCCTCAGGTGTCATTGATTACCCCCAATCTGCCGGAAGCGGCGGCGCTGCTGGCCTCGTCACCGGCGCAGGATGAGCGGCAGATGCGTGAGCAAGGTCGCGCGCTGCTGGCGATGGGTTGCCAGGCGGTGTTGATGAAAGGGGGCCATTTGAGCGAACAGGAAAGCCCGGATTGGTTGTTCACCGCAGAGGGCGAACTGCGCTTTACCGCGACGCGGGTGGCGACCCGCCACACGCACGGTACCGGCTGCACGCTGTCGGCGGCGCTGTCGGCGTTGCGTCCACGTCATGCAAACTGGGCGGATACGGTCTGCGCTGCCAAAGATTATCTGCAACGGGCGCTGCAACAGGCGGACAGTCTGGAAGTCGGGCAGGGGATTGGCCCGGTGCATCATTTTCACGCGTGGTGGTAACTCAACTTTTCCCGTCGATTGTGGTCTGAGGTGATGCAGACTACGCTTTGAATTTAATGAGGGAGAATGACCATGACAGGAAAATATCAGCTTCGCTGCGCGCTGTTTGCGGCGTTGATCGGCGTCAGCGCCGGCAGCGTTGCTCAGCAGATTGTTACCACGTCGGATCTGATCCAGCAGCCGGGTTACCAGGCCAGCTGGCAGAAAATGGTAAAGGGGCAGAACGGGCTGCCGGACTGGGCGCGCAAGGGGGTGGGCACCTCAACGCCAGCAGAAACCCTCCGTTGGCAGGGCCAGACCTATGAGCTCGGCACCCTGTGCAAACCCCATGACTGCGCCAACAATTTTTTGATTGTGGCCTTCAAGGCGGATAAATCGCAGGCATGGGGCGTACGGGTGTCAGTGGCTGATACGCCAGACGCGGTGGATCATCCAAAGCAATACGCCAAATATCAATGGCTGGGCAAGCCGGACAGCGATATGCAGGCACTGCTGCGTAAACAGTTCGAAAGCAACCCTGACTGGAAGTAATGCGCAGATTCGCATCGGGGGGCGTGGCGTGCGCGCCCCTCGCACCGTAGCCTTAGCCAATGCCGGCCTGATGCAGATCGTGCAGGTTGATCGCACCGACCAATATGCCATTAATATCCACCACCGGCGCGGCGCTGATATGCTGTTCGTGCAGCGCTTCCAACGCTTCACCTGCTCGCCACTGTTCCGGCAAACGGTAGCCGGGGCGGGTGATCGCCGGGCTTAATGCATCGTTCAGGCTATTGCCTTTCACCAACCAGCGGCGTAGGTCGCCGTCGGTAAATACCCCCACCACTTTTTGCTGTGTATCGCACACTGCGACCAGTCCTAACCCGGTGCGACTCAGTTCCAGCATGGCCTCCATCACGTTGGCGCTCTCTTTCACCCTTGGCAGACGATCGCCGGTACGCATCAGATGATGAACTCGATTCAGTAAGCGCGCGCCGAGGCTGCCGCCCGGGTGCGAGCGGGCAAAATCTTCGGCATTGAAACCACGCTGGCGCATCAGCGCCATCGCCAGCGCATCGCCGATCATCAGAGTATTGACCGCGCTGGAGGTCGGTGCCAGCCCCATCGGGCAGGCTTCACGTTCAACGCTGATATCCAGTAGGCAGGCGGCGGCCGTCGCCAATGGCGATTCTTTGCCACCGCTGATGGCGATCAGCGGAATGTGATTTTCCGCCAGCAGCGGCAGGATCAGATCCAACTCTTTGGCGCGGCCGGAATAGGAAATGAAGATCACCACATCGTCTTTGCCGATCATGCCAAGATCGCCGTGCAGCGCTTCTGCCGGATGCACGAAAAATGCCGGCGTGCCGGTGCTGGCCAGCGTCGCGGCAATTTTTTTACCGATGTGGCCGGATTTGCCAATGCCGGAGACCACCGCCTTGCCTCGGCAATTGAGCAGCAGCTCGCAGGCGCAGACCATATTGTCGTCCAGCCGCTCCAGCAGGCGTGTGGCTTCAGCCAGCTCGATTTCCAGCGTTTCACGGGCAAAGTTAAGCAGAGCGGTGGCGTTACTCATCGGTGTCTCCTACCAGAATGATATTGATGCCTTTGTCTTTCAGCGCGGTGACATACTGTGGATTGATGTCTTTGTCGGTGATCAGCGTATCGACGGCGGCCAGTTCGCACACCACGTTGGGGCTTTTACGGCCGAACTTGCTGGAGTCAACCAGCAAAACGATGCGCCCGGCGGCTTCGCACATGGCCTTGCTGACGTTGTGCACCTCATTAAAGGTAGTAACGCCGGCGTTGAGATCGACGCCGTCCGCGCCGATAAACAGGGTGTCGAAGCTGAACTGCTGAAAGGCTGACTCTGCCAGGCTACCGTGAAACGAGGCGGATTTTTTGCGGTAGGTGCCGCCGGGCATCAGAATGGTTTGATCGTTATCCAATTCAACCAGCGCGTTGACGATATGCAGGCTGTTGGTCATCACCGTGATGTTATTGAACTGCGCCAGGTGTGGCACCATCTGTAAGACAGTGCTGCCAGCGTCGAAAATCAGTGAATCGCCGTCATTGATGAGTGCGACGGCGGCATAGGCTATCTGGCGTTTTTTCTCGGTATTGATATGGGTTTTGCGATCGATCGGCTGGTCGCCGTCATCGCGGCTCAGCACCACGCCGCCGTAGGTGCGGATCACCTCGCCTTCTTCTTCCAGCAGGGTCAGATCCTTGCGGATGGTGGTGCCGGTGGTTGAAAAGTGTTCCGCCAGGGCATCCACTGCCGTTTTGCCATGCCGTTGCAGATATTCAAGAATAGCGGCTTGCCGCTGCTTTGGTTTCATAGCGATTCCCGTTCACAAGCGATGAGCATCCCTCCCAGTGAATAATTCAATATGAAAGGTAATGTCTTTTAATCTGAAAATATCATGATTTCGCCTTAATCGCTAACGATAGTGCAGTTTGGCATGCACGATCCTCGGGGAAGATCACATCCGGCAGCAAATCGTGCTGATGCAAACCATGCAGCTGAACCAGAGGTTTAGGTTGGGCGAAGACGGTCAGCCCACGCATCATCATGCTTCCGCATACCCGTTGCTGGGCATCGAACGCCAGCGCCAGCACCACGCGCGGCTTGAAGCGCCCGCCGGAGCGGCCAACGCCGACCGGCCCCAGTTGGCACAATCGGTCAAAGGCGTGATTGAAGCGCTGGATCTGCCACCAGCCGAGGGCTATCTGTCCCAGCCAGGCGATGGCGGCCAGAATAATCAGAGAAGTGGTCATTATGTTACCTCGCAGGTTATTGCGGCACGGCGCCGCGGGGGGAGCGCGCCGTGCCAGCGGGTTAGAACATCACCTGACCACCGGTGATGTTGATTGATTGGCCGGTACAGTACGAGGCCTTGTCACTGGCATAAAACAGCAGGGTGTTCAGGACGTCCTGATAGTCGCAGCCGCGCTTGAGCGGCACTTTATCGATATAGTATTGTTCCACTTCATCGGCCCTGATGCCCAGTTTTTCGGCATATTGCGGCAGCAGCGACTGGAACATCGGCGACTTCAGCAGATTGCCCAGCATCAGCGAATGGACGGTAATGCCGTACTCTGCCAGATCGAGCGCCAGCGACTGCGTCAATCCCACGCCGCCGAACTTGGCCGCGCTGTAACCGGAGTTATGCTTGCTGCCAACCTTGCCGGATTTGGAGTTGATCTGAATGATGCGGCCAGCCACGCCGTCGCGGATCATCAAACGCGAAAACTCCCTGGCGCAGAGGAAATAGCCGACCAGATTGACCTGCAGCGATTGGTCAAAATCCCCCAGCAGAAAGTCGGTGATCGGCGCCGCCTTGGCGATGCCGGCGCTGTATACCAGCAGGTTGACGCTGCCGAATGTCGCGTCCACCGTATTGGCCAGGGCAATAACACTGTCCTCCCGGGTGGCGTCGACCTGCAGGCCGATCGCGCGGTCGGCGCCGTGCTGGTGGTTAATCTCCTGCGCTACCCGCTGCGCATTGTCGAGGTTCAGGTCGGCTACCGCGACGCGATAACCTTCCGCCGCCAGCCCCTGGCTTAGAAATGCCCCCAACGTTTGGCCTCCGCCAATCACTACGGCTACTTCAGACATGGTCTACTCCTTATGCGATAAATTTCAGCGTACTGCCTAACGGGATATCTTCCGGCACCGGTCCGGAAACGTGAATTGAACCGGGAAACTCCGCCTGCGACTCGCCGTCGAAGCGCACGGTGACGTGGCCTAGCTCACGCAGATTTTGCGTGGCGACACTGCCGACCGCGGTGATGGAATAGCGGCGTTCAGCCAATTCCATCATGCCGCCGGCCCGCAATTCACCGGCGGTATCGCCGTGCCGATGGATAAAACAAAATGCTTCGATGTCGGCTGGTGCCCCTTCGCGGAAGGTGATCAGCATGTCATCCTGCAATGCGTCACGCGCGCAGTCGCCGATACGGGTAATGGTGGTTTGGAAAATAATCTGCATTACTGGCCTCTGGAATCTGCATGCCCTACGGCATGGGTTACTGATAAATAAAGGCGGAGGCCGCCCAGGCGATTAACACCGTCGGCGCCCCGGTCAGGAAACGGCCGACCAGCACTGACGGCACGCCGACGCGCACCGTGTCCTGTTTGGCTTCCGCCAGCGACAGCCCGACCGGAATAAAATCGCACGCCGCCTGAGCGTTAATGGCAAACAGCGCCGGCAGCGCCAGCTGCGGGGGAATATGGCCCAGGCCGATCTGCACGCCGACCAGTACGCCGATCACCTGAGCGATCACCGCGCCAGGGCCAAGAAACGGCGACAGCAGCGGGAACGAACAGATCAACGCCAACGTCACCAAGCCGAACGGACTGTTGGCGAGCGGCGTCAGGCCGTGAGCAATGAAATCGCCGAGCCCGGACGCCATGATGATGCCGATCAGCGCCGACACGAACGCCATAAACGGCAGAATGGTTTTTAATACCGTGTCGATGGTGTCGCGCCCGGCCTGAAAGAACACGGCCACCACCGACCCCATGCCCATACCAACCTTTGCCAGCAGGCCGTCGCTTTGTTCGGTGATTTTCTTGCTGGTGTCGTAATCGCGGGGCGCCGCTGCCGCAGGGGATGGCGGCGTTGGCGGCTGCGCCTGCGTGGCGGTGTCATCAAGCAGGGTGATATTGTTTTCACGCACCCCGGAAACATAAATATCCTCGAGGATAAACTGCGCCAACGGGCCAGATTGACCTGTGGCATGAATATTAACCGTCGGAATTCGTCGTTTAGGGTATAAGCCGCAGCGCAACGTACCACCGCAGTCAATCACCGCCACGGCGATCTCGTCTGCTGGTGGCTCGCCGTCCTTGAAACCGTCTACTGCCTGCCAGCCGGTCAGTTGGCTGATGCGATCGACGATCGCCGGCCGGGTACCGGCGGTGATGTAAACGATTTTTTTGCCGGCAACCACCGGCAGCTCCAGTGGACCGCCCCAGCCGCTGGCGCCTTTTTCAATACGAAGGTAAGCACTCATGGTGAACTCCACGGATTAAAGTTGAACCTGACGATCCAGACGGATCCCCATTTTGCGTTCGAACAGGCTGGTGGTCAGATCGGTGAGCCAGCCGCGGAAGAAGTTGGTAAACAAGCCAACCAGGAAGTAGCTCACCGCCAATGGCCCCAATGGCAACCCCAGCGTGGTCAGGCCGCTGGCGATGCCGAGATAGACGAACAGTTCGCCGGGGTTGATATGCGGGAACAGGCCGTTCATCGAATGGCAGCTGTAGGACGCGGCGGCGTAATAGCTTGGCTTGTATTTTTCTGGCATAAAGCGGCCGAGGCTCAGCGTCATCGGATTGCAAAAAACGAAGGTGCCGATCAGCGGCAGCAGCAGATAGCGTGCCAGCGGATTACCGGCACAGCGCTGTGCCAGTCGTTCTATGCGCTGTTGGCCAACAAACTTTATCAACGCGTTCATGATAACCAACAAGCTGATCAGTAAAGGTAAAATCCCGGTGACCATGCCGACGAACACCTCGCCGCCTTTTTGAAACAGGCCGATAAACCATTCGGCTCCGTGGGTGATTAACGCAATCATTATTTTTCTCCTGTAGTAGTGTGATGGCGCGGAGCGAACAGCGGCTCGATTGCCATGTAGGTTACGTTAATCATTTTTTAAGCATATTTGTTTTAAATAGATCACAATTTGAAAGATAAATATTTTATTTTAAAAGTTAATAACGAAAGGAAAGAAAATAACCCCCCAGGGAGAGGGAGAGTAAGCAAACGGCAGCCGCGGGTTTGGCACAAAAAAGCCCGGTCGAAGCCGGGCTGAAGGGGGCGGAAATGCCAGATTTAGGCGATGGTGACTTTTTGGTCGAGGTAGGTGTCCTGCACGGCATTGATCAATGCCACGCCGTCTTTCATGGATTTTTTGAATGCCTTACGGCCAAGTATCAGCCCCATACCGCCGGCGCGTTTGTTGATAACTGCCGTGCGCACCGATTCTTGCAGGTCGTTTTCGCCAGCGGCACCGCCGGAGTTGATCAGGCCTGCGCGGCCCATATAGCAGTTTGCCAACTGGTAACGCACCAGATCGATGGGGTGGTCGGTGGTCAGCCGGTCATAGACACCATCGTCGGTATAGCCGAATTTGACTGCGCGGTAGCCGCCGTTGTTTTCCGCCATCTTCTGCTTGACGATATCCGCACCAATGGTGGCGGCAATGTGATTGGCCTGGCCGGTCAGGTCGGCGCTGGAGTGGTAATCGACACCGTCCTTGTTAAACGACGGGTTGCGCAGATAGGCCCACAGCACGGTGACCATCCCCAGCTCATGCGCGCGTTCGAAGGCGATGGAAATTTCTTCGATTTGGCGGCGCGATTGCTCGGAGCCGAAATAAATCGTGGCACCAACCGCCACCGCACCCATGTTGAAGGCCTGCTCTACGCTGGCGTATAGCGTCTGATCGTACTGCGTTGGGTAGCTCAAGGTTTCGTTGTGATTGAGTTTGACCAGGAACGGTATTTTGTGGGCGTAGCGGCGCGAAACCGCTGCCAGCACGCCGTAGGTGGAGGCGACGCAGTTGCAGCCGGCCTCGATTGCCAGCTCGACGATATTCTTCGGATCAAAATAGAGTGGGTTGGCGGCAAACGATGCGCCGGCCGAGTGCTCAATCCCCTGATCGACCGGCAGTATCGACAGGTAGCCGGTACCGGCCAGGCGTCCATGGTTGAACAGCGTTTGCATGGAACGTAATACGCTATTGGGGCGATTGTTATCGATCATCACCCGATCGACAAAATCGGCACCGGGCAGATAGAGATTTTCAGCAGGGATGGTGGTACAGCGGTGTTGCAACAGGTCTTCCGCTTCCTTACCTAACAACTGTGCAATATCAGTCATGATTAACTCCCGTTAAAGCTTCCTCATACGCCGGTAAAGCGAGGTTCTAAGCACCGGCATAGTGAAAAAGCGGTGATTGAAGCTGTTATACCCTGACGCATTGAGGTTGCATCGAGACGGCAAGCCGGACGCTTGGCGCCAGCCGGGTAACGGGAGTGAGCGACACAGTAGCCGCACATCGACGTGAACGCGGCGGGTTGTGGCTCCTCGGATGAGGCTCACCCATGTGCTGAGTCACCAGGCAATGACGATGCAGCTCTAACAATGACGGGTATTGAACGATATTAATGAAATCCCGTGGGCAAGGAGAAACAATAGATGCGATTGAGAAGAAATGCCATTTACGCGGTTAAAATTCGCCTGCTGGGGTGTCTATTTACGATAACATCGTTTTTCTTCAACGGGTTATTCCGCTTCGAACCAGTCGGTATTTTGCAGAGCGATCGGCGTGATCGAGTAGATCATTTCTTGCAGATGATCGTGAATCGCTCGCTCGGCGGCGTCCGGGTCGTGGGCTTTTAGCGCGTCAAAAATACGATAATGTTGCTGGATCAGGTTTTCCGGCGGCGAGACTTCGCTCAGGCTGAGAAAACGCACGCGGTCCATGGTAGCCTTGATGGTTTCGATAGTTTCCCAGGCCAACGGGCAGTTGGCGATTTGCGTCAGCAACTGATGGAATTCGTCGTCCAGCAGCAGAAATTCCCGGATCTGATGGTGTTGTGACGCCAGCGTTTGCCGATGCAGATTGTGTTCCAGCAGCAGTAGCTGCTGTGGCGTAATGTTAACCGCCACCCGGCGGATAATTGCGCATTCCACCGCCTGGCGAATAAAACGGCCGTCGGCCACCCGTTTGGCGGAAATTTTCATCACGAAGGTGCCGCGTTGCGGCAATATCTGCACCAGACCGGCTTCGGCCAGTTTAATGAAGGCTTCGCGTACCGGCTGGCGTGACACGCTGAAACGGGTTGAAATTTCCTTTTCCGAAAGCAGCGTCCCGGGAGGAATGGTGCAATCAACGATATCCCTGCGCAGAAAGCGATAGATCTGTTGATTTACCGGCACATTGTTCGTCAGGCTATAGGTGTCAGGCATGGCAATAATCAATAACCAGGACTCGATTGGGGTGCCACCATACTAGCAGATTATTGTATATCTGCGGATGCATTAATCGACAGGCTAAATTTCTTCTGTCCGGCTCGCAGCGTCAGAAACTGCGAGCCGCTTTGCGGGCATCAGTTGGGGTGCCAATCCTGGTATTCTTCTTTGCGTCGTAACGGCGCGGTTTCTGGCATCAGACACAGGCCGATGGCCGAAATCACGCCCAGCACAATCATATAAATCGCCAGACCGTAGTAGTGTCCACCGGTGATTTGCAGAATTTTCACTGCCACCAGGCCAAGAATACCGCTGCCAACCAGAGAGCCTATCTGCCAGATTAATGCAATGCCACTACAGCGGATACGCGTTGGAAACAGCTCGGGGAAAAAGCTGGCCTGTGGGGCATAGCACATGCTGTGGCCAAGGGTTAATGCCAGGATCATGGCAATTTGCGTTATCAGGAAGTTATCCATGCCAATCGCCAGGAAGAACGGCACGATGCCGATCGCCAACAGCAGTGCGCCGGCAATGTAGACCGGTTTTCGTCCGACCCGATCCGACAGACGCCCCATTAACGGAATTGCCACGATTTCCAGCATCACCGCCACTATCATCGTTTCCAGCAAGATGCTTTCGTTAAGATGGTTGGCTTTGCCATAGGCCAGCACGATAACGGTGAACATGGCGAACGCGCAGGCTTCGATCAGCTTGGCGCACACCCCCTTGACGATCAGGCCAGGATAGAGGCGGACAACTTCGACCACCGGACGTGACTCCACGGCCTTGGTCTGGCGGATTTGGTCAAATATCGGTGACTCATCGATCTTGAGCCGAATAAACAGGCCGACGATAACCAGTAGCAGACTGAGCAGGAACGGAATACGCCAGCCCCAGTCCAGCATCTGTTCCGCCGACAGGCAGGCCGTCAGCAGCGCAAACAAACCGGACGGCAGCAGAAAGCCGGCTGGCGCGCCGATCTGCACCCAACTGGCATAGAAACCGCGGCGTGGCGGTGGTGAATATTCCGCGGTCATCAATACCGCGCCGGCCTGTTCGCCACCGACGCCGAAACCTTGCAAGATACGGATAAAGATCAGTGCAATGGGGGCCCAGATACCTATGGTTTCGTAGGTGGGCAGCAAGCCGATGCAAAACGTTCCCAGGCCAACGATCAGAATGGTGATCACCAGCGCCTTTTTACGACCCACCTTATCGCCGATATGTCCAAAGACGATGCCGCCCAGTGGGCGAGCCAGAAAGCCGACGGCATAGGTGGCGAACGCCGCCAGCGTGCTGATTAACGGATCGGCATTCGGGAAAAACAGCTGGCCGAAAAATAATACCGCGGCGGTGCCGTAGGCAAAAAAGTCATAGTATTCCGCTGCGGTACCGATGGCAGACGCGCTGGCGACTCTTTTTAGCGCGGCGGTATCGCCTTTTGCAACGGCGACGTGGGAAATTTGCGTCATGATCACCTCTTGGATATGTGCGATTTGCCAGGGTTGTCGACACGGATAGCCCGTCTGCCGCTAGCGGTTTGATAAACCACCGACGCTCTCTTTGGCGCCGTGGGTCAACAGGGTCAGATAGGCCTGGGTGACGGCCTCGACAAAGGCCGGTTGCGCGGGTAAATCCCGGCCAAATACCGTGTCCATCTGCAGTAATGCCCGTACGCGCGGCTCGCCTTCCTGGCTGGTGGCGACGCGGGTGGCAATCTCGTCACTGCGCGGATCCTGAATCTCGAAGGGCTGACCCTGCTCGTCGATCCCGCCGACATAGCGCATCCAGCCGGCTACGCCCAGCGCCAGACAGTCAAAGCAACTGCCGTGCGCCAGATGCCAGCGAATGGCATCGAGCATGCGTTGCGGCAGTTTTTGCGTACCATCCATGGCAATTTGCGCGGTGCGATGCTGCAGTGCGCCGTTGCCGTAGCGCAGCAGTAATGAGTCGGCGTACAGGGCCAGATCCACGCCCTGCACCTGCAGCGTGGGGGCCTGTTCAGCCAGCATCAGCCGGCGCGCGGCAACGACGAAATGGGGATCTTGCATACAGTCGCTGATGTGCGCATAACCGGCCAGGTAACCCAGATAGGCCAGGAAGGAGTGACTGCCGTTCAGCATGCGCAGTTTCATTTCTTCATATGGCAGCACGTTATCCACCAGTTCGGCGCCGGCTTGTTCCCAGGCCGGGCGGCCTTGAGGGAAGCGGTCTTCGATCACCCATTGGCGGAACGGCTCGCAGGCGACGCCGACCGGGTCGGCAATGCCGCCAAGCAGGTGCTGGATACGCTGTAGGGTGTCGGGCGTGACTGCCGGCACGATGCGATCGACCATGGTCGACGGAAAGGCCACCTGCCGTTCAACCCAGCTTGCCAGCTTGGCGTCCTGCAACTGCGCCAACTGGATGACGACATTACGCGCCACGCGGCCGTTTTCCGGCATGTTGTCGCAGGACATCACGGTGAACGGCGGCAAGCCGCGACTGCGGCGCAGGCGTAGCGCGGCCAGCAGCAATCCCGGCGCCGACTGTGGCCGTGACGGATGCGTCAGGTCATACACAATCGCCGGGTGATCGGCCAGCAGTTGTCCGCTGGCGGGGTGGTAGCAATAGCCTTTTTCGGTGATGGTCAGTGAGACAATGGCGACCTGGGGGTGAGCCATGGCCTCCAACACCGCCTGCACTCCGTCGAGCCGTAGATGCAGCGCCTGCCTGACGACGCCGATGGTCTGGCTGTGCCAGCCGCTGCTGTCCATTTCTGCCACCGAATACAGCAAATCTTGCCGCTTGAGATCGCTAATCAGCTGCTCGCCGCCGACCAGATTGACCGTGCAATATCCCCAATCGCTGCCATATTGGCTGGCCAGCAGATCGGCAAACACTGCCTGATGGGCGCGATAAAAAGCGCCAAAGCCAAGATGTACCATGCGTGCAACCAGCCGGTTGCGATCGTACGATGGCCGCGCAATTGACGTCGTTAAATCGTTAGCATTCATTATTAGCCCGCCGTAGAGTGCCGGCGATCGAGACCGGCACGTTGATGACAAGATGCACCGTGGCGCGGGGCTGGTATTGGCTGCGCCCCGCAGCGGCTCAATAGCTTTGTGCGCTTTTCACCGCGGCGCTCGACGCAGCTTCTGCCGCATCTTCAAGCAGGCTTAAATCACGATCCTTGACCTCCGGCATCAGCAGAGCCGAAATCAGTCCGACCACCGAATAGGCAACGATCATCACCACGATCGGCCACCACGAGTCGACCATATTGCAGAAAATGCCGGCCAGCAGCGGGCCGAAACCTACCGCCACCAAACCGCCGGCCTCCTTGGCAATCGCCATGCGGGTAAAGCGATTACGTGAGCCGAACATTTCCGCCATGGTGATGTTTTCCAGCGCAAACAGCCCCAATACCGCAACGTTGTGGATCACGATGATCGACACCATGATGATGCTGACGTCATTGCCTTTATCGACAATCAACGACAAGGTCGGGTAGGCCAGAATAATGGCGGAAATGCTGACGATGATATAAGGCAGCCGCCGGCCGAATTTGTCGGAAAGCCAACCGAGTAGCGGAATGGTAATAAAACCGAGTATCGAGCTTATCATCAGCGCATCGGTAGGAATGCTCTTCTCAAACAGCAGGGTCTGGACCAGATAACCGGCCAGGAAGGTCTGGATCAGGCCCGAGTTGCCCGCCTGGCCGAAGCGCAGTCCGGTGGCCAGCCAGAAGGATTTGCTGGTGAACATGGCACCAAGCGAATGGGTGTTGTCAACAGGCATGGCATTGGCTACGGCCTCGTCACTGCTGTCGTTGACCTTTTCGAACACCGGACTTTCCTTCAGGTTCATACGCAGCCAGATGGCAAAAATCATTACTACTACGCTGGCCAGGAACGGGATACGCCATCCCCAGGCCAGTAGCTCTTCCTTGCTGAGCCAGAAGAACATGAAGGCCCAAATCGCCGTGGCAGACAGGGTTCCGCAGTTGGTGCCCATGGCGACCAGCGAGGAGATAATGCCGCGTTTACCTTTCGGCGCATATTCGGCCAACATGGTGCCGGCACCGGATATTTCCGCGCCGGCTCCCAGCCCTTGAACAATGCGCAGCAATACCAGCAGCAGCGGCGCAAAGATGCCGATCTGGGCATAGGTCGGCAAAACGCCAATCAGCGTGGTGCAGACTCCCATCATGGTAATGGTGATAAACAGCACTTTTTTGCGGCCAATGGTGTCGCCCATACGACCGAAAATAAACGCGCCGACGATGCGGGCGATGTAGCCGGCGCCATAGGTGCCCATGGCGAGAATCAATGCCATGGCGGCGGATTGTTCCGGGAAAAAGATCTCATGAAAAACCAGTGCGGCACCGAGCGAGTAGAGCTGAAAATCCATAAATTCCAATGCGGTACCCAGCCAGCCGGAAACGGCGGCCTTGACCAGATCGCTGGTATTTCTTTTGGGTTGGGCCGTGTTCTGTCCTATATTCATATTCCTGTTCTCTATTGTTGTTCGTTTTATCGGGCGATATCTTGGCTAGCGTCCGGCACTCCCTGACGTGACGGGCTTGCTCGCGAGCGAAAAGGCGACCTGACGATCCGGTGGTGCTGACCAGCCGCGTCGACAACGATCGGACCATCAGGGTTTTACCTAACCAATTGATAAGGCTGTGTTATTTTGCAAATAGATACAGCAAACTTTCGGGCACAGAGCCTGTTGCCTAGAACTGCAGCAAGACTTTGCAGCACTGCTGCTGGTCTTTTTCAAAAACGTTCATGGCATCAACCACCTGCGTGTATGCAAACTGATGGGTAATCAACTTTTCAGGATCGATTTTTCTGTTGCGCATCCAGTCAATAACCTGCGGGAAGCGGGCGCTGTTAAGGCGCGATGAAAATATCGACAGCTCTTTACTGGTAATAGCTTGCTGGGACAGGGTGCAGGGATCGCTGGAAAACCCCATGATGCCGATGCGTGCCGCCGGCGACGCCAACTGGATGGCTTCGGGCAGTATGCCTGGGTGGCAGGCAGCGTCGACAATCAGCGTCGGGCGGATACCCCGTTTTGCCAACGCCTCCGCCAATGACGCCTGGGTATTGTCAAACACCCAGTCCGCACCGTTTTCCTGCGCCATTGCCAGCCGCTCGGCGATGCGATCGACAACCATCACCTGGCGCACGTTATAGACCCCTTTCAGGGTCTGGATCACCGTCAGTCCCATTGGCCCGGCACCGTAGATCAGCGCCACGTCCTGTTCGCAGGGTTGCAGATGAGCGGTGATATTGGCGGCGATGGTGAAGGGTTCGACCATCGCGGCATGGCGATCGCTGATGTCGTCGGGAATAGGGTAGGCATTGCGCGCCGGAGCGCAGGCGTAATCACTGAAGCCGCCGTCGCGATGCACGCCGATGACCTGCAGGCTGGTACAGACGTTGGGCCGGCCTACCGAGCACGGGTAACAATGACCGCAGCTCACCACCGGATCGATCGACACCCGCTCGCCAAGGCGCCTATCGCTGACCTCGCTGCCGACGGCGTCGATCACGCCGAAGAACTCGTGGCCGATCACCCGCGGATAGCGGGCAAACGGGTTGTGGCCGTGATAAATGTGTACGTCAGATCCGCAGATCCCGGCGAATTTCACCTTGACCCGCACTTCGTCGGCGGCGGGGTGAGGCAGGGCGCGTTGCTGGATAACCAGCTCACCCGGTTGTTCAATCACTACGCTGTGCATGTTCAATTCTCCTGTTACCAGTTCCATAAGGTGCCGTCTTCCAGACGCGCCACCGGCAGGTAAGCGGGGTCATACGGATATTTGGCCGCCAGTCTTTCGTCGAACTCGATGCCGATACCTGGTTTTTCGCCCGGGTGCATATAGCCGTTGTCGAAGCGCCAGCTGTGTGGGAACACCTCCAGCATTTGCTCGGAATAACCCATGTATTCCTGTACGCCAAAGTTCGGCACCCACAGATCAAAATGCAGCGCCGCCGCCATGCATACCGGTGACAGATCGGACGGGCCGTGCGATCCGGTGCGTACCTGATACAGCGAGGCAAAGTCGGCAATGCGGCGCATGCCGGTGATGCCGCCGGCGTGTGTCAGAGTGGTGCGGATGTAGTCGATCAGCTGTTCTTCGATCAGCTGTTTGCAGTCCCAGATGCTATTGAATACTTCACCGACGGCAATCGGCGTGACGGTGTGTTGACGGATTAGCCGGAAGCATTCCTGGTTTTCTGCCGGCGTCGGATCTTCCATCCAGAACAGGCGGTATGGCTCGACGCTTTTGCCGAAGCGCGCTGCTTCGATAGGCGTCAATCGGTGGTGCATGTCATGCAGCAGGTGCTGGTCGAAACCGAATTTATTGCGCACCGCTTCAAACAGTTTTGGGGTGAAATCGAGGTATTTTTCCGTCGACCACAGCTGTTCTTCCGGCCAGACGCCCTTGGTGGCCGGTTCATACGCCTGGCCTTTGCCTTTGGCCATGCCGTAGGTGGTCTTCATGCCCGGTACGCCGCACTGGACGCGAATCGCCTTATAGCCCATTTCCTGGTGTCGGGCGTAATCGTCCAGCACTTCGTCAATCGAATGGCCGGTGGTGTGGCAATAGACCATTACACCGCTGCGTGAAGCGCCGCCCAGCAGTTGATACAGAGGCATATTGGCGGCTTTGGCCTTGATATCCCACAGCGCCATATCGACGGCGGAAATTGCCGACATGGTCACCGGCCCGCGGCGCCAGTAAGCGCCTTTGTAGAAAAACTGCCAAATATCCTCGATCTGATGGGCGTCGCGGCCGATCAACTGTGGGCAGAGATGATCCTTCAGGTATGAGGCGACCGACAGCTCCCGGCCGTTCAGCGTGGCGTCACCCAGGCCGGTAATGCCGTCGTCGGTGGTGATTTTCAGCGTGACAAAGTTCCGTCCTGGGCAAGTAACAAATACCTCTGCATTAACAATTTTCATCATTTCCACTTCCTGACTGGCAACGTTGCGATGCGCAAAAAATACGCTATGAACTAACTACCATACAAGTATGATTTATCGATTTTGCCGGCAGGGATCACACTTCGGCCCGTCGGAGCGATAGGCCGTCAGCAGGGAAAGCAGGGGAGAAAGGCAGGCGCCGAGCGGGCGCCCGTCGGGTTTAGCCGAGTAATTGACAGTTAGGTGGCAGGCGGCATTGCAGCGCGTGTGGCAGTACTTCGATACGGAAGTGGGTGCCTTTCAGCGGTTCACCGTCGAGGTTGAAGGTCATGGTATGCGGAGCGTCAATTTCCACCCACGGCAGCGATGCGCCAATGACGTTTTTGTTTTCTTCGCCGTTGAACAGACTGGCGATCAGCGCCGGCAGCAGCTCATCGGCAATCAGCAGGCGTAACTGCAGCAGACCGTCGTTGATCAACGCATCCGGGCATAGCTGCTGCCCGCCGCCCGCCTGTTTGCCGTTACCGATGCCGATCACCATCGCATCGCCGGTCCAGCTGAAATCCGGGCCGCGAATTTCGCAGCGGTCGGCTTTCAAGGTATCCATGCGCAGCAGGCCGTGAATGAAATAGGAAACGCCGCCCAGCGCCGCTTTCAGTTTTTCTGGTGTTTCGGTGGTGATACGTGCGCCGAAGCCGCCGGTAGCCATATTGATAAAGTAACGATCGTCGTTGACCTTGGCCAGATCGATCGGTACCGCGCGGCCCTTGATCGCCAGATTCAGCGCCTGTTCTGGCACTAACGGGATATTGCACGCCATGGCGAAATCATTGGCGGTGCCCAGCGGCAGGATGCCCAGAATCGGACGTTGCTGCTCGGGAAGGGTGACAAGTGCGGCGGCAACTTCGTTAATGGTGCCGTCGCCACCGCCGGCAATAATGTTGCTGACGCCGAGTTTTACCCCTTCTGCGACGTAACGCGCGGCGTCCCCGTATTCCCAGGTGGCGCGTACGTGCAGGATTTCACCCGCTTCTCTCAACGTGTGAACGGCAGCGCGCACCAGTTCATCGCCGGCACCTTTACCGTTGATGATAAGCAGCGTTGGCGCGTGTTGACTCATTTCCGAACTCCAGACCCAATCATGATGGGGTAAACGATAAACCACAAGCCGGCGCTAAACCATCAGAATATTCAGTTAACAGTGCCGGTTAGCGGGATTTAAACGCGGTTTTATTTTACTCAAGGAGAAATAATATATCGATTTAGCCCGATGGGATATTAATACAATAAATAACGTGGATGACTAAAATAATTTGTCTGGTCGGTTATTGACGGAAGGCAACAAAGAAAAAGCCAGTCCAAGGGAGATTGGACTGGCTAAGGAGGTGGTTCCTAGTATTGCTATGCAAGTATTTTCGTTATTGGTTTTAAGCAGCCTGATATTAACCAGGCTGGCAAAAAATTGATGTGATCCAATTCTAATATTTGCCAAAAAACCGCGCCACCGACCGTGGCGTGGCTCATCAGGCGCTCGGATTATTTCCCTGGGGTAAATTACGGATCAGCAACGCATATTCCAGCTCGATATCCGGTGGGATCGGTAAATAAACAATGTGGCCGTTACCCGGAGCCACGTCTATTGCCTGGTCTTTTTTATTGCGCATGTTTTCCAGTGTAAACTGGATGTTGCCACCCGGCGTCATCAATTCAACGTTGTCGCCACAGGAAAATTTGTTTTTTACGTCGACTTCGGCCCAGCCGTCGCGGCGTACGCCGGTGAATTCCCCGACAAACTGCTGGCGTTCGGAAACAGAAGAACCGTACTCATAGTTTTGCTGCGATTCATGGGTATGGCGGCGCAGGAAACCCTCGGTATAGCCGCGGTGCGCCAAGCCTTCCAGCGTAGTGAGCAGCGACGGATCGAACGGTTTGCCGGCGGCGGCGTCGTCTATCGCCCGGCGATAAACCTGGGCGGTGCGGGCGCAATAGTAAAACGATTTGGTGCGACCTTCGATTTTTAACGAATGCACGCCGAGCTGCGTCAGACGTTCTACGTGCTGGATGGCGCGCAAATCCTTGGAGTTCATGATATAGGTGCCGTGCTCGTCTTCAAACGCGCTCATATATTCGCCCGGTTTCTGCGCTTCGGACAGCATAAACAGCTGGTTGGTCGGCGTGCCGATGCCCAGCGTCGGCTCGACGGTTTGCAGCGGGATGGGTTCATGTTGGTGAACAATATTGCCCGCGTCGTCTTCCTTGCCGGGTTCCGCCTTGTATTGCCAGCGGCAGGCGTTGGTGCAGGTGCCCTGATTCGGGTCACGCTTGTTAATATAGCCAGACAGCAGACAGCGGCCGGAGTAGGCCATGCACAGCGCGCCATGGACGAAGATTTCCAGCTCCATGTCCGGCACCTGGCTGCGGATTTCCGCGATCTCTTCCAGCGACAGTTCGCGTGACAGAATGACACGCGTCAGCCCCATCTGCTGCCAGAACTTCACCGTCGCCCAGTTGACCGCGTTGGCCTGTACCGACAGGTGGATCGCCATCTGCGGGAAGGCTTCGCGCACCATCATGATCAGGCCAGGGTCCGACATGATCAGCGCGTCCGGGCCCATCTCAATCACCGGTTTCAGATCGCGTAAAAAGGTCTTCAGTTTGGCGTTATGCGGCGCAATATTGACCACGACATAGAATTTTTTGCCCAGCGCATGGGCTTCGTTGATGCCGAGCGCCAGGTTTTCATGATTGAATTCATTGTTGCGTACGCGCAGGCTGTAACGCGGCTGGCCGGCATAAACCGCATCGGCACCATAGGCAAAGGCGTAACGCATGTTTTTCAGCGTTCCGGCGGGGGAAAGGAGTTCCGGTGTAAACATGAGGGTTCTCAGTCTGATTTCAGGTCAGTACCGCGCCACCTGATGGCGCAGTGAAAGCGCAGAATTGTAACGGCAGCCCGCGCCAAAATCAGCAATTAACCGGAATTATTCAGGGGAGATTGATCTGCATCATGCGGAAAACGCGCGGCCATGCTGCCGCGCGTAAAAAACCTCAGGCGCTCAGATCGCGCACGTCGGTTGTCGGGCCGTTCTTGATCACCGACTGGATACCGCTTTTGGCGCTGGCATCCGAGCTGTACATCTGGCTGACGCCGATGATCTGATGGTTTTTGGCTTTCAGCACGAAATACGGTTTGTCGCTGCTGCTGACCTTGGTTTCGTATTGCGCTTCGTTGGGGGAATTGGTTTGCACCGAAGCAATACCGTTCTCCGCCGAAGCCTTGCTGGCGTACATTTCGCTGGAAAGAATGATCTCGCCATTACTGGCTTTCAAGGTGAAGTGGTACTGTCCGTTGGACGACTTTTTCAACTCATAGTGGCCGGTTGCCATGGGTCCTTCTCCTGTTGGGTCGATAATTGCAGTAAGTGTAGTCAATCCCTTGAATTTTGGGCGACTGTGCAAACAGACCTAATTAGCGTAGCGTAAAAAAACGCCGAAATATTTGCGGCCGCCGGAAATTTTCACTTTGCAGTGGCGACAACGCACAGGAAGCTAACCACGCGGTGGCTCAGAGAGGATTGACCAGCCGGCACGCTTCCGCCTCCCAACGGTAACCGACGCCATATACCGAACGGATAAACGCCTTTTCGCCGTCGAGTGCTTCCAGCTTGCGGCGCAGGTTCTTGATATGGCTATCGATAGTGCGGTCGGTGACCACGCGATAATCGTCATACAGGTTGTTCAGCAGTTGCTCGCGTGAAAATACGTTGCCAGGCTGGCTGGCGAGGGTTTTCAGCAGGCGAAATTCCGCCGGCGTGAGATCCAGCACCTGACCTTGATAACTGGCCTGAAAACGCGGCTCGTCGATGTGCAGCAGCGCATCTTCCTGCTGGGATTCCGCTGGTCGATAGCAGCGGCGCAGTATGGTTTTTACCCGCGCGACCACTTCACGCGGACTGTAGGGCTTGCAAATATAGTCATCCGCGCCGATTTCCAGCCCCAGCAGCCGATCGATCTCTTCGATTTTTGCCGTGACCATCACGATCGGCAGTTCGGTAAAGCGGCGCAGTTCGCGACAGACCGACAGACCGTCGCTGCCCGGCAGCATCAAATCCAGCAGGATCAACGCCGGTGGCTGCTGATGCACTGCGGCAATGACCTCACTGCCGTTGGTTAGCCAGCGGGTGGCGTAGCCAGCAGCCTGGAGATAGTCCACCAGCAATTGGCCCAGCTTGGGCTCATCTTCAACAATCATGATCTGCAATGGCTGATTTTGCGTTTCCATTAGGGCGCCTTGTTCTTCACGGACGAAATTGGGTCAGGGAATTCTACCGTAATGCGCACGCCGCCCAAAGGCGAGTGCTGCGCACGGATGTGGCCGCCGTGCGCTTCGACGATGTTCTGGCTGATGGAAAGACCAAGACCCGAGCCGCCGCTGGCGCGGTTGCGCGAAGCCTCGGTGCGATAAAAACGCTCAAAGATGCGCGACAGTTGCTCGTCGTTGACGCCGGGGGCGCTGTCCTGCCAATAGATAACCAGCCTGCTGGCGTGCGTTTCGATGCCGATCTCCAGCCTGCCGCCGGCGTCGGTATAGCGCAGGCTGTTTTCCAGCAGGTTGTTGAACAGTTGATTGAGACGGTCCGGATCGCCGAACAGCAATGCACGCTCCGGCAGACGGGTGACGATCTGCAGGCCCTTGGCATGGAAACGTTCGCGAAATACCGCAACGGCGATTTGCAGCAGATGCACGCAGTCGACCTGGGATTTACGGTAGGCCAGCGCGCCGAGATCCGACAGCGACAGCTGATGCAGATCGTCAACCAGTTTGGTCAGGGTGGACACTTCGGCCTGCAATGAACTGAGCGACGCCGGCGTCGGCTGGCGCACGCCATCTTGCAACGCCTCCAGCTCGCCGCGCAGTACCGCCAGCGGGGTGCGCAGTTCATGCGACACGTCGGCCATAAACGCGCGGCGCATCTGTTCGTTTTTTTCCAGCGAGGTGGCGAGCTGGTTAAAGTCCAGCGCCAGGCGACCCAGTTCGTCCTGACTGCTGACCGCCACCCGCGCGCTGAAATCGCCTGCTGCCAGCCGGTGGGTGCCGGCGACCAGCCGCTTCACCGGCGCCAGCAGGCCGCGCGACATCAATAGCGTGACCGCCGCCGCCAGCAGGGTGGACAGCGCGACAATCCACCAACTGGTACGCCGCTGCTGACGGTCGAAGTTGATGTCGGCGTTGCGGGTCAGGCGTTCCGGTGGGGTGGCGATCACCCAGCCGACAATTTCATTGTTGTAGCGAATCGGCTGGCGGGTGCCTTCCTGGGGAATGTGGCCAGCGTGGCCGACCAGCCGGTTGTACTGACTGTCAACCACCCAGAACTGGGTGCGCCAGCCTTTGGGCGGCAGGTTGTGGCTGCTGTCGCTGTTCTGTTCGAACGAACGCATGATCTGGTAGACCACCTGATCGTTGTTGCGCAGAAACTGCCAGTTGCCGTGGCGGCTGTATTGATCTTCCAGCGCATCGCTGAGCATGGCGATACGCTGTTCGTTGCTGTGCTTGATGTAATCGATAAAGCCACGCTCGAAGCTGAGACGCACGCCCCAATGCATGGTGATCAACACCAGCATGCAGGTGGCGAAGATGGCTAAAAACAGCTTTGCGGTAATGCCTATTCTCATTAAGTCCTCGTTGAGCTGTTACCCGGCCCTTTGGTCAATGTGCGGTTGGTGATGTTGATGACCGGAACGCGGGCAAAGGCCAGCGCCGGCAGTGCAATGATCAGCGCCATGCACAGGTAACTGTAAATGAAGGCATTGTGGATCGCCGGGCTGTCGGCCACCACCTGATGGTGGGCAAAGCTGCCGATTAAAATACCGGCGATGCTGACGCCAATGCTCATGGAAAGCTGCATCACCATCGACAGCAGGCTGTTGCCGCTGCTGGCGAGGCGATCCGGCAGGTCTTTCAGCGTCAGCGTATTCATCGCTGAAAAACGCAGCGAGTTGATCATGCCCTGGAACACCAGTACCACCGGCAGCAGATACAGCCAGCCCAGCATCGCCACCAGCAGGAATAGCACGGTGACCAGCGCCAGCAACAGGGTGGCATACACCAGCACGTTGCGATAGCCGAAACGGTTGACCACCTGCACCACGATGCGTTTCATGCCCATACTGCCAAGGATCATCGGGATCATCATCAAACCGGCGTGGAACGGCGAAAACCCCATGCCGACCTGCAGGAACAGCGGAGTCATGAACGGTAACATCCCGCTGCCAATCCGCCCCAGCAGGCTGCCGAACAGGCCTACTTTATAGGTTTCGGTAGCCAACAGCGACAGCGAAAACAGCGCCCGTGAATTGCCGCGGGCATACCACCAGTAGCCCGCCAGCGCGGCGGCACCCAGCGCCACCAGGCCAGCAATGGCGGCCGCCGACAGCCCCATGCCCTTATGACCGTCGAGCGCCAGCGTCAACGCCGCCATACCGATGGCCAGCATGATAAAGCCGCTGATGTCGAAGCGCCGGGTCTGCATGCGGTAGTTGGGCATCAGCATCAGCGTGGCGATGGCGCCGGCAATGCCGACCGGAATGTTGATCAGGAAAATCCAGTGCCAGCTGGCGTACTCCACCAGAAAGCCGCCGAGCGCCGGCCCCATCAGCGGGCCAATCTGCCCGGGCAGGGTAACGAAGGTCATTGCCGCCATATACTGGTCGCGCGGTACGATTTTCATCACCGTCAGGCGGCCGACCGGCACCATCATGGCGCCGCCGATGCCCTGTACCACGCGCCAGGCAATCAGCTGGTTCAGCGTTTCCGCTCGGGCGCACAGCAGTGAGCCGAGGGTAAACAACACGATGGCGCTGAAAAATATCCACTTTACGCCGACCTTATCCGCCAGCCAGCCGCTGGCCGGCAGCATCACCGCTACCGTCAGCACGTAGGAAACTATCACCGATTGCATGCGCAGCGGGCTTTCCCCCAGGCTGACGGCCATGGACGGTAACGCGGTATTGACGATGGTGGTGTCGAGGGTTTGCATGAAAAAACCAAATGCGACGATCCACAGTTGCCATTGTACGGATGCGGGTTGCTGTTTCACGAACCTTGCTCTCCTCCTCTGGTCTGACACGCCGCGGATCAATGGCGGGGCGGGGCCGAATCAGACGCCGCCCGGCTTATCGGTTATTCAGGCAATGGTTGCAATTTTTTTCCGCGGCGAAAACGCATTTGCAGCCGGTCGAAATACAGGTAAATCACCGGCGTGGTGTATAGCGTCAGCAACTGGCTCATCAACAGCCCGCCGGCAATGGTAATCCCCAGCGGCTGACGCAGCTCGGCGCCGTCGCCGCTGGTCAGCACCAGCGGCAGCGCGCCAAACAGCGCGGCCAGCGTGGTCATCATGATCGGCCGAAAGCGCAGCAGGCTGGCCTGGAAAATCGCCTCGCGTGCGTTGATGCCGCCGTTGCGCTGCGCATCCAGCGCGAAGTCGACCATCATGATGGCGTTTTTCTTCACGATGCCTATTAACAGCATAATACCGATCAACGCAATCAGGCTAAACGAGGCATCGAACAATTCCAGCGCCAACAGGGCACCGACCCCGGCGGAGGGCAGGGTGGACAGAATGGTCAGCGGGTGGATATAGCTCTCGTACAGTATGCCAAGCACGATATACACCGTGGCGATGGCGGCGATGATCAGCAACAGTTGGGATTGCAGCGTTTCCTGGAATACCTGCGCGGTGCCGGCAAATGCGCCACGTACCGTACTCGGCACGCCGAGCGCAGTCATGGTGCGTTCGATGGCCGCGGTGGCGTCCGACAGGCTGCCGCCGTCCGGCAGGTTAAACGAAATGGTCGAAGCCGCCGACAGGCCCTGATGGTTGACCGACAACGGCGCGTTGGCCGGTTGCCAGTGAGCGAAATACGACAGCGGGATCGCCTTGCCGTCGTTATTGATCACGAACATTTTTTCCAGCGCACTGACGTCCTGGGTGTAGGGCGGCGCCACTTCCATCACCACCTTGTACTGATTGAGCGGCTGATAGATGGTCGAAACCTGGCGTTGACCAAAGGCATTGTTCAGCAGGTTATTGGCATCGGACACGGAAATGCCCAGCCGCGCCATGGTTTCGCGGTCATACACCAGATCCATTTCCGACCCCTTGTCCTGCTGATCGGAGTTGACGTCCGCCAGTTGCGGCAAGGCAGCCAGCGCGGTGCGGATCTTCGGCTCCCATTCGCGCAGCGCACCCAGGTCGTCGGCCAGCAGAGTGTATTGATAGCTGGCGTTCGACTGCCGCCCACCGACGCGAATATCCTGCACCGCCATCAGGAACAGGCTGGCTCCCGGCTCTTGCGCCAGCTTGGCACGCAGTCGGGCGATGACCTGCTGCGCGTTTGCGCGGCGTTCGGATAACGGCTTGAGCGAAATGAACATCGAACCGGCATTGGTGCGTGAACCGCCGGTGAAACCGGTCACGTTGTCGACGTCAGGATCTTCACGCACGATTTTCATAAAGTCTTCCAGTTTGCCGCGCATCGCCTGGAACGAAATGCTCTGATCCGCCTGAATAAACCCCATCAGGCGGCCGGTGTCCTGCTCGGGGAAGAAGGTTTTCGGAATGCTGACATACAGCCATACATTAAGGGCGATGGTGGCGAGGAACACCGCCAAAACCCAGCGTGAATGACCCAGCACCCAGTTGAGAGAACGCCCATAGCCCTGCTGCAATCCCACCAGCAATCGGCCGAATCCACGGCTGCGGCGCTGGGCGCGTGCCGGCTGGTGGCGCAGCAGATAGGCGCACATCATCGGCGTCAGCGTCAGCGAAACGATCAGCGACAGGCCGATGGAAACCGACAGCGTGACGGCAAATTCGCGGAACAGGCGGCCGGGCAATCCGCTCATCAACAAGAGCGGGATAAATACCGCCACCAGCGACACGCTCATCGAGAGCACGGTAAAACCGACTTCGCGCACCCCTCGCAGCGCGGCGTTCAACGGTTTGATGCCGGCTTCGACGTGGCGTGAAATATTTTCCAGCACCACGATGGCGTCATCCACCACAAAGCCGGTGGCAACGGTGAGCGCCATCAGCGACAGATTGTTCAGACTGAACCCGCACAGATACATGGCGGCGAACGAACCGATCAGTGAAACCGGTACCGCCACCGCCGGGATCAGCGTGGCACGACCGGAACGCAGAAAGATGAACACCACCAGAATCACCAACCCAATGGCGATTGCCAACGACTGTTCGACTTCTGCCAGCGAGGCGCGGATGGTGGGGGAGCGATCCTGTGCGATGTTCAGATGGATCGAGGCGGGGATGGTTTCCTGCAAGGTCGGCAGTTCGGCGCGGATGCGATCGACGGTTTCAATGATGTTGGCATCCGGCGCGCGGCTGACGGTCAGAATGATCGCCGGTTCGGCGTTGGTCATCCCGGCGTTGCGCACGTCCTGCACCGCGTCCTTGACCTCGGCAACGTCGACGAGCCGCACCGCCGAACCATTGTTGTAATGCACGATCAGCGGCTGGTAGTCGGCGGCGGTTTTCAACTCGTCGTTGGTCTGTAACTGCCAGCGCTGCTGCTGGTTTTCCACCGCCCCCTGCGGCCGGCGAACGTTGGCGTTGCTGATGGCCTGCCGTACGCCGTCGAGTGAGATCCCCTGATTGAACAACGCACCCGGGTTGAGTTCTACCCGGACTGCCGGCAGCGAACTGCCGCCCACCGACACGTCGCCGACGCCTTCGGTCTGGGCGATTTTTTGTGCCAGCTGGGTCGAGGCGAAATCATACAGCTGCCCCTGGTTATAGGTATCCGAGGTCAGCGTCAGGATCATGATCGGTGCGTCTGACGGGTTCACCTTTCGGTAGCTGGGACGATTGGGCATACCGGTTGGCAGCAGGCTTTGCGCGGCGTTGATGGCCGCCTGCACGTCGCGTGCCGCGCCGTTGATATCGCGATCCAGATCGAACTGCAAAATGACCCGCGTGCTGCCCAGCGAACTCATTGAGGTCATTTCGTTGACGCCGGCAATGCGGCCTAGCGCGCGCTCCAGCGGCGTCGCCACCGATGACGCCATGGTTTCCGGCGACGCGCCGGGCAGCGAGGCGCTGATGACGATCACCGGGAAATCCACCTGCGGCAGCGGCGAGACCGGCAATAGCCGGAACCCCATCACCCCGGCGATGGCAATCGCCAGGGTCAGCAGGGTGGTGGCCACTGGCCGATAGATGAACAGGGCGAAGAATTTCACGGCAGCTCCTGCGGATCCGGCTGACGGCGAGTATTACGCGCCAGTTTGTCAAACAGCAGGTAAATTACCGGCGTGGTGAACAGCGTCAGGATCTGGCTCATCACCAGACCGCCCACCATGCACACCCCCAGCGGATGGCGTAGTTCGGCGCCGACGCCGGTGCTGAGCATCAGCGGCAGTGCGCCAAGCAGCGCCGCCAGCGTGGTCATCAATATGGGCCTGAAACGCAGCAGACAGGCCTGATAAATCGCGTCGTATGGCGTCATGCCCTGTTCACGTTCGGCGGCCAGCGCAAAGTCGATCATCATGATGGCGTTTTTCTTGACGATGCCAATCAGCAAAATGATGCCGATAATGGCAATCACATCCAGCTCGCTGCCCGCCGCCATCAATGCCAACAGCGCGCCGACGCCGGCGGTCGGCAAGGTGGACAGAATGGTCACCGGGTGGATAAAGCTTTCGTACAACACGCCGAGCACGATATACATCGCGACAATTGCCGCCAGGATCAGCCACAGGGTGCTGCCAAGCGCCGCCTGGAATGCCAGCGTGGCCCCCTGGAACTGGGTGGTGATGTCAGTGGGCAGATTGAGTTGCTGTTCCGCCTGGGTGATGGCGTCCACCGCTTCGCCCAGCGAATAGCCGTCCGTCACATTGAACGACACCGTTGCCGACGGGAACTGGTCAAGGTGGTTGACCGACAGTGGACCAAAGCGCTGTTCTATTTTGGCCATGGCGCTGAGCGGCACAATGGTGCCGTTGCTGCTGGTCAGGCGGATATCGTTGAGAGCCGTCAGCCCAGGTGTCTGGCTGACGTCGTGCTCCAGCACCACGCGGTACTGGTTGGCCTGGGTATAAATGGTGGATATCAGCCGTTGACCAAAGGCGTTATACAGCGCGTTGTCGATGTCGTTCATGCTGATGCCGAGGCGCGAGGCTGAGTCGCGATCGACATTGACGTAGGCCACCAGCCCCTGATCGAGCCAGTTGCTGGTCACCTCGGCCAACTGTGGCGTCTGTTTCAGCACCGTCAGCAGTTTCGGCACCCACAGACTCAGCTCATCCAGCGACATCGCCTGTAAGGTAAATTGATACTGGGTGCGGCTGACCTGGGTATCAATGGTCAAATCCTGCACCGGCTGCAAATACAGTTTCATACCGGGGAAATGCGCGGTTTGCCGTTGCAAGCGGGCGATCACCGCCGGAATGCGATCGCTGCGTTCATCGAGCGGCTTCAGGTTGATCTGCAGCCGGCCGCTGTTGAGGGTGGCGTTGCTGCCGTCGACACCGACGAATGAGGTCAGGCTAGCCACCGCCGGATCGCGCAGGATTTCCGCGGCCACCTGCTGTTGACGTTCGGCCATATTGCTGAACGACACGCTTTGTGGCGCTTCCAGCGTGCCCTGAATGATGCCGTTGTCCTGTACCGGGAAGAAACCCTTGGGGATCAGCAGATACAGCAGCACCGTCAGCGCCAGCGTGCCCAGCGCCACGCCGAGCGTCAGCCACGGGTGATTGAGCACCACCTTCAGCCAGACCGCGTAGCGGGCGATCACCCGGTCGAAGAAGCGCTCGGACGCACGCGAAAAACGGTTTTGCCGGCGCAGCGATTCATGGCTGAGCATGCGCGCGCACATCATTGGCGTCAGCGTCAGCGACACCACGGCGGAAATCAGGATCGCCACCGCCAGCGTCACGGCGAACTCGCGGAACAGCCGGCCGACGATATCGCCCATAAACAGTAACGGGATCAGCACCGCCACCAGCGAGAAGGTCAGCGAGATAATGGTAAAGCCGATTTCGCCAGCGCCTTTCAGCGCCGCATCCAGCGGCTTTTCGCCCTTTTCGATGTAGCGCGAGATGTTTTCGATCACCACGATGGCGTCGTCGACCACGAAGCCGGTGGCGATGGTCAGCGCCATCAGCGTCAGGTTGTTGATCGAAAAATCGAGGAAATACATGGCGGCAAAGGTGCCGACCAGTGACAGCGGTACCGCTACGCTTGGAATAATGGTCGCGGGTACGTTGCGCAGAAAGACGTAAATCACCATCACCACCAGCGCAATCGCCAGCAGCAGTTCAAACTGCACGTCGTTGACCGAGGCGCGAATGGTGGTGGTGCGGTCGGTCAGCACCTTGACGTCAACCGACTTCGGCAGACTCTTGACCAGCACCGGCAGCATGTCGCGAATGCCGTCGGCGGTGGCGATCACGTTCACCCCCGGCTGGCGCTGAATATTGAGCACGATCGCCTGTTGTTTGTTGGCCCAGGCCGCCAGACGGGTGTTTTCCGCACCCTGCTCAATGGTAGCGATGTCCTGCAGGCGGATTGCCGCGCCGTTCTGATAGGCGATGATCAGCTGACGATAGTCTTCGGCCGACTTCATCTGATCGTTGGCGGACAGCGTGACCGAACGGGTAGGGCCATCGAGGCTGCCTTTGGCGGAATTGACGTTGGCGTTGCTGATGGCGCTGCGCACCGTTTCGCTGTCCAGGCCGTAGGCGGCAACCGCCGCGGCGTTCAGCTTGACCCGTACCGCCGGACGTTGGCCACCGGACAGCGTGACCAGACCGACGCCGTTCACCTGTGAGATTTTCTGCGCGACGCGGGTTTCCACCATGTCTTCCACCTGGGTCATTGGCATGGCGCTGGAGGTGACCGCCAGCGTCATGATCGGCGGATCGGCAGGGTTGACCTTACTGTAGATCGGCGGGTAGGGCAGGTCGCTCGGCAGCAGATTGGTGGCGGAGTTTATCGCCGCCTGCACTTCCTGCTCGGCAACGTCGAGCGGCAGTTCCAGTTGAAACTGCAGCGTAACCACCGACGCGCCGCCGGAGCTTTGCGATGACATTTGCTTCAGGCCGGACATCTGGCCGAACTGGCGTTCCAGCGGAGCGGTGATGGCCGAGGTCACCACGTCCGGGCTGGCGCCGGGGTACAGCGTAACCACCTGAATGGTTGGGTAGTCCACTTCCGGCAGCGCGGAAACCGGCAATGCGCGATAGCCGATAATACCGGCCAGCAGAATGGCCAGCATCAGCAGCGTGGTGGCTACCGGGCGCAGAATAAACAGGCGGGATGGTCCGCCACCGGCGTTCGGCGGTGTGGCGTGCATCAGGATTTCCCTTGAACGTGCGGTTGCTGGCGCGGTTTGGTGGCCGCCGGGGTTTCCTGCGGCGTCAGCACTTCAACCTGTGCGCCTTCGGTCAGGCGATCGATACCGTCGGTTACCACCCGGTCGCCGGCGCTCAGCCCGGCGCTGATCACCACCTGCTGGCTGTCCTGCACCCCGGCGGTCACCAGGTGCTTGCTGACGCGGCTATCGTCGCTCAGCGTCCAGACAAAGTTGCCTTCGTTGCCCATTTGCAATGCGGCGGTCGGGATCACTACCGCGTTGTGCAGGGTGTCGACCTTCAGCCGTGCGTTGACGAACTGATTGGGAAACAGCGCGTCATCCTGATTGTCAAAACGCGCTTTGAGTTTGATGGTGCCGGTGGCGGTATCAATCTGGTTATCCAGACTCAGCAGTGCGCCGGTGGCGAGCCGTTGCTGATTGGTGCGATCCCAGGCTTCAACCGCGACCGGGCCGGCTTTTTGCGCCTTGACCAGATCGGCGATATTGCCCTCCGGCAGGGTAAATACCACGTCGATCGGCTGCGTTTGGGTGATCACCACCAGCCCGGTGGTGCTGCCGCTGCTGATATAGTTGCCGACGTCCACCAGCTTCAGACCGACGCGCCCGTCAATCGGCGCGGTGATGCGGCTGTAGGTGATTTGCAGTTTGGCGCTATCGACCGCGCCCTGATCGGCCTTGATGGCCCCTTCGGTCTGGCGCACCAGCGCTTGCTGCGCGTCGAGTTCCTGACGCGAAATCAGGTTGGTTTTCACCAGTTGCTGATAACGTGCCAAATCCTGCCGGGCATTAGCCAGCGTTGCCTGATCCTTCGCCAATTGTCCCTGCGCCTGGGTGAGCTGGACGTTGAACGGCCGCGGATCGATTTCCGCCAGCAGATCCCCGGCTTTGACCTGTTGTCCCTCGGTAAAATGCAGCGCCATCAGTTGACCGTCGACGCGGCTGGTGACGGTAACGGTATTGGCGGCGGTAGCGGTGCCCAACCCGGACAGATAGCGCGGCACCGTCTGTTGGCTGGCGGTGGCTGCCTGCACCGGCGACATCGGCATACCGCGCCTACCGGCGGCAGGCGTTGCGCGAGCATCCTTGCCGGCTGCGGCCTGGCGGGCGCTTGGCATCGCTTCGGGCTGCGTCGCAGAGAAATGGCGCCACAGCATAACGGCAGCAACAATCACCAGAATCAGCGCCAGCAGGCGCAGTATCCAGGAACGACGTGTGGGGTTTGCATTCATGACGGTGAAAATTCTCTCCAAAGGCAGGCGTACTGACGGGCATTGATTGCCGAAAAGCGGTCTTTCTATAGGATACTAGTTTAGCGGCCGGAGACTTGATAAAAATGAAGGAAAAATGGAGGAATCGTCAGTTTTCCATGAAGAGTTCGGGGATTTATCGTTTTCCAGACTAATCTTGTCTGTTAGCGCGGCTTTTATCGCGTGCCAGGTGCGACGCATCTGGCTGGTTGAGCCTATCTGTTCTGCCTGGAGGAGTTAGTAATGCGTAAACGGCAATTGGGAACCACCGATATTCAGGTTCCACCGCTGACCTTTGGCGGCAATGTGTTTGGCTGGACGGCGGATCGCGCCATGTCCTTTCGTCTACTTGATGCGTTACTGGATCATCAGCTTAATTTTATTGATACCGCCGACGTTTATTCCTCTTGGGCGCCGGGCAATCAAGGGGGCGAGTCGGAAACCGTCATCGGCGAATGGCTGAAGAAAAGCGGCAAACGCGACCAGGTGATTATCGCCACCAAAGTGGGCAAACCGATGGGGGAAGGCCGACAGGGGCTGGCGCCACGCTATATCCAACGGGCGGTAGAAGATTCGCTGCGCCGCCTGCAAACCGAGTATATCGATCTGTATCAGTCCCATGACGACGATCGCGATACGCCGCTGGCGGAAACGCTGTCGGCGTTTGATGCCCTGATCAAGGCCGGTAAGGTGCGGGCTATCGGCGCCTCCAATTATCAGGCCGAACGGCTGGAGGAAGCGCTGAACGTCAGTGAACGGCTCGGACTGGCGCGCTATGAAACGCTACAGCCGGAATATAATCTCTACGCCCGCCAGGGTTATGAACAGGCGCTTGAGGGCGTGGCGGTCAAACGGCAACTGGGCGTGATCAACTTCTTCTCGCTGGCCAGCGGTTTCCTGAGCGGCAAATACCGTAGCACAGCCGACGTCGGCAAAAGCCAGCGTGGCGATACGGTGGCTGCACGTTACTTGAATCCACGCGGGTTTCGCATTCTTGCCGTGCTGGATCAGACGGCGGAAAAGCACCGCAGTACGCCGGCGCAGATTGCCCTGGCCTGGCTGATGGCGCGGCCGAGCATTACTGCTCCGATTGTCAGCGCCACCTCGTTGCAACAGCTTGATGAGCTGGTGGGCGCGACCCGCGTGCAACTCGACGCGCAGGATATGCAGCGGTTGCAGCAGGCCAGTGCCGCATAGCCGCGCCGTGCTCTCCTTTGGCAGGATTTTGCTCTATCCTGAATGGGTCTAGATGATTCATTCAGGGAGCAGCAATGTGCAACGAGACTGTTAATGATTTAGCCACGCTTGAGCAAATTTACGGCCAACCGGCCGCCCCTTCGGTGTTCAAGGAAGTCAGTTACCTTCACCCGGCTTATCGCCCTTTTATCGAGGCCGCGACATTTGCCGCGCTGGCGAGCGTTGGCCCGGACGGGATGGATGTGTCGCCGCGTGGCGATCCGGCCGGTTTCCTGCATATCGAGGATAAAAAAACGCTGTTGCTGCCTGACCGACGCGGCAACAACCGCATCGACAGCATGCGCAATATTCTGCATGACAATCGCGTTGCTCTGCTGCTGTTGATTCCCGGGGTGAATGAAACGCTGCGTATCAACGGCCGGGCGGAGATTGTGATCGCCCCGACGCTATTGCAACGCTTTGCCCATCGCAACATGTTGCCGCGCTCGGTACTGCGTATCACGGTGGAGGCGGTATTCTTTCAGTGTGGCCGGGCGATTCTGCGTTCCGGCCTGTGGGATGCGTCGACGCAGATCCCGCGCCAGTCGCTGCCCAGTACGGGTACTCTGCTGGCCGAAATCAGCAAAAGCAGTTTTGACGGCGAGCAGTATGACGCCGAGTTGCCGCAGCGGCTGCGCGATACGCTGTATTAATCACCTGGCGTCAGGCGGGCGTGCCAGCGTGCCCGGCAAGCCGAAAAAGATAATCAGCATGTTTGCTCCTGCCATTGTTGCCGCGTCAGACGATACACCACATGATCGCGTAACGGGTGGCCTGCCGGCAGGCGCGGATGGGCAAAGCGCTCACCGTGGTAATGCATGCCGATGCGCGCCATCAGCCGCCGTGAGGGCTGGTTGATGACGGCGGTAAATGACACCACTTCCGGCAATGACAAGCGCTGGAACGCATAGGCCAGCACGGCACGGGCAGCTTCGCTGGCATAGCCCTGATGCCAATAATTCGCCGCCAGGCGCCAGCCGATTTCCACGCCAGGTGCGATGGGCAGATCGTCGCCTATCGGATTGAGGCCGACAACGCCGATAAACGGCGTAACCGCTTTGAGCTCCACGGCCCATAACCCCCAACCGACCCGTTGCATAACATGGCGCAGGGTGGCCGCCTGACGGTTGCTGGCAGCGGCGCTGAGTGTCGAGGGGAAATAGTGCATGACGCGTGGATCGGCATTAAGCGCGGCGAAGGCGCTCAGATCGCTGTCCTGCCAGGCGCGCAGGTGCAGGCGCGCGGTATCAAGGGTGTCGATGGACATGGCGCTTCCTCGGAAAAGGCGCGGCGTGGTGGCCGCGCCCGGTAGAGTGTAGCGAATGACGAGCTAGCGAAACAGCGTTTGTGCCCAGCGCGCCAGTCCGGCGGTGACCGAGCCGAAGTCGTTACCGCCGACGATCGGAATGCCTGGCAACTGTTGCTGTAGTGCGGTGCGCAGCAGCGGCGAACGTGCACTACCGCCGGTGAGATAAATCACCTGTGGCGTGCTTTGGCTGGTGGCCAATGCCGCAGTCACCTGTTCCTGGATCCGTTGCAGTGGCTGCGAAATTGCCTCGGCCAACTGACCTTGACCGATGGTTTCGGCCAGATCGGGCTGCACAAATGCCAGCGGCACCTGGGTACTGTCCTGAGCGGACAGGGCAATTTTGCTTTCTTCTGCCGCCCGCACCAATCGGTAGCTCAGGCGCTGCTGATAGACCTTCAGCAGGCGTTGAACCTTCTCCGGCTCGGCGGCGTCGCGGATCAGATCGCGCAACAGACGGGCATTGGCGCTGCCATAAAAATCGTTCTGCGCCGGCACGTCGTTGGTAGCAACCGCGTTCCAGTAAGGCAACGCCGGCAGCGCGATGCCTTTCTCGGTTTCGCCGCCCATGCCGAACAGCGGCATCAACTGTTTGAACGCCAGCATGATATCCAGATCGTTACCGCCAACGCGGCAGCCGCTGTGACCCAGCAGGCTTTGCTGGCGGTCGGCGCGATCGCGCCATTGCGGCCCCATCAGCAACACCGAACAGTCGGTGGTACCGCCGCCGATGTCCACCACCAGAACGGTTTTTTCTTCGCTCAGCGTGGCTTCAAAATCCAGCCCGGCGGCTACCGGCTCGAACTGGAATTCGATGTCTTTAAAGCCGGCGCGCTGGGCGGCGCGTTGCAGAATACCCTGTGCCTGATGGTTGGCCTCGTCGCCGCCGGTGCCCTGGAAGTTAATCGGGCGGCCAATCACCGCCTGATCGATCTGCTGCTGCAACGCTCCTTCGGCCTGGCGCTTGATGTGGAACATCATGGCGCACACCAGATCTTCAAACAGCGCGATCTGCTGTGCTTTCAGGCCGTTGGCTCCAAGGAAGGATTTTGGCGAGCGAACGAAGTACACCTCTTGCGGATCTTCGACGTAATGCGCCAGCGCTTGCAGGCCGAACAGCACGCTGTCGGCATTCACCGGAATGTCTTCCTCGCGGTTAAAGCTGATGGCGCGCCGCAGCAACTGCTGGTTTTCGTCGCTGCCGGTCGGCACCTGCCAATGGCGGTGCAGACACTCGCTGACCGCTTCGCGCGTTGGCGCGCACAGCATTGACGGCAGATACGGTTCGTTGTTTTCCAGCGCCAGCAACTGAGGGCCATTGTCGCCCATGACCGCCACGGAACAGTTTGCTGTTCCATAATCAAAACCAATAAACATTGTCTTTCCCCATGCCAATGAAGGGGGGCGACTTTACCCGAGAGCGGGCGTCTGGGCAACGTGCAGCGCGTCAAGCGGCTAAAAATTTAGCGCAGTGGCAGTTGGCATGCTTAACTGTTTGCCACAGGTTAATGTCCGAATTCCGCACGCCAGGGCGCAGCGCGAGCAGCATAATGATGAAAAAACCGACATTGAGCGTAATCATGAGTAATCAACAGGCATTCTATGCCGCGCTGCAGGCGCGCGATCGCAAGTTCGACGGCCGATTTTTTGTCGGCGTTTCCTCAACCGGTATTTATTGCCGCCCGGTGTGCAGCGCCCGCACGCCAAAAATTGAAAATTGCAGCTTTTACCCCAGCGCGGCGGCGGCCGAACTGGCAGGGTTTCGCCCTTGTCTGAAGTGTCGGCCTGAACTGGCTCCGGGGCTGGCGTTAATCGATCTGGGCAACCGCTACGCGCAGGTGGCGGTGCAACTGATTGAGCAGGGCTATCTTTCCGAACACGGTTGTGACGCGTTGGCGGCGCGGCTGGGCATTTCCGATCGACATCTGCGGCGGATATTTGCCGAACGCTTCGGTGCGTCACCGATTGATTATGCGCAGTCGCATCGGCTGTTGCAGGCCAAACGGCTGTTGGCGGACACCCGTATGCCGCTGAGCGAAGTGGCGTTCGCCGCCGGTTTCGGCAGCCTGCGGCGCTTTAACGAGCTATTCAAACAGCGTTATCGCCTGGTGCCGTCGGCCCTGCGCGAAAGCAGCGCAAGACAGTCGCGCGCCGCTGCCAGCGGGCTGGTGTTTCACCTGGGCTATCGCCCGCCGTACGACTGGGCGCGTATGCTGGAGTTTTTGCAGGCGCGTGCGGTTATCGGCGTGGAAAGCCTGCGGGACGGTCTGTATTGCCGTTCCATTGCGTTGCAGCAGGGGGGGGAGGAATACCGCGGCTGGGTCAGCGTACTGCCGGAGCCGGTGCGCAACCGGGTGCGGGTGGAGATTGCACCGTCGCTTAGCCGAGTCACCACCGAGGTGCTGCGGCGCGTACGTCAGCTGTTCGATCTGGATGCCGCACCTGACCTGATCGCCGATGCGCTGGGCGAGCTGGCGGCCGACGCGCCCGGTTTGCGGCTGCCCGGGTGCGTCAACAGCTTCGAACAGGCAACGCGCGCGGTGCTGGGCCAACTGGTCAGCGTCAAGATGGCTGCCAGCTTTGCCGGGCGAATGGCCGAGCGTTGGGGGACGCCGCTTGAACAGCCGTACGCCGGCATCACTCACCTGTTCCCGACGGCACAGCAGGTAGCGCAACTGCAACCGCAGGATCTGCGGCCACTCGGTGTACAGCTCAAACGCGCCGCGGCGTTGATTGCCATTGCCCGGGAGGTAGTGGAACAACGGTTGACGCTGGATAACGTGCTGGATATCGATGCAGGCATCAAGGCGTTGACCGCGCTGCCGGGGATTGGCAGCTGGACGGCGAATTACATCGCGATGCGCGCCTGGTCATGGCCGGACGTGTTTTTGGCTGGCGATTACCTGATCAAACAGCGTTTCCCCGGTATGACGCCGCGACAGATGGAACACTACGCCGAGCGTTGGCGGCCGTGGCGTTCTTATGCCACGCTGCACCTCTGGCACCATCAGCGCTGGCAGCCTCAGCCGGCAAGCGACCAGTAACGCGCCGGCCGCGCTGGCCTACAGCAGAAAAAGCGTGGCAAGGCCAAGAAAGATAAAGAACCCACCGGTATCGGTCAGCGCGGTGATCAGCACGCTGGAGCCGACTGCCGGATCGCGGCCGAGCTTGAGCATGGTCATTGGAATGACGACGCCCATCAGTGCCGCTACCAGTAGATTAAGTATCATCGCCAGCGTCATCACGCCGCCCATCGCCCAGTCGCCGTACAGCAGATAGGTCACCACTCCCATGATGCCGCCCCACACCACGCCGTTGATTATCGCCACGCCCAGTTCCCTGAGCATCAGTCGCGATATGTTGCCGACTTCAATCTGGTGCAGCGCCAGGGCGCGCACGATCATGGTAATGGTCTGGTTGCCGGTGTTGCCACCGATGCCGGCGACGATCGGCATTAACGCCGCCAGCGCCACCAGTTGGGAAATGGTGTGCTCGAACAGGCCAATGACGCGCGAGGCGATAAAGGCGGTGCACAGGTTGATAGCCAACCAGGCCCAGCGGGTTTTTACCGCTTTGCCAACTGGAGCGAACACGTCTTCTTCCGGACTCAAGCCGCCCATACGACGCAGGTTGCTTTCGCTTTCCTCATTGACCACGTCGACGATTTCTTCGATGGTCAAACGTCCCATCAACTTGCCTTTGGCGTCGATCACCGGCGCACTGATCAGGTCGTAGCGTTCAAATGCGCCAGCCGCCGCTTCGGCTTTGTCCTCTGGCTGAAAGGTGGTGGGATCGCTGTCCATCACCTCGGATACCGGCGTTTCCGGATCGTTGAGCAGCACGGCGGTCAGCGGCAGCTCACCCAGCAAGGTGTTTTTGCGATCGGTAACGAAGATTTTATCGGTCGCGTCGGGAATGGTTTTGCGCAGACGAAGAAAGCGGTGCACCGCGCCCAGCGTGACGTCGGCGCGCACCGTGATCAGCTCGAAGTCCATCATCCAGCCGACGGTTTCTTTGCCGTAGTGCATCATTTCGCGCACTTGCGCCCGTTCATCCGGTTCCAGCGAGGTCAGCAGCCGTCCCATCAGGTTACGCGGCAGGAACTGCGCCAGATAGGCCTGTTCATCGACGTCCAGCGTCTTGATCGCCTTGAGCAGGTCTTTGTCGCTCATTTCTTCGATCAGGCTGTCCCACACCGGTTCGGCCACTTCCACCAGCGTTTGGCCGCGCTTGGTGTTGCCCACCAGCCGCCACAGCGCCAGTCGTTCATCCTGCGGCAGCGCTTCCAGCAGGTCCGCCAGATCGGCGGCGTGCATGTCTTCGACAATCTGGGTGATTTCTGCGGTCTGGTTGAGCCGTTCGCTTTTGTCGAGCGGTTGTCCGTCGCCGGGACGGCCAAGAATGCCATCGATCAACTCTTTGTTATTCAACAGCAAAGACAGAATGCGCTGACGGTGTTCAGCGACTTTTTTGACGTTATGTGTAGCGGCTGACATGGTATTCCTTAACGCGTTACTCGCACAATTCCCGTATGACGACCTTAACAAGATAGAACATGCTGACGCTGAGCGTCAGTTTTAAGAGGCACAACAGAAGGCGGGGTTACAGCTGTTGATGGTACTGTTGCGAGGCGGCTTGCTTCTCCTGGTGATGCGGCACGGCAACCACGGCGGCGTACAGTAATCGGCCGATCAGTATGATAAAACTGACAAATAACACGATCTTGGTCATTTGTCCGGTGGTTCTTTTTCTCATAGATCACCTGAGGTTATCGGTTCCTTTTCAAGGCGTTGGCAGCCGCGTGTTGCGCACGATGACTGCAAGTTTAGGCCGGGTGAGTAAAACTTGTCTATTTGTTTCCTGAATGGTTTAACCGTCGTTTAGCGTTATTTTATGCGACACATGGCCACGGCCGGTTTTCATTGCCGCTATCATGCACAGGGTGAGGTGCCAAGCGCGGCCGGCGGTGAGCAGGGATAGGTGAGGGAGTGGTAGCCGATGCCGACAGACGAAACGGGGGCGAGCGCTATGCACCACGCAATGTTACCCGGCTTGCCCTCGGGGTATGTGAAGGCAAGCCGGTAAAGCGTTATGCCGAACGTTGTTCGTCGTTCTGCGCGTCTTCTTCTTCTATCATCAGCTTCCAGCCAACCACGTCGTTCCAGTAGGCCTGTTCGCGTTCAAAATCCAGTTGTACCAGATTGTTCTGCGCCAGATAGCCAGTCGGGAAGCGCAGCGTCCAGTGATTGTCGTCGGTGATCAAACGCAGCGTTTCCGGCGTGGTGGTGGACTGCCGCTGGTTGTTGAGCAGCGTGCTCAAGCGCAGCAGCTGAATCAATGGCAGATAATGTTTCTTTTTGAACAGATTCAGGCGTGGCAGGTCATCCAGCTTGATCGCCTTGCGGTGGAAGCGCACCAGCGCCGCCAGCAATAATTGCTGTTCCTGATTAAAACCCGGCAGGTTGGAGTTTTGTAAAATATACGCCGAGTGGCGATGCATGCCGCTGTGGTTAATGCTCAGCCCGACTTCGTGCAGCATTGCCGCCCACTTCAGCAGGGCTTCCAGCTGCGGATGCACCAGCTTGCTGTTTTGCGCCATCCACTGTGCGTACAGCAGCTCGGTGGTTTCCAGCACCCGTTTGGCCTGTTCACGATCGATATTATAGTGATCGGCCAGGCTCTTGGCGGTGCGGCTGCGGATGTCCTGATGGCGGAAACGGCCTTCCATCTCATACAGCACGCCTTCACGCAGCGCGCCGTCAGACAGGCGCAGATCGCGGATCGCCAGCGCGTCGAACACCCCGCACAGAATAGCCAGACCCGGTACAAACACCGATTGACGATCCTCCGACAGCCCCGGCAGGCTGAGTGCGCTGAAATTTTTGAACTGCAGCACCTGCTCGACCATCATTTCCAGCCGTTCAGGGGTGATCAGGCCGTCTTTCTCGCCCATTTCTACCAGCACTTCATGCGCGGCCTTGATGGTGCCCGATGCGCCCAGTGCGTACTGCCAGCCCTGAATGCGATACTGCCAGGCCAGGGTTTCCAGCTTTTGCGCGGCGGCCAGGCGCGCACGCTTGAAGTTGGTTTTGCTGATTTCACCACCCGGGAAAAACATCTGGGCGAAGCTGACGCAGCCCATGCGGCGGCTTTCCGCCAGCAGCGGTTCGAAATCTTCGCCGATCACCAGTTCGGTTGAACCGCCGCCGATGTCGACCACCAGCTTGCGTCCTTTTTCCGGTTGGGTATGCTCGACGCCCATAAAGATCAGGCGCGCTTCCTCCTGCCCGGAGATGATTTCAATCGGGTAGGGGATGACCTTCGCCGCGCGTTTGAGAAACGCTTCGGCGTTGACCGCCTGACGCAGGGTATGGGTACCGACGATGGTGACGTTATCCGCCGGAAAGCCTTGCAGCCGCTCGGCAAATAATGCCAGGCAAGCCAGACCACGTTCTATAGCCTCTTCACTGAGTACATTGTTGGCATCCAATCCATCGGCGAGGTGAACCCGTTGTTTCAAACGGCCTAACACCTGCAAGGCGCCGTTGACAACGCGGGCGATCACCATGTGGAAACTGTTCGAGCCAAGATCGATGGCAGCAATTTCCTGCGGTTTATGAGTTGTGGTGCTGTTTAGCGGCATAGTTACTGGCCTAGTGTCCTGGTTGTTCCAGAGCGTTTAAATACTCGTAAATGGCAATCTGTGCGCGCACCTTGCGGCGGTTGCCGCGCGGCACATACTGATTGCTCAGTTCTTTATCAATATAACGGGCTTTGACCGTGTCGCTGAACAGGATCTCCAAAATATCCAGCACCCGCTGTTTGAGCGCCGGATCCAGCAGAGAAACCGCCACTTCGATACGGTAATCGATGTTGCGGGTCATCCAGTCGGCAGACGACAGATAGACTTTTTTGTCACCCTTGTTTTCGAAAACGTAGACGCGATCGTGTTCCAGATAGCGGTCGACGATACTGATCACCTGAATATTGTCACTGATTCCCGGCAGGTTGGGAATCAGAGAACACATTCCACGCACCAGCAGGCGGATTTTCACGCCGGCGCCAGAGGCGGTATATAACCGATCCACCAGCCCTTTATCCACCAGATTATTTATTTTCAGCATAATGCCGGCCGGCTCACCGGCCTGCGCGTTGGCGATTTCGTTGTCGATCAGTTGGTACAGCATGCGGCGCGAGTTTTGCGGCGACACCATCAGATTGTCGAAGCTGACCGGACGGTACGGATTTTCAATAAAGTTGAATACTCGCCGCACTTCGTTGGTGATGCGCGCATCTGCGGTCAACAGCGAATAGTCGGTATAAATGCGCGCGGTTTTCTCGTTGAAGTTACCGGTGCCGATGTGCGCATAGCGCACGATGGCATCGCCCTCGCGGCGGGAAATCAGGAACAGCTTGGCGTGGATCTTCAGGCCTGGCGCCGAGAAAATAACGTGAACTCCGGCTTCGGTCAGGCGTTTTGCCCAATGAATATTGGCTTCTTCGTCGAAGCGTGCCTGCAATTCCACCACCACCGTGACTTTCTTGCCGTTGTGCGCGGCATGGATCATCGATTCGATGATGCGCGAGTCTTTCGCCACACGGTAAATATTGATTTTTATCGCCAGTACGCTGGGGTCGAACGAAGCCTGACGCAGCAGTTCCAGCACGTGCTCGAACGTGTGGTAAGGGTAGTACAGCAATACGTCCTTTTCCCGAATGGCATCAAAGCCGTTGCGGAAGTTGTCAAACCAGATATGGCGCAGCCGCGGCAGTGGTCGATTGACCAGATTGGCTTTGCCGACGTTAGGAAAGCTGATGAAATCCTTGAAGTTATGGTAACGTCCGCCGGCGATCACCGAGTCGTAGTTGGAAATGCCGAGCTTGCCGCGCAGCAGTTCGACCATTTCGTTTGGCATATCGCGTTGATAGACAAAACGCACCGGTTCGGCGGTCAGACGCTGCTTCAGGCTGGAGGACATCAGTTCCAGCAGGCTGGATTCCATTTCGGTTACCAGATCGTATTCGGCGTCGCGCGTCATCTTCATCGAATAGGCGTTCAACGCGTCGTAATCGAAAAAGCCCTTGAAGATATCATCCAGGCAGTAGCGCAGAATGTTATCCAGCAGGATCATTGGCTTGCGGCGGCGCGGCGCTTCCGGCGGCAGGTTGACAAAGCGCGGAACCTTATCGGACGGGATTTCCAGCAGCGCGTAGTCGATGCGCGTCCCGCGGATGATTTCGACCGCCAGATAGGTGTAGTCATCCTTCAGAAACTGCACCAGATTGGTGTCATGGTTAATCAGAATCGGCGTAATGTGCTGGCGCAGGTGCTGTTTGAAATACTGCCGCAGCCAGATTTGCTGATTTTCCGAAACCTGTCTCTCGTTAATCAGGAAGATCTGATTACGTGCCATCTCCAACAGCAGATCGTTGTACAGGCTGTCGAACTCCTGATCGGTTTTCAGCACCTTTGCCTGGATTTTTTTCAGCAGATGGCGTGATGCGCCGGCGGAGCCCTGTTCTTCGCTGATCAGGATACGCCGCTTCAAGTCGGCAAAGCGGACTTTATAAAACTCGTCAAGGTTATTGGAGTAAATGCCAAGAAACCGCATGCGCTCAATCAGGGGATTGCTCTTATCTGCGGCTTCCTGCAATACGCGCTCATTAAAGGATAACCAGCTTAGTTCTTTTTCGATGTAGAGCTTTTCCTGACCCATTATTACTCCGCTTTAACATGGGGAAAATTGAATGGCATCCTCTAGGGTTCTGGGCATGAGTTGTGCCGGATGCCGCTCTAATGTCCTACAACATTATTGCGAGAGATTGACAATAAAGTCCATTAGATTACCGACTTGCCTTACGGTAACTTTGTCATGCAAACGTCACCAATCTGACATAAGATGCCCGGTTATCTTACGGCGCAAGCCCAGCCAGCAAAACGACAGCGAGACACATGGTACAGACTACGGCAAATCAACATCCTCGGGATCGTCTGCGGGCGCGTGTCGATCGCGGCGTACAGGCAGCGGTTACCGTCAGCGGGTTGCTGGTGCTGATGACGTTGATGCTGATCTTCGTTTATCTGCTGTATGCAGTATTGCCGCTGTTCAAGCCGGCGTCGATCGAGGCGGCACCGCCGATGGCGATCGAGCGTTCCGCTCCGACGCTGGCACTGGGCATGGATGTGCAGCAGCGCGTCGGTTATCGCATCGATACGCAGGGCGCAGGGCAATTCTATGCGTTGACCTCGGCAGACAACCGTCCTGCCGGCACGCCGATTGCGCAGCAACGGTTGCTGAAGGCGCCCGCGCTGTTGGCGCAGGCGGTTGGTGCCCGGGATACTTTTGCGCTGGTGGGGGCCGATGGCCGTTTTATCATTACGCAGGCCGAATTTGCCGCGACGCAGCAAGGGCTGCCGCGCTGGACGTTGCCGCTGGGGGCGCGGCCGCAGGTGCTGGATCGTCGCGGTCGCGCGTTGACGCTGTTGGCATTGACCCCGGTGCGTCCTGCCGGCCAGTTTCTGCTGGCGGCGGTCACTGACGATCGTCGGCTGCTATTGGGCCGCTTTGGCCCCGAACAGGCCGCCAGGGTGAGTGAATTGCCGCTTGATGCCGCAGCGCAGCAACTGATCATCACCCCGGACGGCCGCCAGCTGTATCTGTTGAGCGGCGATCGGCTGGCGCGCTACCAGATCGAGGGCGATCGGCTGCAACTGAGCGAAACCCGCAGGCTTGGTGGACAAGGGCCTTACCGCATCAGCGCCTTGCCTGGCGGCAGCGCGCTGATCGTTCACGCCGCCGATGGCGAACTGCGTGAATGGTTCGACGTGGAAAAAAACCAACGCTGGCAACTGACGCCGGTACAGCGCTTCCAGCCACACGCGGTGCCGCACAGTCTGCTGCTCAGTGAACCCTATCGCCGGGTGTTTGCCACCCTGCAACCTGACGGCGCCTTTGCGCTGTTTTCCACTTTGCAAGCGTCGCCGCTGTTGAGCGCGCAACTGCCGGCTGGCGTGCAACATGCCGCGTTTGCACCGCGCGGCGACGGGCTGCTGCTGGAAACCGCGCAGGGCTGGCAGCGCTACGCACTGGACAATGCCTATCCCGACGTGACCTGGCGCTCGCTGTGGCAACGCATGTGGTATGAAAACTATCCGCAGCCGGCGTTTGTCTGGCAATCCACCTCCGGTGAAGACAGCTATCAGGCCAAATTCAGCCTGATACCGGTGATTTTCGGCACCTTCAAGGCTGCGGCTTACGCCATGCTGTTTGCGGTGCCGCTGGCGTTGGCTGGCGCTGTTTATACCGCCTATTTTATGTCGGCAGCGCTGCGCAGGGTGATAAAACCGGCAATTGAGGTAATGGGGGCATTGCCAACGGTGGTGATTGGGCTGGTGGCCGGTATCTGGCTGGCGCCGGTAATAGAACAGCATTTGCTGGCGGTGCTGGCATTGCCGTTGCTGTTGGCGGCGGCGGTATTGCTGTGCGGCGCGGCGTGGCACCGCTGGGGGGCACGCCGACTGGCGCCGGGCATCGATTTGCTGCTGTTGCTGCCGGTGGTGGCGCTGACGGTGTGGGTCGCCTTTGCCGTGGGGCCATGGCTGGAACTCAGCCTGTTTGACGCGCCGCTGCACGTCTGGCTGGGGGATGACTTCGATCAGCGTAACGCGTTGGTGGTGGGGGTGGCGATGGGGTTCGCGCTGGTGCCGATTATCTTCTCGCTGGCGGAAGATGCACTGTTCAGCGTGCCGGCCACCCTCAGCCAGGGATCGCTGGCGCTGGGCGCTACCCAGTGGCAGACGGTGGCGCGCGTGGTGCTGCCGTCCGCCAGCGCCGGCATCTTTTCGGCGTTGATGATCGGCTTTGGCCGCGCGGTGGGGGAAACCATGATCGTGCTGATGGCCACCGGCAATACGCCGATCGTTGACGGCAGCCTGTTCCAGGGATTGCGCGCGCTGGCGGCCAATATCGCGATAGAAATGCCGGAGGCGGTGTCCGGCAGCAGCCATTACCGGGTGCTGTTCCTCACCGCGTTGGTATTGTTTATTTTCACTTTTATTTTCAACACGCTGGCTGAAGCCATTCGCCTGCGACTGCGTGAGCGCTATACCCTGAATCAGGAGGCGCCATGAAAAACTGGCTGAAATCCGGCTCGCCGTGGGTCTGGCTCACTGCCGCCTCGGTCACCGTCAGCCTGCTGGCGCTGATCGGCATTTTGTTATTGCTGGCCGGGCAGGGGATGCGCTATTTCTGGCCCAGTCCGGTGTACCAGTTCGAGCTTGAGCAGCCGGCGGCCGGGCCGGTGACGGTGATTGGCGAACTGTATCAGCAGCAAACCATTTCTCGTCGTCAACTGCTGGAGTCCGGCGTGACGCCGCCGGGCGATGCACAACGCTACACCCGTTATCTGATCAAGGTCGGTAATCGGGAAAGCGAAGGGCAGGATTTCCGCACCCTGCTGGCCAGCGACGTGCGCCGTCAAACCGCGCCGCGTGATCTGCTGGTGCTCGAACGCAACAGCAGCGGTACGGCGTACGGTTATCTGGCCGGGCTGCTGGAAGACGGGCAGCCGCTCACCGGCCGCGATCTTGCTCAGGCGTTGCAGCAGCGTTTGCCGCAGATAGCGGCGCTGTCGCGCCAGGCGCACGATATCCAGTTCCGCGCGATGGCGCGCATCAATGAGCAGTTCGCCGCGCTGAGCCTGCGCGAAAAACGCCTGCTGCGTGACGATCGGCTCGATGCGCGCGCTCAGGCGTCGATCAAAGCCGAACGGTTGGAATTGCAGCGGCAATACCGCCTGTTGGCAGAAAAACTGTCGGGGCTGAATCGCGATCGGCAGCGTGACGCGTTGCTGTTGCGTGACATGCATGGGCAACTGCATACCATCGCGCTGAGTCAGGTACGCGATGCCTGGTATCCCAACGCGATGAGCGTCGGCCAAAAAGTGACGCACTGGGGCGATCAGGTCAGAAAATTCCTGATGGACAGTCCGCGCGAGGCTAACACCGAAGGGGGCGTGTTCCCGGCGATTGTCGGTACCGTGCTGATGGTGATTTTGATGTCGATGGTGGTGATGCCGTTCGGGGTGATTGCTGCGGTCTATTTGCATGAGTACGCCGGTAATAACCTGCTGACACGGCTGATACGCATCGCGGTGGTCAATCTGGCCGGCGTGCCGTCGATCGTGTATGGCGTGTTCGGACTGGGCTTCTTTGTCTATCTGATCGGCGGAACCCTCGACCAGCTGTTTTACCCCGAGTCGCTGCCCAACCCGACCTTCGGTACGCCGGGCGTGCTGTGGGCCGCATTGACGCTGGCGCTGCTGACGCTGCCGGTGGTGATCGTGGCGACCGAGGAAGGGCTGTCGCGCATTCCTGCGACCTTGCGCCAGGGATCGTTGGCGCTGGGTGCCAGCCGAGCGGAAACCTTATGGCACATTGTATTGCCGATGGCGGCGCCGGCGATGATGACCGGCCTGATTCTGGCGGTGGCGCGCGCGGCGGGTGAAACTGCGCCGCTGATGCTGGTCGGGGTGGTGAAGTCGGTGCCGGTGCTGCCGGTAGACGATATTTTCCCCTATCTGCATCTGGAGCGTAAATTCATGCATCTGGGCTTTCAGATTTACGATATGGCATTCCAGAGCCCCAGCGTTGAGGCCGCACGACCGCTGGTCTTCGCCACCGCATTCCTGTTGGTGGTGATTGTTATAGGGCTGAATCTGGCGGCAATGGGCATTCGTCATTCGCTGCGAGAGCGTTATCGGGCATGGAGTCAGTAACTGCAATGAACTATTTGGGAAGTGTGCAATGGGTTTAAAGACGCCAGGCAGTTTGCCCCGGCTGGATGTCCAGCATCTCGAACCACAGCAGACCGCGCTGTCGGTCAGCGATCTCAACCTGTTCTATGGCGACAAGCAGGTGCTGCATGATATTTCGCTGCGTATTCCACGCCACCGGGTAACCGCGCTGATCGGCCCGTCCGGCTGCGGCAAATCCACGCTGTTGCGCTGTTTTAATCGTATGAACGATCTGGTGGATAACTGCCGTATCGACGGAGAATTGCAGTTGAACGGCGAAACGCTGTCCGGGCCGCATATCGACGTCGCGGCGCTGCGGCGGCGGGTGGGCATGGTGTTCCAGCGGCCCAATCCGTTCCCCAAATCAATTTATGAAAACGTGGTGTATGGCCTGCGTTTGCAGGGCATTGGCGAACGACGCATTCTGGATGAGGCGGTGGAACGCTCGCTGCGCGCCGCCGCGCTGTGGCATGAGGTCAAAGACCGGCTGCGTGAGAATGCGTTTCGACTGTCTAGCGGGCAGCAGCAGCGTTTGGTGATTGCGCGCGCGATAGCCATCGAACCGGAGGTATTGCTGCTGGATGAGCCGACTTCGGCATTGGATCCGATTTCAACGCTGACCATCGAAGAGCTGATTTCTACCCTGAAGCAGCGTTATACGGTAGTGCTGGTGACGCATAATATGCAGCAGGCGGCGCGGGTTTCCGATTACACCGCCTTTATTCATCAGGGCAGGCTGGTGGAATATAACGATACCGACGCCATATTCACCGCGCCGCGCCAGCGTCGCACCGAAGATTATATTACTGGGCGCTATGGTTAATCCGTCATACTCCCCGCGATAAGCGTATCGGCCACCACCATTGGCCAGATGCGAGGCGTTCGGCGATGGCAACCGGCTTAAGCCAGGAAGAGGGCGTACGGCATTGTGCTGCGCCTCGCACGGATCGGCGAGTGGTCAGGGGCAGGCTATTTTCATCGCTGTGGCCGGTGGGGAGAGCGTCGGGTGATCGCCGCAGCCGTTGCAGGGGTTAATCTTTTGGCGTGCTTATCGCTAGCGCAGGGGGCGCAATGCCCGGCGTATTCTGCTGCAGAAACTCGCTGAGCTGTTCATCGCTCAGCCGTTCGAGCAGCAACGCGGCCTGCTTGTGCCGCCGAGCAAGGTTGAGTAAGCGCAGATTATCCTCGTCGGTCAGTGCCAATAACGTCTTGATGCCTTCGCGGATCAGTGTATTCCTCAGTAACTCGATCTCTTTGCTGTTGAGCACGGCCATCATGTCGCAGATAAAACGGATATTGTCGCTATATGGCTGCGCAGGCGTTGCGTTATTGGTTTCTTTATTACACGCGTTATTACGCTCGATCGCCCCAAAAAGAATCCATTTTGCGTCTACCCGTTCGGCGTCGGCAATCTGTTTGACAATCCTGGGACGCGGGTGCGATTTTCTGGCGGTCAAATAGTTATTAAGCGTGGCGTATTTGATTCCCCAATCCTCTGCGGCCTGCCTTCTTGAGCGGGTCCCGATCAGCTGTAACAGTCGCTGCTGCAGGGTTTGCCCGCCGTCAGGGTGAAAACAAGGGTCATCCACCAGGCTATTCATTATTTACCATTCCTTTAATATTTGGGTTTTTATGGTTTGGTTTAATTTCCTGAACCATTGAGTCCAAGATGGAATTAATTTATTGACATAATTTCTTTTGGACTCTATTCTCTAATCTGCCGATAAAACATGCGTGGATTAGTTTTATTGCGAACTTTTTAGGGTAATCGAATGATGAACTGAAATAAAGCGCCCTGTATTATCCCGCAGCGCGGTATCGTCACGTCATCTGTTAAAACCAGCCTGGTTGTTGGTCGTGGTATTAATCAATTGCTATAAAATTGGCGTTATCTTCTTATGTGTGAACACCTAAGTTGCGCTTATCGATGATGCTGTCTACGGTGAATTAGTGTGCTATTTAATGATTAGGGCGAAAGTGAATACGTTGCTGTTTTTTTTGAGGATTAAATGGCGGTAATCAGCAGAGGGCAGATACGGCTGATGGCAACTGGCGCTATCAGCATCAAAGGAATAATGTGTTCGCTCTCCACAAGAAATTAATTAACTGAATAATTACTAATTAATGTATTCACGTAACAAATGGAATGGATGCGAAGGAAATGAAAAGAATAGGATTTTACGGTATTGCACTAGCGCTAGGGGCAGCCACAATGTTATTAAGTGGACAAGTGTATGCAGCGAATTGTTATTTACTTCAGTCTACAGTGACCGACAGCGTGAGTTCATTAGCCATAAAGGTACAGCGAGATGCGCCGGTCGGCACTATCCTCAGTGAGCAGAATGTGGGGCCTTGGACATGGGGGGTGGCTTATTGCAATGGAGCTGCACAAATATACCTTGCTATGAGCTATGCCGGAGGAATAACTGAAGGTAATAATATCTATCGCACTAACCTCCCTGGTGTGGGCGTCAGATTATCTTGGGGTAAAGTCCCTTTTACTAATCCTGCTAATCTAGGGGAGGGAATTTCAGGAGGATATCTTACCTCTAATATACACACTCTTCAGATTATAAAAACAGGACCTGTTACTTCTGGAACGCTTAACCCGGGGATGATTGGAAGATATTATGTAGTATCAAAACTAGATAATTCTTCCGCGGATGTTACGGTTATCAATATGGGTAGCGGTAACACCGTAACCCAACTGGCCTGCTCGTTGAACGCCTCCAATATTCAGGTGCCGCTGGGAGATGTGTTGGCAACCGAATTTACCGGCGTGGGGACGACGCTAAAACCCAAGGCGTTTAACGTCGGGCTGAACTGTGATGCCAATGCAAAAATCAACGTCTCGCTGGGTGGTACGCAAAATTCAGAGAGCAGCGATAGCAGTATCTTGCAGCTCACCAACGCCGGCAGCGCCGGGGTGGCCAAAGGAGTTGGCGTACAGCTGTTGTACAACAACACGCCGCTAAAACTCAACCAGCTACTGGCGTTGAAAACCTCGGCCGGTGGTCAGGAAACCTTCCCGTTTACCGCCCATTATTATCAGACCGCCGCAAATATCACCGCCGGCTCGGCCAATGCCACCGCCACGCTGAATATTTCTTATCAGTGATGGATATGTTGATAACCCATATTTAAAAGAGTATCAGCGAGTGTCTTATATACCCTTGGTGGCGATTGAGAGTTGATAACGTGGTATGTCTCGCTATCATGCGGGTAATTATATTATTAATCGAATGGATGCGAATAAAATGAAAAAACGATTCTTATATGGGGTTTCGCCAGCGCTTGGCATTATCGCCATGCTGGCTAGCAGTCAACTGTATGCCGACTGTATCCTCCGAGGGGAAACGGTAACAGGCACGGTGAGTTCTCTGGCGATGACGATACAGCGCGATGCGCCGGTGGGTAGCGTGCTGGGTGAGCAGGCACTTAATACCCTTGCTTATAAAGTGGCTTATTGCGCCGAACCTGCCAATATTTATAGATTAATCACTTATGCTGGCGGGGTTCCTGAGGGCAATAATGTCTATCGGACCAATCTGGCTGGCGTTGGTGTTAGAGTACTAAGTGGATCAATCTCTTTCAGCAATCCTCCTCATAAGGTCTTTATAACCGGTCCTGGTCTTTACACGTCACAAGAGGTAACCGTGCAGTTTGTTAAAACCGGGCCAATAACTGCCGGCGCTATTACGCCCGGGCCACTGGCCAAATATTATGTCGTATCAACTACGGATAACTCATCGGTAGATATTACACTTATCAATATGGGTAGCGGTAACACCGTAACCCAACTGGCCTGCTCGCTGAATGCTACCAATATTCAGGTGCCGCTGGGAGATGTGTTGGCAACCGAATTTACCGGCGTGGGGACGACGCTAAAACCCAAGGCGTTTAACGTCGGCTTAGCCTGTGATGCCAATGCAAAAATCAACGTCTCGCTGGGTGGTACGCAAAGTGTCGAGAGCAGCGATAGCAGTATCTTGCAGCTTACCAATGCCGGCAGTGACGGGGTGGCCAAAGGGGTTGGCGTACAGCTGTTGTACAATAATACGCCGCTAAAACTCAACCAGCTACTGGCGTTGAAAACCTCGGCCGGTGGTCAGGAAACCTTCCCGTTTACCGCCCATTATTATCAGACCGCCGCAAATATCACCGCCGGCTCGGCCAATGCCACCGCTACGCTGAATATTTCTTATCAGTGATGGAGATATAGAGGTAAGTGGCAGAGAAAGAGCGAGCAAGAGTTTTCTGCCAAGATAATACTAACGCTTATTTGAGGTTTGGAATTGAAGCGTCTCTTGGCAGTCATCACAGTAAATTAAAAAACCGCTATTACGGTTTTTTAGCGCCCTCACTTCACCCGCGGCTTATCAACCGGCGTTTTAAACTTCGCCAGATACTGCGGCTGGAAGATGCACATGCGCAGTACGGTGCGATATTCGCCATTGACGAAGAACTCGTCGATCAGCTCACCCTCGACCTCAAAGCCCAGTTTGCTGTAGATGTGGATCGCCTTCGGGTTTTCCTTGTCGACGATCAGGTACAGCTTGTACAGGTTCAGCACCGAAAAGCCATAATCCATCGCCAGTTTGGCGGCGGTGCTGGCGTAGCCTTTGCCCTGGTGCGCCGGATCGATGATGATCTGAAATTCCGCGCGGCGATGGATATGATCGATCTCCACCAGTTCTACCAGGCCGACTTTGGCTCCCTGGTGTTCAATGATAAAACGGCGCTCGCTTTGGTCGTGGATATGCTTGTCATACAGATCGGACAGTTCGACGAAGGCCTCGTAAGGCTCCTCGAACCAGTAGCGCATTACGCTGGCGTTGTTGTCCATCTGGTGGACGAACGTCAAATCATCCCGTTCCAATGGGCGCAATCGGACGCTGGCAGTGCTGGACATGTTGGTTCCTCTATGTCGGTTATCCCCGCGATAGCGCGAACCGCACGATTGTGGCTTTTACGCAACGCGAAGGATCGGGAATAAAAAGTGAAATCCTGCAAATTATAACTTGATGGGATGTATTGCGGCGAAAAAAAACGGCGCCTGCGTGGCGCCGTTGAGATGAGGTTCAGTTTGCGTGCTCAGTCCGCCGCGTGTCCCTGCTCTGGCAGGGGGTGGCCATCGAGCCAGGCTGCGCCGTCACGCATCGCCAGGCGCCCTTCGACAAACCAGTTGACCACCAGCGGATACAGGGTGTGTTCCTGCGCCTGCACGCGTTCCACCACCTCATCTTCCTCGTCGCCAGGGAAGATAGGCACCTTGGCCTGCAGAATTACCGGCCCGCCGTCGAGCTGCTCGGTAACGAAATGCACCGAGGTGCCATGTTCGCTATCACCGTTGTCGATCGCCTGACGATGGGTATGCAGGCCAGGGTACTTCGGCAGCAGGGAAGGGTGAATGTTCAACATCCGGCCAGCGTAGTGCTGCACGAACGCGGCGCTGAGAATACGCATGTAGCCGGCCAGCACCACCAGATCCGGCTGGTATTGGTCGATGGCCTGCGCCAGCGCGGCGTCGAACGCATCGCGATCGGCAAAGGATTTGGCATCCAGCGCATGGGCGGCAATGCCTGCCGCTTCGGCGCGCTGCAAGCCATAGGCCTGAGCCTTGTTGCTGAATACCGCCACGATCTCGGCGGCAACGCGGCCCTGCTGGCAGGCGTCAATCAACGCCTGGAGATTGCTCCCCTGACCGGAGATCAACACCACAATCTTTTTCATCACTGAATAACCACTTGCTGTTGGTCGGCGCTGGCGGTCAGTTTGCCAATCTTCCAGGCTTTTTCGCCAGCGGCGGTCAGCAAGGCGATAGCCGCTTCCACTTCGGCTTCCGGCAGGGCGATAAGCATGCCCACGCCGCAGTTGAAGGTGCGGTACATTTCATGACGGCTGACGTTACCGGCCTGTTGCAGCCAGTTGAATACCGCCGGCCACTGCCAGCTGGCTTCGTCGATCACCGCCTGCATGCCTTCTGGCAGCACGCGTGGAATGTTTTCCCAGAAGCCGCCGCCGGTCAGGTGAGCGATGGCATGAATATCGTGCTGTTCAATCAGTTGCAGTACTGATTTCACGTAAATTTTGGTCGGTGCCAACAGATGGTCGGCCAGCGGTTGGCCGTCGAGGTCGGTGGTCGTCGGATCGGTGTTGCTAACTTCCAGGATCTTGCGCACCAGCGAATAACCATTGGAGTGCGGGCCGGAAGCGCCCAGGGCAATCAACGCATCGCCGGCCTGAACTTTACTGCCGTCGATGATTTCCGACTTTTCTACCACACCGACGCAGAATCCGGCGACGTCATAGTCTTCGCCGTGGTACATGCCGGGCATTTCAGCGGTTTCACCGCCCACCAGCGCACAACCTGACTGTTTGCAGCCTTCGGCGATGCCGGTGATCACGCTGGCGGCGGTATCCACATCCAGCTTGCCGGTGGCGTAATAATCGAGGAAGAACAGCGGCTCTGCGCCTTGCACCACCAAATCGTTCACGCACATGGCGACCAGATCGATACCGATGGTGTCGTGGCGTTTCAGATCCATCGCCAGACGCAGCTTGGTGCCCACGCCGTCAGTACCGGAGACCAGGATCGGTTCGCGGTATTTTTGTGGTAATGCACACAGGGCGCCAAAACCGCCCAGACCACCCATCACTTCCGGGCGGCGGGTCTGTTTTACTACACCTTTGATGCGGTCTACCAATGCGTTGCCAGCATCGATATCGACACCTGCGTCTTTATAGCTGAGAGAGGTTTTGTCGGTCACTGCGCGATCCCCACGACGGTTTGCGGTTTGAAAACGGTGCTTCCGGCATTGATTCCGGAATAAGGCGCGGCAATTCTAACAGCGCAGGCAAACGTTTGCGAGTGGCTTGTGAGCTTGCTCTGATTTTTCGTCTTCTATAATCATTATCAATCTTTAGTTGATCTGGATCGGGCTATTGTTAGTGGCGTGCCCGCAAAAAGGAGGTATAATCCCGCGATTTTTTTGGCCGTCAACCACCTTAATAGGAGAAAAATGATGAAGATCGTTGAGGTGAAACACCCGCTGGTAAAACACAAGCTTGGTCTGATGCGCGAACACGATATCAGCACCAAACGCTTTCGTGAGCTGGCTTCTGAAGTGGGTAGTTTGCTGACCTATGAAGCGACCGCCGATCTGGAGACTGAAAAAGTCACTATTGAAGGCTGGTGTGGGCCGGTTGAAATCGAGCAGATTAAAGGGAAAAAGATCACCGTCGTGCCTATCCTGCGCGCCGGTCTCGGCATGATGGAAGGCGTGCTGGAACACGTGCCAAGCGCACGCATCAGCGTGGTCGGCGTCTATCGCGATGAAGAAACGCTGGAGCCGGTACCGTATTTCCAGAAGCTGGTCTCCAACATTGAAGAGCGCATGGCGCTGGTGGTTGACCCGATGCTGGCAACCGGTGGTTCGATGATCGCCACCATCGACCTGCTGAAGAAGGCCGGCTGCAACAGCATCAAGGTGCTGGTGCTGGTTGCCGCGCCGGAAGGCATCAAGGCGCTGGAAAAGGCGCACCCGGACGTTGAGCTGTACACCGCCTCGATCGATCAATGCCTGAACGAGAAGGGCTACATCGTGCCTGGTCTCGGCGACGCCGGCGACAAGATATTTGGTACCAAGTAAAATTTAGCTGACAAGCCGACTGTAATGAGTCGGTTTTTTTTGCATAAAATATTTATCCCCCAATAACTGCTGTTGCATCACGGCGGCAAGCGAGGCACTGCCGATCAACTGACGCCTGTCAGTGATGCACGCGTGCGCGCAGCCAACGGCAAGACAGCGGCAGGTATGACCGGGATAGCAGAGGAAAAACCGTATGACCCGTCGCGCCATTGGCGTCAGTGAACGCCCGCCGCTGCTTCAGACCATTCCACTCAGTTTCCAGCATCTGTTCGCGATGTTCGGTGCCACCGTGCTGGTACCGATCCTGTTCAAGATCAACCCGGCCACGGTGCTGTTGTTCAACGGCATTGGCACGCTGCTGTACCTGTTTATCTGCAAGGGTAAAATCCCGGCCTATCTGGGGTCGAGCTTCGCGTTTATCTCACCGGTGTTGTTACTGTTGCCGTTGGGCTATGAGGTGGCGCTCGGCGGTTTTATCATCTGCGGCGCGTTGTTCTGCCTGGTCGCGCTGATCGTCAAACAAGCCGGTACCGGCTGGCTCGACGTGATGTTCCCGCCGGCGGCGATGGGGGCGATTGTGGCGGTAATCGGTCTGGAACTGGCGGGCGTGGCGGCCAATATGGCCGGCCTGCTGCCGGCCGACGGTGCTGCGGTTGACGGCACCGCCGTGACCATTTCACTGGTCACGCTGGCGGTAACCGTTCTTGGCTCGGTGCTGTTCCGCGGTTTTCTGGCGATTATCCCGATCCTGATTGGGGTGCTGGTGGGCTACGCGCTGTCATTCTTTATGGGCGTGGTCGATCTGACGCCGATTCGTGAAGCGCACTGGTTTGCGCTACCAACCTTTTACACCCCGCGCTTTGAGTGGTTTGCCATCTTCACCATCCTGCCCGCGGCGCTGGTGGTGATTGCCGAACACGTTGGCCACCTGGTGGTGACGGCAAATATTGTCAAAAAAGATTTGCTGCGCGATCCCGGCCTGCATCGTTCGATGTTCGCCAACGGTGTGTCGACCATGTTCTCCGGTTTTTTCGGTTCGACGCCGAACACCACCTACGGTGAAAACATTGGCGTGATGGCGATTACCAAGGTTTACAGTACCTGGGTGATCGGCGGCGCGGCGGTGCTGGCTATTCTGTTGTCCTGCGTTGGTAAACTGGCGGCGGCGATTCAGGCGGTGCCGGTGCCGGTGATGGGCGGCGTCTCGCTGTTGCTGTACGGCGTAATTGGCGCATCCGGTATTCGCGTGCTGATTGAATCCAAAGTGGATTATAACAAGGCGCAGAACCTGATTTTGACCTCGGTGATCCTGATCATCGGCGTCAGCGGGGCGAAGGTGCATATTGGCGCAGCCGAACTGAAAGGCATGGCGCTGGCGACCGTGGTCGGCATCGGTCTAAGCCTGCTGTTCAAGCTCATTAGCCTGTGGCGCAAGGAAGAAGAGGTGATTGACGTCGTGGAAGAGCGCGTCGATCAAAAATAACGTGCGGGTTATTGGCCAGTAAAAAGGGCGGCTTTGCCGCCCTTTTCGCTATTTGCCGTAGGCCGATTACGGGTTGGTTGCCGGGGCTGGCTGTGGTTCAGCCGGAGTAGTGGCGGCATCCGCCTGGTTTTGGGCGTCTTGCACTTTATTATCCATGCTTTGCTTGATTTCAGCCGTTTTGGCCTTGGCCTGCTCGGTCAGATCGTTTGCGCCGCTGATGGCGTCGTTTTTAATATTTTTAGCCTGCTCAACCAGTTGCTGGCTTTGCTGGTCCGCTTCCTGCTTGATGGCTTCGGCCTTGGCTTTGGCATCGCCGGTCAGCACATCCGCCTGTTTGGTGGCGTCGTCCTTCAGCGAGGAAGCCTGGTCTTTTAAGCGATCGGCCTGTGCGGATGCCTGTTGCTTGATCTCTTCCGCTTTGGCTTTCGCGCTGTCGGTCAACTGCTCGGCCTTCTTGTCTGCGGCGTCTTTCAGCTGTTCGGCGCTGTTTTTTGCCTTGTCCAGGTTAGCGTCTACTTTGGAGGCATCATCGCAGCCGGCGACCAGTAAGCCGATGACCGAGGCCAACAATACTTTATTCCATGATTTCATTGTTTACGTCCTTTCGGTAACCCAAATAGTGGAAATTGCAGTTTGCCTATCCATACTAGGACAGGTTGTAGCAAAAATACAAACCCGCCCGATGGAACATTGTCGGCGCCCAGCCGCCGCCAAACGGCGATCGTGCGCTGATGCCGCTCACTATTGCGGCATAAAATCCTGCCGGTTCAACAGTCGCCGTTTTCTGTGTTAGACTGATGCCGTTTTCCTGCCAGTTTTGGTTGAGGTGCTTCTGAATACGCCGGCACAGCTTTCACTGCCACTTTATCTTCCCGACGATGAAACGTTCGCCAGTTTTTATCCGGGGGAGAACCCATCCCTATTAGCTGCGATCCAGTCTGCCGTTGTTCAGGAACATGGCAGTTATATCTATTTCTGGTCGCGCGAAGGTGGTGGGCGCAGCCATTTGCTGCACGCCGCCTGCGCCGAGCTGTCGCAACGCGGCGAAGCGGTCGGCTATGTGCCCTTGGATAAACGCGCCTATTTTGTGCCGGAAGTGCTGGATGGCATGGAGCAGTTGGCGCTGGTGTGCATTGATAACATTGAATGCATCGCCGGCGATGAAGCCTGGGAAATGGCCATTTTCAACCTGTACAACCGCATTCTGGAAACCGGTCGCACGCGGCTGTTCATTACCGGCGATCGCCCGCCGCGCCAGCTGAATCTGCAATTGCCGGATCTGGCGTCTCGCCTTGACTGGGGGCAGATCTACAAGCTGCAACCGCTGTCCGATACGGAAAAACTGCTGGCGCTGCAATTGCGTGCCAAACTGCGTGGTTTTGAACTGCCGGAAGACGTGGGGCGTTTTTTGCTCAAGCGGCTGGATCGTGAAATGCGCACATTGTTCATGACGCTGGATCAGCTTGACCGCGCGTCGATCACCGCACAGCGCAAGCTGACTATTCCGTTTGTGAAGGAAATTCTCGGCTTATAAGGATCCAGCTGCGCGGATCCCGGGGGTTACAGAATCTCCAGCACTTGCTCCGGCGGGCGCCCGATACGCGCCTGATGGCCGTTCACCACGATCGGCCGCTCGATCAGTTTTGGATTGTCCACCATCGCTTGCAGCAGCTGCTGTTCGCTCAGCCCCGCATCCGCCAGCTGCAATTGCTTATATAAATCTTCTTTTTTACGCATCAGCTCGCGTGCCGAGCTGAAGCCCAGCTGGTGCAGCAACTGTTGCAACTGTGCCACCGACGGTGGGCTATCCAGATACGGTACCACCTTGGGCTGGAGGCCTTGCTGTTCCAGCAATGCCAGGGTTTCGCGGCTTTTGGAGCAGCGAGGGTTATGGTAAATCGTGACGTCTTTCATCGAGTTTCCTTGTTAAATCAACTGCGCTGATATTGGCGGAAGCGCTGCTGCAACTGGCGCAACTGATCGATGCGCGCGTCATAACGCGCCTGTTTCAGGCTACCGAGTTTTTGCAGTGAACTGGCGTTGCTGAGCAGGCTGATGGATTGATCCAGCCGCCCGGCCAGCGCCAGGCTTTCGGCGCGTGCCGACAGTTCTTCGTCACGCAGCCCTTGTGCCGCGCTGGCCTGCGCCAACAGATCCCAGCCGTTCGGATCGTCCGGGTGGGCAAAAGTATAACGGTTGAGAATTTTTGACGCCTGCGCCGGCTGGTTGCCTTCGACGTAGGCGTTGGCCAGGTTGAGCTGCAACACCGGATTATTGCTTTGCGCCGCGTTGGCGGCCTGCAGGCGTGCAATGGCCTGCGATGCCCGTTTCTGGCCGAGATCGATGTCGGTCATCAGATCGAGGAACCAGACGTTATTGCTGTCCTTGGCCAGCAGCGGCGCAATGATATTGCGTGCGTTGTCGTACTTCTTCGCTTCGTAAAACAGGATTGCACGGCCGTATTTGGCGGCGATTTGCTGGCGCACGTTACCCTTGGCATAGCTGTCCAGCAGATCTTCCCTCAGCCCGTAGCCGACGCTGCTGTACATGCCTAACGCACGAACCTTGGCCATATAGTAATCCTCGGTGGATTGCGTGATATGGCGTGGCATCTGGTTGGCGCGGTTGCGGGCATCGGACAGGCGGCTGTCAGGCAAGGGGTGGGTCAGCAGCATCTCCGGCGGCTTGGAGGCATAGCGCGCCTGATCGGCCAGTTTTTGCAGGAAACTCGGCATCGCCTCCGGATCGAAGCCGGCGCGTTGCAGCACCTGAATACCGATGCGATCGGCCTCCTGCTCGTTGGACTGGGTGAAGCTGATCATGCCTTGCTGGGTGCCGGCCATGGTGCCACTCAGCGCGGCCATGCCCATCGTCGGGTTGGCCATCGCCAACAGGATCGAGCCAAGCGCGCCGACCCAGGTCAACGGGGCATTGCGTTGCTGGTCTTCCATCGCGCGTGCCAGGTGGCGTTGGGTGACGTGTGAAATTTCGTGCGCCAGCACCGACGCCAGCTGGCTCTCGTTGTCGGTTTCCCGGAACAGGGCCGAATGCAGCACCACGTTGCCGCCGAAGAAGGCAAAGGCGTTGATTTCGTCGTTACGCACCAGGAAGAAATGGAACGGCGTGCGCACCGAGTAGGCGCTTGCCACCAGCCGGTTGCCCAACTGATTGATGTAGGTGTTCAGCAGCGGGTCGTTGATCAGCGGCGTGCTGGCGCGCAATTGGCGCACGTAAAAATCGCCCATCGCCAATTCCTGACCGATGCTTAAGGTCCCGCCGGCGGTGGTGCCCATATCCGGCAGTTGATCCTGCGTTTCCGCACTGACAGGCGCCACCGCAGTGGAACTGAGCGTGCCGAGTAACAGAAACGCAATCGCTGTTTTGGTCAACCGGGTGGTCATAGTCAGGGGTATCCCTCGTGATGTGGTAGTAACTAGGACGCCTATCGCCGATAAGAGTTCTTCTTCCGTGCCGGACTCTCCAGTACAATCAGCCCGAAGGTGCGCTGGTTCACAAAAATGCCGTTTACGCACCGTGGGACAGACCCATCACATCATAGTCAGCCGTGAGCCACAATGAAACTTTTGCCCAGGGATTTTCGGGCTAAAATTGTGTTAAAACAAATAACAATGTTATCCCGCTGGGCCGCCAGGGAAAGGTGGACAACGATCCTCATTCATGGAATCAAGGAGCACTCTCTGATGTTGGAGATGTTATTACAGTGGTACCGTCGTCGTTTTACCGACCCGCAGGCCATCGCGCTGTTGGTGATTCTGCTGGCCGGGTTCTGCATTCTCTACTTTTTTCACGGCATCCTGACGCCACTGCTGGTGGCGATCGTACTGGCCTACCTGCTGGAATGGCCGACCGCGCGTCTGCAGCGCATAGGGTGCTCACGCACCTGGGCAGCCAGCATGGTACTGGTGGTATTTGGCGGTATCGCCATGCTGCTGGTGTTGGTGGTGGCGCCGACCGCCTGGCAGCAGGGCATCAACCTGATGACCGATCTGCCGGGGATGGTTAACCAGTTCTACAACTATGCCGCCACCTTGCCGAAGCGTTATCCGGCGCTGGTGGATGCCGGCATTATCGACATGATGGCAGAAAACCTCCGCGCGCGGCTTTCCGGACTGGGCGAGTCGGTGGTGAAGTTTTCGCTGGCGTCGCTGGTGGGGCTTTTGACGCTGGCCATCTACCTGATCCTGGTGCCGCTGATGGCGTTCTTCCTGCTCAAGGACAAGGAACAGATGCTGAACGCGGTGCGCCGGGTGCTGCCACGTAACCGTGGGCTGGCCGGTCAGGTGTGGATCGAGATGAATCAGCAGATCACCAATTATATCCGTGGCAAAGTGCTGGAAATGGTGATTGTCGGCGTTGCCACCTATCTGGTGTTTATCATTCTGGATATGCGCTATTCGCTGCTGTTGGCGGTGTTGGTCGGGTTCTCGGTACTTATCCCCTATATCGGTGCGGTGCTGGTAACCATTCCGGTGGTGGTGGTAGCGATGTTCCAATGGGGCGTCGGTGCGGATTTCTGGACGCTGATCGTCGCCTATCTGGTGGTGCAGGGGCTGGACGGCAATCTGCTGGTGCCGATTCTGTTCTCGGAAGCCGTTAACCTGCACCCGCTGGTGATTATCCTGTCGGTGATCGTTTTTGGCGGACTGTGGGGGTTCTGGGGCGTGTTCTTTGCCATTCCGCTGGCAACGCTGGTGAAGGCGGTGGTGCACGCCTGGCCGGACGATATGCTGGTTGATATGGAAAAAGAGTGAGTTGAAGCAATAAAAAAACCACCTCAAGCGAGGTGGTTGCGGATTTTCGACCGGCGACGACTCAGTGTGCTTGCAGGTAGCTCAGCACGATGTCGTGGTGATTGGTGGTTTTGAAATCATCAAACACCTTTTCAACCTGGCCGTTGGCGTCAATCAGGAAACTGATGCGATGGATGCCGTCATAGGTCTTGCCCATGAAGGTTTTCTCGCCCCAGACGCCGAACTGCTGTGCTACCTGATGATCCTCATCGGACAGCAACGTGAAGTTAAGCAACTCTTTCTCGACAAAACGGGACAGTTTTTCCGGTTTGTCGGTGCTGATGCCAAGCACTTCGACACCGGCCTTTTTCAATTCGTCCATATTGTCCCGCAGGCCGCAGGCTTGCACGGTGCAGCCCGGCGTCATTGCCTTGGGATAAAAATAAACCAACACTCGCTGTCCCTGGAAGTCGGCCAAACTAATTTCCTCGCCGTCCTGGTCGAGCAAACTAAATTTCGGCGCTGTATCACCGGCTTTCAATGGGCTCATCACTACTCTCCATCTTTCTCGTCATGCTGTGGATAGTTCACAACGCTAATACTGCCTTGCGCATTCAATTCTGTACATAGGCGATGAAAGGCTTGCTCAATATTTGATGCCGCCTGGTTGCCGGAGCTGTGTGCGGTGATCTGAATATAAAGCTGTGGCGACAGGTCGTCATCGACCGGCTGGGTGCGTGACACCAATTCGGCGATGTTCATCTGGCTGGTGTCGAACAGATCGGTAAAACGCTCGATGATATGCGGGGAGTCCTTGACTTCGACCTGCACCCACACGGTGGCCGGCATTGGCGGCCGTTCGTGTGAATTTGTGCGTTTCATCACAATCAGCAGATCGAGCTCGGCGCCTTTTTGCGGCAGCGTGGATTCGATCAGCGTGATGGCGTTCCAACTGCCGGACAGCAGCATGATAAAGGTGAACTCTTCGCCCAACATGGCCAGACGGCTATCTTCAATATTGCACCCGCAGCTGCTGACGTGGCGAGTGATGGTGTTGACGATACCGGGGCGGTCTGCGCCGAGCGCGGTAATCACCAGATAGTGTTCATCTGACATGGAGGTTCCTGCATACTAAAAGGGTATATCAAGGTAAACATAAAAAAAACCGCCTGCCAAGCGCTTACAACACCGTTGTTTGCTTGCTTTTGGATAGGCAGCAAAAGTACCATGAGTGACTTGTTTGTGGAGGGGACGGCCAATGTTTACGGGAAGTATAGTTGCACTGGTTACGCCGATGGACGCCAAAGGCGCAGTCGATCGTGCGAGCCTAAAAAAACTGATTGATTATCATGTTGCCAGCGGAACCTCGGCAATCGTATCCGTAGGCACCACTGGCGAATCCGCAACGCTTGCCCATGATGAGCATGTGGACGTGGTATTGCAGACGCTGGAACTGGCCGATGGCCGTATTCCGGTGATTGCCGGCACCGGCGCCAACGCCACCGCCGAAGCGATTTCATTGACCGAACGTTTTAACCATAGCGGCGTCGCGGGTTGCCTGACGGTCACGCCTTACTACAATAAACCGACCCAGGAAGGGCTGTATCAGCACTTCAAGGCTATCGCCGACAGCACCGATCTGCCGCAGATTCTGTACAACGTGCCTTCGCGCACCGGCTGTGACATGCTGCCGCCGGTGATTGCGCGCCTGGCCAAAATCAAAAATATTGTCGCCGTTAAAGAAGCAACGGGGAACTTAAGTCGTGTTAGCCAGATCCAAGTGCTGGTTGATGATGAAGACTTCATCCTGCTGAGCGGCGACGACGCCAGCGGTCTGGACTTTATGCAACTGGGTGGCAAAGGGGTCATTTCCGTTACCGCCAACGTGGCGGCGCGCGAAATGGCGCAGCTTTGCCAACTGGCGGCGCAGGGCAATTTCGCCGAAGCACGCCGACTAAATCAGCGCTTGATGCCGTTGCATCAGGATTTGTTTGTAGAAGCAAACCCAATTCCGGTGAAATGGGCCTGCAAGGCATTGGGATTGATGGCAACCGATACGCTGCGTCTGCCAATGACGCCGCTGACCGACGCCGCCCGCCCGGTGGTGGAGCGCGCGTTGAAAAGCGCCGGTTTGCTGTAACTCTAAGGGAAATTTGATGGCTTATTCATTGCAAAAGTCGACGGTAGCAAAAGTCGTTGGGATCTCGCTGGTAATGATGCTGGCGGCTTGTTCCAGCGATCAGCGTTACAAACGCCAGGTGAGCGGCGACGAGGCTTATCTTGACGCAGCGCCGCTGAAGTCGCTGAACGCGCCGGCCGGCATGATTTTGCCGATTCAGAATGGTAACTACGACGTTCCTCCGGTTGCCGCCAAAGGCGCCTACGGCAAGCAGTTGGACATTCGTCCGCCGGTGCAGCCACTGGCGTTGCTGAGCGGTTCACGCGCACAATACGCCGGCGACAGCGGCACGCTGCTGCTGGAAAACAGCCCGCAGAACCAGAACCTGTGGTCGCGGGTGGTCAGCATGCTGCAGGCCAAGAACATTCCAATCGCTTCACGCCAGGACGCCGGTCAGAGCCTGACCACCGACTGGGTGAAGTGGAACCGTCTGGATGAAGACAACCAGTATGAAGGTCGCTATCAGATCAGCGTACAGCAGCAGGGCTATCAGCAGGCGCTGATCGTCAAATCGGTCGGCCTGCAGCAGCAGGGCAAAACCGAACCGGTGACCGACGCCTCGGAAATCCAGCGCTACAACGGCATGATGATGAATACCATCACCGAAGGCCTGGACAAGCAGGACAACCTGGCGAGCAACCAGAACGCCAACCGTTTTGGCGCGCTTGACGTGCAGAGCGGTGCAGACGATACCGGCCTGCCGGTGCTGATCGTGCGTGCGCCTTACACCGTGGTGTGGGATCGCCTGCCGCCGGCGATGGAAAAACTGGGGATGAACGTGGGTGACCGCAGCCGTCCGCAGGGCACCGTCGCAGTGACCTATAAACCGCTGAGCAGCGGTGATTGGGATGCCCTGGGCGTGAAGGATCCGGAGCTGTCCGCCGGGGACTACAAATTGCAGGTCGGTGATTTGAACAACCGTACCAGCCTGCAATTCATCGACTCGAAAGGCAAGCCGCTGACCCAGTCGCAGAACGACGCTCTGGTCGCGGCCTTCCAGGCAGCGTTCAGTCAGACCAGCGCAAAATAACGCAAAAGGGGCTTCGGCCCCTTTTTGTTTTACGAATACGGTATCGTTTGCGTGGCAGGTTTGGCACAATATATCCATGCGTGTGGTTAAAGAATCAGTGGTATCAATTTTATCCTCAAGAGATTTCAAGCAACGGCCAACGGCGCCATGGTTTGAAAGATGAAGGGGATTCTTTTATTGGAGTCAGAAGATGCAAAAAATAGCTGAGCTGTATCGCGGAAAGGCGAAAACCGTCTACACCACCGAAAACCCCGATCTGCTGGTGTTGGAGTTCCGCAACGATACGTCAGCACTGGATGGTCAGCGCATTGAACAGTTCGATCGCAAGGGGATGGTGAACAACAAATTCAACCACTTCATCATGAGCAAGCTGGAAGAAGCCGGCATCCCGACGCAAATGGAACGCCTGCTGTCTGACAACGAAGTGCTGGTCAAGAAGCTGGACATGGTGCCGGTCGAATGCGTGATCCGCAACCGCGCTGCCGGTTCGCTGGTGAAGCGCCTGGGCATTGAAGAAGGCCTGGAGCTGAATCCGCCGCTGTTCGATCTGTTCTTGAAGAACGACGCGATGCACGATCCGATGGTAAACGAATCCTATTGCGAAACCTTCGGCTGGGTTGGCAAAGAGCACCTGGCGCGTATGCGCGAGCTGAGCTATCAGGCCAACGCAGTGCTGAGTAAGCTGTTTGACGACGCAGGGCTGATCCTGGTGGACTTTAAACTGGAGTTCGGTCTGTTCAACGGTGAAGTGGTGCTGGGCGATGAGTTCTCGCCGGACGGCAGCCGCCTGTGGGACAAGAATACCCTCGATAAAATGGACAAAGACCGTTTCCGCCAGAGCCTGGGCGGGCTGATTGAAGCCTACGAAGAAGTGGCGCGCCGCATCGGCGTGAAACTGGACTAAACCCCGCGCATTTCCGGGGCGGCCTTGCTGCTCGCCCCGTCATTTTTTCATTTCCAGCAAATTTCTGCCTTTCCTCCGCCAACAAGCATTTATAATGGCAATCAGTGGGCGAGTTTCCTACGATTATTAAAAACCTACACTGGAGTTTATTTATGCGTTGGCAAGGGCGTCGAGAAAGTGACAATGTTGAGGATCGTCGCGGGCAGTCTTCAGGTTTGGGTGGCGGTGGTTTCCGGCCGCCGATTCGCGGCAAGGGCGGTATTGTGCTGCTGGTGGTGGTGCTGGTCGCAGGCTATTACGGCATCGACCTGTCGCCGCTGCTGACCGGTGGCGACGTCTCTACCACCCAGCAGCAGAGCGCCAGCATCAGCCCCAAGGATGACGAACTGGCGAAGTTTACCTCGGTGGTGCTGGCTTCCACCGAAGACAATTGGAATGAAGTCTTCCAGCGGATGGGGAAAACCTATCAAGCGCCGAAGCTGGTGATGTATCGCGGTGTGACGCGTACCAGCTGCGGCACCGGCCAGTCGGCGATGGGACCGTTCTACTGCCCGGGCGACAAAACGGTGTATATCGATCTGTCGTTCTATCAGGACATGAAAGACAAGCTGGGTGCCGGCGGTGACTTTGCACAGGCTTACGTGGTGGCGCACGAAGTGGGGCATCACGTACAGAACCTGTTGGGCATCGAACCGAAAGTACGTCAGATGCAGCAGGGTGCCAGCCAGGTGGAAGTTAACCGTCTGTCGGTGAAAATGGAGCTGCAGGCAGACTGTTTTGCCGGCGTATGGGGTAAATATGCCGAGAAGCAGCAAATGTTGGAAGAAGGCGACCTGAAAGAGGCGCTGAACGCCGCGCAGGCGATCGGCGACGATCGGTTGCAACAGCAAGGCCAGGGCCGCGTGGTGCCGGACAGCTTTACCCACGGCACCTCCGAACAGCGCTACACCTGGTTCAAACAGGGTTTTGACAGCGGCGATCCAAACACCTGCAATACCTTCGCCTCGCGTTAAAACTGCCGGCATGCCGGTGGCGGTACGGGCAATGATCCCCGTCGTCTGACGAACCCGTCGGCGGGGGCGTAACTGCCGTCACCGTGATGCAATATCCCTTTGCCGGATGCGCTGACGGCGACGCGTTCGCCGAGCTTGCTGAATGCGGGGCTGGAAAAATGATGTTACAGACAACGCAACGGTTGATGCAGCAACAGGGTATCCGTCGACTGCTGGTAGTGAGCGGCGACGCGCCGTGGTGCCGACAGCAGGCGCAACAGCTGGTGGCCAGCCTGCCAGGAGATTGGCCGTGGGTGGGTGATGACGTGCCGCACGGCATGGCGGCACTCTCTGGCGGTGCGGTACGCGCTCTGCTCGGGCAAGAGCGGCTGCATGCGGTGTTTGATGCCGCCAATGGACTGGACGTCGAGGCGCTGGCGCAGCTCGCCGGCGTATTGCAGGCTGGCAGCTGGTTAATCTTGCTGACGCCGCCATCGAGCCTGTGGCCGCAGCGGACGGATGCCGACAGCCTGCGCTGGAGCGATTGCCCACAACCTATTGCCACGCCGAACTTTATTCATCACCTACAACAGCAACTGGCGGCCGACGCCGAAGTCAGCCACTGGCGACAGGGGCACTCACCGCAGTTTGCCGCGCTACCGCCGCGAGCGGTCTGGCAGGCGCCGGACGGCGCACCAACCGCCGAACAGCAGACGCTGCTGGCGCAATTACTCGCCGCCGAGGCCGGCATCTGGGTGCTGACTGCGCCACGCGGCCGCGGTAAATCCACGCTGGCCGGTATGCTGGTCGCGCATTCACCGCTCAATTGCTGGATCACCGGCCCCAGCCGAGCCGCCACCGAGGTCGCCAGCCACTGGGCGCAGGGGCAGGCGCAGTTCTGGGCGCCGGATGCCCTGTTGGCGCACTGTCGCGAACAGGGGGCGCCGCACGTCGATTGGTTGCTGGTAGATGAAGCGGCGGCGATCCCCGGCCCGCTGTTGCAACAGTTGGTCAGTTATTTCCCACGTGTGTTGTTAACCACTACCGTTCAGGGCTACGAGGGCACCGGGCGTGGCTTTTTGCTGAAGTTCTGCGCGTCTCTGCCGCAATGGCAAGCGCTGACGCTCAGCCAGCCGATGCGTTGGGCGGCAGGCGATCCGCTGGAGCGACTGATTGATAACGCCTTGCTGTTTCACGAACTGCCGGCCTGGTCAGCGCCGGAGCACACGCCGGTTTTACGCATGTTGGATCAGCCGCAGCTGTGTGCCGATGCGCGATTGCTACGCCGTTTTTACGCGCTGCTCAGCAGTGCGCATTATCGAACCTCGCCGCTCGATCTGCGTCGATTGATGGACGCGCCAGGGATGCATTTCAGCGCGGCATTGTTGGCAGATGAGGTGGTGGGGGCGCTGTGGCTAGTGGACGAAGGCGGTTCGAGCAGTGCGCTGGCACACGATGTGTGGGCCGGACGACGACGGCCGCGCGGTAATCTGGTGGCGCAATCACTGGCGGCGCACAGCGGCCAGTGGTGGGCGCCGACGCTGCGCGCCCGCCGCATCAGCCGCATTGCGGTACTGCCCGAGCTGCGGCGGCAGGGCATCGCGCGCCAGCTGATTGAACAGCAGCGCCAGCAGGCGCAGGGACTGGATTATCTCTCCGTCAGTTTTGGCTATACCGAGCCACTGTGGCGTTTCTGGCGCGCCTGCGGCTTCGAGCTGGTACGCATCGGCAGCCAGCGCGAGGCCAGCAGCGGCTGCTACAGCGCGATGGCGCTACTGCCACTCAGCGAGCAGGGCGAAGCGCTGTGCCATGCGGCTCACAAGCATTTAACTCGTGACTGGCGCTGGCTGCGGCAGCGCATCGATCTGGCTCTGGACATACCCGGTGACGACGGCGACCCGTTGCTTGACGAAGCCGACTGGCGCGAACTGGCGGGTTTTGCCTTCGCCCACCGTCCGTTAGAGGCCAGCCTGGGCGCCTTGCAGCGTTTATTGCTGGCCAGTTGTCTGCCATTGCCGGCGCTGCGTATGCATCTGCAACGGCAACTGACGGTGGCACAATGCGTGGCACAGGCCGGCGTCAGCGGTCAGAAGGCGTTGCTGCGCCAATGGCGGCAGGAAGCCGGGCAGGGGCTTGAGCATCTACAGCCGCAGCATTGCCGCCAATGGCGCGATTGGGCGCAGACCTCTCCCGCCGAGTCATTGCAATAAATGGAAAGAGTTGTTCAATAAAACCCGATTTTCCCGTTCTCTGTACGGCGTATAGTAATGACAGGTGCCGGGGCAGCCCGGCGTATTCGCGCAACCAGGGAGTCTGTAATGAAACACGCACATTTCGTTGTCCAAAGCCCTGCAACGCCGGCTGAGCAATTATTTTTGCTGTTTCATGGCGTGGGCGATAATCCGGTCGCGATGGGTGAGATCGGCAGCTATTTTGCCAAATCGTTTCCCAACGCGCTGGTAGTGAGCATCGGTGGACCACTGCCGTTTGGCAACGGTTCCGGTCGCCAGTGGTTTTCCGTGCAGGACATCACGGAAGAAAACCGCGTCGCACGCATTGCGCAGGTGATGCCGAATTTTGTTCAAACGGTGCGCTATTGGCAGCAACAGAGCGGCATCGGTCATGCGGGCACCGCGCTGGTCGGGTTTTCGCAGGGGGCTATCATGGCGCTGGAGGCGTTGAAAGTCGAGGCGCAGCTGGCAGGACGCGTGGTGGCGTTCAGCGGGCGTTTTGCGCGTCTGCCTGAAGGGGATTTTGGCGACAGCGTGGTGCATTTGATTCACGGCCAGGATGACGCGACCATCGCCGTCGGGCATGCACAGGCCGCGGCTGAACGTATGCAGGCTAACGGCGTGGATTTCACGCTGGACGTAGAGCCGGGCGTCGGCCACGGTATCAATCAGGGTATGATGGACAACGCGTTGGAGCGTTTGCACTTCTACGTGCCGCAGCGCTATTGGGATGAAGCGCTGTTGGGTCGGCGCGGCGATCTGATTGCCTTTAAATAAACCTCAGGGCGCATAATGCGCCCTGAGACTATTTCTTTTTCTTTGGCCAGTCGTCTTCGTCATCCCACTGCGCATTATTATCGCGGTGCGGCGGCAATTCCGGCTTGTCGGCCAGGTATTTCTTTACGTCAACGCGACGCAATTCCTTAATCCCGCTGACAATCATGCCAACCAGAATCAGCAAGATAATCCACCAGTAATCCGCTAACCATTCCATACTTACACCTTTCCTTCAGGGGAGATAAAACGCGAAAAAATCGCCGGTAAATGGCGTTCAAGCCATTCAGCACCGGCAACCTCCCTATCTTGCCAGGCCGCCAACAGCAGCGCCGGCGTCAGCAGATGTTCGGCTTCCTGTGCCAGCGGTCGATAGCTTAAATGCCAGGGTTCCACCGCAACGCCGTCACCGTCTTCGGTGAACGGGCGATAAAAACCGAACTCGGCCATATGCGCGCTCAGCCATTGATTAAGCCGATGAAAATAGCCGCCTTGTTCATATTCCCACGGTTCCAGCTGGAGTTTTTTTCCCGGCGGCAACAGCGTCGGATCGTATACGTCCAGATCGCTGCCCCAGTGGTGGCGGCTGGCACCCGGCAATGCCGACCAGCGTAAAATCGCTTCACAGCGCTCGGCGGGCGACAGGGGAGCGACGCTGATCGGTTGGCTATTCCTATCTAATACTGGGCGCTCGCCGCAATATTTGCCATTCCAGATCGCCAGTTGCCGATCGAAGTCACGAAAGGTGCTGGCCGGCTGCAAGTCAAAACCGGCCCGTTGCGCGGCCTGCTGCATGGCCACAAACGCCGTGACCGCCTGCGGTTGCAGACGGTGATTGCCGACCAGCGGCGCCAGGTGCGCGGTTGAACGGCCGGTAAGCATCTCGGCGGTGATCATGCGACCAGTTGCTCCATAATGCGTTGATACATCCGGCTCAGCAGTTGCAGATCGGCAGCGTTGACGCATTCATTGACTTTATGAATAGTGGCGTTGACTGGCCCCAGTTCTACCACCTGTGCGCCCATCTGGGCGATAAAGCGCCCGTCGGACGTGCCACCGGTGGTCAGCAACTGCGGCGTGAGCTCCGCGTAGTGTTCAACCGCGTTGACGACCGCATCTACCAACGCACCGCGTGGCGTCAGGAATGGTTGGCCGGACAGCCGCCAGTCGATGCTGTAGTTCAACTGATGCCGTTCCAGCAACTCTTCCACTCGCTGTTTGATCAGCGTATCGGTCAGTTCGGTGCTGAAGCGGAAGTTAAACTGCACGAACAGTTCGCCGGGAATCACGTTGTTGCTGCCGGTACCGGCCTGCACGTTGGCAATCTGCAGGCTGGTCGGCGGGAAGAATTCGTTGCCGCGATCCCACTCGGTCGCCACCAGTTCGTTCAGTGCCGGCATGGCGCGGTGCACCGGGTTGTCGGCCAGATGCGGGTAGGCGACGTGGCCCTGAATGCCATGGATATGCAAATTGGCGGTGATCGAACCGCGACGGCCGTTCTTCGCCACATCGCCGACGCGATCGGTGCTGGAAGGCTCGCCCACCAGGCAATAATCCAGGCGTTCGTTGCGCGCCATCAGCGCTTCCACCACTTTGACGGTACCGTGCGTGGCGCTGGCTTCCTCATCGGAGGTAATCAGAAACGCCAACCGGCCCTGGTGATTAGGGTGAGCGGCGACAAAGCGTTCCGCTGCCACTACCATTGCCGCCAGCGAACCTTTCATGTCTGCCGCGCCGCGGCCATACAGCATGCCGTCGCGGATGGTCGGTTCAAATGGCGGGTTGTCCCAGCGTTTTTCATCGCCGCTTGGCACCACATCGGTATGGCCGGCGAACGCCAGCGTTTGGCCTTCGCCGCGCCAGGCCCAGAAGTTTTGCGTGTCTTCAATGTCCATCGGTTCGATGGTGAAGCCGATGGCCTTGAGGCGTTCAATCATGATGGCCTGGCAACCTTCGTCGTGCGGGCTCAGAGAAGGGCGCTTGATTAGCTGTTGCGCCAGTTCGATTACGGGGCAAATCATGCGCTTACCTCGGAAATGAATTGCTGATAGCCGTCGGCGCTAAAGCCGAGCAGGGCGTGGCCACGACCGTCGTCGAGCAGCGGACGCTTGATGATCGCCGGTTGGGCCAGCATCAGCGCAATCGCCGCGTCGGCGTTGTCGCAGGCGTTGCGTTCGGCCTCGTCCAGCTTGCGCCAGGTGGTGCCGCGAGTATTCAGCAGCGGCTGCCAGCCCAGTTGTTCGACAAAACCGCGCAGTTGCCCTTCGTTCAGCCCGTCTGCCCGGTAGTCATGAAATTGATAGGCCACGCCCTGTTCTTCCAGCCAGCGACGCGCTTTTTTGATGGTGTCACAATTTTTGATGCCGTACATGGTCAACGTCATGGAGTTAAAACCTTTTCTGCCACGAAACACCGAGGGTTAACCGGTGGTAAACCGCCTGCGGCGGCGTAATGAGAGCCAGCGTTCAGCATGCCGAAAAACGGCGATGAGTTCCACCGTACAATGGTCCTAAAGCGCGGGATGGGCGAAAAAAACGCGCATCCCGCCCAATGGATCACCGGGTCAGGCGTTCGCCACACAAGCTCGCTGTTTCAGCAGCCGCCGGATGGGTCGCCGGGGAAGGCGTGATCGTTCATGGCACGGCAATCATTGACCCCATTGACGCAGTTTATATGCCAGGTTCCTTTTGACCATTAACCACTCATGATCGACGATTGAGAACACCACCGTATCACGGTAGCTGCCATCCGCGTTGCGTTGATGATTGCGCAGCACGCCGTCTTGCTTGGCACCGAGACGGGCAATGGCCGCCCGTGAAACATGATTGTGCCAGTGGGTACGGAACTCGACGGCAATCACTGCCAGTTGTTCGAATGCATGACGCAGCAGCAGCCATTTGCATTCGGTATTGACGACGGTTTTCTGGTAGCGCCTGGCATACCAGGTGTAGCCGATTTCGACGCGGCGATTTTGCGTATCGGCGTGGCAAAGGCGCGTCGTACCGATGATCTGCTGGCTGTCGTTATGTACCACGACAAACGGAAGTCCCTGCCCTATGGCTTGCTCATTCAGCGCCGTCGCGACGTATTCTGCTACCGTGTCTTCATTGGGAACCGAGGTAAACCAAAGCTCCCACAGCTTGCCGTCGGCGGCGGCGGTCAACAGGTCTGCGGTGTGTTCATTACGCAGCGGCAGCAGGCTGACGGTGTTACCCACCAGGGTGGTTTCATTGAGCCACGGCGTGTGCGGCATGGGTTAACCTCTCTTTACGCTAATCTCGCGTGACGGTTCAGCGCACATAGCCGCTGTTTTGCAGACGGGTCAGGGTGGCGCCTTCAGCGAATACCATGCCGGTGGTCAGGTCGTGGAAACCGTATCTTTTGTAGAACGCCAGCTTGTCCGGTACCGAATAGATGAATATTTTGCCCAGCGGAGCCAGATCTTCCATGATGCGATCCATCAACTGTCGGCCGTAGCCGCGCCCTTGAAAGTCGGGGTGAATGGCGACGTCGGCCAGATAGGCGACGGAAATGCGATCGCTGATGGCATGGGCGGTCGCGATCAGCTCGCCGTCCAGGTAGCCCCAATAGCAGAACTGGTTGTTGCCGTAGATCTGTTCAGTGAGCAGCGGATCGCGCTTGCCCAGCCCGGCGGCCTCCAGCAGCTCGGCCAGCCGTTGCCAGTCAACCGCGTAGCGGCGTTGATCGGTGACAATCTCCATGCTTTCTCCTTAGCCGATGCGATCGAGATCGGCAGCGTATTGGCGGATCGCCCGTTGATAGCTGCTGATATCGCGATGTGTAGAGGTCTCTGCCAGCAGTAGCAACAGGTCGGCCACCGCCTGTTTGGTTTCGCCCAGGTTGTACAGCGTCATCGCGCGGAACAGGGTGATCTCTTTGGCCTGCGGGAATTCTGCCAGCCCGTGGTCAAAGCTGGCCAATGACTGCTGATACTGCCCCAGTGCGCGGTAGGTGCTGCCCAGCCCGAGCCAGGCCTCCTGGCGCTGTTGTGCCGGCAAGTCACGGGCCAGCGCCGCCAGATAGCAAGGGATCGCCTGTTGCTCCAGGCCTTGGCTATCATACAGACAGGCCAGTTGATAATGCAGCGCCGCATCTTCCGGCTGCCGTTGCAACTGCTGTATGGCCAGCTCGGTCGCTTCCTGATAGCGGCCAAGCGCTTTCAACTGCTCGATGTTTAACGTTGCAGGCATAACGACGGTACCTTAGTGTCAATAGGGCGCTTCGGGCACGCTACTACGGAAAAATTGACGGCACAAGGCAAACACGTGCTGGCTTGAATGGGTGAATAATCCGAAAATGTGCGCTAACCCCGGTTTCATTGGCTGGCATCGTTCCCGAAAAGCTTCACTTGGTCAAAAAACAGGCGTAGAATTCGCAGCGTCAAATAAGTGAGGTTGTAAAGTTTATGGTAGATCGTGAGTTGGGAAACTGGAAAGATTTCATCGACGAAATGTTGGGCAACTGACAATTAACAACAAGGCTGGTTGAATTGTTTAGTCTTGAAACCCTCTGGGAGCATCCTGCGGATGGTTCTCGATAAAAAGCAGCATCGGTATGCCGACGCTGCTTTTTTTATGTCTACTCTCCGGTTTTTTCCACCAGCGGCGGCACCGTTTGCCGACCGGGGAAGCGCCGCCGCACCAGCACAAAGAACAGTGGCACAAAGAAGATCGCCAACAGCGTGGCAGAGATCATCCCCCCCATGACGCCGGTACCGACGGCATGCTGGCTGCCGGAGCCGGCACCCTGGCTGATGGTCATCGGCAGTACGCCAAAGATGAATGCCAGCGAGGTCATCAGAATCGGCCGCAGGCGCATACGTGCGGCCTCCAGCGTCGCCGCCGTCAGATCCTGGCCTTTTTGATTCAGTTCGTTGGCAAACTCGACGATCAAAATGGCATTCTTGGCTGACAGCCCGATAATGGTCAGCAGGCCAACCTGGAAGTAAACGTCGTTTTCCAGCCCGCGCAGCCAGGTGGCGGCCACGGCGCCAATCACCCCCAACGGCACCACCAGCATCACCGAGAACGGGATTGACCAGCTTTCATATAACGCCGCCAGACACAGGAACACCACCAGTAGCGAAATGGCATACAGCGCCGGCGCCTGTGAACCGGACAGGCGTTCCTGGTATGACATGGCGGTCCACTCCAGCCCAAAGCCGTTCGGCAACTGGCTGACCAGGCGTTCCATTTCGTTCATTGCGGTACCGCTGCTGACGCCGTCGGCCGCTTCGCCGACAATTTCTACCGCCGAGCTGCCGTTATAGCGTTCCAGACGCGGCGAGCCGTATTCCCAGCGGCTGGTGGCGAAGGCGGAAAACGGCACCATGCCGCCGTTGCCATTGCGCACGTACCATTTGTCGATATCCCCCGGCAGCATGCGGAACGGCGCTGCCGCCTGCACGTAAACCTTTTTTACCCGGCCGCGATCGACAAAGTCATTGACGTAGGTCGAGCCCCAGGCGGTCGACAGGGTGTTGTTGATATCGTCGATGCTGACGCCCAGCGCCTGCGCCTTGCGCTGATCGATATCGATTTGCAACTGCGGGCTGTCATCCAGGCCGTTGTGGCGCACCCGCGACAGCAGTGGACTTGCTGCCGCCAGTTGCAACAGTTGATCGCGCGCCGCCATCAGCTTGCTGTGGCCCAGCCCGCCATGATCTTCCAACTCCATATCGAAGCCGGACGAACTGCCCATGCCGCTGATCGCCGGTGGACTGCTGGCGATCACCCGTGCTTCGTTGATGTTGGCGAACGCTTTGGTGGCACGAGCAATAATATCAAACGACGATTCGCCGGAACCGCGCTCGTCCCAATCCTTCAAGCGTACGTACATGCGCGCTACATTCTGGCCATTCCCGCCCGGACCCGCGCCGATGGTAGCGAACACCGACAGCACGTCCCGTTGCTCTTTGGTCAGCAGATAGTGTTCCACTTTTTCCACCACCTTGGCGGTCTGCTGCAAAGTCGAACCCGCAGGCAGTTGCACCTGCACGGTGAACACACCGCGGTCTTCCAGCGGCAGGAACGAGGTCGGCAATTTCAGGAACAGCAACGCCAGCCCGCCGAGCAGCAGCAGGTAAATGAGCATATAGCGTACGCTGTGGTGCAACACCCGCGCCACGCCGCGCTCATAGCGCATGGCGCTGCGGTTGAACATGCGGTTGAACCAGCCGAAGAAGCCGCGCTTGCCGTGATGATGCCCTTTGGCAACCGGCTTGAGCAGCGTGGCGCACAGGGCAGGGGTGAGGATCATCGCCACCAGTACCGACAGCACCATGGAAGAGACGATGGTGATGGAAAACTGGCGGTAGATGGCGCCGGTGGTGCCGCCAAAGAACGCCATTGGAATAAACACCGCCGACAGCACCATGGCTATGCCCACCAGCGCCCCCTGGATCTGGCCCATGGATTTTCGGGTGGCTTCACGCGGCGGCAGACCTTCTTCGCTCATCACGCGTTCGACGTTTTCCACCACCACGATGGCATCATCCACCAACAGGCCGATGGCCAGTACCATGGCGAACATGGTGAGGGTGTTGATGCTGAATCCGCAGGCCGAGAGAATGGCGAAGGTGCCGAGCAGCACCACAGGTACGGCAATGGTCGGGATCAGCGTCGCGCGGAAGTTCTGCAAGAACAGGTACATCACCAGGAACACCAGCACAATCGCTTCCAGCAGGGTTTTCACTACGTCCTGGATCGAGGCTTTGACAAACGGCGTGGTTTCATAGGCTACCTTGGCTTCCAGCCCACGCGGAAAATACTGCGACAGCTCGTTGATTTTGGCCTTCACCAGTTCATCGGTCTGCAGTTCATTGGCGCCGGAGGCCAGTTTGATATTCATCCCCGCGGCTGGCATGCCGTTATAGCGGCTGAGGTAATCGTAGTTTTCTCCGCCCAGCTCAACGCTGGCGACATCGCCGAGCGTCACCAGCGAACCGTCCTGATTGACCCTTAAGGCGATCTGGCGAAACTGTTCCGGCGTTTGCAATTGCGACTGGGCATTGATGGTGGCGTTCAGCGCCTGCTTGTCGATCGACGGCGTTCCGCCAAGCTGGCCGACCGCCACCTGCGCATTTTGCGACTGGATGGCGCTGACCACGTCCCCGGTGGTCAGCTGGTAACTGTTGAGTTTGTTGGGATCGAGCCAGATGCGCATGGCGTATTGCGAACCGTAAACGTCCATGCTGCCGACGCCGTTGATACGGCTGAGCGGATCTTGCAGGTTGGAGACGATGTAATCGGCGATATCCTGTTTGTCCATGCTGCCGTCGGTGGAGACGAATGCCACCATCATCAGGGTGGTGTCGCCAGATTTTGATACCGTCACCCCTTGCTGCTGCACCGCCTGCGGCAAGCGTTTTATCGCCGCCTGCAGCTGGTTCTGCACCTGTTGCATTGCTTCGTTCGGATCGGTGCCGGCGTCAAAGGTTAGCGTGACCGTGGCACGGCCGGTATTGGTACTTTGCGACGACATATACATCATGTTGTCGAGGCCGGTCATGTTTTGTTCGATGATTTGCGTAACGGTATTTTCGAGCGTTTGCGCTGAAGCACCCGGATAGTTCGCGCTGATACGCACGTTTGGCGGCGCCAGATTGGGATATTGTTCAACCGGTAGCGAAAAAATCGCCAATGCGCCGGTGAGGCAAAGAATAATTGCCAGCACCCAGGCAAAAATCGGGCGATCAATAAAAAAATTGGCCATGTAGCGCGAACCTCGTGGTGTCTTGTTCTATCTTTAATTACGCATTAACGTTGCGTTATTGGCGGTTGGGAAGGATTCCGACGCTAATGCACTTTACTCGTGAAGCGCAGATAAAGCGTGGAGAAAAAAGGAGATAATGTAAATAACGGTAGCCTATGCCCGCGCCGGCGGCGAGTTTTGCCAAACAAACGCCATGACAACCTCTAATCAGCGTTTGTTAACTAAACCGGCATTAATCTGACGTTGGAGTAAGGAATGGAAATAAACCCGGTATTTGCCCGCCGCCTGTATTTATGCTGGCTGATCAGCCACAGCGAGCGGCCGAATGTGCCACGGCTGATGGAGCTGACCGGCTGGCCGCGTCGCACCTTGCAGGACGTGCTGAAGGCGTTGCCTGGCCTGGGGGTGGAATTGCAGTTCATACAGCAGGGGGTACGCAATAACGACGGTTATTATCAATTGGACAGTTGGGGGCCACTCAGCAAAAGCTGGGTTTATCAGCATCATCAGGCGCTGCTGGGCGCGATAGCATAAAGCTCCCCGACGCGCCGGGGAGCGGTTTATTGGCTCTTGTGTTCCAGATACATCACCGTGGCGGCCACGCGCGAGCGCACGTCCAGTTTGCGCAGCATATTGCGAATATGCACCTTTACCGTTTCTTCCGAAATGTGCAATTGCACTGCGACCTGTTTGTTTGACATGCCGCGAGCCACTTCCTGCAACACATCCAGTTCCCGTTCGGTAAGATCGGCAAACGGATCGTGCTGCTCGCTGCGGGAAGAAAGGTAATCCGCCACCGCATCACTGATCACGTTCTCGCCCTCGGCGGCCAGTCGAATCGAGGTCAGTAACTGTTCCGGCTCGCTGTCCTTCAACAGATACCCGTCGGCGCCGGCGTCGATCAGGGCATAGACATCGTTGCGTGCGTCTGACACGGTCAGCACGATGATGCGCGCATCCACGCCGTCGTGACGCATGGCTTTCAGGGTATCGAGGCCGGAAAGACCCTTCATGTTCAGATCCAGCAAAATGACGTCGGGGGTGTGCTGCGCGGCCAATGCGATGGCGTCGTTGCCATTGCTGGCTTCGGCTATCACGGTAAATAGCGGATCCAGCCCCAGCAACTGTTTGATGCCGCGCCGCATCAGCGGGTGGTCGTCGACGATCATCACTTGGTAGTGCTTCATCATGAAAAGTGCTCCCTGTAGCGAGTAAAGCCACTCGAACACGGGTTAAACGAGTGGAACTGACTCTTTTAAAATAGTGGCAATTGGCGCGATGGCGCGAACTGCCGTAACGAAGGGGTACACCCGTTGTTTATTTTATGGTGGAAACGTCAGACAGACGTCGGTACCGCCCTGTTCTCTACGTGTTATGTGTAACTTCCCCCCCAGGCGCGTGGCGCGCTCGCTCATGATCGACAGGCCATAGTGTCCTTCCGGCTCGTCCAGACTGTCGATGCCGCAACCGTCATCACTGATGCAGATATGGTTGTCGCCGTTGTCGGCCACGCCGCAGCGAATGACGATCTCCTGCGCGTCGGCGTGCTTGATGGCGTTGAGCACCGCTTCGCGCACGATCTGCAGCGCATGAACCTGCTGCTGGGCATTCAACGCCTGCGAGGAAAGTCGACAGTGTAACCGAATCCGGGCGCCGGTCAGAATTTTTAATGGCGCCAGCAATTGTTGCAAGGCGGTGTTTAAATCCGCTTCCTGAATGCTTAGCCGGAAAGTGGCCAACAGCTCGCGCAACTGGCGATAGGCGTCCGCCAGCGCACGCTCGAAGTCGGCGATGATCGCCTGCGCCTGTGGCGAACCGTCCGCCAGTGTGCGTTTGAGCAGCGTCATCTGGATGCGTAAAAAGGTCAGCGCCTGTGCCAGTGAATCATGCAGTTCTCGGGCAATGGTGGCCCGCTCTTCCATCAGCAGCAATTGCACGTGCTGCTTTTGCGCACGGTTGAAGTATAGGCCGCGGCCGAGCATGTTGGCCACGCTTTGCATCAGATGCGGGTTTGGCGTCAGCCTGTGGGTCTGCCAGCTCAACTGCCCCAGCGGACGCTCTTCCTGCATGATGGTCAGCCGCTGCCACGGCTGGTCGGCCAGCGCCTCGCCGCTGCCGAGCCGCCACTGGCTGAGGTTGTCTTGCACATTGAGCTCAATGCAGGGCAACTGTTCGCTGTGACGCACGATGTGCAATACCTCTTCAAACGCCTGTTGATCGATTTGCCCGACGCTCAGCGCCTGTGAACAGCTGTACATCACTTCCAGCGTTTTATTGGCCTGTTGCAGGCGCTCGGTTTTTTCCTGCACCTTCTGCTCCAGCGACTGGTAGAGCCGGGACAGGTCGCTGGACATGGCGGTAAAGGTGGTCGACAGAACCCCCAGTTCGTTCGGCAATGCCACGTCAAGTGGCGGATGGTTGAAGTCCCGCTGCTGCACGCGCTGGCTGGCGGCGACCAGCTGTTTCAACGGCGCCACCACCTGGCGGCGCATAAAGCGGATGCAGAACAGCACCAGGCCGATAATGGCGATATAGCCCACCACGCTGATGGTGGCGACGATCGCCAGCTTGAGTTCCGAGTAACGCTGCAACGCCAGCACAAACCGGTCGATCTGGCTGACGTAGCTGGCGACATTGTCCTGATAGTGTTGCGTTTGTCCGTTGTGAATTTGCTGTTCCAGCCGCTGCCACGCCTGCAGCAGAGTGAGGTATTTCTCGCGTACCTCCTGCGGCACGTAGAACCGGTCCAGTTTCTGTAATGCCGGTGCCTGCAGGGTGTGCTGATATGCCGCCAGATGCTGTTCCAGCGCGGCGTTATGTTGCGCCAGATCGTAAGCCAGGCGGTAACTTTGCATGCGCAGCGAACCGGCGATATTGACCGCTTCGGCGTCGCGCAGGCTATCGGCAACGGTGGTCAGCGCCAGGCCGGTAGAGAGTACCGACAGCACCACAATGCAGATCAGCGCCTTGGCCAGGCTACTGGTTACTGAACGTTTAACGAGCAAAACGGCGTCCTTCTAGGGTAGCGGCAGATGTGGCGATGCCATTCGAAGACAAAATCGGCGCTTTTGCAACACAAATACGCCGGCGTGGCGACGGGCTGATTTCAGGCGCTGATTGTCTATCGTTATATACATTACGTAATAGCGCTGCGGCGGAAAAATTGGCATCGAATGACCCTACAGACGATAAGAGTTTGATCTGGCGCAAGCTACCCCCCGATTTACCCCTTTAGGGTGATTATCTACTCCTAAGGTTACGACCTATTTTAGCTGTGCCCACAGCGGTGAAAGACCGATTAAAACAACAAAAAGGCGATTAAATCGCCATTGGATTTGCACACAGCAATGTCAAGGATAAATAGCATGGCCGAATTGTCGCGGCGCAAACTGCTCAGTGGACAATGGCGTCACCCCTCAACGGCGATCCGTCCTCCGTGGTCGCTGGCTGAATCTCGTTTTATCGCCGGTTGCAGCCGTTGCCAGGCGTGCATCAACGCCTGTGAGACCGGCGTGCTGCGTGTCGGCAGCGGCGGGTACCCGGAAATTGACTTCACCCAGGCGGAATGCACCTTCTGCGGCGATTGCGCCAGCGCGTGCGACGCCGCGCTGTTTCATCCGCTCAATACCCCCCCGTGGCGGCTGCACGCCGTGGTTGATGCCGGCTGTCTGGCCTTGCGTGGAGTGGAGTGCCGCAGCTGTCAGGACAGCTGTGAACCGCGGGCGATTCGCTTTCGGCCGCGCCTGGGCGGCGTGGCCCATCCCACGCTAAACGCTATCGCCTGCAACGGCTGTGGCGCCTGCGTTGCAGGCTGCCCAACGGCCGCAATCAGCTTAACCCGGAGTGAACACCATGAATAACCAATGGCACGTCAGCGGGCTGGTCGTACAGGCCCGGCCGGAAAAATTCCCACAGCTGTTGCCCAGGCTGCTGGCGATCCCGGATAGCGAAATTCCGGCGCAGGACCGGGCGCAGGGCAAGCTGGTGGTGGTATTGCAGGCCGCGCACTCCAATGCGCTGCTGGAAAAAATCGAGTCGGTGCGCAATCTGGACGGCGTGCTGGCGGTGTCGCTGGTGTATCACCAGCAAGATGAGCAAGGTGAGGTAACGCCATGAAACTCAGTCGTCGAGACTTTATGAAGGCCAACGCGGCAGCGGCAGCCGCAGCGGCGGCCGGGCTGACCATACCGACGGTGGCGCAAGCCGTGGTTGGCAGCACGGAAGAGATCAAATGGGACAAGGCACCATGCCGCTTCTGCGGTACCGGCTGCGGCGTGCTGGTCGGTACGCAGAATGGCCGTATCGTTGCCTCGCAGGGCGATCCGGATGCGCCGGTCAACCGTGGTTTGAACTGCATCAAGGGGTATTTCCTGCCAAAAATCATGTACGGCAAGGATCGCCTGACGCAACCGATGCTGCGCATGAAAAATGGTCAGTACCATAAAGAAGGTGAGTTCACGCCGATCGGTTGGGATCGTGCCTTCGATATCATGGCCGAAAAGTTCAAGGCCGCCTTGCAGGAAAAAGGCCCGGAGGCGGTCGGCATGTTCGGTTCCGGCCAATGGACCATCTGGGAGGGCTACGCCGCCGCCAAGTTGTTCAAGGCGGGCTTGCGCTCCAACAACCTCGATCCGAATGCGCGTCACTGCATGGCGTCGGCGGTGGTGGGCTTTATGCGCACCTTTGGCATGGATGAACCGATGGGCTGCTACGACGATATCGAGCAGGCCGACGCCTTCGTGCTGTGGGGATCCAATATGGCGGAGATGCACCCGATCCTGTGGTCGCGCATCACTAATCGCCGTTTGAGCAATGACAAGGTCAACGTGTCGGTGTTGTCGACCTTTGAGCACCGCAGTTTCGAACTGGCGGACAACGCCATGGTGTTCACGCCGCAGACCGATCTGGCGATCATGAACTATATCGCCAACTATATTATCCAGCACGATGCGGTCGATCAGACATTCCTCAAGCAGCACGTCAACATTCGCAAGGGCGCCACCGACATCGGCTATGGCCTGCGCCCGACCCACCCGCTGGAAAAAGCCGCCAAAAACCCTGGCAGCGACGCCTCTGAGCCGATGAGCTTCGAGGACTACAAGGCGTTTGTCGCCGAGTACACGCTGGAAAAAACCGCGGAACTGAGCGGCGTGGCACCAGACCAGTTGGAAGCGCTGGCCAGACTGTACGCCGATCCTGACATCAAGGTGGTTTCCTACTGGACCATGGGGTTCAACCAGCATACCCGCGGCGTGTGGGCCAATAACCTGTGTTACAACCTGCACTTGCTGACCGGCAAGATTTCCCGACCGGGCTGCGGGCCGTTCTCGCTGACCGGCCAGCCGTCCGCGTGCGGTACCGCACGTGAGGTTGGCACTTTTGCCCACCGCCTGCCGGCCGATATGGTGGTCACCAATGAAAAGCATCGCCAGATCGCCGAACAAAAATGGCAATTGCCCGCCGGCACCATCCCGGCCAAGGTTGGACTGCATGCGGTAGCGCAGGATCGCGCGCTGAAAGATGGCACGCTCAACGCCTACTGGGTGATGTGCAACAACAATATGCAGGCCGGGCCGAACATCAATCAGGATCGTATGCCGGGCTGGCGCGATGCGCGCAATTTTGTGGTGGTGTCCGATCCGTATCCGACGGTCAGCGCACTGGCGGCGGATTTGATCCTGCCCACCGCCATGTGGGTCGAAAAAGAGGGCGCTTACGGCAATGCCGAACGCCGCACGCAATTCTGGCGTCAGCAGGTAACCGCGCCGGGAGAAGCAAAATCCGATCTGTGGCAGATGGTGGAGTTTGCCAAACGCTTCCAACTGGAAGAAGTCTGGCCGGAAGCGTTACTGGCGCAGAAACCGCAATATCGCGGCAAAACCTTGTATGACGTGCTGTTTGCCAATGGGGTGGTCAACCGGTTCAAACTGGCGGAGATCCCGCAGGAACAGCTGAACGACGAAGCGCGTGCGGTCGGCTTCTACATCCAGAAAGGCCTGTTTGAAGAGTACGCCGACTTTGGCCGCGGACACGGCCACGATCTGGCGGCCTTCGATATGTACCATCAGGCGCGCGGCCTGCGTTGGCCGGTGGTCGACGGCAAAGAAACCCTGTGGCGTTACCGTGAAGGCACCGATCCGTACGTCAAGACCGGCGAGTCGGTGCGTTTTTACGGCAAGCCGGACGGTAAGGCGGTGATTTTTGCCTTGCCGTATGAGCCAGCGGCGGAGAGCCCGGATCGGGAATACGATCTGTGGCTGTCTACCGGCCGGGTGCTGGAGCATTGGCACACCGGATCGATGACGCGTCGAGTGCCTGAACTGCATCGCGCATTCCCGGAAGCGGTGCTGTTCATTCATCCGCTGGACGCCAAGAGTCGCAATTTGCGCCGTGGGGATAAGGTAAAGGTGCTGTCGCGCCGTGGCGAAGTGGTGAGCATCGTCGAAACGCGTGGCCGTAACCGTCCGCCAAAGGGGCTGGTGTACATGCCGTTCTTTGACGCCGCCCAGTTAGTGAACAATCTGACTCTCGACGCTACCGATCCGCTGTCGAAGGAGACCGACTTTAAAAAATGCGCGGTCAAGCTGGTGAAGGTGTAGGAGCCGGCGATGAGCCAGCAACGAGACAAAACCCCGGCGCGGCGGCGCTTTCTGCGCGATGCCGCCCGCAGCGCAGCCGGCTTGGCCGGGATTGCGCTGGTGCTGGGGTTGCAGCAGAAACAGTAGCAGGCACGGGACGGTTTGGCCTTGCGTCCGCCGGGGGCGCTGGCCGATGGGGCATTCGACAGCGCCTGCATTCGCTGCGGCCAATGCGTGCAGGCCTGTCCGTATCACACGCTGAAACTGGCGACGCTGTTGTCGCCACGGGCGGCCGGTACGCCGTATTTTGTCGCGCGCGACGTGCCGTGCGAAATGTGCGAGGACATTCCCTGCGTGTTGGCATGCCCGAGCGGCGCGCTCGATCCGGCGCTGACGGATATCGACCACGCCCGTATGGGGCTGGCGGTGTTGCTCGACCACGAAAACTGCCTGAACTGGCAGGGTTTGCGCTGTGAAGTGTGCTATCGGGTTTGTCCGCAAATCGACCAGGCGATAACGCTGGAGATGCAGCGCAACCCGCGCACCGGCAAGCACGCGCTGTTTTTACCCACGGTGCACAGCGACGCCTGTACCGGCTGCGGCAAGTGCGAACAGGCATGCGTGTTGGAGCAGGCGGCTATCAAGGTACTGCCCCTGTCGTTGGCGCGCGGTCAGTTGGGTGAGCACTATCGCTGGGGCTGGCGTGAAAAACAGCATGCCGGTCAGGCGTTGGTGCCGACCGACGGGCAGTTGCCGGCGCGTGGCATCAAGGAGGCGCAATAATGGCCAACCCTGTGGCAGAGGCCGGGCGCGAAGCGCGTCGACGCCATGGCTGGTGGCGCAGTCAGCGGTTTTTGCTACTGCGCCGCAGCAGCCAACTGCTGATTCTGCTGATGTTTCTATCCGGCCCGCTGTGGGGCGTCTGGATCCTGCGCGGCAATTACAGCGCCAGTCTGCTGCTGGAAACCGTGCCGTTGACCGATCCGCTGATGCTGCTGCAAAGCCTGTTGGCCGGCAACTGGCCCGCCTGGCTGGCCTGGGTGGGGGCGGCGGTGGTGCTGGTCTATGGCCTGATCGGTAACCGGGTGTTTTGCGGCTGGGTCTGTCCAGTCAATCCGCTAACCGATCTGGCCGCCTGGTTGCGACGGCGTCTGGGGCTGCGTCAATCGGCCAACCTGCCGCGTAATCTGCGCTACGGCATTTTGCTGGCGGTGTTGGCGGGCAGCGCAGTCAGCGGCACGCTGCTGTGGGAATGGATCAACCCGGTAGCGCTGATGGGACGCGGACTGATCCAGGGCGCATCACCCCAGGCAGCCGGTTGGCTCGCCGGGCTGTCGGCGGCGTTCGGCGCCGGCATTTGGCTGCTGTTGGCGCTGTTCCTGTTTGACCTGCTGGTGGTTGAGCACGGCTGGTGCGGCCACCTCTGTCCGATGGGCGCGCTGTACGGCGTCATCGGCAGCCAGGGTGTGCTGCGCGTCAGCGCCAGCGGGCGTGAAAACTGTACTCGCTGTATGGACTGCTTCCACGTTTGCCCAGAGCCACAAATCCTGCGCGAGCCGCTATTGATACAAAAGGGCACGCCACAGGTGGCCAGCGACGCCTGTATTGCCTGCGGGCGTTGCATCGACGTCTGCGCAGAAAACATATTTGAAATCAACACCCAATTCCATTCTTCGGGAGCCAAAAAATGAAAAGCAATGTCCTGAGAAAGCGGTTGTCCTTGTGGGCTGCGCTGACGTCACTGGTTATCGCCGGCGTTGCGTTTGCCGCCGATAATGTCGATCTCAGCCAGTCGCCGGAGGTTGCCGCTACCGCCGAAGGCCAAATCAACATGCCGAAGCAGCAGGAACGGATGGCGCTGAACTACGTCAATCAGCCGCCAATGATCCCGCACAGCATCGACGGTTACCAGGTCAGCAAGAATACCAACCGTTGTCTGCAATGCCACGGCGTTGAGCATTATCGTACCACCGGCGCGCCGCGCATCAGCCCGACGCACTTTATGGACAGCGACGGCAAGGTGCGCGGCAACGTCGCGCCACGTCGTTATTTCTGCCTGCAATGCCATGTTCCGCAAACCGATGCGGCACCGATTGTCGGTAACACCTTTGAGCCTATGCCGGGCTTCGGCAAGTAAGCGGGGAAACGATGGCTGAACAACACACAGAGAAAAAACCGGGGCCGATTCGCCGTTTGTGGCGCTGGTGGCGTCGTCCGAGCCGCTTGGCGCTCGGTACCTTACTGCTGCTGGGCTTTGTCGCCGGGATTATCTTCTGGGGCGGTTTCAACACCGGCATGGAAGCGGCAAATACCGAACAGTTTTGCATCAGCTGCCATGAAATGCGTGAAAACGTCTACGAGGAATATATGGAGACGGTGCACTACAACAATCGTAGCGGGGTGCGTGCCACCTGTCCTGATTGCCATGTACCGCACGAGTGGGGGCCTAAAATGCTGCGTAAGCTCAAGGCCAGCAAGGAGTTGTACGCCAAGGCGTTTGGTTTGATCGACACGCCGCAGAAGTTTGAAAACCACCGTCTGGCGATGGCCACCAACGAATGGGCGCGCATGAAGGCCAACGATTCGCAGGAATGTCGTAACTGTCATAACTTCGACTATATGGATTTCACCGCACAGAAAACCGTGGCGGCAAAAATGCATGACAAGGCGATTACCGAAGGCAAGACCTGCATTGACTGCCATAAAGGCATTGCCCACAAGCTGCCGGATATGCGCGACGTAGCCAACGGTTTCTGAATCCCATCGGCGTCTGATGATCCCGCCGTGCCGCCAGGCCGGCGGGTTTTTTATTGCAAATTGACTGCGGCTGCGTTTTGCTATTGAGCAACAGGTCAGATGCATCACGAAACGGAAAAGGGTCAATGTCTGCGAAAATCGAGAATGTGAACAAAGAGCTACTGTCCGACAACTGGTACGTGCTCAATAAATATACTTTTGATTTAGAACGTAAAAATGGTGGTTTTGTCCGTCAGATGCGCGAAGTCTATGACCGCGGCAACGGCGCTACCATCCTGCTGTACAACCGGGACAAGGGCACGGTGGTACTGACCAACCAATTCAGGATGCCAACCTACGTCAACGGCAACCAAAGCGGTATGCTGCTGGAGGCCTGTGCCGGGCTGCTGGACGGCGATGCGCCGGAACAGTGCGCACGTCGGGAAGCGATAGAAGAAACCGGCTTTCAGGTTGGCGAGGTGAAGAAGATATTTGAAGCCTATATGTCGCCGGGCGGCGTCACCGAGCTGATCCATTTCTTTATTGCCGAATATGACGATAGCCAGCGCCATACCGGTGGCGGTGGGGTGGAAGACGAAGATATTGAAGTGGTGGAGTTGCCGTTTGACCAGGCGGTGGCGATGATTACCGATGGGCGCATCAAGGACGGCAAGACCATCATGCTATTGCAGTATCTGCAGATCAATCGCCTATTGGCATAAAAAAACCCGGCACGTAGCCGGGTTTTCCATCACGCGGGGCGAGCCTGCTCGCCCGCCTGGCGGTTACTTCAACAACGCCCTGGCCTTCGCCACCACGTTGTCGACGGTGAAACCGAACGTCTTGAACAGCTGCTCGGCCGGCGCCGATTCGCCGAAGCTGGTCATGCCCACCACCGCGCCGTTCAGCCCGACGTATTTGTACCAGTAATCGGCAATGCCCGCTTCGATGGCCACACGCGCGGCGACCGCCGACGGCAGCACCGATTCGCGGTACGCCGCATCCTGTTTGTCGAACGCGTCGGTGGACGGCATCGATACCACCCGCACCTTGCGCCCTTCGCCCGTCAGCTGCTCATACGCACCCACCGCCAGCTCCACTTCCGAACCGGTGGCAATCAAAATCAGCTCCGGCGTGCCGTCACAGTCTTTCAGCACGTAGGCACCGCGGTACACGTTGGCCAACTGCTCGGCGTCACGTGGCTGCTGCGCCAGGTTCTGGCGTGAGAAAATCAGCGTGGTCGGGCCGTCATGGCGCTCGATGCCGTACTGCCAGGCAATCGCCGATTCCACCTGGTCACACGGACGCCAGGTGCTCATGTTCGGGGTCACCCGCAGGCTGGCCAACTGCTCCACCGGCTGGTGAGTCGGGCCGTCTT
>NZ_JBXUFT010000007.1:0-224645 GCF_057180665.1 Serratia sp. Sp408
CCAGAAGGTTTGCCGGCTTCGCAAGAAGCAACGTAACAGAACCGGTGGAGCGGTAGTTCAGTTGGTTAGAATACCTGCCTGTCACGCAGGGGGTCGCGGGTTCGAGCCCCGTCCGTTCCGCCACTTATTTACATTATGCCTGCTTACCCAGCAGGCGTAATGGTAAGCGTGATATAGGGGCGTAGCTCAGTTGGTAGAGCACCGGTCTCCAAAACCGGGTGTCGCGAGTTCGAGTCTCTCCGCCCCTGCCATATTAAGAACCCTTTGCGAAAGCAAAGGGTTTTTTTTGCTTTCTGCTTCCCTGCCATCTTGCCCACCGCATTGAAAGCTTGCCTGATCCTCCTTTCGGAAACGTTCCCAATTTAGACTTTTTTAGCTGAATTCATGTACAAATTGATTGTTCTCCTGCGTTGTGACGGCGCTCATTATTCCTGCGTCAATTTGGTCTAAACCTAATGGGCGCCTGCATTATTTAGCGCTCAACATCACCAGTGTGAAAACAACAACATCATCTCTGCCCGTGTAGTCATCGTGAGCGGAGCCAGGAGAACAACATGCACAAGCGTTTATTGTTAGCGGTCGCCGTGAGCGGCATCTTGATGGGAACCGTTCAGGCAGCCCCTCTTGTGGTGGGCTTTTCCCAGATCGGTTCAGAATCCGGCTGGCGCTCGGCAGAAACTAAAGTTTCTAAACAGGAAGCGGAAAAACGCGGGATTACGCTGAAGATTGCCGACGCACAGCAAAAACAGGAAAACCAGATCAAGGCAGTGAGATCGTTTATCGCTCAGGGCGTTGACGCCATTTTCATTGCGCCAGTGGTCGCCACCGGCTGGACTCCGGTATTGCAGGAAGCCAAGGAAGCCAAAATCCCAGTATTTCTGCTGGATCGGATGATTGAAGTGAGCGACCCATCGCTGTATACCGCGGCAGTTGCCTCTGACAGCGTACATGAAGGCAAAGTGGCAGGTGATTGGTTAGTGAAAGAAGTGGCCGGCAACCCCTGCAACGTGGTGGAACTACAAGGCACGGTTGGTTCCAGCGTGGCAATTAACCGTAAAAAAGGTTTTGCCGACGGGGTCGCCGCGGCCAGCAACGTGAAGATTGTCCGTTCGCAATCCGGTGACTTTACCCGCTCGAAGGGCAAAGAAGTGATGGAAAGCTTTATCAAGGCGGAACAGAATGGCAAGAACATTTGTGCGGTTTATGCGCATAACGACGATATGGCCATTGGCGCCATCCAGGCGATCAAAGAAGCCGGCTTGAAGCCGGGTTCACAAATCAAGGTTGTTTCCATCGACGGGGTGCCGGATATCTTCAAAGCGATGATGAACGGTGAAGCCAATGCGACGGTAGAGTTGACGCCAAACATGGCTGGCCCGGCATTTGACGCACTGCTGGCGATGAAAAAAGACGGCACTCAACCGCCTAAATTCATCCAGACCGAATCGAAGCTGCTGCAGCCGGATACTGCCAAGCAGGAATTCGACATGAAAAAGAGCATGGGTTACTAACCAGCGGCGGGCGTGAATGATGGCCAACGATTTGTTAGCGATTAAAGGACTTTCCGTCGAATTCCCGGGGGTAAAAGCCCTGGATCAGGTGGATCTGACCGTGCGCAGTGGTGAAGTGATGGCATTGCTCGGTGAGAATGGCGCCGGCAAGTCAACGTTAATCAAGGCATTGACCGGCGTTTATTCACGTTCTGCCGGCGACATCTGGCTGGATGGAACGATGATTGCGCCGCAGAGTACCGCGCAGGCGCAATCATTAGGTATCGGTACGGTATATCAGGAAGTAAACCTGTTGCCGAACCTGTCGGTGGCCGCCAATTTGTTTCTTGGCCGCGAGCCGACGCGTTTCGGGCTGGTTGATCAACGCCGGCTGCAACAGCAGGCGGTTCAACTACTGCAAGGCTATGGTTTGCCGCTGGACGTCAGCCAGCCGCTGGGGAACTACTCGATCGCCATTCAGCAGATCGTTGCGATCGCTCGGGCGGTCGATCTTTCGGCCAAGGTGTTGATCCTCGATGAACCGACCGCCAGCCTGGACGCGAAGGAAGTCACCATGCTGTTGGCCATTCTGAGCCAGCTTAAAGCCCAGGGATTGGGCATGATCTTCGTTACCCACTTCCTCGATCAGGTATATCGCATTAGCGATCGCATTACCGTGCTGCGCAATGGCAAGCTGGTCGGCACCAAAGCCGTCGCCGATCTGCCGCGTATCGAACTGGTGCAAATGATGCTGGGCCACAGTTTCGATGAAGGGCTGTTGAAGCGAGGCGAACACGAGGCGGTAACCGCGGCACCGTTGGTCGAGTTCAGCGGTTATGGGCGGCGCGGTCTGGTGGAGCCGTTTGATCTGTCGATACGCCCGGGCGAAATCGTCGGTCTGGCGGGATTACTGGGATCGGGGCGTACCGAAACCGCACAGCTGATTTTCGGCATCAAGGCGCAGGACAGCGGTACGGCAAAGGTTGCAGGTAGCGCCGCCGCTATTCGCTCACCGCGTAAAGCCGCCAGCCTCGGTTTTGGCTATTGCCCGGAGGATCGCAAGACCGATGGCATCGTGGGAGCCGCGACGGTACGCGAAAATATTATTCTGGCCTTACAGGCGCAGCGTGGCTGGCTGCGCCCGATCCCATTGCGCGAGCAAACCCGTATTGCCGAAAGCTTTATTCAACTGTTGGGCATTCGTACCCCAGGGCCGGAACAGCAAATCCAATATCTTTCCGGTGGCAATCAGCAGAAGGTGTTGCTGTCCCGCTGGCTGGCGACCAATCCGCGTTTTTTGATTCTGGATGAGCCGACCCGCGGCATCGATGTGGGAGCGCATGCGGAAATCATTCGCTTGATCGAACGGTTGTGTAGCGAAGGTCTGGCGCTGCTGGTGATCTCTTCTGAACTGGAAGAGCTGGCAGGCTATGCCGATCGGATCGTCGTCCTGCGCGACAGACGGCATGTCGCCCAGTTGGATCATGAGGCGATCAGCGTGCCGGCCATTATGCAGGCGATCGCCGTGCAGCAGGAGACGATATGAACCAAAGGAGCTTCTTCATGACCGGTGAGCCTCGTAAAGTCAGATGGGTATTACCGGCCGGCGCAACGCAGGTCGGCGCCCTGTTGGCCATCCTGTTGATCGACAGCCTGGTCGCCCCGCATTTTTTCTCTATTCATATCCAGGACGGGCGGCTGTTCGGCAGCCTGATAGATATTTTTAATCGTGGTGCGCCGGTTGCCCTGCTGGCATTGGGCATGACGCTGGTGATCGCCACCGGTGGCATCGATTTGTCGGTCGGGGCGGTGATGGCGATTGCCGGTGCGACGGCGGCAACGCTGACCAGCGCAGGGTATCCGTTGGGTTACGTCCTGGCGGCGGCGTTGGCCGCAGGTGCGCTGTGCGGACTATGGAACGGCTTTCTGGTGGCGGTACTGAAGATCCAGCCGATTGTGGCGACGCTGATGCTGATGGTCGCGGGACGCGGTATCGCCCAGTTGATCACCGAAGGTCAGATTGTCACCTTTGAACGTGCCGGGCTGGCACAGTTGGGCAGCGGCTCGCTGATGTACTTGCCGATGCCGATTATCATTGCCGCGCTGATGCTGTTATTGATTTGGCTGCTGACGCGTAAAACCGCGCTTGGTCTGTTTATCGAATCGGTGGGTATCAACCTGCGCTCGGCACATCATGCCGGTGTCAGCACCCAATGGGTGGTGATGGCGGTATATGTGATTTGCGGGCTGTGCGCTGCGGTGGCCGGGGTGATCGTGACGGCGGACATTCGCGGTGCCGATGCCAACAACGCCGGCCTGTGGCTGGAGCTGGACGCGATACTGGCGGTGGTGATAGGCGGCGGCTCGCTGCTTGGCGGTCGTTTCAACCTGGTGTTGTCGGTCATCGGTGCGTTAATTATCCAGGGCATGAACACCGGTATTCTGTTATCTGGTTATCGGCCGGAATTTAACCTGGTGCTGAAAGCGTTGGTGGTGTTGGCGGTGCTGATGGTGCAATCACCCAGCCTGTCGTGGCGCCGCCTGCTGCGGAGACCCAAGACATGATGAAGCGCAATTTGCCGTTATTGATCACCATTGCGGTATTTCTGCTGGGCTACGGCTTTTGTCTGAGCCAGTTCCCCGGCTTTGCTTCGACGCGCGTGTGGTGCGATTTACTGACCGACAACGCTTTCCTCGGCATTGTCGCGGTGGGCATGACGTTTGTTATCCTGTCCGGCGGTATCGATCTGTCGGTCGGTTCGGTCATTGCCTTTACTGGCGTACTGCTTGCCAAGCTGATTGGCAGCTATGGTATCGATCCGCTGTATGCGTTTGCCATTGCTTTATTGCTAGGGGCATCGTTTGGCGCGCTGATGGGGTGGATCATTGATGCGCTGAAATTACCGGCGTTTATCATCACGCTGGCTGGCATGTTTTTTGTGCGTGGCATGAGCTTTATTGTCTCCGAGGAATCGATCCCCATCGATCATCCGCTGTATGCCACGCTGGCCAACTATGCCTGGAAGTTACCGGGCGGTGGGCGTTTTACCCTGCTGGCGCTGGTGATGCTGCTGGTAGTGGCCGTGGGGATGGTGCTGGCGCATCGTAGCCGTTTCGGTCATAACGTGTATGCGATTGGCGGCAACCGGGTATCCGCGGGGCTGATGGGCGTGCCGGTGCAACGCACGACGGTGCTGATTTATATGCTGTCCGGCACCTTGGCAGCGCTGTCGGGGATTGTCTTTTCGCTGTATACCTCGGCCGGTTATGCGTTGGCAGCCAGCGGCGTAGAGCTGGACGCCATTGCCGCGGTGGTGATTGGTGGTACGTTGCTGACCGGCGGCGTCGGCACCATTCTTGGTACGCTGTTCGGCGTACTGATACAAGGATTGATCCAGAGTTATATTACCTTCGACGGCACGCTCAGCTCATGGTGGACCAAAATCGTCATCGGCATCCTGTTGTTCTGCTTTATTGGCCTTCAGAAGGCATTGAGCGCGTTTTGGCTCTCAAGGCGCTCAAGACCCCGTCATCCAACGCTGAAGCCGTCATAGCGCGTTATGCTGCGGTATTTAAAGGTATTTTCAGCAGCTGGCGAATAAGCGGCTGCTGATCGCTGTTTTGCAACCAGACGGCATACAGCGGGCGGACGATGGTGGGCACGTCGGGAGTCGCCTCCAGATGCGGATAGGTCTTATCCCATTGGCTTGGTAAAAAGGCGCAGCCGCCGGTGGTTTCCAACAGCTGCCGCGTCAGGTGTGCCGACGTGGTGGTCAGCACCGGCATGGTATCGCTGTCCAGCATGCGATTTTCCTGTTGATGGAAATCCGCGCCCCATTCTAGCTTGATGTAGGGCATCGGTGCTTGCCGATTGCGCTGCGAAGACGCGAACAGTCGCAGTGAGAAGTTACCCAGCAGCTGGCTTGCCAGTTCATCCATTTTTGGCGGCTCGGTGGTAATCAGCAAGTCGAGCTGCCGTTCATGTAGCTGTTTTACCAGCGAATGTCGCAACGCCACTCTGGCTTCCAACTGTAACGCTTCGCGCTGTTGATAAAGCGATTGCAGCCACGGCGTCAGATAGGCCTCCCACAATGAGGCGGTGGCGCCGATCGACAGTTCGCTGTGTTGCAGCGATCGCACCACTTCTTTTTTTGCCAGTTGCCAGGTACTCATCAGGCTTTCTGCATACGGCAGCAGACGTTCTCCGGCCGGCGTCAGACGAATATTATTGCGATGACGGGTGAACAAATTTGCACCCAATTGATTTTCCAACTGACGGATACGGAAACTGACCGCCGACTGCGTCAGGTACAAGGATTCTGCGGCCCGGCCAAAGTGACGCGTTCTACTGACCTCCAAAAAGGTTTTCAGTAATTCGGTATCCACAGCTATCTCCAAAAATTTTTGTCGTTAAGATTTAAATGTTTTGTTTTACACAATGTCAAGCCTATCTAATACTCCGCGCCATAAACAGCACGGCCATGAGAGAATTAGGAGCGTGTCAGATGGCGGATAGCTTCACCACGACCAATCGTTTTTTTGATAATAAACACTATCCCCGCGGGTTCTCCCGTCACGGCGATTTCACCATTAAAGAAGCGCAATTGCTAGAGCGCTTTGGATATGCGTTCAATGAGCTGGACGCCGGAAAACGTCAGCCAGCCACTGAAGAAGAACAGCTGTTCGTCGCAGTGTGCCGCGGTGAACGCGAGCCGGTAACCGAGCAGGAAAAAGTATGGTCTAAATATCTGGCGCGCACTCGCCGCCCGAAAAAATTCCATACCCTGTCTGGCGGCAAACCGCAGGCGGATGCGGTGGAAGATTATACCGACAGCGACGATTAGACATCATGGGGCTTCGGCCCCATTTTTTATTCCAGGCTGCGGTGTAATTGCATCAGCAGGCGATCCATACAGCGATAGCCCAATGCTTCGCTGACATGGCGGCGAGTGACGATGTCGTCATCCATCAGGTCGGCCAGCGTACGCGCCACTTTTAAAATGCGGTGCCAGGCACGTACCGACAATCCCAATGCGATCAACGTCGCTTCAAGGTAGCTGGCGTCCTCGGGCCGCAGGCGACAGTCCCGATCCACTTCGCGGTTATTCAGCAAGGCATTGATTTTACCCGCTCGACGTAATTGACGTTCACGCGCCAGCAGCACCCGCGCCCGCACCTGATGGCTGCTTTCACTGGCGCTGCGTTGCTGGCTGAGCATGCCGGGCGGCAACAGCGGCACTTCTATCGACAAATCGAAACGGTCGAGAAACGGCCCGGACAGCCGGCCCAGATAGCGCAATATCTGCTGGGGTGGCGTGCGGTTGTGTACCCCTTGATAATGTCCGGTAGGGCTTGGGTTCATGGCGGCAATTAACTGCACGCGAGCAGGAAAACGCACTTTGGCGCTGGCGCGGGAAATCACGATTTCGCCTGATTCGAGCGGTTCGCGCAGTGCATCCAGCACCCGTCGCTCAAATTCGGGCAGTTCATCCAGAAACAGCACGCCGTTGTGCGCCATGGATATCTCGCCCGGGCGCGGTAGCGAACCACCGCCGACCAGTGCCGCCATTGACGCGCTGTGGTGTGGCGCACGAAACGGCCGCTGCCGCCACGGCAGTGAGCAGGCAGGGTGATGCAGCAGACTGGTAACGGCGATGCTTTCCAGCGCCTCGCAATCGGTCAACGGTGGCAGTAAGCTGGTCAATCGGCTGGCCAGCATGGTTTTGCCGGTGCCCGGTGGCCCGAGCAACAGCAGGTTATGGCCGCCGGCAGCGGCGATCTCCAGTGCACGCTTGGCTTGCTGCTGGCCGATGATATCGCTGAGATCGCCGTGCGTGGTGACGGGAGCAGCCGGTGGAGCGATAGCCGGCGGCAGATTGCCCTGGCCTTGTAAAAACGCGCAGGCCTCCAGCAGGTGGCCGGCTACCCGAGCCCTGCCGCCGGGAATCAACCCCACTTCACCGCTGTTTTCGCTGGCAAGGATCAGGCTTCGCCCGGCCTGTTCTGCCGCCAGCGCCGCCGGAATGGCGCCGTGGACCGCCCGTAGTGCACCGGACAGCGCCAGTTCGCCGAGGAATTCATATTCAGCCAGCCGATCGACAGGCAGCTGTTCGGAGGCGGCGAGGATCGCTAGCGCAATGGGTAAATCGTAGCGTCCGCCTTCTTTGGGTAAATCCGCCGGTGCCAGATTGACGGTAATGCGCTTGGCCGGGAAGGTGAAGCCGTTATTGAGCAACGCGCTGCGCACCCGATCGCGCGCTTCCTTGACCGTAGTTTCAGGCAATCCTACCAACGCCAGCGCGGGCAACCCGTTGCTGATATGCACTTCCACCGTGACCGATGGGGCCTGAACGCCATAAAGGGCGCGGGTATAGACAACCGCTAGCGACATAGAGCTCTCCTTGCTGAGAGTCATAGCGTGCCAGTTAACCTTGCGGCATGCCGTGCCCTATGGCCAAGATTGCGGAGTCTTTTCCAGTAAAATTAATCAATTTCAATAAGAAGCGCGTTTTTTGCGCTTTGTCTCGCAGGCTATCGCAATACCTCTTAACACTTACATGAGCGCTGCAACAAATTAGCATGCTAATCAAGTTGCAACCCGAGGGTTAATGGGTGTATTTAACAATTGTTTAAAATAATACTCATATTTTTAACAGCACCTGACCGCCGCGCATTCAGACGCGGCAGCCACAGAACCTCACTGACTTGGTACTCAACGGTAGGGATAACGTTATGTTTGGTTGGACCTCGCTGCAACGTAATGCAGCCATCGCCAGCTTTTCCAGCTGGACGCTCGATGCTTTTGATTTCTTCGTACTGGTTTTCCTGCTCAGTGATATCGCACAGGCGTTTCACGTCGGTATGGAAGAAGTCACGCTGGCCATTTTATTGACGCTGGCGGTGCGGCCGATTGGCGCATTGCTGTTTGGGCGCGCGGCGGAAAAGTACGGGCGCAAGCCGATTCTGATGCTCAATATCGTCTTTTTCTCGATTTTTGAGCTGCTCTCTGCCGCTGCGCCATCGCTGACGGTATTCCTGATATTGCGCGTGCTGTACGGGGTCGCGATGGGAGGGATCTGGGGCGTGGCCTCGTCGTTGGCGATGGAGAGCATTCCGGATCGCTCACGGGGCCTGATGTCGGGTATTTTCCAGGCAGGCTACCCGTTTGGCTATTTGCTGGCGGCAGTGGTTTACGGCCTGCTGTTTGATGTGGTTGGCTGGCGTGGCATGTTTGTCATCGGTGCGCTGCCGATTCTGCTGCTGCCGTTTATTTATTATTTTGTTCAGGAATCACCGGTGTGGCTGGCGGCGCGAGAACGCAAGGAAAGCACCGCGTTACTGCCGGTGCTCAAGAGCCATTGGAAGCTGTGTATTTATCTGGTGTTGCTGATGGCCGCGTTTAATTTCTTCTCGCACGGCACGCAGGATATGTACCCGGTGTTTTTGAAAGTTCAGCATGGTTTCTCTCCTGAAACCGTCAGTATCATCGCCATTAGCTACAATATCGCGTCAATTATCGGTGGGGTGCTGTTTGGCGTACTGTCGGAAAAAATCGGCCGCAAGAAGGCGATTATCATCGCTGCGCTGTTGGCGCTACCGGTGATCCCGCTGTGGGCTTTTTCCAGCGGTTCTCTGATGCTGGGGATCGGGGCGTTTCTGATGCAGTTTATGGTGCAGGGCGCCTGGGGCGTGGTGCCGACCTATCTCAATGAGCTGGTGCCGAGCAATACGCGCGCCGTGCTGCCTGGATTTGTCTATCAGTTGGGTAATTTGATTGCTTCGGTCAATGCGACCTTACAGGCCACCATCGCCGAACGTCATGGCCATAACTACGGCATGGCGATGGCAATCATTGCCGGTACGGTGGCTATCGTGATTGCCGTGCTGGTGTTTTTTGGCAGGGACACGCGCGGCAAAGCGATCGCCGGTACGGTCGACGCGCCGAAAGTGCACGCTAACGTTTGAAAACGCAGCGCTTTGCTTGAGGTATGACCAGACTGCGTCGAATAATAACGCAAAAAAAGTGTTGTCACGCCGCGCGTGACTATGGTACCTCTGTAGGTATTAGTTCGACACGAGCACAGTGAACAACCCTATTATGAAAGCCTTTGCCCAAGTGATTAGCCTAGTCGTGATTAGCGTGGTGGTGATTATTATCCCACCGTGCGGGGCTGCACTTGGACGAAGAATGGCTTAGAAAACAAGCCGGAATCGCAAGAGAACCCCCGCACCGTCAGGTCCGGGGGTTTTTTATTGGCAAGAGAAAAGTGAAGTGAGGAGCAGAGAATGTACAACAGAATAAAATCCTGCAAATCCCGCAAGATGGCGGGGGAATAACCATGAATGGTGCTCAGTGGGTGGTTCAAGCGTTGCGTGCGCAGGGTGTTGATACGGTATTCGGCTATCCGGGTGGTGCCATCATGCCGGTCTACGATGCGTTGTATGACGGTGGGGTGGAACATCTGCTGTGCCGCCACGAGCAAGGCGCTGCCATGGCTGCCATCGGTTATGCGCGCGCCACCGGTAAAACCGGCGTATGTATCGCCACCTCCGGCCCGGGAGCCACCAATCTGATCACCGGTCTGGCCGATGCCCTGCTGGACTCGGTACCGATTGTCGCCATCACCGGCCAGGTAGGCTCGCAGCTGATCGGCACCGATGCTTTCCAGGAGATCGACGTGCTGGGCCTGTCGTTGGCCTGCACCAAGCACAGTTTCCTGGTGGAGTCGCTGGAGGCCTTGCCGGGCATCATGGCTGAGGCGTTTGCTATCGCTGCCAGCGGCCGCCCCGGGCCGGTTCTGATCGATATCCCAAAAGACATTCAATTGGCGCAAGGCGATTTACCGCCACACCTGATGCCGGTCGAAGATGCGTTTTCCCACCCGGCCGAGGCATTGGCACAGGCTGCCGCGCTGCTGGCGCAGGCGAAAAAGCCGGTGTTGTACGTCGGCGGCGGCGTTGGCATGGCGCAGGCGGTTCCGGCGCTGCGCGAGTTTATCGCCGTGACGCACATCCCGGCAGTCGCGACGCTGAAGGGCCTGGGCGCTCCTGATGCCCGGCATCCGTATTACCTCGGCATGCTGGGCATGCATGGCACCAAGGCGGCCAACCTGGCGGTGCAGGAATGCGATCTGCTGGTGGCGGTCGGCGCGCGTTTTGACGATCGCGTTACCGGCAAGCTGAATGCCTTTGCTCCGCATGCCAAGGTAATCCACATGGATATCGATCCGGCGGAAATGAACAAACTGCGTCAGGCGCACGTGGCGCTGCAGGGGGATTTGAAAACGCTGTTGCCGGCGTTGCAGCAACCGCTGCAGATTGCCGGTTGGCAACAGCGGGTCGCCGAACTGAAACAGGAGCACCGCTGGCGTTACGATCATCCCGGCCAGCCGATCTACGCGCCGCTGTTGCTCAAGCAGCTGTCCGAGTGCATGCCGGCCAGCACGGTGGTGACAACCGACGTCGGCCAGCATCAGATGTGGACCGCACAGCACATGTGCTTCGACCGCCCGGAGAACTTCATCACCTCCAGCGGCCTGGGCACCATGGGCTTTGGCGTTCCCGCGGCGGTGGGGGCTCAGGTTGCACGCCCGGACGACATGGTGATCTGCATCTCGGGGGATGGTTCTTTCATGATGAACGTGCAGGAACTGGGCACCATAAAACGCAAAGGGTTACCGCTGAAAATCGTGTTACTGGACAACCAGCGGTTGGGCATGGTTCGCCAGTGGCAGCAACTGTTCTTTGACGGGCGTTACAGTGAAACCAACCTGTCCGATAACCCTGACTTCCTGATGCTGGCCAGCGCCTTCGGCATCCCCGGCCAGCGCATTACCCGTAAAGACCAGGTCGCAGACGCACTCGACGCCTTGCTCAACAGCGAAGGGCCTTATCTGTTGCAGGTTTCCATTGATGAACTCGAAAATGTCTGGCCGTTGGTACCGCCGGGCGCAGGCAACGAAACCATGTTGGAGAAAGTATCATGATGCAGCATCAACTCTCGATCCAGGCCCGCTTTCGCCCAGAAATGTTAGAGCGCGTATTGCGCGTCGTGCGTCATCGCGGCTTTCAGGTTTGTGCTATGAATATGGCTGCGGGCCTGAATAGCGACAATATCAACATTGAATTGACCGTTGCCAGCCAGCGTCCGGTGGACTTACTGTCATCACAATTAAGCAAACTGATGGATGTCTCCCGAGTCGATATCCAGCAGCAAACATCACAACAAATACGCGCCTAAAGCGAAAGAAGGAAAGAACAATGACGAGCAAAGCCGATTATATTTGGTTCAATGGTGAGATGGTTCCTTGGGCTGACGCCAAAGTGCACGTGATGTCACACGCGCTGCATTATGGCACTTCGGTGTTTGAAGGGGTGCGTTGCTACGATTCGCACAAAGGCCCGGTGGTGTTCCGCCACCGTGAACACATGCAGCGTTTGCATGATTCGGCAAAAATTTACCGCATGCCGGTGTCGCAAAGCGTAGATGAACTGATGGAAGCCTGCCGCGCCACGCTGCGCAAAAATAATCTGGTTAGCGCCTATATTCGTCCGCTGGTGTTTGTCGGCGACGTGGGTATGGGGGTGAATCCGCCGGCCGGCTACAAGACAGACGTGATTATCGCGGCGTTTCCTTGGGGCGCATATCTGGGTGAAGAAGCGCTGGATCAAGGCATCGATGCGATGGTTTCTTCTTGGCAACGTGTCGCACCAAACACCATTCCAACCGCCGCCAAAGCCGGCGGCAACTATCTGTCCTCGCTGCTGGTGGGTAGCGAAGCGCGCCGCCACGGCTATCAGGAAGGCATTGCGCTGGATGTGCACGGCTATATCTCCGAAGGTGCGGGTGAAAACCTGTTTGAAGTCAAAGACGGCGTGCTGTTCACCCCGCCGTTCACCTCATCGGCCCTGCCGGGCATCACCCGTGACGCCATCATCAAGCTGGCGAAGGACATGGGCTTTGAAGTGCGTGAGCAGGTGCTGTCACGCGAGTCGCTGTACCTGGCCGACGAAGTGTTCATGTCCGGTACCGCAGCGGAAATCACGCCGGTTCGCAGCGTTGACGGCATTCAGGTCGGTATTGGCAAGTGCGGCCCAGTCACCAAACAGATCCAGCAGGCATTCTTTGGCCTGTTTACCGGTAAAACCGAAGATAAATACGGCTGGTTAGACCCAATCAACGCATAAGCCATAACGATAGACAGACAGACATCATGTCCGCGCGGTTCGTTCGCCGCTCGGACAAAACAGCCTATATTGGAGTGAAAAGAGCATGCCTAAGTTACGTTCAGCCACCACCACCCACGGCCGCAATATGGCGGGCGCCCGCGCATTATGGCGCGCGACCGGCATGACCGACGCCGATTTCGGCAAGCCGATCATTGCGGTGGTCAACTCCTTCACCCAGTTCGTGCCAGGCCACGTGCATTTGCGCGATCTGGGCAAGCTGGTTGCCGAACAGATCGAAGCGTCCGGCGGCGTGGCGAAAGAGTTCAACACCATTGCGGTGGATGACGGCATTGCCATGGGCCACGGCGGCATGCTTTATTCGCTGCCTTCGCGCGAACTGATTGCCGATTCGGTGGAATACATGGTCAATGCGCACTGCGCGGATGCGATGGTGTGCATTTCTAACTGCGACAAAATCACCCCGGGGATGCTGATGGCGTCGCTGCGCCTGAATATTCCGGTGATTTTCGTGTCCGGCGGCCCGATGGAAGCCGGTAAAACCAAGCTGTCAGACAAGATCATCAAGCTGGATCTGATCGATGCGATGATTCAGGGGGCCAACCCGAATGTCAGCGATGCCGACAGTGAGCAGATTGAACGTTCTGCCTGTCCAACCTGTGGTTCCTGTTCCGGCATGTTCACCGCCAACTCGATGAACTGTCTGACCGAGGCTCTGGGGCTGTCGCAGCCCGGTAACGGCTCGCTGCTGGCGACCCACGCCGATCGTAAAGACCTGTTCCTCAACGCCGGCAAACGCATCGTCGAACTGACCAAACGTTATTATCAGCAAGATGACGAAACCGCCCTGCCGCGTAACATCGCCAACAAGGCGGCGTTCGAAAACGCCATGACGCTGGATATTGCCATGGGCGGCTCGACCAATACCGTGCTGCACCTGCTGGCGGCGGCGCAGGAAGGCGAAATCGATTTCACCATGGCGGACATCGATCGCCTGTCTCGCAAGGTACCGCATCTGTGCAAAGTGGCACCGAGCACGCAAAAATACCATATGGAAGACGTTCACCGCGCCGGCGGGGTGATCGGCATTCTGGGCGAGCTGGATCGCGCCGAACTGCTGAACCGCGACGTCAGCAACGTGTTGGGTCTTAACCTGCCGCAAACGCTGGATGCCTATGATGTCATGCTGACCAGCGACGAAAGCGTGAAGAAAATGTACTCGGCTGGCCCGGCGGGTATCCGCACCACCCAGGCATTTTCGCAGGACTGCCGTTGGGACTCGCTGGACACCGACCGCCAGGAAGGCTGCATTCGTACCCGCGAGCACGCCTATAGCCAGGACGGCGGGTTGGCGGTGCTGTACGGCAATCTGGCCGAAGATGGCTGCATCGTGAAAACCGCTGGCGTGGATAAGGACAGCCTGACCTTCCGCGGCCCGGCCAAAGTGTATGAAAGCCAGGAAGATGCGGTGGACGCGATCCTTGGCGGCAACGTGGTGGCGGGCGACGTAGTGGTGATCCGCTATGAAGGGCCGAAGGGGGGGCCGGGGATGCAGGAAATGCTGTATCCGACCACGTATCTGAAGTCCATGGGGCTGGGCAAGTCCTGCGCGCTGATCACCGACGGGCGTTTTTCCGGCGGTACTTCCGGTCTGTCTATCGGCCATGCGTCGCCGGAAGCGGCAAGCGGCGGCATCATTGGGCTGGTGCAGGACGGCGACATGATTGATATCGACATTCCAAACCGTGGCATCGTGCTGGATGTGGCGGATCGCGAACTGGCGGCCCGCCGTGAAGCCGAACTGGCACGTGGTGATGCGGCCTGGACGCCAAAATCCCGTGAGCGCCAGGTGTCTTATGCACTGCGTGCTTACGCGACGCTGGCGACCAGCGCCGACAAGGGTGCGGTTCGCGACAAGAGCAAGCTGGGAGGCTAAGCACCATGGCGGTATCACAACCCCTACCCGACGCCCCCTGCGGCGCCGAATATTTGCGCGCGGTGCTCCGTTCGCCGGTTTACGAGGTGGCGCAAGTCACCCCGTTGCAGGCGATGGATAAAATCTCCGCGCGCCTCGGTAATACCGTGCTGGTCAAGCGCGAAGATCGGCAGCCGGTGCACAGCTTCAAGCTGCGTGGAGCCTATGCGATGATCGCCGGGCTGGATGAAGAACAAAAGGCGCGCGGCGTGGTGACAGCGTCGGCCGGCAACCATGCGCAGGGCGTGGCGCTTTCCGGCAGCCGCCTTGGCATCAAGACGCTGATTGTGATGCCGGTGTCGACTGCCGATATCAAAGTGGACGCGGTGCGCGGTTTCGGCGGCGAAGTGCTATTGCATGGCGCCAATTTTGACGAAGCCAAAGCCAAGGCGATCGAACTTTCCGAGCAGCAGGGCATGACGTTTGTGCCACCGTTCGATCATCCGGCGGTGATTGCCGGTCAGGGAACGCTGGCAATGGAATTGCTCCAGCAGGACGCGCACCTGGATCGCGTGTTCGTGCCGGTCGGTGGCGGTGGGCTGGCGGCTGGCGTGGCGGTGTTGATCAAGCAGCTGATGCCGCAGATCAAGGTGATTGGCGTCGAAGCCGAAGACTCCGCCTGCCTGCGTGCGGCATTGGACGCCGGGCAGCCGGTCGATCTGCCACGCGTTGGGCTGTTTGCCGAAGGCGTGGCGGTGAAACGCATCGGCAATGAAACCTTTCGGCTGTGCCGCGAATATCTCGACGATGTCATCACCGTTGACAGCGATGCCATCTGCGCGGCAGTGAAGGATCTGTTCGAGGACGTACGCGCCATCGCCGAGCCTTCGGGCGCCCTGGCATTGGCCGGCTTGAAGAAGTATGTGCAGCAGCATGACATCCAGGGCGAACGGCTGGCCCATGTGCTGTCCGGCGCCAATCTCAACTTCCACGGTTTGCGTTACGTCTCTGAACGCTGCGAACTGGGCGAGCAGCGTGAAGCGCTGTTGGCGGTCACTATCCCTGAGCAGAAGGGCAGCTTCCTCAAGTTTTGCCAACTGCTGGGTGGCCGGGCGGTGACCGAGTTCAACTATCGCTATGCCGATGCTGATAACGCCTGCATTTTCGTTGGCGTGCGTTTGACGCGCGGCCATGCGGAACGCCAGGAAATCATCAGCGAACTGGCGGTCGGTGGCTATCAGGTGGTGGATCTGTCCGACGACGAAATGGCCAAGCTGCACGTGCGCTATATGGTGGGTGGGCGCCCCTCCAAGCCGTTGCGCGAGCGTCTGTACAGCTTCGAGTTTCCGGAGTCGCCGGGCGCGCTACTGAAGTTTCTTCATACCCTGGGCACCCACTGGAATATCTCGCTGTTCCATTATCGCAGCCATGGCACTGATTTCGGTCGCGTGCTGGCGGGCTTTGAACTGTCGCAAACCGAACCGGAGTTTGAACAGCACCTGGCGGCGCTGGGCTACGATTGTCATGATGAAACCACTAACCCGGCATTTCGCTTCTTTTTGCAGGGCTAAGTCGGCGTGATCAGTAACCGTGACGCATAAGCCTGTTGATGGGGGGCGTTATTGTGATTTTGTCGTGCATTTCTATACTGCCAACACTGATGGCGTTTAGGGGTGCATGATGAATTACCACTTCATGCTGGAGATCATGTTACTGGCGGCGCTGGCAAATGGCGGATAACGGAAAACGGTGGGGAGAGATATGGCGCAGCGGTTCAACGGTTTTAGTCAGCAGGGGCTGAATTTCCTGCAACAGGTGCGGGTTGAAAACGACAAAGACTGGTTTGAGGCACAGCGCGATGTCTATGAACGGGAGTTGCTGACGCCGTTTCGCACGCTGGTGAACGACCTGGCTCCTGCAATGCTGATGATTGATCCGCAGTTCGAAATCCGCCCGGCGATCGGTAAAACGCTGTCGCGCATTCATCGCGATACCCGGTTTTCCCATGACAAATCACGCTATCGCAGCCGGATGTGGCTGACGTTCAAGCGGCCAAGCAAAGACTGGAAAGACGCGCCGGTATATTTCTTCGAAATTGGGCCCGATCTGCTGCGTTACGGCCTGGGCTATTACAGCGCCAACAAGCAAACCATGGATCTGTTCCGCCATACGCTACGGCGCCAACCGCAACAGTTTCTTGAGGTGGCAGCCTGCTGCCAACCGCCGTTTGAACTGGTGGGCGAGCGCTATAAACGGTTGCTGGTGAAGGATCTGGCGGCGGAAATCTCGACCTGGTATCACCGTAAGTCCTTTGCCGTGATGGTCAGCGATAATCAGGTCGAAAAACTGTTCAGCGCCAATATGGTGCCGCTGCTGACCGACGCGTTTCAACAACTCGAACCGCTCTACCAGTGGCTGATGAAGGTGGAGGCGATGAAACAGGTCGATCCGGCGGACCTATAAATGCGTTTTTGACTGGCCCGCCGTCTGGCGGGGTCAGGAGCGGCGGTAAATTTTAACCGTTTACAGCAGCCGCCAAAACGCGTCGATCAACGGATCGCTGAGGCGCTTTTTCTGCACGCAAACGCCCAGTTCGAACGGCTCGACCATCGAAATATTGTCCAGCTGCGAGATGCGGTTGCGCACTGGCTCCGGGCTGTTATCCACAACCACGCTCGGGATCAGGGCGATGCCGCAACCCAGCGCCACCATGGAAACGATGGCCTCATGGCCGCCGACGGTGGCGTATATCAGCGGGTTGCTCAGGCGCTGACGGCGGAACCACAGCTCGATGCGTTTACGCGAAGGCCCGTGCTCCGGCAGGATAAACGGAATATTGGCCCAGTCCGGCTGTTCGGCAAATACCTGGGCACGCACCGCGCACGGCAACGCCGGCGCGATCAGCACCAGAGGAATTTCGCCGATTTTGGTGAATTCCACGCTGTTGGGCAAACTTTCCGGCCGGCCAGCGATGCCAAGATCGGCCTCGTTCGACTGAATTTTGTCGACCGCATCGGCGGCATCGCCGGTGGTCAGTTTGATTTCGACCAGCGGATGCTGCGCGCGGAAGCGATCCAGAATCGGCGGCAGGTGGCTGTAAGCCGCGGTCACCGAACAGAACAGCCGCAGCTCGCCGCTCAACGAAGGGCCGTGCTGGCCGAGTGCATGTTTCAGCTGCTGGTATTGCAACAGCGTTTGCTGGGCAAAAACTTTCAGCTGTTCCCCGGCGTCGGTCAACTGCACGGTGCGGTTGTCACGCAGGAACAGCGGCTGCCCCAGTTCGTCTTCCAGCCGCTGTATCTGGCGCGAAAGCGTGGACGGGCTGACGTGCATCGCCTTGGCGGTACGACCGAAATGACGGCCTTCTGCCAGGTGCAGAAACAGCTTTAAATCACGTAAATCCATAGTTGTACGCTCGCGGTGATTACGTTGCATAAATTGCAATATGACATTGTTAATATATCAATTTGAGCAACGCAGATCCTGTTATACATTGAGTTTAACGAATCTCCGCACAGACAGGGCGGGGAATGAAAATAACATGCAAGACACAACATCTAACTGGAGTACCACCATGGCTAACTATTTCAACACCTTGAACCTGCGTCAGCAGTTGGCGCAATTGGGTAAATGCCGTTTTATGGCGCGCGACGAATTTGCTGACGAAGCCGGCTACCTGAAAGGGAAAAAAGTGGTGATCGTCGGCTGTGGTGCCCAGGGGCTGAACCAGGGCCTGAACATGCGTGATTCGGGTCTGGACGTTGCCTATGCCCTGCGTAAGGAAGCGATTGAAGAAAAACGCGCTTCCTGGCGTAAGGCGAGCGAAAACGGCTTCAAGGTTGGGACTTACGAAGAGCTGATCCCGCAGGCCGATCTGGTGGTTAACCTGACGCCGGACAAACAGCACTCTGCGGTGGTGCGCGCGGTGCAGCCGTTGATGAAAGACGGCGCGGCACTGGGCTATTCTCACGGCTTCAATATCGTTGAAGTCGGCGAGCAGGTACGTAAAGACATCACCGTGGTAATGGTGGCGCCGAAGTGCCCGGGCACCGAAGTACGTGAAGAGTACAAACGCGGCTTTGGCGTACCGACGCTGATCGCCGTTCACCCGGAAAACGATCCAAAAGGTGAAGGCATGGCCATCGCCAAGGCTTGGGCTGCGGCTACCGGTGGCCACCGTGCTGGCGTACTGGAGTCATCCTTCGTTGCCGAAGTGAAATCTGACCTGATGGGCGAGCAGACCATCCTGTGCGGCATGTTGCAGGCGGGTTCGCTGCTGTGCTTCGACAAACTGGTGGCCGAAGGTCGCGATCCGGCCTATGCCGAAAAACTGATCCAGTTCGGCTGGGAAACCATTACCGAAGCGCTGAAGCAGGGCGGTATCACCCTGATGATGGATCGTCTGTCCAACCCGGCGAAACTGCGTGCCTATGCGTTGTCCGAGCAACTGAAAGCGATCATGGCGCCGCTGTTCCAAAAACATATGGACGACATCATTTCTGGCGCATTCTCCAGCGGCATGATGGCGGACTGGGCGGAAGACGATGTGAAACTGCTGACCTGGCGTGAAGAGACCGGTAAAACCGCATTCGAAAACGCCCCGCAGTTCGAAGGCAAAATCAGCGAGCAGGAATACTTTGATAACGGCGTACTGATGGTGGCCATGGTGAAAGCCGGCGTTGAACTGGCGTTCGAAACCATGGTTGATTCCGGGATCATCGAAGAATCCGCGTACTATGAATCCCTGCACGAGCTGCCGCTGATTGCCAACACCATTGCGCGCAAGCGTCTGTATGAAATGAACGTGGTGATCTCCGATACTGCAGAGTATGGCAACTACCTGTTCTCCTACGCGGCGGTACCGTTGCTGAAAGATTTTATGAACACCCTGCAGGCAGGCGATCTGGGCCAGTCAGTGGCCGGCACCAGCGTCGACAACGCGCAACTGCGCGATGTTAACGAAGCGGTTCGCAACCATCCGATCGAATCGGTGGGCCGTAAACTGCGTGGTTACATGACCGATATGAAGCGCATCGCCGTGGCCGGCTAATTGCTAGCCGAAGCATCCGGGCGTGGTTTGACGCCCGGCTAAAAACATCTTAAGCCGGCATTTGCCGGCTTTTGTCATTTATAGCGCCAATGCGCGTCTTGTCTTCTTCCTTCCATGTGCATCATGTAATATCAACCCCCTTGCGGACGAATCAGCTGCGGCTTTGGTTGTGCAGTGCTCCTACAATACGAAGTGCCTGTACAATAGCTAACATAAACGTCAAATTATATAATGAAGTCGACTAACGCCGCTGGATATAAGAAAAATTGTTGTGTGGTTGTATTTGACATGCAAACATGCCGTTAACGGAGGGAATATGTTAGAGATATTTGATGTAAATTATAGTTTGTTGGCCAATGACGTATCGGAAGAATTATTTACACTGCGCAAAGAAACCTTCAAAGATCGTCTCGATTGGGCGGTAAATTGCAATAATGGTATGGAATTTGACGATTATGATAATAATAACACCAACTATCTATTAGGCGTCAATAATGGTTCGGTGATCTGTAGTGTAAGATTTATAGAAACGAAATATCCTAATATGATAACCGGCACCTTTTTCAGCTATTTTGACAAGATCGACATTCCAGTAGGGAATTATCTGGAGTCCAGCCGGTTCTTTGTGGATAAAAAAAGGGTCAAATCGATGTTTGATAGTCGATTCCCTATCAGTTCCATTCTGTTTCTTGCCATGATTAACTATTCAATCAATGCGGGTTATGAAGGCATATTCACCATCGTCAGTCATCCGATGCTGACAATATTAAAACGTTCTGGTTGGGGGATTTCTGTGGTTGAGCAAGGGCTGTCAGAAAAGGAAAAGCCCATCTATCTGCTGTTTCTACCGACCGACAGCCAAAACCAGGCGGAACTGATTAACCGAATAAAGCAGCATGAGAGCCTTGCCGAGAATAACTTGACACATTGGCCGTTATCGTTGGCTTTCACTGAATGACCGGTTTGATGAGCTGCAGCTCAATGCCGAGTCTTATCGCGTGCTTGGCATTCAATACGCCGAGTTTTTTGACTACGTTGCCAATATGAAATTTTACAGTGCCAGTTTTTATACCCAGTATAAGTGCGATTTCCTGGTAAGTTTTCCCCATGCTGGCCCAATAAAGAATTTCATTCTCACGATGTGAGAATATTTCTTTATCGTTATATATCTTCTCATCTTTATTCTGGCTCATCTCTCGGTATAGAGAGATGAGCTTGTCATGGGCGGAAATTAACAGCATTTGCAGTTTTTCTTTGTTACTTTCGATATTTTCTTCTATCTCGTTGCTTTTTTCTTCATCCAACATGATGGATAACATGGCCAGATTATTATTAGGATCGTGCAGGACAAAGGTAAAGCCGTTAATAATATTATATTTCCTGGATAGGTTGAATATTTTTGAAAGTTTTAAACTGGAATTGATAGCAAGGTTCTCATCCCATGAGAATGGCGCTATTTTATTGAACGCGATAATCACCACGGGATCAATGTGCTGATAGTTATTTTCTTTATAAATATTCACCCACTCATCAGGGTAATTAGAAATTATATTTATCTCGGCGGGGTTTTTCTTATTAAGAATCAGATAGGAATATTTTATATCACCGTACATTTTCAGCTTGCGATCGAGATAACTTTTTATCGTGTCATTGATGATGTCATTATTGGAAAATAAAATAGCCATCTAATTACCTCAAGTGAAACTATAACGTCCCTGTACTAACAAAAGTATAGCCCAAACCTAGACCTAAGTCTAACTACCCGACGGAATGAAGAAAACATATACTGCGTTCATAAAATGAAAGTATAAAGATTCGAAAAAAAACCTGACCTTTTAGATCAGGTTGCCAATTGGCTAACACCAGGGAAAATTTATCTAGCAGTATTATCTTCGCTATCAAACGATACAGTCAATCTCTCTCATGCTATTTTGCACAATTAATGGTGAGGGAGACGGCTGTGCTTTGGCGAACGATCCTCCCCGACCCGCAGTCGCAGTATGGCTACGGCGCCCCCTCAGAAGGCCGCCGATCGCCTTGATGCGCGGTTTGGCATCACGCTGGCATGGCCGCCAGCGGAATAATGGCCCCACGATACTGAATCACCGTACTGGCTGTCAGATGTCCGCGCTGTGCTGCCTGTTGTGCGCTGCCGCCGTTCAGCCGCACTGCGAGGTAACCGGCGCTGAAGGAGTCTCCGGCGGCGGTGGTATCCACCACTTTCTCTTTGGCCAGTTTCACCGCCGGCACGTCGTATTCGCCGCCTTCAGCGCTGAATACCAGGCACGACTCTGGGCCGCGTTTAATTACGATTTCCTGTACGCCGAAGCCACGGGTGCGGCTCACCACCTGTTCTACCGGCTGCTGCCCCCACAATAAATCCTCGTCATCCAGCGTCAGGAATGCAATATCGGTGCAAGATAGCACATCGCGGTACGCCTGCCGGGTTTCTTCCTTGTTTTGCCATAGGCGCGGGCGATAGTTATTGTCGAAAATCACCTTGCCGCCGTTGCTGCGGCATTGGCGCAGCAACGTCAGCAGTTTTGCCCGGCTGCCTGCATTGAGGATCGCCACGCTGATGCCGCTGAGATAGAGATAATCAAACCGCGCCAGTTGCGACACAATACTGTCCGCCTGCGGGCCTTCCAGCCAGTAGCGTGCGGCGGCATCGTTGCGCCAATAGTAGAAGGTGCGCTCGCCGGTCTCATCGGTTTCAATCACGTAAAGCCCCGGCAGTTTGTTGTCCATGCGCTGGATAAGTGAAGTCCCGATCCTTTCCTGCTGCCAGGTGCGCAGCATTTCGTCGCTAAAGCTGTCGTTACCCAGAGCGGTGACATAATGCACATTCAGCGCCTGCTGCGCGACCTGACGGGCGACATAGACCGCGGTATTCAACGTATCGCCGCCAAAACCACGGCTGAGATCGTCGCCCTTCTGCGACAGTTCGATCATGCATTCACCGATCACGGCAAGATTTTTGTGATTCATGGGATTCCCTGCGTTAAAAACACGTCTGGTTACTGAGCAATATCCTCAGTCTCATGGCAACGCGGCAGTGAGTCAATACAAATAAAACAGTGTTTTAGTTTATTTTGATCGTGGTCGTAAAATGTCCCGCGATCTCTTTTTTCTGCTAAAACCGGCGGCCAACATATTCGCGCGATCGGCGGTTGGCGATGTTACATCCGCCGCCTTCAGCGTGAATTCTTACTGGTCATCAACTAGGCTTGATAAGAGTTATTAATCAATTCTGCCAGGCAAATCCAACGATTGACGAGTGCGTTCAGGAATCCGTTATGAGCAAAACAGGAAAAGTTTTTAGTTGGCTGGGCGGGGTAGTGATGGTGGTGGCGGTAGCTTTGGTCGTGCTGATCGCCACGTTCGACTGGAACCGCCTTAAGCCCGCCATCAATGAGAAGGTCTCTGCCGAACTACAACGGCCGTTTGCCATTCGCGGCGACCTGGGCGTCGCATGGACGCGCAACAAGGACGAAGGCGGTTGGCGTGCCTGGGTGCCGTGGCCGCATATCCACGCCGAAGATATTGTGCTTGGCAACCCGGCGGCGATTCCCGGCGAGCATATGGTGACGCTACAGCGGGTGGATGCCAGCATTGCGCCGCTGGCGCTGCTGGGTAAGCAGCTGTCGATCCCGCGTATCTGGTTGAAGCAACCGAACGCGCGATTGCAGCGCTTGGCCAATGGCGAAAACAACTGGACATTCCATCTGGCGAATAGCGACAGCGACCCGCAGGCAGCGGCCTCCGACTGGTCGGTGAACATTCACGATATCGTGTTCGATCGCGGCCAGCTTGATTATAAAGATGCCGTGCTGAAGGCCGATTTCCGTGCGCAGATCGATCCGCTTGGCAAGCCGCTGCCGTTCAGTGAAGTGACCGGTAAAAAGCAGCAGGGTGAAGCGGTAACGCCGGATTATGTTTTTGGCTGGAAAGTCCAGGGCAGATATAACGGCGAGCCGTTGAGCGGCAGCGGTAAGATCGGCGGCATGCTGTCGCTGCAAAATGCGCAACTGCCGTTCCCGTTGCAGGCCGACGTCCGTTCCGGCTCGACCCGCGTGGTGGTGGCCGGCACGTTGAGCGATCCGTTAAAGCTGGCAGGGCTGGATGTGCAGTTGAAATTCTCCGGCGACAGCCTGGGTAATCTTTATCCTCTGACCGGCGTACTGCTGCCAAACACGCCGCCGTACGCCACCGACGGCCATCTGACGGCCAAACTGCATGACAAGGGCGGTGCGGTATATCAGTACCAGAACTTCGCCGGCAAAATCGGCGACAGCGATATTCATGGCGATTTACGCTACGTCGCCAGTAAACCTCGGCCGAAACTGACCGGAGAGGTGGTTTCCAAACAGCTGCGTTTTGCCGATCTGGCACCGTTGATCGGCGCCGATACCAACGCTGAAAAAGCCAATCGTGGTGAAAAAACGCGTCAACCGTCAGACAGAGTATTGCCGGTAGAGCGCTTTGACAGCAACAGCTGGGATGTGATGGATGCCGACGTGCGTTTTTCCGCCAGGCGTATCGAGCATGGTAATTCTTTACCGCTCAGCGATTTGTCTACCCATTTGAAACTGGATAACGGCGTATTGCTGATGGATCCGCTGCGCTTTGGCGTTGCCGGCGGCAATCTTAATTCCACCGTACGGCTCGACGGCAGTAAAAAACCCATGCAGGGACGGGTGGATATGCATGCGCGCAAATTCCAGCTTAAGCAGCTGTTACCGAACGTCGAGTCGATGAAGCGCAGCCTGGGAGAACTGAACGGGGACGCTAAACTACGCGGCAGCGGTAACTCGGTGGCGGCATTGCTCGGCAGCAGCAGTGGCGATTTGCGGCTGTTGATTAACGACGGCGTCATCAGCCGCAGCCTGATGGAGATCCTGGGATTGAACGTCGGCAACTATCTGGTGGCGCAGATATTCGGCGACGACGAGGTGGGCATCAACTGTGCTGCGGCCGACGTTGAGGTGCGTAACGGCGTTGCTGCGCCACGGCTATTTGTATTCGATACTGAAAACGCGATTATCAACATTACCGGCAATGCCAACTTCGCCAGCGAGCGTATGGATCTGTCCATCAATCCGGAAAGCAAGGGTATGCGCGTATTGACGTTGCGCTCGCCGCTCTATGTGCGCGGAACCTTCAAGAACCCGGATGCCGGCGTGAAGCCGGGACCGTTGATTGCCCGTGGTGCTGCCGCGGTGGCGCTCGGCGTGGTAGTGGCACCTGCCGCCGCGCTGCTGGCGCTGGTGTCGCCCAGCGACGGGGGCGATGAAAACCAGTGCGGGCAGATACTGCGCCAAATGAAGGGAAAAAAATAACGGCGCTCAGGGCGCCGGGGACAATAGCCGGCAGTGGTGATCCTGAATCTCCTCCGCCGAGGCCAGATTGAGGCGCAGCAGATTGCGTTCGGTGGCCAGCAGCAGGAAATCGCCGTCGGGCAGCGCGGTCATCGCCAGCCCAAAGCGGCCCATATGTTGCTCGGCGTCGGCGACTCCGCTGGCCAGCAGGCGGAATGCCCCCTGTTGCGCCAACTGTTCTGGCGTTACCCGACGCGCCAGATAATCATGATTCAGCAGGCCACCGGGCAGCGATTGCCAGCGTTGGCCGACGCCGGGAGCCAACTGTGTCAGCCGGGATTTTATCGCCGGTGACAGGCAGGAAATATGAATATGCAGCTGGTTCTGCGTGCGGCCATATTCGGAATTAATCGCCAGAGAAATATCTGCATCATCAATCGGTTTGGCATATTTCTGCGCCATAAACCGGCGTGCCTGCCAGGCTTGCTGGAAAAAGTTAGGGGTAGTGGTTGCCAGCAACTGCGGGCTTTCGATGCCGGTGATTTTCGCTGTCGGCATCAGCAGGTACTGCAACGGGCCGTTGCGATCTTTTAACACCACAAAACCGGCTGCCCGATCCACCTGCGTACAGGGGGCGGGATGGTGTCGTTGTTGCTGGTTCGGCAGGCATTGCTGACTAACGATGCGCCACAGAGCATCCGGGTGTGAAGGCTTCAGCCACCAGTAGATCGCCACAACGGCCAGTGCCAGTAGCATGAACAGTAATAAAAACCAGCGACGCAGCGACATGATAACACTCGCGTTATTGAGCAGAATGGCAGGATAAACGGCTTTTGTGACAAAAAACAGTGCGGTAGGGAGAGTGGCCCCGCACACCGGCGGGGCCGAGCGGGGTTTACAGCGGCTTGTGGCGGGTTTCTTTCATCAGCAGCAGGGCCAGCAGCGTTAGGCTTGCCATCGCCGCCAGATACATGCCGACATAAAACAGACCGTAATTGGCGTTCAGCCAGGTCGCGATGTACGGCGCTACCGAGGCGCCGAGAATCGAGGCGACATTATACGAAAACGAAGCGCCGGTATAGCGCACTTCGGTCGGGAACAGTTCAGGCAGCAGTGCGCCCATCGGGCCAAACGTCAGCCCCATGATGCTCAGGCCGCACAGCAGGAACGCCATCACCAGCACCTGGTTGCCGGAGCCAAGCATCACCGGGAACAGGAAGGAGAAGCCGATCATCAGCAGGGTAATGACGATCATGGTCTTGCGGCGCCCGAATGCATCGGCCAGCAGCCCGGCGATTGGCACCATCACGCCAAAGCCGATCACCGCCAGCATCAGCATCCACAGGAAGCTTTCACGCGAATAACCCAGCCCCAGCGGTTGTGCGGTGGTGCCGTAGGTCATGGAATACACCGTCATCAGGTAGAACAACGTATAGGTGGCCAACATGATGAAGGTACCGAGGATGGTGACTTTCATATGTTTGCTTAACAGGGTGCCAAGCGGGATTTTTACCTGTTTGCCAGCTTTGGCCACTTTGGCGAACACCGGGGTTTCATGCAGGGATACCCGCACATACAGACCGATCAATACCAAGACCGCTGACAGCACGAACGGGACGCGCCAGCCCCAATCCATAAACTGCTGGTCGGTAAGCAACCAGGACAGCAGCAGGAAGGTGCCGTTGGCAAAGAAGAAACCGATAGGTGCGCCGAGCTGCGGGAATGAACCGTACAGCGCGCGTTTGCGCGGTGGGGCGTTTTCGGTGGCCAGTAGCGCCGCGCCGCCCCATTCGCCACCCAGTCCCAGCCCCTGGCCGAAACGCGCCAACGCCAGCAGCATAGGCGCCAGGATGCCGATGGTTTCATAACTCGGCAACAGGCCGATTAACACGGTGGAAATCCCCATGGTCAGCAGCGAGGCGACCAACGTGGCCTTGCGGCCGACGCGATCGCCGAAGTGGCCGAACAGCGCTGAACCGATAGGGCGTGCCACGAAGGCCACGGCAAAGGTAGCCAACGATTGTAGTGTCGCGGTGGTCGGATCGCCCTGCGGGAAGAAAATATGCGGGAACACCAGCACGGCCGCGGTGGCGTAAATATAGAAATCAAAGAACTCGATGGCAGTGCCGATCAAAGAGGCGACCAGCACCTTTCCCCGAGAATTGACTGGCGTGGACGCATCATCGGCGTCGACGGTTGGTGCGATGGAGGCTTGCATAGTTGTTTCTTATATTTTGATTATCTAAAAGGCCATCTTAGACACAGCAAAATGCCTTTTCAACGGCGCAACTTTGTACAGCGTGTACGATAACCGGTTAATAAGACTAATGTTTTATTAGTATGGTGATTTGTAGATTTTAACGTGGCAGATGTACTTTCAGGCAGTGTTTATCGCTGAAAAACCGGCAAAGAAAAGTTACTGGGTAGTTTGTTATTCTGGTTTAGCCGTTCCACAGCTTTCTGATTGGTATTTTATGCTGGTTTTTTGCCTTTCTATTGAAGCAATATACCGGACTGATGCGAAAGGCCGGTATATTCACGTTGCCAGGTGGCCCGGCTACCGTGTTGAGGGTAGCGTCTTATCCTCTTTGTACTGTGCGGTGGCGATCCAGGCGGCGCAGAACAGCGTCAGGCGGGCAAAAAAGTAAAAGAACGCCATCAGGCCAATTACCGAGCCAAATGCCGCGCCGGAGGGCGATTTGGCCACCTGTGGCAATGTCATGGTCATGACGAACTTGATCACTTCAAAACCGATTGCCGCCATTAAGGTGCCACGCAGCAGCGCTTTCTTCTTTGGCTTATGGCGCGGCAGCATCCAGAATATCCATAAGAACAACAGATAGTTGGCAAAAATGGAAATCGACAGCGCGATCAGCGTCATCGCCGGGCGCAGCCATTCTATATCGCCCAACCCCAACGCATTGACGATGGCAGCCTGCGCGGAGCCGGCAATCGACGTCAGCGACAGCGTAATGATCAGCGCCACTACCAGGCCGATCAGCGAAATAAAATCGCGGGTATATTTGAAATAGATTTTTTCCTGATCCTGCGGATTACGCTCCCAAACGTCACGTGACTGAGCGCGGATGGCTTCACGCAGGTTGCCCATCCAGCTGATACCGGAGTACAGCGCCAGCGCCAGCCCGGTAAGCCCGACGGTAGTGCGTTGTTGAATGGCGGTATTGACGGTGTTTTTCAGCGTACTGGCCAGCGTCGGGTCACTGATGCTGCCGACGATTTTGTTGATCAGTTCAGCCAACAAATCCGGGTTGGAGGCTAACACGAAGCCGACGGCGGCAAATGACACCATCAGGATCGGAATCAGCGATAAAAACGAAAAGTAGGTAATGGCCGCACCAAACTGGCTGCCAAGCCGATCGTTGAAACGTTCGGTGGCACGCAGCAGGTGGGCAATGCTTGGCCAGGCCTTGATGCGCTCAACCAGACGGGAAAACCCGGAGATGCCCTGGTCAATGCTGTGATTGCCGGTTTTGAGGTCGATCAGCGGCTTGGCTGGCGTTTCACTGTCGGGCTGACGAGGTTCTTTATCTGATCCTATAGGCATTACGTCACGATTTCCTTAACGATAAAAAGACGGTCTGTCACTGATTATAGCTAAACCGCCCGTCGATTTGGCCGTTGCAACGGTGAATTAGGGGATTTCTCTGGTTTGCCGGCTAACTGTTTAACCCCCAGGCTTTTCCTGCCACACATATAGGTAATAATCCGATCCCTTGTCGTCGAGTCAGCCGATTTTTTCCGCCAATTTTTCTCTTTCAGCGCCACGAAAGCGTTTACTGATGGTGTAGCCATGTGGTTTACCACTGCGCTACCGAACGACAGCCGTAAGGGCTGGAGCGGTTTCATCGTTGTTACTGGTTAAATTGGAAGGTTCTATGAAATTACTCGATCACCCCACCTGCCGCCTGTTCACCGAGGCAGGCAATCTGTCGCAGATTTCGGCCTATTACGAAGAAGGGCGCAACATTATGTGGATGTTGCTGCGCGCCGAGCCGCGTCCGTGTTTCAATCAGGCGTTAATCGAAGACATTATGGCGTTGGCGCAGGCGGCCAAAGAGTCGTCACTGCAGTTTGATTTTTGGGTTACCGGCTCACTGGTGCCAAATATGTTCAACGTGGGCGGGGATTTGAACTTCTTCGCCGAGTCGATCAAAACCCGTAATCGTGCGGCGATGACCGCCTACGCGCGAGCCTGTATCGACTGCGTACACGCGGCGGCGCGCGGCTTCGATACCGGAGCGGTGAGCATCGCGATGGTGGAGGGCAGCGCCCTGGGCGGCGGTTTTGAAGCGGCATTGGCTCACCATTTCTTGCTGGCGCAGAACAATGCGCGTATGGGATTCCCAGAGATTGCCTTCAATCTGTTCCCCGGTATGGGCGGCTATTCGCTGGTGGCGCGCAAAGCCGGCATGCGGCTGGCGGAGGAGCTTATCTGGAGTGGCGACGCACACACCGCGGAATGGTTCGAAAGCCGCGGACTGGTCGATCGGCTGTTCCAGCCGGGGGAGGGGTATCTGGCAACGCGCACCTTTATCGACACCATCCGTCCCAAGCTGAACGGCATGCGCGCCATGCTGCGAGCGCGGCAGCGAGTGCTGCAACTGACCCGTTCCGAGCTGATGGATATCACCGAAGATTGGGTACATGCGGCGTTCACCATTGAGCCAAAGGATCGGCAATACATTGAACGTTTGGTGATGCTGCAAGATCGGCATACGCAAACCCTGCAGCGTGCCGGCTGACCAACACCCGCCCGCATTACAGGGGTGCTGGATGCGGGCGGTAACGACGCAGCCAATCTTCAAGCTGCGTCGGTAGCATCGGGCGTGCAAATAGAAAACCCTGCTTTTCGTCGACCCCAACGCAGTCGAGGAAGTGGTTTTCGCTTTCGGTTTCGACGCCTTCGGCGATGACGCGAAACTGCAGCGCTTCGGCTGCCGCCACAATGGCGCGCACCAGCGATTGCGACACCGGGTTCAGATTGACGCCGCGCACAAAACTTTTATCCAGCTTGATGGCGTCCAATGGAATGCGCGCCAGCTGCGCCAGCGACGAATAACCGGTGCCGAAATCGTCCAGGTGAACCTGTGCTCCCAACTGTCGCAGCCGTGTGATGACGGTGCGCGCGCGGTTTTCATCTTCGATCAGACTGCTTTCGGTCAGTTCAAAATCCAGCGGGCAGTGGGTCAGGTGGTTTTCCTGCAACACCTGTTGCAGATCCTCTACCACCGAATCATCCACTAACTGTCGGGCGGAAAGATTGACCGCCACCCGCAGGTTCAGCCCCTGCCGTTGCCAGTCGGCCGCTTGACGGGCCGCGGTCTTCAACACCCATTGACCTAAGGGGGTAATCAACCCGGACTCTTCCGCATAAGAAATAAACTGTAATGGCGGGATCAGCCCGCGTTCGGGAGAATCCCAACGCACCAGCGCTTCCACGCTGTGTACCTCGCCGCTGTAGGCATCGATTTTCGGCTGGTAATACACCACCAGTTGGTTCTGCTCCAATCCCTTGCGCAAATTGGTGTCGAGCCACATGTATTCAGCCACCCGTTGGTTCATCTCCGGGGAAAACACGGTAAACGTCCGTTTACCCAATTCCTTGGCAACATACATGGCGGTATCGGCGCTGCGGATCAGCCCGTCAAGATCGTCACCGTGTTCTGGGCACAAGGCAATGCCAATGGAACAGCCGGTATAGACCTCAATCAAACCAATGCGAAACGGCGTTTTCAGCCGATCGATAATACGCTGCGCCAGTTCCTGAAGCATCACGCGGTCTGCCTGATAGACCAGCACCAGAAACTCGTCGCCGCCCAGCCGCGCCAGCACTTCGCCGTGGTTCAGGCAGTCGAGGATCGCCCGTGAAACTTCAACCAGCAGGCGGTCGCCGAACATATGACCATAGGCATCGTTCACTTTCTTGAAATTATCGAGGTCGAGATAGACCAGCCCCACGCTGCTTGCCGCACGTGCCTCGATCGCCTGGATAATCTTGTCCTGAATGGCGTTGCGGTTGGGCAGCCCGGTGATGATGTCGGTATTGGCCAGCACCCGCAGCCGTTCCTGCGCGTGCCGTTCTTCGGTAATGTCGGTGCCGGAGCAGATTAAAAAGACTTCGTTCTTGCCGCTGCCGCTGTGGACGAACTTATTGCGAAACAGAAACAGCCGCTCGCCTTTGACGGTTTTGATCCAGCGCTCCACTTCGTACGAGGAGCCGTTTTTGAAAAAGCCGGCAATATTACGGCGCGAAGCGGCGGCTTCTTCCGGGCTCATAAACAGCTTGAAGACGTTTTTGCCGATGACGTCCTGCTCGCGCAGCCCGGTATATTCTTCGCTCAGGCGATTAAAGCGCTGGATGTAGCCGTGCTGATCGACAATGACAATCACCGAATTGGCTTCCGATACCACCTGCTCGGCAAACGACAGACCGTGCACCAGATCGCGCGCCACGGCTTTGGTATCGGTATAGGCCGAAGCGGTGCCGGCCCACTCATATTTATTGACTCGGCGGCCAACCAGATGCAAATGGATCGGTTCACCGGATAACTGGATGGCAATGTCCAGGCTGCTGGTCACGCCGGTCAGCCGACGGATTTTTGCCGCCTGCAGGGCCGTCAGGGTGACGGCAATATGCGTGGTGCCTTTCACGGCGGTCAGCTCCAGCGCGTTGCTGTCAAAAGACAGCCGCCAGTGAGGGCTGCTGGTACCAAACAGGGTGTTAAGGAGCACGGGTCCCGGATCTGCAAACATGATGTGTCCTCAAAAGAGCAACGGCACGGCGGGGTAAGCCTCGGCGGCCGTTTCAGGCCAGTCCGGCCTTACAGCATATATCCCCATCATATAACACGCTTTTTGGCGTGAGATAATGATTCAATGAAACTATTATAGATGCAACGATTCATTTTGCCCGGCGACGCTACCTGCCCGGCGAATGCTTATAAGTGTAGAAACAGAACCGCGTGTTGGAAGAATTTTATCGCCAAGTGGTGATGTTGCGCGACGATAAGAAATCGCTGTGATAAATTGTCATTATTCCAGGAAGGGAAATAGATTTTTTATAGGAGATTTATCTGAATCGCAGTTGGCTTTTCGCAAAAAAAACGCTTCCTCCATAATTTATTCATATTTGCCTAATAATTATTTTTTGCATTTTAAAAAGTTTACACTCCCTCGCATTTCTCTATATTTATAAGCCTATTATTATCTTCGACGACACGATGAGCCTGTTAAGTACAGCGCTCCTGATGAAGAAATTTTAAGGAAATATATTATGCGTAAACTGACCGCTTTATTTGTCGCTTCTACTCTGGCCCTGGGGTCTGCTTCCATGGCGTTTGCCGCCGACACCAGCGCCCCGGCCGCCGACAACGCGCCAATGAAAATGATGCACCATAATGGCCCTGGCAAGGGCGGCCCGTTTGCCGGCCTGAACCTGACCGAACAGCAACGCCAGCAAATGCGTGACATTATGAAACAGGCACACCAGAAGCGCGGCCAGGGCATGAAAGAAGAGCGCCAGGCACTGCACAACATGGTGGCATCCGACAACTTTGACGAAGCCAAAGCCAAGGCGCAGATTGATACCATCAGCAAGGCGCAGTCCGAACGCATGCTGGAACGCGCAAAAGCGGAAAACAAAATGTATAACCTGCTGACGCCAGAGCAGAAAAAACAGTACAACGAAAATTATCAGCAACGCGAACAGAAAATGATGGAGCATATGAAGTCAATGAAAGAGAAGATGGCTACTGCTGAATAATTAACGTCATAAACGAATACATAACCATGGGCCGGATGATTATCCGGCCTTTTTTATGGTCTACACGACCGCTTTTTATCTTTTTTCTTATATGCCGCGGCACATTATTACGATATGGCGGTAATCGCGTGGAACTGCTCAATTATCACCTGAGCAAAAGCCGGATCGTTAATATGATACGGCGTTTTGATTAGCCGACGCTTTTCCGTCTGTATCATGGTGCGTTCCAATGCACGGACGAACGCGGCCAAGGCATGCGGATCCCAAAACGGTTGCCCCGGCGCATCAAGTGCTGATACTCCGCCCTCCGGGATCACCAAACGCACTTCTCCCTGGCAGGCGTTGAGCTTTTCGCCGATCCAGCGCCCCATATGTGCATTTTCTTCCGCCGTAGTGCGCATTAGCGTCACCTGGGTATTGTGGTTGTAAAAGGTGCGATCGGCGTAGCGCGCCGGCACGGTTTTCGGATGGCCAAAATTAATCATGTCCAACGCACCGCAGGACATCACGCATGGAATGCCGGTACGCGCAATTGCGCCGAAGCGGTCTTCACCACAGGCCAGTACCCCGTCGAACAGGTAATCACACACTTCGGTGGTGGTCAGATCCAGCACTGCGTTTAGCAGCAGGCTGTCGATCAGTTTTTCCATGGCGCCGCCGCCGCTGCCGGTAGCATGAAACACCAGGCAGTCCCACTGTGCTTCAATGGCGCTAGTCACCGCCTGAATACATGGCGTGGTCACACCAAACATGGTCAATCCGGTGGCGGGTTTACTGGCCGCTTCGTCGTCGGTATGAAAGCGCACTGCGCCGGCAATCTGGTGCGCGGCGTTGCCGAGCACTTTACGTGAAATCCGGTTCAGCCCGGCGATATCGGTGACGGAATACAGCATTGCGATGTCGCTGGCGCCGATATAACCGGAAACATCGCCCGCCGCCATGCTGGACACCATCAGCTTTGGCAGACCGATGGGCAGTTGTTGCATGGCTGGAGTGATCATGGCTGTGCCGCCGGAACCTCCCATGCCTAGCAGGGCGGCAACGTCGGTACGGGACAGCATGAAGCGTTCGAAAGCGATAGCCATGGCGGCAATGGCCTGGCCGCGGTTGCGGCAAAACACGGCATCGGCACCATGCGGGTGAAAAGCGGCTACGTCGGCCGCAGAAATATCGGCCGGGTAGCGTGCTGGCATGTTGTATGTAGAAAGATCGACCGTTATGGTGGGTAAACCGAGGTTGTCAATCAAGCTACGCACATACGCCAACTCTTGTCCTTTGGTATCTGCTGTGGTAGCAATATAGACAAAAGCTGGGGCATTTCTCATCGTCTGTTCCTGGAAAGGTCCGGATGTTGACCGAACTGTTTGTTTCTAATGATAACTTATTATTAAAGTTGGAACCCTGGTGTTGAGACAATTAGATACAGCCGATGAATTTATATACATAATGAGACGGTAGTATCATTTATGCAAGCTTAATTTAATCAAAAGTGAGACTGCCGTCTCATTTTGGGTTTTTTAAAGTCGCTTTTGCGCTGCTGGAGGAGCCAGGATCCGCCAGTTTCGTTTTATAAACATGTCGATTCCGGAGCTGGAAGGCATGAGAAGTGCGAGGTTGATGTGCCACTTACCGCTTTCCCCGCGCCGCGGGACGAATCTTTAACGCATACTCGGGCCAGAACCCGTAAGTTGCTGCTTGCCAGCGCAATGGAACTCTACGACGGCGGCGCTTTCCCCTCGATTACCGAGTTGGCCGCCCATGCGCAAGTTTCCCGTGCCACCGCATACCGCTATTTCCCGACACAAAGCGCCTTGATTGCCGCGGTGGTGGCGGAAAGCCTGGGTCCGATTTTACAATGGGAGCCACGCGACAACGACGCATTGCTACGCATTCAGCAATTACTGGCCTTTGCCTATCCGCAAATGGAACGGCACGAAGGCGCTTTACGCGCGGCATTGCAACTTTCGCTACAACAGTGGGCGAACGCGACGCCGGGCGAAAAATTTGTGCGCGGCAACCGCAAGCGTCTGCTGAAGCTTGCGGTTGAGCCATTGCAAGATAAATTACCCTCGGAGGCGTTGCAGCGGGTTATTCATTCCTTCTCGTTGATTTATGGCTCTGAGGTTTTTCTGGTATTGAAGGATATTTGGGGACTGGATTTGCATGGCATTCAGGATGTCACGCAATGGATGGCAAAAGCGATTATTCGTCAGGCGGAAGAAGACGTGCGCAACAGCAAAAAATAGCCAGCAGGATAATCCATTTTTCGTCGCCAACCGCCGCGAAAACTAGCATATTTCACTAAGCAAAGCGCTTATGTAGTTATAATTTTTACTGATAATAGTATCAGGAACCGCTTTTTCCGATGGGCCGCAGACAATAGGGTTTTGCGGCCTTCTTGGATTAATTTATTGTTATTATTCAATCGATTGCGTTTTCATATATTCGTGAAAATCAACAGCAACTCGATCTGAGAATCGATCCACGCCTGCAATGTCTTATCCCGTGCGTTATCTATTATTTTACGCGGAAATTTTCCTGGATATTTATTGTGCTTCGTCGGCAATAGGCGAGATTTTCATTGTTGTGCTTTATTTATTTGGTGTCGCGAAATCGTCACACACTAAATCAATAAAACATTTGCAAACCAACAATGGATGGTATCTGGGATGGACAGAAATCGTAGAGGAAATAAATCCGCGACAACGGCCGTTGCTCGCTCCGCTCCGCAGATGAAGCATCGAATGAAATTGAGTGCGATGGCTTGCTGCCTGGCGGTAATAGGCAGCGGGGCGCAGGCGGCGTCATATGTAGAAAATGGCAAGCCGGGTGATGCGGCAAGCTGGCGTAGCAATGAATTCAACGCCGAATGGGGCCTGGCAGCTATTCATGCCGATAGTGCCTACGCTGCCGGCTATACCGGCAAAGGGGTAAAACTGGGCATATTCGACCAGCCGGTGTATGCCCAGCACCCGGAGTTTGCCAGCTCAGGCAAGGTGATAAATTTGGTGACCAGCGGGATTCGTGAATATACCGATCCGTATATTCCGGTGAAAAAGGGCGATGCATTCCGTTACGACGGAACGCCGAGCGTCGATTCCGACGGCGAATTGGGGTCGCATGGCACCCACGTCGGCGGTATTGCCGCTGGCAACCGTGACGGCGGAGAAATGCATGGCGTAGCGTTCAATGCGCAGATCATCAGCGCGGAAAACGGCGATCCCGGCCCTGAGGATGGCATTATCCTCGGCAACGATGGCGCGGTTTATCAGGCCGGTTGGGATGCGTTGATTGCCAGCGGCGCACGTATCATCAACAACAGCTGGGGTATCGGCATCACCGAAAAATTCGAGCAGGGCGGCAAGGACCCGGCCTACCCACACTTCACGGTGGATGATGCCGGTAAACAGTTCGATCAGATCAGGAAAATCCTCGGCACCAGGCAGGGCGGCGCCTACCAGGGGGCGATCGATGCGGCCCGTAGCGGCATCGTCACCATCTTTGCCGCCGGCAATGACGACAATCTGAATAATCCCGACGCCATGGCCGGTCTGGCGTACTTCGTGCCGGATATCGCGCCGAACTGGCTGTCGGTTGCCAGCTTGCAGGATCCGGCCAACAACGGTGATTACAGCATCAGCACCTTTTCTTCGCGCTGCGGCTATACCGCCAGTTTCTGCGTTTCGGCGCCGGGCACCCGCGTTTACAGCTCGATAATCGAAGGCAATAGCCTGGAAAATCTCACTACCGGTTATGCCAAATACAGCGGTACCTCGATGGCGGCGCCGCATGTGGCCGGCAGCATCGCGGTGCTGATGGAACGTTTCCCCTACATGACCGGTGCCCAGGTCGCTTCGGTACTGAAAACCACCGCTACCGATATGGGCGATCCGGGTATTGATGCGTTGTATGGTTGGGGGATGATCAACCTGGGCAAAGCGATTAATGGCCCGGGAATGTTCTACACCGCGGCCGATATTCCTCAGCAATTCCGCGTGCCGGCTGGCGATGATGTGGCGTACGGCTCGGGCCAGTTCGTTGCTGACCTGCCGGGTATTGGCGCGGTTATCGATAAGGGCAAGCCGACGGAGCGGGTGTGTGACGACGTGCATTGCGGCCTGGACGTGTGGAGCAATGACATCTCCGGCCACGGCGGCTTGACCAAGCAGGGGATTGGTACGCTGGTGCTGACTGGCAATAACAGCTACGCCGGCCCGACGCTGGTAAATCAGGGCCTGCTGGCGATCAACGGCACGGTGGTGTCGGATGTTTCGGTGCAGAACGGTGGTGTGCTGGGCGGCTCGGGCCGCATTGGTTCCCTGACCGCCAACCGTGGCGCTACCGTGGCACCGGGCAATTCCATTGGTACATTGAATGTCACCAATGATGTTAGCTTCGAAGCCGGCTCGCGCTATCTGGTCGAAACCGCCACCGACGGCAGCAGCGATCGCATCCACAGCGGCGGATCGGCCACCCTCAACGGCGGCGAGGTTGCACTGCTGTTGGAACAGCAGAACCTGCTGTCGGGCACCGCGGCAGCGAATCTGCTTGGTTCCTACACCATTTTGCAGGCCGACGATGGGATTAGCGGTCAATTTAGCTCGGCAAGCACCACCTCTCCGTTCCTGGATGCCAATCTGGCAACGCAGGGCACTCGGTTGACTGCCAGCGTCGCGCGTAATGCCACCACCTTCGCCAGCGTGGCGGCAACGGCCAACGAGCGTGCGGTCGCCTCGGCGGCTGACGGCCTGGCGGTGGGCAACCCGGTGTACCAAAGCATCCTGTCTTCTGACAGCACCGATCGGGCGCGGCAGGCGTTCCGTCAGCTGTCCGGGCAAATCCATGCCGATATTGCCGCGGCGCAGATCAACGACAGCCGCTACCTGCGTGACGCGCTGAACGGCCGCCTGCGTCAGGCTGAGGGGTTGGCCAGCTCGCCGGACATCAAGGCTGACGACGGCGGTGCCTGGGCGCAACTGTTGGGAGCATGGGATCATGCGTCCGGCGATGCCAATGCCACCGGCTATCAGGCCTCGACCTACGGCGTATTGCTGGGGCTCGATAGCGCCTATGCCGACGAATGGCGTTTAGGGGTGGCGACCGGTTATACCCGCACCTCTCTCGACGGTGGCTACGGCTCGAACGCCGACAGCGACAATTATCATCTGGCGGCGTACGGCGGCAAACAGTTCGGTGATTTTGCGCTGCGTGCCGGCGGGGCATATACCTGGCATCGCTTCGATACCGCTCGTTCGGTGAATTACGGCTTGCAGTCCGATCGTGAAACCGCCAAATACAGCGCACGTACCGAGCAACTGTTCGTCGAAGCCGGTTACAGTGTGAAAACCGGTTGGGTCAATCTGGAGCCGTTCGCCAACCTGGCGTACATCAACTTCCAGAACAACGGCATTAGCGAGGATGGCGGCGCCGCGGCATTGCATGGCGACAAGCAACACACCGATGCAACGGTGTCGACGCTCGGTCTGCGCGCCGACCATCAGTGGCAGGTCGGTCGTGAAACGGCGGTGGCATTACGGGGTGAGCTGGGTTGGCAGCATCAGTACGGCGATCTGGATCGGGATACAGGCCTGAAGTTTAACGGCAGTAATGCGCCGTTCGTGGTCAATAGCGTGTCGGCATCACGCGACGGTGCGGTGATCAAGGCCAGTGCGGAAGTGGCGGTGAGCGCCAATGCCGCGCTATCGCTGGGCTATGGGGGCTTGTTGTCCGATCATTACCAGGATAACAGCGTCAACGCCGGTTTTACCTGGCGTTTCTGATTGGCATGATTGGGCGGGGTCAGCGAGCTGGCCCCGTTTTTATTTGGCGAAACAGGAAACACAGCATGAAAAAATGGGCATGGTTTTTCAGTGGCGTATTGGCCAGTTGCTTCGCCTGGCCGGCCAGCGCGGATTATCCATATCGTAATTGCCAACGGTATATAAAATCTGCCAGCTGGATCGAACGCTACGGCGAAATGACGTTGGCGGTGATCCCAACCGATTGTGGCCGCAGTATTTACTCACGAGAAACGGATCGGGCATTTGCCGAACTGGTGAATAAATTCGGCAAGGATAAATATTGGCGCAATACCCGCGGAATGCGCGATCAGTTCGCCTGTCATTATTCCATCGCGCGTAAAAAACAGGTCTGGAATTTGGATCCCTACCGTAAAGACGTCGGGTACGAAGCGACGGAAAAAGCCGGCTGCAATCCACATTGAACAACAAGGGGCCGCTTAGCAGCCCCTGCGATACGCTGAATTACGGTTGAACCACCTGATCGGTTTTCACAAAGTGGAAGGTAGCTTCTTCATTGACGCTGCGCGGCAGCGTCATTTTAATGATCGGCAGGAACTTGCCGGTGGCGTTTTTATAGTCCTGTTGATCAAGCTGTGCGTTCTTCAAACCGTCATTGATATAAAACAGGGCTTCGATCGGCAGTCTTGCCGGGTCATGTTCTGTCCATGTTGCCAAGCGCAGTTCGTTTTGCTGGGTTATCGATTCGGCCTGGATCAGTTTCATTGATTTTAGCGTCTGATCAAAGGCCACGGCGGTGTTGCTGCGTGAATTATCGCTCACGTCAAAGCCACACTGATGGCGGTGACGGTTGCTGACGCCGGTTGCGTTATAGTGCTGCAACCACTGTTGAGCGCTTTGGATGCCCTGACTCTGGCAGGCGCGGCTGGTGACCGGGGAATACTGATTCTGTCCGCAGCCTTTGGCGTCGCGTTCGAAGGTTGCTGCATCGATTGGGAAGGCACACATGACTTCAATGTCTAGTCGCTCTTTTGGCGCACCAAAAATAGGGTAAAGAATAAAGCCGTTATTGTAGCCATATGCCAGCCGTTGAAACTTGGCGTCCTGGCGTAGATAGGAAAATGATACGCCGCCTTGCTGTACCGATTTGGGACTGGGTTGCCAAAACTTGTATTGGTTAGAGTGCTGGGTGCCGCGAAAAATAACCCCCGAACACAAAAATGCCGGTTTTGAATCACTGCCACAATCTTTGGCGGTGTTGTAATAACGTTTGGTCAAGTCTGAGGCCGTTGCCGGCGTGGTGGTTTTGCTTGGCGTTTCCACCAGGGCAAACGCGTTATTGGCAGAGATACCGAAAAAGGCAAGGCTGAACGCCAGCGCCATAGCAGACACTTTCATAATATACTCCCGTCGTTAATTCGATATATTTATTGATAAGCTCACGCCGGCGATCATTGCGACGCCATAATAAATAGGCAGTGGCGAATAATCTGACGTGCTCGATTAGCGAATTAACTATTGACTTGTCTACGGCAGCCAACAACTATCTAATTTGATAGGGTGGTGAAGCTAGAAATATAATTTTTATGCGCTAGGGTTATTAACCAAACAGCCACGGTCGGTGGAAGAAGAATTATTTATATTGTTTTATTACCTTCGTCACTCTTTTGCGGCAGCGATGTTCATTATTCATGATCAAACATAAGGATAATGCTAAGGGAAGGTCCTTTATTGTCTGATGTTAAGCGTTATGGAGGAAAAATGAACGAAATATACAATCGCTATGCCAGCTTTCGGATTGATAATTTTAGTCAGCTTGATGAAGTATTGGCAGAGCGATGTCAGGCGATTGGTTTTGACGGGTATTTGCTGGGTGTGACTGGCCACGGGCGCGACATAAACCAGGCGGTGGTGTTGACCAACCATCCGCCGGCATGGCGCGAAACCTATACGCGGTTGGGATACATCAATACCGACCCGACCGTTGCACACTGCCTGGGCGGGCTGTTTCCGCTGGAATGGCAGGCGTGCCCGATAACGGCGGAAACGGCGCCTTTTTGGCAGGAGGCGTCGTATTATGGACTGGCGCATGGCGTATCGTTTCCACTGCATGGCGTACAGGGAGAACAGGGGATCTTGAGCCTGTCGCTGGGTCGGCAACGTCAGCGCGACTATCGCGAGTTAATGCAGCAGCGATGGGGGGAGCTCTATATATTGCGGGATATTTTGTTGCATCATTGCATTCGATTACTTGATGAGAAAAACAAATTGACCGCCACGGTATTAAGCCCGCGTGAAATAGAAGTGTGCAAATGGTTCACCATCGGTAAAACCACGTGGGAGATATCACGCATACTGAATTGCTCGGAGGCCAACGTGAACTTTCATTTCAAAAATATTCGTCGAAAGTTTAACGTCAGTTCTCGTGGCGCGGCAATCATCAAAGCCATTGCCAGCGGGTCGTTGACCTTATAATACCCGGAGTTACACCAGGGAATATATAATAACGGCGCGATAATGATGATCGGAATGTCAACTATCTAAACAGATAGTTCTCCTTAATTCTAATATCGATAATAGTTTTATCTTTATCCCAGAGTCAGGAGCATGATGAAAACGTTAATCGCGGCTCGAGCGGCTATCGATGCCAACCTGTTGCAGCATATGCACCAATTACGTGCCGACACCTTCTATTATAAAAAGCGTTGGGATGTGGTGCTATACGATGGTATGGAGATCGATGCTTACGATGCGTTGAACCCCCTTTATCTGCTGTTGCTGCATGAGGACGGTGAACGGATCGACGGTTGCTGGCGAATGCTGCCCACCACCGGACCCTATATGCTGAAAAATACCTTCCCCTCTTTGTTGGGCTGCCATCAGCCACCGTGCAGTGAAGCGGTGTGGGAACTGTCACGTTTTATCAACTGTGCACCCAACGATCGTGGGCTGGGATTTTCCAGTGTGACGCGGCAGATGATCGAACAGATGATGGCGTATGGACGTCAGCAGCAATTAACAGCCTATGTGACGGTGACGACACTCGGGGTTGAACGTATGATGCGACACCTGGGGCTGGTGATACGGCGCTTGGGACCTGGCCTGACGATTGGTCGAGAACATTGCATTGCATTACAGATCGATCTTTCCTGACGTTGAGACGGCAAAAAAAAACGGTCCCCTGACGGGGACCGGTTAAAATGGGGGGTACATCTTTATTATTAGCGCTAAAGGCTTTTACTCCTGACGGTATGTCGTTGTTCTGTCGTGTTTTTCTTCAGAACCGACCACCTGAACAGATTTCCCTGGTGTCATTATGGTTATTATAACTGTGTTTCTTGTATTATTTTTATAGTGTGTTGCTGTGTGTAGCTTCTGATACCATGTTTGACTATCGAAGTTGGTATGTCAAGCAATGTTTTGAGAATAAGATTGCATATGATGCTAACATTGTATCAAGCTTGAACACCTATTTACTCCAAAGCGACTGAAAAATTAGAAAAAAATCGAAGGAAAAAATGGATAACAATCACCAGAAATTCGATTCACAGTCGATTGCAAACCGGGTCAGAGCGCTTTTTCTTCATCATGGGATAGGCAAGCGTCAACAGGCAAAAGAACTCAGCCGCATTCTGGCGCTGAGTTTTTCGCATGCGCACCGCAAACTGAAGGGGCAAAGCCCCTGGACGCTGGAACAGATCAACAGCGTGGCAGCGGCGTTGGATGAAACCCCGGCGGCAATCGTCGATATGAATGTGGACAGTGACGCCCCTGCGCAAACTATTGCACGGGATGCCATCTTTTCTGTGGCTGGCGTCGAACTGCCTTGTGTCGCCTATATTGGTCACGAACTGAATGGCGGGCGGTTATCGGATTACGTGGCGTTGCAGCATGACGATCAATGGGTGATTTATCGCGTTGATGATGCGCCGACCGGCAACCGTTATTGCGTCGAGCTGATTGAGATCCGCCCGCACAGTGCCGATGACGAGCGACTGAGCATTGCGGTATTGGACGATTCCCATCAGGCGGCCGATGAGCTGACAAAATACCTCAATAGCCGCGGTTTCCATGCGGTGGCGTTCTATGACGTGGCGGCGTTTTGTCAGGCGTTATCGAAAAGCCTGTTCGACGGTTACGTGGTGGATTGGCTGATAGGGCAGGAAACGGCGGTGCCGTGCATCGAAGCCATTCGTGCCTCCGACAACCCCGACGCGCCGGTATTGGTGCTGACCGGCCAGCTTGGCACCGGTCTGCGCGAATCCGAGATTGCGCAGGCGATGCGTGATTACGACGTACTGGGGCCGTACGAGAAACCGGTGCGGCTTCACGTGATTGAAGCCGCATTGCAACGCTGTTTCAACCTTTAGCGAACAGCGCCGCCAGTGCGTTGGACAGTGCGTCCATGCGTACTGGCTTCATTAAATAGTCATCAAACATCGCCCGTTGCTCGGCGGTCAGCAACTCCGGCGTATAGGCGCTGATGCCGATGATCGGAATATGCCGATTCGGGCCGCGCTGGTTACGCAACTTTTTCGCCAGCGCCGCGCCGTCGATGCCGGGCATCTGCAAGTCCAGCAACAGCGCATCATAAGGGCGCCGCAGCAGCTTTTGCAGCGCGCGCTCCGGTGAATCACACTGTTCATGGCGATAACCCAGCTTATCCAGCAGCGCGGCGAAGGCGTCGCCCACCGATTTATTGTCATCCACCACCAGAACCTGCTGCTCTTTCAGTCGGGTGGCCGCCGGCGTCAACGGGTGTTCCGCCTGATCCGGCTGCGCGTCGCCGAGGTCAACCGGAATGCTGACGATAAAGGTGCTGCCTTTGGCCTGTTCGCTGTAAACGGTGACGCTGCCCTGCAGCAGCGAGACCAGGCCCTGCACGATCGCCAACCCCATGCCGACGCCGCCGTATTGTTTGGTATGTGACTGGTCGAGCTGGGTGAACGGCTGGAAGATCTGCCCGAGTTTTTCTTCTTCGATACCGATGCCGGTATCGGTCACTTCAATGATCAGCGCATTACCGCCCGGCTGGCGTCGCAGGCAGCCATGCACGGTGATAGAGCCGTTTTCGGTGTATTTATAGGCGTTGGTCAGCAGATTGACCAGAATCTGGCGTATGCGCAGCGGGTCGGAATACACCTGCGCGTGGCTAAAATCCACTTCGCACAGCAGCTTGATATGCGCTTTGCGCGTCAGCATACCGATTTCATCTGCCGTTTCCTGGATCAGGCGCTCGGCGTTGAACGGCACGATGCGCAGCTCCATCATGCCGCTGTCCAGATGCGCGTAGTCGGTGAGATCTTTCATCTGACTTTCAATCTGCTGGGCTGCCGTTTCCAGGCGCTGGAAGGTATCGACGTGCTCGGCTGAAACCTTGGTGTTCATCAACACATCGATGGCCGACATGATGCTTTGCAGCGAAGTGCGCAATTCATGGCCGATGGCTCCCAGAAAGGCGTTTTTGGTGCGGGTCGCTTTCTCCGCTTCGATAGCCTTCGCCTGTTGCTCAATGGTGATACGTTGCTGACGCAGCACGATAAGCGTAATGGCAACCAGGGCAATCACCGAGAACATGATAATCACCAGGCCATAAAAAATGATCAGCCTTTTTTCGATGTAATCATCATACGCCACGGTGCGCTGTTTCACTTCCGCATGGTCAGCCAGGTTGGCCATTTCGATCGCGTAGGGTTTCATGTGCTGCATGGCTTGGGAGATGTTGGACAGATCGAGCGGCGAGGCGCTGATGAGCCGATCAAGTCGATCCATTTCTTTCAGCATGTGTTGAATGACCTGCGGATAACCCGGTTCGCGATATAGCGGCTGGGTGGACTCGGAGACCGTTTCCAGCACGTAAAAACGCGAATACAGGATTTCGAAACGCAGCCTGAGCGCCTCAATATCAACCTTGGGCGAATTTTTCTGTTGCTCGACGAAGGTTTCAAATTCTGCCAGCTTGATCGAGAATTTGGCGATCGACCACGAGTAATTCTCCTGCGTACCGGCGATGGCATATAACCCTTTCTTCGACAACGTCGCGCTGTAGTAATAGAGCGTGATGGTTGAAGCGACAAGAAACAGTGCGGCGAAGATGGCCGGAATAGCCAGACGGCCGCCGCTTTTGAACTGGGTTAACTTCATTTGATCACAATCCTGTTGACCTGCCAGATAAAGCGCGAGTTATATAAAGGCGAATTTAATTCGGCGCCGGCGGCGTCGCGCGGATAGACCAGAAACAGGGGCCCGAAGTTTCTGATCTTCAGCATTTCTCCGTCCATTTTGTAGGCGAGAATAATATGGTATTTCTCCACGTCCGAACGCGGGATATCAATGTAGTAATCATTGAGCGCATGCATGGATAGCGTTTGCCCCCTGGCGCCGACCTTGGCCAGAATATCCGCCACCGCCACGCCGTCAAATTTGCGCTTTGGCGTCCATGAAGTGGTGGTGGCAATACTGCTCATGGGCATGGCGAACAGCTCTTGGTCGGTAAACACATAACGTTTGTTCACCGGGTCGGTGAATCGGCTGATATTGCCTGATACTTCCAGGGTAAAACTCAACGCGGAGGTTTGGCTAGCGATCAGGGCCAATAACGCCAACGTAATAGTTCTGATTATGGTTGACAGCATCGGGGGGTTCTCCGCAACGGCAGGCAAGAGTCAATGGATAAATTTAGCAGGCTAAACGGCGACAAAAACAGCGAGTCATGCCGGAGGATGTCACAGAAAAGACAACGGCCAGCAAAGCCGGCCATTGGGACGGGATCCACAGCATCCTGCTGTTAGAATAGCACCCTTTTGCGTGCTATTCGATGCAGCAGGGCAAGGGACGATTTAGAACATACCCGAAATCTCACCCATCAGCTTCAGGTCACTTTTGGAGATATAGGTCGGGCGATTGCTATCATCGGTTAAAGAAACGTACTGCTCATTGCTGAGCAACAGGATTTTCGCCTTCATCGGCGCGGTATCGGTCAGCAATACGGTAGAAAACAGCCGTTCCATCCGCGTTCTGACATCCCCACCGTTGGCCAGATCGAGTGGGCGCCGGCTCATATAGGTCATGGCGCTTTTTTTTGCTTTTTCCTCATCTTTGAGGATTTTGACGCGGGTTTCATTGAAAAAGGTGGTGAGCTTGTTTCTGCTTTTCGCCATCTTTTTCATCGCGTCTATCAGCTTCTTATTTTGCCCTACCTGGCGGTCAGACAGAAAGTTGCGTACCGCCAGCACGCAGCCGCTCGAAATTCCCAGCGTGCCAACGGCGGTCATGGCGTAACGGACATAGATATTGGTCATCAGCGTCTGGCCGGCCTGGGCGGCGGCGGTGGCGGCAAAAACGGCGCCGGAACCCGACAGTGCGCCAATGGCACCTACCGCTGCGGCGGCCATGGAGTAATTGCTTTTTTGCGTATCGTCATAGACGTTACCGCCGTAGCCCTTGAGCGCGGTGTTGTATCTGTTGAAAACCGACGGGTTGTCTTGCAACACGTTGCCATTCATATTGCGCAAGCCGATGCTCGCTTCATCGTCGCGTGGCGCGCCGTAATCCTCCAACGATTCCCGCCGCTGGTTGGCGCGCTGTAACTCCATGAAGTTGTTCATGATGCCGGAGTCGGTATCGTTTTCGAACTGCGCCAGCGTCTCTTCGTCCAGCTCGTTAATAAAGGCGAGAATGATCCGCAGGTCATCCTGGCTGAGCAGGCTGCCTTTTAAAACGGATTCGATATCCAGTGTTGGGTCTGCCATAGAACCCCCCCGTGGTCAGGTTATATTTCTTTGTTTTGTTTGATATCCCAACCGGCTTTGGTTTCCGCGCCCTTGGTGCCTTTATCCGTCTGTTCCCAATAATGCAGGTTGACTTTCGACGCCTGGAAGCGGTATTTCACCAGAATATTATCGGTATGGCCGACGCCGGTAAAATCGGCCAATGTCACCAGCACGTCTTCCAGCACAATGCGGGCATATTCCACCTGGCTACCACCGGCCTTACAAATAGAGACTTCAACTTTATTGACGTGTTTGCCGCTGGAGCAGAATTTTAAAATGGCCGGTGTGGATTTATCGATCAGCGCCTGGACTTCCAAATCGCGGTAATTGACTTTGCCACTCCCGCCGCCACCGCCAACCGACATATTGCCTGGCTGAGAGGCACCCCAGGTAAATGACAGTACATCGGTCCAGTTTTTGTGATTGGAATCATGGGACTCACCGGTAACACCTTCAACCTTTAAAAAAGTATCGATTGCCATTTTTCTTCCTGTTTGAGAGTGGATATATTCACCAACAAACTTAACCAACAACCGTTTATTGTCAACGTATCAGGTAACGTTACCGAATGATTAGGATTAACCTCAGCGCTGGTCAAAAAGTAAAAGACAGAAAAAACGCTTTAAGCATTTGAAATCAAACTGGCTTGCCGATAAATATTATTTCTTTCATTTTTCTATAATGTCATTTTTATTATATGAAGTTTTTATTAATCACCACAATAATTACCTTGTTGCCGCTGGCAGTGTTTGACATCAGTTATTATCGGGTTTTAGGCGGGACAGGCTGATAAAAAAGGCCAACTGCCGTAGCCGTTGGCCTAGAGAGAAAGCGGTGTCACACCGTTGAGACACCGACAGCGACCGATGGCCGCTTTGCCGCGTTAGCGCATGGTGACGAACTCTTCCGCTGCGGTTGGGTGGATCGCCACGGTGTTATCAAAGTCCTGCTTGGTGGCGCCCATTTTCACTGCGACGGCAAAGCCTTGCAGCATTTCATCCATGCCGAAGCCGATACCGTGGATCCCGACAATCTTCTCTTCTGCGCCGACGCATACCAGCTTCATGCGGCACGGCTGACGATGCTGGGTCACGGCGCTGTACATGGCGGTGAACGCAGAACGGTACACTTTGACCTGGTCTTCGCCGTATTTCTCTTTCGCTTCCGGCTCGGTCAGGCCGATGGTGCCGATTGGCGGGTGGCTGAACACCACGGTTGGAATATTGCTGTAATCCAGATGCTCGTTCGGCTTGTTGTTGAACAGGCGTTCGGACAGGCGGCGACCGGCGGCGACCGCAACCGGCGTCAGTTCAACCGCGCCGGTGTTATCGCCGACCGCATAGATGCCTTTCACACTGGTATTCTGGAACTTGTCCACTTCGATGTAGCCCTGAGCGTTGGTTTTCACCCCGGTCACGGCCAGATTCAGGTTGTCGGTAGCCGGCTCGCGGCCAATCGCCCATACCAGGCTGTCGACGGTACATGCCTTGCCGTTTTCCAGTTGCAGCGTCAGGCTGCCGTCAGCGTTCTTGACGATGGCTTTCGGCACCGATTCGGTGTGCAGGGTCGGCCCTTCGGTGTTCATGACTTCTACCAGCGTTTCCACGATCAGTGGATCGAAGCTGCGCAGCGGCGCGTGCTTACGCACGAACAGGTGGGTTTCAGCGCCAAGCGCATTCAGCACGCCAGCGATTTCCACCGCGATGTAGCCAGCACCGACCACGGCAACGCGTTTTGGCAGCGCGTCCAGCTCGAAGAAACCGTCGGAATCAATGCCGTATTCCGCCCCCGGAATATCCGGATGGCTTGGGCGGCCACCGGTGGCGATCAGGATATGATCGGCAGTGATTTTTTCGCCGTTGACTTCCACGGTATGAGCGTCAACAAAGCGGGCGAAGCCTTTGATTACATCAACCTTGTTTTTACCCAATACGTTGTCGTAAGAGGTATGGATACGGTCGATATAGGCGGTACGGTTGGCGATCAGTTTTTTCCAGTCAAACGCGTTGACGGTGGTATCGAAACCATAATCCGGACCATATTGATGAATGGCCTCGGCGATCTGCGCCGCGTGCCACATCACCTTCTTCGGTACACAACCCACGTTAACGCAGGTGCCGCCCAGTTCTTTGGCTTCAATCAGCGCGCATTTCTGGCCATACATGGCTGCCCGGTTGATCGATGCGATACCGCCGCTGCCGCCGCCAATTGCTAGATAATCGTAATGTTTCGTCATCTGGGTTTTCCATGAGTTGTGTAATTTGAAGCACGTAAGAGTTTAACGCCTGATGCGGGTTTGTCGCAAAGATTGCGTCAATGGCTGTGATAGGCAGGAATCAGGCGCGCGCAGTGCGCGCCATGCAGGATTATTCCGGCACCACCCAGTTCACCAGATGGTGACCAATGCCCGATGGCACCAACACCTTGTGCAGCCACGGCAGCACGTTTTTCATCTGCTGTTCCAGCTTCCACGGCGGGTTAATGACAATCATGCCGGAGGCGGTCATGCCGCGTTGATCGCTGTCCGGCTTCACCGCCAGCTCGATTTGCAGAATGCGGCGAATGCCGGTGGCTTCCAGATCTTTCAGCATGCGCTTGATCTGCTGGCGCAGCACCACCGGATACCACAGTGCGTAGGTGCCGGTGGCAAAGCGCTTATAACCTTCCTGAATGCCTTTAACCACGTCCTGGTAATCGGTTTTCAGTTCGTAAGGCGGATCCATCAGGATCAGCCCGCGGCGCGATGTCGGGGGCAACTGTGATTTCAACTGCTGATAGCCGTCGGCGCGCTGTACCTTGGCGCGCTCGTCTTTTTGAAACTCGCTGCGCAACAACGGGTAGTCGCTAGGGTGCAGCTCGGTCAGGTGGATCTTGTCCTGTGGGCGCAGCAACTGGCGGGCAATCAGCGGTGAGCCCGGGTAGTAACGCAAGGTGCCGCTGCGGTTAAAATTATGCACCACGCTCATGTAGGCGGCCATTTCTGGCGGAATATCGTCACGTTGCCACAGCAGGCCAATACCTTCGAGATATTCCCCGGTGCGTTCGGCGTGCTCACCGCTCAGCTGATAGCGCCCCGCACCTGAGTGGGTGTCCAGATACAGTAGCGGTTTGTCTTTTTCTTTCAGCGACTCGATGATCAGGCTCTGAACGGTGTGCTTCAGCACGTCGGCATGGTTGCCGGCGTGAAAACTGTGGCGATAACTTAACATGGCTGGTGACGGTTCCTTGTGCTCCATGAGAGGAGCTTTCAATAAGGCATATAATCTGCACAGTATAAACTGTCTGGCCGGGAAAAACTGAACTGCATTAGCGCAGGGAATAAGGCAACCCTCGGGGTATCGGCAAAAACGTGATGGTGGTTGCGCGCGGGTGGATAGCCTGTCGCTATGCCAGCGCGGCCACCGCCTGGCCAGCTATCTGTCGGATCAGGATGGGCGCGTTCATGCCGCACCCTCTGATAACCCGGCATCTCCAGCGGTGTCGGACAGCGCTATTAACGCGTGGTTTAAGGCACTATCCATCAATGCCGACCATTGATTTTCGCCTCGCTTGGCTCCATGTTAGTTAATCATACGCATTTTAAGGCCCGTCGGTTGCGGCGGGCCCCAACGCTAATCAGGACTGCCCTATGACAAATCCGTTGCTGACACCGTTTTCCCTGCCGCCGTTTTCCGCTATTCGCCCTGAAGATATCGTGCCTGCGGTGCAATCCGCGCTGAACGATTGCCGCGCCGAGGTAGAACGCGTGGTCGCGCAGCCGGGGCCGTTCACCTGGGATAATCTGGTGCAGCCACTGGCGGAGTCTGACGATCGCCTGTCGCGCATCTGGTCGCCTATCGGCCACCTTAATTCGGTAAAAAACAGCCCGGAACTGCGTGAAGCCTATGAGCAGGCATTGCCGCTGCTGTCGGAGTACGGCACCTGGGTAGGCCAGCACGAAGGGCTGTATCAAGCCTACCGCAATCTGAAGGAAGGTGATGCGTTCGCTCAACTGACCCTGCCGCAGCGCAAGGCGGTGGAAAACGCGCTGCGTGATTTCGAGCTGTCGGGCATTGGCCTGTCGCCGGAAAAACAGCGTCGTTACGGTGAGATCGTCGCGCGGCTGTCTGAACTGGGTTCGACCTACAGCAATAACGTGCTCGACGCCACCATGGGCTGGAGCAAACTGATTACCGACGAAGCCGAACTGAGCGGTCTGCCGGCCAGCGCATTGGCACAGGCACAGGCGATGGCGCAGGCCAAAGAGCAGGAAGGATGGCTGCTGACGCTGGACATGCCGAGCTACCTGCCGGTGATGACCTACGCCGACAATCAGGCGCTGCGCGAAGAAATGTACCGCGCGTTCACCACCCGCGCCTCCGATCAGGGGCCGAATGCGGGCAAATGGGATAACAGCGAAGTGATGGCGGAAACCCTGGCGCTGCGTCACGAACTGGCGCAACTGCTGGGTTTCGCGACCTACGCCGACAAATCACTGGCCACCAAAATGGCGGAAACCCCGCAGCAGGTCATTGGCTTCCTGAACGATTTGGCCAAGCGCGCCCGCCCGCAGGCGGAGCAGGAACTGGCCCAGCTACGTGCTTTTGCCCAACAGCATTATGGCGTCGATCAGCTGGAAGCGTGGGACATTACCTATTACGGCGAAAAGCAAAAACAGCACCTGTTCTCGATCAGCGACGAACAGCTGCGTCCGTACTTCCCGGAACAGCGCGTTGTCGATGGGCTGTTTGAAGTGGTAACACGCATTTACGGTATTAGCGCCAAAGAGCGTAAAGACGTTGATACCTGGCATCCGGAAGTGCGCTTCTTTGATTTGTTCGATGCGAGCGGCGCGCTGCGCGGCAGCTTCTACCTGGATCTGTATGCGCGCGAGAACAAGCGTGGCGGTGCCTGGATGGATGACTGCGTTGGCAGCCTGCGCAAAGCCAACGGCGAGTTGCAAAAACCGGTGGCCTACCTGACCTGTAACTTCAACCGTCCATTGGGCGACCAGCCGGCGCTGTTTACCCATAACGAAGTGACGACGCTGTTCCATGAGTTTGGCCATGGCCTGCACCATATGCTGACGCAAATCGATACCGCCGGCGTCGCAGGCATCAGCGGGGTGCCGTGGGATGCGGTCGAACTGCCAAGCCAGTTTATGGAAAACTGGTGCTGGGAGCCGGAAGCGCTGGCATTTATTTCCGGTCATTATCAGACCGGCGAGCCGCTGCCAACCGCTCTGCTCGATAAGCTGCTGGAGGCTAAAAACTATCAGGCGGCGCTGTTCATTCTGCGTCAGCTGGAATTTGGCCTGTTCGACTTCCGCATGCACTTTGAATACGATCCGCAAACCGGTGCGCAGATCCTGCCGCTGCTGGCCGAGGTGAAGAAAATGGTCGCGGTGGTGCCGTCGCCGAGCTGGGGCCGTTTCCCGCACGCGTTCAGCCATATCTTCGCCGGCGGCTATGCGGCAGGTTATTACAGCTATCTATGGGCGGAAGTGCTGTCGGCAGATGCCTATTCGCGTTTTGAAGAAGAAGGTATTTTCAACGCTGAAACCGGCCAGTCGTTCCTGGATAACATTCTGTCGCGTGGTGGTTCGGAAGAGCCAATGGAGCTGTTCAAACGCTTCCGTGGCCGTGAGCCACAGCTGGATGCTATGCTGCGCCATTACGGAATCAAAGGGTAACTCGACACGTGAGCGTGTGTTTATTGTGTGAAGCAGGCGCCGATCCCGGCGCCTTGTCTATTTTGGCCGATCGTTGGCAACTGACATCGGACGACCAGGCGCTGATGGCGTTAGTGTTGACGCCGCAACGGCTGGAGCTGCGCAAGCGCGACGAGCCGAAGCTCGGGGCGATTTACGTCGATTTTGTTACCGGTCCGATGGCGCACCGGCGACGCTTTGGTGGCGGCCGGGGTGAAGCGGTAGCCAAGGCGGTTGGCATCAAAGGCAACTATTTACCGGATGTGGTGGACGCCACCGCCGGGCTGGGGCGCGACGCCTTCGTGCTGGCAGCGCTCGGTTGCCGCGTACGCATGCTGGAACGCAATCCGGTGGTGGCGGCACTGCTCGACGACGGCCTGCAGCGCGGCTATCAGGACGCTGAAATCGGTCCATGGCTGCGTGAGCGCCTGACGCTGCTGCATGCCTCCAGCCTGACGGCGCTGGCGGAACTCGAACCGCGGCCGGAAGTGGTCTACCTCGATCCGATGTATCCGCACAAACAGAAAAGTGCGTTGGTGAAGAAAGAGATGCGGGTATTCCAGTCGCTGGTGGGTAGCGACGACGACGCCGATGGCCTGCTGGCACCGGCGCGCCGCCTGGCGACCAAACGCATCGTGGTGAAGCGCCCGGACTACGCGCCGCCATTGGCGAACGTGCCAGCACATGCGGCGACGACCACCAAAAATCACCGTTTCGACATCTATATGCCGGATCCCCTTCATACTTGACGCTGCAGCGCCAACTTGCCGCCAGGCCAATTATTTCGGCGAGCTCCCGGTACTTGCGACGCTGGTACAGCATTGACGAATATCGGGAGGAGTATTCATTGAGCTACCTCCCATTTCTCTGAATCAACCTGAAAACACTCTGGATAAAATGCAAAGTGGATCGCATGATTCCCTTTCATTTCCCCCGCCTATAATTAGATAAAAAATGAAAAACACGCTGCTTGCCGTATTGCTTTGCCTGGGAACCTCCGCGATGGCCGCTGAACCTGTCAATATCACCCTTCTCGGCACTTCCGATCTGCACGGTACCTTCGTACCCTGGGATTATTCCACCGACACCGAAAATCTGGCCGGCAGCCTGAGCCAGATCGCCACTCAGATCCAGCAGATCCGCGCCCAGCAGCCGAACGTGATCCTGGTTGACGCCGGCGACACCATTCAGGGTAATTTTGTCGAAACGTTTAAAAACGAAAAAACCAGCCCGATGATCCTCGGTTTTAATGCGCTGGAGTATGACGTCTGGGTGATGGGCAACCACGAATTCGACTTTGGTCTCAAGCCGCTGGCGACCTCGCTCAATCAGTTCACCGGCACCGCATTGGCCGGCAATATCCTGTGGGACAGCGGCAAGCCTTATCTGCCGGCATATAAAATCATCGAACGTCAGGGGGTGAAGATCGGCATTATCGGCATGGATACGCCGATGACCGCCGAATTCGCCAAGGGCACCGATCGGGTGAAGGGATTGAACTTCACCGATCCGGTGCAGGCGGTCAGGCAGGTCATTCAGCAGATTCAGGGACAAGTGGACGCCATCGTGCTGGTGGCGCATATGGGTATCGACAACGAGAATCAGCGGCCGGGCACCGGCGTGGGCGATATCGCGCGCGCCAACCCGGAGCTGGCGGCGATCGTTGCCGGCCATATGCACGTCAAGGTGGATAAGGAAGTGATTAATGGCGTGATTGTCACCGAACCGGATAAGTACGGCCGCGCGCTGTCGCGCATCGATCTGCAATTTGAGCAGCACAACGGCAAATACCTGCTGGTCAACAAAGACAGCTACACCTACCCGATCAAGGGCGTTGCGTCGGACAAAAAGCTGGAGCAAATCTATCAGCCGTACCACACTATCCTGCGCGCCAATGCCAACCGGCCGATTGCCCAACTGTCCGGCCAGGATCTGGTGCCGCCGGATGCGGTGAAGGGTATTCCACAGGTTCACGTGCAGGATACCGGCATCAGCCGGCTGTATCAGCAGGCCAGCCGCTATTACGCGCCACAGGCGCAGGTGATTGCGTTGCAGATAGACAACGATCGGCCGAAGCTTAACGTCGGTACCATCACCGCCAAGGACATTGCCTTTAATTATCAGTACGCCGGTGGTGAAATTACCGTCTATCAGCTCAGCGGCAAGGAACTGAAAAAGTATATGGAATGGTCGGCAGGCTATTTCAATCAACTGCACGACGGCGACGTGACATACAGCTTCAACCCGCAGCGGCGCGCCTCCAAATACTCCACCAATGATTTCTTCGACGGCGTCACCTATAAAATCGATCTGCGCCAGCCGGTGGGGCAGCGCATTATCGAGCTGAAAATGAACGACGGCACGCCGGTCACCGACGAGATGCCGATACGCCTGGGGATGAACAGTTACCGCATGGGACACCTGACGCAGCAGGGCGGCGCGCTGGAGGGGATGCAGTTTCCGGTATTGTCCGACAGCAAGGCGCAGTACGGCGAAGAGGCCGGCACCATACGTAATCTGACCCTGCGTTATCTGACCGAGGTCAAGCAAGGGCAATACCAGGGAAGTACGCAGCAGCGCTGGCAACTGGTTGGGCTGACGGGCTATGACCGTGAACGTCACATCGTCGAAAAACTGCTGAATGACGGTAAAATCAGCGTGCCGACCACGGCGGATGGACGTTACAGCAACGTGGCGTCGATTAACGTAAAAGGATTGCTGTTCAGCGATCCGCAGGCGCGCCGTCAGCAGGAAGCGATGCTAAAACAGCAAATTGCCGGCACCGACGATCCGCAGTTGAAGCGGCAGTTGAACGATCGGCTGGTGATTATCGCGGCGATCAATAAAGCCTGATGGACTATGGGCCCGGCGTGCCGGGCCTTATGGCAGCGTTAATGCTCTTCGCGCAGGCTTTTGCCGACGTTGCCGCCCGGATGTACCGCCAGCAGCCGGTCCTTATCGTAGCCGCTTCGCACCATCAGACAGGCGCAGGCGGCGTCGAAAATCGCCAGTACCAGCACGATCGAGGTGGTTGCCAGCATATTCAGCGGATCTACCTCATTTTTCACCCCGGTGGCGATCACCAGCTGCGCGGCGCGAGCGATGGCGGAGTCCGGGTTTTCCGTGACGCTGATCAGCGTCACACCTTTGGCGGCCAGCGTCGGCAGCAGGCGCGTCAGCTCCTCGGAATTGCCGCCGCGCGAGATCATGATCAGCAGATCGTCGGCACGTAAAAACCCCAGATCGCCATGCGCCGCATCGGTCGCGTCCAGAAAAATGGCCGGCTGTTCGACGCAGGCCAGCATATGGGCGATTTTACGCGCCGCAATGCCGGAGGTGCCAACGCCGGTTACCGCAATTTTGCCCCGGCAGCCGCTTAACAGCGTCATCAGGCGTTGCCAATCGGCGGCGTCGATGCGCTGATCGAGCTGCGCCAGCTCGCGACTGTACAGTTGCCAGGCCTCGCTAGCGCGTTGCCACTCCTGTTGGCTCATGCGTCCTCCTGCATCAATTGGCGATATTTCATATGATCGTGATACAGCTGGTGGAACACGCGGTATTTACGATCGTAGTAGCGCTTGATGTCATTGGTTTGCGGCGTCACGGTTTTGCCGATGCGGCTCATGGCATTCATCGCTTCCGGCAGGGTATCGAACACCCCGGCCGCCACGGTAGCCATCATGGCGCCGCCCAGCAGCATCGCTTCGCTTTCCTCCGGCAGCAGCATGGCGCAGCCGGTGGCGTTGGCATGTTCCTGCACGAAAATCGGGTTCTTGGTGCCACCGCCGCTGGCCATGATGGTATCAATGCTATAACCGCTCTGATTCATGGTTTCGATGATATGGCGGGTGCCCAGCGCGATGGCCTGAATGGTCGCCAAATAGTGCAGCGCCATGTCTTCCGGCGTGCGTGACAGCTTCAGGCCGGTCAGCGTGCCGGTCAGCGTCGGGTTGGCGCGTGGCGAACGGTTGCCGTGGAAGTACGGCAGCATATGAATGTCCTGGGTCAGGAAGGCGATTTTCTCCGGTTCGCCCGCCATGCGGCGTAGCAAGGCGTTCAGCACTTCATATATCGTCTGGTTATGCGCTTTGGCCTGCGACAGCAGTTCTGCATAGCACGGGTGCGACTGAATCACGTGATCGATCAGCGCGCCGGTGGCGGACTGGCCGCCTTCGTTCAGCCAGTATTCCGGCAGAATGGCAGAGTAATATGGCCCCCACACGCCGCCGATAAAGCGCGCGGTGCGTGACATCGCCATATGGCCGGTCGAGGTACCACCAATTAACGCGATGCGGCGATCGAAGTCTGCCACTTCGCCAGAAACGCCGGTGGCGCCAATGGTGCCGAGCGTGCCGGCGTGGGCATCAATGATCGACACGCTGACCGCGGTGCCGGCCATCAGGCCCATTTCGCTGGCGGCACGTTGCGTCAGGCCATGACCGAGCGGTTCACCCATGATTTTGACGTCGCTGCCAATTTTTTCCGCGTCGTGCTCCAGCAGGTCTTCCAGCCCGATCTGCTTGAAATAGCTCTTGTCCCAGCGTTGCTCGTGACCAAGATAGGTCCATTTGCAGACCGTCGAACACAGCGAACGGGTCGCATCCTGGGTCGCGCGCCAGGTCAGGAAGTCGGGCAGATCGAACAGGTAACCGGCGTTGGCCCAGGTGGTCGGCATATGCTGCTTGAGCCACAACATCTTCGGCGTTTGCATTTCCGGGGAAATCACGCCGCCAACGAAGTCCAGCACCCGGTGTTTGCTGGCGTTGATGCGTTCGGCCTGGGTAATGGCACGGTGATCCATCCACACGATGATGTTTTGCTCGCTGCGGCCGGACGGACTGATGGTCAGCGGTTTGCCTTCCTTGTCCAACACCACCAGCGAACAGGTGGCGTCAAAACCGAGTCCTTTCACCTGAATCGGATTGATGTCGGCCTGGTTGACGGCGTCGCGCACCGCGTTGCACACCGCTTGCCAGATATTGTCGGAAGACTGCTCGACAAAATCCGCCTTTGGCCGATAAATGTCAATTTCGCGGCTGGCCTGGCTTACCATCCGGCCGTTCAGGTCAAAAACGCCTGCGCGTGCACTGCCGGTTCCGACGTCTACGCCAATAAAATAACTCGCCATTATTTTTCTCCGTATAAGATTGCACCGGTTAACAGTGCGCAGCACAACCTAGGCTTTTCGATTTTGTAATGCGATAAACAGGATCAGCACGCCGCCCCACAGCGCCATGGTCAGATAACTGCTGACGCCGAGCAGGTTGAGGCCGCTTTCGATCATTTGCAGCACGATCAGCGCCAGCACCAGACCGAGAATACGACCAAAGCCGCCGTCCGGATTGATGCCGCCGAGCACCGAAGCCAGAATGGTCACCAGCAGGTAGGATTCGCCATAGCCGGCCTTGGCCGAGTTGAATTTTGCCATCATCAGCAGCGCCGCACCCCAGCCGAGCAGGGCGGACAGAATATAAACCGCGATCTGCACCCGGGCGGTGTTGACGCCGCTGAACTGCGTCGCCTGCTGGTTGGAGCCCAGCAGATACAGGCTGCGGCCAAGCGTGGTGTGCTCTAGCAGAATCCACAGCCCCGCCGCCACCAGCAGAAACAGCAACAGCGCCAGTGGAATGCCGAACAGGCTGCCGTTGCCAAGATACTGGATCGCTGCCGGGAAGCCGGAAATCACTGCGCCGTTGGACAGCAGGATATTCAGACCGGTTATCAGCGTCATGGTGCCGAGCGTGGCGAGGATCGGCGAAACGCCAATCCAGGCAACCAGCGCGCCGTTCAGCATACCGATGGCGACGGCAACGGCCAGCCCGGCCAGCAGCGCCAGTCCGAGGAACAACGGTTGGTCCGGGTGGCTGACGATGATGGCTGCCATCACCAGCGAGCAGGCGTTGGCGCCGGCAATAATCGACAGATTGATACCGCCGGTCAGCATGGTGATACCCATGCCGAGTGCCAACATGCCGAGGATCGGCAACTGTGAGGCGATCGACTGGAAATTGCCGGCGCTGAAGAAACGCGATCCCAGTAATCCGGCGAACAGCAGGGCGACGATGATAATGATCGCGCTTTGCAGGCGGATGATCCGATCGCGTGGGATCATGCGGGTTAATTGCGTCATGTCATATCTCCTTGGCCAGCTTACGTTTTTCATTCCAGGCGGTGCTACTGATGCTGATCAGAATAATCAGCCCGCTGAATACCGTGTGCCAGTATGAGGACACGCTGAGCAACGTCAGGCCATTTTGCAGGAAGGCCAGCAATACCACGCCAAGCAGGGTGCCGGTGAGCGAACCGCGTCCGCCGGTCATGCTGGTACCGCCAAGCACCACCGCCGCCAGCACCGTCAGTTCAAAGCCGAGCAGCGAGTTTGGCGCCACCGATTGGGTGATTTGCGCCTGCACTACCGCGGCGATGCCTGCCAGAATGCCCATATAGCCATAGACATAAAAATGCAGCCGCAGCAGATTCAACCCCAGGCGCGATGCGGCGTCGCGGTTGCCGCCCATGGCGAAAATCTGGCGGCCGAGGCGGGTGAAGTTCATCAGGACGCCGGTAACGATAATCACCGCCAGCAGGCACAGCAGCGGCAGCGTCAGGCCGTAGTCATAGCCGTCGCCGGCGGTAAACGAGAACCAGTTGATGCCATCCATGAACCAGTCTGGAAAACCGTACAGCCAGGTGCCATTGGTGGCATACACCAGCAGGCCGTAGAACAGATTCAGCGTGGCGATGGTAATGATAATCGCCGGTACCTTCAGCCAGTACACCAGGAAACCGTTCATCAGCCCGAGCAGCAGGCCGACGCCGATGGCCATGGCGAACGCCAGCGGAAAGCTGCCGCCGTGAGTAATGATCCAACTGGCCATCACGTACTGGGCGATGGCGGTGATCGCCGGGAATGAAATATCAATTCCGCCGGCAATCAGCACCACAAACAGGCCGCAGGCCAGAATGCCGAGAATGGCGTAGCTGGTGGCGACGTCGGTCAGGTTGCCCAGCGTCAGAAATTCATCGGTGCCGATACTCAGCCCCAGCGCCAATACCAACACCAGCAGGCCAAGATAGAATTCATGCCGCCCGGCCAGGCGAGCGAGAAACGACTTATCCATTCACCACCTCGGCGATCTGTTGTTCGGTGCAGTGATGCGGCGAAAATTCGGCGACCAGTTCGCCTTTGCGCATCACCAGTACCCGATGACTGTTGTAATAAGCTTCCGGGATCTCATCGCAGATCATCAGTACTGCCATGCCGCGTTCGGCCAGATCTTTGGCGATCTGGTAGATCCCTTCCTTGTTGGCGATATCGACGCCGACGGTCGGCGAGTCGAGGATCAGGATCTTGGGTTGGGTCGCCACCCATTTGGCGATGGCGATGCGCTGAGCGTTGCCGCCGGACAGGGTTTTTACCGGCAGCGCGCTGTCGGACACTTTGATATTCAGTTCGCGAATCAGCGAGTTCACCAGATGGCGAGCCTTTTGGTGATCCAGCAGGCCGAGTGGAGTATGCAGCTGGTCGAACACCGTGACGATGGTGTTATCGTAAATCGATTGCTCCATGATCAGCCCTTGCGTCAGGCGATCTTCCGAGACGTAGGCAATGCCGTGGCGCACCGCTTCGCGGTTGTTGTGTAGGCGTACCGGCTGGCCGTCAACGCGTATTTCACCGCTGTCCGGTTGCGTCATGCCGAACAGGCTCAGGCACAGTTCGCTACGGCCGGCCCCCAACAGACCGACGATCGACACGATTTCGCCGCCACGCAGTGCCAGATTGATATTGCGGTATTTATCGCGGCGGCTAAGGTTGTTGATCTCCAGCAGCGGGGTGCTCTCCACCGGTGGCCGCGCGGGCAAATGACTGTAGTGGAAGCGTTGGCCGGTCATCAGGAACGCCAGTTCGTGGCTGTCCAATTCGCTCGCCGGGTAGGTGCCGACCAACTTGCCGTCACGCATCACGCTGATGCGATCGGCAACTTCCATCACTTCATCCAGTCGGTGGCTGACAAAAACCACGCAGATGTCGGCGGCTTTCAACTCATTGACCACGCGCAGCAGACCGTCAACCTCCTGACGCGTCAGCGAGGCGGTGGGTTCATCCATGATCACCAGCCGGGCTTCGGCGGCGATGGCGCGGCAGATGGCCACCAGTTGGCGATCGGCAATCGACAGTTTCTCGACCTTTTTGTCTGGATCGATGCTGACGCCAACCCGTGCCATGGCGTCCAGCGCCATCTGACGCATGCGGTTGCGTTTGACCCAGAAATGGCCGCCGGGCAGGTAGCGGTGAATGGCGATGTTTTCCGCCACCGTCAGATTGGGAAATAACGAGAGATCCTGATAAATCACCTGAATGCCATAATGGCCGGACAGCTGTGGCGTCAGGGCGTGGAATAATTTTCCTTCCAGTGAGATGTTGGCACCTTTTTCCGGCTGATAGACGCCAGAAATAACTTTGATAATGGTACTTTTACCACAGCCATTTTGCCCGGCCAGGCAATGCACCTCGCCTTTATTGAGCGTCAGGCTTATTTGGTCCAATGCCAGCACGCCGGGGAACTTTTTACTGATATTTTCCAGCGTGATAAATGCGGTAGAGGATGTCATGGCAATAACCTATGTTGCGACGGTATAAACCGTGGGCGCAGCCGGTCGAGAACTGCGCCGTTACGTTTATAAATTCCCGGTGTGGCGAATATTAAAAATCAAAAGCCCAGTGACTTGGCGTTATCTTTGGTAACTTCCAGAATTTTATTAAACCGAATCACTTTGTTGTCCATATCGACGTCGGCTTTACCCAGCCCTTCGATCGACAAATCTTTGGTCACCGCCTTGCCTTGCAGCAATTGATCGGCCACCGTCACCAGCGCATAGCCGGCGTCTTTCGGATCCCACAGCAGCGCTTTTTTAATGTCGCCGCGCATCAGGTAAGGCGCTGCCTGCGCTGGCATGGCGATGCCCACCACCGAGATCTTGTTCTTGGCGCGTTTCTTGGCCACTGCCTGCCCGGCGCCGATTGGCCCCAATGAACCGAAGCCGATGATGCCCTTCATTTGCGGGTAGGTTTTCATCAGATCCAGCGTGGTGGAATAGGACTTGTCGATGCTTTCGGCCACCGGCAGACGCTGGGTGACTTCGAACATGTCAGGGTATTTTTCTTTTTGATATTTAACCGCGGAATCGGCCCAGGCATTATGCAACGGCACGGTCAGCGAACCGACATAGATGGCGTAGCCGCCTTTGCCGCCCATATCCTTGGCCAGCTCATCGATATTGGCCTGCGCATATATCTCGCTATCGATGGTTTCGATATCCCACTGACCGATCTGCTGGTCCGGCGATTCGTGGGTCAATACCACAATGCCTTTGTCGCGCGCTTTCTTCAGCACCGGCTCCAGCACCTTGGCGTCGTTTGGCACCACGATAATGGCATTGACGTTTTTGGCGATCAGATCCTCAATCACCTTGACCTGCGCGGCGGGGTCCGGCGTTGACGGACCGGTCTGATAGGCGTTGACGTCGAGCTTTTTCGCCGCGTCGTTGACGCCGACTTCCATGCGGTTGAACCACGGAATGCCGGTGACCTTGGCGACCACGGCGATTTCATATTTTTCAGCAGCAAAGCCCGGTGTTGATAACATGCACGCAGAAACCACACATGCATTTAATAATGCGAGGTTAAATTTCATAGCTGTACCTTTTCTTATCTGTAGGGGTGGCGGTTTTTCCACCGCTGCAGGTTACAAAGGAATGGAAGAGGGGGCGTAGCCAAAGTTGGAGAAATGTGATCTGTGCAGATTAAGGTAAAATTTAGCGGTTTAATATGTTAAATATAAGTTAAATAAATATGGCGTGGTAATTTTACTACAGTTTGTTAGCCGTTATTAACCAAATAATTATCAATTTACATACATATAAATAACATTTTCGCGATGGCGAGAATAAAAAAATGCCGACGTTGACGCCGGCATGAAAGGTTTTACCCGCTTTGTGAGGCAGATCACCCGCCGTGGCGGTTACAGTACCCCTTGCGCCAGCATGGCGTCCGCAACCTTGACGAAACCGGCAATATTGGCACCGTGAACGTAGTGCGTCTGCTTGCTGTTGCCGCCGTGTTCCACGCAGGCCTGGTGAATATCCGCCATGATATGTTGTAAACGAACATCAACTTTCTCCGCCTTCCAGCCGATGCGCGCGGCATTTTGCGCCATTTCCAACCCGGAGGTGGCTACCCCGCCGGCATTGGCCGCTTTGCCGGGCGCAAACAGGACGCCGGCCTCCAGGAAAGCATCGGTGGCCTGAATGGTGGTTGGCATGTTGGCACCTTCGGCCACGGCTTTGATGCCGTTTTGAATCAGCGTTCGAGCGGCGGTCAGATCGAGTTCATTTTGAGTGGCACACGGCAGCGCGATATCCACCGGCAGGTTCCACGGCTGCTCTCCTGACAAGAAAATCAGGCCGCGCTCACGGGCGTAGTCTTCTATACGGCCGTAACGCTGGTTTTTGATCTCGGCCAGGTGCGCCAGCTTTTCGCTGGTGAAACCGGCTTCATCAACCACGGTGCCACCGGAATCGGACGCGGTGACAACGCGGGCGCCCATCGCCAGCGCTTTTTCAATGGCGAACTGCGCCACGTTGCCAGCGCCGGAAACCGCCACGCGCATGCCTTCAAATCCGAGCCCGTGGCGCTGCAGCATGGCCTGGGTAAAATACACCAGGCCGTAGCCGGTGGCCTCCGGACGTATCAGGCTACCGCCAAAGGACAGACCTTTGCCGGTAAATACGCAGGCGGTATTGTTGGACAGTTTCTTCATCATGCCGGCCATAAAACCGACTTCACGCCCGCCAACGCCGATATCACCGGCTGGCACGTCGGTATCCGGCCCAAGATGGCGATACAGTTCACTCATCAGCGCCTGGCAGAAGCGCATGATTTCACCTTGGCTTTTGCCTTTCGGGTCGAAGTCGGCACCGCCTTTGCCACCGCCCATTGGCAGCGTGGTCAACGCGTTCTTGAAGGTTTGCTCGAAGCCGAGAAACTTCAGTATCGACAGGTTAACCGATGGATGAAAACGCATACCGCCTTTATACGGTCCGATGGCGGAATTGAACTGTACGCGCCAGGCGCGGTTGACCTGCACCTGGCCGGCGTCGTTCACCCAACTGACGCGGAATTGAATGGTGCGCTCAGGTTCGACCAGCCGTTCCAGCAGGGCATATTCGCGGTAGCGCGGGTTTTGCTCAATAAACGGCCAAAGCGAGGTGAAGACTTCACGCACCGCTTGCAGGTATTCGGGTTGATAAGGATTTTGCTGCTGTAAAGTCGCGAGGAAAGCGTCAAGAGATACGGCCTGATCCATGGAGAACTCCTGTGGCATAGTGGTTGCCCCCTTTATGGTTATCGGTTTGAAAATACGGGGGAAGATATTGTGTCTTTTTTGACTATATCACTGCGGGGTGCGTGTTAAACACGCTATTCTGCACGGTACGGGCAAAAAAAACGCCCGCAGGCGCGGGCGTAGGCATTCGATGTTAGGAAGCGCTTACTTTAAGCTTCTTCTTCCTCATCGTCTTCGTCGCGCAGCGGTACAATCAGCATATCGATGTGCACGGTGTTGATCAGCTGGCGTGCGGAAGACATCAGCTTGCTCCAGAAATCCTGATGGTGGCCGCACAGCACCAGATCCATATCGTATTTCTTGATGGCATCCACCAATACCTGTGCCAAATCACCGCTGCCGCTCAGGGTTTCGGTAATTGGGTAGCCGGCGTTTTGCGACAGTTCGGTCAGCGCATGGTGGGTTTCTTCGGAAATGCGTTTTTGCATGTCGCCCAGGTTAACGTCGATCAGGCCGGTATACAGATCCGAATAATTCACATCAACGTGGATCAAGGAGACTTTGGCATTGTACGGTCGCGCCATTGATACTGCTTTTTCCACCAGGACTTTGCTTTCCGGCGACAGGTCCACCGCAATCAGAATGTGTTTGTAAGCCATGAGAATACTCCTTCCATTTAATGCCGATTAAAGGGTTAGCAGGCATCAGCGTACCAGCCTGGCACATTTGTTTACCTGCATAATATCATTCAGATAATGCGGTGATATGTTGGGCCGATCACACCGCAACGTATCAATAAGTTTTGCCATGTTTACCCTTTCAGTTTTACACCCGAAGCGTAAAAAATCCTATTCTTTATGCGGTTAATTTGTATTTGACCGTTTGAAATATAAGCATTGTTGCTGTGAGTATAGTTGAAAAGCGGGGTAATGCCGTGTCGCGCGGCGGCACAGGCCTGTGGCCGATTTACGCACTGGGGTAAATTTTCTCGCTTACCGGGGCCAGTTTGCGTTTGATTATTCTACAATGATGATAAGGCCTCACCCTTTTTCCTTGAGCCGGACGGCGTTCAATATGCATTTGCGTATCGATGCCCCGTCGCCAGTAGTTACGGGTATCGCGGCCTGTGTGGGGTTGTAAAGCGGACAGGAGCAGCAGGCTCCGGCTGAGTATTGGATGCGAAGTAGGGCAGTTGGCCCGGTGGGTTGCCGTGGATCACAACGCCTTGAGGAGGAATCATGATCAGTACCGTCGCGCTATTTTGGGCTTTGTGTGTGGTATGTGTGGTAAACATGGTGCGGTATTACTCTTCTTTGCGTGCGCTGCTGGTGGTGTTGCGCGGTTGCGATCCTTTGCTGTACCAATACGTTGACGGTGGCGGGTTCTTTACTGCCCACGGCCAGCCCAGCAAGCAGCTACGGCTGGTGCGCTATATCTATGCTCAGCGCTATACCGATCACCACGATCCAGAGTTCATTCGCCGTTGCGAGCGGGTTCGAGGCCAGTTCATGCTGACTTCTGCGCTGTGTGGGCTGGTGGTCATCAGCCTGGTGGCGATGGCTATCTGGTACTGACGGCATAAAAAAGGCGGCCACCAGGGCCGCCTTCTCGTCACTTGCCGATTTAAATCAGCTTCAACGCCAACCAGTACAGCGAGCCCGACAGGACAATCGCCACCGGCAGGGTTAATACCCAGGCCAGCAGGATATTCTTCACGGTTTTACTCTGTACGCCACCGCCATCGACGATCATCGTGCCGGCAACCGCCGAGGACAGCACGTGCGTGGTGGAGACCGGCATACCGGTGTAGCTGGCAACGCCAATCGACAGCGCTGCAGTCATCTGAGCAGAAACGCCCTGGGCATAGGTCATGCCTTTCTTGCCAATTTTCTCACCGATAGTGGTGGCAACGCGCTTCCAGCCAACCATGGTACCGAGAGACAGCGCCAGCGCTACCGCAACGATAATCCAGATCGGCGCATACTCGACGGTTTGCAGCAGATCCTGACGCAGGTTACTCAGGAAGCGTTTATCTTCGGCAGGCGTTTCTGGCAGCTTGGCGACGCGATCGGCCGTATCGGTGACGCACATCAGCAAGCGACGCAGATGGCTGCGTTGTTCGACCGATAGCTGGTCATAGCTTTGCAGACCGTTCAGTAACCCGGAAGCCAACTGGATAGCCGGCATGGCGCGCGAGCTGTCACAATGGAACTGTGGCGGCTCATTGGCGGAAACGGACTCTTCCGGCGTTGGCACCAGCGGTGTCATGGCGACCACGTGCGACAGTGAATCGCTGTGCTGCAAATAATATTGTTGCAGGTGGTTTACGGCATCACGCGTACGGGTGATGTCATAACCGGTTGCATTCATATTGAGCACAAAGCCGGCCGGGGCGACGCCGATCAGTACCAGCATAATCAGGCCGATGCCTTTCTGACCGTCGTTGGCGCCGTGCGAGAAACTGACGCCGACGGCGGACAGGATCAACGCGATGCGCGTCCAGAACGGCGGCTTGCGTTTACCGTCGACCTTTTCACGCTCCGCTGGCGTCATGTGAATACGCTGGCGTTTTTTGGTGCCGCTCCAGTAGCGACGCAGCACAAAGACCATCAGCCCGGCCACCATCATCCCGACCAGCGGGGAGAAGATCAATGACAGGAAAATGCTGATCATTTTCGGCACATTGAGCGCATCCACCACCGAGGTGTTGGTCATCAGGGCGTTGGTCAGGCCGACACCGATAATGGCGCCAATCAACGTGTGGGAACTGGAGGCCGGCAGACCAAAATACCAGGTGCCGAGGTTCCAGATAATCGCCGCCAGCAGCATGGAAAAGACCATGGCTAAACCATGTGCGGAACTGACGTTCAGCAGCAGATCGGTTGGCAGCAGGTGGACAATGGCGTAGGCAACACTCAAACCACCGAGTATCACGCCAAGGAAGTTAAATACGCCTGCCATCACGACCGCAAGTTGCGAGCGCATGGCGCGGGTATAGATTACAGTAGCAACCGCATTGGCCGTATCGTGGAAGCCGTTGATGGCTTCATAAATCAGTACGAACAGCAATGCGAGTATCAACATCAGGCCGGTATTGAAATCCAGGCCAGCGAACAAATGCAGCATAAGCGTTACGCCAGGTTTGTGGACATGAACGCCGCGCATTATCTGCGACAACCGGTGTTGGGGAAAAGGAAAATATGACGTTTTTTTGATTTCCTGATGACAGCACGCCGATATTGATGGTGTAAACTAAATAAATATCAGCGTGTTACACCAATTTACCGATGATCACATTTCCTTACTATGGTGCCGGCGGCCACAAGCCTTTACAATCGCCCGTCGCAAATAAGCGGAGACCGGCGGCGAAATCGCGTAAAATGGCGCGCTTTTGCGGTGATTGTGATTTTATCCAAGTGAGGCGAAGGTGGAACAGTTTGATGTCGTAGTAATCGGTGCCGGTGCGGCGGGCATGTTTTGTGCTGCGCAGGCAGGGCAACTCGGCTGCCGGGTGCTGCTGCTCGATAACGGCAAAAAACCGGGCCGCAAGATCCTGATGTCGGGGGGAGGCCGCTGCAACTTCACCAATATGTACGCCGAACCGGCAGCGTACCTGTCCAATAACCCGCATTTTTGCAAATCCGCGCTGGCGCGTTATACCCAGTGGGACTTTATCGACCTGATCAACCGCTATGGCATCGCCTATCATGAGAAAACTCTTGGCCAGCTGTTCTGCGACGATTCGGCGCAGCAGGTAGTGGAGATGCTGGTACAGGAATGTGCGCTGGGCCAGGTGACTACCCGATTGCGCAGCGAGGTGCTGAGCGTCGAAAAAACCGACGGTGGCTTCGAACTGACGCTGAATGGTGAGGTTGTAAGCACTCGCTCACTTGTGGTGGCCAGCGGTGGACTGTCGATGCCGGGGCTTGGCGCCTCGCCGTTTGGTTACAAGCTGGCGCAACAGTTTGGTTTGCAGGTGTTGCCGACCCGCGCCGCATTGGTGCCATTCACCCTGCATAAACCGTTGCTGGAGCATTCACAGACGCTGTCCGGGGTTTCGGTGCCGGCCACCGTCACCGCCGAAAACGGCACCCTGTTCCGCGAAGCAATTCTGTTTACCCACCGCGGGTTGTCCGGTCCGGCGGTGCTGCAAATTTCCAGCTACTGGCAACCTGGTGAGTTTGTGAGTATTAACTTACTTCCTGAGCTAGATCTGGCGGGATTTCTTGACCAACAGCGTCAGGCTCACCCCAATCAGAGCCTGAAGAATACGCTGGCGTTGCATCTGCCGAAACGGTTGGTCGAATGCCTGCAGACGCTGGGTCAATTACCGGAAGCCACGCTGAAGCAGCTTACCCCTGCGCAGCAGGCGGCGCTGGTGGACAGCCTGCAAAATTGGCGCGTGCAGCCAAATGGCACCGAAGGCTATCGCACCGCAGAAGTGACGCTGGGCGGCGTAGACACTCGCGAGCTGTCTTCCAAAACCATGGAGGCCAGTCGTGTGCCCGGCCTTTATTTTATTGGCGAAGTGGTGGACGTCACTGGCTGGCTGGGCGGCTATAATTTCCAATGGGCCTGGAGTTCTGCCTGGGCCTGTGCACAGGCCTTGGCGGCGGCGCCGCGCGGCTGACAGGCGGTTGGCGCGCTGAGTAAACCCTATTGCGGGCGTTGTGTGCTTAAGGCGTTCGCTTAAGCGATGAAACCCGGTTAACAGGAGTAAACGATGGCAGCAGAATTAAGCGGTATCAATGTCCTGTTTGTCGCGGGGTTTGGCCCGATAACCCGAGATACGCCAACCAGCAAGACATTCTATCTCGAAACGTTGGGACTGCCGCTGAAGTCTATGGATGGCAATAGCGATTATTTGTTGACAGAGGCCGACGTGCTCGGCGGCGTTAAGCATTTTGCACTGTGGCCGCTATCCCAGGCGGCATACTCCTGTTTTGGCAGTGCGCAATGGCCTGATGATGTTCCGGTGCCTCAAGGCTGGATCGAATTTGAAGTTGAGGATATTGCTGCGGCAACCCGTATCCTGCGCGATCGCGGTTATCAGTTGCTGGTCCCGCAGCGTGAAGAGCCCTGGGGTCAGACGGTGACGCGTTTGCTGAGCCCGGAGGGGTTGCTGACCGGTGTGACCATCACGCCATGGTTACGTTCTGGTTCGTAATGAGCGTCGGCGCTCTCGCCTTGAAGCGGCTAATCATCCCGGTAATACCGCTTCTAGCGGGTGCCGAGTGAGTGGCCGGTAATGGAAGTGTGGCGTTACTGGCTATAGGACGATTTTGCCGGCAGCCAAGCTGCTAATAACCCTGGTTTATTTAAAATAATTATAAAAAAGGTTTGCTAATAACTCATGGCTATGTGTAAATAGCGTCACCGGTTTGTGGTACAGACCTTATGAAAGCAGTTTTAGTAAAGCAGTTCTCAGTATTAGCGATATCCTTCCAGATACTTCTTTTCCCGTGAATTCTCTTATTTAGTGCCCCCATAAGTTAACGCCGAAAACAAGCCCCTATCGCCTTATGGCGGCCAATAAATAATGAAGGAAATTTCTATGTCTAATAAAATGACTGGTTTAGTAAAATGGTTTGACGCTGGTAAAGGTTTTGGTTTCATTTCTCCTGCGGACGGCAGCAAAGATGTATTCGTGCATTTCTCTGCTATCCAGAGCAACGATTTCAAAACGCTGGATGAAGGCCAAAAGGTCGAATTCACCATCGAAAATGGTCAGAAAGGCCCATCTGCAGGCAACGTGGTTGTTCTGTAAGATATAAAGTCGGGTCTGAGTTCTTGCAATAGCGAAGATGGCGTCAGCCGGAGCAGTCAAGATACCGTCACCCGCTTTGTTAATCCCGGTTTTACGCCGGGATTAATCTCTCCCCGTCTGACCCTCTGCTTTATCTTTCGGCGCCAGCCCGAATGTCGATGACCAACAGCAAAGCGTATTGCCCCATTTTCTTTCGCCGTACTTTTTTCTGTTGTGCCATGGTCGTGCTTAGGCCGCGTAACGTTGGAGTGTTCGATGAACGCTTACGCCACAATTATGACGGCCGGGAAAGTAACCGGCAACAATCTGACCCTGGCTTAATCGCCGGGGTTTTTTTGTCTCTGCCGCCGGCTATTTGCCAGTCACATTTATTCGGTCATATACTGGCGGCCAGTTTCCAGCCATAACCGGAGTTGTAATGCGTGGCGGTAATTTGCTGAGAGTAAATGAGATCAATTATCAAATAGATGAGGCGATTATTCTGGACTCGGTATCGTTCAGCCTGAATGTCGGGGAATTTAAATTGATCACCGGGCCTTCAGGCTGCGGCAAAAGCACATTATTGAAAATTGTTTCTTCGTTGATCGGCCCTACGCGCGGCGAGATCGTTTTTGATGGTAAAAATATTAACGACATACAGCCGGAAGAGTACCGCAAACAGGTTTCGTACTGTTTCCAAACGCCATCGCTATTCGGCAGTACGGTATATGACAATCTGGCACTGCCCTATCAAATTCGCCAGCAAAAACCCGATGAGCAAAAAATGAAGCAGGATTTGGCGCGTCTGATGCTGCCGGAGAACCTGTTGTCGAAAAGCATCAATGAACTGTCCGGCGGCGAAAAGCAGCGTGTTTCGCTGATTCGCAATTTGCAGTTCACACCCAAGGTGCTGCTATTGGACGAAATTACCAGCGCGCTGGATGAAAGTAACAAGCGCAACGTCAACGAGATGATACATCAACTGGTGGCTGGGCAGGGCGTGGCCGTGCTGTGGGTAACGCACGATAGAGACGAAATTGCCCATGCAGATGATGTCATTGAACTGCAGGCGCATCACGCACCGCAATCGGAGTCATTACATGAGTCAGCATAACATCACCAATGAATCCCTGGGCCTGTCGATGATATTGGTGCTGGTGGCGATTCTCATCAGTCATAAAGAAAAACTGGCACTGGAAAAAGACATCATCTGGAGTATTTGCCGGGCGGTGGTGCAGTTGATTATCGTCGGTTACGTACTGAAGTATATTTTCGATATCAATAACGCCATGCTGACGGTGCTAATGGTGCTGTTTATCTGCTTTAACGCGGCGTATAACGCCAAAAAACGCAGTAAATATATCGAGCACGCGTTTGTGATCTCGTTTATTGCCATCACCACCGGGGCGGTGCTCACGCTGCTGGTGCTGGTATTGACTGGCTCGATTGAATTTACCCCCATGCAGGTGATTCCGATCTCCGGCATGATTGCCGGCAACGCGATGGTCGCTGTGGGGTTGTGTTACAACAATCTTGGTCAGCGGTTTAAAGGTGAACAGCAGAAGATTCAGGAAATGCTGAGCCTGGGCGCATCACCGAAATTCGCCTCGGCGCAGCTTATCCGCGACAGTATTCGTGCCTCGTTGATCCCGACGGTCGACTCGGCGAAAACGGTGGGTCTGGTAAGTCTGCCAGGCATGATGTCCGGCCTGATTTTTGCTGGTATCGATCCGGTCAAAGCCATCAAATATCAAATCATGGTGACGTTTATGATGTTGTCGACGGCCAGTTTGTCGACCATCCTTGCCTGCTACCTGGCGTACCGCAAGTTTTATAACCCGCGGCACCAACTGATAGTCAGCAACCTGAAATAACCGCCAAACGGCCTCGCTAGAGACCGTTTTCAGACGGCTGACAACGTCGGATATTAGGGAGAGCGTGCCGTTGGGGTCGTAGCGGCGTGAGCCGCCGAAGGGCCCCGAGGTGCGTTAGGCCCGGGTATCTCGTTCCAGCAGATAACTCTGTCACCACCGCCAAACGGCCTCGCTAGAAACCGTTTTCAGACGGCTGACAACGTCGGATATTAGGGAAAGCGTGCCGTTGGGGTCGTAGCGGCGTGAGCCGCCGAAGGGCCCCGAGGTGCGTTAGGCCCGAGTATCTCGTTCCAGCAGACAACTCTGTCACCACCGCCAAACGGCCTCGCTAGAGACCGTTTTCAGACGGCTGACAACGTCGGATATTAGGGAAAGCGTGCCGTTGGGGTCGTAGCGGCGTGAGCCGCCGAAGAGCCCCGAGGTGCGTTAGGCCCGAGTATCTCGTTCCAGCAGACAACTCTGTCACCACCGCCAAATGGCCTCTAGCGAGGCCGTTTTCAGAGGGTTAGGGTTGTTGCAACAGTGCAATGCTTTGGCGAATTTCCCGCTCAATGTCCGCTTCTGTCCAGGAATTCAATTGGGAAGAGAATGGCTCAAACGCGTAAATACCTTGGTAGCCAAGGCGTTCCAGATTCTGCACCTGTTTTTTGCTTTCCAGCCGGTCTTGCGCGCTGAGCATAATGCGCTCCTCATCGCTCAGCGTGCCTTTGTCGCGAGGATCTTCCACGCCGGAAAGATGCACCAGGCCAATTTGCCCAACCTGGATTTGTCCGTCGAATTCGGCCTGATCGACGTCGCTGAGATAATGATGGAAGGTATCCAGCACCATTTTATACGGTGCGCCGGAATCGCGGATGATCGCCTGGGTCAGCAATGATGAACGCAATGAGCTGATACCGAAGCCGAGCGGTTCCACATATCCTTCAATGCCATATTTTTGCAATAACGGTGCCAGCAGCGTTAATGCCGACAGGGTATCGTACTGTTTTTGCGCGTCGTTGCGCTGGTCGGCACTGCTGCAGTGTGGGCACAGCACCAGCGCCTTGCTGTGGATTGCCTTTGCCGTACCCAGCAGTGCTTCAGCACGATCCAGCAACTGGGTTTTGTCGTCCAGCAGATTAAACATGCCGAGGGCATTGATGGTCACGATGTTGATACCGTACTTGGCCGCCAATGCATTGACCTGCGTATCGCTCAGGTTATCGCATACTTTGCCGCTGGGCATATCGTTACGCAGCTCGACGTTGTGAAGCCCGCATCTGTTCACCAGTTGGAAAAAACGTTCCAAATCGAGGTTGGGGGCGATCTTGCGGTTAATACAGAAACGGTCTAGCGCAATGGTCATGAGCATTACTCCCGAGTACATAAGCTATTGGATTGGTCACGGTTACGGTTTTTCATTAGACAATGGCAGAGGTTTGCCATCGACGATCGGCTGGCGATAACGTTTCGCCATCACCACGCCCTCCATTTTCTCCAGTGAAACCCCTTTGGTTTCCGGGATGAAACGGCAGATAAACCAGTAGCTGAACACGCAGCAGGCGGCGAACACCCACATTGGGAAGGCGCCGTGGAAGGTCGAGAACAGGTACGGATTATCGTTAATCATCGGGAAGGTTTGCGAAACGGCAAAGTTGGCAACCCACATACTGCCGACCGCGATACTCATCCCTTGTGAACGCATGCGGTTCGGGAAAATTTCGGAGATCAGCACCCAGCAGCCGACGCCCCAGGAAAGGGCATAGAACAGCATGAAGAACAGCATGCCAAACAGCGCGAGATAACCGGTGGTTTCGCTATACAGGGCGTAAGAGGTAATCAACAGGCCGGCGATGGTGCCCAGCGTACCGTAGCGCATCAGTGGCAGTCGGCCGATGCGGTCCATCAGCATGGCACCGATCACCGAGCCAACCAGTTGCAGCACGCCGATCCAGATGGTCTGGAACAACGCTTCCTGCGCGCTGCTGGTCACGGTTTTCAGCACCACCGGCGCGTAATACATCATCACGTTGACGCCGGTCACCTGCTGCAGCATGGCGATCATGCAGCCGACAAACAGAATGAAACGCACCCGTTTGTCGTGGTAATCGAGCTTTTGCTTGGCGCTTTTCAAATCTTCTTGCAGCGAGTCCTTGATCTCCTGCAATACGCTGCGCGCATGACTTTCATTGGATACGCGGGTCAGCATTGCCAGTGCCTGATCTTCCCGCCCGACCATCACGTTCCAGCGCGGTGATTCAGGAATGATAAACACCAGCAGGCAAAACAGCAGGCAGGGGATCACTTCCGAGCCGAGCATCCAGCGCCAGCCCATTTCAACCAGCCAGGCTTCCGACGCGTAACTGGCGATTTTGAAGTTAACGTAAAAGATCAGGATCTGGCCGAAGACAATGGCGAATTGCTGCATGCTGAGGGCACGGCCGCGCATGTCTTTTGGGGAGACTTCAGACATGTACATCGGTGACACGGTGGCCGCGATGCCCACCGCCAACCCACCGATCATGCGATAAATGATAAATTCGGTAAAGCTGGCCGCCAGCGCCGCGCCGACGGCGGAAATGGTGAACAGCACGGCGGCCAGAATCAGTGCTTTTTTACGGCCATAGCGACCGGCCAGCGGCCCGGCGGCAAACGCGCCGAGCACGCAGCCGAGCACCACATTGGAAACGGCCCAGCCGGTTTGCGCCGGACTGAGATCGAAATAGCTTTTCAACGCTTCAATGGCGCCGGAAATCACGGCGGTATCATACCCAAACAGAATACCGCCGAGGGCGGCAATACCGCAGATCCGCAGTACGTATCCTGTATTGTGCTTTCGCTGATGTGACATATAACGCTCCGATTTTAATCCATTTTTCTGCCCGCGGCTGACGCTATGGAGAGAGGGGGCAGCAAGGTGAGCCGTGCCTGTCAACAAGGCGGTGTCTATTCTTGGAATCCTGTCACGGAGAAGAACATTTATTTCATAACTATGGAATAATGAAATATTGATTTTTAGATCCAGTTCAAAAAAATCAACGGAAACGGCACTAATGACCGGATTTTCCTGCGATGCAGGATGCAGAGTAGTGGCAGGATTTGGAGGGTTTATGCTGAATAAAAGTGATTAATCATCGTTACATTCCGTGGTTTTCAAGGGCATCGGCAGCAATCGTGCGATGTAATGCGCTCGGTAGGCTGTGGCAGAAAAGTGCGATCGCCCGCACTAAAAACAAATTTTCTAAAATAATTTATTTGAAACTTTTTTTTCAATGAAATAGAGTTTGCATCATCCGGTCAGGATTCTGCCTAGACTTCCTGGCGTCAGCGGCACTTGAAATGAGGGTGAAACATGAAAACCGTGGGTAATTTTATTGGCGGGCAGGTTTGCCTGAGTAGCAGCAACCAGACCGTTGAAGTGCATAATCCGGCAACGGGCCAGGTTGAGCGTCTTGTCACGCAGAGCACCGCAGCCGAAGTGAAGCAGGCGATTGACGTTGCCCATCAGGCGTTTGCCGATTGGTCACGCACCACGCCGCTGCGCCGCGCACGGGTTATGTTCAACTTCAAGGCGTTGCTGGAACAGCATCGTGAAGAGCTGGCGGCGCTGATCGTCAGCGAACACGGCAAGGTTTATTCTGACGCGCTGGGCGAACTGACGCGCGGCATGGAAGTGGTGGAGTTTGCCTGCGGTATTCCGCATCTGATTAAAGGCGAGTATTCCGCCGACGTCGGCACCGGCGTCGACAGTTTTTCTCTGATGCAGCCTCTGGGTGTGGTTGCGGGTATTACCCCGTTCAACTTCCCGGCGATGGTGCCGATGTGGATGTTCCCGATTGCCATCGCCTGCGGCAATACCTTTGTACTGAAGCCACCAGCATTGGTGCCTTCCGCCTCCGTGCGCCTGGCTGAACTGCTGAAAGAAGCCGGCCTGCCGGACGGCGTGTTCAACGTGGTGCACTGCGCCAATGAAAATGCCGCGCAGTTGTGCACCGATCCACGTATTCAGGCGGTCAGCTTCGTGGGTTCCTCTACCGTGGCGGAACATATCTACACCACCGCCAGCGCGCACGGCAAGCGGGTGCAGGCGTTCGGCGCCGCCAAGAATCAGGCAATCATCATGCCGGACGCCGATCTGGATGCGACGGTTAATGCCTTGATGGGCGGAGCCTTCGGTTCGGCCGGCGAACGTTGCATGGCATTGCCGATCGCCGTCGTGGTCGGTGACGATACCGCCGATAAGCTGATCGCCAAACTGAAGCCGCTGATTGCCCAGTTGCGCGTCGGGCCTGGCCTGCAGCACGGTGGCGAAGAAAACGAAATGGGCCCGCTGGTGTCCTCGGCGCACCAGAAAAAAGTGCTGGGCTACATCAGCCTGGGCGTGGAAGAAGGTGCTACGCTGGTAACCGACGGTCGCAACTATCAGGTGGAAGGGCATCCGCAAGGCTATTATGTTGGCGGCACCCTGTTTGACCATGTGACGCCAAGCATGCGCATATACCGTGAAGAGATCTTCGGGCCGGTATTGGGCATTGTCCGCGTCGCCGATTACCAGACGGCAATCGACACGGTCAATGGCCACGAGTTTGGCAACGGCAGCGCCATCTTTACCAGCAATGGTCACTATGCACGCCAGTTTGTGCATGAAGTGCAGGCCGGTATGGTGGGGGTCAACGTACCGGTGCCGGTACCGATGGCTTTCCACAGCTTTGGCGGCTGGAAGCGTTCGGTGTTTGGTGCGCTGAATGTGCACGGCACCGACGGTGTGCGTTTCTATACGCGGATGAAAACCACCACCGCGCGTTGGCCTTCCGGTCAGCAAACGGTATCTGAATACAGCATGCCGACGCTCGGCTGATTTGCGTCGGGCAGTCGCCAGTGGCCGTTACTCCAGTGGGGTCGCGGCCGCTGTTACATTCATCACCCAGCGCATGCAAACGGCGTCAAGGCAGTGGTCGCATAAGCCTGTGCAACGTCGGGCAACGGCAGCCGCCAGACAGGCAATGGCCGGCAAGCTGAATGACGCTGGGGCTTATCGGAGGATTGCATGTCTTCATTACTCGCTAAATATCAGCAACCGAACGCCGAAGGCCGAGTCCAGCATGTCACGCCGGAAAACGCCGGTTGGCGCTTCGTCGGCTTTGATGTTTACCGCCTTGAGGCCGGGCAAACGCTGCAACTGGAAAGCGCGGACAAGGAGTTGTGCCTGGTGTTGGTGGCCGGCATCGCTTCAGTGGCAACGCAGCGCGCGGAGTACCCGCATATCGGTAAACGCATGAGCCCGTTCGAACGCACGCCGCCGTATGCCGTCTATGTGCCACATCATGATCGCGTACAGGTGCGGGCGGAAAGCGATCTCGAACTGGCGGTGTGTAGCGCGCCGGGGCACGGGCATCTGCCTTCGCGCTTGATCACGCCGGCGGAGGTGGGGGTGGAACGCCGTGGCAAAGGTCGCAACCAGCGGCTGGTGCACAACATTTTGCCGGATAGCGAACCGGCGGATAGCCTGCTGGTAGTGGAAGTCTATACCGATGAGGGCAATACCAGCTCTTATCCCAGTCACAAGCATGACCAGGAGGATTCGGCCGACGAAACCTATCTGGAAGAAACCTATTATCATCGCATCCAGCCGGAACAGGGTTTTTGCCTGCAACGGGTCTACACCGACGATCGATCGTTGGACGAATGTATGCCGGTGTACAACCGTGACGTGGTGAAAGTGCCGCGCGGTTATCACCCGGTGGCGACCATGGCCGGCTACGACAACTATTACCTCAACGTGATGGCCGGGCCGGTGCGCCTGTGGAAGTTCACCTGGGAGCAGGATCACGCCTGGATCAACAGCGACGATTATCCCAAGGCATAGGATCGTGCCGATCGAGGACAAAAGGGCGAATCTGCTATTCGCCCTTTTGCTTTTAGACCTCTTTGGCGTTGTTCAAGGCCAGCGAAACGGCCAGGGTTTGCGCCAGACACATTGACGCCACCTGCGAACGGAAGCCGTCCACCTGCGCTTCACGCACCACAAAGCATACGTCGCTGAAGGCGGCCAGTGGGCTCACCTGACTGTCGGTGATGGCAATCTGCTGCGCGCCCTGCTTGGCGCCCAACTCCACCAGTTCCAGCGCCTCCTTGGCATACGGCGAATAGCTGATGGCGATCACCACATCTTTCGGCTTCACCATGCTCAGCTGTTCGGTGAACATACCGCCCAGGCCATCGATCAAAAATGCGCGGCGCTCCAGATGGCGTAGCGCATAGGTCAGGTATGAGGCGACGCTGAATGAACGTCGCAGGCCAATCACATAGATATTTTCGGCGTTGTTGAGCAACTCGACCGCTTTGTCCAACTGCTCTGCGCTAATCTGCATCGCCAGCTGCTGCAACGCCTGCGCGTTCACCATGGTGAATACGTTGAGGATTTCGGCCGGTTTTTCCGGTGCGACGTTATCGTCGGTCGAGGTTTGGCGGAACAGGCGGGCCCGTTCGGTATAGTTGACGGTTTCTTCCATCAGATGCTGACGGAAAACCTGTTTCATTTCGTTAAAGCCGCTGAAGCCGAACGCATTGGCAAAGCGGATCAGGGTCGACGGCGGCACGCTGGCCTGTGCGGCGATGGAAGCGACGGTATCGAAAGCAATGCTGTTACTGTTATCCAGAATATAACGCGCGACCTGCTTCAAACGTTTGCTGAGCGTCTCATAGCGGTGACGAATTTCGTCTTGTAACAGCGAAAGTTGAGTTGGGTTATTCATCCATTCGGCTCGCAGTATTGGCTGAGGCGCAGCGGTTCTGACGCCTGAATTGTTGACTCGTCATTCTAACAGACGGAGCGGAAATTTCATTTCCTCAAAAAGCGATTTATTTCATCGCAAGTTGCGTTAGTTCACAGAAAATGGGCAAAAAAATCCCCTTAAAGTCGCGAAAATCACTTTAAGGGGAAGTTTCTGCGTTACCGAGCAGCGATCAACGGCTGCCGTGAGCGCTGTCTGGCTGCGGACGATATAAACGCCAGAAACCGATCAGCGTGAGATATTTCTGTTTCACCTGCGCGATCAAAGCAGAATCATCTAGTTCACCCTGCAACCAACGGCGTGACGGCTGGCCAAAGATGGTGCGCCCGACGGCGAAGCCTTTGACCCAACGGGCATCGGCAGCGGCGGCAAAGCCGGCTTTGAGCGTTTCTTCTGGTGAATCCAGCCCCAGGATCACCGCACCGCGACAGTAGGGATCGTTGGCCTCAATCAACGCGCCGACCTTCTGCCAGTTTTCCGCGCTGAGCGGCGGCAGTTTCCACCAGTCCGGCTGAATGCCCATCTGATAGAAGTGAGCAATAATGTCGAGATAATACCGTTCGTCCTTATCCGCATTGTCTTCCGGCAGAATCACCTCCAACAGCAACTCGTGGCCCGACTTACAGCAGCCGCGGTAGACGTCGTCGATCAGCTCATCCTGCTGCCGACGCAGCGCCTCGGCATCGTGAGGATGATAGAACACCAGACATTTAACGACGTGCTCCTGTGGCCAATCAATCAGCTGCGAGCCGATATTGCCGTGTTCCAAACGTAGCGGTCGTGAACTCGGTTGTTCGATCGGGCGACCTATCCACCAGCCCTGACCGGTAATTTCATTCAAGGCCGCCTGGCCGTAGGTGGTGTCCGCCAGAATGCCGCTGTTGCCGTCCAGTCCGGCTTCTGCTGCCGCCTGCCTGGCGGCGGTCAGCAGCAGGGACTTCAATTGCGGAATGCGTTCTTCACCAACGCCGGCCTCGCGCGCCATATCTGCCAGCTGCTTGCGATGGTCGAAGGCAAATACGCACAGCTCCGACCATTGCCGTTTACGGGTGGTGACGCGGTGCAGATGGTTAAGCCGTGCGTCCCGATCCGGCCGTTTCACCTGCTGTTCGCGTGCCAGATAATCATCCAGCTCTTGCCGGGTCGGCATCGCCGGCGCGCAGCCGTGGCGGGAAACCACCAGCGCACCGCAGGCGTTGGCATAACGGCAGGCCTGATCCCAGCCTTCGTCATTTAAATAGCCGCGCAGCAGGCCGGACATAAAGGCATCGCCGGCGCCCAACACGTTAAGCACTTCCACCCGCACGCCAGAATGCAGCTTCACCTGCTGCCAATCGGCGGGGATGGCACCTTCAAACACCGAGCAGCCCTGCGCACCGCGTTTGCACACCAGCGTCGCCTGGCTGACCTTGCGTACGTTGGCCAGTGCGGTCAGGGTATCGGTACTGCCGCCGGCGATGTGGAATTCCTCTTCGGTACCGACGATCAGATCAAAATGATGCAGTACCTCCTGCAGTTCACGGGTGACCTGCGCCGACTCGACGAAACGTGTTTCACCGTCGCCGAGCGACGTCAGCCCCCACAGCACCGGGCGATAATCGATATCCAGCGCGGTGCGCAGCCCATGCTTATGCGCATATTCCAACGCCGTCAGCACTGCGGCACGGGTATTCGGGTGCGACAGATGGGTGCCGGTAATCGCCAGCGCGCGCGATGAGGCGATGTAGGATTCATCGATATCCTCAGGGGTCAGCGCCATATCGGCACAGTTGTCACGGTAGAAAATCAGCGGGAAGGTTTCCTGATCCTTAATCCCCAGGATCACCAGGCCGGTCAGCCGGTGTTTGTCGGTGATCAGGCTGCGGGTATCTGCGCCCACACGCTGCAACTCCTCACGCAGGAAGCGCCCCATATGCTCGTCACCCACACGCGCCAGCATGCCGGATTTCAGGCCCTGGATCGCCGTGCCGTAAGCGACGTTGCCTGACGATCCGCCCAGATATTTTGCGAATGAGCTGGCATCTTCGAGGCGAGCGCCGATTTGTTGTGCATAGAAATCGACGGCGATGCGGCCGAGGCAGATGACATCAAGCTGTTTTTGTTGTGAAGCCATACCCGTTTCCTTCTGTTTAAGCAAAACCCGACTGCCACCCGGCAAGCGGAGATACGCAGGAAGCATGATTGGCAGTATGAGGAATAAAAATTTCAAATTCAAGGCAGAATGAAATTAACACCCCAAAAATGTGATGCATTTAAAATCACCGCGTCACCGGTAGGGGCAACGGCAGGGGGAGCGACGGCAGAGACACCGCCCGGTGATAATACCGCTACAGGCGCGGGCTACGCCCTGGTTTGACCCGGCGTGATGAAACGGTGTTTTCATGAGAATGCGATCTTTATCGCAAAATGAAATGTTTCTTCTGGAATGTGATTTTATGGAAAATATATTTGTTTATAATCGCTTCACGTTTCAGGTTGTCGACAGTATTAACCGGCGGGTTAAAGACGCGCCGCCAACAAGGGGGAAACATGAGTAAGATCAGATTGACCATGGCGCAGGCGCTTGTCAGATTCCTCGACAACCAGTATTTGCTGGTGGACGGTGTCGAAACCAAGTTCGTCAAGGGCATATTCGCCATTTTCGGCCACGGCAACGTGCTGGGGCTGGGGCAGGCGCTGGAGCAGGATTGCGGCAGCCTGATTGTTCATCAGGGGCGTAATGAACAGGGGATGGCCCACGCCGCTACCGGCTTCGCCAAGCAGAAAATGCGTCAGCAAATCTATGCCTGCACCTCCTCCGTCGGGCCCGGTGCCGCCAATATGATCACCGCTGCAGCCACCGCCACCGCCAACCGTATTCCCTTATTGCTGTTGCCGGGCGACGTTTACGCCTCACGCCAGCCGGATCCGGTGCTGCAACAGATAGAACAATCCTACGATCTCAGTATCAGCACTAACGACGCCTTCCGCGCGGTGAGCAAATACTGGGATCGCATCGTGCGGCCAGAGCAGCTGATGAGCGCCTGTATCAGCGCGATGCGCGTGCTGACCGATCCGGCGGAAACCGGTGCGGTGACGCTGTGTCTGCCTCAGGACGTACAGGGCGAGGCCTACGACTACCCGGATTATTTCTTCCAGAAACGCGTTCATCGGCTGGAGCGTCGCCCCGCGACGCCGGGTATGCTGGCGGACGCGCTGGCGATGCTGACGGGCAAGCGCAAACCGCTGCTGATCTGCGGTGGCGGAGTTAAATATTCTCAGGCTGGGCAGGCACTGCAACAGTTTGCCGAACGTTTCCATATCCCGTTTGCTGAAACGCAGGCCGGCAAGGGCGCGGTAGTGTCCAGCCATCCGTTCAACGTCGGCGGCATTGGTGAAACCGGCTGTCTGGCCGCCAATACCCTGGCCAAAGATGCCGATCTGGTGATTGGCGTCGGCACACGCTATACCGATTTCACCACCTCTTCCAAATGGCTGTTCCAGAATCCCGATGTAGCGTTCCTGAATATCAACGTCAGCGCATTTGATGCCGGCAAGCTGGACGGCATACAGCTGCTGGCGGATGCCCGCGATGCATTGACCGCGCTCGCCGAACAGGCGGCGCACGCCGACTATCGTGCCGGTTGGGGCGACGCCGTGACCCAGGCGCTGGCGCAGCAGCAAAAAGAGACCGAACGGGTGTATTCCGTCGCCTATACCGGCGCCGATTTTGTGCCGGAAATTGCCGACCACCTGGACCGCGAGCGAGTGTTTGCCGAGTTTATCGAACAGACCGGTTCGGCACTGACCCAAAGCCGCGTGCTGGGCGTGCTGAACCACAACCTGCCGCAAGACAGCATTATTGTCGCGGCGGCGGGCAGCCTGCCGGGGGATTTGCAACGTGTCTGGCGCAACCGCCATGAACACGGCTATCACGTGGAATACGGCTATTCCTGCATGGGCTACGAAGTCAACGCTGCCCTTGGCGTCAAGCTGGCGGAGCCACAGCGTGAGGTCTACGCCATGGTCGGCGACGGCGCGTTCATGATGCTGCATTCAGAGCTGGTCACGTCGATTCAGGAAGGCTGCAAAATCAACGTGGTGCTGTTCGACAACATGACCAACGGCTGTATCAACAACCTGCAGATGGAACACGGTATGGACAGCTATACCACCGAGTTCCGCTTCCGTCAGGGTGACCGGCTGGACGGTGGCCTGGTGCCAGTGAACTTCGCCATGCTGGCGGCGGCGTACGGCTGCAAAACCTACAGCATTACTACCGAACAACAACTGATTGAGGCGTTGGATGATGCCCGTCAGCAGACGGTTTCCACCCTGCTGGACATAAAAGTGCTGCCAAAAACCATGGTGCATAAATATCTCAGCTGGTGGCGCGTTGGCGGTGCACAGGTGGCGAACAGCGACAGGATCGTCGAGGTAGCGCGCAAACTGCAGGAAAACATTGACCAGGCCCGTGATTATTAAGCGTCACCGGCTTTTATCTCAGCCCTACACTTTCTGCCCAACCTAATTCGGGGGCTTTGAGCGGCAAATCGGTAATCCCCTGAGCGCATGGCTCGCCGTGCAACCAGGATCAGCGAAGGCCAGCAGCCCAACAGGCAACCCGAAACATGAAGGGCAAATCTAGAGGATAGCGAAATGACATTGAACATTGGGGTTATCGGCACCGGCGCTATTGGCCGAGATCATATCCGTCGTTGCAGCAAGGTATTGCAAGGTGCGCGGGTGGTCGCGGTCAATGATATCAATCGCGACAATGCCGCCAAGGTGGTCAGCGACCTGCAGCTGGAGGCAAAAGTCTATGATAACGGCCACGATCTGATTAACGCGGCCGACGTACAGGCGGTGCTGGTCACCTCCTGGGGGCCGAGCCACGAGGAGTTCGTGCTGTCTGCGATCGCTGCCGGCAAACCGGTATTCTGCGAGAAACCGCTGGCGGTCACCGCCCAGGGGTGTAAAAACATCGTCGAGGCCGAAGCAAAGCACGGCAAGCGCCTGGTGCAGGTCGGCTTTATGCGCCCTTACGATCAGGGCTATCGCGCCCTGAAACAGGTGCTGACCAGTGGCCAGATTGGCGAACCGCTGATGCTGCATTGCGCGCACCGCAACCCGACGGTCGGCGAAGCCTATACCACCGACATGGCAATTACCGACACCTTGATTCATGAAATCGACGTGCTGCGCTGGCTGCTGGACGACGATTACGTTTCGGTGCAGGTGGTGTTCCCACGCAAGACCTCCAAGGCGTTCGCCCACCTGAAGGATCCGCAAATCGTGCTGTTTGAAACCGCCAAGGGCACGCGCATTGACGTTGAAATCTTCGTTAACTGCCAATACGGCTATGACATCCAGTGCGAAGTAGTGGGTGAAACCGGTATTGCCAAATTGCCGGAACCGTCGTCAATCCAGCTGCGCAGTAGCGCAAAATTGTCGAACGAGATCCTGATGGACTGGAAAGAGCGCTTTATCGATGCCTATGACGTCGAACTGCAAGGTTTTATCAACGACGTACTTGCGGGTCAGCTACAGGGGCCATCGGCCTGGGATGGCTATGCTGCTGCGGTGACCGCCGACGCCTGTGTGGCCGCCCAACTTAGCGGCGAGATCGTGCCGGTGACGCTGCCGACGCGCCCGTCGTTCTACGGCCATTAATCAACCACTCCAAACCCGATTGAATGAGGAGCAACCATGAAAATCGCCTTTGATGTGGATGTGATCAAGGATTTGGGGATCACACGGATGGTGCAGCAGGTGGCCGACTGGGGCTACAAGTATATCGAGCAGTCGCCGCACCCGCAGATCAACCCTTTCTACAAGCATCCGAAAGCCGCACGCGAAGTCATGGCGGAATATAAAAACGCGCTGAAGGCCACCGGCGTGGAGATCTCTTCATTTATCGTGGTGTATCGCTGGTCGGGGCCAGGGGAGGATCGCCGGCAGGCGGCGGTGAAGAACTGGCGGCGCATGATTGAGATCGCCGTTGAAATGGGGGTGCAGGTGATTAATACCGAACTGGCTGGCAACCCCAATGAACCGGAGATCTGCGAAGAGCTGTGGTACAAGTCGATGGAAGAGCTGTTGCCGATCGTCGAACGTGAAGGCATTCGCATGGAGATCCAGTCTCATCCGTGGGACTTTTGCGAATTGAGTAATGAAACCGCCGATATGGTGAAGTCGCTGCGCAGCGATCACGTTAAATATCTGTATAGCGTGCCGCATTCGTTCTATTACGACAAAGGGCAGGGCGACGTGGCGAACATGCTCAAATACGCCGGCGACGATCTTTCCCATGTGCTGATCGCCGACACCATGAACCATACCCGCCATTGCCGTTACATCGTCAATCCACCCGGCGTGGATGCCGCGGTGCATCAGCACGTTGGTATTGGCGAAGGCGAAGTCGATTTTGATGCGCTGTTCCAGACGTTGCGCGATATGGAATTTGCCAATCGCAACTTCAAGGTCGGCGGCGAATCGATAATCTGTACCTCACTGTTCGGCTACCCGGAAAAAATGAAAACCCAGGCGGTAGCTACGCGCGAACGTATCGAAAAAGAGCTGTTGGGCAAATAACCTTGTCGGTAACGCCGGCAGGGAATGCGCCGGTGCACCGAAATGCGACAGAGGCTTAAGATGAACAAAGATAATGTAAAGCTGGCGATTGCGCCGATCGGTTGGACCAACGACGACATGCCAGAATTGGGCAAGGAAAATACCTTCCAGCAGTGCGTCAGTGAAATGGCGCTGGCAGGGTTTACCGGCTGTGAAGTTGGCAGCAAGTATCCACGCGATCCAAAAGTATTGAAACCGATGCTGGATATTCGCGGCATTCAAATCTGCAATGCCTGGTTCAGCACCTTCTTTGCCGATGGCCAGAAAGAAAAAACCATCGACGAATTTGTCAATCATATGAATTTCCTGCACGCCATGGGGGCCAGGGTGATTGGCTGTTCAGAGCAGAGCAAGAGCATTCAGGGCACCAGCAAGCCGGTGCTGGAAGAAAAACCGCATTTCAGCGATGAAGAGTGGCAGCGCGTAGCCGACGGCTATAACCAACTGGCGCAAATCGCTGCCGAAAAGGGCATGCAGGTGTGTCTGCATCACCATATGGGTACCGGCATCCAAACCACTGAAGAAATCGATCGCTACATGAGCATGGTGAACGACGATGTTTACCTGTTGTTTGATACCGGCCATGCCTATTATTCCGAGGGCAGTCAGCAGGCGATGATGGCAATACTGGAAAAATACTTGCCGCGTATCAATCATGTCCATTTGAAAGACGTACGTGACGACGTGGTAGCGCAGGTCAAGGCGCAGCGCCTGAGTTTTCTGGACGGGGTGAAGAAAGGCACCTTCACCGTACCCGGCGACGGCGTGATTGACTTCCGCCCGGTGTTCAAACTGCTGGACGAGCGTGGCTATAAAGGCTGGATGGTGGTTGAAGCCGAACAGGATCCGGCGCTCGCCAACCCGTTTGAATATGCGGTAAAAGCCCGACGCTATATCAAGGAAACGGCGGGGATCTAAGCGGCGACGGCGGCACCGTATCTCGGATAAACCAAGGGCTATCGGCGATAGCCCTTTTGCTTTATTTAAACACCATGAAAACGCGCCATATGATAGGCATCCACCAGCTTGCCGTCGCGCATGGCGAAGTGCCGGCTGGTGCCTTCAATGTCAAAACCAAACTTGCGGTAGAGCGCAATGGCCCCCTGGTTATCGGTGAACACCGTCAGCTCGATGCGCTGTATCGCCGCCCAGTTATCACAGATGTCGATCATGGCGTGCATCAGCGCACTGCCGACGCCCTGGCCATGATAAGCCGGGTCTACGCCAAGGCCAAAAGTTGCAACGTGTCGACGGCGCACGCGTTGATTGAGTTCCAGCGTCAATTGCCCGACGATTTTGTCCCCCATGCAGGCCACCAGATTACTGTTCCCCGCGGGCCTGTCGGCCAGACGCTGTTGCCACAGGGCTTCGGAAGGCAAGGGGAGTTGTAGCGTGTCGCGGTACACCGCCGGATGAGCATAGAGCTGCTGTAGTGCTGCGGCATCGGTTATCTCGACGTGGCGGATGGTAATGTCTCCCATGCTTGCTCTCCTTTGGCTTAGCGTTTGAATAACCTCTAAAATTATCGGTTTATTGTGTCGAGTCAATAATATTTCGCCTTGGTCAAAAAAACGCTTTACAGATGCGAATGATAATGATTATTATTGCTATGCGTTCTCGGGAGGGTTGCAACCCTTGCCACTCTCGCTAGAAGGCACGACATTGCTCACATTGCTTCCAGTGTTACTTAGCCAGCTCGGGTGCTGGCTTTTTTTTTGCCCAAAATCATCCACCTTTACGCACCACAAATCTTCTGCGGCTCCTCTGCCAATTCCATCGAATTTTTTGAACAGAGGGGTGAGTTTTTTACGCTTTCTTATTTCCCATGCAGGGCTAGACTGTAAAAAACGTTGAGGAGAGTTGAATATGATTTATGTACGTAAAGCAGAAGACCGCGGTCATGCCAATCATGGTTGGTTGGACAGCTGGCACACCTTCTCATTTGCCAATTACTACGATCCCGACTTTATGGGGTTCTCCGCACTGCGGGTGATCAATGAAGACGTGATCGATGCGGGGCAGGGTTTTGGTACCCATCCGCATAAAGATATGGAAATTCTGACCTACGTGCTCAGCGGTACCGTCGAGCATCAGGACAGCATGGGCAATAAAGAACAGATTCATGCCGGTGAGTTCCAGATCATGAGTGCCGGTACCGGTGTGCGACACTCCGAATACAACGGCAATAGCGATCGGCCACTGCACCTGTATCAGATCTGGATTATTCCAGATACCAACGGTCTGCCGCCGCGTTACGAGCAGCGCATGTTCGATGCGCCACAGGGTCGCCAACTGGTGTTGTCGCCCGATGCCCGTGAAGGCTCGCTGAAAGTGTTCCAGGACATGACGCTGTCGCGTTGGGCGCTGGAAAAAGATCGGCAGTCAGCCTATCAGGTGGAGGCCGAGCGCCGCATCTGGATCCAGGTGGTGCGCGGTACGGTGACCATCAATGGGCAGAAGGCCGGGACCAGCGATGCGTTCGCGATATGGGACGAAGCCGAGTTGTCGATTCATGCCGATGAAGACAGTGAAATCCTGCTGTTTGATCTGCCGCCGGTCTGATTGACGCGGTAACCGCCATTAAGGCTCAACCTGCGGGTTGAGCCTTTTTTGTGACTGACGCTCGTTAACCAGCAATATCAGCACGGCTTTTTTTTTGCTAAAATGAGCACCCATTCATGGTTAGCCAGTTCATTGATAATGAAGAAAAAACGGCCGGTACTTCAAGATGTGGCAAATAAGGTAGGCGTCACCAAGATGACGGTGAGCCGCTATTTGCGCAATCCCGATCAGGTTTCCGCCGCTTTGCAGCAAAAAATTGCGGTGGCGCTGGATGAACTGGGATATATCCCCAACCGGGCGCCGGACATTCTCTCCAACGCCACCAGCCGGGCGATCGGCGTGCTGTTGCCATCGTTGACCAACCAGGTCTTTGCCGAAGTGCTGCGCGGTATCGAAAGCGTTACCGATGCGCATAATTATCAAACCATGCTGGCGCACTATGGCTATTTGCCGGAGCGCGAAGAAGAACGCCTGACTTCGCTGCTTTCCTTCAATATTGACGGTTTGATCCTGTCCGAACGTAACCATACGCCACGTACGTTAAAAATGATTGAAGTGGCCGGTATCCCCGTCGTGGAGTTGATGGATTGCGTCACACCCTGTCTGGATCTGGCTGTCGGTTTTGATAATTTTGAAGCCGCGCGCCAAATGACTCAACAAATCATTGCTCATGGCCATCGGCACGTGGTGTATCTTGGCGCACGCCTTGATGAACGAACCCTGATTAAACAACAGGGTTATGAGCAGGCGATGCTGGATGCAGGGTTACAGCCGCATTGTATCATGACCGATCGGGCTTCTTCGTATTCTTCTGGCGGTGAGCTGCTACGTTTGGCGCAGAAAGAATATCCTCAGGTAGACAGCATATTTTGTACCAACGATGACCTGGCGGTGGGCGCGATGCTTGAATGCCAGCGTCAGGGGCTGTCGATTCCACAGGACATGGCGATTGCCGGATTCCACGGCCATGATATCGGTCAGGTGATGGTGCCAAAACTTGCCAGCGTGTTGACATTGCGTGAGCGTATGGGGCAAGTGGCCGCACAAAGCCTACTGGCGAAACTGCGTGGCGAAGCGGTTAATCCGCGTATGATTGACACCGGTTTTACCCTCCTGCTTGGCGGCAGTCTGTAGCGTCGCCATCGCGCGCTTAAGCATATTCCTAGTTTTTCAGCCCAGCATGGATTTTTGATGGCCTTCACAGATATGTAAAATCATCATAGGTGTTTGTTGCTTAATACTTCATCTACAAAGACAATGTTACCGATAACTTGTTACCAGTAACATTTTGGCTGGCGACCCCAACAGGGCAGTAATATTATGAGTAATACACAACACCACGTTTTTATCTTAATGGGCGTATCTGGCAGCGGTAAATCAGCGGTAGCTAATGCTGTTGCTCATGAAATCAGCGCTGCGATGCTGGATGGCGATTATCTGCATCCACGCAGCAACATCAACAAGATGGCCGATGGCCATGCGCTCAATGACGACGACCGTGCCCCTTGGCTGACGGCGTTGAATGATGCCATTTTTGCCATGCAGCGGACCAATGATGTTGCTCTGTTGGTATGTTCTGCACTGAAAAAGCGTTATCGCGACCGCCTGCGTGCCGGTAACAGCAATCTGCATTTCATCTACCTGCAAGGTTCCAAAGCGATCATTGAAGAACGTTTGAAACAGCGTAAAGGGCATTTCTTCAAGCCGCAGATGCTGGTTTCCCAGTTTGAAGCACTGGAAGAACCAGGCGCCGATGAAGGCGATGTTCATGCGATCGATATCAACCAGCCTTTAGAAGGCGTGGTTGCTGACACTATTAAACTGATAACCACAGTAACCGCTCAGGAATAATTATGGATACGTTAACGCTGGTTTTCACCGCCGTTGGTTCGGTGTTGCTATTGCTCTTCCTGGTGATGAAGGCGCGCATGCATGCTTTCATCGCCCTGATGCTGGTGTCGATGGGGGCGGGCCTGTTCTCTGGCATGTCGCTGGAAAAAATCACCGACACCATGCAAAAAGGCATGGGCGGCACCTTGGGCTTCCTGGCGATCGTTGTGGCGCTGGGCGCGATGTTCGGCAAAATCCTGCATGAAACTGGCGCGCTGGATCAGATCGCGGTCAAACTGTTGAAGGGTTTCGGTGAGCAGCGTGCGCACTACGCGCTGGGTATTGCCGGTCTGGTCTGTGCCTTGCCGCTATTCTTCGACGTGGCGATCGTACTGTTGATTGGCGTGGCGTTCGCCGTTGCCCGCCGCACCGGCGGCAATCTGATCAAGCAGGTTATTCCGCTGTTTGCCGGCGTTGCCGCCGCCGCCGCCTTCCTGCTGCCGGGGCCGACGCCGATGCTGCTGGCTTCGCAAATGAATGCCGACTTTGGCTGGATGATCCTGATTGGCCTGGCTGCGGCAATCCCGGGTATGCTGTTGGCCGGCCCGCTGTTCGGTTCGTTCATCAGCAAGCACGTGACGCTGGAACTGCCAAAAGATATCGAAGAACCCAGCATCGACAAGAGCAAGCTGCCGTCGTTTGGCTTCAGCCTGGCGTTGGTGCTGTTCCCGCTGGTACTGGTAGGGATGAAAACCATCGGCGCGCGCTTCACCGTTGAAGGCAGCTCGCTGTATCAATGGCTGCAATTTATCGGCCACCCGTTCACTGCGATTCTGATCGCCTGTCTGGTGGCGATTTACGGCCTGGCGATTCGCCGTGGCATGAGCAAAGACAAGGTGATGGAAGTCTGCTCTGCGGCAATCCAGCCTGCGGGGATCATCCTGTTGGTGACCGGTGCCGGTGGGGTATTCAAGCAGGTGCTGGTCGATTCTGGCGTTGGTCCGGCGCTGGGTAACGCGCTGATTGGCGCCGGCTTGCCGATTGCCATTGCCTGCTTTGTGCTGTCTGCGGCAGTTCGGGTGATTCAGGGTTCAGCCACCGTGGCGTGTCTGACCACCGTCGGCCTGGTGATGCCGGTGATCGGTGAACTGGGGTATTCTGGCGCGCAGATGGCGGCGCTGTCGATTTGCATCGCCGGTGGCTCTATCGTACTGAGCCATGTGAATGACTCCGGCTTCTGGCTGTTTGGCAAGTTTACCGGTGCCACCGAAGCGCAGACGCTGAAAACCTGGTCGGTGATGGAAACCATTCTTGGCACCACCGGTGCCGTTGTCGGCATGATTGCATTCTCGATGATGTAATCTGCTGCGATATTTGCCTGACAGGGCCGGTCAGTGAATGCTGACCGGCCCTATTGTTCGCGCTTCCTTTCCCCTTGCTACAGTTTCAGATAGGCGCGCACGCCGTCCAGAAACATCTGCGTTGACAGCATCACCAACACCAGTCCCATCAAACGCTCCAGCGCGCTGACGCCCTTGCTGCCCAATAGACGCAAAAACAGGTTCGACATCAGCAGGATGGCGGCAGAAATCCCCCAGGCAATCAGCAATGCGACCACCAGATGTCCCAGTTGGTTAGGGTATTGATGCGACAGCAGCATCAGCGCTGCCAATATCGATGGCCCGGCCACCAACGGGATCGCCAGCGGCACCAGAAAAGGCTCCTCACCGGCGGAAAGACCGCTGCTGTTGCCTTCCTGTGACGGGAAAATCATCTTGATGGCAATCAGGAACAGAATGATGCCGCCGGAAATGGAGACCGTTTCAGTGCGCAGGTTGAGGAAGGCCAGAATATTTTCGCCGGCAAACAGAAATATCAGCATCAGTATCAGCGCAATCAGCAGCTCGCGGATTAGCACAATGCGCCGACGGCGAGGTTCCAGATGCTTGAGCACCGACATGAAAATCGGCAGATTACCGAGTGGATCCATAATTAAAAACAGCAACACCGTCGCTGAAATCATCTCTGTCATCATTACCTCAACCGCGGTCAGGGGCAGTAAAATGGCTGCCTGCCCTCCCGCCTATAAGAAGGATTGCTGAGAAATGCCCAGCCATCGATTAAATTCACTTTGCGCCTGCGCCGACATTTTGTAAGGTGGGGACATTGTGTCCCTCTCTACAAATTTGTCGTCATCCTCCAAGGCAGGACAGTTATCATGAAAAACGTTGGTTTAGTCGGTTGGCGCGGTATGGTCGGCTCTGTGCTCATGCAACGCATGGCAGAAGAGCGCGATTTTGACGCCATCCGCCCGGTATTCTTTTCTACATCTCAGCACGGTTCCGCCGCGCCAGCCATCGGCGGCCAGCAGAACGGCACGCTGCAAGATGCTTACGATATCGATGCGCTAGCCGCGCTTGATATTATCATCACCTGCCAGGGCGGCGATTACACTAACGAAGTTTATCCCAAGCTGCGTGAAAGTGGCTGGCAGGGTTACTGGATTGACGCCGCGTCATCTCTGCGCATGCAGGACGACGCCATTATCATTCTGGACCCGGTCAACCACGCGGTTATCCAGCAAGGGCTGGATAAAGGCATTAAAACCTTTGTCGGTGGTAACTGCACCGTCAGCCTGATGCTGATGTCGCTGGGCGGCCTGTTTGCCAACGATCTGGTGGAGTGGGCATCGGTCTCCACCTATCAGGCGGCATCCGGCGGCGGCGCGCGCCATATGCGCGAACTGCTGGTGCAAATGGGCATGCTGCACGCCGACGTGGCAAAAGAGCTGCAAAACCCGGCGTCGGCCATTCTGGATATCGAACGTAAAGTGACCGGGGCCACCCGTTCCGGCGTGTTGCCGACCGACAATTTTGGTGTGCCGTTGGCCGGCAGCCTGATCCCATGGATCGACAAGCAGCTTGATAACGGCCAGAGTCGTGAAGAGTGGAAAGGCCAGGCGGAAACCAACAAGATCCTGTCCACCTCCAGCGTTATCCCGGTTGATGGCCTGTGCGTGCGCGTTGGCGCGCTGCGCTGCCACAGCCAGGCGTTCACCCTGAAACTCAAGCAAGACGTGCCGCTGCCGGAAATCGAACAGCTGCTGGCAACCCATAATGACTGGGTGCGGGTGATCCCGAACGACCGCGAACTGACGATGCGTGAACTGACGCCTGCCGCAGTGACCGGCACGCTGAACACCCCGGTCGGTCGTTTGCGCAAGCTGAACATGGGGCCGGAATACCTGTCGGCCTTCACCGTCGGCGACCAGTTGCTGTGGGGTGCGGCGGAACCGCTGCGTCGCATGCTGCGCATTCTGCTGTAAAAATAACCGACACATACCGGGGCTGGTGCCAGCCAGCCCCATCAAGCCCCCATTTCTGCCGTTTTCCCCATTGTGGCTGAAAAATTTTCCTCACCGCTATCGCCGTTTTTTTAGTCGTCTTTGGCTATGCTTACTGTGTAGATGATTGAATTTTCATCTCTGCTAGGAATATGTCTAAAAAGAAGCAGAAAGAGCGATCTACAGGTCGGACGCGTAAAGTTTAATCAATAACCGACCGCAATCACGCTTTAGTCATCGAATGAATTGCATGATAAACACAACGGCGGACGTTTAAAAAATGTAGCCCTTAGGGATCATGCTATTAAGCAAAGGGAGAAGAACATGCCTGTACTTCCCGATCGTGACGTGATTAATCAGTTGATTTCCGGTAATTATGCCGATCCGTTCTCCCTGCTTGGCATGCATGTCACCGCAGCGGGCCTACAGGTGCGAGCGTTATTCCCTGATGCCAGCGAGGTATGGCTGGTGGATGCACAAACCGGTCGTCGGGTAACGCAGCTCGACTGCCTGGAACCGAGAGGCTTCTTCTGCGCTACCGTTCCTCGTCGTAAAAATCCTTTTCACTACCAGTTTTCGGTTAAATGGCAACAACATCAACAATTGTTGGAAGATCCCTACCGTTTTGGCACACTTTTGCAGGAGATCGACAGCTGGCTATTGGCTGAAGGCACCCATTTGCGACCCTATGAACGCCTGGGAGCCCATCTGAGCGAACTGGACGGCGTGGCTGGCGTCAGCTTTGCGGTATGGGCGCCAAATGCCCAGCGCGTTTCGGTGGTGGGGGAGTTCAACTTTTGGGATGGCCGCCGTCATCCGATGCGTCTGCGCAAAGAGAACGGCATCTGGGAACTGTTCCTGCCGGGGGTGAGCGCAGGTCAGCTGTATAAATATGAAATCATCGACTGTTACGGCAATACCCAGCTCAAGGCCGATCCCTATGCGTTTGAGGCGCAAATGCGCCCGGATACCGCTTCGCTGGTCGCCCCATTGCCCGAGGTGGTAGAAAACACGACGCAGCGCCAGCAAGCCAACGGTTTCGATCGGCCGGTTTCAATCTATGAGGTGCATCTTGGTTCGTGGCGTCGGCACAGTGACAACAATTTCTGGCTCAGCTATCAGGAGCTGGCGGAACAGCTGATCCCGTATGTGAAACAGATGGGGTTTACCCATCTCGAACTGCTGCCGATCAACGAACATCCGTTCGACGGCAGCTGGGGCTATCAACCGCTGGGGCTGTATGCCCCGACCCGTCGCTTTGGCACGCCGGCGGAGTTCAGGGCTTTTGTGGCAGCGGCGCATCAGGCTGGTATCAACGTGATCCTTGACTGGGTGCCTGGGCATTTCCCCAGCGACGCCTACGGACTGGCCAATTTTGACGGTACCGCGCTGTATGAATATGCCGACCCGCGTGAAGGTTTCCACCAGGACTGGAACACGCTGATCTACAACTACGGTCGCCATGAGGTGCGCAACTATCTGGCGGGAAACGCCTTTTTTTGGCTGGAACGCTACGGTATCGATGGGCTGCGGGTGGACGCGGTCGCCTCGATGATCTATCGCGACTACAGCCGCGCCGAGGGCGAGTGGGTACCGAACTACTACGGCGGCAATGAAAACCTCGAAGCTATCGCCTTCCTGCGGTACACCAACCACACGCTGGGCAAGGCGCGGCCAGGCGCGGTAACGCTGGCGGAAGAGTCCACCGACTATCCCGGCGTCACGTTGCCGCCGGAGTCTAACGGACTGGGGTTCCATTACAAATGGAACCTGGGCTGGATGCACGACACGCTGAACTACATGCAGTGTGATCCGGTGCATCGCAAATATCACCATAACCAAATGACCTTCGGCATGCTGTATGCCTACACCGAAAACTTCGTGCTACCAATTTCCCATGACGAAGTAGTGCACGGCAAACGTTCGGTGCTGGATCGGATGCCGGGCGACGCCTGGCAGAAGTTCGCCAATCTGCGCGCCTATTACGGTTTTATGTGGGCGCACCCCGGCAAAAAACTGCTGTTTATGGGCTGTGAATTTGCCCAGGGACGCGAATGGAACTTCGACACCAGCCTGGACTGGCATTTGCTGGAAGGACTGGACGGTTGGCACCACGGCGTTCAGCGGCTGGTGCGCGATCTCAACCATTGCTACCAGAACACGCCGCCGCTGTACCAACGCGACTATCTGCCGGACGGCTTTGAATGGCTGGTGGTAGACGATTTCGACAACTCGGTCTTTGCCTTTGCCCGCTACGACGCCGACGGTAACCAACTGATTGCCGTCAGCAATTTTACCCCGGTGCCGCGCCACCAGTATCGCATCGGCCTTTCCCAACCGGGCACCTATCGGGAAATACTCAATACCGATTCGCACCATTACCACGGCAGCAATACCGGTAATCAGGGCCGGGTTCAATCGCAGGCGATCGGCAGCCACGGCCGCGATCATTCGATCGACATTACCGTCCCGCCACTGGCAACGCTGTACCTGCTGCGGGAGGCGCCATGAGGGAATTGCAACCCGGTGTTGCCGCCCCTTACGGCGCCCATTTCGACGGCAGTGGCGTCAACTTCGTGCTGTTTTCAGCCAATGCCACGCGGGTGGAGCTGTGCCTGTTTGATGCCGAGCAGCGTGAAACCCGCCTGCCGTTACCGGCGCGCAGCGGCGATATCTGGCACGGTTATCTGCCGGGAGGTCGGCCGGGCCTGCGTTACGCTTATCGGGTGCACGGCCCGTTTGCGCCGGCGCAGGGGTTGCGTTTCAATCCGCAAAAACTGCTGCTGGATCCGGCCGCCCGCGCGGTCGAAGGCCCGGTTGACGACGATCCTCGGCTGCACGGTGGTTATCAGCAGGCCGATGAACACGACAGCGCGACCCTGATGCCCAAATGTATCGTGGTGGATGAGACCTACGATTGGCAGGACGATCGCGCGCCGGCCACGCCGTGGGGAGAAACGGTGATTTACGAAGCCCATGTGCGCGGTCTGACGCTGCAACACCCGGCGATCCCGCCGGCGCTGCGCGGCAGCTTTGCGGCATTGGGTCACCCGGCGATGATCGCCTACTTCACTCACTTGGGCATTACTGCGCTAGAGCTGTTGCCAGTCCAGCAACATACCACCGAGCCACGCTTGCAGCAGCTCGGGCTACAGAACTACTGGGGCTATAACGTGCTGGCGCCGTACGCGCCGGATCATCGCTATGCCAGCCAGTCGTCGCCGTTGCGCGAGTTCCGCGACGCGGTAAAAGCCCTGCATCGCGCCGGTATTGAAGTGATTCTGGACGTGGTGTTTAACCACAGCGCCGAGCTGGATATCGACGGGCCGACGCTGTCGCTGCGCGGTATCGACAACCCGAGCTATTACTGGCTGAACCCGGACGGCGACTATACCAACGTCACCGGCTGCGGCAACACGCTGCGGCTTGACCAACCGTCGGGCGTGGCATGGGTGATGGATTGCCTGCGTTTTTGGGCGCGCGAGTGCCACGTCGACGGCTTTCGTTTCGATTTGGGCACGGTCTTGGGCCGCAGGCCAGCATTCGATCGTGACGCGCCGCTGTTTCAGGCGATGCTGGCGGACGACACCCTGTCCCGCTGCAAGCTGATCGCCGAACCGTGGGATATCGGCCCGGGCGGCTATCAGGTGGGGGGGTTTCCCGGTCGTTTTGCCGAGTGGAACGACCACTATCGTGACGATATGCGGCGTTTCTGGCTGCTGGGCGACTTGCCGCTTGGCGCATTCGCCCAGCGCTTTGCCGCCTCCAGCGAGGTGTTTGACCGGCGTGGCCGGGCACCCTATGCCAGCGTCAACATGCTCACCGCCCACGACGGCTTTACCCTGCAGGATCTGGTGAGCTACAACCAGCGGCACAACCAGCCGAACGGCGAAGACAACCGTGACGGCAACGGGCGTAATTACAGCTATAACCACGGCGTGGAAGGGCCAACCGATGATGCCGAGGTGAGGCAGCGCCGCGGTCGCAGCCAACGAGCGCTACTTGCCACGCTGTTGCTGTCGCAGGGCACGCCGATGCTGTTGGCTGGCGACGAGCATGGTCACAGCCAGCACGGTAACAACAACGCCTATTGCCAGGATAATGCCACTACCTGGCTGGACTGGCAGTCGGCGGATCGGGCGCTGCTCGACTATACCGCTGCACTGATCCGCCTGCGGCGACAAATTCCCGCCCTGCGTCAGGATCGCTGGTGGCAGGAGGGGGATGGCTGCGTGCAATGGCTGAATGCGCAGGGCCAGCCGCTTGGCGCATCGCAGTGGGAGCATGCGCCACCACAGCTGCAAATTCGACTGTCCCAACGTTGGCTGGTGGTGATTAATGCCGGCCCCGAGACGGTCGATATGACCTTGCCTGCCGGCGATTGGCAGCTAGTCACCCCGTTTGTTCAGGAAGACTCGCAGGCGGATTTGCCCGCCTGGCGCCAGCCTGCGCACTCGCTTTGCGTACTGGCAGACAATAATTAAAAGGAGTCAATCATGGTTAGATTTGAAAACAAAGACCCTTTGATGTTGGCGCGGCAATTGCCGATCAAATCCGTTGCCCTGATTCTGGCCGGTGGCCGCGGCTCACGCCTGAAAGACTTAACCTCGACCCGCGCCAAGCCTGCGGTGCACTTTGGCGGCAAGTTTCGCATTATCGATTTCGCCCTGTCCAACTGCCTGAATTCAGGTATCCGACGGATTGGGGTGATCACTCAATACCAGTCCCACACCCTGGTACAGCACATTCAGCGTGGCTGGTCGTTCCTCAATGAGGAAATGAACGAGTTTGTCGATCTGTTGCCGGCACAGCAGCGGCTTAGCACCGAACACTGGTACAAGGGCACCGCCGACGCGGTGTATCAGAACCTGGATATCATCCGCCGTTACGATGCGGAATACGTGGTGATTCTGGCCGGCGATCATATCTACAAGATGGATTATTCGCGCATGCTGATCGACCACGTCGAAAAGGGCGCGCAGTGCACCGTGGCCTGCCTGCCTGTGCCGTTGCAGCAAGCCAGCGAGTTCGGCGTGATGAAAGTGGATGAAAACGACCGAGTGCTGGAATTTCTGGAAAAACCCGCGCAGCCGCCGGCGATGCCGGACAACCCGGATATGGCGCTCGCCAGCATGGGCATTTATATCTTTAATGCGGACTATCTGTTCACCCTATTGGAAGAGGACATGTCGACGCCGGATTCCAGCCATGACTTCGGCAAGGATCTGATACCGAAGATTACCGCGCAGCACGCCGCCTGGGCGCATCCCTTTACGCTGTCCTGCGTAACCTCCAATCCGGAGCTGCCGCCGTATTGGCGCGATGTTGGCACGTTGGAAGCCTATTGGCGCGCCAATCTGGATTTGGCGTCGGTGACGCCGGAGCTGGATATGTACGACCGCGCCTGGCCGATTCGCACACACATGGAACCGTTGCCGCCGGCCAAGTTCGTACAGGATCGCTCCGGCAGCCATGGCATGACCATGAACTCGCTGGTGTCCGGCGGCTGCATTGTTTCCGGCTCGGTGGTGGTGCATTCGGTGTTGTTCCCGCGTGTGCGGGTGAACTCCTTCTGTACCATCGATTCCACGGTGTTGTTGCCGGACGTCAACGTCGGCCGTTCCTGCCGACTGCGGCGCTGCATCATCGACCGTGCCTGTCAGATCCCGGAAGGCATGGTGATTGGCGAAAATGCCGATGAAGACAGTAAGCGTTTCTATCGCTCTGAAGGCGGCATCGTGCTGGTCACGCGCGACATGCTGTCGAAGTTATAGCGGGTCGCCCTTGACCCCGTGGGCGCGCTGGTCGCGTCCTTACGTGTCTCCCAGCGCCCGTTAGCGGGCCGAATTTCAGGAGTAGCGATGCAGGTATTACACGTATGTTCTGAGATGTTCCCACTGCTCAAAACCGGCGGGCTTGCAGACGTGGTCGGCGCGCTGCCGGCGGCGCAGATTGACGCCGGCGCCGACGTGCGGGTGTTATTGCCCGCTTTCCCTGATCTGCGCACCGGCATTGCCGAAACCGTACTGGTGGCGGAAATCGACTCGTTCGCCGGCCGCGTCGGGCTGCGCTACGGCAGCTATCATGGCGTTGGCATCTATCTGATTGATGCGCCCTGGCTTTACGATCGACCCGGCAGCCCGTACCACGACCAGTCGATGTATGCCTACCCCGACAACCACCGGCGCTTTGCGCTGCTTGGCTGGATGGCCTGTGAACTGGCCAAAGGGCTGGATCGCTATTGGCGGCCGACGCTGGTACATGCCCATGACTGGCACGCCGGGCTGACCTGCGCCTATCTGGCGGCAAACGGTCACCCGGCACGTTCGGTGTTTACCGTGCACAACCTGGCCTATCAGGGCATGTTTTCCGCACATCACGTCACCGAGCTGTGGCTTCCCCAGTCGTTCTATGACATTTACGGCCTCGAGTTTCACGGGCAGATGTCCTTTCTGAAGGCTGGGCTGTTCTATGCCGATCACATCACCGCCGTCAGCCCGACCTACGCGCGTGAAATCACCCGACCGGAGTTTGGCTACGGTATGGAAGGGCTATTGCAGGAGCGGCAGCATCAGGGGCGGTTGAGTGGCATTCTGAACGGCGTCGACGAAAAAATCTGGGATCCGGCCAACGACGCGCGGCTCCGGGCGCGTTATGACGCCGACGATCTGAAAGAAAAAGTGAAAAACAAACTGCATCTGCAAAAGGCCATGGGGCTGAAAATGGATGAGTCGGTGCCGCTGTTTGCGGTGGTCAGTCGGCTGACCAGCCAAAAAGGGCTGGATCTGGTGCTGGAGGCGTTGCCAGCGTTGTTGGAGCAGGGCGGGCAACTGGCGCTGCTCGGTGCCGGCGATGCGGTATTGCAACAGGCGTTTCTGGCGGCGGCCGCCGATTATCCGGAACAGGTCGGGGTGCAGATCGGCTATCACGAAGCCTTCTCCCACCGCATTATCGGCGGGGCTGATGTGATTATGGTGCCGAGCCGCTTCGAGCCCTGCGGCCTGACGCAACTGTACGGCCTGAAGTATGGCACGTTACCACTGGTACGGCGCACCGGTGGACTGGCGGACACGGTGGTGGACTGCGCGCTGGAAAATCTGGCCGACGGCACCGCCAGTGGATTCGTGTTTGATGACTGTGATGCCGTCGCGCTGGGCAATGCCATTCGGCGTGCCATGGTGTTGTGGAGCCGCCAGAAACACTGGCGTCACGTACAGCGTCATGCCATGAGTCTCGACTTTGGCTGGCAGGTAGCGGCAAAAGAATACCTGTCGCTGTATAGCCGGCTGCTTTGAGGCGGCTCCTGGTCTGGTTCGTCCCAGGCGGCTGCTTACCGATTCACAGCGCGCCGCCTGGGTGTAACACCTGCCCGGTAGGGTATATCCATGCTTGTTGTAATCACGCACTCGGGATTGAAAAATGACTTCACCGTTTAGCTACACCTCACCCACGGTCAGTGTCGAAGCGCTGAAACATTCCATTGCCTATAAGCTGATGTTTATCATTGGCAAGGATCCGGCCATTGCTACCCAGCATGACTGGCTTAACGCCGCCCTGTTTGCGGTGCGCGATCGCATGGTGGAACGCTGGCTGCGTTCCAACCGTGCCCAGCTGTCGCAGGACGTGCGGCAGGTGTATTACCTGTCGATGGAGTTCCTGCTTGGGCGCACGTTGTCGAACGCCCTGCTGTCGATGGGCATTTATCAGGATCTGCAGGACGCGCTGGAAGAGATGGGCCTGAGCCTCGGCGAGCTGTTGGAAGAAGAGAACGACCCGGGGCTTGGCAACGGCGGCTTGGGGCGGTTAGCCGCCTGTTTCCTGGATTCGCTGGCGACGCTGGCGCTGCCGGGGCGCGGTTACGGCATCCGCTACGAATACGGTATGTTCAAACAGAACATCGTGGACGGCCAGCAGATGGAATCACCCGACTATTGGCTGGAGTACGGTAATCCATGGGAGTTCCCGCGCCATAACACCCGTTACAAAGTGCGTTTTGGCGGACGAGTCCAGCAGGAAGGGGCGAAAACCCGCTGGGTAGAAACCGAAGAGGTGCTGGCGATTGCCTACGATCAGGTGATCCCCGGCTTTGACACTGACGCCACCAATACCCTGCGGCTGTGGAGTGCGCAGGCCAGTAATGAAATCAACCTGGGCAAGTTTAATCAGGGCGACTATTTTGCCGCGGTGGAAGATAAAAACCATTCTGAAAACGTATCGCGGGTGCTGTATCCGGATGACTCGACCTATTCCGGGCGTGAGCTACGGCTGCGGCAGGAGTATTTCCTGGTATCGGCGACGGTGCAGGATATCCTCAATCGCCATTGGGCGATGCATAAGACCTTTGATAATCTGGCAGACAAGATCGCCATTCACCTCAACGATACCCACCCGGTGCTGTCGATCCCGGAACTGATGCGGGTGCTGATTGACGAGCACAAATTCAATTGGCTCGACGCCTGGAGCGTGGTGGAAAAAGTGTTTTCCTACACCAACCACACGCTGATGAGCGAAGCGCTGGAAACCTGGCCGGTGGAGATGATCGGCAAGATCCTGCCGCGCCACCTGCAGCTGATCTTCGAAATCAACGATCATTTCCTCAAGTATGTGCAACAGGAGGCGCCGGGCGACAACGATCTGCTGGCGCGTTTGTCGATCATCGACGAACAGAACGGCCGCAAAGTGCGTATGGCGTGGCTGGCGGTGGTGGTCAGTCACAAGGTGAACGGCGTTTCTGCGCTGCATTCCGAACTGATGGTGCAATCGCTGTTTGCCGATTTTGCCCGTATCTTCCCCGATCGCTTTTGCAATAAAACCAACGGCGTCACGCCGCGACGCTGGCTGGGGCTGGCCAATCGCCCGCTGTCGGCGGTGCTGGACGATGCCATTGGCCACACCTGGCGCACCGATCTCAGCCAGTTGAGCGAGATTAAACCCAACGTCGATTACCCCAGTTTTCTACTGGCAGTACAGGAGGCCAAGCAGCAAAACAAACAGCGGCTGGCGGCTTACATCGCCCGCAAGCTGAACGTGGTGGTCAACCCGGATGCGTTGTTTGATGTACAGATCAAACGCATTCATGAATATAAACGCCAGCTGCTGAATGTGCTGCACGTCATCACCCGCTACAACCGGCTACTGCAAGATCCGGAAACCGAACGCGTGCCGCGCGTGGTGATTTTTGCCGGCAAGGCGGCGTCAGCCTACTACGCCGCCAAACAGATTATCCGCTTGATCAATGATGTGGCCAAGGTGATCAACCACGATCCGCGCGTGCACGATCGGCTTAAAGTGGTGTTTATTCCCAACTATGGCGTCAGCCTGGCGCAGATGATCATTCCGGCGGCAGACCTGTCCGAACAGATCTCGTTGGCCGGCACCGAGGCGTCCGGCACCAGCAACATGAAGTTTGCGCTCAACGGTGCGCTAACCATCGGCACGCTGGACGGTGCCAACGTTGAAATGCGCGAGCACGTCGGCGAAGACAATATCTTTATCTTTGGTAACACCGCCGAACAGGTCGAGGAGCTGCGGCGTAACGGGTACAACCCGCACCAGTATTATGAACAGGACGCCGAACTGCACCAGGCGCTGACGCAGATCGCCACTGGCGCCTTCAGCCCGGAGGAGCCCAAGCGCTACAGTAATCTGTTCGACTCGCTGGTTAATCTCGGCGACCATTATCAGCTGCTGGCGGATTATCGCAGCTATGTTGACACCCAGGACCGGGTCGACGAGCTGTATCGCCATCAGGATGAGTGGACGCGGCGGGCGGTGCTGAACATCGCCAACATGGGCTACTTCTCGTCCGATCGCACCATTCAGGAATATGCCGACCAGATCTGGCACATCAAGCCGGTGAAGCTGTAATAAAAAAGGGCCGGATTATCCGGCCCTGGTTTCACGGGGTGAGTACGCGGTTGTTACGAGGCCAGCGACAGCGTTTTCGCTTTCGCGTGTTCTGCCAGCCAGGCTTTGACGCGGGCCTGTTGCGCCTGATCCAGCCACATGCCGAGTTTGGTACGCCGCCAGATGGCGTCATCCAGCTCGACCACCCACTCTTTTTCCACCAGATAGCGCAGTTCGGCCTCATACAAACCGTGGCCGAAATCTTCGCCCAGTTCAGCCAGGCTGTTGGCATCGGCCAGGATCAGTGCGCTATGGCTGCCGTAGGTGCGCGCGTAACGGCGTGCCAGCGACTCTGGCAGCCAGCCGTGTTCACGTCGCAGTTTGGCCGCGTAGCCGTCGCGATCGCCGCCGATGTCACCGCCCGGCAATGCGCCGTTCTTGGTCCACGCCGGACCGGCTCCCGGGTAGTAACGGGCCAGTTTTTCCATCGCATGTTCTGCCAGCTTGCGGTAAGTGGTCAGTTTGCCGCCGAACACAGACAGCAGCGGCGCCTGGCCAGCCGCATCATGCACGTCCAGGGTGTAATCGCGAGTGACCGCCTGCGGCGAGTCGGACTCGTCGTCACACAGTGGGCGCACGCCGGAGTAGGTCCAGACGATATCATCGCGTCCCAGCTGCTTCTTGAAGTGGTCGTTATACACCTTCAGCAGGTAGTCGATTTCATTGTCGTCGATTTTCACGTCTTTCGGATCGCCGTGATACTCCACGTCGGTGGTGCCGATAATTGAAAACTCGTCCAGCCACGGGATGACGAACACGATGCGGTTGTCTTCGTTTTGCAGAATGTATGATTGCGGCTGGTTATGCGCTTTAGGCACCACTATGTGGCTGCCCTTGATCAGACGGATACCGTACGGCGATTTGAGCTTCAGACCGTCGTCGAAGAAGTGCTTCACCCACGGGCCGGTCGCATTCACCAGACCTTTGGCGCGCCAGGTGAAGGTTTTGCCGCTGTCGATATCGCTGGCTTCAACCATCCACAGGCCGTTTTCTCGCCATGCACGGGTCACTTTGGTGCGGGTACGCACTTCGCCGCCGCGTTCCACCACTTCCTGCGCGTTCAGTACCACCAGGCGCGCATCGTCGACCCAGCAGTCAGAATATTCGAAACCGCGCTTCAGTTCCGGCTTAAGTACCGATTCTGGTCCAAATCGCAACCCTTTGCTGCCCGGCAGGCTGGTACGCTTGCCCAGGTGATCGTACAGGAACAGACCGGTGCGGATCATCCAGGCCGGGCGCAGGTGCGGCTGGTGCGGCAGGCGGAAGCGCATCGGGAACGCGATGTGCGGCGCCAGTCGCAGCAGCACTTCACGTTCGGCCAGCGCTTCGCTCACCAGACGGAATTCATAGTGTTCCAGGTAGCGCAAGCCGCCATGGATCAGTTTGGAGCTGGCGGAAGACGTAGCGCAGGCCAAGTCTTGCGCTTCCAGTAGCAGTACGGACAGCCCGCGCCCGGCAGCATCCGCCGCGATGCCGGCACCGTTGATGCCGCCACCGATAACGATCAAGTCTTTGGTTTCCACGTCACCTTCCTCCAGATGTTCGAAATAGCTCTTTCATGTTCGTTTTCGCTCATGATTGTAATCAAAAACCAACAAACAAGCCAAGCCTTAACCAAACAAAAACATTCTGGCGTGATAGAGATAACAGTTTGGTGATAATACCTATACAGAATGCAGGGGAATTAGGGCGACCCTCTCCCGCAGGGAGAGAGGGTTAATAACGGGCGGGGATTAGCACAGTTCGAGTTGGACGTCGTATTGCTCGATGATTTTCATCACGCTCGGCGGTGGCAGCTGGTCGGTGAACAGATAGTCGATCAGATTCATGTTGCCGAGATTAACCATTGCGTTGCGACCGAATTTTGAATGGTCGGTGACCAGCATGACGCAGCGCGAGTTTTCGATAATGGCGCGTTTGGTGCGCACTTCGTGATAGTCGAATTCGAGCAACGAGCCGTCCATATCGATACCGCTGATACCGAGGATGCCGTAGTCCAGGCGGAACTGGGAAATGAAATCCAGCGTCGCTTCGCCCATAATGCCACCGTCGCGGGTGCGCACTTCGCCGCCGGCCAGAATCAGCCGAAAATCTTCTTTGGCGGTCAGCAGCGTGGCGACGTTGAGGTTATTGGTCACTACCCGCAGGTTCTTGTGGTTCATCAACGCGTGAGCTACCGCTTCTGGCGTGGTGCCGATATCAATGAACAGCGTGGCGCCATCCGGGATCTGGCTGGCGACGCGTTGGGCGATGCGCGCCTTTTCTTCTGACCACATCACCTTGCGATCGTGGTAAGCGGCGTTCACCGAACTGGACGGCAGCGCCGCGCCGCCGTGATGACGCTGAATCTTGTTCTGATCGGCCAGGTCATTCAGATCGCGGCGAATCGTTTGCGGACTGACGTCAAAATGTTCGACCAGTTCTTCCGTGCTGACATATCCCTGTAGTCGCACCAGCTCGATAATTGCGTCATGACGCTGTGTTTGCTTCACGATAATCCCCTATATATGTACCTGGCTGTTATTGTTGGTGGCTTGCGCGATGTCGCGTATCCCAAAATGCCATCAGTAACCCTAACACTAAACCGGCGACGTGTGCCGCGTTGGCGATCGACATTCCTAAAATATCGAAGTAGCCGGCCACCAGCCACAGCACGGAAAACACCATCAGACCGCGTGGCAGCATCAGGCCGCGTTCCGGCGCGCGTTCGCCGCTCAGCCAGCTGTAGCCCATCAGCGCATAAACCACGCCGGACAGACCGCCAAACAGCGCACCGCTGAACAGCGATTGCGCCCAGCCGCTGAAGAAGGCGGAAACCACCGCCAGCACGAACAGTTTACCGGCACCGAGGCGTTTTTCCATTGGGCCACCGAGATACCACCACCACAGCAGGTTGAAGGTAATGTGCAGCAGCGAGAAATGCAGCAGGGCATGGCTGACCCAGCGCCACAGCTGGCTATATTGTTCGCTATTTTGCGGCCAGGACAGCCAGTACATCACGTTATCATCGCCCAATACCTGCATCAGCAGGTAGACCAGAATACACAGCACCATCACCGTTAACGTCAACGGGCCGGCTTTGCTGCGGATGATCTGCAGGTAGGAGACGTGCTCGTAGGGCATATCGGTGCCGGTGGTGCCGGTTTGCCAACTGGCGGCCTGGTAACGGCGGTTAAGCGGGTCAATCATAAACTGCTGCAGTTCATGCTGTACCTGCTCCAGGCGACCGTCGTCGGCCAACCAGATTTCCGCCGCCTCGCCGGTGTTATGCACCTCAAGCGTGATGCCCTGCGTAGCCATGTAATCGACAAAGGCCTGCGCCAGACGGGGGTTGGATACGGCGATCACTCGAACCATAAATAGGGGGATCCGTGATAAGTAGATGATTTCTGCCGCGGTTTGCACCACCAGCGGCAATCGACGGCTGATTATAACGTCGAAGCCCCGGGCATTGGCAATGCTTTAACTTTCGGCAACGCATTGTGCGTTAACGGGAGAGGGCAATCGATGTTGTGACAAAGAAAAGGGTGCGGTAGTGCCTTGAGGGTGTGGGATAAAGTCCGCAGGAAGCGCGAGCGCGCCCTTGGCGGTGCTGACAAATTTGCCGGGGGGAAGTTGCCTTACCCCTGACATGGCTCATCGGCTGGGATCCACCGAGGTATCCCATCAACGCCGCGGGGTGTAGCAGCCAGCAGCGTTGTCACAGCCTCGGAGTGCCGGTGGTCAGACGGAGGTTTCTACCTCTTGCGGATATTGACGTAGCCAGGCTTCAAAGCCGCCGTCGATGCTGTAAACGGAATCAAATCCTTGATTAAGAAGATATTGTGCTGCGCTGCGGCTGCTGTTGCCGTGGTAGCACATCACCATGACCGGCCGGTCAAAATCATTCTGCTGCATAAATGCCGACAGGGTGGCGTTGGTCAGATGATAAGCGCCCGGCGTATGGCCGGCTTCAAAACTTTGTGGATCGCGAATGTCGACCAGCGCCGCACTGCCGTCTTTCCAGCGCGTGTAGGCCTGCTCAACATTGATCGCTTCAAACTGTTCCATGACTTCCGACTGCCTTTTAATGGGGGGACGCTGCTATTGTATCCAAAACTGCGCCATTTAAGACCAGAGCGTTGTTAAGGTTTTATACCCATCGCTGGTACCCGGCCGTCTTGCGGAGTTTCAGGCGCCATAACCCATCATTTTTAGTAACTGCTGAGCCTGTTGCACCGCTTCCTGACGATGAGCCACGCCCAGTTTCTGATACAGGTTGCGGATATGCGTTTTGATGGTGGTAGCGGCGACCGCCAGTTCACCGGCAATCTGATCGTTACTGTAACCGGAATAAATCAGCCCCAGCACCTGCCATTCGCGCTGGGTCAACGGGCTGGTGCGGATCAGTTCCGGCACCTGTGGGTGCGTTAGCAGCTTATCGACGAAGTTCTCGTCAAAATGCGCGAACTTGTGCCGATGATGTTGGTTGATATCACGCAGGATACGCTGTGCGCGGTGCTGTTCCAGTTCCGGCAGCGTATTCAGTTGGATCAGTTGGCGTAACTGCTGCGCCATGGCTTCGCCTTCAATCACGAAATGGCTGATAAAACCGGTGCGATTGGCCAGCGACAGGGCCTCGATCAACACGCGCTGTGCGTCGCCTTTACGCTCCATTTGCCAATAAAGCTGGTTGCTTAACAACAGGTTGCGATTAAGGTCGCTAACCAGCCGCAGCCGACGCGCATTGTCATTCAGTTCATCCAGCACCACTTCGGCTTCGTCATACTGACCCAGCAGGATCTGCACGCGGGCGATGTTGCGCCACTGGCCCTGCAGGAAGTGGTTATCCGCCATGCCCGGTTTTTCCGCGTGGCGCAGCCAGTTGGCGGCGGCGGCGGTATCTCCGGTCATCTGCCACAGCATCACCCGTGGCTTATCGGCGTTGGTCAGCCAGTCGCGGTGGTATTGGGTGCCATGCAGCAGGGCTTCGCAGCGTTGCAAATGGGCATGGGCGTTGTCCAGATCGCCGCGTGCCAGTGAACATTTCGCCAGCATGGCGATGCACTGCAACTGCTGTTGCGGCTGATAGTTGGCCAGAATCGACAGCCCCTGACGGGCTGCGTCTTCGGCTTCGTCAAGCCGCGACCATGACCATAAAACCTGCGCGCGGATGCGCAGCAGGAATTCGTGCATTGGCAACTGTTCCAGATGCTGCTCACGTACCAGTTCGAATGCCTTGTCCTGCGTTTCATAGGCCGCCTGCAAGAAGCCCTGCGCAATCAGGATTTCACTCTGTTGCAGCAGTGCCCACAGCGCGTAGTGGAAAGCCTGATGTCGGCGCGCCATCTGTTCGGTTTGTTGCATCATGGGCAGCGCACGTGCCAATTCACCTTTGCAGTGATGAATTTCACCGGTTACCGAGGTGGCGACGATGCGGCTGTAATAGCTCGACAGCGGCAGGAACTTCAGCGCTTCGGTCGCCAGCCGTTCCGCTTCCTCCGGTTTGCCGGCGTTGATCGCCACCTGCGCGCGCAGCGCGTCGAATTCGGCACGCAGCGTTTGGTCGACGGTGATTTGCTGATCGCGCATGGCCTGTTCGGCGCGTTCGAGCTGAGTATTTACCTCGATGTAACGGTGCTGGCTCTGCGCCAGCCAGGCTTGCAGCAGCGCCAGTTTCGGGTTTTGAATTAGCCGATCGTAAGGTAACGCGTTGAGGCACTCTTCCAGTAACGCCAGTTCGCTGTGATGGAATAGCGCCCAGGCGTGTTGCAACAGGATGTCGCGCAGCATGCTGACATCGCTGGCCGCCAGCGCATGGTGGATAGCTTCGGCCGGGTAACCGAGCGCCAGCCAGCCTTCGGCGGCGGCACGATGCAGACCCGGCAGCTCCAGCGCCAGTTCCCACTGGCAACGCTGCCGCAAAAAGGTGGCAAACAGCGGATGGAAGCAGAACCATTCGCCGGTATCATCCATGCGATGGATAAACATACCCTGGCGTTCCAGCTCCTCCAGTCGCTGCTGGCCGTTGTCTTCGCCGGTCAGGCGCACAATCAGCGCGTCGTTCATTGAGCGCAGCACCGAACAGCGCAGCAGGAAGGCGCGCGCTTCGGCGTCCACGTGATCCAGCACTTCATCGACCAGATAGTCTGATAGATGGCTGGCATTCAGCCCGGCCAGTCGCTTGGCGGACTGGTGTGCGGAGGAGCTGGACTGGCGTGCGGAAAGCGCGATCAGTTGTAAGGCGGTGGCCCAACCTTCGACCTCGTCACATAACCGGCTGCTGTCATGCTGTTCCAGCGGTGCGCTCAGACGGCAGTCGAAGAACTGTTTGGCTTCCTGATGGGTAAATGCCAGCAGCGGCGTGCCGAGTTCCAGCAGTTGATCGCGTACGCGCAGATTGGCAATCCCTAGCGGTGGCAGGGTGCGTGACAGCAGGATCAGCGACAGGTTTTCCGGCTGGTGGCGCAGGAAAAAACGCATCGCTTCGTGGATGACGTCATTGGTGATCAGGTGATAGTCATCGATCACCAGGTACAGCGGCTGATGCCATTCGGCCAGTTCGATAAACACCTGACCAAACAGCGCCGACAGGCTGGCGTATTGATGTTTTTGGCTCAGCGCTTCACTTTTGACGCAGTGCCCGCCGGACGCCTGCTGCAAGGCGGCAATCAGATAGCTGGCAAAACGCTCCGGTTGATTGTCGCTTTCGTCCAGGGAATACCAGCCGAGATCCGCCTTGCCGGCCGCCCATTGGGCGATCAACGTGGTTTTCCCGTATCCCGCCGGGCAGTTGACCAGCGTCAGGCGATAGTTCGCCGCACCGCTCAGTTTGGCCAGCAGACGATCGCGTACCACGGTATTTTGCAGCCGTACCGGGCGGCTCAATTTTGATGGGATAAGCATAGTATTCCAGAGTCAAAGCGCGGTTCCTGCCGCCGAAACCTGCCCGCAGGCACCGTTGCTTTTTACCTGTCGGGAACGGGGTGAGGTTAATTATTTTAGGGTTCGTAATTAATCACCCCGTTTAACTTCTGACAACGCCAGACGTATTGCAACAAGCTTCCGCTTTCGCTTGGCGGTAAGTTGCAGTCGATCACACTTTTTTACACATCGGAGGCGTTATCGCGTTCGGCATAAATCGACAAGCAAAAATGCCGTTCTGGTTTAATCGCCTGGCAAGAGAAATAACACATCGTTGCGGGAAGAGGGTTACCAGCGACTACACTTTGATCGCCGCTGGCGACGTTGATGTTCTAGGGTCGCCTCATTGCTTGCTGAGGGGTAAAAAGTGCCTGAGATCACACTTCTGACTACGCCCCAACTCTCCTCCCCAGCTAATCCCCAGGCGGGATGATGCCTTGACGTGTTCCTCCCGGCAGGATAGCGAAAAATTGGCACACTTCTACAGAGCAGAGAGTTCTCTTATGTCACAGTCTACGCTTAAAAAGGACGATTTCCTGGCAGCATTGACCCGCCAGTGGCAGCAATTCGGCCTGAGTTCCGCCCAGCAGATGACCCAGCAGCAATGGTGGCAAGCGGTCAGCCGCGCGCTGGCCGAACGATTGGCCGCGCAGCCGGCACCGCGCAGTAAGGCTACATCGATGCGCCATGTGAATTATATTTCGATGGAATTTCTGATCGGACGTCTGACCGCCAACAATCTGATCAATCTGGGCTGGTATGACACGGTAGCCGGGGCGCTGACGGAGCAGGGCGTACAGCTGGCCGATTTGCTGGAACAAGAAACCGATCCGGCATTGGGCAACGGTGGGCTGGGGCGTTTGGCAGCCTGCTTCCTCGATTCAATGGCGACGGTAGAGCAGCCGGCGACCGGCTATGGTCTGAATTATCAATACGGCCTGTTCCGCCAGTCCTTCCAGGACGGTAAGCAGCAGGAAGCCCCGGATGACTGGCAGCGCGAACGTTACCCGTGGTTCCAGCATAACTCAGCACTGGCAGTGGATGTCGGCGTCGGTGGCAAGCTGGAAAAACTGGCCGATGGCCGCGAACTGTGGCATCCGGCGCTGACCCTGCGCGGCGAAGCCTGGGATCTGCCGGTACTCGGTTATCGTAACGGCGTCAGCCAGCCGCTGCGCCTGTGGCAGGCGAGCCATCCGCATCCGTTCGACCTGGGCGACTTTAACGACGGCAAGTTCCTGCAGGCGGAGAAACAGGGCTGCGAGGCGGCCAAGCTGACCAAGGTGCTGTACCCGAATGACAACCACCAGGCTGGTAAACGGCTGCGTTTGATGCAGCAGTACTTCCAGTGTGCCTGTTCGGTGGCGGATATCCTGCGTCGGCATCATCAGGCCGGACGAAAAATTGAAGACTTGCCGAAGTACGAAGTGATTCAGCTGAATGACACCCACCCCACCATCGCCATTCCGGAAATGCTGCGTATCCTGCTGGATGAACACCAGATGTCCTGGGATGCCGCCTGGGCGATCACCAGCAACACCTTTGCCTATACCAACCATACGCTGATGCCGGAAGCACTGGAATGCTGGGATGAAAAGCTGGTTCGCAGCCTGTTGCCACGCCATTTTTCGATCATCAAGCAGATCAATGCCAACTTCAAGAAGCTGGTGGCCAAACACTGGCCGGGCGACGACGCGGTATGGGCCAAACTGGCAGTGCATCACAACAAACAGGTGCGCATGGCGAACCTGTGCGTGGTTAGCGGTTTTGCGGTGAACGGCGTGGCCCAACTGCACTCGGATCTGGTGGTGAAGGATTTATTCCCGGAATACTACCAGCTGTGGCCAAACAAGTTTCATAACGTCACCAACGGTATTACGCCGCGCCGCTGGCTCAAGCAGTGCAACCCGGCGCTGTCGGGGCTGATTGACGATACCCTGAAGGTTGAGTGGGCAAACGATCTGGACGCGTTGAAAGAGTTGGAAAAATACGCCGACGACGCGGCGTTCCGGCAAAAATACCGGCAGATCAAGCGCGATAATAAAGTGGCGCTGGCAAACTACGTGCACGGTGTCATGGGGTTGACGCTCAACCCGGACGCCATTTTTGATGTGCAGATCAAACGGCTGCATGAATACAAGCGTCAGCACCTCAACCTGCTGCACATCCTGTCGCTGTATCGCCAATTGCGCGATGAGCCGAACCTGGACATGGTGCCGCGCGTATTCCTGTTTGGCGCCAAGGCGGCGCCGGGCTACTATCTGGCCAAGAACATTATTTATGCGATCAACCAGGCCGCCGAGAAGATCAACAACGATCCGCTGGTGAAGGATCGTTTGAAGGTGGCGTTCATTCCTGATTATCGCGTTTCGGTGGCAGAACTGATGATCCCGGCGGCCGATATCTCCGAGCAGATATCTACCGCCGGCAAAGAGGCTTCCGGTACCGGCAACATGAAACTGGCGCTGAACGGCGCCTTGACGGTCGGCACGCTGGACGGTGCCAACGTGGAGATAGCCGAGCAGGTCGGCGAAGACAACATTTTCATCTTTGGCAACACGGTCGAACAGGTGAAGGCGCTGTTGGCGCAGGGCTATAACCCACTGAGTTACCCTAAAAAAGACAAGCATCTGAAGGCGATACTCGATGAACTGGCCAGCGGCGCATTCAGCCATGGCGACAAGAAGGCGTTCGACATGATGCTGCACAGTCTGCTGGAAGGCGGCGATCCGTATCTGGTGCTGGCGGACTTCGCCTCGTATTGCCAGGCGCAGCAGCGGGTTGATGAACTCTACCGCGATAGTGATGAATGGACGCGTCGCACCATTCTGAATACCGCGCGCGTGGGAATGTTCAGCTCGGATCGTTCGATTCGCGATTATCAGCAGCGAATCTGGCAAGCCAAGCGTTAAGGAGAGCGAATGGAGCGCAAACGGATCGATCAGGCTGCGGCCCGGGCGGGCATCGCCGCCGACTACATCAATGCACATGGTACGCGGCAGGCGATTGCGCAGGAAACCAAGCGCAAACTGCTGGATGCCATGAGCCGTACCGTGGTGCCGGTGGCTGATGCGCCGCTGCCGGTTGTGAAAGTGTTTTATCAGGACAGTCCGATCGTACTGCCGCTGGCCGGCAGCGGCGAATATCACTGGGAGCTGATACGCGAAGACGGCAGCCGTTTGCAGGGGCGCGCCAGCGCGCGTAAGACGTTGACGTTGCCGGCGGGAGAACTGCCAACGGGTTATCACCAACTGACGTTGAGTCAGGGAGACAAGGCTTGGCCCTGCCGTCTGATTGTCGCTCCCAAACGCTGTTACGAACCTGATGCGCTGCTGACAGGAAAGAAGCTGTGGGGGGCCTGCGTGCAGCTTTACACGCTGCGCTCCGATCGTAACTGGGGCATCGGCGATTTTGGCGACTTGCGCCGCATGGTGACCGAAGTAGGCGAACGCGGCGGGGCGTTTGTCGGCTTGAACCCGATTCATGCGCTTTATCCGGCCTGCCCGGACAGTGCCAGCCCGTACAGCCCGTCATCGCGGCGCTGGCTGAATGTGGTGTATATCGATGTCAATGCGGTAGACGATTTCCAACGCAGCGCCGCAGCACAGCAATGGTGGCAGAGCGCGTCTACCCAGCAGCAGCTGGCGACAGCGCGTGCCAGTGATTGGGTCGATTACGCTACGGTGACCCGTTTGAAATTGGCGGCGTTGAAACTGGCCTTCCCGCTGTTCCAGGCGCGTAACGCCGCAGACCTGCAGAAACAGGCGTTTGAAAGCTTTGTTGTCGAAGGAGGCAGCAGCCTGTACCAGCAGGCGTCATTTGATGCGCTGCATGCCCATCTTTGCAAACAGGACAACGGTCTGTGGGGCTGGCCCGCCTGGCCGGAACGCTATCGGCAGGGCAACGGCGACGCCGTGGCGCAGTTCTGCCAGCAGCACCAGGATGAGGTGAGTTTTTACCTGTGGCTGCAATGGCTTGCCGCCAGTCAGTTTGCCGAATGTTTCGAACAGAGCCGGCAGCAGCGGATGCCGATTGGCCTGTACCGTGATTTGGCGGTTGGCGTGGCGGAAGGGGGAGCGGAAACCTGGTGTGAACGCGAACTGTATTGCCTGCAGGTATCGGTTGGCGCTCCACCGGACATTCTCGGTCCGCTGGGGCAAAACTGGGGCTTACCGCCGATGGATCCGCACGTGATGGCGGCGCGAGGCTATCAGCCGTTTATCGATCTACTGCGCGCCAACATGACCAGCTGTGGCGCGCTGCGCATCGATCACGTCATGGCGTTGTTACGCTTATGGTGGATACCGTATGGTGAAACTGCCGATCGGGGTGCCTACGTGCAATACCCGGTAGACGACCTGTTGGCGGTACTGGCATTGGAAAGTCAGCGCCACCGCTGCATGGTGATCGGCGAGGATTTAGGCACCGTGCCGGTAGAAATCGTTGGCAAACTGCGCGACAGCGGGGTGTATTCTTACAAGGTATTGTACTTCGAACGCGACGGCGAAAACCGTTTCCGTGCGCCGCAGACTTATCCAATGCAGGCAATGGCCACCATAACCACTCACGATTTGCCGACCCTGCGCGGTTATTGGCAGAGCGGGGATTTACGGTTGGGCGCTTCGCTGGGGCTTTATCCGGACGCCGATATCCTGACGGAACTGTACGCCGATCGCGAACGAGCCAAACAGGGTCTGCTGGACGGGTTGCATCACTACGGCTGCGTGCCGCAGAAGGTCGGTAAGAAAGCGGCGTTGCTGGAGATGAGTCCGTTGTTAAACCGTGGCCTGCAGCGCTACGTGGCGGACAGCGCCAGCGCGTTGTTGGGTCTGCAACCGGAAGACTGGCTGGACATGGCGGATCCGGTGAATATCCCCGGTACCAGTACGCAATACCCTAACTGGCGGCGCAAGCTCAGCCATACGTTGGAGGAGATGTTTGCCGATCGGCAGGTGAATCGCCTGTTAAAGGATTTGGACAAGCGACGCAGGAAAGTCTCGGTAGGCTAGCGGATACGGCTCCCTCTGGCGGGCAGGGGGAGCCGGTTGGCGCATCAGTAATATGAATGTTCGCCGCGTTGGTGCTCGGTCAAATCGCGCACCCCTTTCAGTTCCGGGAATTTTTGCAGCAGTTCTTTCTCGATCCCTTCCTTCAGGGTCACATCGACCATCGAACAACCGTTGCAGCCACCGCCGAATTGCAGGATCGCCAGACCGTCTTCGGTAATTTCCATCAGGGTGACGCGGCCGCCATGACCAGCCAACTGTGGATTGATCTGCGATTGTAGTACGTATTCCACGCGCTCCATCAACGGGGCGTTTTCGTCTACTTTACGCATTTTGGCGTTGGGTGCCTTCAGCGTTAGCTGGGAACCCAATTGATCGGTCACGAAGTCGATTTCGGCGTCTTCCAGATACGGTGCGCTCAGCTCGTCAACGTAGGCCGACAGTTTGTCGAACTTCAGTTCGGTGTCGGTGGCTTCTACGGCGTCTGGCGGACAATAAGAGACACCGCATTCGGCGGTAGGTGTACCCGGATTAATCACGAATACGCGGATTTGGGTGCCTTCCTCTTGGTTTGCCAGCAGTTTGGCAAAGTGTTCCTGTGCAGTATCTGTTATACGAATCATAGCATTAGCTCAATAGTTGACTTCTATAGTAGGTTATAATACGCCCATTGCCGTGGTACTACAATGTGCGGCAAATACACCATATCTGCAACGACGCCACGCCCTGCGCCTGTAACATCGTAGCGATTGCCGTCACCGTACTGCCGGTGGTGAGCACATCGTCCAGCAAGGCGACATGCCTGCCGGCCAGATCTTCGTGGCAGCAAAAGGCGGCGCGCAGATTGTGCCGGCGGCGGCGGGCGCTCAGCTGCCGCTGTGGCGCGGTGGCCCGCACGCGATCCAGCGCTGCCGGTCGGTATTCGCAGCCTAGCCAGCGTGCCAGTGGCCGAGCCAGTAAATCGCCTTGATTATACCCGCGACGCCAGCAGCGTTGATGGTGTAAGGGTACCGCTAAAATCACCTCCGGTCTGTTCAGATATTGCTCTCGATGCGCTTGCAGCCAGCGCAACAACAATAACCGAGCCAGCACCGGCGCCAGTTCGGGCGCACGGCGGAATTTGAAACGCCCAATCAACTGGCGGTATGGGCTGACATAATCACCGGCGAACACCAACGCGTGCCACGGCGGCGGCGTTAGCAAACAGCGGCCGCAGGGCAGTTGGGCGTCGCCGGACGGCAAACCGCAGCGTGGGCAGCAGAGCGGAATGCGCGGTAACTGGCGCTGGCAACAGCTGCAAATTCCCTGTTTCGCCAGACGCAAGGGTTGTCGGCATAGCCAACAACGGCTGTGGATTGCTAGCATAGTGATCCTCCATGACGGGTCAACAAGGACAATAACTGATGAGTGCGCTGTACTGGAAAACAATGGGTGAAGGCGATCGCGATCTTGTGCTGCTGCACGGATGGGGGCTGAATGCCGAGGTCTGGGGTTGCACGCTGGCGCGATTGGCGCCGCATTTTCGCCTGCACCTGTTGGATTTGCCGGGGTATGGCCGCAGTCAGGGTTACGCTGCGCTGACGCTGCAGCAGATGGCCGAGATCGTCCTGGAACAGGCTCCCGCCAAGGCCTGGTGGCTGGGCTGGTCACTCGGCGGGCTGGTGGCCAGCCAGATTGCCTTGACGCAGCCGCAGCGGACTTGCGGTCTGATCAGCGTCGCCTCGTCTCCCTGTTTCCACGCCGAGGAAGATTGGCCTGGCATTCGCCCAAACGTATTGAGTGGCTTCCAGCAGCAGCTGAGCCAAGATTTTCAGCGTACGGTGGAGCGTTTTCTGACCTTGCAGACACTAGGCACCGCCAGCGCCCGGCAGGACGCCAGAACGTTGAAGGGGGTGGTGCTCAATCAGCCGATACCCAGCGTTGAGGTGCTCAACGGCGGACTGGAAATGCTGCGCACGGTCGATTTACGCCGTGCCATGACCTCGCTGTCACCGGCGCTGCCGCTACTGCGTATTTACGGCTATCTCGATGGCCTGGTGCCGCGCAAGGTGGCGGCGTTGGTGGACGACCTGCTGCCGGCCAGCAGGTCGGTGATTATCGACAAGGCTGCCCATGCGCCGTTTATTTCTCATCCTGATGAATTTGCCGATGTCATCAAACAATTTGTCGATAACTCAACCCATTGACCTAGCTCAAATCTGCGTAAAAAAAATTGCCGATAAGTGGATAAAAACCAAACCTGTTCGATACTTAATGAGTAAATACGTGGGGTGCAAAATGAAAAGACCGTATCCCGGTCTTTTCACTTTGGCGTGCCGTCTCTGGGATGAACCTCGTCAGGGAAAGCAACGAGGTTCATGGGTAGCGCAGCAACCTGAAACTACGCGTATTTAATCTTGACGGCTTTCAAAACATATAAATTATCCATTGAGAGGTTGAGTCATGAAATCATTGAAGATGATCGTTGCAGCGTTAGTTGTCGGTTCCGTTTCTTTTGGCACCATGGCGGCAACGGAATTAACCAAAGAAGATTTGGCAAAAGATCCGGGCAAATACGAGAAAGTCGGCACGGTGAGCACCACGGCAGAAACCACGTCGCCGATGGATGCCAAACAGGAACTGTCCAAACTGGCCGATGAAAAAGGCGGGCAGTATTACGTAGTTATCGCCGGGCGCGAGCACGGCAAATTCAGCGCTACTGCTGAAGTGTATAAAGACAAGTAATAAAGTCGATAAAAGAGGCGCTGAACAGCGCCTCTGATTTTATGCGGCCGCCCACACGCCACACGGTGGGTTTCTGGCCGGCACGTATTTACTGTTTCAGCCGATAAAGTACGGTATTGCACTTACGGCTTTCCGGGCAATGTTTGCAACTGCCGCTCAGGCAGGCGCTGTCGTCCTGTTCAATGCACTCTATTTTGCCCATCGCGGCCAAACGTTCCAGCATCGCCTGCACCAGCGGCAACGGCGTCGCCAACTGACGGCTAAGCTGCTGCGCCTGCAGGCTGCCGTTCAGCGCCAACGCATCACGTAACTGCAGCAGGCTGGCCATCAGTGACACTCTCCCTGTGGGCTTTGGCAGCAGCCGGTCGGCGTAGCGCGATGCAGGCGCACCGTGACACGGTTGCGCGCCTTGCGCAGCCCCAACAGAACCAGCGCGTTAAACACCAGTACCACCAGTATGCAGATCAGGCTGTACTGCGGATGTTGCTGGAAGGTGACGGCCTGATAAAACAGCGTGGCCAGCGAGTAGGCGACGTTCAGCCCCCACAGTATCGAAAATGTCATCCAGCCACGGCTGGATTCGCGGGCAATGGCCCCCATCACCGATACGCACGGCACATACAGCAGCACGAAGATCAGGTAACTGTAGGCGGAAATCGAGGTGCCGAACTTGCTGCTCATGGTGCCCATCGAACTGGCGTTCATTTCGCCATCACCCTTGCTGGCTTCTATCGGGTTGGACAGGACGCTCAGGCTGAAAGTGTCTTTCAGGCCTTGCCAGGTCTCGTGTAGCGCGTCGCCCAGCGCTGCCGGCAGGTCGAATTCGGCGGCGTCAAAAGGCGCATTGGCGATCTGTTCGGCGGTGTAAAGGGTATTGAGCGTGCCGACCACCACTTCTTTGGCCATCGCGCCGGTGACCAGGCCGACGGTCGCCTGCCAGTTGTCGGCGTGGACGCCCATCGGTTGTAGCAACGGTGTCAGCAGCTTGCTGACCGAGGCCAGCGCCGAGTCGTTGATGCTGTCTACCGGTTTGCCGCTGAAGGAGAAACTGTTCAGCCCACCAATAAAGATGCTGGCAATGACGATCACCTTGCCGGCGCGCAGCACAAAGCCTTTCAGCCGCTGCCAGGTTTGTAGCAGCAGGCTTTTCAGGTGCGGCACATGGTATACCGGCAATTCCATCACGAACGGCGAGGCTTCGCCGCGCATGATGGTGTACTTCAGCACCAGCCCGGTCAGAATGGCGACCACGATACCGAGCATATACAGCGAGAACACGACGCTTGCGCCATCCTGACCAAAGAAGGCAGCGGCAAACACGGCGAAGATCGCCAACCGTGCGCCACAGGACATAAACGGTGCCATCATGATGGTGATCAGCCGTTCACGCTGCGCGTCCAGGGTTCGCGCGCCCATGATAGACGGTACGTTGCAACCAAAGCCGACGATCAATGGGACGAAGGATTTGCCAGGCAGGCCAAGCGCCTGCATCAGGCGATCCATCACAAACGCCGCCCGTGCCATATAGCCGGAATCTTCCAGGAACGACAGGAACAGGTACATCATGCCGATCTGCGGCACCAGCGGCAGTACCGTATTGATACCGCCGCCGACGCCCTGTGCCAGGAAAATTGTCAGCCACTGCGGGAAGTGCAGGGTATAGCCGAGCCACTGAATACCTTGAATGAAAATCGCGGCGGAACCGAGATCGAAAATCGGTTGCAGCGCGCCGCCGATGTTGATGGCCAGCAGGAACATCAGATACATCACCAGCAGGAAGATCGGCACCCCCAGCCAGCGGTTGAGGATCACGCTATCGAGGATCGCCGTCAGCCGGTTCGGCTGTGCCTGCTGTGCGTTGCTGGCGTCGGCACAAATGGTGGCAATTGACCGATAGCGCGCATCGGCAATCACCAGCGCCGGGTCTTCCTGCTGCTGCTGTTCCAGCGCCGTTTTGGCCGCCGGCAACAGCGGGAGGGCGTCGCCCGCCAACTGGTGGCTATAGATATCGCCCTCGAGCATTTGCAGCGCCAGCCAGCGGCGCTGTTCGCACGGCAGGCTGGCAGGCATTGCGGCGCTGAGCGTGTCGACTTCCTTGAGCAGTAAAGGCGGGTAGGCCACCAGCGCGGTCAATTGGTTGGTTTGATGATTATCAATCATCTGCTTGAGCACGCCGATCCCGTCCGCCTTGGTCGACACCATCGGCACCACCGGGCAGCCGAGGCGTGCCGACAGGGTGGCAACGTCGATCTGGATATGCTGGCTGTGGGCGATATCCAGCATGTTCAGCGCGACAATGCACGGAATGCCGAGCTCGAGTAGCTGCAGCGTCAGGTAGAGGTTGCGTTCAAGGTTCGAGGCGTCGATCACGTTGATCAACACGTCGGCATCGCCACTGAGGATATAATGGCAGGCGATCTGTTCGTCTAGCGAGGTTTGCTCTGAAATGGTGGTCAGGGAATAGGTGCCGGGCAGGTCCACCAGCGTGACCTGCGCCTGCGGCGTGGTGAAATGCCCCTCTTTACGCTCAACCGTGACGCCTGCCCAGTTGCCGACGCGCTGACGTGCCCCGGTGAGCTGATTGAACAGGGTGGTTTTCCCCGAATTTGGATTACCTATTAAGCCAATCGTTAATTTTTTCATCATTCAACATGAGTTCAATAGAGTATATCGGCACCACGCAATGCAGCGCGGCAAAGGCCCCGGGTGGATGGTCAGGCTTACGGCTGGCCTTCCAACGCGATCAGGGCGATATCTTTTTTACGCAGCACCAGACTGACGCGTTGGGTTTTTATTTCTATGGGGTCGCCGAACGGGGCAATGCGTATGACTTCAAACGACGCTCCCGGCAGCATGCCAAGCGACAGCAGTTTCTGGCGATAGGCAGGGCTGATATCGCTGGCGAAGCCGGTAATTTTATAAGACTGTTTAGGCAGAAGATGCATATTACCTTCCTAGAGCCGATGCCATCAGGCTATTTACGTGCATGGCCCCCATTGCGGCGGGCGAGGATTACGTTGAATACGTAAGGGAATAATAGTGAGAATGATTATCGTATTCAATACAAAAAATAGGGGTATTGGTAACTATTGGTAAATATCGACACATATTTCTACGGAAATAACATGGCTGCTATTATTACCACTAAGCAAGATAGGCTGCAAATGCGTGGTTTAGGTTAAATAGGTTAATGGATTGTGGCAGTATTTTCTGTTTAGAAATCATTTAATAAATATGTTTGCGTTAGTTTTCCATACCGCTAACAACCCACATTTTTCGCTAACAAACTCTGCGTAAAATAACGCTACCAACCGATTGTGTTACCTGCCAAAAAATAGCCGCGGCTATTAAATGTTAATGAACATGTTAACGCGAAAGTTTAATTAATATATCTAATGCTAGATGCCGGTAAGTTATTTATAAACGCCGGTTGAAATAAAAATGGCAAACAATTGCGATAAATCAAAAAACGCCGGTGAAAAACGGGCGAAGCGGATGCCTCGCCCGCAGGGATTAACGTTTTTTTCCAAACGCTGCGGCCAGCGCATCGCCCATGGCGCTGTTGCCAGCCGGCGTACTGGTGCGCGCTTTCGGCTTGCCGGCGGCTGGACGGGTCGCGTTGTCACGTGCTGGCGGGGTACCGCCGCGGCGCGCGGGTCCTTCGCCCGGCTGCTCGTCAAGACGCATGGTCAATGCAATGCGCTTGCGCTGCAGGTCCACTTCCATCACTTTCACTTTAACGATATCACCGGCTTTCACCACGCTGTGCGGATCTTCAACGAATTTATCTGCCAGCGAGGAGATGTGCACCAGACCGTCCTGATGGACGCCGATGTCAACGAACGCCCCGAAGTTGGTGACGTTGGTGACGGCACCTTCCAGAATCATGCCCGGTTGCAGGTCGTTGAGCGTTTCCACACCGTCGGCGAAGGTGGCGGTCTTGAATTCCGGACGCGGATCGCGGCCCGGTTTTTCCAGTTCCTTGAGGATGTCGGTAACCGTTGGTACGCCGAACTGCTGGTCGGTAAAGTCGCTGGCTTTCAGGCTGCGAACCATGCTCGGGTTGCCCATCAGATCCTGCAATGCCTGCTGGGTGGCGGCCAGAATACGCTCCACTACCGGGTAGGTTTCTGGGTGAACGGTCGAGGCATCCAGCGGGTTATCGCCGTGGTTGATGCGCAGGAAGCCGGCGCACTGTTCAAACGCTTTTGGTCCCAGGCGGCTGACTTTCAACAACTGTTCACGGTTGCTGAAACGGCCGTTTTCGTCGCGCCAGTTCACGATGTTTTGCGCCATCATGCGCGTCAGGCCGGCAACGCGGGTCAGCAACGGTACCGACGCGGTGTTCAGATCGACGCCGACGGCGTTCACACAGTCCTCGACCACCGAATCCAGTTTCTTCGCCAACTGGCTCTGGCTGACGTCATGCTGATACTGGCCGACACCGATGGATTTTGGATCAATCTTCACCAGTTCGGCCAGCGGATCCTGCAGACGGCGTGCGATCGACACCGCGCCGCGCAGTGAAACGTCGAGGTTCGGGAACTCCAGCGCCGCCAGTTCCGAGGCGGAATACACCGAGGCGCCGGCTTCGCTGACGATCACTTTCTGCGCCTTGACCTCTGGGAATTGCTTTTGCAGATCGATAAAGAAGCGTTCGGTTTCGCGTGATGCCGTACCGTTACCGATCGCTACCAGTTCCACGTTGTGCCTGATGCACAGCGCGGCGACCAGGGCGGCGGCCTTGGCGGCCTGTCCGGTGTGCGGATACACGGTGTCGGTTGCGACCAGTTTGCCGGTGGCGTCTACCACCGCCACTTTTACCCCGGTGCGCAGACCCGGATCGAGACCCATGGTGGCGCGCATGCCGGCTGGCGCAGCCATCAGCAGATCGTGCAGATTGCGGGCGAATACGTTGATCGCTTCATCTTCGGCGCGCTCGCGCACCGTACCCATCAGTTCGGTTTCCAGATGCAACAGCACCTTGATGCGCCAGGTCCAGTTGACCACCGCTTTACGCCAGGCGTCAGCCGGCGCGTTGTTCAGCCGCAGACTGAGGTGCTGGATAATAATCTGTTCGCCCTGGCTTTCGCGCGGCGCTTCCTCAAATTGCGGATCGGGGTTCAGGGCCAGTTGCAGAACGCCTTCGTTGCGGCCGCGGAACATCGCCAGCGCGCGGTGTGAAGGGACCTGGGAAATCGGCTCGTGGTGATCGAAGTAATCGCGGAATTTGGCGCCTTCCTGCTCTTTGCCTTCCACGACCTTGGACACCAGATGCGCATGCTTCCATAAATAGTCACGCACTTTTGCCAGCAGGCCGGCATCTTCGGCAAAGCGTTCCATCAGGATGTAGCGCGCGCCGTCCAGCGCCGCCTTGACGTCCGCCACGCCCTTGTCGGCATCAACAAAGCGTTCGGCCAGTGACTCTGGCTGCTGCTGCGGATCGGCCCACAGGGTGTCGGCCAACGGTGCCAGACCAGCTTCGATGGCGATCTGACCTCGGGTGCGGCGTTTGGGTTTGTAAGGGAGATACAGGTCTTCGAGTTCGGTCTTGCTGAGTGTGCCGTTGATGGCGCCGGCCAATTGCTCGGTGAGTTTTCCCTGTTCCTCAATCGACTTGAGGATGGTCTGACGACGGTCTTCCAGTTCACGCAGATAACCCAGGCGGGTTTCCAGCTGGCGCAGTTGGGTATCGTCCAGGCCCCCGGTGACTTCCTTGCGATAGCGTGCGATAAACGGCACGGTATTACCTTCATCCAACAGGCGGATGGCGGAGTCAACTTGCTCCGGCCGGGCCTGCAATTCTGTTGCAATAATGCGGCTCAGTGGGTCATTCATATGTCTGGTATCTGTTAGGAACGGTAAATAATCAGGGGGACAGTTATACGTATTGCCCCGGGAAATTGCCAGTACGGCTGGCCAGGGTTGTGCCGGGCAATCGCCGTAAGCGCCGCGTTGCCCGGCGATCCTCGCCGTTCGGAATAAGCTGAAACTTATTTAACGTATTCAATCTGGTTGACGTACCACAGCGCTTCGCCTGCCGGCGTGTTGACCATGGCGGTGTCGCCGACCTGCTTTTTCAGCAGGGCACGGGCCATCGGTGAGTCGATGGAGATGTAATCTTTGCGGCCAAAAATCTCGTCGTAGCCGACAATACGAAAACGCTTGAGATCGCCATCGTCATTTTCTACTTCCACCCAGGCGCCGAAGAACACTTTGCCTTCCTGCTGTGGCGAATAATCGACGATTTTCAGCTGTTCCAGGCACTTGGTGAGGTAGCGCACCCGGCGATCGATTTCGCGCAGGCGCTTTTTATTATACTGGTAGTCGGCGTTTTCACTGCGATCGCCAAGGCTGGCAGCCCAGGTGACTTTTTTGGTGACCTCCGGGCGTTCTTCACGCCACAGGTAATCCAGTTCCTGTTTGAGCTTGTCATACCCTTCACGGGTTATCAGTTGCGTTCTCATGGTGATTTATCTTGTAGGGAGCCACCGGCACAGTGTACGTGAATGCAAGGGGCTTTAAAAATGGCCGCCAGTCTGCGTGTCGTCGTACGGTTTTTATCAGTCTGCGCAGCTTTTGACAATCGGGAGTATGCTTAGCATAGCGGTACGCCGCTAACCTCGATACCGGAGAAGGAAGGTGACGAAAAGGAGGGACTATCTGGCAGCAGAAAGAAGGATTTTTGGCGCACATCACATTGAAGGTATTACCGTATGGAATTTAAAGATTATTACGCGACGATGGGCGTCGAGCCCAGCGCCGATCTGAAAACCATCAAAACCGCTTATCGCCGACTGGCGCGTAAATATCATCCTGACGTCAGCAGTGAAGACGACGCCGAGAGCAAGTTCAAGGCGCTGGCCGAAGCCTATGAAGTGCTGAAGGATGAACAGCGTCGTGCCGAGTACGATCAGATTCGACTGCATCGCAACGACCCGAACTTTGGCCAGCGTGCGCGTGGCGGAGCTGGCGAACGCCAGCAGAACGCCGCATGGCACGGCGGGACGCAAGACTTTTCCGAGTTTTTCGACAGCATGTTCGGTGGACGAACCGCTGCGGGACAGCGTTCTTCGTCGCGTGGCGGCCAGGGTTTGCGTGGTCAGGACCTCGAAATGGAAGTGCCGCTGTTTCTTGAAGAGACGTTGCACGATCAGAGCCGGGAGATTTCCTATACGCTGCCGGTCTACGACGAACTGGGACGGCAGGTCAGCGAAGCCGGCAAGACGTTGAACGTGAAAATTCCGGCGGGCATGAGCGACGGCGAGCGTATCCGTCTCAAGGGGCAGGGGGTTGCCGGCATCGGTGGTGGCCAGAACGGCGATCTGTATCTGATTATCCGCCTCGCGCCGCATCCGCTGTTTGAGGTCGATGGTCATAACCTGCATATCGTGGCGCCGTTGGCACCCTGGGAAGCGGCATTGGGCACCAGCATCGAGGTGCCGACGCTGACCGGTAAAATCGCGCTGACCGTTCCCGCCGGCAGCCAGAGCGGCAAACGGCTGCGGGTCAAAGGTAAGGGGTTGGCCGGCAAGAAAGAGACCGGCGATCTGTATGTCATTCTCAAGGTAGTGATGCCGCCGAAGCCGAATGAACGAGCCAGCGCCCTGTGGCGTGAGCTGGCCGAGCAGGCGGCGTTCAACCCTCGCACGGAATGGGAGTAAGCATCATGATGAGACAAGAGATCACTTTTACCGTGGTAGAACTGTGCCAGCAGGTGGATATTTCGCAGGATGAGCTGATCGAGATCGTCGAACTTGGCGTGATCGCGCCTCTGGAGTCGGCGCCGTCGAGCTGGCTGTTTGATTACCCGGCGCTGAGCCATCTGCAGCGCGCACGGCGGCTGCGTGCCGAGCTGGATCTGGACTGGCCGGGGATCGCCATGGCGTTGACGCTGCTGGATCGGGTCGACGCGCTGCAGAAAGAAAACCAACGGCTGCGCCGGCAGTTGGCGCGTTTCCTGCACACCTCATAATCTGGCGCCCCACTGCCACCGTGCGCTACCGCCGGTGGCAGAATGGCCTTAAATTGGGCCGTTGTCCCACCTGGCGCCGAAAAGCGGCGAAATTTTGACGGCTTGCCATCGACATTCAGCGAAAATTATTGATAAATGGGCAAAAGAATAAGCTTTGTAACAATTTCGTCTAGAATATATACCAATAATCGCTGTCCGAAATGACAGGGTTTTTTAACAATATTGGCGTCAGGCAATACAGCCTTTGGGAGTAATACAATGCAAGAGAATCATAAGATTCTGGTCGTCGATGACGATATGCGTCTGCGTGCGCTATTAGAACGCTATTTAACCGAACAGGGTTTTCAGGTTCGCAGCGTGGCCAACGCTGAGCAAATGGATCGCTTGCTGACACGGGAATCCTTCCACTTAATGGTGCTGGACCTGATGCTGCCTGGCGAAGACGGCCTGTCGATTTGCCGCCGCCTGCGCAGCCAGAGCAACCCGATGCCGATTATCATGGTGACCGCCAAAGGCGAAGAGGTCGATCGCATTGTCGGGCTGGAAATCGGTGCCGATGACTACATCCCCAAACCGTTTAACCCGCGCGAGCTGTTGGCGCGCATCCGTGCGGTGCTGCGCCGTCAGGCTAACGAGCTGCCAGGCGCGCCTTCGCAGGAAGAAGCGGTGATCGCCTTCGGCAAGTTCAAGCTGAATCTCGGTACGCGCGAAATGTTCCGTGAAGATGAGCCGATGCCATTGACCAGCGGCGAATTTGCGGTGCTGAAGGCGCTGGTAAGCCACCCACGCGAGCCGTTGTCGCGCGATAAGCTGATGAACCTGGCTCGCGGGCGTGAATACAGCGCGATGGAACGTTCCATCGACGTGCAGATATCCCGCTTACGGCGCATGGTTGAAGAAGATCCGGCGCACCCACGTTATATTCAGACCGTTTGGGGTCTGGGCTACGTCTTTGTGCCGGACGGCAGTAAGGCATGAGGCGATTGCGCTTTTCACCGCGTAGCTCGTTTGCCCGAACCCTGTTGTTGATCGTCACCTTGCTGTTCGTCAGCCTGGTGACCACCTATCTGGTGGTGCTCAACTTCGCCATTTTGCCCAGTTTGCAGCAGTTTAATAAGGTGTTGGCGTACGAAGTGCGTATGTTGATGACTGACCGGCTGCAATTGGAAGATGGTACTTTGCTGGAAGTACCGCCGGCGTTTCGGCGGGAAATCTATCGCGAACTGGGCATTTCGCTGTATACCAATGCGGCGGCGGAAGAGAGTGGTCTGCGCTGGGCGCAGCACTACGAGTTTCTGAGCCAGCAGATGGCGCAACAGTTGGGTGGTCCGACCGACGTGCGTGTAGAAGTGAACAAGAATTCTCCGGTGGTGTGGCTGAAAACCTGGCTGTCACCGGATATCTGGGTGCGCGTACCGCTGACCGAAATCCATCAGGGCGATTTTTCGCCGCTGTTCCGCTATACGCTGGCGATTATGCTATTGGCGATAGGCGGCGCCTGGCTGTTTATTCGCATTCAGAACCGACCGTTGGTGGAGCTGGAACATGCTGCACTGCAGGTGGGCAAGGGCAATATTCCACCGCCGCTGCGTGAGTATGGCGCTTCCGAGGTGCGTTCGGTAACGCGGGCGTTTAACCAGATGGCGTCCGGCGTCAAACAGTTGGCCGACGATCGTACGTTGCTGATGGCCGGCGTGAGCCATGATTTGCGTACGCCGCTGACGCGCATTCGTCTGGCAACCGAAATGATGAGCGCCGAAGATGGCTATCTGGCGGAGTCGATCAATAAAGACATTGAGGAATGCAATGCCATCATCGAGCAGTTTATTGACTATTTGCGTACCGGGCAGGAAATGCAGACCGAATTTTGCGATCTGAATTCCATTCTGGGTGAAGTTGTGGCGGCGGAAAGCGGCTACGAACGCGTGATTGATTCAGAACTGCTGGGGGGTGAATTGATGATGAACGTCAACCCGTTGTCGATCAAACGTGCCGCAGTGAATATGGTGATTAATGCGGCTCGCTATGGCAACGGCTGGATCAAGGTCAGCAGCGGACGCGAACTGCAACGCGGCTGGTTCCAGGTCGAGGACGACGGCCCCGGTATCAAGCCGGAAGAGCTGAAGCATCTGCTGCAACCGTTTGTCCGTGGCGACAGCGCACGCAGTACCAGCGGCACTGGCCTGGGCTTGGCTATCGTACAGCGCATTATCGATGGTCATGCCGGGGCGTTGGAGTTCGGCTCCAGTGAACGCGGCGGTTTGCGTATCCGCGCTTACATTCCATTGCCAATCGAAAAGCGCGAAGCCGCCAACGGCCATGCCACGCCGAAAGAAAAAGCCTGAGGCGACGGCCGTAGTAGCGCAGCGCTGCTGACTGCGGCGCCGTTTCCTCCGGCGCGGCTCTCGCTCAGGTTTTGCGGCTCATGACGTAGTATTCCGCCGCCTCTTCATGCAGGCGGCGGCCGGTTGTCGCCTGCCAGGGATCGATCAGTTCGATGCCGCAATAGGCAAAGTCTTTGGTATTGCGCGTGGCCAGAGTAGCGCCATACTGCAGACAGATGGCGGCAATCTGGCTGTCCGCCATGCTCATCGCCTTGCCCTGTAGGCGGTTCTTCGTGGTCAATTGCGCGTACTGCATCGCACACAGCGCATCAAACGGCAAAATTTGCCCATCAAATCTTATCTGCAACGCCTCGGCCAATTTAAGCTGAAGAGTGCGCTGTCGTTTGCCGTCAGGCAGGCAGGCGACGCCGCTGAACAGCTCGGCAAGGACAATGGCGCATAAGTAGAGCTCATCATTGTCTTTTTCATTTAGCCAATTGATCACGTTATAGTGCGGATGAGGGCGCAGCGTTTCTGAAATGACGTCGGTATCGAGAATAATCATGCTTTGCCGTCTTCATCGCCAAAGGTGGCTATGCGCGGCGACTCGGCATCGCGCGGCGGGATCTCCAGCTCAACGCCACCGAATTCGGCAAATTGCTGGTGCATCCAGGTACCCAACCCATAGCGTGGCGGCTTCTTCACCAGCGCCTGTTTCAGGATCATGCGTGCTTCTTCTTCCATGGAATGGCCGTTTTTGGCCGCGGAGATACGCAGCAGCTCTTTGACTTCATCATCCAGATTCCTGACGGTGATCGTTGCCATTAAAACCTCCTTTGCTAGCAATGATTGCATTGCTGCATTGTCTTGCCTCACCGGTTAAAATGCAATCAATGCCAATAAAAAAGGCGCGGGATCCGCGCCTTGATTGAAGAGGTAATGCGAGAAAATTACAGCTTCGGACCGGCGCCAATCAGCGCTTCACCGGCTGGGGTATCGGTATATTTGTCGAAATTGGTGATAAAGCGCTGCGCCAGATCTTTGGCCTTGTCTTCCCATTGCGCTTCGCTCTGATAGGTCGCGCGTGGGTCGAGGATGGCCGGGTTGACGCCTGGCAGCGCGGTTGGCACGGCCAAATCAAAGATCGGCAGGGTAATGGTTTCAGCGTTATCGATCTCGCCGCTAAGAATGGCGTCGATAATGCCGCGCGTGTCCTGAATTGAGATACGCTTGCCGCTGCCGTTCCAGCCGGTGTTGACCAGATAGGCCTGGGCGCCGGCGGCCTGCATGCGCTTGACCAGCACTTCGGCGTACTGGGTTGGGGGCAGCGACAGGAATGCCGCGCCGAAACAGGCAGAGAAGGTCGGCGTTGGCTCGGTTACGCCGCGTTCGGTGCCTGCCAGCTTGGCGGTGAAGCCGGACAGGAAGTGATACTGTGTCTGATCGGCGGTCAGGCGTGATACCGGCGGCAGCACGCCGAAGGCGTCGGCAGTCAGGAAGATCACCTTGGTGGCATGACCGGCTTTGGATACCGGCTTGACGATGTTCTGAATGTGGTAGATCGGATAGGAAACGCGGGTGTTTTCGGTTTTCGAACCGTCGTTGAAGTCTACGCTGCCGTCGGCCAGTACGGTGACGTTTTCCAACAGCGCATCACGTTTGATGGCGCGGTAAATGTCCGGCTCAGCCTGTTCAGACAGTTTGATGGTCTTGGCGTAGCAACCGCCTTCGAAGTTGAATACCCCGTCGTCATCCCAACCGTGTTCGTCATCGCCGATCAGTTGGCGTTTCGGGTCGGTAGACAGCGTGGTCTTGCCAGTGCCGGACAGCCCGAAGAAGATCGCCACGTCGCCTTGCTCACCGACGTTGGCCGAGCAGTGCATCGAGGCGATGCCCTTTAACGGCAGCAGGTAGTTCATGATCGAGAACATGCCTTTCTTCATTTCGCCGCCGTACCAGGTACCGCCGATCAACTGCATGCGTTCGGTCAGGTTGAACGCCACGAAGTTTTCCGAGTTCAGCCCCTGCTGCTGCCAATCGGGGTTGGTGCATTTGGCGCCATTCATCACCACGAAGTCCGGTTCAAAGTCTGCCAGCTCGTCGTCGCTGGGGCGAATGAACATGTTTTTAACGAAATGTGCCTGCCAGGCGACTTCGGTAATGAAGCGGACTTTCAGGCGGGAATCTGCGTTGGCGCCACAGAAGGTATCTACCACAAACAGGCGTTTGCCGGAAAGCTGTTCGGTAACGAGGGTTTTCAGCGAAGCCCATACTTCCGGGCTCATCGGTTTGTTGTCGTTTTTGCCTTTGCCCTGATCGGCCCACCACACGGTGTCGCGGGTGGTGTCGTCACGAACAATGTATTTATCCTTGGGGGAACGGCCGGTAAAAATCCCGGTGTCGACGGCTACCGCGCCCAGTTTGGTCACTACCCCACGCTCATAGCCTGTCAGGGAAGGATCGGTTTCTTCCTCGAACAGCAGGTCATAACTGGGGTTGTGGATGATTTCGCCGATGTCATGAATTCCATAAGCGGCGAGATCCTGGTGGGTGATACCTTTAGCACGCATGTCACTACTCCTTGGTCACAGAATTTCTGGGCGCCAATTGTAGGGATTCGCAGCGCGTTAACCGCGATAGGTATCAAATATTTAACGATTTACACTGTTTTTCGTTACGAACTGAGAGATAGCACACGGAAAAAAGCAAGCGTGCAAACGGCGTGGGCAGGCGGGCGCCGGATGGGCCCGCCAGTCAAGAGTGCAACTTAGTGCAACCGATCGCTTTCATCGGTATTGCCGGTATAGAGCGCAGCAACGTCGGTTGGCGTGAACAGGTAGTGGCTACCGCAGTAATCACAGTTCATGTCGATGTTGCCATCCTGTTCCAACATCTCGGCCACTTCGTCTGCCGGCAGGGTCAGCAGCGCGTCGGCGCAGCGTTGGCGTGAGCAGCTGCAGCGGAACACTACCGGCTGCGGCTCATACAGCGTCACTTCTTCCTGATGGTACAGGCGATACAGCACCTCGTTGGCCGGCAGGGTGAACAACTCTTCGCTCTTGATGGTGTGAGTCAACTGCACCAGATGGTCGAAATCGTCCGCGTTTTTATCGTCCTGCGCCGGCAGTACCTGCAGTAACATACCGCCCGCTGCCGGTTTGTCCGCGGCTTCGCCGGTGCGAATGAACAGGCGGGTAGGCAGCTGTTCGGACTGCTGGAAATAGTTTTCCAGGCAGGCCGCCAGCGTTGCGCCTTCCAGCGCTACGATGCCCTGATAGCGTTCGCCTTCGGCCGGTGTAATGGTAATGACCATCACGCCGTTGCCGATCATCTGATGCAACGTGCTGTCGTCGGCAATTTCACCCTGCAGGCGCGCAACGCCGCGCATTTCCTGCTGGTTGTTGCCGTTGATCACTGCCAGTTTCAGCGGACCGTCGCCCTGCAATTGCACGGTGATGTCGCCTTCGAACTTCAGAGTGGCGGTCAGCAGACTGGTGGCTACCAGCATCTCGCCCAGCAGGGTTTGCACCGGCGCAGGGTAATCATGATTGGCCAGCATCTGCTGATAGGTTTCGCTGATCGTAACCAGCTCACCGCGCACCGCGTAGTTTTCGAACAGGTAACGGTGTAATTGGTCATGGTTGGACATAATTTTCTCTCATTGAGGCGAGGGATTTATTCCGGCTCGCCAAATTTAAATTTAATCAGATCGCGCCGCTCTTTTTTGTCCGGACGGCGATCCGGATGCGGCATGGTCAGGGCATTCATTTTGCGCGCCTGCGCCATTTTTTCACGGTTGACGATGCTGGCTTCGGTTTCCTGATACAGCTGCTGCGCCTCGCTGGCGCTGCGGCGTTGGCTGGTTACTGCCCGTATTGTCACCGTGCGCTCTTCGTTGCCCTGTCGCAGTTTAATCTCGGCATTGACCTCGACGATTTTGCTGGGCTTGCTGCGCTGGCCGTTATAGTGCACCTTGCCGCCGTCGATCATTTCGCGTGCCAGTGCGCGGGTTTTGTAAAAGCGCGCGGCCCACAGCCATTTATCCAGCCGGACCGCGTCGTCTGCGGTGTCTTTTGCCTTCATGAAAGCTCCCGTTCCAGCGCCGGTAGCAAATGGCGATAATCGCGCATCGACGGGTGGCGCTGGAAGGTTTTCTCCGCCGTGCTGGAATCCGGATTCTGCACGCCCAGGCAATAACGGATGCCAAAGCGGCTGGCGGCATCAAGGATCGGCTCGCCGTCATCAACGAACAGCGTACGCTGCGCATCGAAACCGGTCTGCTGTTGAACGGCCTGCCACAGACGCTGATCTTCCTTCGGATAACCAAATGTGTGGGTGGAAAGCAATAAATCAAGGTGCCGATCCAACCCGGTGTGCGCTATTTTTACCGCCAGGCTGTGAGGATGCGCATTGGTCAGCAGGATGGTTTGGCGGCCGCTGCTGCGCAATGCCTGCAAAAACGGCTCGGTATCATCGCGCAGGCGCGCGCGATAGCCTACCTCGCTGGTCATGGCATAAATATCCAGCTCCAGTCGTTCGCTCCAGTAATCAAAGCAGTACCAGTTCATGGTGTGCTGCACCGCCAGGTACTCCGCCTCAATCAGCTGACGCGCCCGTTCGAGGGGGATTGCGCGTTGTACGCTTAACGCCTGCGGCACCAGCGTTAGCCAGAAATGGCTGTCGAACTCCAGATCGAGCAGGGTGCCGTCCATATCCAGCAGAACGGTATCGATATTGCGCCAGTCAATGTCCGGGATCATCGGTTCTCCAGGGGCAAGCCGTCACGGCTTGCAGAGGGTAAACAGGGTATAGGCTTAGGGTAGCATAACCGGATGGCGGGAGGTGATAACGGGCCGTGCTCTGCCGGCCCGATGCGGTGGGTTATGCTATCGGATGCAATGACATTGGCGTCAATTGCGGGTTGAAGCAGCTCTCATAATAGCGCTGGATATCGGCCAGGCGGCGGCGGTTCATGCGCTGACGTTGCACCACCCGCCAGGCGTTGTAGCCAAGGCTGACCACGACGCCAATCAACAGCAGGCTGGTGCCCAGATAGCGCCATAGGGTGATCATGTCAGGTTCGCTGTGCAGCGCAATATGCCGGGTGCCGTTGGCGTCCACGCTGATATTGGTGATTACGCCATGCGCCTGGAAAGGCGTATGCAGCAGGATGCTGGCCAGACGTTGCAGTTCGTTCCACTGATCCAGGGCGTTAAAGTCATTCAGCGGCGTGGTTGGCAGCGGGTGGCTGACCAGCTGTTTGCCTTCGTCGCTGGTAATCAGGAAGCCCCCCGGCGGCGGACTGTTGAGGGCCGCGGCGGCCTGACGTGTTTCCTGATAGACGAATGACGAGGTTGCCGATTTGGTCAGGTTTTCCAGCGATTCGGCACTGACCGGCCGTAGCAGTACGTTAACGCCGTTCAGCGCGCCGGAGCGTGCGCGTTTCACCAGACTGCTCCAGTTTTTGGCGTTACCCAGGTTAACCAGCGCGTTCTTTAAGCGGCCACATTCGTTATTTTCCGAGCACAAGTCCTGCGTTTTCAAAACAATATCGGAAAAATCATCCAGCAGGATCATGCCGGACTTTTCGATGGCGCTGGCCAGTTGCGGGTTGATTTTCTGGTCGGTGCCGCTTGGGTGTAACTGACTGTTGACCGTTGCCAGCAGCGCCGAAGCTTTATCGATAATGTCAGATTCTGGCTGAGGCAACGGGGCCGCGGTGTTCCAGTAAATACCCGAACAGTCGAACGGCATAAAGCCGGTGGACGGCGTGTTGATCGGCGTTGGCGGCACATAGCACATGCCGTTGCCCTGAATGCGCAGGGTATCGCCGATATGCAACGGTATGGCCTCCAGGGCCTGGACGGTGCTGACATCGGTTTTTTGTGCGCCTTGCAGCCAGGCTACGCTCAGTTTCAGCGGCAGGCTGAGCGGCACGTAGGTGATCAGCAGCAGCAATACCAGCAGCGAACTTGCCATCAGCATGGCGTTCTTGCCCCATTGTTGCAGCGGGAAGTGTTTCACTTCATCGTGCAGGGACAGGTAACGCCCCTGGCGCACCACCTGACGGTTTAAATAAATGTCGACGTCAGTGGTCTTGCCCAGATCGGCGCCAATGAATGGCTGCCAGTGCGGTGGATAAATCAGGTCAATGATGCCGAGAGAAATATTGCTGATCTGACCCTGATTGGATTCACCAAACAATCCCCAGCGCTTTGGCGTACCGCGCAGGCTGTGCACTTCGTTCAGTTCGTGCTCGGCAGGGCGTCGTAGCAGGTTCCAGCATCCCCAGGCAATCATCAGTGCCGCGACAAAAATCATCCACGGGATCACCAGTACCGGGCTTATCAGGCTAAAGAACAACAGCAGCAGGGCGGCAGAAATGATGCCGGCCTCCTTGATGCCGTTCGGGCGATGCAGCATATGCTCTTCGGGCGTTTCCTTGCGGATGTTGAGCAGTTCGACGTGTTCGCTTTCTTCCTTGCGGATCGATGCGTTACGCGCCGGCGTCGCGCTGACCGTCGGCGGCTGCGGCCGATCGTGGATATGGTCAAGCAGCGAATGGCCGTTAAGCGAGATCACCAGCGGCAGGGTTTGCGTCTTGATGATTTCAACGTGGTTGTCGGCACTGATGTACTGTTCCCAGAACGGTGGCAAATGCACCTCTTCGGAATCCAGATAATAGCGCCACTTGTTGGGTTCATCGCTGGCGAGGCCATAGCGGGTAATGGCATGGGTGATCGGGTAAACGTTATCGCTTTGCGGCGTCAGCGCCAGTTTGGCGGAGGACAACGCCGAACTGCTGGGCAATAATTTATTGCCCAGGCGATTTTGCTGGCCGAGATAATGTTCGACAGCCGCACGCTCTTCCGTCGTCAGTTTACGGTGCGTGGGCTTGATAAATGGCAGTGAACGCGCCAATACCGGCCGGTTGCGTGCCCTGAACCAAAAATACAGGCCGGCGGCAATCAGGCAGGCAAGCACTAAGGCCAATATCAACACTATTGTGCTCATGCTATCCCCATCTTATGCCGTGAACCTCACCAACCAGAATAAAAGTTGCATATTATAGGCAATAATTATCCGCTAAGCATCCAATACATCGGCAGGCTTTGAAATTGCGGTGCAAAAATATGCCAGCCTCCCATAATGCTAGCAATCGGCATGCAGTGCTAATATCGGCATTATCCTATTTTATCATGCTTTGTTTACTGAATTAGCGCAAAAAAACCGCTGGCGCTGGCGGCGCTTGTTAAAAAAAAGTAAATTACAGACGGTGCGCGTTGCGGCCAAGGTTCTCATTAACGCACAATGTGATCAAGATCGAATCGGGTGAGCGTTTAAACCGGCCGAAGCAGCCCACGGCGCCCACCATTATCCTGGTTGACTGCGGGCTACGCCAAGACGATGGGGCTAGCCGCGTCAACCAATTTGAGGCCATCATGGATAAACACCTGCAAAAACCCAACATCCTGAAAGTAGAAACGGTCGCGCGTTCGCGTTTATTTCACGTAGAGTCGGTCGATCTGGAGTTCAGTAACGGTGTGCGGCGGGTGTATGAGCGCATGCGGCCCTCCGATCGCGAAGCGGTGATGATTGTGCCGGTCATCGGCGACGATCTGTTGCTGATCCGCGAATATGCCGTCGGCACCGAATCTTACGAACTGGGCTTTCCGAAGGGGCTTATCGATCCGGGTGAAGGCGTGTTGGAAGCGGCCAACCGCGAACTGATGGAAGAGGTGGGCTACGGCGCTGAGCGCTTTGATTTTCTCAGCAAACTGACGATGGCGCCGTCGTACTTTTCCAGCAAAATGAACATCGTGCTGGCGCACGATCTTTACCCGCAACGTCTGGAGGGCGACGAGCCGGAACCGTTGCCGCAGGTGCGCTGGCCAATTGCCAATATGATGGCGCTGCTGGCGGAGCCGGATTTTCGCGAGGCGCGCAACGTTAGCGCGCTGTTCCTGACCGAGGCGTTTTTGCGCGGCTCACGCTGAGGCTGGTATGCACAATGCGGGCTCGCTGTTCGTCGAGACAAAGAAAAAGGGCCAGATGATTCTGGCCCTTTTGGTTTAGAACAGTTCGTGGCTCTCGCCGCCGGCATCCATTAGCGTGGTGCCGGCGTCGTATGTGGGGTACTCGGTCGGCTGGGTGCCTTCAATGAAATACTCGGACCGGCTGCCCGCGCCGCCTTTCGACAGCTTGCCGGTAGCCTTGTCGATGGTGACGCTGATAATGCCCGGTGGCGGAGTAACCTTCTGCTCCGGGATACCGTCCAACGCGACTTTCATAAATTCGTCCCAGGCCGGTTGCGCACTCTTCGCGCCGCCTTCGCCGCCGGAGACCTGATCGTCAATCGCCCCTGACGCCGTGGAACGGCCGAGATCGCGGCGATGATCGTCAAAGCCAATCCATACGGTGGTCACGGTGTCCGGGCCGTAGCCGGAGAACCAGGCGTCTTTCGAACTGTTGGTGGTACCGGTCTTGCCGCCGATGTCATGACGTTTCAGATCGCGACCGGCACGCCAGCCGGTGCCCATCCAGCCCGGCTCGCCATAGATGTTGCTGTTCAGCGCATCGTGGATCAGGAAGGCCAGCGGGGTGCTGATGACGTGCGGCGCATACTGCTGATCGCCGTCCTGCAATACCTGGGCCGGGGTCACCTGCTCCAGTTTTGGCATTGGCACGCCGGCATTGTTGCCTTCCTGCGATACCGCCACATTCTCGACGTTATCGTCAGACAATACCGCAGAGCGATGGGTATCACCGTAAATCACCGGCAGGTTGCAGCTGTTGCACACCACTTTCGGTTTGGTTTCGAAGATGGTATTGCCGGTTTCGTCGTCAATGCGCGTAATGAAATACGGGTCGACCAGATAACCGCCGTTGGCCAGTACCGCATAGCCGCGGACCAGTTGCATTGGGGTGAACGACGCCGAACCGAGCGCCAGCGACTCCGAATGCACGATATTCTGCGCCGGGAAGCCGAAACGTTGCAGATATTCTGCAGCGTAGTCGACGCCCATGGCGCGCATGGCGCGAACCATGACCACGTTCTTCGACTGCCCCAGCCCTTGACGCAGGCGGATTGGCCCGACATAGGTCGGCGGCGAGTTCTTCGGACGCCATTCGGTGCCGGAACCGGCATCCCAACGGGTGACCGGCAGGTCGTTAAGAATGGTGGCCAGCGTCAGCCCCTTGTCCATCGCCGCGGTATACAGGAACGGCTTGATATTGGAGCCCACCTGACGCAGCGCCTGGGTTGCGCGGTTGAACTTGCTCTGATTGAAGTCGAAACCGCCGACCAGTGCTTTCACCGCGCCGTCATGCGGATTGAGCGAAACCAGCGACGAGTTGACATCCGGGACCTGCGACAGCCACCAGGCATCGTCCACTTTACGCACCCACACTTGCTGGCCGGCCTGAACCACATCGGTAACGCGTTTCGGTGTCGGCCCCTGCTGCGTGTCGGACTTGTATGGGCGTGCCCAGCGCATGCCGGCCATCGGCAAGGCGATGCTGCTGCCGTCGGCCAGCAGGGCGGTCGCCTGTTCGGCGTCGGCCTGGGTGATCACCGCCGGCGCCAGCGGGCCATAGTTCGGCAGGTTCTTCAGCGAATCAACGATCTGCTTCTGATCCCAGGCGGCTTCGCCCACTTTCCACAGCACGTTGGATGGGCCGCGATAACCGTGGCGCATATCATAAGCCAGCACGTTGTCGCGCACCGATTTCTGTGCGGCCAACTGCAATTTTTTGGTGATGGTGGTGTAAACCTTATAGCCATCGGTATAGGCGTTCTCACCGTAACGCTTGATCATCTCCTGGCGCACCATTTCGGCCAGATACGGCGCTGAGAAGCTGATCTGCGGTGCATGGTAATTGGCAACCAGCGTTTCGCTGCGCGCCTGATCGTACTGCGCCTGGGTGATGTAATGCTCGTCCAGCATACGCGACAGCACGACATTGCGGCGCGCTACGGCACGATCGTGCGAATACAGCGGATTAAAGGTCGACGGCGCCTTGGGCAGGCCGGCAATGGTGGCCATTTCGCTTAGGCTGAGCTGGCTGACGTCTTTGCCGAAATAGACCTGTGCGGCGGCGCCCACGCCGTAGGCACGGTAACCCAGATAAATCTTGTTCAGATACAACTCAAGAATTTCATCTTTCGACAGCATCTGCTCGATGCGTACCGCCAGGAAGGCTTCCTTGATCTTGCGCGTCAGGGTGCGCTCCGGGCTCAAGAAAAAGTTTCTCGCCAGTTGCTGGGTGATGGTACTCGCACCCTGTGAGGCATGGCCGGAAACCAGGGCAATGGAGGCCGCGCGGAAGATACCTACCGGATCGACGCCATGGTGCTCATAGAAGCGGCTGTCTTCGGTAGCGATAAACGCATGCACCATCACCGGCGGGATTTGCGCCAGTTTAAGCGGGATACGGCGTTTTTCACCGTATTGGGCGATCAGTTCGCCATCGGCACTGTAAACCTGCATCGGGATTTGCAGCCGAACATCTTTCAGCGTTGCTACGTCGGGCAGCTGTGGCTCGACATATTTGTACAAGCCAAAAATCGAGGCTGCTCCCAGCACGATGCAACACACTGCAAGGATTAAAAAATACTTTACGAACTTCACCTGAGATTTCCCATTTTCATGTCATTTGGGCAGTTTATAAACAACCGCGCGGTAGTATAAAGGCAAGCCTGCGACATGGATATGTTCTTTTATCATCTTGCTGTATGGAGGCTGGTCAAAATATGTTCTCACAAGCATGGACGGTGGGGCTCGATATACAAAGCAGCAGCGTGCGCGCGCTGGCGGCACAGCGGCGTCGCGGCGGTTGGCAACTGCGTCATTGGTGGCAACAAAGCTTGCCACGGCCGATCCTGCGTGACGGTTATCTGGATCAATCCGAAAGTTTAGTTCCGGTGTTACGACAATGGCGTAGCCGTTTGCCGAGACATATTTCCTTACGCATTGCCTTGCCGGTGCAACGTGTTTTGCAACAACAGATCCCCATGCCCGATAGCCGTTTACAGGCGTCGGCACGCAACGATTATGTCACCAGCCAGGGGCTGAAACAGTTTCCGCTCGACGGTCAGACACTGGTGCTCGACTACCGTGCGCCGTCGGCTCAGTCGGCAACGCTGCTGTTGACCGCCGCGCGTCAACAGGAGCTGCAGCAGTGGTTGCACTGCCTGCAACAGGCCGATCTGCATCCTCAGGTGGTGGACATCACCCCTTGCGCCCTGTTGTCGATGGCGGCCCAGGCCGGGTTGGCGCCGCAGGCCGCGCTGCTGCATCGGCTGGACGATCAATGGCTATGGGCAGCGCCACGCAGCGAGGCGTTTGCCTGTGGTTTGCTGCCGGTGGATAACAAGGCCGATGTGGCGCAGGCGTTGCGGGCGGTACGCGCTGCCTGTCCGTCGCTGGGTGACAAGGAAATCTATTACAGCAGCGTGTTTGAAGAACCATTGCCGGACGGCGCGCTGCGCTGGTCGCCGTTAAGCGCCTTCAGCCACTTGCAGCCGCCGCTGCCTGCCTGGCCACAGGCCTTCGTTCTGGCCGGCGGGCTGGCGTTACGTGCGGAGGATGGCTGATGTATCAAGTGAATCTGTTGCCCTGGCGTGAGCGTGTGCTGCGGCGGCGCGGCATGTTCTGGTTGCGCCTGTTGATGCTACACCTGATGGTGGCATTGACCATCCCGGCGCTGATGTTGGGTGGCTTGCGTTATCAGCAGCAGCAACTGCGCGACACGCTGCAAGGGCGGGAACGGCAGTATGACGAGCTGGCGCAGCGCTACCGGCAAACCCAGGCGGCGCTGGCGCAATGGACGCAGTTGACCGCACTGGATGCACAGCGTCGACGCAATCAAACGCATAACCAACGTTATCCCCGACTGTTGCGGCAGTTGGCGGAGGCGTTACCGCAGCCACTGTGGCTGGTGGCGCTGGAGGAACACCACCAGCGTGTAACCTTGCGCGGCCTAAGTCCACATTACCCGGCGATAGTCGAACTGACGCACAATTTAACGGCGCAGGCGCTATTGCCGGGCCATCGGTTGGCCGAGGTGATCCAGCGGCAGGACGGTTTGCTGACCTTTGTCCTGACGGCGCCGTGGGGAGATGATGAATAAATCCCTGCCGTCCTGGTTGACGCCGTGGCTGAGTCGTCCGGCCTGGCAACTGCTGGCCGGACAGTGGCTGTTGCTGACGGGGCTGACGTCGTTACCCTGCGCGCTGTGGGTGCAGGCCGAATGGCAGCAGCACGTGCGGCTGCAATCCGAAATGCGACAGCAGGCGGTAAGTATCGACCAACTGCAACAGCAACTGTCGCAGCAGCCTGCGCTGTATGAACTGCAACGGCGGCTGGCCGTGCGGGCGGCACAACCGGCCGATGGCGACCTGTCGTCCAGCCTGCAACAGGCCGGCGTAGTGCTACTGCGCTGGCAGCAGCAACCGTCATTGCGGCAAACGCTGAACATGCGGGTAGATTACGCTGGCCTGCTGCGCGTATTGAACGCATTGCCCACGACCTTGCGCATTGAGCGTCTGGGGGTAGATGCGCGGGCGGAGGGGCTGGTTGCCGAGTTGGTGCTGCAGGCGCGAGGCGACGATGACGACGCGAGTTAACTGGCTATGGCTGCTGCTGTCGCCTGCGTTATGGGCTGAACCGGCACGCAATCCCTTTCAGCCGCCGTTGTTGGCGCCATGCAGTGCGCCCTCGCTATCGCCGGCCGGCTGGCAGTTGAAGGGCATCGTCGGGCAACCGGCGCGGCGTCATGGCTGGGTATTAACGCCGAACGGGCAGTGGCTGCGGCTGATCGCGCAGCAAACGGTGTTGGCTGACGGTTGGCGGGTGGGGGCGATTTCAGCTCGGATGCTGGTATTGCATGCCATCGCCAACGACCCGCTTTGCCCGCCGGCAGCCGACGACCTCAGGTTGACGCTGGATAACCATAAGGAAGAAAAATGAAGGGATGCAAAGCTGCGGTGCTGCTGTTGTGGAGCGCTGCTACAGCGACGAGCGCCATGGCGCAGGACGACAAACCGATTTCACTGGCGTTCCACGATACGCCCGCCACGGTGGTCTTGCAGGCGCTGGCGGATTATCAGGGGTTGAACCTGGTTGCGGCGGCGGGCATCGGCGGCAATGTGACGCTGCAGCTGGACAACGTGCCATGGCGGCAGGCGCTGGCGCTGATCTTGCGTATTGGCAAACTGTCGATGACCCAGGACGGTTCGGTGATGATGGTGGTTGCGCAGCCGGATGAACAGCAACGACAGGCATTGGCACGTCAGCAACCGTTACAGGCGTTGACGCTGGCGTTGCAGCACGCCGATGCCGAGACCATCGCTGCAAGTTTGCAGGCTCAGCGCGGCACCCTGCTGAGCGAGCGTGGCAGCGTGGTGGTGGATAAACGCACCAATGCCCTGATGATCCGCGATGCTGCACCGGCGCTGTCGGCGTTGCAGGGCTGGCTGCGCGAGCTGGATAAACCGCTGGAGCAGGTGCAATTGGCGGCGCACATTGTCACCATCAGCCGTGAAGACTTACGCGAACTTGGCGTTCGCTGGGGATTGACGGCAGATCAGCGGGCGGCCAAACGCCTGCGTATCGACAATTTCAGCGTCGGTCTGCCGCTGGAACGCAGCGCGATAAACGTCGGTTTTCATCTGGCGCGCGTCAGTGGGCGCCTGTTGGATCTGGAACTGATGGCGCTGGAGCAGGAAAACGCGGTGGAGATCATCGCCAGCCCACGCTTGCTGACGGCCAATCAGCAGACCGCCAGCATCAAACAGGGGACGGAAATTCCCTATGAAGTGTCCAGCGGTGCCAGTGGAGCCACCGCGATACAGTTTCGGGAGGCGGTGCTGGGCATGGAGGTGACGCCCAGAATTTTACCCAACGGCCTGATCACCCTGACGCTGCATATCAGCCAGAACATGCCCGGCCGTGCCGTTCGGCAGGGCAGCGGTGAAGCGCTGGCGATCGACAAGCAGGAAATAAAAACCCAGGTGACGGTGAAAAACGGCGAAACCGTGGTATTGGGCGGTATCTTCCAGCGGCAACGCAGCCATGGCGCCGATAAGGTGCCGGGGCTGGGGGATGTGCCGCTGCTGGGATCGTTATTCAAACAAAGCAGCAAACAGCACAAAAAGCGCGAGTTAGTGATATTCATCACACCAACCCTGATTAAGGTCTGAACAGGTGGACACTCGCCGGACGAAAATCTGCTGAAGTTGATGAGCAGATGCACTTTTTTGTCATCTTGAGGGCATCTGCGTTTGACGCTGCGACCGATTTAGCTTACAAGGGTTACCGAATTGAGCTCCGAGGTTTTTTTGTTAACGCCAAGACGCCGCTAAAAACGTATGGTTTCCCTCCTGCGGCGTAGATATACCCAATAGATTTCAAGTTGCATCACGGCGGCAACTGAACGAATCCCGCGCAAACCGGGGTGAGTAAGGCAGTCAACGGCAGGCTTGCTTGAAAGATACGGGGTAGGGCGATTTATTCGGTTGCCAAACTACCAAGAGTGTTGAGATAATTTTTTGTCTGATCTCGCACTATCGCTCATGAGGTTTCAGTTTAGGTCCCGCCGCTGATTTGATTGGCGGGGCGGGTTAACATTAACGAATAGTCTTAGTAATACCGAAAAACATGGCAGAGAAACGCAATATCTTTCTGGTTGGGCCTATGGGTGCCGGCAAAAGCACTATTGGCCGTCAGTTAGCTCAGCAACTCAATATGGAGTTTTTCGACTCCGATCAAGAAATTGAGCGACGTACCGGAGCTGACGTGGGCTGGGTATTCGACGTGGAAGGCGAAGAAGGTTTCCGCGATCGTGAAGAAAAAGTCATTAATGAACTGACGGAAAAGCAAGGGATCGTGCTGGCTACCGGCGGTGGATCGGTTAAATCGCGTGAAACGCGTAACCGTCTGTCGGCGCGTGGCGTCGTTGTCTACTTGGAAACTACCATCGAGAAGCAATTGGCCCGTACCCAGCGTGATAAAAAGCGTCCGCTGCTACAGGTTGATTCGCCTCCGCGCGAAGTGCTGGAAGCACTGGCCAAAGAACGTAACCCGTTGTACGAAGAAATTGCCGATGTGACTATCCGCACCGACGATCAAAGCGCTAAAGTAGTTGCCAACCAGATCATCAACATGCTGGAAAGCAACTGATTGCGGTTTCCGTGTTCGGCTTTGGGCAGAGGCGGAAGACTGATTGTGTTTCCCCTAACGTGGGGATAAACCACCACCACAATGAGAACTGAGCGCGACATGGAGAGAATTACTGTAACGCTTGGGGAGCGAAGCTACCCGATTACCATTGCTGCCGGATTGTTTGACGATCCGGCTTCTTTTATGCCGCTGAAGGCGGGTGAACAGGTGATGCTGGTCACCAACCAAACGCTGGCACCGCTGTATCTGGACGCTGTTCGGAAGGTGCTGGAGCAAGGCGGCGTGGTGGTGGATCAGGTGATTTTGCCTGATGGCGAACAGTATAAATCCCTGACCGTGCTGGATCAGGTGTTCTCGGCGCTGCTCGAAAAACCACACGGCCGTGATACCACGCTGATCGCCCTGGGCGGCGGCGTGATCGGTGACCTGACTGGATTTGCTGCCGCGTGTTACCAACGCGGCGTGCGGTTCATTCAGGTGCCTACCACCCTGCTTTCGCAGGTGGATTCTTCCGTTGGCGGCAAAACCGCCGTCAACCATCCGCTCGGCAAAAACATGATCGGCGCATTCTATCAACCCGCTTCGGTGGTGATTGATCTGGACTGCCTGAAGACGCTGCCGGCGCGTGAACTCTCCTCCGGTCTGGCCGAAGTAATCAAATACGGCATTATTCTCGACGCGAATTTCTTTACCTGGCTGGAAAACAACATCGGCAAGCTGGTGGCGCTGGATATGCAGGCGCTGGCGTACTGCATTCGTCGCTGCTGTGAGCTGAAAGCCGAGGTGGTCGCTGCCGATGAACGAGAAAGCGGGCTGCGCGCTTTGCTGAATCTGGGCCATACTTACGGCCATGCCATCGAGGCTGAAATGGGCTATGGCGTCTGGCTGCACGGCGAAGCCGTTGCCGCCGGCATGATGATGGCGGCCTATACCGCACATCGTCTTGGCCAGTTTTCCGCCGACGACATCGCACGCGTTCGTCAACTGCTGTTACGCGCCGGCCTGCCGGTGAACGGGCCGCAGGAAATGGCGCCGGCAGCCTATTTACCGCATATGATGCGTGATAAAAAAGTACTGGCCGGCGAACTGCGACTGGTATTGCCGACGGCGATCGGCGCGGCGGAAGTTCGCAGCGGCGTGTCGCACGAGCAGGTACTGGCGTCGATCGCCGATTGCCTGCCTGACTAACCGGCAAGGCAGTTGCCAGCTAACGGCTATATTAATAACGAGCGAACGGGGTCATCCCGTGAGTCATGATTTGGGTTAATCGGTTTGCCTCACCGCAGATGACGGTGGCAGGCCTTTGCCTCTAGTGGGAGGGTTTCAGATGGATGAGTTTAAACCGGAAGACGATCTCAGACCTGACAGCAGCGATCGTCGTCCTGCACGTTCGCGCAAGCCAGCTCCGGGGCCGCGTTTTGCCGTTTCACGTCAGCACATGATGATTGGCATCGGCATTTTGGTGCTGCTGTTGCTGATCATCGGCATCGGTTCGGCGCTGAAGGCACCCACCAAGCATGAGGCTGCCCAGCAGGGCACCCAGCCGGGAGCGGCACGTGATATCAATCTGGCGGGCTCTTCGTCGCTGACGGCGAATAATCAGGGCGTGCCGGGTGGCACCAACGATGCCAACGATGCCAACGGCGTCAACCTTTCAACGCAGCAGCCGCAAAACATCAGCGTTCCGCCGATTTCTGCTACGCCAACCGAAGCACAGCAGCAACCACCGCAGGGTGGCGCGCAGCAGCGCGTAGAGCTGCCGGGCAACATGGCTGATGCCCTGTCGTCGCAGCAAGGCCAGGTCGATGCTGCAACCCAGGGGGCCAACGGTGCGGTGTCCAGTTTGCCGACGGCACCGGCGACGGTGATGGGTGGCGCAGCGCCGGGGGAAACTACCCGTCCGGTACAAGGCCACACGCCGGCACAAACGCATAAGACACCGGCGAAAACCGCCAGCAAACCGGCAACCGCCAACCAGCATAAAACAACGCCACCGGCATCGAGCAAACCTGCTGCGACCAGCGGCAACGGTGGCGCCATCGCCTCTGCGCCGGGCGGTCACTATACGCTGCAGCTGAGCAGTGCCTCCCGTTCCGATACGCTGAACGCCTATGCCAAGCAGCAAAAGCTGCCGCATTATTTCGTCTACGAAACCAGGCGTAACGGCAAGCAGTGGTTTGTGTTGGTCAGCGGCAACTATGCGTCTTCCGCTGAGGCAAAACGGGCGATAGCCACGCTGCCGGCAGATGTGCAGGCGAAAAAACCCTGGGTCCGCTCGGTACGTCAGGTACAGCAGGATCTGAAAAAGTAACCCGACAGATTTCAAGTGACGGCCAGGCAGCCGGACGAGAGCGACAGGGGCGTAGTGCGCTACGCCCCGCCGACTCGCCGCGCCAGCCGGTTGAAATTGGCGGGGTGTAGGCCCTGAATGACTGGCCATGGCATCAAGGCGGCAGCTAAACGCATTCCGATCAGCTTACACGGTAAAGGATTCGGAGCAGTGTGTGCAGCCAGCCCAGATGCGGCTTCAGGTATGACGGGCGTAAATCATTTTAATTTGTGCGCTGATGTGCTGTCTGAAACAGAGTACAATCCGCCGCTCTGAATTGTATAAGTAGCTAACTGACGGCATGAAGAAAAACCGCGCTTTTTTAAAATGGGCTGGTGGAAAATACCCGCTGGTTGACGAGATCCGTCGTCATCTGCCGGCGGGCGACTGCTTAATCGAGCCCTTCGTGGGTGCGGGTTCAGTCTTTCTGAACACGGAATACGACGCCTATATTCTCGCCGACATCAACAGCGATCTTATCAACCTGTATAATATCGTTAAACTGCGTACGGATGACTTCGTGCGTGATGCCCGCACTCTGTTCACCGATGAATTCAATAACTCAGACCAGTTTTACCTGCTGCGCGAAGAGTTCAATACTAGCCAGGACGCTTACCGTCGGGCGCTGCTGTTTCTCTATCTGAATCGCCACTGTTACAACGGCCTGTGTCGTTACAATCTGCGTGGTGAATTCAACGTGCCGTTTGGCCGCTACAAAAAGCCTTACTTCCCCGAGGAAGAACTGTACTGGTTCGCTGAAAAATCACGCAATGCCACTTTTGTCTGTGAGCATTACCGCGATACCATGTTGAAAGCGTCCAGCGGTGCGGTGGTGTACTGCGATCCGCCGTACGCGCCGCTGTCGGCCACGGCGAACTTTACCGCCTACCACACCAACAGTTTCAGCCTTGCCGATCAGCAGGGACTGGCGCAGATAGCGCATCAGTTGTCGGTGGAAAGCCGGGTGCCGGTATTGATCTCCAATCACGATACCGAATTGACCCGTGACTGGTATCAGCACGCCTCACTGTATGTGGTGAAGGCGCGTCGTACCATCAGCCGCAATATTTTGGGCCGTAGCAAGGTCAACGAGCTTTTGGCGCTGTATCGCTAAGCCGGGAACAGGCAGGCACCCCGGCGTATAATAATTACCCCTACGTTTGGAGAAGCGGATGAAAAAGTTTTTGATTGCCCCGTCCATTCTGTCGGCAGATTTTGCCCGGTTAGGTGAGGACACGGCCAACGTGCTGACAGCAGGCGCCGATGTGGTGCATTTCGACGTGATGGACAACCATTACGTGCCCAACCTGACTATCGGCCCGATGGTGTGTCAGGCGCTGCGCAATTACGGTATCACCGCGCCGATTGACGTACACCTGATGGTGAAGCCGGTTGACCGTATCATCCCGGATTTTGCCAAGGCCGGTGCCAGCTACATCTCTTTCCACCCTGAAGCCTCTGAACACGTCGATCGCACCATTCAATTGATCAAAGAGCACGGCTGCAAGGCCGGGCTGGTCTTCAACCCGGCGACCCCGTTGAGCTATCTGGATTACGTGATGGATAAAATCGACGTGATCCTGCTGATGTCGGTCAACCCGGGCTTCGGCGGCCAATCGTTCATTCACGGCACGCTCGACAAGCTGCGTCAGGTTCGTAAGCTGATCGACGACAGCGGTCGTGATATCCGTCTGGAAGTCGACGGCGGGGTCAAGGTGGATAATATCGCGGAAATCGCCGCCGCAGGCGCTGACATGTTTGTCGCCGGCTCGGCGATTTTCGGCAAGCCAGATTACCGTGCAGTGATCGACGAGATGCGCAGCGAGTTGGCGAAGGTGACGCATGGCTGATTTTTCGGCCATTCGCGGTCTGGCTTTTGATCTCGATGGTACGCTGGTGGACAGCGCACCGGGCCTGGCTGCCGCCATTGACATGGCGTTGCTGGAGTTGGGCTGTTCACCGGCCGGCGAGGCTCGCGTAGGCACCTGGATTGGCAATGGCGCCGACGTGCTGGTGCAACGCGCTCTGCGCTGGGCGGAACGTGACGCCAATCCGGAGCTCGACCAACAAATGCGCGCCCGCTTCGATCATTTTTATGCACAAACCGTCAGCAGCGGCAGCCGCCTGTTCCCGCAGGTGCAGTCCACGCTGGCGCAGTTGGCGGCCGCGGGTTACCCGATGGCGTTGGTGACCAACAAGCCGACGCCGTTTGTTGCCCCGCTATTGCAGACGCTAGGGATCTTTGACTATTTTTCGCTGATTATCGGCGGCGATGATGTTATCGAGAAAAAACCGCACCCGGCGCCGTTGTATCTGGTGCTCGGCAAGCTTGGCCTGCATGCCAGTCAACTGCTGTTCGTCGGTGATTCGCGCAATGATATTCAGGCGGCACAGGCGGCAGGTTGCCCGAGCGTTGGCCTGACTTACGGTTATAACTACGGTGAAGCGATTGCCCTGAGCCATCCAGATCGGGTGTTGGAGCGCTTTGCCGATTTGTTGCCCGCCCTTGGGCTGTCATCTTTAGAGAATCAGGAAATGTAAACATGAGTAAGCCCATCGTATTTAGCGGCGCACAGCCGTCCGGCGAACTGACCATTGGCAACTACATGGGTGCACTGCGTCAGTGGGTACATTTGCAGGACGATTACGACTGCATATACTGCATCGTTGATTTGCATGCGATTACCGTGCGTCAGGACGCGGAAACCCTGCGCAAGGCCACGCTGGATACGCTGGCGCTGTATCTGGCCTGCGGCATCGATCCGAACAAGAGCACCATCTTTGTGCAGTCGCACGTGCCGGAACACACCCAGTTGAGCTGGGCGCTGAACTGCTACACCTATTTCGGCGAACTGAGCCGCATGACCCAGTTCAAGGACAAGTCCAGCCGCTATGCAGAGAACATCAACGCCGGCCTGTTCAGCTATCCGGTATTGATGGCGGCGGACATCCTGCTGTATCAAACCAATCAGGTACCGGTGGGTGAGGATCAGAAACAGCACCTGGAGCTGAGCCGTGACGTGGCCTCCCGCTTCAACGCGCTGTACGGCGAGATCTTTAAGGTCCCTGAGCCGTTTATTCCCAAGTCCGGCGCGCGCGTGATGTCGTTGCAGGAACCGACCAAGAAAATGTCCAAGTCGGACGATAACCGCAACAATGTGATCGGCCTGCTGGAAGATCCGAAAGCGGTGACCAAAAAGATCAAACGTGCGATGACCGACTCCGATGAGCCGCCGGTTATTCGTTACGACGTGGCGAACAAGGCCGGGGTATCCAATCTGCTGGATATTCTGTCAGGCGTCACCGGCAAACCTATCGCAGAGCTGGAAGCCGAGTTTGAAGGGCAAATGTACGGCCACCTGAAAGGGGCGGTTGCCGACGCGGTTTCCGGCATGCTGAGCGAGTTGCAGGTGCGTTACCATCAGTTCCGTAACGACGAAGCCTATCTGCAGCAGGTGATGCGTGACGGTGCGGCCAAGGCGCGTGCACGGGCGCAGGAAACGCTGAGCAAGGTCTATCAGGCCATCGGCTTTGTGACACAGCCGTAAGCGTGACGTTACCGCCGGGCGCGGCTGCCGCGCTCTGTGTATCAGGCCGGGCTTGCCCGGCCTTTTGTTATGCCATTTTTGCCAGATCCGGCGCGGCGCTGTGGCTGGCGAACCAGTTCAATTTGCTGCGCAGACTCACCACGCTGCCGACGATAATCAGGCTTGGACTGGCGGCCTGCTGTGCCAATAATGCCAACTGGGCCAGTTCTCCTTCGATAACCCGCTGACGGCAAGAGGTGCCGTTTTCCACCAGCGCGACCGGCGTTGTAGCGGCCATGCCGTGTGCCTGCAATTGGCATTGGATTTCAGCTGCCTGCGTCAATCCCATGTAAAATACCAGCGTCTGCCGGTCTGCGGCCAGCGTTGCCCAGTCCAGGCCGCCATCGGCCTTGGCGTGGCCGGTTACCAGCCGGACGCTTTGCGCATGGTCGCGGTGGGTGAGGGGAATGCCGCTGTAGGCTGAACAGCCCGATGCGGCGGTAATGCCGGGCACTACCGAGAACGGAATACCGCCATCGGCCAGCGTTTCCAATTCCTCGCCGCCGCGGCCGAAGATAAACGGATCGCCACCTTTCAGCCGAACAACGCGTTTGCCACGCTGCGCTTGTTCAAGCAGGATGCGGTTGATCTGCTCCTGCGGTACGCAATGCTGTCCGGCGCGCTTGCCAACGAAAATGCGTTCGGCGTCGCGCCGTACCAATGCCATCACTTCGTCGGACACCAGTCGGTCATACACCACCACATCGGCCTGCTGCATCTGCTGCAGACCTTTTAGCGTCAGCAGGCCGGCATCACCGGGTCCGGCGCCCACCAGCACCACTTCACCGCGCGCGCGCTGCGGCGTGTCGAATAGCTCTTCGGTCTGCTGCGCCGCCAGCGCGGCATCGTTGTTGGCCAGCGATTGTGCCAGACGATGGTGGCTGAACAGTCTTTCCCAAAAACGGCGGCGATCGGCCGGATCGGCAAAGTGCTGTTTGACGCGCTGGCGCAGGGCTCCGCCCCAATGCGCCAGGCGGCCGAGATGCTGTGGCAGCATCGCCTCGAGTTTTTCTCGCAGCAGGCGTGCCAGCACCGGCGCTTTACCAGCAGAGGAGACGGCAACCATGATCGGCGACCGGTCGATAATCGACGGCATAATGAAACTGGCACGTTTCGGATCGTCCACCACATTGCAGAAAACCCGTTGCTGATTGGCGCACTGATAGACCAGGGCGTTGACTTCCACGCGGTCCGTAGCGGCGATCGCCAGCCATTTTCCCACCAGCAAATCAGCGTTGAATTCCCCAACCACCAGCGTCAGCCGGCCTTCAGTGGCCCATTGCCGAAATTGCGGATTGAATTGGCTGGCGTTGACGGTCAGCGCTGCGCCGGCATCCAGCAACAGACGCGCTTTACGCTCGGCGACTTCACCGCCGCCCACCAGCAGGCAAGCCTTGTGTTGCAGTTGGCAAAATATCGGTAGGTAATCCATCAGCAATCCTCAGGGAAGGCGACAAAAGGGGGCGCCAGACCCCCCGATATTACGCGGTTTGACGTGCGTTGGCGCTCTCGGCCTGCGGGCGCTGGGCGCGCGGCGTGGCGTACCAATAGCCGAGGCCCATGAATACGGCGCCGGAAACCGTATTGCCCAGTGTCACCCACAGCAGGTTGTGGCCGATGCCGCCCAGCGTATAGGCATCGCCGTGCTGACCAAACCAGGAAAGGGCGAACAGCGTCATGTTGGCGACCGAGTGCTCATAGCCGGAGGCGATGAAGGCTAGCAGACACCACCAGATGGCAATGAATTTTGCTGCGCCTTCAACGCGCAGCGCCATCCAGATCGCCAGACACACCAGCCAGTTACACAGTACGCCCTTGAAGAACAGTACGCTCGCCGGCGCGGTGGTTTTCGCCAGCGCTACGCTATGTACCAGGCTGGTATCCACCGGCAGCAGGCTGCCACCGCCGTAATAATACATCAACGCCACCAACACCGAGCCAAGCAGGTTACCCAGCCAGGTCTGCGGTAACACCGCCCACATTTGGCTATGGCTGATGGTGCCGGCCTTGACGCCGAGCGTCAGAAACATGGTGTGGCCGGTGAACAGCTCTGAACCGGCAATGATCACCAGCGTCAGCGCGATACCGAAGGTGGCACCCATCACCAGCGGCCGAATCGACGGATCCACCAGATTGCCCAGGGTAAAAATCAGAATGATGCCGAGGCCGACGTAGGCGCCGGCCATCGCCGAACCGATCCAGAATCCGAGCGGGCTCTCTTTCGCCAGTTTGACAATGCGCGCCGCGTTGGCGGCGCATTTGTTGATGGTGTCGGTAAACATGGTTTTTCCCTAAAGTTTAAATGATTCTTGCCTGGCCAGCGCTTACCGGCCAGCGCTGGCAACCTGCACCACGCCGTCGACCACGCGGCAGGGGAACGCCATTACCGAGCGGCTTTCATCTTCCATGCAGAAGCCGTCGTGTAGGCGAAAGTGCTGTTTTTTCAGCGGGCTGGCCACCCATAACTCCCCCTGGTGTTCGGCGATCAGGCCGCGTGACAGCACGCTCGACTGGGCAAATGGGTCGATGTTGCTGATGGCGAACAGCTGCTCGTCGGCGTAGGGGCGGAACACTGCCACCTGCTGTTCGCCGATCAGGGCGCACACGCCGGTAGCGGGCAGGATATCGGCGATTGAGCAAACGTTAATCCACTGGCTCATGCAATGTTCTCCTCGGTTTCAAGCAGCGTGACCGGGATGCGTTCGTCAGGGCGAGCCGGACGGTGCTGTTGGCGCTCGGCGACCATTTGTACATTCGGGTCGCGCTGGCTGCTGTTGATAAAGTGGGCAAAACGTCCCTGAGATTCAGGGTGCTGTACGGTTTCGTTCCACTCGCAGATCACCGCTTCGCGCAGGCGGGCAATTTCCGCTTCCAGCTGTGCGTTGATAGCCAGCTTGTCGTCGACGATCACCTTGCGCAGATAATCGATGCCGCCATCGAGGCTTTCCAGCCATACCGAGGTACGTTGCAGCTTATCGGCGGTGCGAATGTAGAACATCATGAAACGGTCGAGGTAACGTACCAGCGTTTCGCGATCGAGGTCGGCCGCCAGCAAATCGGCATGGCGTGGTTTCATGCCGCCGTTGCCGCAGACGTACAGGTTCCAGCCGTTTTCGGTGGCGATAATACCGACGTCCTTACCCTGTGCTTCCGCGCATTCGCGAGTACAGCCGGAAACGCCGAACTTCATTTTGTGCGGGGTACGAATGCCTTTGTAGCGGTGCTCCAGCGTCACGCCAAAGCCGACGCTGTCGCCAACGCCGTAACGGCACCAGGTGCTGCCAACGCAGGTTTTCGCCATTCGCAGCGCTTTGGCATAGGCGTGGCCGGTTTCAAAACCGGCGTCAATCAGCCTGGCCCAGATGGCCGGCAGATCGTTTTTCTGTGCGCCGAACATGCCGATACGCTGTGAACCGGTCATTTTGGTGTAGAGGTTGTATTCCTTGGCTATCTTGCCGATCGCCACCAGGCCGTCTGGCGTGATCTCGCCGCCGGCGGAGCGCGGGATCACCGAGTAGGTGCCGTCCTTCTGAATATTGCCGAGGAAGTTGTCGTTGGTATCCTGTAGCGGCGTATGCTGCGGTTTGAGAATGTACTCGTTCCAGCAGGAGGCCAGCAGCGAGCCGATGGTCGGCTTGCAGACTTCACAACCGTAGCCTTTGCCGTATTTTGCCAGCAATGCGTCGTAGGACTTGATGCCCTCGACGCGGATCAGGTGGTATAGCTCCTGGCGAGAATAGGCGAAGTGTTCGCACAGGTGATGGTTGACTTCAATGCCCTGCTTGCTCAGCTCGGCATTCAGCACTTGGGTAACCAACGGGATACAGCCGCCGCAGCCGGTGCCGGCCTTGGTTTCGGCCTTGATGGCTGCCACGGTATGACAGCCCATGGCTACCGCGTTGATGATGTCGCCCTTGCTGACGTCGAAACAGGAACAAATCTGCGCGCTTTCCGGCAGGGAGTCGACGCCGATGGCCGGCTTGCTGCCAGCGTGCGCAGGCAGGATCAGACTGTCGGGGTTTTCCGGCAGTTCGATGCGGTTCAGTGCCAGTTGCAGCAGATTACCGTAGTCGCTGGTGTCGCCGACCAGTACCGCGCCGATCAGCGTTTTGTTATCGGCGCTGACCACGATGCGTTTGTAAACCTCTTTGCTTTCATCCAGGTAGACGTAGCTGCGGGCGCCTTCGGTGCGGCCGTGCGCGTCGCCGATGCCGCCGACGTCGACGCCCAACAGTTTCAGCTTGGCGCTCATGTCGGCGCCACAGAAGGTATTTTCACGGTTCAGCAGGTGATCGGCCGCCACCTGAGCCATTTTGTAGCCTGGCGCCACCAGGCCAAAAGTGCGCTCCTGCCATGAGGCGCATTCGCCGATGGCATACACGTCCGGATCGGACGTCTGGCAACTGTCGTTAATAACGATGCCGCCGCGGCGCGCGGTTGCCAACCCGCACTGGTGCGCCAGCTTGTCTTGGGCGCGGATACCGGTGGAGAACACGATAAAATCGACTTCCAGCGCGCTGCCGTCGGCAAATTGCATGGTTTTGCGTGCGTTCTGGCCGCTGTGGACGATCTCCTCGGTGTTTTTGCCGGTGTGGACTTTGACTCCCATGCGTTCAATCTTGCGACGCAGTTGATCGCCGCCCATCGGATCGAGCTGTTCGGCCATCAGCACCGGCGCAAACTCGATCACGTGGGTTTCGACGCCCAGACTTTTCAGTGCACCGGCGGCCTCCAGACCGAGCAGCCCACCACCGACCACCGCACCGCGCTTGCTGCGGCGCGCGCAGGCTTCAATGGCGTTAAGATCTTCAATGGTGCGGTAAACGAAACAGTCCTGGCCTTCGGCGCCTTTGATCGGCGGGATCCAGGGATAGGAGCCGGTGGCCATGATCAGTTTGTCATAGTACACCGTGCGGCCGGTATTGGAGTGAATCACCTTTTCGCCGCGGTTGATGGTGATGGCGCGTTCGCCCACCAGCACGTTGACGTTATGCTTTTGGTAAAATCCCTCGCGCACCAGCGAAAGCTCTTCGGCGGTATGGTGCGAGAAATAGGACGACAGGTGTACGCGATCGTAAGCGATGCGGGGTTCTTCGCAAAAAACGGTGATGTCGAAGTGGTCAGGGCCTGCTTTATCCAGCAGGTCTTCGATAAACCGGTGGCCGACCATGCCATTACCGATGATAGCAAGTTTGACTCTGCTCATTATTGCCTCAAAATTCTGATTTCCTAGCGTTACCTTATTCCTCCCGCTCGGCGACTTATTGATGTAAATCAAGAGTAGTTTCATATACCTCTAAGGTGTTATATCGATGATTTTTATCGATAATTGATAAGTTGCGGTTTTTATTCAACTTTGGCTGAATCGTGCCAGTTGAAGGTAGTCGTACTTATTCTGGAGTAGTGCTGAAGTATTTCGCTCTACCGCCGAAGCTGGCACAGCCATTGCTTGACGAAAACGATTGCTTTCGACGCGTCGCGTTATAAACTGCGGCGGTTTTTTTATCAGCACAGGGGAGGAACACCACGCATGACACCGGATAATAATTTCAGTCAGCAGCAAGTGCCGGCAGCGGCGCGTAAAGGGGCGATGGCATTGACGTTTGTGATGCTGGGGCTGACTTTTTTCTCTGCCAGTATGTGGACCGGCGGCGCGTTGGGCACCGGGCTGAACTATCACGATTTCTTTTTGGCGGTGCTGATCGGCAACCTGCTGCTGGGCGTATACACCGCCTGCCTGGGCTATATTGGTGCAAAGACCGGGCTGACCACCCACCTGCTGGCGCGTTTTTCTTTTGGCGTGCGCGGCTCGTGGCTGCCTTCGCTGTTGCTGGGTGGGACGCAGGTCGGCTGGTTCGGCGTTGGCGTGGCGATGTTTGCCATCCCGGTCGGCAAGGCCACCGGCTGGGACGTCAACTGGCTGATTGCGCTGTCTGGCGTGTTGATGACCATCACGGTGTTTTTCGGCATTTCTGCGTTGACCATTCTCTCTGCCATTGCGGTGCCGGCTATTGCCTTGCTCGGCAGCTATTCGGTGTGGCTGGCGGTGCAGCACGCTGGCGGTATGGATGCGGTGCGCCACATCATGCCGGCGCAGCCGCTGGATTTTAACGTTGCGCTGGCGATGGTGATCGGTTCGTTTATCAGCGCCGGTACCTTGACCGCAGACTTCGTGCGTTTTGGCCGCAGCGCCAAAATGGCGGTGCTGGTGGCGCTGGTGGCCTTCTTCCTCGGTAATTCGCTGATGTTCATTTTTGGCGCCGCCGGCGCCGCGACGCTCGGCATGGCCGACATTTCCGATGTGATGTTTGCGCAGGGCCTATTGTTGCCGGCAATCGTGGTGCTGGGACTGAATATCTGGACCACCAACGACAACGCGCTGTACGCTTCCGGGTTGGGATTCGCCAACATTACCGGCTGGTCGAGCAAAACCCTGTCGATGATCAACGGCGCCATCGGCACGCTCAGCGCACTGTGGCTGTATAATAACTTCGTTGGCTGGCTGACGTTTCTGTCGGCGGCCATTCCGCCGATTGGCGGTGTGATCATTGTCGATTATCTGGCTAACCGGCAGCGTTATCTGGCGTTTGCACAGGCGCGGATGATGAACGTCAACTGGGTGGCGATTCTGGCGGTGGCGATTGGCGTTGCGGCGGGGCACTGGTTGCCGGGCATCGTGCCGATCAATGCGGTACTGGGCGCGGCGTTGAGCTATGCCGTACTGAACCTGCTGGCAAACCGCCAGTTCATACAACATATCAAGGAGCAGCATGCCGGTGAATAATTTGAAATATATCGATAACCTGCGCCTCGGCGGGCACGAAGGGCTGTGGCAGCTGGCGATCGAGCAGGGGCGCATCGCCCATATCATTCCGCAACCGCAAGGGCAGGAGTGGCGCAGCGATACGCTGGATGCCGAGGGCGGGCTGGCGCTGCCGGCATTCGTCGAGCCGCATATCCATCTGGACACCACCCAGACCGCCGGGCAGCCGGCCTGGAATCAGTCTGGCACGCTGTTTGAAGGTATTGAGCGTTGGGCGGAACGCAAGGCGTTGCTGAGTCATGAAGACGTCAAACAGCGCGCCTGGCAAACGCTGAAATGGCAAATCGCCAATGGCATCCAGTATGTGCGCACTCACGTCGATGTGTCGGATCCCACGTTGACCGCGCTGCGAGCCATGCTGGAGGTGAAACAGGAAGTCGCGCCGTGGGTCACGCTGCAGATCGTCGCCTTCCCGCAGGAAGGTATTCTGTCCTATCCCAACGGCGAAGCGTTGCTGGAAGAGGCACTGCGCCTCGGCGCGGACGTGGTCGGCGCCATTCCGCACTTTGAGTTCACCCGCGAATACGGCGTGGAGTCGCTGCATAAAACCTTCGCACTGGCGCAAAAATACCATCGGCTGGTGGATGTGCACTGCGATGAAATTGACGATGAGCAGTCACGCTTTGTGGAAACCGTCGCGGCGCTGGCGCTGAAGCTGGAAATGGGCGACAAGGTCACCGCCAGCCATACCACGGCGATGCACTCTTACAACGGCGCCTATACCTCACGGTTGTTCCGCCTGCTGAAGCTGTCCGGCATCAATTTCGTCGCCAACCCGCTGGTCAATATTCATCTGCAGGGGCGTTTCGACAGTTATCCCAAACGTCGTGGTATCACGCGGGTAAAAGAGATGCTCGAGGCAGGGATTAACGTTTGCTTCGGCCACGACGACGTATTCGATCCGTGGTATCCGCTGGGCACCGCCAATATGTTGCAGGTGCTGCATATGGGGCTGCACGTGTGTCAATTGATGGGCTACGGTCAGATTGATGACGGGCTGAAGCTGATTACCAGCCACAGCGCCCGTACGCTGCAATTGCAGGATTACGGCCTGACGGCGGGCAACAGTGCCAACCTGGTGATTTTACCGGCGGAAAGCGGCTTTGACGCGGTACGTCGCCAGACGCCGGTGCGCTACTCCATTCGCCAGGGTGCGGTAATAGCCGAAACGCGCCCAGCGGAAACCACGCTATATCTGTCCAGCGAAGAAAAGGTCGATTTCCGACGCTAATCGGCTGACAGGTTAAAAAAAAGGGCGCGATAAGCGCCCTTTTTGGCTGTTGATAAGGGTAGGGCGTGGGCAGAGTCTGCCGGTGGGGGTGTCTTCTGTCCCACCGGCTCTGTGAGGATATCAGTTGGTGACGTGACCGTGGCTGCGATGTTTGGTCACAAAGCCCAACAGCAGACACATCACGAATACCGCCAGATACAGACCGTTGGCGGTCGTCAGTGCGGCATGCGCGCCACCCTTGGCCACGATTGGGCCGGTGACGACAAAGGTCAGCATGGTGCCGATGGTGCCGCAGGTCAGGATGAAGTTGACCAGTTTCGGCGAAGACACCTTGGTCTGCAGAGAACCGAGGGTGATAAGCGTGGTGTAGATAGCGCTGGAAACGAAGCCCAGAGCCATGATGTAGTAAGCCAGATGCTGCGGGTTATCGCTGCTGACAAACAGGTACATGGCACCGGTAGCCAGTGCCGCCAGCACGGTGACAATGCGTTGCAGGTCAAAGAAGCGCAGCACGAAACTGAACACCCACATGCCAATCATGTAAGACGTCCAAAAGTCGCTGACCAGTTTGCCGGCCTGGTTGATGTCCATACCGAAGGATTTGGTGGCGTATTCGGGTACCCATTGAATAAAGCCCAACTGGCCGAGGATATAGCACAGCGCGGCGATCGACAGGAACAGCACGCCAACCCCCCATTTTTCTTTGGCGAGCGGGGCGCCGCTCTCATCGCCCTTGTGGCCCAGAACCGGGAAGTCGGAGCACAGGGTCAGCACGAAAATTGCCACGTACAGCAGGCCGATACAGGCGTACACCCAATACCAACTGATATGACGCGCCAATAGCATGGCGGCGACGATGGGGAAAATCATCCCGGCCATGCTGAAGAATGAGTCAGTAAACAGCAGGCGTGAACCGCGTTGGCGACCGGAGTACATATGGGTGATCAGGAAGGTACCGATCGACATGGTAATGCCGCTGACCACGCCAAGAATGAACATGCAGATGGAGAACATGGTCAGGCTTTTGCCGACCATCAGGCCGATAACCGCCAGTACCATCAGCAGAAAACCAAAGATCAACTGACGCTTGAGCGGGATGATTTCCATTAGCCAGGCGTTAAGAAAAATCGAGATTAAAATGCCTGCATTCAGGAAGGTGAAGGTGTTGCTCATGCTGGAAACCGGCAGGTTAAAATATTCTGCAATGTTTCCCATCACCATCCCTGTGACGATCACTAAAGCACCGGTCAGCGCATAGGAAAAAAAGCTGATCCAGGTAAGCCGGATACGGTTGCTATCATTCATTGAATAAGCCTGATTGGTATGTGGATTGGTCTATGGACAGGGGGATGCCGCGTTTTCTGGGTCTACGCAGTAAACGTTCGATCCGGCTGCCAGGAGGCGGATCCTAGCATAGCTCAGGGCATTTTATGTGATGCTTGTTTTATTTTTGGTGCAATGAATGTAATTGCCGTCGGGGATCTCGTGACTTATGCCGCTGGTGCGGCAATTGAATCACGTGGAATCACGATGGGCGTGAACGTCACCGCCGGCGTTTCCGGTGCGATCAGCAAACGGGTTGCGAATTGCGCCATTTCGGCAATCGGGAAGTGCACGCTGGTCAACGCCGGACGCATAAATTGCGCCCGTTCGCCGCTGTCATAACTGATCAGCGCAATATCCTGTGGCACGCTCAGGCGATGCTCGTTAATCGCTAACAGCGCGCCGATGGCCATTTCTTCGTTGCAGCAATATATCGCCGTTGGCAGGGGGGCTGCGCGTAACAGCCGATCGGCACACCGATAGCCGCTTTCCAGGTCGTACGCGCCTTCCAGACACGCCAGCGGGGTCAGCATCGCCGCCTGCATCGCCAGCTCAAACCCCAGTATGCGTAACCGGCTGGAGGCACGCTGGCGCGGCCCACTGATGCAGGCGATGCGCCGGTGACCTGCATCAATCAACTGCTGCGTCGCCATGCGGCTGGCGCGCGCATGGTCAAAAGTCACACAGCGATCTTCCAACCCGGGCACCAGACGGTCGAGCAGTACAAAGCGATGCCGCTCATCCGCCAACTGGCGTAAGCGCTGGTCGCTGAGGTAACGCACATGCAAAATCACCCCGTCGCAGCGCAGACTGAATAACCGCTGGATGGCGTGCAGCTCGTTTTGCGCACTGTTGCGCCCCTGTGTCACCAACAGCTGCTTGCCGTGGCTTTCGGCTTCACCTTGCACAAAATCCATCAGCATGCCAAAAAAGCCGCCACGATAAGAAGTGGTTACCAAGCCCAGCGTATTGCTGTGGCTGGACGCCAGCGCACGCGCGGCGGGATTGGGGGTATACCTCAACTGTGCGATCGCCTGTTCAACCTTTTCGCGCGTCGGCGCCTTGACGTTGCTGTCGCCATTGACCACGCGCGATACCGTGGCGCGGGATACGCCCGCCAGAGCGGCTACATCTTCCAGTGTCACCATATACCCTTCGTCTTTCGAGCTGCCTCGTTGTTGGCTGCGCACGCGAACCCTGGTCACTTGGTACGGCCAAGCTCCCCGGGCTTCTTATGCTTGCCGCCTAGATGCAACTCGAAATCCATTGGGTATCCCCCTGGTTTTCTCGAGCTGCCTCGTTGTTGGCTGCGCACGCGAACCCTGGTCACTTGGTACGGCCAAGCTCCCCGGGCTTCTTATGCTTGCCGCCTAGATGCAACTCGACATCCATTGGGTATCCCCCCGGTTTTCTCGAGCTGCGTCGTTGTTGTTTGTACACGTGAACCCTGGTCACGTGGTACGGCCAAGCTCCCCGGGCTTCTTATGCTTGCCGCTTGGATGCAACTCGACATCCATTGGGTATCCCCCCGGTTTTCTCGAGCTGCCTCGTTGTTGTTTGTACACGCGAACCCTGGTCACGTGGTACGGCCAAGCTCCCCGGGCTTCTTATGCTTGCCGCTGCGACGTCCATTTAATCATCAAACTGCGGTAAATGCGCCTTATTGGCCGCCAGTACGTCGTTCAGCAGCGGCTGCGCGATCCTGGCGCTGGCAATCAGCGGGTGTGTCACCAGTGCCAGCAAGCCGCTGCGGCGATCGCCATGCACTGCGGCCTCGATAGTCAGTCGCTCGTAGGCCTTTACCTGCTGGGTGAGCGCCTGCATGGTATCCGGCATCGGGCCGAAGGCCAGCGGGTGAGCGCCTTGTGCATCAATCACGCAGTTGGTTTCTATCACGGCGTCGTCTGGCAAACCGCGAATGGCGCCACGGTTTGCGGTATTGACCACCAATTGCGTGCCGAGATTATTATGGATCGCACGAATCAGCTCCAGCGCCACTTCAGAGTAGAAGGCGCCGCCGCGAAAGCTGAGCTGTTCCGGTTTGCTATCGAGATGCGGATCGGCATACAGGGAAAACAGCTCTTTTTCCACCTGCATCACCTGTTCGGCGCGGGTGCCGCGGTCGGCGGCGGCGGCGATCTCTTCGTCCAGCATCTCCTGCGTCTGGTAGAAATAGCGGTGGTACGGGCAGGGGATTGCCTTCAGAGCCCGTAGGAACTCGGGCGGCCATGGTTCCTCCTTGATATTATTCATGGTCAGCGCCGCGCCGTCGCACAGCATATCAATCACTTTGCCGGTCATGTCGCGACCGTTTTGCAGTACCTGATGCACCCAGACCATATGATTCAACCCGGCGAAGCGCAGTTGAAGATCTTGATACGGTGCCTGCAGCATGTTGGCTATCATGTGATGCATGCTGATGGGTACATTGCACAAGCCAATGATTTTTGCCTTGGTATAACGGGAAACGGCTTCGGTTACCATGCCTGCCGGGTTGGTAAAATTGATGATCCAGGCGTCCGGTGCCAATTGCTCAACCTTGCGTGCAATGTCCAGCATCACCGGAATGGTGCGCAGCGCCTTGGCGAAGCCGCCGACGCCGGTGGTTTCCTGGCCGATCAGGTGATACTTCAGCCCCAGGCGTTCATCGGCGGCGCGTGCCGGCAACTGGCCGACGCGGAACTGGGTTAATACGAACCGTGCGCCGCGAATCGCTTCGTCCAGCGCAAAATGCACTCTGACTTTCACCTGTGCCAAGCCATGGCGCGCCAGCATACGTTGGGTGAGCGCGGCGATGATTGCCACTTTTTCACGACCCGGCTCGACGTCAACCAGCGCCAGTTCGCTGACCGGCAGTTGGTCAATGCGCTGGATCAGGCCTTCAACCAGCTCCGGCGTGTAGCTGCTGCCACCACCGATAATGGCGATTTTCAGCGAATTCATAAAGCGGTCTCCCGTTGCGCCTGACGGCGAAAAAGTTCAATCATGTCGTCGGCCAGATCCTGAATCACCATGGCATTCATCAAATGGTCCTGGGCGTGGACGGTAATCAGATTAATCGGCAGTTTGCCGCAGCCTTCATCCAGGCTGATAAGCCGGGTCTGAATGCGATGCGCCTGCTGTACCGCCTCTTTCGAGTCGGCCATATGCGCGGCGGAGGCGTTGAACTCGCCGGCCCGCGCCTGTTGCAGCGCCATCAATGCACTGCTGCGTGCGCTGCCGGCCAATACCAGCAGCTCCATAATCGTGCTTTCAAAATCAGGGCTGTCTGCAGCCATGGCTTCACTCACGCGACTCTCCTGTTATTGTGCGGCCGCCGCATCGGACGCGGCGCGCTCGGTTTTGGCCTGTTGCTGCTCCTGCGCCAGCAACTGTTTTTCATAGACTTTGAAGAACGGCAGCCAAATGGCGAGATCGATCGCCATCAGCAGCAACACCAGCAGCGCGGCGCGAATGTCCCACGAGGCAGAAATCATGGCGCCGAGCGGGGCAGGTGCGGTCCACGGCGCCATGGCGACCATTTTTTCCACCAAATCCCAGTGCAGGGCGAAATAGGCCAGGGTGGCGTTGATCACCGGCACCACCATCAACGGGATAAACAGCGTCGGGTTCATCACCACCGGTGAACCAAACAGCAGCGGTTCGTTGATGTTGAACGCCGCCGGCACCACGCTCAGTTTGCCGATGGTGCGTAAATGAACGGAGCGGCTGCGGAGATACAGCAAGGCCAGCACCAGCGTGGAGCCTGAGCCGCCGATGCAGACGTAAAATGACCAAAAGGGCGCGGTCAGCGTTTGGCTGGTCGGATCGCCATGCGCCACCAGCGCGGCGTTGGTGGCCAGATTGGCCATAAAAATCGGGTTGAGCAGACCGGTAACGATATTGTCACCATGAATGCCGGCGAACCACAGCAGGTTGGCGATCAACACCGCCAGCAGAATGGCCGGCAGCGTATCGCCGACGGCGATCAGCGGCTGGAACAGCTGCATGATTGCAGCCGGCAGCAGCAGCTGGAATTCGCTCTGCATCAGAATGCTTAGCGGGTATACCGTCAACAAAATGCCGACCACCGGATACAGCAGCTCAAATGAACGGGCAATCGCCGGTGGCACCTGTTCCGGCATACGCAGCGTGATGTTGTATTTCTTTAACAAACGGATCAGTTCCACCGACCAGATGGCGCACAGTAGGGCGGTGAACACCCCCTGGCCGCCCAGGAAATCGAGCGACATCTTGTTGTCGACCTGCGGCGCTGCGGTCAGCAGGAATGCCATCAGCGACAGCAAACCTGCGGTCAGCGCGTCCAGACCATAGTGCTTTGCCAGACTGTAGGCGGTGCCAACGGCAACAAACACGCTCATCAGGCCCATGGTCATAAAGAACGGCATGGTGATGGTGTTCCAATGGCTTTTGGCAAAACCGAGCCAGGCGCGGCCGAAGCTGGAGGTGGTGTTGGCGTCAAACGGCGGGTTGGCGACGATCAGCATGATGCTGCCGACAATCAGAAACGGCATGGCACAGATAAAACCGTCGCGAATGGCAATGATATGGCGCTGGCTGCCGATCCTGCCGGCCAACGGCGCGATATGGTTTTCCACCACGCGCATAAGGGATGCATACAGGCTCATGATGTTCTCCGCCGCCGCGTCAGGCGATCAGGTTGAGGGCGTGATCCAGCACTTTGTCGCCACGCATGGTGCCGTAATCCATCATGTCGATCACCGCGACGGGCAAGCCGTACGGCTCTGCGATTTTGTTAAAGCGTGCCAGTTCGTATTTGACCTGCGGCCCCAGCAGGACGACGTCTGCGGTGGGCAGTTCGGCCTCAAACTCGGCGGCGGGCACCGCCTTGATTTCAATAGCCAGTTCGCGTTTCACCGCTTCGTCCTGCATGCGTTTGACCAGCATGCTGGTGGACATTCCCGCCGCACAGCACAGCACTATTCTTTTCATCATTACTCTCCGTTGAAGACGTCATTTTTATTGGCTCCGGCTAAATGAGAGCGCTCTCATTTTGCTAAGGGTAGCGGGAACCAAAAATCAAAACGGGAGGTGGCTCGCAAAAATCATCGAAGCCGCCAAGCAGGCAAATAATGCGTGACCGGCTTGGCAAAAATGAGTGAGACGATCATACTTTTGGCAAGAAAAGCGGGACGGCGTCAGAAAGGTCCCACATTTGAGTAAATATAAGTAAATGGCTGGCACTCACCGGTACAGCTCTTTAGAATCAATGCGCTTTTCCGTTGTTTGTCTCTCAGAGAAAGGACCCATTCATGTTCAAACGTACTTTAGTGACCTTCGTTGCGCTGTGTTCCCTGACAGCAATGGCACCTGCCGCCTTCGCCGCTGGTGAAACCCACGTCATGCTGACCACCTCGGCCGGGAATATCGAATTGGCGCTCGACAGTCAGAAAGCACCGGTATCAACCCAAAACTTCGTTGATTACGTGAACAGCGGTTTTTACAACAACACCATTTTCCACCGTGTCATTCCTGGTTTTATGGTGCAGGGCGGCGGTTTCACCTCAGACATGCAGCAGAAAACGACAAAGGCACCGATCAAGAATGAAGCGGACAACGGCCTGCGCAACCTGCGTGGCACCATCTCCATGGCGCGTACGGCAGATAAAGACAGCGCCACCAGCCAGTTCTTCCTCAACGTGGCGGACAACGCCTTCCTCGATCACGGCCAGCGTGATTTTGGCTACGCGGTCTTTGGCAAAGTGGTGAAGGGCATGGAAGTGGTAGACAAGATTTCTCAGGTGCCGACTGGCAACGTCGGACCTTATCAGAATGTCCCTACCAAACCGGTAGTCATTTTGTCGGCCAAAGTCCTGCCTTAAGCTTTTTGTGCCGGTTCCCTCTCGGGATCCGGCGTGCGTTGCCCTTCCCGTTCGAAGCTTTGCCTGCATCACTGTTTTATTCATTCGTACATGCTTTAATCGCCATCCTATAACCAGACCGGATACCCGGCGTTTATCTGCTGTTCTTGTTCAGGATGAGCCGCTGTTATGTTTGAATTCAACCAGGTTTTGCTGCTACTGCAGCAAATGTGCGTTTACCTCGTTATTGCCTATTTATTAAGCAAGACCCCGCTGTTTATCCCGCTGATGCAGGTGACGATCCGTTTGCCGCATAAGTTGCTGTGCTACGTCATCTTTTCGGTGTTTTGCATCATGGGCACCTATTTCGGTTTGCATATCCAAGACTCGATCGCCAATACGCGCGCCATTGGCGCGGTGCTGGGCGGTCTGTTGGGCGGGCCGTCGGTCGGCTTTCTGGTAGGGCTGACCGGTGGGCTGCACCGCTACACGCTGGGAGGCATGACCGATGTTGCCTGTGCGGTATCCACCATTGCCGAAGGCCTGGTGGGGGGACTGGTGCACAGCGCGGCGATGCGTCGCGGCCGGATCGATTTGCTGTTCAATCCGCTGTTTGTCGCCGGCGTCACCTTTGCTACCGAAGTGCTGCAAATGGCGATTATTCTGGCCATTGCCCGGCCGTTCGGTGAAGCGCTGCGGCTGGTGGAGCACATTGCCTTGCCGATGCTGATCGCCAATACCGTGGGAGCGGCGATGTTCATGCAAATCCTGCTGGATCGGCGCGCCATGTTCGAAAAATACACCAGCGCCTTTTCCTCCAAGGCGCTGAAGCTGGCTGAACGTACCGAAGGCATTCTGCGCCAGGGATTTGACCGGGAAAACAGCATGAAAGTGGCTCGAATTATCTACCAGGAGCTGGGCATCGGCGCAGTGGCGATTACCGATCGCGATCGATTGTTGGCGTTCATCGGCATTGGCGACGATCACCATCTGCCGGGGACGCCGATCTCTTCCGCGCATTCTCACCGCGCCATCGACAATAACGAAGTGGTGTATGCCGACGGCAACGAGCTGTCGTACAGTTGTTCGATCAGCAGCAATTGCAAGCTGGGCTCTACGCTGGTGATCCCGCTACGTGGCGAAAATCAGCGGGTAATCGGCACCATCAAACTGTATGAGCCGAAAAGCAGGTTATTCAGCACCATCAACCGCACGCTGGGTGAAGGCATCGCCAGCTTGCTGTCGGCGCAGATCATGGCCGGCCAGTATGAGCGCCACAAGCAGTTGCTGGCGCAGTCGGAAATCAAGCTGCTGCATGCGCAGGTCAACCCACACTTTCTGTTTAACGCGCTCAATACGCTGGTGGCGGTGATCCGCCGTGACGGCGATCGCGCCTGTGAACTGGTGCAATATCTGTCTACGTTTTTCCGCAAGAACCTTAAGCGTTCGGACGACGAGGTGACGTTGGCGGATGAAATTGAACATGTAAATGCCTATCTGCAAATTGAAAAGGCGCGGTTTGCCGATCGGCTGGAAATTGCCGTGTCGTTGCCGGAGGCATTGCTGGCGGTGCGCCTGCCGGCCTTTTCGTTGCAGCCGATCGTAGAAAACGCCATCAAACACGGCACATCGCATTTGCTGGGGATCGGCAGGATCGACATCGGCGCCCGTTGTGAAGGGGACCGGCTGTTATTGCAGATCACCGATAACGCCGGTTTGTTTCAGGCGAAAACGCCAGGAAACGGCCTGGGGATGAATCTGGTGGATAAACGTATTCGCGTGCGTTATGGCGAGGACTATGGCGTGCAGGTCTGTTGCGAACCGGAAACCTATACCTGTATCACGCTTCACCTACCGATGACGAGGGCGGCCTGATGCTGAATGTATTGATTGTCGACGATGAACCCTCGGCCCGTGACAACCTGCGCCATTTACTGGACGCGGAGGATGGCGTAACCATCGTCGGCGAAAGCGCCAATGCGATAGAGGCCATCAGCCAGATCCACCGCCTGCAACCGGACGTGGTGTTTCTGGATATTCAGATGCCGCGTATCAGCGGGCTGGAGTTGGTCGGTATGCTTGACCCGAACCGAATGCCGTACATTGTATTTCTCACCGCTTATGATGAATACGCCTTGCAGGCGTTTGAGCAGCATGCCTTCGACTACTTGCTAAAACCGGCCGAGCCGCAACGATTGAACAAAACCTTGCAACGACTGCAACAGCGCCGTGTACCGCAGGACATTGCGGCACTGCCGGAAAGCGAGGGATACCTGAAATACATCCCCTGCACCGGCCATAGCCGTATTTACCTGCTGCGTTTCGAGGAGGTGGTCGCCATTCGTTCGCGCTCAAGCGGCGTCTACGTGGTGCGCAATGACGGTATGGAGTGCTTTACCGAACTGACGCTGCGTACGCTGGAAAATCGCACGCCGCTGGTGCGTTGCCATCGGCAATATCTGGTCAATCTGGAGCAGGTACGGGAAATACGCTTTGACGACAGCGGCGCGGCAGAAATGATCATGCCGGTCGGCGACCCGGTGCCGGTCAGCCGCCGCTATCTTAAGTCGCTGAAAGAGGAACTGGGGCTGCGGGGATAATAGCGGGCTGGCGTCACGCCACGCTTGCCGACACATCGTTTCGTTTGCCCTTGACGCGATCGGGCCGCGCTTATAGCTTTATGGCATCTACAGGCGCGTTTGCGCCGCGTCAGCGTCAAAGGAAAAGAAAATGAGTGAAGCACGGATTATCGCCAAAGCGATGAAAGACGGAAAACCAGTGCAGGATCTGGTGATTTTACCGGCCTTGGCCAACCGCCACGGTCTGATCACCGGCGCGACCGGTACCGGTAAAACCGTGACGCTGCAAAAAATGGCCGAGCAGTTCTCGCGCCTCGGTGTGCCGGTCTTTTTGTCGGACGTTAAAGGCGATCTGTCGGGTATCGGCACCGAGGCGGTGCCGAATGAAAAACTGCAGGCGCGGCTGGCGGCGATCGGCGTCACCGATTGGCAACCGCAAGCCTGTACCATTATTCCGTGGGATATTTACGGTGAAAAAGGCCACCCGATCCGCGCCACCGTATCCGATCTTGGCCCACTGCTGCTGGCGCGTCTGCTGGATCTGAACGAGGTGCAAAGCGGTGTGTTGCAGTTGGTGTTCAAAATCGCCGATGACAACGCCTTGCTGCTGCTGGATATGAAAGATCTGCGTGCCATGGTGCAGTACGTCGGCGACAACGCCAAGCAGTTCCAGACCCAATACGGCAATATCTCCTCCGCTTCGGTCGGCGCCATTCAGCGCGGGCTATTGACGCTGGAAGAGCAGGGTGCCAATCAGTTCTTTGGCGAACCGATGCTCGACATTAACGATCTGATGAAAACCGATGCCAATGGCCACGGCAACATCAACCTGTTGGCGGCAGACAAACTGATCAACCAGCCAAAACTGTACTCGGTCTTTCTGCTGTGGCTGCTGGCCGAGCTGTTTGAACATTTGCCGGAAGTGGGCGATCCGGAACAGCCGAAGCTGGTATTTTTCTTTGATGAGGCGCATCTGTTGTTCAACGACGCGCCGCCGGCACTGCTGACCAAGATTGAGCAGGTGGTACGTCTGATCCGCTCAAAAGGCGTCGGCATCTATTTTGTTACGCAAAACCCGCTGGATATTCCCGACAGCGTGCTGGGCCAGTTGGGCAACCGTGTGCAACACGCGCTGCGTGCCTTTACGCCACGCGATCAGAAAGCGGTGAAGGCGGCGGCGCAGACCATGCGCGCCAACCCCGACTTTGATGCGGAAACGGCGATTACCGAACTGGGCGTCGGTGAAGCGCTGGTGTCGTTCCTGGATGAAAAAGGGCGGCCCAACGTGGTGGAGCGGGCAATGGTCATCGCGCCGGAATCGAAGATGGGCATGCTGGGTGCCGACGGGCTCAACAGCGCGATCAATAAATCGCCGCTGTATGGTCGCTATGAAGATATGGTCGATCGCGAGTCCGCCTATGAAAAACTGTCTTCGGAAGGTTTCGCCACCGTAGGCACGCCACCGCCGGGGCAACCGGCACAGAAACCGGCGGCGGATGCAGCCGGTGGTGGCCTGATGGGCGGGTTGAACGATCTGCTGTTCGGCTCTACCGGTCCACGCGGCGGCAAGCGCGATGGTATTGTTCAAACGGCGGCCAAGAGCATGGCTCGCGACCTCGGCAAGCAGATTTTGCGCGGCGTTTTGGGATCGATTATGGGCGGCCGTAAAAAGTAAGCGGAAAATTTCGTCAGCGGCAGTAAACTAGCGCAGCTTTTTTCTGCCTGGACATGTCATGCTGCTGCTGATTGATAACTACGACTCTTTCACCTACAACCTGTACCAATACTTCTGCCAGTTGGGCGCCGAAGTGTTGGTCAAGCGCAACGATGAATTGCAACTGGCCGATATTGAACGGCTTGCGCCACAGCGACTGGTGATTTCACCCGGCCCGTGCACGCCGAATGAGGCGGGCATTTCTCTTGCTGCCATTCGCCACTTTGCCGGCAGGCTGCCCATTTTGGGCGTATGCCTCGGCCATCAGGCGTTGGGGCAGGCGTTTGGCGCCACGGTGGTACGCGCCCGTCAGGTGATGCATGGCAAGACCTCTGCCATTCGGCACCATAACGGCGGCGTTTTTGCTGGGCTGAACAATCCGTTGACCGTAACCCGTTACCACTCGCTGGTGCTGGAAGCCGCCACGTTGCCAGACTGCTTTGAGGTAACCGCCTGGAGTGAGCGCGACGGCGAACCTGACGAAATCATGGGGATCCGCCATCGTCAGCTGGCGCTGGAAGGGGTGCAGTTTCACCCGGAAAGCATTCTCAGCGAGCAGGGGCACCAACTGCTGGATAATTTCCTTAAAAGTTAACCGGTTATGAGTTTTTTTCCTTTTTTGGCGATTTAGGTTTGCCCTTGATTGGTTTTTTATGCATATTTTGTGATTATATTTTCACTTAATGGCAACATTGAAAATCCGATCACGTTCAGGGTGGACCCAATAATGACCGAAAAATACCCAGTCAGCCGCAATACGTTCGACCAGGTTATTCTGCCTGTTTATGCACCTGCCCAGTTTGTCCCCGTCAAGGGCAAGGGCAGCCGAGTGTGGGACAGCAACGGCAAGGAGTATATTGATTTCTCTGGCGGTATTGCGGTGACTGCGCTGGGGCATTGCCACCCGGCATTGGTGGCGGCGCTGAAGCAGCAGGGTGAAACCCTGTGGCACACCAGCAATGTCTTTACCAACGAGCCGTCGCTGCGCCTGGCCAGCAAGCTTATCGCCGCGACTTTCGCCGATCGGGTGTTCTTCGCCAATTCCGGCGCCGAAGCCAACGAAGCGGCATTCAAGCTGGCGCGCCACTATGCCATTACCCGCCACAGCCCGTACAAAACCAAAATCATCGCGTTTTATAACGCGTTCCATGGCCGTACGCTGTTTACCGTCTCGGTTGGCGGCCAGGCGAAGTATTCCGACGGCTTCGGGCCGAAGCCGGCCGACATCGTGCATGTACCGTTCAACGATCTGGCGGCGGTCAAGGCGGTGATGGACGATCACACCTGCGCGGTGGTGATGGAGCCGATTCAGGGCGAAGGCGGTATTACTCCGGTGGATGCGCAGTTCCTGCAAGGTGTGCGTGAACTGTGCGATCGCCACCAGGCGCTGTTGGTATTTGATGAAGTGCAAAGCGGTATGGGGCGCAGCGGCAAGCTGTTCGCCTATATGCACTACGGTGTGACGCCGGATATTCTGACCACCGCCAAAGCGTTGGGCGGCGGTTTCCCGGTCAGCGCCATGCTGACCACCGAGGAGATTGCTTCGGTGATGCAAGTCGGTACCCACGGCACCACCTATGGCGGCAATCCGCTGGCCTGCGCGGTGGCGGAGGCGGCGTTGGACGTGATCAATACCGCCGAAGTGTTGAGCGGCGTCGAACAGCGTCATACGCTGTATGTTGCGGCGTTGCGGGACATTGGCGAAAAATACCGTATTTTCAGCGAGATTCGCGGTATGGGGCTGTTGATCGGCGCCGAACTGACGGCGCCTTACCACGGCAAGGCACGTGATTTCCTCACCGCGGCCGCCGCGCGTGGCCTGATGATTTTAAATGCCGGGCCGAACGTGATCCGATTTGCGCCGTCGCTGGTCGTTGAGCCGCAAGATATTGCCGACGGTATGGCGTTGTTTGAGCTGGCGGTTCAGGACGTGATCAACGCCGGGTAGCTACCCACTGGCGGTCGGCAGACGGTATCGGATGTCCGACTGTGCCCACGGTAAACGGCGCATAAAAATGCCGGTCAGCGTTAACTGACCGGCATTTTTTGAAGCGTGCCGTTTTAATGGATTAACGGGTACCGTAGACGACGATGGTTTTGCCGTGTGCGGAAATCAGGTTTTGATCTTCGAGCATTTTCAGAATACGGCCAACCGTTTCGCGTGAACAACCGACGATTTGACCAATTTCCTGACGGGTGATTTTAATTTGCATGCCGTCCGGGTGAGTCATGGCATCCGGCTGTTTGGCCAGATTGAGCAGGGTTTGCGCAATGCGGCCGGTAACGTCTAGGAAGGCGAGGTTACCCACTTTCTCTGAGGTGATCTGTAGGCGGCTTGCCATCTGCGCCGACAGGCGCATCAGAATGTCAGGGTTCACCTGGATCAGCTGACGGAATTTCTTATAGGAAATTTCAGCCACTTCACAGGCGGTTTTAGCCCTAACCCAGGCGCTGCGTTCCTGGCCTTCTTCAAATAATCCAAGTTCGCCGATGAAATCGCCCTGATTGAGATAGGACAGGATCATCTCTTTGCCTTCTTCATCCTTGATCAGCACCGCAACGGAGCCTTTCACGATGTAGTAAAGCGTTTCGGCCTTTTCACCTTGGTGAATCAGCGTACTTTTCGATGGATATTTGTGGATATGGCAATGAGACAGGAACCATTCGAGAGTAGGGTCTGTTTGCGGTTTGCCGAGAACCATTCGCTGTTATCCTCTGTTGTAATCTGCCTGTATCACAGGGGTCAGAGTTCCCTGTCAAACGTGTTATGGCTGTCCATGAGCGGCGACCATTAACCGTTTTTGAGGCGTGACGTAAAAATACGCTATTGCCCTAGCATATTAACTTGCAGTGAGAGCTGCAAGCTACATTCTGTTAACATACACATTAAGGTGCCTTTCCGTGGGCATTTCCCTGAAAGCGCTGTCCAGAAAGCGTTATTGCGGCTCTGTTTGTAGCACAGAGTGACGCGGGTGTCTTGTGTTGTCTCGCTCACACATGACCAGTATCAGGTTCCGTTGCCAGTTTTGCTGCTAACGCGTAGTCTGATGACAAAGAATCAATCGGAGTCATGAGCATGCAGGCAAGAGTCAAATGGGTTGAAGGGTTAACGTTTCTTGGCGAATCGGCGTCTGGCCATCAGGTATTGATGGACGGCAATGCCGGTGACAAGGCGCCAAGTCCGATGGAAATGGTGCTGATGTCCGTGGGGGGATGCAGCGCGATTGACGTGGTGTCGATTTTGCAAAAAGGCCGTCACGACGTGCGTGATTGTGAGGTAAAACTGACCTCTGAACGTCGCGAAGAGGCACCACGGGTATTTACCCATATCAACCTGCATTTTATCGTCAGCGGTAAAGGGCTTGGCGACAAGGCGGTGGAGCGTGCGGTGGATCTGTCTGCCGACAAATACTGTTCGGTAGCGCTGATGCTCGGCAAGGCCGCCAGCGTTACCCACAGCTTTGAAGTCCGGGAAGTGGCCTAATGGCATGTGGCGCGGTGGCCTAATCCTCCCCGCGCCCGTCCGGTGTCGCCTGGCTACTCAATCTTTTTGCCTTCCAGCAGCCGCTGCACCAGCGGTGCCATGATCAACTCCATCGCCAGTCCCATTTTGCCGCCGGGCACCACCAGCGTATTGATGTGCGAAATAAACGAGCCTTGCAGCATCGCCAGCAGATAAGGGAAATCAATCTGATCCAGCCCGCGGAAGTGGATCACCACAAAGCTTTCGTCCAGCGACGGGATGGCCTTGGCGGCAAACGGGTTGGAGGTATCCACCGTTGGCACGCGCTGGAAGTTGATGTGGGTGCGTGAAAACTGCGGTGTGATGTAGTTGATATAGTCTTCCATCGAACGCACTACCGAATCCATCACCGCTTCGCGAGAATGGCCGCGTTCGCCAGTATCGCGGATCAGCTTCTGGATCCACTCCAGGTTGACGATTGGCACCACGCCGACCAGCAGATCGACCTGCTGTGCCACGTCATGCTGATCGGTGACGACGCCGCCGTGCAGCCCTTCGTAGAACAGCACGTCGGTGGGTTCCGGCAGGGCTTCCCACGGTGTAAAGGTGCCAGGAACCTGGTTGTACGGCACGGCTTCGTCATAGGTGTGCAGATATTTACGTGAACGGCCGCTGCCGCCGTTGCCATATTCACGGAAGCTCTGCTCCAGCAGGCCGAAGTCGTTGGCTTCGGGGCCAAAATAGCTGATATGACGGCCGAGGTCGCGCGCCTTGCGGATCGCCGCGTCCATTTCCGGCCGGGTGTAGCGGTGGAAGCTGTCGCCTTCCAACTGTGCGGCGCGAATATTCAACTGCTGGAATATTTTGCGGAACGCCACGCTGGTAGTGGTGGTGCCGGCTCCGCTGGAGCCGGTTACCGCGATAACGGGATGTTTGGCAGACATACGATATGTTACTCCGTCTAAAATGCGTGTTTTATCCGTCGTACCTCAGCTGCTTTGCTGTAGGCCGCCTCGATGCAACTCGAGTGCTGTAGGGTATGGCACATTGATACCTGATTTTTCCCGTCAGTCATAGGGCGGATTACATTTCTTCCTGACCGGCACGGAACTGGCCACGTGGCATGATATTGACGGTTTCATGCAGTTCCGACCACACCAGCAGCACTTCGCCGCTTTGCAATTGCCGGCGAACGTCCTCCACTTTCTGCGTCAGCGAACGTTCATGCTCGCCGTAGTCAGTGCCTTCGCGCAGTACAAAGGATTCGATCAGATTATTCAGCGTTTCGCTGTCCAGTTCTTTCCAGGGGATTATCACGTGTTCTGTTCCAGATAAGGGGTAAGCCAGGAGGGAATGCGGTATTCCAGCCACATGTAGGGTTTTTTTAGTGAGCCGCCGACGAAGCCGACGTGGCCACCGCATTCCGTCAGTTGATATTCGATATTGTGCGGCAGGCTGGCGAGGTCAGGGATCACCTCGTCGGTCATGAACGGATCGTCCTTGGCATGGATGATCAGCAACGGTGTCTGGATCTTCGGCAGCAGCGGCAAGGCGCTGCAACGGCGGTAATAATCCGTGGCGTCGCTGAAGCCGTGAATGCGCGAGGTAATCAGATCGTCGAAATCGCGAATGCGGCGCAAGCCCTGCAACTGCGGCAATTTCAGCGGCAGGGTGCCGGGATAATGCAGCAGTTTTCGCGTGGCGTTCTGCTTCAACTGACCCAGCAGGTAATGCTGATATACGCGGGAGAATCCCTGATCCATACGCCACGAGCAGGGTTCGAGCATTAACGGTGCCGAGACCACCACCGCCGCGTCCAGCAGGCTATTGCCTTCCTGCTGTGCCAGATAGCAGGCGAGCATATTGCCGCCGAGCGATACGCCGACTGCCGCGGTTGGCGCAGTGCCATAGCTGTCGCGCAACCATTGCAGGAAGAAGCGGGCGTCTTCGGTTTCACCGGAATGGTAAATGCGTTGCTGGCGGTTTGGCACGCCGCTGCAACCGCGAAAATGCATCACCACGCCGAGCCAGCCCTTTTGCTGCCAGGCGTGCAACAGGCCGTGGGCATACGGACTGTAGAAGTTGCCTTCCAGGCCGTGAAACAGCACTACCCGCGGTTTGTCGCGCGCCAGGCGCGGGTCTTCGCTCCAGGCGAGATCGAGAAAGTCGCCATCAGGCAGGTTCAGCCGTTGCCAATGCGGTTTCAGTCGTACGCGACGACGTACCAGGCGTGGCAGCAGCGTTTGCAGGTGCGGATTACTGGCCCCGGTGAGAGGGCGGAAGGTTTCATACATAACGTGAATAAAATTCTTATTGGCGGCTATTGTCTGATCGGTAGAGCACTGTTAGCTTCAATACCACTATTTCCTTATTCGTTGTAGTGGCAGCGACCATCACTGACCGGTCAGTGCCTGGTATGCTCACGCGGGCTTCTTGGCTGCCATACCAACGATTCGGGATATGATTAATAATATACCCCAAATAATTCGAGTTGCATCGAGGCGGCAAGTGAATGCATCCCGATGCGCCTACGCAAACCCGGTGCTTCGGCTCAGGATGCGTAGCCAGCCAGTAAGCAGCTTGCAGCATGACGGGTAAACGCACACACGCATTTGGGTGGGGAGCACCCGTTTCATGGAATCAAGTTTATTTCTTTCAATGCTCGGCTTCCTGTTTGTTGCCGCTATTACGCCCGGTCCGAATAACCTGTTGTTAACCACCTCCGGCGCCAACTTTGGCTTTATGCGTTCGCTGTGGCTGATGCTGGGCATCATACTCGGCATGCAAAGCATTTTATTGCTGGTGGCGTTCGGCGTTGGCAGCCTGATTGTGGTCTATCCCTCGCTGCACCTGGCACTGAAAATTCTTGGCAGCCTGTATCTGCTGTGGCTGGCGTGGAAGGTGGCGACCGCCCGTTATGAAAAGCTCGACACCGATACCGCGCCACCCAAGCCGATTCGTCTGTATCAGGGTTGGCTGTTGCAGTTTCTCAACCCCAAGGCCTGGCTGATGGCGCTGGGCGCGGTGGCCAGCTTCAGCCTGAACGGCGAAGGGTATAATCACTCGATTCTGGCGATCTCGGCGGGGCTTTCCGGCATGAATCTGGCCACCGGCATCGTCTGGCTCGGTTTCGGCAGCGTGATTGGCCGTTTGCTGCGCAGCAAGAAAGCCTGGGTTATCTTTAACGTTTCTATGGGGTTGCTGACCGCAGCCTGCGTGTTGTTGATTTGGCATTAAGGGATTGCAGATGACCGAAGATTATTTCCACGTTGACGCCTTTGTTGGCCAGGGATTGCGCGGCAATCCGGCGGGCGTATATGTGTTGAAAGCGCCACCGGACGCCGTGCAAATGCAGGCGATCGCCAATGAATTGAACCTGCCGGAAACCAGCTTTGTGTGGCAGGACGGCGACATGGCCGCCATCCGCTGGTTCACGCCGTACCGCGAAGTGGACTTATGCGGCCATGGCACGCTGGCGGCGGCGCATGTGATGCTCAATGTGCTGAACCCGGGGCTGAACGATGTGCGCCTGCGTTCCGCCAGCGGAGAGCTGTATGTCAAACGCGACGCGGCGGACGGTCAACGCCTGATTCTGGACTTCCCGACACGCGCCCCGCACCCGATCGCCGAGCCGGCAGGCCTGGCCGCGCTGTTGGGCGTGCAGCCGCAGGCGGTGTGGCAGGCCAATGCGCTAATGGTGGTACTGGACAATGAGGCGCAGGTCAGGGCGCTGCAACCGGCGATACCGGCGTTGATCGCGGCGGTGGGTCGTGGGGTGATCGTCACCGCACCGGGTGACGAGGTGGATTTCGTTTCTCGCTACTTTACGCTGGATGGCGGCGAGGATCCGGTGACCGGCTCGGCCCACTGCAGTCTGATGCCGTACTGGAGCGCCAGGCTGGGCCGTAGCGCATTGCATGCCCGGCAGATCTCGCCGCGCGGTGGCGAGCTGTTTTGCCAGTTGCAGGGCGAGCGTACGTTGCTCGGCGGCTATGCCAATATATTCCTGCGCGGATCAATTACCGCCTAATCAGGTGGTGCCGCGCTCCACCAGTCGCCAGTCCAGTACTTCATTGCTGGGCGCCAACTGCGGATCCTTGATTTTTGCCAACAGCAGTTGCACGCTGCGAATGCCGAACTGGTGCATCGGCTGCTCGATGGTCGACAGCGGCGGCGTGGTGATAGCGCCGAACGGCACGCCGTCAAAGCCGATGATCGCCACGTCTTGCGGGATACGCAGTCCGCGCTGATGCAAGGCGCTCATCGCCCCGCCGGCAACCACGTCGGAAATGGCAAATACCGCATCCGGCGGCTGCGCGTCGGCCAGCAGGCGGTTCATCGCCTGCGCACCGGCGGCATACTCCAGCCCGTCAACGTATTCCACCCGATGGTAACTCAGGCCAAAATCCGCCAGCGCCCGCAGATAGCCCTGTTCACGCTGTTGCGAATAGAGATAGCGCATATCGCTGTTAATCAAGGCGATGCGTTGACGCCCCTTGTCCGCCAGCAGCCGTACGCCGGCAAACGCCGCCTGGTGGTTGTCTATGGTCACCGACGAGGCGCGAAACTCCGGATCTCCTTCGCCACACTGTACCCACGGAAAGTCACCGATCATTGCCGTCAGTCCCGGCAGGCAGCTGACGGCATCCATGGTGATCACCCCGTCCACCACTTTCCCGCTCAACAGTTTGAGATAGGCCGATTCGCGCGTCGGGTTGGATTCGGAATTACACAGCAGAATATGGTAGCCGTGGCGTTCGGCTTCTTCCTCGATACCGCGCACCACCAATGAGCAGAACGGGTTGGTAATGTTGGACACCAACACCAGCAGCATGCGGCTGCGCGCGGTGCGTAACTGGCGCGCCAGCAGGTTGGGCTGGTAATCGCATTCGCGGATGGCCGCCAATACCCTATCGCGCGTCGCTGGTTTGACGATCTGCTGGCCGTTCAGCACCCGTGATACCGTCGCCGGCGACACGCCGGCGATTTTCGCCACTTTTTCTATCGACATGAATCGCTGTTCCTTGTGCTGATTTGCCACCGCCAGTATGCGGTAACGTGGCTAAAAAAGCGGGTTTACCGCCAGCATTGTGATGTTGCTTGCAAATTTCACTCGCCATCATCAATCACCAGCTTAATCAGGTTGCCGAAAAAAAGAAATCGATTACATTTTGCTCATGGCTTGAATGAAATCGATTTCATTTGACGATTTCGCAGTATCTTGCCCGGTTCCTGACGGTATCGAGGTGGCCGATGCAAATTCAATTACGCCTGGCGCAGCCCAGCGATCGCCTGGCGATTGCCCAACTGATTCACCATTCAACCAATGCCTGGTACCAGCGGCACGGTATGGCGGCGATTTTCCCGGACATGGCGGAAAGCTGCGGGCTGTTTGTCGATGTGTATCAACAACTGGATGCCGGCCACCACTGGGTTGCGCAGGATCAACGCGGCGTGCTGTGCGGCTCCTGCTTCTTTCATCCGCGCGAAACACACCTTGGACTGGGCATCATGAACGTCCATCCCGACTATTTTGGTCGTGGCATTGCGGCGCAGCTATTGCACAAGGGCGATGAGCTGGCGGGCAGGCTGCCGCAGCGGCTGTTGTCCAGCGCGCTGAATCTGGATTCTTACGCGCTTTATCATCGCGCCGGTTTTGCGCCATATGCGGTCTATCAGGATATGGCGATCGCGGTGCCGCCACGGGGTCTTGACCTTTCGCCGTCGTCACACGTTCGGGTTCGTCAGGCTCAGCCAGCGGATTTGCCCGCCATCATGCAGCTGGAGCGTCAACTGCTGGGCATCGCCCGGCGACGGGATATCGAATTCTTGCTTGGCGACGGCAGTGGATATTGGCGCACGGCCGTGTGGGAGCAGGACGGCATTATCGGCGGCTACCTGGCATCGGTTGCCCATCCGGCGTCACGCATGCTGGGGCCGGGATGCTGCCAGCGCGAAGAGATGGCGCTGGAGCTGCTGGGCTGGATGCTCGACCGACATCATCGCGGCCATACGGCGGTGGTATTGGTGCCGGCGCAGTCCTCGGCGCTTAGTCGAGCGCTGTTGCGCTGGGGGGGACGGATTTGCGAATTGCATCTGGCGCAGGCGAAGGGCGAGGCACAACGTCCCGGCGGCGTGGTCATGCCGTCCTTTCTGCCTGAAAGCGGATAAACACACAGCAGTTAACCACAACAACACAGAACGATGGGGGAGTTATGCAAACCGACAGCGTGGCCCTGGGGGCCAAAAGTGTCACATTCAAATGGGTGGTGCCGCGGCTGGCGCTGATGATGTTCCTGCAATTCTTCGTCTGGGGCGCGTGGTACGTCACCCTCGGGGTGGTGATGGGCAAGTACGGCATGGCGGCGATCATCGGCGATGCTTATTCCACCGGGCCGATTGCCTCGATTCTGTCGCCGTTCGTTCTGGGCATGGTGGTGGATCGCTTCTTTGCCTCGCAAAAGGTACTGGGGTTGCTGCATCTGGTGGGCGCGGCGTTGCTGTGGTGGATGCCGGGCTTTTTTGCCGATCAGCAAAGCGGTCTGCTGTGGGTCATCTTCGGCTATATGCTGTGTTATATGCCGACCATTGCGCTGAGTAATAACGTGGCGTTTTACAGTCTCAGCAACAGCGAAAAGGCCTTCCCGGTGGTACGGGCGTTCGGTACGCTGGGGTGGATTGTGGCCGGGCTGATCGTCGGCGCCAGCGGTTTGTCTGACAGTACCGGCATTTTCACCCTGGCGGCGGTGGCTTCGCTGGTATTGGCTATCTACAGCTTCACCTTGCCGCATACCCCGGCACCGGAGCGCGGTAAACCGGTGCAGATGCGCGATCTGCTGTGCGCTGACGCTTTCGCGATGCTCAAGCAGCGCCATTTTCTGGTGTTTATCATCTGCGCCACGCTGATCTCGATTCCGCTGGCGGCGTATTACGCCTATGCAGCGCCGTTCGTGGCGGCTACCGGCTTTAGCAACGTCGGCGGTGTGATGTCGCTGGGGCAAATGTCCGAGCTGTTCTTCATGCTGCTGATCCCGCTGCTGTTCGTTCGGTTGGGCATCAAGATGATGCTGTTGATCGGCATGCTGTCATGGTGCCTGCGTTACGTGATGTTTGCGCTTGGCATCACCGAAGAGCTGCGCTGGATGATTTACCTCGGCATTATCCTGCACGGCATGTGTTATGACTTTTTCTTCGTCATCGGTTTTATCTATACCGACAAAGTGGCGGGCGACAAGGTCAAGGGGCAGGCGCAAAGCCTGCTGGTGCTGTTTACCTACGGCCTTGGCATGTTGATCGGCTCGCAGCTCAGCGGCGCATTGTTCAACCGTATGGTGACGGCGCAGGGGGCGGCGGCGTTGCCGCAATGGCAAGGTTTCTGGTGGTATCCGGCGATTGGCGCGTTGGTAATTGCGCTGCTGTTCTTCTTCACCTTCAACTACCGCGAAACGCCAAAAGGAGACAGCAACGATGGCTGATTTGCGCGTATTGGTGGTGGGGTGCGGCAACATGGGGGCGTCGCATGCAGCGGCCTACCAGGCGATGGACGGCGTGACGATATGCGGACTGGTGGCGCGTGGCGATTCGCGCCATGCGCTCAATCGGCAACTGGGCGGCGGCTATGCGCTGTTTGCCGATTTTGCCAGCGCGCTGGCGCAAACCCGGCCGGATGCGGTGTGTCTGACGACCTACCCCGACACCCATGAAGCCTATTCATTGCAGGCGTTGGCGGCCGGTTGCCACCTGTTTATCGAAAAACCGCTGGCCACCAGCGTGGCGGGTGCCGAAAGGGTCATTGCCGCCGCTCGCGCCGCGCGGCGGCAGGTGGTGGTGGGGTACATTCTGCGCCACCACCCGTCATGGCAGCGCTTTGTCACCCTGGCACGCGGCCTGGGCAAACCGTTGGTGATGCGCATGAACCTTAACCAGCAGAGCCATGGCCAGATGTGGAATGTGCATCGCAATCTGATGCAGTCGCTGTCGCCGATCGTCGATTGCGGGGTGCATTACCTTGACGTGATGTGCCAAATGACACAGGCGGAGCCGGTCAGCGTCAGCGCGATCGGCGCCCGGCTGAGCGATGCGCTGCCGGCGGACATGTACAACTACGGTCAGCTGCAGGTGCGCTTTGCCGACGGTTCGGTCGGCTGGTACGAGGCGGGCTGGGGGCCGATGATCAGCGAGACGGCATTCTTTATCAAGGATGTGATCGGCCCGCGTGGCGCGGTATCGATCGTGGCGCGACAGGCCGCAGCCGTGGGAGCGTCGGACAATGTCGATGCCCATACCCGCACCGAATCGCTGCGGGTGCATCATGCGACCCTTGACGCCGATAACCGGTTCACCGACGCGGACGAATGGATTGATTGTCGGGACGAGCCCGATCATCTGGCGTTATGCCGCCGCGAACAGCAGTTTTTCCTGCAGGCGATCCGGCAGGGTGGCGATCTCAACGACCATTGGCGCGATGCGATTAACAGCCTGCGGGTGGTACTGGCGGCGGACCAGGCGGTACGCAGTCAGAGCACGGTAATGTTAGGGGGTGAGCAATGAAAACCATTAACGGGCCGGGGGTGTTTCTGGCACAGTTTATCGGTCCGCAGGCGCCGTTCAATTCGCTGGATGGGCTGGCGCAATGGGCGGCGGGGCTGGGGTTTCGCAGCCTGCAACTGCCGACCGGCGATGCGGCGATTTTTGATTTGGCACAGGCGGCGCGCAGCCAGGCCTATTGCGACCAGATACGCGCACGCTTGGCGCAGCATGGGCTGAGCATCAGCGAACTGTCGACCCATCTGCAAGGCCAATTGGTGGCGGTGCATCCGGCCTATGATGCCGCGTTCGAGGGCTTTGCGCCCGAGGCGGTGCGTGGTAATCCGCGTGCGCGCCAGGCGTGGGCCTGCGATCAGCTGATGCTGGCGGCGCAGGCTTCGCAACGCTTGGGCCTGAGTGCGCACGTGACGTTTTCCGGTGCGCTGGCCTGGCCCTACTTTTATCCATGGCCGCCGCATAATGCGTTGTTGCTGGAGGAGGCGTTCGGCCAACTGGCGCAGCGCTGGCGTCCAATCCTCGATGCGTTTGACCAGGCCGGCGTCGACGTTTGCTACGAACTGCATCCGGGGGAGGATCTGCACGACGGCGTGACCTTTGAGCGTTTTCTGCGCTTGGTCGGCAACCATCCGCGCTGCCATATTCTTTACGATCCGAGTCATCTGCATTTGCAGCAGATGGATTACCTTGGTTTTATCGATCGCTACCACCACCGCATTCGCGCCTTCCACGTCAAGGACGCCGAGTTCCGGCCGAGCGCGCGTAGCGGCGTTTACGGCGGTTATCAGCCGTGGCTGGAGCGGCCGGGGCGTTTCCGCTCGCTGGGGGACGGCCAGATTGATTTCGCTGCCATTTTCAGCAAACTGGCGCAGTACGATTTCCCCGGTACCGCGACGCTGGAGTGGGAATGCTGCCTGAAGGCGCCGGAGGTGGGCGCACGCGAAGGGGCGGCATTTATTGCCCGGCATATCATACCGGTGGCTGAACGGGCGTTCGACGATTTCGCCGCCGGCAGCAGCGATCGCGCTGCGGTAAGGACCATGCTCGGACTGGAGGGCAAGGAATGAGGTTACGTTTGGGTATGGTCGGCGGCGGCGAAGGGGCTTTCATTGGCGCAGTGCATCGTTTGGCGGCACGCATGGATGACGAATTTATCCTGGTGGCCGGCGCGTTTTCCTCGGACTGGGACAATTGTCGGCGCACCGGAGCGTCGCTACAGCTGGATGCGCAGCGCTGCTATGGTGATTTCCAGCAGATGGCGCAGCAGGAAGCGGCGCGCGAGGACGGCATTCAGGTGGTGGCGATCGTGACGCCAAACCACCTGCACGCGCCGGCGGCGACGGCGTTTCTCACCACCGGCATCGATGTGATCTGCGATAAGCCGTTGTGCACCTCGTACCAGGATGCGCTGCAACTGGCTGAAACCGTGCGTCGCAGCGGCCGACAGCTGATCTTGACCCATAATTACAGCGCCTACCCGCTGATCCGCGAAGCGCGCAGTCGGGTGCTGGCCGGGGAACTGGGGGAGCTGCGCTTCGTCGAGGTAGAATATTTGCAGGAATGGCTGGCGCAGCCGCTGGAACAACGCGGTAACAAACAGGCGGGCTGGCGTGCCGAGCCGGAAAAGGCGGGGGCGGGCTGCATTGGCGACGTTGGTACTCACGCCTGGCAACTGGCGCAGTTCGTTTGCGGTCAACTGCCCGTCACCATCAGCGCCGAGCTGAGCAGCATTATTCCCGGCCGTCGGCTGGATGATGACGTGCGGGTGCAGATGCGTTATGCCAACGGCGCACGCGGCCGTTTGTGGGCCAGCCAGGTGGCCTGTGGCCATGAGAACGGCTTGCGGTTGCGGATTTACGGCAGCGCAGGCAGCCTGGAATTCAATCAGGAAAACCCCAATCAGCTGTGGATGCGTCCCCATTCGGCACCGGCGTATTGTTTGACCCGTGGTGCAACCTCTCAATATGCGGAAAACCGCGCGTTGGCACGGGTGCCGGCTGGTCACCCGGAAGGGTATCTGGAAGGGTTTGGCCAGATTTATCGTGAGGCGGCGCAGCGTTTGCGCCATGGACCTGGTGCCGCGCCGCTGTTGCCGGGAATTGAAAGCGGATTGCAAGGCATGGCGTTTATCGAAACCGCCCGACGCAGCCATGACGCCGGCGGCCAATGGACGACGCTTATAGTTCCATAAGTAATAAAGAATATTTTTTTATTCCTTCAATGCCCGCTGACGCTCGGATAAAACTACAGATAACTGAATAGCAGTTTATCAACGGAGCGGATCATGGCGGGCACACTCTTTTCTTTACGCGGCGCAGCGCTGCTGATGCTATCGCTGGCGGCGGCCAGTGCGCAGGCGGTGGACGTAACCGTGGCGTATCAAACCTCGGCGGAGCCTGCCAAGGTCGCGCAGGCGGAAAACAGCTTTGCCAAACGCTCTGGCGCCCAGGTCGACTGGCGCAAGTTCGACAGCGGCTCCAGCGTGTTGCGTGCCCTGGCGTCTGGCGACGTGCAGATGGGTAATATCGGCTCCAGTCCGTTAGCGGTTGCCGCTAGCCAGAAACTGCCGATTGAAGTATTCCTGATCGCCTCGCAACTGGGAAATTCTGAAGCGCTGGTGGTCAAGAATGACATCCAGTCGCCAAAAGATCTGATTGGCAAGCGCATTGCGGTGCCGTTTATTTCCACCACTCATTACAGCCTGCTGGCTGCGCTCAGGCATTGGGACATCAAGCCCGAACAGGTGAAGATCCTCAATCTGCAACCGCCGGCGATCGCTGCCGCCTGGCAGCGTGGCGACATTGACGGCGCTTACGTCTGGGCACCGGTAGTCAGCGAGCTGGCCAAGCAGGGCAGGGTACTGGCCGATTCTGAGCAAGTGGGGCAATGGGGATCGCCAACGCTGGACGTGTGGGTGGTGCGCAAGGATTTTGCCGAACAGCATCCCGAGGTGGTCACCGCCTTTGCCGCCAGCGCACTCAGCGCGCAGCAGGCCTATCTGGCCGCGCCGGATGCCTGGCTGCAAGACCAGAACAATCTCAATACCCTGTCTCGCCTGAGCGGCGTGCCGGTAGCGCAGATCCCGCCACTGGTGAAGGGTAATCGCTATCTGCCGGTGGCCGAACAAATCAGCCAGCTTGGTCAGCCGGTGGAAAAGGCGATCCATGATACCGCGCTCTTCCTCAAGCAGCAGGGCAAAATCCCGCAGGTCGACAACGATTACAGCGCCTATGTGACCGACCGTTTCGTTAAGCAGGTGCAGGCTGCACCGCAGCCTTAAGGAGGTCGGCATGTTAAACGTCAGTGGTCTTTCAGCCGAATATCAGGGACGCCCCGCGCTGCGCGATGTGTCATTCCAGATTGCCAGTGGGGAACTGGTGGTGGTGCTCGGGCCGTCAGGTTGCGGCAAGACCACGCTGTTGAACCTGATTGCCGGATTTATCGCGCCTTCAGCGGGCAGCATCACGCTTGATGAAAAACCGGTTAACGGCCCGGGTGCCGAGCGGGGCGTGGTATTCCAGCATGAAGGCTTGCTGCCGTGGCGCAACGTGGTAGATAACGTCGAGTTCGGCTTGCAACTGGCCGGCGTCGGCAAAGCGTCGCGCCGCGCGGTGGCGCAGCAGATGCTGCAACGCGTCGGACTGGCCGGCTATGAGCAGCATTTTATCTGGCAACTGTCCGGCGGCATGCGCCAACGGGTGGGGATTGCTCGTGCACTGGCGGCCGACCCGCGGCTGTTACTGTTGGATGAGCCGTTTGGCGCGCTGGATGCTTTTACCCGTGAGCAGATGCAGGAGCTGTTGCTGACCATTTGGCGCGATACCGGTAAGCAGGTGCTGCTGATTACCCATGACATCGAAGAGGCGGTATTCCTGGCCAGCGAGCTGTTGCTGCTATCGCCGGGGCCTGGCCAGGTGGTTGAACGGCTGTCGCTGGATTTTGGTCGTCGCTACGCCGCCGGTGAAGCCTGTCGCGCCATCAAGTCCGACCCGGAATTTATCGCCCGGCGCGAATACGTGCTCGGCAAGGTCTTTGAACGCGAGGCGCTGTCATGAGTCTGCATTCCATTTTGAAATCCAGCGTCGGGCAGACAGCGCGCGCGCCGGCCCGCCGTCTCACGCTGCCGCGCAACCTCTGGCTGAGCGCGGCCACCTTACTGGTAACCTTGGCGGTCTGGTGGGGGATCACCGCGCTGGGATTGATCAGCCCGCTGTTTCTGCCGTCACCACAGCAGGTGCTGCATCAATTGCTGACTATCGCCAGTCCGCAAGGGTTTATGGACGCCACGTTATGGCAGCATCTGGCGGCCAGTCTGGGGCGTATACTGCTGGCGCTGCTGGCGGCGGTGATGATCGGCGTTCCGGTTGGTATCGCCATGGGGTTGAATGACACGGTGCGCGGTATTCTCGACCCGCTGATAGAAATTTATCGTCCGGTACCGCCGTTAGCCTACCTGCCGCTGATGGTGATCTGGTTCGGCATCGGGGAAACATCAAAAATCCTGTTGATTTACCTGGCAATCTTTGCGCCGGTGACGTTGTCTACCGTGGCCGGGGTGCGCAGCGTGGCACAGGTTCGATTGCGTGCTGCCCGTGCCTTGGGGGCCAATCGTTGGCAAGTGCTGCGTTTCGTGGTGCTGCCGAATGCGTTGCCGGAAATTCTGACCGGTATTCGCATCGGACTCGGCGTGGGGTGGTCTACGCTGGTGGCCGCCGAATTGATCGCCGCCACGCGCGGGCTGGGTTTTATGGTGCAATCTGCCGGTGAGTTTCTGGCGACCGATGTGGTGATCGCCGGCATCAGCGTGATTGCGATTATTGCATTTGGGCTGGAGCTGGGGCTACGCGCCTTGCAGCGCCGATTAACCCCGTGGCATGGAGTACAACAATGAACGAACGTTTGGTGATTACCCCGTTGGGGCCGCATATCGGTGCTTTGGTGGAAAACGTCACGTTGGCGCGACCGCTTGGCGATGGCCAGTTCGAGCAGCTTTATCACGCGTTGCTGAAGCATCAGGTGCTGTTCTTCCGCAATCAGCCGATCACACCGCTGCAACAGCGTGATTTGGCCGGGCGCTTTGGCGATCTGCACATTCATCCCGTCTATCCGCACGCCAGTGACGTGGAGGAGATCATCGTACTGGATACCGATGACAACAATCCGCCGGACAATGACAACTGGCATACCGACGTGACGTTTATCGACAATCCCCCTCTGGGGGCGATTCTGGCCGCCAAACGCCTGCCGAGCACCGGCGGTGATACGCTATGGGCCAGCGGTATTGCCGCCTTTGACGCGTTGTCGACGCCGTTCAAACAGTTGTTGAGCGGGTTGCGGGCCGAGCATGACTTCACCAAATCCTTTCCGGAGTACAAGCATCGTGGCAGTGAAGAACAGCACCAGCGCTGGCGACAGGCGGTGCAGAACAATCCGCCGTTGCTGCACCCGGTGGTGCGTACCCATCCGGTCAGCGGCAAGCAGGCGCTGTTCGTCAACGAAGGGTTTACCACGCGCATCGTTGACCTGTCACCAAAGGAAAGCGACGCGTTACTCGGCTTTTTGTTTGCCCATATTACCAAGCCGGAGTTCCAGGTGCGTTGGCGCTGGCAGGAAAACGACATCGCCATTTGGGATAATCGCGTGACGCAGCACTATGCCAACGCCGACTATCTGCCGCAGCGGCGCATTATGCACCGCGCGACGGTACTGGGCGATAAGCCGTTTTATAAAGGGTAGCACCGCCTGTGTAGGCTGCGGCGCGGTTGCTGGCGCATGCGTCGCAACCGCCACCGTCAACTCTCTGATTCAAACGCCTGGGTCAGCTGTTCCAACTGCTCCTGGGCATCCAGCCAGGTCAGTTCCGTTGCTTCCAACGCGCTTTTGGCCTGGCTTTGCTGTTGCAGGCATTCGGTCAGTTCGGCCTTGCGGCTGATGTCGTACAGCGTGGAGTCCGCCAGCTTTTCCTCTGTCGCGGCCAGTTCGGCTGCCAGCTTGTCCATCTGCTGTTCCAGTTTGGCGATTTGTTTGCGCAGCGGTTGAGTCTGGCTGCGGAACTCGGCTTCGCGACGCTTTTGATCTTTACGCGCTTGCGCGCTGTTGCCGCTGTCCTGTTTCGGTGCCGCGTCCTGCTGCGCCTGCTGTTTTTGTAAGTCGCTCAGCCACTGCTGGTAATCGTCCAGATCGCCTTCGAACGGTTCGACCTGGCCGTCATGCACCAGATACAGATCGTCGGTGGTGGAGCGTAGCAGGTGTCGGTCGTGCGACACCACCACCAACGCACCCTCGAAATCGATTAGCGCTTCGGTCAGCGCCTGGCGCATGTCCAGATCCAGGTGGTTGGTCGGTTCATCAAGCAGCAGCAGGTTAGGACGCTGCCAGACGATCAGCGCCAGCACCAGGCGTGCTTTTTCACCGCCCGAGAAGCGTTCGGTTTGTTCGGTGACCTTATCGCCCTGGAAGCCGAAGCCACCCAGATAGTCACGCAGTTGTTGTTCCAGCACTCGTGGCGCGATGCGGCTCAGGTGCTGCAATGGCGATTCGTCGGCGCGTAAAAACTCCAACTGATGCTGTGCGAAATAACCGAGCTTGATGCCCTTTGCCAGACCGATTTCACCGCTCAGCGGATCCAGCGTACCGGCCAGCAGTTTGATCAGCGTTGATTTGCCGGCGCCGTTGCGCCCCAGCAGGCCGATGCGTGAGCCGGGCACCAGATTCAGCTTGATGGATTGCAAAATGATGTTATCGCCATAGCCGGCGCTGACCTTTTCCATACGCAGCAGCGGGTTCGGCAGGCTTTCCGGCTCGCGGAAGCTGAAGCTGAACGGGTTGTCGACGTGCGCCGGGGCGATCAGCTCCATCCGTTCCAGCATCTTGATGCGGCTTTGCGCCTGTTTGGCCTTGGACGCCTTGGCTTTAAAGCGATCGATAAAGCTCTGCAGATGCGCCACCTTCTCCTGCTGATGCTGATACATCGACTGCTGCTGCGCCAACTTGGTCGAACGCTGGCGTTCGAACGAGGAGTAATTGCCGGTGTATTCGTTGATGGTTTGCTGTTCGATATGCAGGATCTTGTCAACGATCGGGTCAAGGAAGTCTCGGTCATGCGAGATCAGCACCAGCGTACCCGCGTAGCCTTTCAGCCAGCGTTCCAGCCAGATCACCGCGTCCAGATCCAGGTGGTTGGTGGGTTCGTCGAGCAGCAGCAGGTCGGAACGGCAGAGCAGCGCCTGTGCCAGGTTGAGACGCATCCGCCAGCCGCCGGAAAAGGCGCGCACCGGCTTTTGCAGCTGTTCATTGGAAAAGCCCAGTCCATGCAACAGGCTGGAGGCGCGGGCGCGCACCGTCCAGGCGTCGATGGCGTCCAGCTTGCCGTGCAGCGTGGCGATGGCGTTGCCGTCATTGCGATCGTTGGCCTGTTGCAGCTCGGCTTCGAGCTGGCGGAACTCGCGATCGCCATCGATGACATACTCCAGTGCCGGCACGTCGAGCGCCGGCGTTTCCTGGTTGACCCAGGCCAGCGCCCAGTTGCTCGGAAAGCTGTAACTGCCGCCGTCTGCGGCGATTTCGCCCTTCAGCAGCGCCAGCAGCGTAGACTTGCCGCAGCCGTTTTTGCCCACCAGGCCGACCTTTTGACCTGGATTAACCGTCGCCGTGGCGTTGTCCAGCAAGACACGGGTACCGCGTCGAATTTGTAGCGAGGAGAATACAATCATAAAGCGCCGTTTGTTCAGAGTATGTTAAATTATCTTTAATGTAACAGACCGCAGTACGCGTGCTGTTTTAAACTTTGCGCTGCATGGTAACGGAAAACCGCTACCCTGACGACGCTTTGGAGGGGAATGATGTCGCAGCCGCCCAAGGTTTTGCTGCTGTATGCCCATCCGGAATCTCATGACTCGGTCGCCAACCGGGTTTTGCTCAAGCCGGCACAGCAGATGGACCACGTCACCGTGCACGATTTATACGCGCACTATCCTGATTTTTTTATTGATATTCACCATGAGCAACAGTTGCTGCGCGAGCATCAGATCATCGTCTTCCAACATCCTTTATATACCTACAGCTGCCCGGCGCTGCTGAAAGAGTGGCTCGACCGCGTGCTGTCGCGTGGTTTTGCCAGCGGCGTTGGCGGCAATGCGCTGGCGGGCAAGTATTGGCGTTCGGTAATCACCACCGGCGAACCGGAAGGCGCGTACCGCACCGGCGGTTACAACCGTTATCCGATGGAAGACATTCTGCGTCCGTTTGAGCTGACCGCCGGCATGTGTCATATGCATTGGCTGTCGCCGATTATCGTTTACTGGGCGCGCCGCCAAAAGCCGGAGGTGCTGGCCGGTCACGCCGACGCCTATGGCGACTGGCTGCAAAACCCGCTGCCGCAACGAGGGCGATAAACATGGAAAGTTCAACCTTACTGACCGCCGTACTGCTGTTCCTGTTCTCCGCCGTGGTGACGGTACCGATCGCTCGGCGTCTGGGGATCGGTGCGGTGCTGGGGTACCTGTTCGCCGGCATCGCCATCGGCCCCTGGGGGCTGGGGTTTATCCGCGACGTAGAGGAAATTCTGCACTTTTCCGAACTGGGCGTAGTGTTTTTGATGTTTATCATTGGCCTGGAGCTGAACCCCTCCAAGCTATGGGAACTGCGCCGCTCGATCTTCGGCGTCGGTGCCGGTCAGGTGGTGCTCACCGCGGCGGTGCTGGGCGTGCTGCTGTATCTGACCCAGTTTGCCTGGCAGGCGGCGGTGATTGGCGGCATTGGGCTGGCGATGTCATCCACCGCCATGGCGCTGCAACTGATGCGCGAAAAGGGCATGAACCGCAACGAAGGGGGCCAGCTCGGCTTCTCGGTGTTGCTGTTTCAGGATATGGCGGTGATCCCGGCATTGGCGCTGATCCCGATTTTGGCCGGCGGCGCCGGCACCAGCGACGACTGGGCGGAGATTGGCTATAAGGTAGCGGCATTCGGCGGCATGCTGGTTGGCGGCCGTTTCCTGTTGCGGCCGCTGTTCCGCTATATCGCCGCGTCCGGCGTGCGTGAAATCTTTACCGCCGCCGCGTTATTGGTGGTGCTGGGGGCGGCGCTGTTTATGGATGCGCTTGGGCTGTCGATGGCGTTGGGCACCTTTATCGCCGGCGTATTGCTGGCGGAAAGCGAGTATCGTCACGAGCTGGAAATCGCCATCGAACCGTTCAAGGGGCTGCTGCTGGGGCTGTTCTTTATCTCGGTGGGCATGGCGCTGAATATCGGCGTGTTGTATACCCATCTGGCGGAAGTGCTGATCGGCGTGCTGCTGCTGGTGACCATCAAGTCCGGCGTGTTGTATACGCTGGCGCGCATTTTCGGCCTGCGGCGCTCGGTGCGCCTGCAGTTCGCTGGCGTGCTGAGTCAGGGCGGCGAATTCGCCTTCGTGCTGTTTTCGGCGGCGGCGTCGCAAAAACTGTTGAAAAGCGACCAACTGGCCTTGTTATTGGTTATCGTGACGCTGTCGATGATGACCACGCCGCTGCTGATGCAGATCATCGATCGCATGCTGGCGCGCCGCTATAACGCCAAAGACGAAGACGAGGAAACACCGTACGTCGAAGATGACGATCCGCAGGTGATTATCGTCGGTTTTGGCCGCTTCGGCCAGGTGATTGGCCGTCTGCTGATGGCCAACAAAATGCGTATCACGGTGCTGGAACGCGACGTCAGTGCGGTCGGCGTGTTGCGCCGCTATGGCTACAAGGTGTATTACGGTGATGCCACCGAGCTGGAACTGCTGCGCGCCGCCGGTGCCGAAAAAGCCAAGTCGATCGTCATCACCTGTAACGAGCCGGAAGATACCCTGGCGATCGTTCACCTGTGCCAGCAGCATTTTCCCAATCTGGCCATTTTGGCGCGGGCGCGGGGCAGGGTGGAGGCGCACGAGCTGTTGCAGGCCGGGGTACAGTATTTCAGCCGCGAGACGTTCTCCAGCGCGCTGGAACTGGGGCGCAAGGCGCTGATGACGCTTGGTATGCATCCGCATCAGGCGTTTCGCGCTCAGCAGCACTTCCGCCGGCTGGATATGCGTATGCTGCGTGAGCTGATGCCGCCGCATCAGGGCGACGTGGCGCAAATCTCACGCGTCAAAGAGGCGCGGCGCGAGCTGGAAGAGCTGTTCCATCGCGAAATGCAAAAAGAGAGTCGCCAGTTTGACGGCTGGGATGAATATGAATAGGAGCAAGAGCATGTCTGCAACACGTAAGCGGTTTATCGCCGGGGCGGTCTGCCCGAGCTGTAGCGCGATGGATACGCTGGCCGTTTGGCGCGAAGATCGGGTTGAAGTGGTGGAGTGCGTCAAGTGCGGTCATCACCAGCGCCAGACCGAACAACAGGTGGAAAAGCACGTGCGTCCGCAGGAGCAGGTCATCGGGATTTTCCACCCGGAGTAGCGTTATTTGCCGCGATTTTTTATGCTGAAGGGTACAGCGATGCAGATTTCCGTTACAATCTGCACGGTATAGGTTGTGTCCGTACGGTACTAAGGTGCCACAAGGGGGCAGCTTAAAGTATCCAACGGTAGGAGATATCATGAAAGTAGCAAAAGACTCGGTGGTCAGCCTGGCTTACCAAGTACGTACAGAAGACGGTGTTTTGGTTGATGAGTCTCCGGTGAGTGCACCGCTGGACTATCTGCACGGGCATGGCTCTCTGATCGCAGGTCTGGAAAAAGCGCTTGAAGGCCACGCGGTGGGCGATCGTTTCGACGTTCACGTTGGCGCTAACGACGCATACGGCAACTATGACGAAAACCTGGTTCAGCGCGTACCAAAAGATGTATTCATGGGCGTTGACGAACTGCAGGTTGGCATGCGTTTCCTGGCTGACACCGATCAGGGGCCGGTACCGGTAGAAATCACCGAAGTGGACGGTGACCACGTGGTGGTTGACGGTAACCACATGCTGGCTGGCCAGAACCTCAACTTCAATGTCGAAGTCGTGGCCATTCGTGAAGCAACCGCTGAAGAACTGGCTCATGGCCACGTTCACGGTGAGCACGATCATCATCACGAACACGGTGACGGCTGCTGCGGCGGTCACGATCATGACCATGCTCACGATCATGACCACGACCATGGCAAGAAAGGCGGTTGCGGCAACGGTGGTTGCGGTTGCCACTAAGCGCAGTCTACTGCCAGAAAAAGGTCGCCTCGGCGGCCTTTTTTATTGGCGCAGCGCGTTGGCCGGTCAATAGTGCGGTGGCGGCGTCTCTTCCGATTGCGAGGCGATCATCGAGGTTTGCGTGGCACGCAGTTTGTCGGTCAACATATGCAGGTGTTCCCGCAGTTTTAATAATTCAAGCTGATGTTGGACAACTGTTTGATTCAGCTCTTCAATTGTCAATTCCTGGAACGCCTGACGGCTTTCCAGTTCCTCCAGCCGCTGTAGCAGGCCCTGATTGTCGACGTTGTGCATAATACTACCTCTGACACTGTTAAATCCCGATTGCTGGCGTTATGGTAACAGGTGGCGCGGGCTTTGCGCTGTGCTATTTGGACGCATTCAGCCTAGGGTATAGCCGAAAAGTTCGGTACCCGGTGTAAAAGTCGGTAAAAAAGCGCGCAAGGGACGGCTTTTTTACGTCAATATGGCGTCATTGGCACAGAAAAGTCTGATTTATCATGCGGGTAATAAATCAGAGGAAACTTCTCTCGGGATACGGAGTCACACTTTGACTCGATTGGTTACCTGTGCGACTGTTTTGTTTTGTTTCAGCCAGCTATAGTAGCCCGGTTATCTTACCTAATGATTGTTTGGGGCACCGCTTCAGACACTGGAGAAATGGATGAAATCTTTGTTTAAAGTCACGCTTCTGGCAACCACCATGGCTTTTGCTCTGAATACGACTCAGGTTATGGCCGCCGATGCAGCGAAACCGGCCGAGGCCGCCAAAGCGGCTGATGCAGCGGCAGCGCCAAGCACCGGCAAGTTCAAGAACGATGACGAACAAGCGGCTTACGCACTGGGTGCGTCTTTGGGCCGTTACATGGACAACTCGCTGAAAGAGCAAGAAAAACTGGGCATCAAACTGGACAAGGATCAGCTGATCGCCGGTGTTCAGGACGCTTTTGCCAACAAGAGCAAGCTGAACGATGCCGATATCGAAAAGACCCTGCAGGGCTTTGAAGCACGCGTGAAGTCTTCCGCTCAGGCGAAGATGGAGCAGGATGCCAAAGACAACGAAGCGAAAGGCGCCAAATATCGTGATACCTTCGCCAAAGAAAAAGGCGTGAAGAAAACCGAATCAGGTCTGCTGTACCAGGTAGAAAAACCAGGTGCCGGTGAAGCGCCGAAGGACAGCGACACCGTGGTGGTGAACTACAAGGGTACCCTGACCGACGGCACCGAGTTTGACAACTCCTACACGCGCGGCGAACCGCTGTCGTTCCGTCTGGACGGCGTGATCCCGGGCTGGACCGAAGGCCTGAAACACATCAAGAAGGGCGGCAAGATCAAGCTGGTTATCCCACCGGCGCTGGCCTACGGTAAAACCGGCGTTCCTGGCATCCCGGCCAACTCGACCCTGGTGTTTGACGTTGAGCTGCTGGACGTGAAAGCGGCGCCAAAAGCCGATGCCAAAGCTGAAAAGCCAGCGGAAGCCGCAGGCAGCAAAGCAAAATAAGCCTTGCCGATGCATCACCGCCGCGTTTATCGCGGCGGTTTTTACTTCAGCTCCGTCAGCCTGATCTGCAACGCAACTTTTCTCCCCTCTCCTTACGGATTACTTGACGCCTGCCGGGCATCGGCTTAACGTCAATACCACGCGTAAATGCCAGGGCTTGGTTTTGGCCATATCGCCAAACCTGGGTTCTGACTAATGAGTCATACGCCTGCCCCTTAGGGCGTGTATCTAAAACCGTTCCCGGCCGCCAAGAGCCGTTTTAGCTGCGCCCCCTGGCACAGGCGATCTATGAGGGTGGTATCTTCGATGTCTAATTCGCTTTTATCCAGCGAAGCCAGCGAACTCGATTTGCTGAATGAACGTCCGTTTAGCCAAACGGACCATGAAATCCTGAAGTCTTATGAAGCCGTGGTCGACGGACTGGCGATGCTGATCGGCGGTCACTGCGAAATCGTACTGCACTCGCTGGAGGATCTGAAATGCTCCGCGGTGCGGATTGCCAACGGTGAACATACCGGGCGTCAGATAGGCTCGCCGATTACCGATCTGGCACTGCGCATGCTGCACGATATGGCCGGCGACGACAGCAGCGTGTCCAGAGCGTACTTTACCCGTGCCAAAAGCGGCGTGCTGATGAAGTCGGTGACCATCGCCATTCGTAATCGTGAACAGCGGGTCATCGGGTTGTTGTGCATCAATATGAACCTGGATGTGCCGTTCTCACAGATCATGCAAACCTTTATGCCGCCGGAAACGCAGGAAGTGCCTTCTTCGGTTAACTTCGCCTCGTCCGTTGACGATTTGGTGGCGCAAACGCTGGAATTCACCATTGAAGAGGTGAATGCCGACCGTAACGTATCCAACAACGCCAAAAATCGTCAGGTGGTGCTGAACCTGTATGAAAAGGGGATTTTCGATATCAAGGACGCCATCAATCAGGTGGCTGAGCGGCTGAATATCTCCAAACACACCGTCTATCTGTATATTCGCCAGTTCAAAAGCGGCGATCTGCTGGGAAGCGAACGTTGAGCCTGAGTTATTGCCTGGTGGTCACCGGCCCGGCGTATGGCACGCAACAGGCCAGCAGCGCGTATCTGTTCGCTCAGTCGTTATTGGCGGCGGGGCATCAACTGACCAGCGTGTTCTTTTATCGCGAAGGTGTGCTGAATGCCAATCAGCTGACGTCGCCGGCCAGCGACGAGTTCGATCTGGTGCGTGCGTGGGCTGCGCTGGCGCAGCAGCACGCTATTGCGCTGAACGTCTGCGTGGCGGCTGCGCTGCGCCGAGGCGTTACTGACCAACAGGAAGCGCAGCAGCAAGGGTTGCCGGCCGCCAACCTGCAGCCGGGATTCACTCTCAGCGGGCTGGGTGCGCTGGCGGAAGCGACACTGAGCTGCGACCGCACCGTGCAGTTTTAAGAGATCATCATGAAAAGAGTCGCGTTTGTTTTCACCCAGGGGCCACACGGCAGTGCCGCCGGTCGCGAAGGACTGGATGCCCTATTGGCGACCTCCGCGCTGAGCGAGGAACTGGGCGTGTTCTTTATCGGCGACGGGGTGCTGCAACTGCTGCCTGGCCAACAGCCGGAAAAGATCCTTGCGCGAAATTATATTGCCACCTTCGGTGTATTGCCCCTGTACGATGTCGATCGCTGCTATCTGTGCGCCGCGTCACTGCAACAGCGCGGCTTTACGCAGATCGATGGCGGCGTGCTGGACGCCGAGGTGTTGGCGCCGGACGTGCTGCGCCAGCGGCTCGCCGACTACGATGTGGTACTGACATTTTAGGAATTAGCCATGCTGTTTACCCTGAGCCGCTCCCCGCTACAATGCGATCTGCCTGCACTGCTGCGCCTGGCTGCCCCGGGCGACGCGCTGCTGCTGCTGCAGGACGGCGTGCTGGCCGCGCTGGCCGGCAGTGCGCCGCTTGATTTACTGCTGAACGCCCCCATATCCCTGTATGCGCTGGAAGATGACCTGAGCGCTCGCGGTCTGTCTGGTTATATTTCACACAGCATCACCGTCATCGGCTATAATCAATTCGTTGAATTAACCGAAAAACACCATAGCCAAATGGCGTGGTGATAATGCTGATGTTGTATATTTCTTGACACCTTAATCACTCAGCCATAAAATTCTGCGTCCTCGTATTTTGCCAGTAGTGCATGCGGGGGGATTTATCACATGTTTACGAAGCAAGAAACGAAGCACAAACCAGGAGCTTTTTGAATGGCAACGATTAACCAGCTGGTACGCAAACCACGCTCTGTGAAGGCTGCTAAAAGCAACGTTCCAGCGCTGGAAGCCTGCCCGCAAAAACGTGGTGTATGTACCCGCGTATATACCACCACCCCGAAAAAACCAAACTCCGCACTGCGTAAAGTATGCCGTGTGCGTTTGACTAACGGTTTCGAAGTGACTTCCTACATCGGTGGTGAAGGTCACAACCTGCAGGAACACTCCGTGATCCTGATCCGCGGCGGTCGTGTAAAAGACCTGCCAGGTGTGCGTTACCACACCGTTCGCGGCGCACTTGACTGCTCCGGTGTTAAAGACCGTAAGCAAGCTCGTTCCAAGTACGGCGTGAAGAAGCCAAAGGCTTAATGGTTCTCCGTTAAGTAAGGCCAAACATTTTCACTTTAATGTCAAAATAAACTCGTAGAGTTTTGGACAATCCTGAATTAACAACGGAGTATTTCCATGCCACGTCGTCGCGTCATTGGTCAACGTAAAATTTTGCCGGATCCTAAGTTCGGATCCGAGCTGCTGGCCAAATTTGTAAATATCCTGATGGTAGATGGTAAAAAATCTACTGCTGAAGCAATCGTCTATACCGCGCTGGAGACCCTGGCTCAGCGTTCTGGTAAAGATCACCTGGAAGCTTTCGAAGTAGCTCTGGACAACGTGCGCCCGACTGTCGAAGTCAAGTCTCGCCGCGTTGGTGGTTCTACTTATCAGGTACCAGTTGAAGTTCGTCCGGTTCGTCGTAATGCCCTGGCAATGCGCTGGATCGTTGATGCTGCTCGTAAACGCGGTGATAAATCCATGGCTCTGCGCCTGGCGAACGAGCTGTCTGACGCAGCAGAGAACAAAGGTTCTGCTGTTAAGAAGCGTGAAGACGTTCACCGTATGGCCGAAGCCAACAAGGCGTTCGCCCACTACCGCTGGTAATTGCCACGCAGTAGTTATGCTAACCAAGCGGGCGCTTCAAGAAGCCAGCCCGCTTGGGTTAACTGAATGAACGCCCTAGGAATAGAGGAATCAAATGGCTCGTACAACACCCATTGAGCGCTACCGTAATATCGGTATCAGCGCACACATCGACGCCGGTAAAACCACCACTACCGAACGTATTCTGTTCTACACCGGTGTAAACCACAAAATCGGTGAAGTTCATGACGGCGCAGCTACCATGGACTGGATGGAGCAGGAGCAGGAGCGTGGTATTACCATTACCTCCGCTGCAACTACTGCATTCTGGTCAGGTATGGCCAAGCAGTATGAACCGCATCGCGTAAACATCATCGACACCCCAGGGCACGTTGACTTCACCATCGAAGTTGAACGTTCCATGCGTGTGCTTGATGGCGCGGTAATGGTTTACTGTGCTGTTGGTGGTGTTCAGCCACAGTCTGAAACCGTATGGCGTCAGGCTAACAAATACAAGGTTCCACGCATCGCGTTCGTTAACAAAATGGACCGCATGGGCGCGAACTTCCTGAAAGTTGTAGGCCAGATCAAATCTCGCCTGGGTGCAAACCCGGTTCCTCTGCAGCTGGCTATCGGCGCAGAAGAGAAATTCACCGGTGTTGTTGACCTGGTGAAGATGAAAGCCATCAACTGGAACGAAGCCGATGCAGGCGTGACCTTCGAATACGAAGATATCCCGGCTGACATGCAGGAACTGGCTGAAGAATGGCACCAGAATCTGGTTGAATCTGCTGCCGAAGCTTCAGAAGAGCTGATGGAAAAATACCTGGGCGGCGAAGAGCTGACCGAGGCAGAAATCAAGCAAGCTCTGCGTCAGCGCGTGCTGAACAACGAAATCATTCTGGTTACCTGTGGTTCTGCGTTCAAGAACAAAGGCGTACAGGCGATGCTGGATGCGGTAATCGATTACCTGCCAGCGCCAACAGACGTACCGGCAATCAACGGTATGCTGGACGACGGTAAAGATACTCCAGCCGAGCGTCACGCAGACGATAGCGAGCCGTTCGCTGCACTGGCGTTCAAAATCGCTACTGACCCGTTCGTCGGTAACCTGACCTTCTTCCGCGTGTATTCTGGTGTGGTTAACTCCGGTGATACCGTATACAACCCGGTGAAGTCGGCTCGTGAGCGTTTTGGCCGTATCGTTCAGATGCACGCTAACAAACGTGAAGAGATCAAAGAAGTTCGCGCGGGCGACATTGCTGCGGCAATCGGCCTGAAAGACGTGACTACAGGTGACACCATCTGTGATCCGGACAACGTGATCATTCTGGAGCGTATGGAATTCCCTGAACCGGTAATTTCCATCGCCGTTGAACCGAAAACCAAAGCTGACCAGGAAAAAATGGGTCTGGCTCTGGGCCGTCTGGCTAAAGAAGACCCGTCATTCCGCGTATGGACTGATGAAGAATCTAACCAGACCATCATCGCTGGTATGGGTGAACTGCACCTCGACATCATCGTTGACCGTATGAAGCGTGAATTCAACGTTGAAGCGAACGTCGGTAAACCTCAGGTTGCTTACCGCGAAGCGATTCGCTCCAAGGTTACCGATATCGAAGGTAAACACGCCAAGCAGTCTGGTGGTCGTGGTCAGTATGGTCACGTTGTGATCGACATGTACCCACTGGAGCCGGGCTCGAATCCGAAAGGCTACGAGTTCGTCAACGACATTAAAGGCGGTGTGATTCCAACTGAATACATCCCTGCCGTTGACAAAGGTCTCCAGGAGCAGCTGAAAGCAGGTCCGCTGGCTGGCTATCCGGTTGTTGATCTCGGTGTGCGTCTGCACTTCGGTTCTTACCATGACGTTGACTCCTCCGAATTGGCGTTTAAACTGGCAGCTTCTATCGCCTTCAAAGATGGCTTTAAGAAAGCGAAACCCGTTCTGCTTGAGCCTATCATGAAGGTTGAAGTTGAAACGCCAGAAGAGAACACTGGTGACGTTATCGGTGACCTTAGCCGTCGTCGTGGTCAACTGAAAGGTCAAGAATCCAACGCTACCGGCGTTCAGATTCACGCTGAAGTTCCGTTGTCTGAAATGTTCGGGTACGCAACTCAATTGCGTTCTCTGACCAAAGGTCGTGCTTCTTACTCCATGGAGTTCCTGAAGTATGATGATGCGCCGAACAACGTTGCTCAGGCCGTAATCGAAGCCCGTGGTAAATAAGCCCAGGTTTTAAAACAATGATCCCATGCTCTCTCCTTGAGGGGAGAGCATAAGAGTAAGGAATATAGCCGTGTCTAAAGAAAAATTTGAACGTAACAAACCGCACGTTAACGTTGGTACTATCGGCCACGTTGACCACGGTAAAACTACCCTGACTGCAGCAATCACTACCGTTCTGGCTAAAACCTACGGCGGTTCTGCACGTGCTTTCGATCAGATCGATAACGCGCCAGAAGAAAAAGCTCGTGGTATCACCATCAACACCTCTCACGTTGAGTATGACACCCCGTCTCGCCACTACGCGCACGTTGACTGCCCAGGGCACGCCGACTACGTGAAAAACATGATCACCGGTGCTGCGCAGATGGACGGCGCAATCCTGGTTGTTGCAGCGACTGACGGCCCTATGCCTCAGACCCGTGAGCACATCCTGCTGGGTCGCCAGGTTGGCGTTCCTTTCATCATCGTGTTCATGAACAAATGTGACATGGTTGATGACGAAGAGCTGCTGGAACTGGTAGAAATGGAAGTTCGCGAGCTGCTGTCTGCTTACGATTTCCCTGGCGACGACCTGCCAGTAATCCGCGGTTCTGCGCTGAAAGCGCTGGAAGGCGAAGCAGAGTGGGAAGCTAAGATTGTAGAACTGGCTGAAGCGCTGGATTCTTACATCCCAGAACCAGAGCGTGCTATCGACAAGCCGTTCCTGCTGCCAATCGAAGACGTATTCTCCATCTCCGGTCGTGGTACCGTTGTTACCGGTCGTGTTGAGCGCGGTATCATCAAAGTTGGCGAAGAAGTTGAAATCGTTGGTATCAAAGACACCGTTAAGTCTACCTGTACCGGTGTAGAAATGTTCCGCAAACTGCTGGACGAAGGCCGTGCTGGTGAGAACGTTGGTGTTCTGCTGCGTGGTATCAAGCGTGAAGACATCGAACGTGGTCAGGTTCTGGCTAAACCAGGTTCTATCAAGCCGCACACCAAATTCGACTCAGAAGTGTACATCCTGAGCAAAGAAGAAGGTGGTCGTCACACGCCATTCTTCAAAGGCTACCGTCCACAGTTCTACTTCCGTACTACTGACGTGACCGGTACCATCGAACTGCCAGAAGGCGTAGAGATGGTAATGCCAGGCGATAACGTGAACATGGTTGTTACCCTGATTCACCCAATCGCAATGGACGACGGTCTGCGTTTCGCAATCCGTGAAGGCGGCCGTACCGTAGGCGCAGGTGTTGTTGCTAAAGTTATCGCTTAATCGCTGACAACTTTTCGACACCAATAAAAAGGGCACTTCGGTGCCCTTTTTTTATGCAAATTGGTTAAATCTTAATTGAAATAAAAAGCATTCCCATTTAGACTTGATGCATTGGTTAAGAAGTGAGTCTCCTATGTACGTATGTCTGTGTAATGCCGTGACTGATAAAGCCATTCGCAAAGTGGTTCGCCAGCACAACCCTCATACCATGAAGCAACTGCGTGATTTAGTGCCAATTGGTACCGATTGTGGGAAATGCATTCGTCAGGCAAGACAAATTATGGTGGAGGAACGCGCAACCATTATTCATATGCATGAAGTTGCCTAACAAAAGGTAAGGTTATTTTTTGACTCTTGGCATACAGGTTCTACACTTTTAGAACTGGTCAGGAGGATTACCCTATGAAAGGCGATAAAAAGATCATTGCGCATCTCAACAAACTGCTTGGTAACGAGCTGGTTGCCATCAATCAATATTTCCTGCACGCCCGTATGTTCAAGAATTGGGGTCTAATGCGCCTCAACGATAAGGAATATCACGAGTCGATCGACGAGATGAAACATGCCGATCGTTACATTGAACGCATATTATTCCTTGAAGGGCTCCCCAATCTGCAAGACCTCGGCAAACTGAATATTGGCGAAGACATTGAAGAAATGCTGCGCTCAGATCTCGATCTTGAGCTGCAAGGCGCCAGAGATTTGCGTGAAGGTATCGCCTATGCTGATTCCATCCATGACTATGTCAGCCGCGATTTGATGATTGAAATTCTGGCCGACGAAGAACAACACATCGACTGGCTGGAGACCGAACTGGACCTGATTCAGCGGTTGGGTATCCAGAACTATGCCCAGGCGCAGGTACTGGAGCGCAAAGACTGATTTACCGCGTTTCCTCTCTGCCGGAAACCGATTACTGCCGGCAGGGCAGGGGACAGCGATTGCTGAATATCCCCATGTGAGTCCCCATCTTTTTCTCTTGGCGCCAACGTCTGATACCTCATCTCGATTAAATTTGTCGATATCCTGAGCATAATTTCATCTGTGCCTTGCTTATGCGCGCATTTTGCGTATAATGCGCGGGCTTACCTAATCTTGGTAAGCCTGATTTTAGCGAATCAGTCGATAGGCAAGCTCTTTCTGCCCTTCGAACAATACTCCCGATATGGGGGTTATATGTTGACGATTACACTCCCCCATCAATCGAAATGGGTGTGAGGAGTAATTATTTACGTTTATAAATAATTGGAGCTCTGGTCTCATGCAGAACCAAAGAATCCGTATCCGCCTGAAAGCGTTTGATCATCGTCTGATCGATCAATCAACCGCGGAAATCGTCGAGACTGCTAAGCGCACTGGTGCGCAAGTCCGTGGTCCGATCCCGCTGCCAACTCGCAAAGAGCGCTTTACCGTTCTGATCTCTCCGCACGTCAACAAAGATGCGCGTGATCAGTACGAGATTCGCACTCACAAGCGTCTGGTTGACATCGTTGAGCCAACCGAGAAAACCGTTGATGCTCTGATGCGTCTGGATCTGGCTGCCGGTGTAGACGTGCAGATCAGCCTGGGTTAATCAGGTCATTGAGCGATTGAGAGGTTGAAACAATGATTGGTTTAGTCGGTAAAAAAGTGGGTATGACCCGTATCTTCACTGAAGATGGCGTTTCTATCCCAGTAACCGTAATCGAAATTGAAGCGAACCGCGTTACTCAGGTCAAAGACCTGGACAACGACGGGTACCGTGCCATCCAGGTCACTACCGGTAGCAAAAAAGCGAACCGTGTGACCAAACCGGAAGCGGGCCATTTCGCTAAAGCTGGCGTTGAAGCTGGCCGTGGTCTGTGGGAATTCCGCCTTGAAGAAGGTCAAGAGTTCGCTGCAGGTCAGGAAATCAGCGTAGAAATCTTCGCTGACGTTAAAAAAGTCGACGTTACCGGTACTTCTAAAGGTAAAGGTTTTGCTGGCACTGTAAAGCGCTGGAACTTCCGTACCCAAGACGCTACCCACGGTAACTCCTTGTCTCACCGCGTTCCGGGTTCTATCGGTCAGAACCAGACTCCGGGCAAAGTGTTCAAAGGCAAGAAAATGGCTGGCCACCTGGGTGACGAGCGTGTAACCGTTCAAAGCCTGGACGTAGTACGTGTTGACGCTGAGCGCAACCTGCTGCTGGTTAAGGGTGCTGTACCGGGCGCAACCGGTGGCAACCTGATCGTTAAACCAGCTGTGAAGGCGTAAGGGGATAGCAATGGAATTAGTATTGAAAGACGCGCAAAGCGCGCTGACTGTTTCCGAAACTACCTTCGGTCGTGATTTCAACGAAGCGCTGGTACACCAGGTTGTTGTTGCTTATGCAGCAGGTGCCCGTCAAGGTACCCGTGCTCAGAAGACCCGTGCTGAAGTAACTGGTTCCGGTAAAAAACCGTGGCGCCAGAAAGGTACCGGCCGTGCGCGTTCAGGTTCTGTAAAGAGCCCGATCTGGCGTTCCGGTGGTGTAACCTTCGCTGCCAAGCCACAAGACCACAGTCAGAAAGTTAACAAAAAGATGTACCGCGGCGCGCTGAAAAGCATCCTGTCCGAACTGGTACGTCAAGATCGTCTGATCGTTGTCGAGAAGTTCTCTGTAGAAGCGCCTAAAACCAAGCTGCTGGCACAGAAACTGAAAGATATGGCCCTGGAAGACGTGCTGATTGTAACCGGCGAAGTCGACGAGAATCTGTTCCTGGCCGCTCGCAACCTGTACAAGGTTGACGTGCGCGACGTAGCAGGTATCGATCCAGTTAGCCTGATCGCCTTCGACAAAGTGGTTATGACTGCTGATGCTGTGAAGCAAGTTGAGGAGATGCTGGCATGATCCGTGAAGAACGTTTGCTGAAAGTGCTGCGTGCACCGCACGTATCTGAAAAAGCATCCGCTGCGATGGAAAAAAGCAACACCATCGTTCTCAAAGTTGCCAAAGACGCGACCAAAGCAGAAATCAAAGCTGCAGTGCAGAAACTGTTTGAAGTCGAAGTCAAGGACGTTAACACCCTGGTAGTTAAAGGGAAAGTGAAGCGTCACGGTCAGCGTGTTGGTCGTCGTAGCGACTGGAAAAAAGCTTACGTCACCCTGAAAGAAGGCCAGAATCTGGACTTCATCGGCGGCGCAGAGTAAGTCGGAGGAGTAAGAACAATGGCAATTGTTAAATGTAAACCTACATCTCCGGGTCGTCGCCACGTTGTTAAAGTGGTTAACCCTGAGCTGCACAAGGGTAAACCTTATGCCCCGCTGCTTGAAAAAATGAGCAAAAGCGGTGGTCGTAACAACAATGGCCGTATCACCACCCGTCATATCGGTGGTGGCCACAAGCAACATTATCGTCTGGTTGACTTCAAACGCAACAAAGACGGTGTGCCTGCAGTGGTTGAGCGTCTGGAGTACGATCCGAACCGTTCCGCGAACATCGCGCTGGTTCTGTACAAAGACGGCGAACGCCGTTACATCCTTGCGCCGAAAGGCCTGAAAGCTGGTGACCAGATTCAATCTGGCGTTGATGCTGCAATCAAAACGGGTAACACCCTGCCGATGCGCAACATTCCAGTGGGTTCAACGGTTCACAACGTAGAAATGAAACCAGGTAAAGGCGGCCAGATGGCTCGTTCAGCCGGTGCCTACGTTCAGATCGTTGCACGTGATGGTTCCTACGTAACTCTGCGTCTGCGCTCCGGCGAAATGCGTAAAGTTCCAGTTGATTGCCGCGCCACCCTGGGTGAAGTCGGTAACGCTGAACATATGCTTCGCGTTCTGGGTAAAGCAGGTGCTGCACGTTGGCGTGGTGTTCGTCCTACCGTTCGCGGTACGGCGATGAACCCGGTAGATCACCCGCACGGTGGTGGTGAAGGTCGTAACTTTGGTAAGCACCCGGTAACTCCGTGGGGCGTTCAGACCAAAGGTAAGAAGACCCGTAGCAACAAGCGTACTGATAAGTTCATCGTACGTCGCCGTAGCAAAAAATAATTAGAGGATAAGCCATGCCACGTTCTCTCAAGAAAGGTCCTTTTATTGACCTGCACTTGCTGAAGAAGGTAGAGAAAGCGGTGGAAAGCGGTGACAAGAAGCCTTTGCGCACTTGGTCCCGTCGTTCAACGATCTTTCCTAACATGATCGGTTTGACCATCGCTGTCCATAATGGTCGTCAGCACGTACCAGTGTTCGTTTCCGATGAAATGGTCGGTCACAAACTGGGTGAATTCGCGCCGACTCGTACTTATCGCGGCCATGCGGCTGATAAAAAAGCTAAAAAGCGCTAAGGTAGGAGGAAGAGATGGAAACTATCGCTAAACATCGCCACGCTCGTTCTTCTGCTCAGAAGGTTCGCCTTGTTGCTGACCTGATCCGCGGTAAGAAAGTGTCGCAAGCTCTGGAAACTCTGACCTACACCAACAAGAAAGCTGCTGGTCTGGTTAAGAAAGTGCTGGAGTCTGCCATTGCTAACGCAGAACACAACGATGGCGCTGACATCGATGATCTGAAAGTCACGAAAATCTTCGTCGACGAAGGCCCAAGCATGAAGCGCATTATGCCGCGTGCAAAAGGTCGTGCAGATCGCATCCTGAAGCGCACCAGCCACATTACTGTGGTTGTGTCCGATCGCTGAGACTCTGGAGACTAGCAATGGGTCAGAAAGTACATCCTAACGGTATTCGCCTGGGTATTGTCAAACCTTGGAACTCTACTTGGTATGCGAATACCAAAGAATTCGCTGACAACCTGGACAGCGACTTTAAAGTTCGTCAATTCCTGACCAAGGAACTGGCGAAAGCTTCCGTTTCTCGCATCGTTATCGAACGTCCTGCGAAGAGCATCCGTGTGACTATTCACACCGCTCGTCCAGGCATCGTTATCGGCAAGAAAGGTGAAGATGTCGAAAAACTGCGTAAGGTCGTAGCGGATATCGCTGGCGTTCCTGCACAGATTAACATCGCCGAAGTCCGTAAACCGGAACTTGACGCTAAATTGGTTGCTGACAGCATCACTTCACAGCTGGAACGTCGCGTTATGTTCCGTCGTGCTATGAAGCGTGCTGTACAGAACGCAATGCGTCTTGGCGCTAAAGGTATCAAAGTTGAAGTAAGCGGCCGCCTTGGCGGTGCTGAAATCGCGCGTACCGAATGGTACCGTGAAGGTCGTGTTCCGTTGCACACTCTGCGTGCGGATATCGATTACAACACATCTGAAGCGCACACCACTTATGGTGTAATCGGCGTTAAGGTATGGATCTTCAAAGGTGAGATCCTGGGTGGTATGGCTGCAGTTGAACAACCGGAACCGGCTGCTCAACCTAAAAAGCAGCAGCGTAAAGGCCGCAAGTAAGGAGAGTCGCTGATGTTACAACCAAAGCGTACAAAATTCCGTAAGATGCACAAGGGCCGCAACCGTGGTCTGGCGCAGGGTACGGATGTTAGCTTCGGCACTTTCGGTCTGAAAGCTGTTGGCCGTGGCCGTCTGACTGCTCGTCAAATCGAAGCAGCTCGTCGTGCAATGACTCGTGCAGTTAAGCGTCAAGGTAAGATCTGGATCCGTGTATTCCCGGACAAACCGATCACCGAGAAGCCGCTCGAAGTGCGTATGGGTAAAGGTAAAGGTAACGTGGAGTATTGGGTTGCCCTTATCCAGCCTGGTAAAGTCCTGTACGAAATGGACGGTGTGCCGGAAGAGCTGGCCCGTGAGGCATTCAAGCTGGCTGCAGCTAAATTGCCGATCAAAACCACCTTTGTAACTAAGACGGTGATGTAATGAAAGCACAAGAGCTGCGTGAAAAAAGCGTTGAAGAGCTGAACACTGAGCTGCTCAACCTGCTGCGTGAGCAATTCAACTTGCGCATGCAGGCGGCGAGTGGCCAGCTGCAACAAACTCACCTGTTGAAACAAGTGCGTCGTGATGTCGCACGCGTTAAGACTTTACTGACTGAAAAGGCGGGTGTGTAAATGAGTGACAATATCCGTACTCTGCAAGGTCGCGTGATCAGCGACAAAATGGAGAAATCCATTGTTGTTGCTATCGAGCGTTTCGTGAAGCACCCGATCTACGGGAAATTCATCAAGCGTACGACCAAGCTGCACGTACACGACGAGAGCAACGAATGTGGTATCGGCGACGTGGTTGAAATCCGCGAATGCCGTCCACTGTCCAAGACCAAGTCCTGGACGTTGGTTCGCGTTGTAGAGAAAGCGATTCTGTAATAGAGTAGCTGGCTCTAACTTAATGAACGGCTCAGGAAATGAGCCGTTCATTTTTTCTACCCATACTCTGGAAGCGGTGTTATAATGCTGCGCCCTCGGTTATGGGGCTTTTCAACGACCTAATATTTCTTGGGTCTTTAAAGTAGTAGTTGACATTAGCGGAGCACTAAAATGATCCAAGAACAGACTATGCTGAACGTCGCCGACAACTCCGGTGCACGTCGCGTAATGTGTATCAAGGTTCTAGGTGGCTCGCACCGTCGCTACGCAGGCGTCGGCGACATCATCAAGATTACCATCAAGGAAGCAATTCCACGTGGTAAGGTGAAGAAAGGCGATGTGCTGAAGGCGGTAGTGGTGCGCACCAAGAAGGGTGTACGTCGCCCGGACGGTTCTGTCATTCGCTTCGATGGTAATGCATGCGTTATTTTAAACAATAACAGCGAGCAGCCAATCGGTACGCGTATTTTTGGGCCGGTAACTCGTGAACTGCGTAATGAGAAGTTCATGAAAATTATCTCTCTGGCCCCAGAAGTACTCTAAGGAGCGAACCATGGCAGCGAAAATCCGTCGTGATGACGAAGTTATCGTGATTACCGGGAAAGACAAAGGTAAGCGCGGTAAAGTAAAAAATGTCCTGTCTGCTGGTAAGGTCATTGTTGAAGGTATCAACCTGGTGAAGAAACATCAGAAGCCGGTTCCGGCTCTGAACCAACCAGGTGGCATCGTTGAAAAAGAAGCTGCAATTCAGGTTTCTAACGTTGCTCTCTTCAATGCGGCTACCGGTAAGGCTGACCGTGTAGGCTTTAGATTCGAAGACGGCAAAAAAGTCCGTTTCTTCAAATCTAACAGCGAAACTATCAAGTAATTTGGAGTAATACGATGGCGAAACTGCATGATTACTACAAAGACGAGGTAGTTAAACAACTGATGTCTCAGTTTAACTACAATTCTGTCATGCAAGTCCCTCGGGTCGAGAAGATCACCCTGAACATGGGTGTTGGTGAAGCGATCGCTGACAAGAAACTGCTGGATAACGCAGCAGCCGACTTGGCAGCAATCTCCGGTCAAAAGCCGTTGATCACCAAAGCACGCAAATCTGTTGCAGGCTTCAAAATCCGCCAGGGCTATCCGATCGGCTGTAAAGTAACTCTGCGTGGCGAACGCATGTGGGAGTTCTTTGAGCGTCTGATTTCCATTGCTGTTCCACGTATCCGTGACTTCCGTGGCTTGTCCGCCAAGTCATTCGACGGCCGTGGCAACTACAGCATGGGTGTGCGTGAGCAAATCATCTTCCCAGAAATCGACTACGACAAAGTCGATCGCGTCCGTGGTTTGGATATTACCATTACCACTACTGCGAACTCTGATGATGAAGGCCGCGCACTGTTGGCTGCTTTTAACTTCCCGTTCCGCAAGTAAGGCAGGGTTACTGATGGCTAAGCAATCAATGAAAGCACGCGAAGTAAAGCGCGTGAAATTAGCTGACAAGTTCTTTGCAAAACGCGCTGAACTGAAAGCTATTATCTCTGATGTGAACGCTTCCGATGAAGATCGTTGGAATGCCGTTCTCAAGCTGCAAACTCTGCCGCGTGATTCCAGCCCGTCCCGTCAGCGTAATCGCTGCCGCCAAACTGGCCGTCCACATGGTTATGTGGGCAAATTCGGGTTGAGCCGTATCAAACTGCGTGAAGCCGCCATGCGCGGTGAAGTACCAGGCTTGAAAAAGGCTAGCTGGTAATTGTCACCAATTGAATCACGGGAGTAAAGACAGATGAGCATGCAAGATCCGATCGCGGATATGCTGACCCGTATCCGTAACGGTCAAGCCGCGAACAAAGTTGCGGTCACCATGCCTTCCTCCAAGCTGAAAGTGGCAATTGCCAACGTGCTGAAGGAAGAAGGTTTTATTGAAGATTTCAAAATCGAAGGCGACGCCAAGCCTGTTCTGGAACTGGTACTGAAGTACTTCCAGGGCAAAGCTGTGGTAGAAAGCATTCAGCGTATCAGCCGTCCAGGTCTGCGTATCTATAAGAAAAAAGATGCGTTGCCAAAAGTTATGGCCGGTTTGGGGATCGCTGTTGTTTCTACCTCTAAAGGTGTTATGACCGATCGTGCAGCTCGCCAGGCTGGTCTTGGTGGCGAGATTATCTGCTACGTAGCTTAATTCGGGAGGAAAGAATGTCTCGTGTTGCAAAAGCACCCGTCGTCATTCCTGCCGGCGTAGAGGTAAAACTCAACGGTCAGGTTATTTCGATTAAGGGTAAGAACGGCGAGCTGACTCGTACAGTCCACGAAGCCGTTGAAGTGAAGCAAGAAGCTAACGCACTGACTTTCGCACCACGCGAAGGCTTTGTGAACGCATGGGCCCAAGCGGGTACTACGCGCGCTCTGCTGAACGCAATGGTTATCGGTGTTACCGAAGGCTTCACCAAGAAGCTTCAACTGGTAGGCGTTGGTTATCGTGCTGCTGTTAAAGGCAATGTGGTGAATTTAGCCCTGGGCTTCTCTCACCCTGTCGATCACCAGCTGCCAGCAGGTGTTACTGCTGAATGTCCTAGCCAAACTGAAATCGTGCTGAAAGGCGCTGATAAGCAGATTATTGGCCAGGTTGCTGCAGATCTGCGTGCCTACCGTCGTCCTGAGCCTTACAAAGGCAAGGGTGTTCGTTACGCCGACGAAGTCGTGCGTATCAAAGAGGCTAAGAAGAAGTAAGGTAACACTATGGATAAGAAATCTGCTCGTATCCGTCGTGCGACCCGCGCACGCCGCAAGCTCAAAGAACTGGGTGCAACCCGCCTGGTGGTACATCGTACCCCGCGTCACATTTACGCACAGGTAATTGCTCCGAACGGTTCTGAAGTATTGGTAGCAGCTTCTACTTTAGAAAAAGCTATCACTGAGCAACTGAAGTTTTCCGGTAACAAAGACGCAGCAGCAGCAGTAGGTAAAGCTATCGCTGAGCGCGCGTTGGAAAAAGGCATCAAAGATGTTTCCTTTGACCGTTCCGGTTTCCAATATCATGGTCGAGTCCAGGCACTGGCAGATGCTGCCCGTGAAGCTGGCCTTCAGTTCTAAGGAAGAGGTTTAAGATGGCTCACATCGAAAAACAAGCTGGCGAACTGCAGGAAAAGCTGATCGCGGTAAACCGCGTATCTAAAACCGTAAAAGGTGGCCGTATTTTCAGCTTTACCGCACTGACAGTCGTTGGTGATGGTAACGGTCGCGTTGGTTTTGGCTACGGCAAAGCACGCGAAGTTCCGGCAGCGATCCAGAAAGCGATGGAAAAAGCCCGTCGCAACATGATGAATGTCGCGCTGAACAGCGGCACCCTGCAGCACCCTGTTAAAGGTGCTCACACGGGTTCTCGTGTGTTCATGCAGCCGGCTTCCGAAGGTACCGGTATTATCGCCGGTGGTGCAATGCGCGCCGTCCTGGAAGTCGCTGGGGTTCACAACGTATTGGCTAAGGCTTATGGTTCCACCAACCCGATCAACGTGGTTCGTGCAACTATTGATGCCTTGGCAAATATGAAGTCCCCTGAAATGGTCGCTGCCAAGCGTGGTAAATCCGTTGCAGACATTCTGGGGTAATTGACCATGGCTAAGACTATTAAAGTAACACAAGTTCGCAGTTCCATTGGCCGTCTGCCGAAGCATAAAGCTACTCTGCTCGGTCTGGGTCTGCGTCGTATTGGTCACACCGTAGAGCGCGAGGATACTCCTGCTGTACGCGGTATGATCAACCTGGTTTCCTACATGGTTAAAGTTGAGGAGTAACAGATGCGTTTAAATACTCTGTCTCCGGCTGAAGGTGCCAAGCATGCGCCGAAGCGTGTAGGTCGTGGTATTGGTTCTGGCCTGGGTAAAACCGGCGGCCGTGGTCACAAAGGTCAGAAGTCTCGTTCTGGCGGTGGCGTACGTCGCGGGTTTGAAGGTGGTCAGATGCCTTTATACCGTCGTTTGCCGAAATTCGGCTTCACCTCTCGCAAAGCGATGATCACGGCAGAAGTTCGTCTGTCTGAGCTGGCTTTGATTGAAGGCGACGTAATCGACCTGAACACGCTGAAAGCCGCTAACGTTGTTGGTACCCAGATTGAGTTCGCGAAAGTTATGCTTTCTGGCGAAATCACTCGTCCGGTTACCCTGCGTGGTCTGCGTGTCACCAAAGGCGCTCGTGCTGCTATCGAAGCTGCTGGCGGTAAAATTGAGGAATAAGTAGCAGATGGCTAAGCAACCAGGATTAGATTTTCAAAGTGCTAAAGGTGGGCTCGGCGAGCTGAAGCGCAGACTTTTGTTTGTTATCGGCGCGCTGATTGTCTTCCGTATCGGCTCTTTTATTCCGATTCCTGGTATCGATGCCACTGTGCTTGCCAAATTGCTCGAGCAGCAGAGAGGCACTATCATTGAAATGTTTAACATGTTCTCTGGTGGTGCCCTCAGCCGTGCTTCTATCTTTGCTCTGGGGATCATGCCATATATCTCGGCGTCGATCATTATCCAGCTGCTGACGGTGGTTCATCCGGCGTTGGCGGAAATCAAGAAAGAAGGGGAGGCTGGCCGTCGCAAGATAAGCCAGTACACCCGGTACGGTACGCTGGTATTGGCCATATTCCAGTCGATCGGTATTGCTACCGGTCTGCCGAATATGCCTGGTATGCAGGGCCTGGTGTTAAATCCAGGCTTTGCGTTCTACTTTACTGCGGTTGTGAGTCTGGTTACCGGGACAATGTTCCTGATGTGGCTGGGTGAGCAGATAACCGAACGAGGTATCGGCAACGGTATTTCAATCATTATCTTCGCTGGTATTGTGGCGGGATTACCGCCGGCAATCGGTCATACTATTGAGCAAGCCCGGCAAGGCGACCTGCACTTCCTCCTGTTGCTGCTGGTTGCAGTATTGGTGTTTGCAGTAACCTTCTTCGTTGTTTTCATCGAACGTGGTCAACGTCGTATCGTCGTTAACTATGCGAAACGTCAACAAGGTCGTCGTGTTTACGCAGCACAGAGCACACACTTACCGTTGAAAGTGAACATGGCAGGCGTAATTCCTGCAATCTTCGCTTCCAGCATTATCCTGTTCCCAGCCACGATTGCATCCTGGTTTGGGGGCGGTACCGGTTGGAACTGGCTGACAACGATTTCGATGTATTTGCAGCCTGGACAGCCGCTTTATGTGTTACTCTATGCGTCTGCAATCATCTTCTTCTGTTTCTTCTACACGGCGTTGGTTTTCAACCCGCGTGAGACAGCAGATAACCTGAAGAAGTCCGGTGCCTTCGTACCAGGAATTCGTCCGGGAGAGCAAACGGCGAAGTACATCGATAAAGTAATGACGCGTTTAACCCTGGTGGGCGCGATGTACATTACTTTCATCTGCCTGATCCCGGAGTTCATGCGTGATGCAATGAAAGTACCATTCTACTTTGGTGGTACCTCGCTACTGATCGTGGTTGTCGTCATCATGGACTTTATGGCTCAAGTGCAAACTCTGATGATGTCAAGTCAGTACGAGTCTGCATTGAAGAAAGCAAACCTGAAAGGCTATAACCGCTAGTCGGGTTTTGTTTGAGAAGTTACGGAGAGTAAAAATGAAAGTTCGTGCTTCCGTCAAGAAATTATGTCGTAACTGCAAAATCGTTAAGCGTAACGGTGTCGTTCGTGTGATTTGCAGCGCCGAGCCGAAGCATAAACAGCGTCAAGGCTGATTATCTCGCATATTTTTCTTGCAAAGTTGGGTTGAGCTGGCTAGATTAGCCAGCCAATCTTTTGTATGTAGCTGCAACATTATTTGAGTATCCTGAAAACGGGCTTTTCAGAATGGTGTTGCCGTATAAAATAGTAGGAGTGCATAGTGGCCCGTATAGCAGGCATTAACATTCCTGATCATAAACATACCGTAATCGCCTTAACGTCGATCTTCGGAATCGGTAAAACCCGCTCACAGTCTATCTGTGCGGCTACGGGTATTCCTGAAAATGTTAAGATCAGTGAGCTGTCTGAAGAGCAAATTGAACAGCTGCGTGAAGCAGTCGCCAAATTCACTGTAGAAGGTGATTTGCGTCGTGAAGTTACCCTGAGCATCAAGCGTCTGATGGATCTTGGTACATATCGTGGTTTGCGCCATCGTCGTGGTCTGCCAGTTCGCGGTCAGCGTACTAAGACCAACGCACGTACCCGTAAGGGTCCGCGTAAACCGATCAAGAAATAATCGGGGTGATTGAATAATGGCAAAGGCACCTGTTCGTACACGCAAGCGTGTAAGAAAGCAAGTCTCTGACGGCGTGGCTCATATCCATGCTTCTTTCAACAACACCATTGTAACTATTACCGATCGTCAGGGTAATGCTTTGGGTTGGGCAACTGCCGGTGGTTCCGGTTTCCGTGGTTCTCGTAAGTCAACTCCGTTTGCAGCTCAGGTTGCAGCCGAACGTTGTGCTGAAGCAGTAAAAGAATACGGTATCAAGAACCTGGAAGTTATGGTTAAAGGACCTGGTCCTGGTCGTGAGTCTACTATCCGCGCTCTGAACGCGGCTGGTTTCCGCATCACTAACATTACTGATGTGACTCCGATCCCTCATAACGGTTGTCGTCCGCCGAAAAAGCGCCGCGTATAACGCTGCTTTTAGGATTGTTGGAGAAAGAAAATGGCAAGATATTTGGGTCCTAAGCTCAAGCTTAGCCGCCGTGAGGGCACAGACCTGTTCCTGAAGTCTGGCGTTCGCGCGATCGATTCAAAATGCAAAATTGAGCAACCGCCTGGTCAACACGGTGCGCGTAAACCGCGTCTGTCTGACTACGGTGTACAGTTACGTGAAAAGCAAAAAGTTCGCCGTATGTACGGTGTTCTGGAGCGTCAATTCCGTAACTATTATAAAGAAGCAGCACGTCTGAAAGGCAACACTGGTGCAAACCTGTTGCAACTGCTGGAAGGCCGTCTGGACAACGTCGTTTACCGTATGGGCTTTGGCGCCACTCGTGCAGAAGCACGTCAGCTGGTTAGCCATAAAGGCATCATGGTAAATGGTCGCGTTGTTAACATCGCTTCTTATCAGGTATCTCCGAATGACGTAGTCAGCATCCGCGAGAAAGCTAAAAAGCAGTCTCGTGTTAAGGCCGCTTTGGAGCTGGCTGAGCAGCGTGAAAAGCCAACTTGGCTGGAAGTTGATGCTGCTAAGATGGAAGGTGTGTTCAAACGTATTCCTGAACGTACCGATCTGTCTGCGGACATTAACGAACACCTGATCGTCGAGCTTTACTCCAAGTAAAGCTTAGTACCAAAGAGAGGACACAATGCAGGGTTCTGTGACAGAGTTTCTAAAACCGCGCCTGGTAGATATCGAGCAAGTCAGTTCGACGCACGCCAAGGTGACCCTTGAGCCTTTAGAGCGTGGCTTTGGCCATACTCTTGGCAACGCACTGCGCCGTATTCTGCTTTCATCTATGCCGGGTTGCGCGGTGACCGAGGTTGAGATTGATGGTGTACTGCATGAGTACAGCACCAAAGAAGGCGTACAGGAAGATATCCTGGAGATCCTGCTCAACCTGAAAGGGCTGGCGGTGAGAGTTCAAGGCAAAGATGAAGTTATTCTTACCCTGAATAAATCTGGCATTGGCCCTGTGACCGCTGCCGACATTACCCATGATGGTGATGTCGAAATCGTCAAGCCGCAGCACGTTATCTGCCACCTGACCGATGAGAACGCTGCTATCAGCATGCGTATCAAAGTTCAGCGCGGTCGTGGTTATGTGCCGGCTTCTGCCCGAATTCATTCGGAAGAAGATGAGCGCCCGATTGGTCGTCTGTTGGTGGACGCCTGCTATAGCCCTGTAGAGCGCATTGCCTACAATGTTGAAGCAGCGCGTGTAGAACAGCGTACTGACCTGGACAAGCTGGTAATCGAAATGGAAACCAATGGCACGATCGATCCTGAAGAGGCGATCCGCCGTGCGGCAACCATTCTGGCTGAACAACTTGAAGCTTTCGTTGACTTGCGTGATGTACGTCAGCCGGAAGTTAAAGAAGAGAAACCAGAGTTCGATCCAATCCTGCTGCGCCCTGTTGACGATCTGGAATTGACTGTCCGCTCTGCTAACTGCCTTAAGGCAGAAGCTATCCACTACATCGGTGATCTGGTACAGCGTACCGAGGTTGAGTTGCTGAAAACGCCGAACCTGGGTAAAAAATCTCTTACCGAGATTAAAGATGTGCTGGCCTCACGTGGTCTGTCTCTGGGCATGCGCCTGGAAAACTGGCCGCCGGCAAGCATTGCTGACGAGTAACCGGATCACAGGTTAAGGTTTTACTGAGAAGGATAAGGTCATGCGCCATCGTAAGAGTGGTCGTCAACTGAACCGTAACAGCAGCCATCGCCAGGCTATGTTCCGTAACATGGCCGGCTCTTTGGTTCGTCATGAGATCATCAAGACGACCCTGCCAAAAGCGAAAGAGCTGCGTCGCGTTGTTGAGCCGCTGATTACTCTTGCCAAGACCGACAGCGTAGCTAATCGTCGTCTGGCATTCGCCCGTACTCGTGATAACGAGATCGTGGCAAAACTGTTTAACGAGCTGGGCCCGCGTTTCGCGAGCCGTGCCGGTGGTTACACTCGCATTCTGAAGTGTGGCTTCCGCGCAGGCGACAACGCGCCGATGGCATACATCGAGCTGGTTGATCGTGCTGAGTCTCAAGCAGAAGTGGCAACTGCAGAGTAATCTGTAGACGCGTAAAAAAACCGGGCTTGCCCGGTTTTTTTACGTCTGTCGTTTGCCGCAGATCGATCCCCCTATGTGATGACTTAAGATCTCCCTTCTTATCCACTATGCTAATATTATCTGCTTTAGCGCTGGAGAAATCCTCTTATGTGGTTGCTCGATGAATGGGCTGAACGCCATATCGCCGATGCCCAGCAGAAAGGTGAACTCGACAAACTACCCGGTATGGGCGCGCCGCTAATACTGGATGATGACAGTGCGGTACCTGCCGAGCTGCGATCGGGTTTTCGCCTGTTAAAAAACGCCGGTTATCTGCCGCCAGAACTTGAAGTGCGCAAAGAAGCGCTGACGCTGGCTCGCTTACTGCAGGGCATCAATAGCGAACATCCTGACTTTGACGAGTTGAATAAACGCATGGCGCTGTTGGCGTTTCGTTTGCGTCAGGCGGGAATGAGCACCGATTTTCTACACGGTGAATACCAGGCGGCACTGAGCGGTAAATTCAGCACGGAGGATAAGTAATGTTTAAAATTGGCCAGTTGGCAAAACTTGCCGATGTGACGCCCGATACGGTGCGTTATTACGAAAAGCAGGGCATGATGGATCACGACATCAGAACCGAAGGCGGTTTTCGCTTGTACAGCGAGCAGGACTTGCAGCGGCTGCGTTTTATTCGTTATGCCAAGCAATTGGGATTTACCCTGGAAACCATCGCCGAACTGTTATCGATCCGCGTCGATCCAGAGCATCATACCTGCCAGGAATCAAAATCGATCGTGGAGGCGCGACTGCAGGACGTTGAGAACAAATTGCAAGAATTGTCGCGTATGCGTGAATCATTGAAACGACTCAGCGATGCCTGCTGTGGTACCGCACATACCAGTAGCTCTTGCTCGATCCTTGAGGCATTGGAACAAGGCGCACGTGAAGAAAAAGCGGCAAGCGTCAGGCAACAGCGATAATCGCTTTAATGTCGACCTCGACCGCAGTATCATCAGCCGTTTTATAACCACAGAGTTAATCGGAGTAATACCATGACAAAATATCGACATACCAAGGGCCAAATTCAGGATAACGCCTTGGAAGCCTTGTTACATGACCCGCTGTTTCGCCAACGGGTAGAAAAAAATATTAAAGGTAAAGGCAGTTATCGGCGTAAAGAAAAACATGCAAAAGGTGGGCGTTGGGAGGCCAGTGGTAAAGTATCAGCAGATAATTTACCACTGGCCTTCTGGTTTTAAGCCATTAAAAAAGCCCTCTATCAGCGAGGGCTTTTATTTATAAAAAGGGTGGTCTTACAGCTTTGGCTGTTGTTGCTGAGCCAGCAGATCGCGTATTTCAGTCAGCAGTTTTTCTTCAGTGGTAGGCGCTGGCGGAGCAGCAGGGGCTTCTTCCTGCTTGCGGCGAACTTTATTCATCAGCTTAATTGCCAGGAAGATGGCAAATGCGACGATGATAAAATCAAAAACGGTCTGAATGAATGAACCATAATTCATTACTACCGCCGGAACAGCGCCTTGTGCTTCACGTAAAACCAGATGGAACTGTTTAAAATCGACGCCGCCAATCAGCAAACCCAACGGCGGCATGATGATATCAGCAACGAATGACGATACAATTTTCCCGAAGGCAGCACCGATAATGACACCCACCGCCAAATCGACCACGTTGCCACGCATGGCAAACTCGCGGAACTCTTTCATCATACTCATAGAACACCCCTCGCAAAATTAATAACACAAGTTTAACAAAGCAACTTCCCTTTGCCACAATAAGTATAGAAAACTTTTCGCCATTTCCTGTGACAATCAATTTTAACGCAAAACGGCGGTTACCGGCTTTACGTATTTGTATTAAAGGAAGAACGGACTCGGTTGGAACAGTCGTTCAACATCCGGGACAAATTTCTTGTCGGTAATAAACATGATCACATGATCGCCTTGCTCAATTTTACTGTTGCCGTTGGCGATAATCACATCGTCACCACGTACAATTGCGCCAATGGTCGTGCCTGGCGGCAACTTGATCTCTTCTACAATGCGTCCAACCACTTTGGAGGTACTTTCATCACCGTGGGCGATCGCTTCGATGGCTTCTGCCACGCCACGGCGCAGGGACGAGACGCTGACAATATCGGCCTTGCGTACGTGCCCCAACAGCGCAGAGATGGTAGCTTGTTGCGGTGAGATGGCGATGTCAATCACGCTGCCCTGAACCAAATCGACGTAGGCGCGGCGCTGGATCAGCACCATGACTTTCTTGGCGCCCATGCGTTTGGCCAGCATGGCGGACATGATATTGGCTTCGTCATCGTTGGTGATGGCAATAAACACGTCTACCTGTTCAACGTGTTCTTCGGCCAGCAGTTCCTGATCGGAAGCATCACCGTAAAACACAATGGTGTCATGGAGCTGTTCGGCCAATTCGGCGGCGCGCTGCTGGTTACGTTCAATCAGCTTGACGTTGTAGTCTTTCTCCAACTTGGCGGCCAAACCGGCACCGACATTGCCGCCGCCGACGATCATAATGCGCTTGTAAGGCTTTTCCAGCCGTTGCAGTTCGCTCATTACCGCGCGGATATGCTGGGATGCAGCAACAAAAAATACTTCGTCACCGGCTTCAATGATGGTGGAACCCTGCGGGCGAATCGGTCGATCCTGGCGGAAAATAGCGGCTACGCGGGTATCAATATGCGGCATGTGTTCGCGCATGGCCGACAACGCATTGCCTACCAACGGGCCGCCATAATAGGCTTTAACCGCGGCAATGCTGACTTTCCCTTCCGCAAAGTTTACAACCTGCAAGGCTCCAGGGTATTCAATCAGTTTGTAGATGTAATCGATAACCAGCTGTTCGGGAGAGATCAGGTGGTCGATAGGCACCGCTTCAGGTAAAAACAGCTTGTCGGATTCACGAATGTATTCTGGCGCACGAATACGAGCGATGCGGTTTGGCGTGTTGAACAATGAGTAGGCAATCTGGCAGGCGATCATATTGGTTTCGTCAGAATTGGTGACGGCAACCAGCATATCGGCATCTTCAGCGCCGGCCTCACGCAGGACGCGCGGGTGTGAACCATGTCCCTGTACGACGCGCAGATCGAATTTGTCCTGCAACTGACGAAGGCGGTTGGTATCGGTATCCACCACGGTGATATCGTTATTTTCGCCAACCAGGTTTTCCGCCAGAGTTCCGCCGACCTGACCTGCGCCAAGAATAATTATTTTCATCGTGTTCTCTGCTTCACACTGAAAGAGCAGGGCGCAAAGGCACGCCCTGAGGGGTTACAGTTTAATCAGCTTAGCGTAAAAGAAGCCATCGCCATCTTCAGGATGAGGAAGGTTCTGTCGGCCAGGTTGATGTTGCTTACCGGTTTCTACACGTTGTGCGTCGGCATGGCGCTGTAAAAAGGCCAGTACCTGCTCATTGTTTTCCTGTGGCAGGATAGAGCAGGTGGCATACACCATCACACCGCCAGGCTTCAGGTGAGGCCAAATGGCATCCATGATTTCCGCCTGCAGGCTGGCCAATTCGGCAATGTCGCGATCGCGGCGCAGCCATTTGATATCAGGATGGCGGCGGATGACCCCGGTGGCAGAGCATGGCGCATCCAACAGAATGCGATCAAATTGCTTATCGCCGCACCATTGCTGCGGTGTACGGCCATCACCCTGCTTGACCTCGGCGCTGAATCGCAGACGCTGGAGATTTTCGTTCACGCGACTCAGCCGCTGTTCGTCGATGTCGACCGCCATCACATGGGCTTTTGGTGCCGCTTCGAGGATATGCGTGGTTTTGCCGCCAGGGGCTGCGCACAGATCGAGGATCTGCTCGCCATCCTGCGGATCCAGCAGATCGACGCAGCCTTGTGCAGAGGCATCCTGCACGGTGACCCATCCCTCGGCAAAGCCGGGCAGCTCGTTGACCGCGCATGGCGACAATAAACGCAGCGCATCACGATATTCTGCGTGTGGCGCGGCGGCGATGCCGGCTTGTTCCATCAGTTTGAGATATTCATCGCGCGTGTGATGCAGCCGGTTTACCCGCAGCCACATTGGCGGTTTCTGGTTATTGGCCTCGACGATGTGTTCCCACTGCTCAGGATAGGCCTGCTGGATGCGTTTCAATAGCCAGCTTGGGTGCAAATAGCGGCTGTCATTGTTGGCCGCGCGTTGCAGCAATTGATCCTGCTGGCGCTGGAACTGACGCAAAACGCCGTTAATCAGCCCCTTGAGCTGTGGCCGCTTTAGCGCAACGGCGCCGTTTACCGTTTCTGCCAGCGCCGCGTGCGCAGGAATACGGGTATACAGTAATTGGTACATGCCAACCATCAGCAGATAGTGCAGCGTGCGTTGTTTACCGACCATCGGTTTGGCCATCAACTGCTGAATGCACCATTCCAGTTGCGGCAAGACGCGTAAGGTGCCAAAACACAGCTCCTGTAACAGTGCGCGGTCTTTGTCCGAGATGTTTTTCTGCAATGACGGCAGGATGGTGCTGAGTGATTGCCCCTGATCCAATACCTGGCCGATGGCTTGAGCAGCAATGCTGCGGAGGTTGTAGTTGTTTTTCATAGGCTAGAGCTGTTGACGATCGGCATTGAATAAAATAAACAGCCCGGCAGGATCCACCGGGCAGTGAAGGCGGTTTATAACCGGTTACCCGGAGTGAACCATTCGCGACGTGAATTCAACAAATCTTGAGCTGACATCGGCTTTTTGCCGGCAGGCTGTAACTGCGTCAGGCATAGCACGCCGTCGGCAGTTGCCACCTGGATGCCATGCTTGTCGGCATGGATGATGGTACCCGGCTGGGCATTGCTGCTCTCATCGCTAACCTGCGCCTGCCAAACCTTCACCGGTTGGTCGTCAACGGTGAAGTAACTGACTGGCCACGGATTGAAGGCGCGAATGCAGCGTTCAAGCTGTGCGGCAGAAAGTTGCCAATCGAGGCGCGCTTCCTCTTTACTCAGTTTTTCCGCGTAGGTCACCAGCGCTTCGTTTTGTACTTCACGTGCGACGGTGCCGTCGGCCAACTGTTGCAATGTGGTCAGCAATCCCCTGGGCCCCAATTCAGCGAGCTTGTCGTACAGGCTGGCACTGGTATCCGAAGCTTCAATGGGACAACTGATTTTATGCATCATGTCACCCGTATCAAGGCCGACATCCATTTGCATGATGGTCACGCCGGTTTCCCGATCGCCAGCCCACAGGGAACGCTGGATCGGCGCGGCACCGCGCCAGCGCGGCAGTAGCGAACCGTGTACGTTGATACAGCCGAGGCGCGGCATATCCAGAACTGCTTTTGGCAGAATCAGACCGTATGCCACCACCACCATCACGTCAGCTTCAAGCGTTGCCACCAGTTGCTGGTTTTCTTCTGGGCGTAATGACTTGGGTTGGAAGATCGGCAGTTGATGCTGTTCAGCCAGCACTTTGACCGGGCTTGGCGTCAGTTTATTGCCACGCCCGGCAGGGCGATCGGGCTGGGTAAACACACCGACCACCTGGTGTCCAGATGACAACAGCGCGTCAAGATGACGCGCTGCGAAGTCGGGTGTGCCGGCAAAAATAATGCGTAAAGAGTCAGACACGTTGATTCCCTGCGTGGTTAGGCGCGCGCTTGCAGCTTGGCCATTTTTTCCAGTTTCTGACGGATACGCTGGCGTTTCAGCGGCGACAGGTAATCGACAAACAGTTTGCCGACCAGGTGATCCATTTCATGCTGGATACAGATGGCCAACAGATCGTCGGCGGCCAGTTCGAATGAATTGCCGTTGTAATCCAGCGCGCGGATCTTCACCTTTTCGGCCCGTGGCACCAAGGCACGTTGTTCAGGGATGGACAGGCATCCTTCTTCAATGCCGGTTTCACCACTTTGTTCCAACAGTTCCGGGTTAATCAGCACCAGGCGCTGATCGCGAGTTTCGGAAACGTCGATGACGATAATGCGTTGGTGGATATCCACCTGGGTCGCGGCCAGGCCAATGCCTTCCTCTGCGTACATGGTGTCAAACATATCATCCACGATACGCTGGATATCAGCATTGACTTCTTTTACCGGGGCTGCAACTTTGCGCAGCCGCTCGTCTGGGAAATGTAATACCTGCAAGACTGACATATATCTTTAGATCTATATCCGAGTAATAAAGAGAGTTTAATGTCTATTCTAGACATTTCCCGTCCTGATTGACAGCATCGTCTAACAATTGCACAGATTGGTAATACCAACGCTAACGGCAAGGGACGCGCGATGATTCCAGAGGAGATGGGGTTACGGCTGCATGCGGTATCGGGGCTCGGCGCGGCAGCGGCAAGCGAGGTCTTGCGGCAGTTGATCGCGGCAGGGGGCGCACCTTGCCGCATGCTGCGCGCACTGGGCCTGAACCTTCGCCAGCGTGAACAGTTCGACCGTTTGGACTCGCGCTACCTGGCCGCGACGCTGGCTTGGCTGGAACACCCCGGGCACAGGATGCTGACTTTCGGCACGGCGGGATATCCGCAGCAACTTTCGCATCTCGTCGATGCGCCGTTTGTACTGCTGGTGGACGGCTGCATTGAGGCGTTGCAGTTGCCGCAAATCGCCATGGTGGGCAGTCGTCAATACAGCCATTACGGTGAGCGTTGGGCGACGTACTTTGCCGGCGAGTTGGCACATTGCGGCTATGCCATCACCAGCGGTCTGGCACTTGGCATCGACGGTATCTGTCATCGCGCTGCACTTGACGCACAGGGTATCACGATTGGCGTATTGGGTAGCGGGCTGGCCAATGTCTCGCCGCGTTGTCATCGTCGACTGGCCAGGCGCATCGTCGAGCAGGGCGGCGCGCTGTTGTCCGAACACCTGGTCACCGACTTGCCTCTGCCAGCGCATTTCCCTCGGCGTAATCGCATCATTAGTGGCTTGAGCCTTGGCGTGCTGGTGGTGGAGGCCGCTTTACGCAGTGGTTCGCTAATTACTGCGCGCCTGGCACTTGAACAGGGGCGTGACGTTTTTGCCTTGCCTGGCGCCTTGGGTAATCCTATGAGCGCGGGAACACACTGGCTGATTCAACAGGGCGGTTATCTGGTTACCGAACCAAAAGATATCGCAGAACAGCTCGGCAGCGGCCTGCATTGGTTGGCGATGGATGAAAAAACAACTATTTCTGCTTCAGAAGCGGAAGTTGAATTGCCATTTGCCGATGTGTTGGCTAACGTAGGAGATGAGGTGACACCTGTTGACGTCGTCGCTGAACGTGCCGGCCAACCTGTGCCAGAGGTGGTAATCCAATTACTCGATCTGGAGTTAGCAGGATGGATCGCAGCTGTACCCGGCGGCTATGTCCGAATAAGGAGGGCAAGCCATGTTCGACGTACTCATGTACTTATTTGAAACGTATATCCACAATGAACCAGAGATACGCGTCGATCAGGATAAACTGACCGATGATCTCGCTGAGGCGGGGTTTCATCGAGAGGATATCTACAACGCGTTGAATTGGCTTGAAAAACTCGCAGACTTGCAAGAAGGTGAGAACGCGCCGTATCTTATGGGCGCCGATCCGCTGGCGATGCGATTCTATACCGAAGAAGAAAGCGTGCGTCTGGATGCCAGTTGCCGTGGTTTTCTTCTGTTCCTTGAACAGATCCAGGTATTGAACCTCGAAACCCGTGAAATGGTTATCGATCGCGTTATGGCGTTGGATAACGAGGAATTCGATCTCGAAGACCTGAAATGGGTGGTGTTGATGGTGCTATTCAATATCCCAGGTTATGAAAGCGCCTATCAGCAAATGGAAGAACTGTTGTTTGAAGTAAACGAAGGCTATTTGCATTGAGCCGATAACACGCATATACCCGTATACTTCAAGATACAGGTGCGTTGGCTTCCCTTGCTGACCCTGGTGGCGTAGCCTTTGTGCGCCCCAGGGATTTGCTGCGTCGCCGCCTTCCTGTAACTCGAATCATGTAGGGTATAAAGTAGTTATGACTAAAACAGCGATTTTTGCCGCTAGGCAAAATGAACCCTGTCCGGAATGTGGGGCCGAGTTGGTGATCCGCAGTGGTCGCCATGGCCCCTTCCTTGGCTGTTCTCATTATCCAGAGTGCGAATATATACGTCCGCTGAAAGCCCAGGCGGACGGTCATATAGTTAAAGTATTGGAAGGACAACATTGCCCGAAATGCCAGGCGACGCTGGTGTTGCGTCAGGGGCGCTATGGCATGTTCATTGGTTGTAATAACTACCCTGAATGCGATCATACCGAAGTAATCGACAAACCGGACGAAACCAGCATTCCTTGCCCGCAATGCGGCCAGGGCAAATTGCTGCAGCGCAAATCACGCTACGGCAAAGTGTTTCATTCCTGCGATCGCTACCCGGAATGCCAGTTTGCCCTCAATCTTAAACCCGTCGCCGGCGAATGCGCGTATTGCCATTATCCGTTGCTGATGGAAAAGCGTACGGCCAGGGGGATAATCCTCTGCTGCGCCAGTAAACTCTGCGGAAAACCGGTCACAACGACAGAATAACGACATCATGAGCTTAGAATTCACCTCCATTATTACAGCATTGAACAATCAGCAGGTTATTGCCTACCCAACCGAAGCGGTGTTTGGCCTGGGCTGCGATCCTGACAGCGAGCAGGCGCTGCGCGAACTGCTGGCCTTAAAGCAGCGGCCTTGGGAAAAGGGACTGATCCTGATTGCTGCCGAATACGACCAGTTGCTGCCCTATATTGCTGACAGCCAGCTTAGCGAGTCGCAGCGCGCGGCGATATTCGCCAGTTGGCCGGGGCCGGTGACCTGGGTGATCCCGGCGAAACCGACCACCTCGACGCTGCTTACCGGGCATTTTAATTCATTGGCGGTACGCGTTAGCGATCATCCTTTGGTGCAGCAACTGTGCCGCGAGTTCGGTAAGCCATTGGTATCGACCAGCGCCAACCTCAGTGGACAAGAGCCCTGCCGGAGCGCCAATGAGGTGCTGCAGCAGTTTGGCGCCGCTTTCCCGGTGTTAGCCGGCAATGTCGGTGGTCGTCTTAACCCTTCAGAAATCAGAGATGCGTTGACCGGCGAGCAGATCCGTCAGGGCTAGAGGAGCGGTGGATGGACAAATTTGCGGTATTTGGCAACCCGATTGCTCATAGCAAATCACCGCGCATTCATGCGCTGTTTGCTCAGCAAACCGGGATTGCGCATCCCTATGGCACGGTATTGGCTCCGGTCGATGATTTTGCCGGGAGTTTACAGGCGTTCATTGGCGCTGGCGGCGAAGGAGCCAATGTTACCGTGCCGTTTAAGGAACAGGCGTATCAGCTGGCCGATGAACTGACCGAACGTGCGGCAATGGCCGGCGCGGTGAATACCCTTAAACGACAGCTCCATGGGTTGCTATTGGGAGACAACACCGACGGCATTGGCCTGTTGAGCGATCTGGAGCGTCAGGGTTTGATCAATTCCGGCGATCGCATTCTGCTGGTGGGGGCGGGGGGGGCCGCTCGCGGCGTTATACTGCCGTTGCTTTCCTTTGGTTGCGAGGTGGTGATTACCAACCGTACCTTTAGTCGGGCACAAGACCTGGCGCAGGCCTTCCGCCACCTTGGAGAGATCGCGGCACTGCCGATGAACCAACTCGATCAACAGGATTTTGATTTGCTGATCAACGCGACTGCATCAGGCATTAGCGGAGAGGTGCCGACGTTGCCCGTGAGCATCATGGGAGCGCATATCCGTTGTTACGACATGTTTTACCAACGCGGTTTGACGCCGTTTCTGGCGTGGGCGCAACGGCAGGGCGTAACGCAGTTTGCCGATGGCTTAGGCATGCTGGTGGGGCAGGCGGCGCATGCCTTTTTGCTGTGGCATGGGGTCATGCCGCAGATTGAACCGGTGCTGCAGCAATTGCGCAAGGAACTGGCTGACTGAAAGCAACCCGTACCCGGACAGGAACGGGCGTTCGGTCAAATATCTTCGGACAGGTAATCATCTTTCCAGCGCACGTAGTTATTGGAGGAGTAGCGCAGCCCTTCCAACTCGGCCGACGTCAGCGGTCGTACTTGCCGTGCAGGGCTGCCCATATATAAGTAACCGCTTGCCAGGTGTTTTCCCGGCGCCACTAGGCTACCGGCGCCAATCATCACGTCGTCTTCTATTACTGCACCATCCAGCAAAATCGATCCCATTCCCACCAATACCCGGTTGCCAATGGCGCAGCCATGCAGCATGGCTTTATGCCCCACCGTCACATCTTCGCCAATTAATAGCGGGTAGCCTTGAGGATTATGTTCCGATTGATGAGTCACGTGCAGCACGCTACCGTCCTGAATGTTGCTGCGCGCACCGATCTTGACGGCGTTAACGTCGCCGCGGATGGCCACCAGGGGCCAGATGCTGACGTCATCGGCCAGTTCCACGTTGCCGATCACCACGCTGGAAGGATCGATCATCACGCGTTGGCCGATCTGTGGGGTGTAATGAAGGTAAGAACGAATTGCATCAGACATGGTAAGCCTCACGTCGGGATCATAATTACCGGCAATACTAGACGTTGGCGATGGAATTACAACCAATCAACAGCGCAGATCCTGCGTAAAATGGCCTCGATCGCGCAAGATCCGGCCGAAAGGGCGGAAAAGTGTGCAAACGATAAGAAAAGATCAAAAAAGGGGTTGTGCAAAAAACTCGGATCCCTATAATGCGCCTCCATCGACACGGCGCAAGTGATTCACTTCACAACGCGGCCGGGACGAAAGAGAAAAAATCCTGAAAAAACGGGTTGACTCTGAAAGAGGAAAGCGTATTATACGCCACCTCGAGTTAACAAGCTTCGGCGCGTAACTCACTGCTCTTTAACAATTTATCAGACAATCTGTGTGGGCACTCACAAGACGATATCCAGCTGCTTCGGCAGCAAAAAAATATCAAGTCTTGAAGAGTGACTACTGAAGTAAAATTCATTTAGTGAATCTT
>NZ_JBXUFT010000008.1:0-202166 GCF_057180665.1 Serratia sp. Sp408
CGCGGAATTCAGGTGTATGTTGCTTGCGTGGCTTTTTAGTGGTTGATGCTGGTTTTGTCATGTGAGTCACCTCTTGCTTGAGAGTTTACTCACTTAGTCGCGTGTCCACTATTGCTGGGTAAGATCACCGCACTTTAGTTGCATACTCTGCCAGCACGCAGGATCGCACTCGAAAGCATCCCGGTTTGAGTTCAACCGGAATGTTTTTGTCAATCAATAGAATAGTAAGAGCTAACTCAGAAATGCTAGGAAATTCTAGCTCTTATTGTTACTGTATAACAAAAAAATGAGGTCATCATGAAAACTACGTTATACAAAGATTTCACCTTTGAAGCCGCGCACCGCCTTCCCAATGTTCCGGAAGGTCATAAATGCGGTCGCTTACACGGACACTCTTTTGTCGTGCGCCTTGAGATTACCGGTGAAGTTGATAAACACACAGGATGGATTATTGATTTCGCTGAGCTCAAGGCCATTTTTAAGCCGACGCTAGATCGCCTGGATCATTACTATCTCAATGATATTCCTGGATTAGAGAATCCCACCAGCGAAGTGCTTGCTGAATGGATTTGGAATCAGATTAAGCCGCAACTCTCAATCCTTAGCGCAGTCGTCGTTAAAGAGACGTGCTCTGCAGGCTGCATTTATCGCGGTGAATAATAATTTACTCAGGTAGCCAAATTTATATTGGCTACCTAGCCTTATTAAAATTTATTGTTATATTTAACTAATGCAACAAGAATATTTAATATATCGCATTAAATTAGCCATCTAGTTCTCATCGATTCACTTTAACTTGCTTTAACTCAAACTTAATACTGTCAACACTAAAAAATAGCAGTTGCAAAAGAGATTTTCTCTATACAAATCAATCATCCCAAAGTGAATTAATCACATCAATTTGTTATCTGTGAACTTACTAAAAACTTTGATTTTTTTCACTTGAATATGGGATTTATCTCAGTATCCTATCACTATCGACTGAACTTTTGCTTCTCTATGTATGTCGTTCAGACATGGAAACCGCTTACCTCACCCCATGACTGTCCATTTTTCGTGCAAACCATGCATGCGAAGACAATTTCAAGGATTGTGATGATGAGCATATTACCTATAGGGTCGCTGGTTATTTCTGAGCATTTTGAAGGCATCGGAAAAGTCATCAGCAGTGATATTGAGTCAAACAATGCAATAGTTGCTTTTTTTGAGTCACCGGCCCAACCTTACGCACGGCAAACAGAAGTTTCTTTAGAACAACTCATCCCTACGATCCCGCATGAAGAGACGGTGATTTATTGTCTTGACCCCCAAAGCCAACGATGGGCTAGAGCCCGATTTGGTGGTTCGCGCCCAAAAGGGGATTTTCTCGTCATCTTTCGAGAAGATGACAGCACGACATTGCCAATTGATGAAATTTTTGTTCTGAATAAAGCACCTGACACCCCAGTAAACCCTGCTGATTTCCTTGCCTTCCAGGCTAATGATGCACCGTTCTTTTTCCCTCACCGCCAGGCCTTTATTGAGACTTACATCCAGCAACGTGCAACTTGCCGAGCGATGGCGTCCATTTCCAGTAGTGCCGTTGAACTCGAACCCCACCAGTTGGCGGTAGTGCGCCGTGTGCTTCAGGATAAAAATCCTAAATATATTCTGGCCGATGAGGTTGGGCTGGGGAAAACCATCGAAGCTGGCATGGTCGTCCGTGAACACGCGTTAGAAGCTACTGGCCACGTCAGCATGCTTGTTGCGGTTCCAGCACCGCTCGTTAACCAGTGGCGGGAAGAACTAAGTGAACGCTTTCAACTGAAACAACTTATTATTGATGCCTCATCAGCCCTTGCGGGTTTGCGACAAGATGAGGCCAAAGAAGGCGTCGTGATTTGCAGCCATTTTGATGCCTGCACCTTGATTGAACGGGGATTGTCACCTTCACTTATCGTGGTCGATGAGGTCCACCAGATTGCTACCTGGCCGTGGTCAGGAGACAAAGATGAACGTAATAACTTCAACCTGATCGCTAAGGGTTGCTGGAAAGCCCACTATGTTCTGTTACTCACCGGGACACCTTTGCATGGGCACGAAAGGAACTTCTTGTCAATGTTGCACTGTATTAATCCCGAAGCCTACCAAGTGGATGCAGTCCATCTGCAAGACTTTACCGAATTGGTAAAAAATCGTGAAAACCTCGGCGGGATCTTCTCGGGATTAGTGCCTTCCGTCTCGAACATCAGCTTACGCCGTAATCTGGAAACACTACAGCAGCAGTTCCCGGAAGATACGATTCTGATGACGCTCTGCCAACAACTCATCCCGCTTATTGGGACATTTTCACCAAATACCCCGGAGCGTGAAGAAGGGATCCGAGATATCCGCCGACACCTAGGGGAACACTATCGTATTCATCATCGTATGTTGCGTAACCGCCGTCAGGTTTCGCTCAGCTTCGATGAAACGAAAAACCTCAACCTGAACCTTCTGTTTCCAGGGCTCAATGGAGCCGTGGAGTGCCACTGGCATTGCGATGGGTTAGCGTTAGACGAGTTGATTGATGAGTATCGTTCCTTATCTTTACTGCCACAGAATACGCAGTGGGCAATGAACGAAGACTCGTATCTCTTATGGATCGACGATCTCCTGTCAAGCCCACTCTGCGTCATGCAACGCGCTAAAGTGCATTTGGGGGAATTGGAACGCACTCAAGAAGAACGAGATCTATTAGAACACATTGTTTCCACTGCAAAAAATGAACTTCAGGTCATTGATAACAAGCTAGCTATCACCCTGAATGAGTGGCTGCAAAAGAATCCAACAGGAAAAGCCATCGTCTTCTGCGATCGTCCGACTCTAGCCCAGCACCTAGCAATAAAGCTCGAGCTTTTGCTGGAGTATCCGCAGGAGCGTTATCAATCGGGTCACCCCTTGGAGTACCTGAAACCCGGAAGCCACATTCGGGTCCTGATTTGTGATAAAAGCGGCGAAGATGGTCTGAATCTCCATGGAGGTCTCCGACTGGCCGTTCACTACGGTTTACCGCGCTCTTGTAGTCGCATTGAACAGCGCCTTGGTCGTCTGAACAGGTACAGTGCAAACCTGAAAGGTGTAAAACCCGTTCAGAGTCTGATCCTGAAAAACCACGCCGACCGTGGATTACGCAATATATGGGCCAGCATTCTGAAAGATAGCATTGGCGTATTTAATAATACCATCGCCAGCCTCCAGTTCGTCCTCGATAATTATCTGGAAAATGCGTGGCGAAGTGTCTACCAAGAAGGGCTGGTGGCCCTTGAACGTATTGCCAGCGAATGCCCTGGCGAACAGGGCATTCTGGCCAGTGAAACGAACAAAATTAACATGCAGGAAAAGCTGCTTGCGATGGATGACGAGATTGCCGAAGCAGCGATTTTTGCGCAACAGATCAGCGCGGACGATCATCTTGCGGTAGCGCAATGTAATGCGCTGACCAACTGGATCACACGTGCGTTGCGTTTTCGCGCTACCGGCACCGCAGAAAAAGGTATCAAGTTTCAGTTCGAACTATCTGATCGCAATACAGGGACGCTGGTTGATTTTAAAACCTTTCTCACCACCTGCATGCTCAGCTTCGATAAAGAAGGAGGCAACCCACCGTCAACGCATCTGATGAGCGCTGAACGCATTCCATCTATCGACGGGACAACCGTTTATCCATTGCGGTACGGGCAGCCATTTGTCGATACGATCTGGCAACTATTAAACTTAGATGCTCGAGGCAGTTCTATGGCGATACTGCGTGTGATCCCCGGGCAACTGAAGGAACCTAGCTACTTCTTCCAGTCGACCTGGCTTGTCACCCATCACCAGACGCAGGATACCTACTCACAACGCCGCACAGCAGACGAACTGTCCCCCCCACGCATCATGCAACATTGGCTTTCCTCTGAAGGTAAACCAGTGACTAATCCGCAGGTGCTGGAACTTCTCAATGGCGAATATGCCAACCACGAAACATCGCAGAAATTCTATGCAGATATGAATCTGCGCCCTAAACTCTGGCACGAAATTGAAGAGCTAATCTCACCAAATTCCTGGAAAGAGATGGTGGAACGTGTCTATGCCAGTGACCGGGAACAACAACAAACCGCCCTCGGTGAGCAGGCCGCACTCCAGTTAATGGCCGTCAAAGCCGTGGTGGTGTGCAGCAAAAATCTACTGGAGGAAATCGCCTGATGGAAGAAGAATGGTCACGCCTGCAACAGGCACTAACCACCTGTTTTAACCAAGGGGTCACATTTAAGGATGGCATCGAAAATCAGTTTCTGAACAGACTGATTCAGATCATCACTGATGCCTCGGCAGGGCATGGCGATATTTTTGCCGGCTACGCCGATGCATTACGTGTGGCTCATGTGAGCGGTATTAGCGAGCCGTGGCTCCCCTTGCCGCCGGAACTGACCGACGTTCCGGCACCTGACTGGGGCATGACAAAGTCGCCTGCAACGCAACAAATTCAACTGGTTGAAGAAGCAGACCTGGCGCTGACCAGAGCCACCTATCTGCGTAAAATCCGCAGGAACTTGCTGCGCCCAGATACCGATCCCGCACTGAAGCGCCTATTACCCGAGGAGCCCTGGCTGACTCATTATCAGGGATTCGGTCAACAGGCCGCTATTCGGACGCTACTGACGTCTGATGATAACTGTACGTTGCTGGTGAATCTGCCTACTAGTTGCGGTAAAAGTCTTCTCACCCAACTCCAGGCGCTCAGCGCACCGACAAACACCCTCACGCTGGCGATCGTCCCTACCGTCGCTCTCGCTATTGAGCAGGCTGACGACATACAAAAACTGCTTCGTGGTGCCGACCAGGATCATGGTGGGAGTTATGCTTGGGTCGGAGGACAAGATCAGCCCGCACGTCAGGCGATTAAGGAAAGAATCAAAGCGGGAACACAGCGTGTGCTCTTCTGTTCCCCGGAAGCCGTTCGCTCTTCTTTGGTTCCTTTGCTGTTTGAGCTTTCCAGACTGAATATGATTGGCGCGATCGTCATCGACGAAGCGCATTTGATCGATCAATGGGGCGCGGAGTTCCGCCCTGACTTTCAGCTGATTGCCCCTATGATTCGCTCACTGAAAGCCCAGGGAAAATGCCGTTTTCGTACACTGCTACTTTCGGCGACGTACAGCAAAAGCACTCGGAACATTCTGGTCGAACAGTTCCATGATGAAAATAGCGAACTGATTGAAGTGTCAGCTAATTTTCTACGCCCAGAGCCGGAATATTTTGTGCACCATGAGGTAAATGAAAACACGCATCGTCAGCGGGTCGAACAGCTGCTGATGACCTTACCCCGCCCACTAATTTTGTATTGCACTACTCGCTCAGATGCAGAAATGTGGTCTGTCCGTCTGAACGAATTAGGCTACTGGCGAACCGGCATATTCCACGGACAAATTGACACAAACAATCGCAAACAATTGATTTCAAAATGGAAAAATGACCAACTCGATATCATGGTTGCCACCTCTGCCTTTGGGGTAGGGATGAATAAAAAGGATATTCGCAGCATCATACATGCTGCCATTCCGGAAAGTATCGACCGTTATTACCAGGACTGCGGGCGCGCCGGGCGTGACGGTAGATCCTGCCAGGTACACCTTGTATGGCATAATGCGCAGATGAAAACGGCAAAATCACTGGCCGTTGAGACGCTGATCGGCGTAGAAAAAGGCTTTGCTCGCTGGAAAGCGATGTTTGATGATCGCAAGGAAAGCCCGATTGCTGACTACATGATTTCACTAAACACCAAGCCCGTTCATATTGATCACCAAGGCGATAAAAATGAAGCCTGGAACCGTCGGACATTGCTGTTAATGCAAAGGGCCAGACTCATCAAACTGGTCTTTGCTGATCCGAAAATTCCTGACACCCTTCGAGATAATCTGGATGACGACAACACGCAACTAAGTGAATGGTTCGAAAGCTACTATAACCAAGTCCACATCCGTCACTGTGACGATGCTCATTATTTAGAAGCGCACTGGAACACCCATGTGGAGAAGATCCGCCAGTCCGAGTTGAATAACCGCCGAGCAGCCTTTACGGTAATGGAAACATGGTTGGAAGATCCTAGCAAATCACTTTGTAAAATCCTGCAGAAATTCTATGAATATCAGAACCATCCTCCCGAGTTAACCTGTGGAGGATGCCCAGGATGTCGCCAGAAAGGGAAAGGGGCATTTTCCCCCACCGTAGGCTCAGATGTACAAATTTTACGTTCCGAGCCAATGAAAAAAGCACTCTTCGTAGGTGCCGAAAAGAAAGTGTATTACAACGAAAACATGAAGTTGCATTCGTTGTTAACGGAACTTCGTGTAACTTTGCGGTCTCTGGTCACCTCTGGCAAATATGTATTTATTCGTGCGGACAGGCAAGTGTTCCTCCAATTAGAGAAGAACATGGATTCGCTTTCGCACTTCTGGAGCGCACAGAAAATTACATCGCCTACATCTGATGGACCAGAGATCGTGATCATCCCTAACACGGCCAACGCGTTCCCGAACCTACCCGTGACACGCTTTGAGCGAATTATTATTGCGCCTGAGCATCTCGCAGATCCTCAGTATCCACATCGAACATGGTGCGCAAGCGCAGGTAATTCATTGTCGCTGGAAACTTTTATCAGGCAACTACAACATGTCAATAATTAACAACGCCAACCCAGGAAGCGGCCTGATACTGCTTCCTTTAATTGAACGGGCTCTTCAAAGTACACAGGTACCGTTGTCTCAAGACTCGCTCCTCGCCCGCTATCGTCCTGACAACCTCCCCGCTAACGACAACGCTTGGGGGAAATTAAAAGAGAACCTGAGTTTCTGGTGCAATCTGGGACTATGGCCGATGCGCGACGCAATGGTGTTACCGCTTGAAGAGAATGCGCATCCACTGACGTATCGCCTGCTTGACTGCGCAATTGATGCTTGTCGCGAAAAAGGCGTTGCTAATGGAAATGAATGCGAACCGTTGTGGAGGGTGCTGAGTTGCCTATTGAGTCTTCAGCAACATTCGCTCGGGGGCCTGGAACCACTCGCTCCGACGATCATCACTAACAAAGTGCATAAATGGTTACCCGGTGAAACCATCAACACCAACACCGAAAAGCTAGTGCGAGAATTTGGCCGTTTTCTCGGTTTTCTCGAGTTATTGCCGGACGGCAATTATGTTACCGACCCTACCAGGGCCATTCAGTGTTTTCTGCCAGAAATCTTTGGCGACACGCGCACCCTCCCCGCCAAAATTTTTATGGCAAACATGGCGGAGGTCATGCCGATGATGGACGGAGGTCAATTTAGAAACTCCGTTCATGTTGTGATGCAAAAGGAGAAAGACTGGATCGCACCGGATGTCGACAATATTTGCATCAGCACATCCGTTGCGCTGCAACGGCTTGAAACCAGTAAGCAAATCATTCTCAACACCGGAAGTGATGATGAAAATGTAGTATCGCTGCAACTGCCACAAGGTAAAAGTCGTCGGATAAGTCAGATAACACTGCGGGAGATGAGTGCATGAGTATCCTAGAGTATTGGCCCACTCGAGAAAATATTGAACAATGTATTCGCTATGAAGCCGAAGAGTTGCAGGATCATGTCCTGTTAGCTGTACATGAGCCAATGCTACTCACTCGACGTGATGTAAATAACCAACAGGAAAGGTTGCATGATGAAGATCTGTTTAAGCAATTACTTCGCACCGAGCGTGCCATCCCCTTAATTGGTCGCTCAGGAATGGGAAAATCCCATTTAGTACGCTGGCTAGACTGTCGTTTAAAAATGCATCTCGCTAAAAATGGCACAAGCGATAAGTGGGAAATAGTCCGTATTCCTAAAAATGCCAGCTTGCGTCAAGTGCTTTTACGTATCATGGACAATCTGGAAGGAGAGTTTTTCGACAGCGCACGCAAACGTGTTGACGAAGTATCAGAAGCCTATCCTGCAAAAGACCTTGCAGACCTTTTATTGACAATGATGTCTCATCAATTACAGGAAATGAATGAGTCTGTCATGAAAGAAGGTAAGGAACTGGAAGAACAAGGTATAACTATTCCTCCAGATCACCTCGCTTATATGGAGTCTGTCATGGAGGAGGTGCAAAACGGCATCTGCGACCTCATTACAGATCCGAACTTTAAACTAAATCTGTTGAATCCTAATCACTGTATTTTCAAACGTGCCAGTCGCATGAGAGACAACCAAGAAGATAGTGAAGAGGAATGTGATAAAAATGATCTTCAGCCGGAAGATTTATATTTTATCTTTGAACCGGACGATCTATCAGCCCGAGCTCGCCAATATTTAAATCATTCACAATTGCACGAACCTGATCACGTTGACGCCCGTGCCCGGGCAGCCCGAGTCCTCAATGAAGCAATGGACGCTGCACAGAAATCTCTTTTCGCGCGACTTTTCACCTTTAATGGTGGTTCTTTTCAGGAACTGTTCCAGGAGATACGCAAGGAATTTTTAAAACAAGATCGCAGACTTGTGATCTTAGTGGAAGATATGGCAGCCATTTCCGCTATTGAAGATATACTGATAGATAGCCTGATTGAAGAAGCTGCACCTGACGGCGTGCAAACACTTTGTCCGATACATTCTGTTATCGCCGTCACCGACAAATATCGAGGTTATCAACGTCGCCAAGAAACATTGATAACGAGAGCTGGTTACGAGTGGATTGTTGAAAATACTGAAAAAGAAAATAACGAAGATCTTATAGTATCCCTTTGTGGTCGATATTTGAACACTGCTCGTTATGGGGCCAACGATTTAAAGAGCACTCCGGGACAAGGCACAGACAACTGGCCCCCCGTCTGGTCTAGCGAAGAGTTCCCTGCTGCACTGGAGGATTTTGGTTACTCTACTAAGAAAAACTTTCCGCTTTTTCCATTCAACCGCAATGCTATCCTGGCACTAGCACATAAGCACTGTCGTGAAAATGGGGAATTAGTTTTCAACCCTCGCACAGTAATTCAACGTATCCTATTAGATATTTTACGAGATTGTAGAACTGAATTAGACAAGTCACAATTTCCACCGATAAACCTCGCAGGTATTCATGCCGATCCAGAGATCGAAGACAAGATCTCACAGATGGTTGTCAACCGGGTTGGCAGTTCAGTATCGCTTGCCGCTATCTGGGGATACGGTATTGATTCCTACGATGAACTACGTGAAAAATTGCCTAGCAGCGTTGCGAGTACATTTGGCCTGGATGAACTTGCAGCGCAACTTAATGGCAAAGCCCCAACGACCGAACAGGTAGCGAAGAACGCACGCGAAACAACGAGCAAAACAGACAGCGCAACGATAAGTAAAAAGCTTGATGCTCCTGTGCTCAAACCAAAAGAAGAGGCAAAACCCACCACAAAATCCGAACTGCCCTTCATTAGGGCGGTTCGTGCATGGGTAAATGACAACGTTATTCTACCGCAGGATGTTGCCCGTGATTTACGTGCTGCACTGAATGCCTGTTATGAAATGCATGCACAGCCAGAGTTGTTCGGTATGTCTTCGCGACCGCCACTGAAAGAAGGTCGTTTTACGTTGATTTCTCTACCAAAAGCGGCGTCTGACCCCTCAAGCATTATTACAAGCTTTTACTCTGAGCAAGACCTAACCGATACTTCCCGACGGGTCGATGTGTATAACGCCGCGGTAGCCCTGCTACGTATCCAGCATTACACCAACTTAGAGCAAGGCTTTAATTATCCTGAGGCACAGGAAGACTACACTCGCTATCAAAATTTCATCCAGTGGTGGGTGCCGCAGGCTACGGAAAGTGCCATTAACCACTTCCGGGCACGTAACTTACTGGATGCAATGAAAAAACATCTGCAAAAAGCTCTGCTGCTTGGACTAGTGACCGGAAAAGAAGAACCTGCAGAGATCGTCAACACCCTCTGCCTTACGCAGAAAGGCGTTGGCAGAACTGAAGGGAAAAATATAGGTCGAACACCGGTGAGTTCCCCATCGGAAATCTGTTTCAGAGGGATTGAGGAGACCTTACATCCACACGCTAACTCCAGAGTCGCTGAGGCCAGAGCGCAAGCGCTCTCAGGATGGGATGATGCCAGAAAAGCGTGGCTTGAGCAGGTTGCCATCACTGAACAGGGTTCGGGTGTGAGCAGTAGTCGAGCACTTGATGCCGACGTAATTTACTCAGCACTAAAAACATTGTCAAAACAGCCGCTTGGTGCAGAAATTGAACGTGTAGCCCTCTCAGTCAAACAGGAACTTGCTAGCACGCTAGAAAATGTTCAACTCTTTGCCAACATCAAAGATAGCGACGATTTCCTCAGCCAGTTGAACGACTGGCAGACGTTTATTGAAACTGTGCGGGCCGAGCACTACCCCACCGGCAGCGCTCAGTACAAGCCATCTTCGTGGATGTTGGGTGAAATTGAAGCCCTCAGAACCGACGCCGAGGAGAGTCTGGCGACATTAACTTCATTACTTTCCATTGAAAAACAGAAAGATAGCGCGAGACTGTGGTTAGAAATATGTCAACTTGACGGTGACTACGTTTCAAGAATCAACAGCGTACTTGCTCAATGGAAACTGGTACAACCTAAGATCGCATTCGCACTCCAGCAGATGAACGCTAAAGGGGATATACAGCAACTGACTCTTGCTCTGAATAGAGTGAATGACCGTCTGAAAACACTGGCGAGCGATATCATCGCCTCTGGAGTCGATCAATGACCACCTTGCGCCAACAACTGGCTGAAATGCAAAAAGAACTCGATCTTAGCGTTCAGGCTGGTAAGGCATCACAAATCATCGATAAATGTAATCTGGTGTACAGCAAAACTAACACCATTGCCGATAAGTTTGCATTGCTTAAACAGCAATATCCCGCCCAGCAACAACTCCCGCAGGGCATTGCAGTTACCTGGAATGACGAGCAGCAGAGCGAACTGATCGCCGCCGCGAACAGCGTCAAAAGTCTCAAGTTACAGTGGGGACGCTGGCTGAAAAACCAGTCGGTAAACAATCCCGACGAGGAAGAAAACCTTGCAGATCAGAAAGAGTCGCCACAGAACTCTCTAGATGAGACGCCAGTCGCGTCAGAGGAACCTACCGCTTATGACATTATCCAAAATGATTCCTTGACCCATTGTGTCAGCCAACTCGGTACCCTACACAAGGCCCTGAGCAAAGAACTAAAAGATGCCTGGGATGTATGGCTGGAAGAGTTACATCAGCAGGTTCATGTCGATGACAAGACACTGAATTTCCAAAAAAATGCGAACAAACTTGACGATATCGCCTCCGACTATGAGCGTCGACGTCAGGATTTCGAAAACATAACGCAGTGCCAACCAGTAAGCGGTGAAAAGATTGGCCAAATCAAAGCGCTAGCCGAAAAACTAAATTCCCTGCGCGGCATGATGAAAACAGACTGGCCTGACGTGGTGCAAGCATTTTTCAATAGCATTAATGGCCCGCAGAGTCTCCGCCCGACGTTAAGTGCCCTGACGCCCGAAGTGCTTGAGTGGTTAAGGGATGAAGAGATGCTGGATGAGTTCGTGATCACAAGGAAATAATTTATGTCTACGGCTGATTTGTCCCACTTGCACCAGGCGCTGGACCTGCTCGAAGAGCGGGAAGCGGAACTGCTGGTCTGGGGGGATACGGATGGCGCATTTACCCATGCCGATATCATCTCACTCTTTACCCGGCACCTGCCCTACGAAGATGCCGATTCGTTACTGGAAGAGTTGCAGAATACAGCCATGCTCTTCAGCGTCCCGACCAGCAAAGGAGAGACGCGCTACCGCACGCGTATGGCGGAATCGGTCCACTTGTTCCGACACCAGCGTCAATGGTTCCGTGATCAACCGCTTCAGCGAGCCCGAACGCTGGTCGCCGACTACCGTTTCGTCCGTCGCCCACGCAACTATCCGAAACGGGAACTTCCGGCGCAAACAGTGCTGAACAAATGGGCCGACGTCCCGTGGATGAACGAAATTAAACGCCAGGCGCTTTCCCGACTGATCGGTAACTTTTCTATTGCCGGTTTTCAGGAACGCTCAACCGAACGTATTTTGCGCGCTTGGCACTTTCATAGCCATCATGCTCACGCGAAAGAAGCCACCGGGACTATTGTCTGTGCTGGTACGGGGAGTGGTAAAACGCTGGCGTTCTATCTCCCGGCACTCACTTCGCTTCTTAATGATATTCAGCGCGACAACGCACTGCGAGTCAGGACGCTGGCACTGTATCCGCGTAAAGAACTGCTTAAAGATCAGTTCATGGAAACCTGGGGCAAATGTCGTGAGCTCGACAGTCAGGCCCTGGCACTGGCAGGACGCAAGATCCGTATTGGCTCTTTTTTCGGTGACACCCCGTTCAGCCATCAATACGCAACAAAAGATAAAGACAAGGATATGTCCTTTGATTTACTCCGTTGCACCACGCCAAAATGTCCAGGGCAAATGCACTGGAAAGCAGAAGATATCAAAGCGAAAAGAGAGATTCTTCGTTGTAGCCACTGCGATCATAGCGTAGACAGTGACGAAGTTATCCTGACCCGCGTCTCGCTAATGAAAAACCCACCTGACATCCTGTTTACCACCACCGAAATGCTCAATCAGCATCTCGGTAATAATCAAGCTAATCAGCTATTTGGCGTTGGCATCGGCATAACGCCGCCACCGGTAGTCCTGCTGGATGAAGTACACACCTATGTAGGAAATACTGGTGCACAGACTGCCTATCTGCTGAGACGCTGGATGCAACTTGCACGCAGTCGTCCCCATTTTGTCGGGCTGTCGGCAACGCTGAGTGACGCAGAACGTTTCTTCGCCGACCTGGTAGGCGCGCATAAAAAACATGTGGCTCTTATCGAACCGAAGATCCACGAAATGGAAGATGAAGGGGCTGAATATCTACTGGCGCTACGCGGCGATCCGGTTTCACAAACCGCCCTGCTGTCTACTACTATCCAGACTAGCATGCTAGCCCGACGTATTCTGGATACGAAAAGGAAAAAATCGCGCGGGTTATGGGGACAAAAAACCTTCGTCTTCACCGACGATCTAGATATAAATAACCGACTTTACCATCAATTGTGTGACGCCGAAGGCTGGCGGTCGCGCGGTCAAAACTTATACGTTGCAAAACCACCACTGGCCGCTCAGCGTTTGGAAACACCACAAAACAGTCATGCGCTGACTCTGGCAGGACAGAACTGGCGTATCGCGCAGGATATTGGTCACCCACTTGACGAAAATGATCGGGCTATCGTTGCCCGCACGTCCAGTCAGGACGTCGGAGTCGATCCTAGAGCGGAAGTAGTAATTGCAACCGCATCTCTGGAGGTGGGCTTTAATGATCCCTCCGTTGGCATGGTTATTCAGCATAAAGCACCACGTAACGTCGCCTCCTATTTGCAGCGTAAAGGGCGAGCCGGTCGTTCAAGAACCATGCGTCCGTGGATGATCGCAGTCCTGTCCGAATTTGGCCGCGACCGCATCGTTTATCAACGCTATGAAGAGCTCATTAATCCAGAGATAAAAGGGCAGTCGTTGCCGATGAGCAACATTCATATCCAGAAAATGCAGGCAGCAATGGCAACACTTGACTGGCTGAGCATGAAGATTCCCGGAAGTAATATCTGGTCATTGCTGAATAAACCACAGACAAAGCTTGAGTCTCTCGACCATCTTGATCACATGCTCCACCTGATTACTGCCGTGAGCGAACAACATGCCTGGCAGCAGGAGTTGGAGAAATATCTGTTCTATGCGCTTCGCATCACAGACGAGCAACTTCAACGCGTATTGTGGTCGCCTCCCCGTTCGATCATGATGGAGTTGCTGCCAACATTAAAAAGACAACTCACCACCCAATGGTCGCGGATGGGCCAGCCTGAGGCAGACCGTTCGACGGGACGTTCCCCGCTTCCGGCCTTTATTCCTTCAGCGCTATTCAGTGAACTCAATCTTCCGGAATTGGAGATCCATTTAGAGCGGAAATTCAAGAAGAGTGAACATTTGTCCTTCATTCAGGGCCTGAAAGAGTTTGCGCCAGGGCGCATTTCTAAACGCTATGCCGTTTATTCCGACAATGAAGTTGACTGGCTGATACCGGACAACTTTGTTCCGGCGATGAACTGCGTTTCAGATATGGATTTTGAAATTGAACAGGCTTTCGGCAATACTTGGCAGCCAGAGTGTGTCATCGAGTGTGAAGGTCAGCCCCCTATTAGGGTCATTCGCCCGATGCAGGTACTTACGCGCGCGCTGCAATTCGAGCAAAATCTCACCGAGAAAAGCAACTCGCAACTGTGCTGGCATACCCGGTTTAATCCTGACGCTCAGGCCGATCAACTCCCCATTCCTGCTGGCCCGTGGACGGACATCCTCCGCTCCATGACATTCTTTACCCACCAGAATATGACACCTCTCGACGTCACGCGTTACGCCACCCACGCAACGGCCTCGTTACGCAATAAGACCAAGCAACAGGCGCATGTGAACTTCAGGTGGGTCAACAATGGCGAGCCTGTCGGGGTTGGCGTGCGGCAGTGGGTGGATGGCGTCCGGCTCAGATTTACGCTTCCGCCCACTCTACTGCAACGCCTCCGGCATGACCCGGCCATTCAGCGCGCACTACGAACTCTCTATTTCCAGCATCGAATCAAACATGAACCACGTTTCGAATATGACACGTTCACCGCTGACTGGATCTACGAGTGCTTCCTAGCCGCGGTTACGCGAGAATTGGTCACGCAGTCGTCTCTGGCAGACGCTATCGCGGAATTAAAAACCCCGGACGGCCAACGTAGACTGGCTGATATCGCGGACTCTCTCTTCCAGGCAGAGAATATCTTTGAAAATAGCGAGGATGGTGAAGACGACGCCGAAAGCCAGGAACTGCAGCAACATTTGCGCAGCCTGTTTAAAGAGACCGACATCCTTAACATGGTGGACAAGCACAGCGCGATCCTGACTCAGGATCTCAGTGATGATCTCGATTTCCAGAACTGGTTACAGTGTCTGCTGACAACGACCTTTGCCGGAGCGGTCAAACAAACCAGCCACCTGTTACTGCCGGATGTCGATGAGCGCGGTCTGCTGGTGGATACCGAACTCAACGACGAGGTACTGGACGTCTGGCTGACCGAGTCAGAACCCGGAGGTTGTGGCATCATTACCCGTCTGGAAGACGTTTTTCATCAGGATCCAGTCTCCGTGCTGAATCTGTTTATGCGTAGTTTTGCCGCCAGCGACTACGAGCAGATCGACTACGACCTGTTCGAGATGCTTTCGCGACTTCCCTCTTCCAACGAACTCCAAGAGGCCTTGAACTCGATACGTAAGGCCAGCAACCATTCGCAGCGCCGTGAGGCCAACGCCCACCTCAGAACTCTGCTGAAAGCGCAAGGATTTGCACTCAGTCACAGTTTTATGTCAGTGCTGCACACGCGGATCCTACGCCCGGGCAGCCAGGCGTCACATGATGCGCAGATGCTGACATATCTCATCGCATGGCGGGACCTGGAAAACAAAGCCGGATACGAAATTGGTATGAATATTTTTGCCCATACCCAGGCGACGCAAGAACTACCTGGCGCCAGTGTGACTAAAGTTTTTGAGCGTTTTTGCAAAATTCAGGGAATGCTCTGGCAGCGAGGTAATGCCATCCGTCAGTCGGTTCTCAGCTATTACAACCCCTTTAAGTCCGGTAACAACCTGACTGAACGACTGCTGCTAAGCTCACTGTTTCAACAAACGGCGTGTATCATCAGCATCAGTGAGAGCGACTGGTTAGCACAGTTACATCACGCCATTACCCAACACGGCTTTGCAGAATTGCATGTCCCGCGAGAGGCTCGCCATCGTATTGTCGAAGTGATCTCTCTGATACAGGTGACCCCGATTGAGTACTTCGGTTTGCATCTTTACCCCCGCGAGTCCGCCGTGGACTATCAGGATGGCAATCTGGTGTTACGTATTGAACTGGCCGAAGCGCTGCTGTAAGGAACGCAGAAATGGAAGAACAACGACAAATTTTCCTGCATGGCCCACTGGGCCAGCGACATTTGCGGGAAATTCTGAGCGCACAGTTTAGTGGCCTAATCCTCTATCCGGAACTGATCTGGCTGATCTCGCCGTGGATGAGCGACTTCGACGTAATTGATAATCGAGGCGGTCAGTGGAGTTTTCTTGATCCTTCTTGGGGCGCCCGAATGATTAGCTTTCAGGAATTACTCGCTACCGCCGTCAACAATGGCTGTCCGCTACGCATCGTGACACGTGAAGACACGCGCAGCGTGGTCTTTATCGAGCGACTACTGGCGCGCTTATCACCCGACCACGACATGCAATATATATATCACGAGAACCTGCACGCCAAAGGGATGCTGACCAAACACTTCTTTCTGAAAGGCTCCATGAATTACACCTGGAGCGGCGCAAATCTGAACGATGAGCATCTGCTGTTTTCAACCAATAATACGGTTATTTCAGATGCGTTGATTGAATTTAGCGGCCAGTACACCTTTGGAGACACCCATGACTGATACTTCTCAATGGCTGTGTGACTTCTTTGGCGATGGAAATTTACTGAAGCAGGACAGGCTGCTGGAAAACGTTGAAAACGCCTATCCTGCGGACTTAAAAGCCGTCTTACTGCCGCTCTACGAGAGCGCAACTGACGCTCAGTGGCCGATTATTCTGCCCTGGTGCGATGCTCATCGCTGGGTATTTTTTGCCGCAGCAGAAACGGAACGCACCACACTGGAACTCAGCAATGTGCTAAATGCTAGGCTGGGCTCTGCCGATGTTATTGCCGACAGAAAGGTGACTTTAGTCCCGGCGCAAGGAGCGACGTCGCTATCTGAAACGGCTCTGCTGAGACACTGCCCGGCCGGATTTATACGAATCGAATTACTTCCCACAAAACAGAAAGATAAACCAGCAAAAGAGCGAGTCTTCGCTGCGCTCAAAGACGTTATAACCCTGTTTCGTGACAGGCCATCAATGGTACGTACGGTCAAGCGCCCCTTTGGGCGGATCTTGAGTGATTTCATTCTGGCGAATAGCCAAAAAGACGAAGCCACAAGCGACGTTTTACTACAGGAACTGAAGAACAACGGCGCGCTTTCGCGGCGCAACCTTATGCTGCTCGAACTCCAGCAGGCGGGTAAGTTGGAGAGGTGGGACACGCTGCTAAATCACGATTCGCTTGCGGATTTGGTGCGAGGACGCATTCCTACAACTCTGATGAGGATGCTGCTGAAAGCATACCAGCAGGTCTATTTTACGTCCGACAGCCACGGGTATCCGCAGGCCTCCCCGGCGGATCTTCGCCCGCAATGCCTGGCACTTCATCCTCTGTTTACGCAGATGCCTTTCTTATCCCAGGATGACGCTGACTTAGCGGCGTGGAAAAGTTGGGCCACTGGCGTGATGCTTATTGGGGAGGTCGATCTGCTCAACGCGTTGCCAGAACGTCTGAAAACCGACTGGCTGAGTGGATTACACACTTGGGCCAGTCGACCGTTCAACGTTGTGAGTCCGTCAGAGACGGCAACGGTTCCGGAAACACTGCAACAGCTTGCCGCATATCTGCAAGCCTCCCTGACAGCTACGCAAGAAGAGATTACCAGCTACGCGCAAACACTCCGCACGCTGGATCAGCAGTTGATGGAGCAGGCGATGGCGGTGCCATTGCTGAAAACACTCATTGAGGAAATCCGCCATCTGAGCAATCCGCAAATCGTGGGCTGGGATATCTGTTTCTCCCGACTCTGTCAGTCAGAAGTCGACAGTAACAGCCTGGTGCAACTGGTCGCGCTAGAAAGTGAAAACTGGCCCGTCGATTCGTTTCATGAAGCGACGATGCTCCAGTTGCTATCAAGTCAGGTTCCACCAGACGCGTTCCCAATCCTGCGTAACGTGATGCCTGCCTTTATTGAATGGCTTGAACGTCATCAACTCAGCCTGAGTAGCACGACATGGCTGAAGTGGCTGGATGTTCTTGCGATGGAGCAAAGCGTTAGTCAGGCGGACATTAAGCTGGCCGCGATGGCGACGGATCGGTTCCTACAAGGCTCTGTTAGCCAGGAAGCGTATCAACAGTCCGGCGCCATGCTGGAATTGATCGTAGAGCGAGCCAGTTCTTTCCGCAACCTATCTGCATTGTACGAGTTAATCGAACTCTTCCTTGATGCTCCGGTGCAGGATTTGGCGACACTCACCTCGCTTTGGCTCAGAGTTCAGTCTTTTGTGGGCGGAATATGGGCACGGCTGGATACGACTACTCGTACCGTTATGCGCAACTTGGCGACAGACGTGCTAGGGGAAGGTGCAGAGAGCGTATTTCCGGCTGAGAAGGATAGCGGTACGGTAAATACAGAAGATGAGTTACCAGATTTATCCGGAACCAGAGTAGCGATTTATAGCCTGACAGAAGGCGCGGCAAGACGCGCGAAACAGATGCTGGAAACGCTGTTCTCCGGGATCAGAGTTGAAACCTGCCATGCACACACGGCAACCGACAAGCTGGTTAATCAAGCGAAACAGGCTGATTACTTCATATTTTCAGCGGGCAGTGCCACTCATCAAGCCTTCTACGCGGTCTCAGCGCAGCGCAAAGATTTAATCTATCCGACAGGTAAAGGTGCGGGGTCAATGCTGAACGCGTTTATTGCGCATGTTCAGCAGTAGTGGCATAAAAAAGGGGCAAATGCCCCTTTTTTTATATATTAGCGTTCGCTGCTTTGATATAACTCGTGACCAGATAATCCGTCACTAATGAGATATCTTTCGACAGGTTCTGCAGTTCATTCCATTTACGGACGGTAGGCTGACCATCAACATCCGTGCCGAAGTTCCATACCCCACTACTCCATGCGCAAAGCGGCTTAATTCGGTTTAGCTCTTCAACAAAACGAGTATAGGAAGGGATCTCAGTCCAACCTGGTTCACCTTTATAGTCCTGATGTACATGATCGATTTCATCCATCAAGCTGCCAAGCGCAAGAATACCTACGCCATGTAACAAGCGGGAATAACGAGGCTTCTTATCCCAGTCATCAGTAAATACGGTTTCCACAGCCGACCAAAAGTTATTCAGCAGTTTCACCATCTTCCCTTCATCCCCAAACCCTGTCGCCGGATCACGGAAGCGATACAAAGCCCCCTCACGAAGACTGGCATCGATCATTTTGATCATCGAGTTGTCAGCAATAACACCATCAGGATTGGTCGCCGTTTTGATGCGCCCCGCAAGTGGACCTTCGCCGAAGTTCAGTCGTTGAGTCAGCAGTGAAGGAAACTTACGCATTTGCAGATCGGATGGCAGACGGCCGTGGGTATGCGGTGCCAGTTCGTATAACAACGTTTTTGGCAACGGTTTTGTGGAGTTAACCAACATAAACTGTTCGCGCTGTTCTTCCGCGTCATTGGCTATAAATGCGGATACCGGCATCATAAACGAGTCAATTTCCGCATCCCGCAAAGCAGCGGTACGTTGTTGACCATCCACAATAAACCCAGGCTTCTCAAAATCCTTCTCTTCGGAGAAAGGTATCACTAGATGCCCCATGTCGCTATTATCTGTAAGCGGTTCAAAACGCACACGCCTATCAAAAGCGATAATCACCGGGTTTGGTATCATCGGATTTGCGCTCTCAATGTAGCGCTGAATTTCACGAATATGGTTACGTACTTCTGGACGCTGATAACCAACCAAACTCTCTTCGCCGCGACGAATACGCGAAATCGCTGCAATTTTGCTGATCTGTTTACCTTCTATCGCAAGGCTATAGAGTTGCCTCTCCTCACCCTGTCGGATTCGCAGGGCGGGAACACGATATTCACTCATGACAGTTCCTCTGAGCGTAATGACAATGTGTGCTGTAAACGGTTGTACAACACCTGAATATTATGGAAACCGCGGCGACGGTTACGTTCTGCTCCGCGGAAAATGATGACGTTAATACCGATGGCCTGGCAAATATTACACTGGCATTGTTTCCATGGACGTTCTCCCAGCGTACGCTCATAATCCGCACGGATTTTGTCAGCCTCTTTTTCCCCCGAATGCAGGCGTTCATAAGCCAGGACTGCATCAAGAGTCTTCTCAAGGGACAAAGCCCCTTTATCGTATTCGAACAGGGCATTCATGGCATCCTTTTCTAGATGCCGTGCAATATCCTGATCAATCACGCCAGATTTTATTTTGCGACTCAAACTTGGATTCGCATCAAACTGAGGGACACGCACAGCGGTATAGGCCGGGCCATCAGGCGTATGATAGTTGTTTTTCCGATCTTTGAAGGCCTGCTGCAGCGGTGTGGTCGAGTCAATACTGGTCACACCAAACTTGATAAAGTCTGCGAAACTTTCTGGACGGGCAATGCCAAGCAAGTGAACACGCGTATCACTTTTCAGCAACGGCTTAATCTCTTCGAGAGTCTCAAGGATCTGCGCCGTTTTCAACGGCACCATCCCCCCCATGGTGATATTTTTGTATCCCATGGCCAGCAGAGCCTCTACAGACTGACGGTAGGAGGTTTTGCTCCATCCATGTGCAACGCCAAAGGCAGTAAAACAGGACTTTTGAGACTTGTTTAAAAACTCTTGAGCCAAGGTCAGCGTGATATCCTGGCGTCGGCGACACTCAGATAATACTTCGCCACTGAATACTTCACCTGGCTTCTCATAGCCAAAGACGATGTGATCGAGAGAAACGCCATGGTTAAAGCGGGAAGTTTCGTAGAACTCAATCACCTCTTCCACACGGTATGGCGGGACGTCCTGGTTAACATAGGTGAAGGCTCCGCAATCACCCATCGTTTCCATATTTTCCGGCAGACGGAAAAAGTGCTTCATTCCATTACGAAAATAACGCAAACGCTGGGCACGGGTATATTTGCTCTCACCACCGCCAAGACCATCTACTACAGCTTTAGAAACCAGCATACCATCGTAAGGATGAGGAAAAACCTCATGCGGATAATGATCGTCACGTTGACGCACGCGATGTTCGTTACGCGTTTCGCGGAAGAAGTCGAAACTGGGATCGATAAAATCCTGACTATCAGGGAAAAAATACTTTAGCTTCGACAACTTACTCTCCTGTGACGCCACTGCAAAGCCTCAAAAAACGGGGGATTCTACCATGAAACCCAAGTAAGTAGCATTAAGGTTTAGCCTCTCTCAGGGCTTTAAATTCAGCCCGAAAACGTTTTTCCTCAAATGAATTTCCCGAGTCACGAAATTCACGCAACGCATGTGTTGCACTTAAACTAGGATTTTTTTCCATAATCTTTAAAATGAAAGACTTAACTTCCTCCGGGCTACGACGAATTCCTTTTTTCACTTCACGCTCAGGTAACTCCTTGAGTTCTTCTATTAACTTTTGAGATAACTCATTTAAATCATTGAGTTGTTTTGACGTAAATTCCTTCACAATGTATTTTGCCATGCTGATATTAAGCATAAGCATATTACATCTCAGCCACTGAGCCATATTTTGGTTGGTTTTGAAAAGGTATGAAGTCAGCCTACCGTTGATTTTTTTGGAAGTTATAATAAGGAGTTGTTTTTTTGCATCAACCAAATACTCAAGACCATTAATGATATCCAGTTCAATTGCATTAATATAATCTGGAGAGCCACAGACAATATAATAATCTTTTTTTCTTTTTTTCATTAACTCTACAATAGATGTAGGATGCTTAGATTTAAAAATAGATCTATTGGTTATTTCTTTCCACCATGTTCTATGAAAATTTTTCCCTACATATTCTTGAGAATACAAAGGTATTGATTCGTCATATCCAACGGCAAAGGTCGCTTTATAAGGTACTACGTTGTCTTTGTGGTGGAGGAGTCCTAAACCAGCAGAAAGGATCCATAAATCAATAGGATAATCATCTAAGATAGCTTTAGCCGTCGCCCAGTGCCCACCTTTATAAAGATCCTCTGCACATACAGTTGCAGATGCAGAAATAGCTTCATTCAGGGCATTACACCAAGAATTCACGAGCACATTTGAAGGGGTTCGGCCTGATGAAAATTGACTCAGACTCAATATATCCCTACTACCGTAGTGTTTGCCGTTTGTACATGTTGTTATTAAGTTGATGTTGCTCACAATCGCCCCCCAGAATCGTGTTACACAAGCTACAGGAGAAAAAAGGGGATGACAAGAACGGAGTTATCAGTCCCTGAAAATTTTTTCAGGGACTGATGTTAGTGAGGAATATACTCGAAATACTCATCTTGAGAATGAGAACATCTTTGGCATCGTCTCAAAATGCCTTTTTCTTCAAGGGATAAACAAAAGTCTCGACATGATTCAAGAAGGATGTCAGGGCTTTCATTTTTATTCTTAGAAATCAGAGCCCTAGCGAGGGTGTCATAACTAAAACCTCCCGTTGAGTGCGATACAATGCTCATCGCAAGTTGGGTATCGAAAGTTTTCATAGTGCACCTCTGAGTCGCCAGAATAATACAGTTATAAAAAAGTATGGGTTATAGTTCAAGCAGGCTTTTCAAATTCGAACATAGAAAGCATCAGAAATTAGACTACTTGCCAAAGTCATAAGGACTAACTTCTCTTTCCCTATTCACATCCAAAAAATCAGCCCACCACTGCAGCATCAGTCGCCGCTCATCAATATGTTCGGCCTTATGAATGTAAGCCGCACGTACTGAGTTACGTTCCATATGGCTCATCTGCCGTTCCACTGCATCCCTCGACCACAATCCTGATTCAATAAGTGAACTACACGCCATCGTCCTGAAACCATGCCCGCAAACCTCAACCTTCGTATCGTAACCCATCACACGCAAGGCCTTGTTAACCGTGTTCTCACTCATCGGCTTACGCGGATCGTGATCGCCAACGAAGATCAGCTCTAGGTTCCCATTCATGCTTTTGATCTTTTCCAGAATAGCTAAGGCCTGACTCGATAAGGGAACAAGATGGGGCGTCCGCATCTTTGAACCACGTTGAGAATGCTTAACACCTTCCAACGGTTCACGCTCACCCGGAATCGTCCACATGGCAGTATCAAAATCCACTTCTGACCAACGGGCAAAGCGCAGTTCGCTTGAACGGATGAAAACTAACAACGTGAGTTCGACAGCCAGTCGAGTTAACGGCCTGCCGGAGTAATGATCAATGCGGTGAAGCAATTCAGGAATGCGATTAAGCTCCAGAGCCGCACGGTGCTGTCTTTTCGCCGTAGCAACTGCACCGGCAATCTCTTGAGCGGGATTGTAGTCGATTAAACCGCTCTGAACGGCAAAGCGCATAATCGCGGTAGTTCGCTGTTGCAAACGAGCCGCAACTTCGAGACGCCCGAACGACTCGACTGCTTTGATGGATACAAGCAGATCTCGCGTCTTCAGTTCTGCAATATTCCGCTTACCGATAGCAGCAAAGAGATTATCTTCGAGGTTTTTCAATACACGAGCGCTATGCGATGTCGACCATTTCTGATTACTGGCGTGCCATTCTATGGCAACCACTTCAAACGTTATTGCCTCTTGCTCCTGCTCTACCTTAACGGCTTTCTTGTTTTCACTAGAATCGACGCCGTTAGCTAACAGCTTACGGGCTTCATCCCGGCGTGCCCGGGCATCTGCCAGCGAAACTTCAGGGTATTTCCCCAGCGCCAGCATCTTCTCTTTGCCACCAAAGCGATAACGTAGCCGCCAATATTTCGAACCGTTAGGGTGAACCAGCAAAACCATGCCTTCACCGTCAGTCAGCTTATAGGCTTTTGCTTCAGGTAGCCGAACGAACTTTCACATCACTCAGAGCCATGATGGGCATCCTTTTAGGGGCTCTGTACGGGTACAAGCATTATCGAACCGGAAATACCATCATCTATACCAACATCTGTTGGTAGATGTACGTTGAAGTCGGTTGACCTTGAGAGAGTTAATATAGCGAAAAGGTGGGTAGCTACTGAATTTTAGACACAAAAAAACCACCTCTCGGTGGCTTCTTGTTCGCGCGCTTACTAATGGTGCCGAAGGCCGGACTCGAACCGGCACGTATCTCTACGGTTGATTTTGAATCAACTGCGTCTACCGATTTCGCCACTTCGGCACTGAAGTAGTATGCGGAAAACGGGTGTATTATACCTACCAGCGATCGCCGTGCAATAGTTATCATGGCTTCAATGAGTTAAGTGCTGAAAAAAACGGCGGCGCATGCCCTGGCTCGCACGTCTCGTCACTGTCGCCCTACCATCCCGCCCTGCCCGCCTGCTCGTCCGCTCACAAAGCTTGTTATACGTCACATTATTTATCACAGGCGGCTGTTCACTGCCCATTGCCCGCCATATCAGAATAAATTTATTTAATTCAAATCATTAAACAGACAACCATCACATTCTCTCCGCGCCGCAATTGTGACCACTATCGCTTACTTGTTAAATCAAATCGTCAAATATTTCTGGTGATAACAAAAAATAACAGCCACGGCGACGGCCTGCCGCCAGTGCCTGAGGAGCAAACATGATCCCGTCCGAACGCCGTGATTTTATCTATCGCTATGTGCATGAATACCAGTTGGTGCCCATCGTCGCCCTGGCGGAGCTGATGAGCGTCTCCCATATGACGGTGCGGCGCGACGTCCGCGTGCTGGAAGAAGAAGGCAAAGTGGTCAGCGTCAGCGGCGGCGTGCGGCTGAGCGACACGCTGCGCCAGGAACTGGCCTACAACGAAAAGGCCCAGTTGCACCACCGCCACAAGCGCGCCATCGGCAAGTATGCCGCCACGCTGGTGGAGGATGGCCAGGTGGTCTATCTGGATGCTGGCACCACCACCTATGAAATCGCCCGCAATCTGGCGGAGCGTTTCAACCTGACGGTGGTCACCAACGATTTTTCCATTATCCAGCACCTGATGAACCGCCCGCAGCTCAGCCTGTTCCACACCGGCGGGCTGGTGGATCAGCGCAATTATTCCTGCGTCGGCAACAGCGCCGCGATGCTGCTGCGCACGCTGAACATCGACGTGGCGTTCATCAGCACCAGTTCGTGGGATCTGGAGCACGGGCTGTCGACCCCGCACGAAGAAAAAGTGCTGGTGAAGCAGGCGCTGCTGGAGGTCGCCCGCCGTCGGGTATTGGTCTCCGACAGCAGCAAATACGGCAAGTACGGCATGTTCCGCGTCTGCCCGCTGGAAGCGCTGAACGACATCATCTGCGATGCCGCGCTGGCGCCAGCGGCACAACAACAGCTCAAAGAACGCGGCCTGCGGCTGCACAACGTCCAACTCTAATCACAACGCTTGGCAAGGAATAACACATGAAAATCATCATCACCGGCGGTGCCGGATTTTTGGGTCAGCGCCTGGCCACCGCTCTGCTGCAAGGCCAGCACACCCTGAGTTTTGATCAACTGATACTGGCAGACATCCACCTGCCGCGCTCGCCGCTGGACGATCCGCGCGTCAGCTGTGTCGCACTCGATCTCAGCCAGCCGCAGGCCGCGGAGGCACTGATCGACGCCGAATGCGGCGTGCTGTTCCATCTGGCGGCCATCGTCAGCAGCCACGCCGAAAGCGATTTCGATCTCGGTATGCAGGTCAACTTCGACGCCACCCGGCAACTGCTGGAGGCCGCACGCCGCAAGGCACCGGCGATGAAATTTATCTTCACCAGTTCGTTGGCGGTGTTCGGCGGGCAACTGCCGGCGCTGATCGATGACGGCTGCGCGGTCACGCCGCAATCCTCTTACGGTACGCAAAAGGCGATGTGCGAGCTGTTGATTAACGACTACGCGCGCAAGGGCTTTGTCGACGGTCGCGTGCTGCGCCTGCCAACCATCAGCGTGCGGCCGGGTAAGCCGAATCAGGCGGCCTCGTCGTTCGCCAGCGGCATAATCCGCGAACCGCTGCACGGCGAACCGGCGGTGTGTCCGGTGTCACCGGATCTGGCGCTGTGGCTATCCAGCCCGGCCAGCGTGGTGCGCAACTTTATCCACGCCGCCACGTTGCCTGCCGAGGCGTTCGGCACCGCGCGCACCGTCAACCTGCCGGGCATCAGCGTGCGCGTGCAGCAGATGCTGGATGCGCTGCGCGAGGTGGCCGGCGAGCAGGTCAGCGGCCTGGTGCGCTTTGAGGCCAATGAGGCGATAAACCGCATCGTTGCCAGTTGGCCGGGCAACTTCGACGTACGCCGCGCGCTGGCCATGGGCTTCGTCGCCGACGAAAACTTCCAGCAAGCGATCCGCGCCTTTATGCGCGAACAACAGCAGGGTGGGAACTGATTATGGAATTATATATTCCAATTATCGGGCTGGCGGTGGCGGTGTTCGTGCTGGTGTTTCTGGTGCTGCGCACTCGGGTGCACGCGCTGATCGCCATGCTGATTGCCGCCTCGATCGCCGGGCTGTCCGGCGGCCTCAGCGCGGTGCAAACCATTGATACCATCACCAAGGGCTTTGGCTCGACGCTCGGCAGTATCGGTATCGTTATCGGTCTGGGGGTGATGATGGGCCGGGTGCTGGAAGTCTCCGGCGCGGCGGAGCAGATCGCCTACAGCTTTATCAAATGGCTGGGCAAAAAGCGCGAAGAGTGGGCGCTGGCGATTACCGGCTATATCGTCAGTATCCCGATCTTCGTTGATTCGGCATTCGTGATCCTCTATCCGCTGGTGAAGGCGTTGGCCAAAAAGGGGCAGCGCAATCTGCTGACGCTCGGCGTGGCGTTAGCCGGCGGGCTGATCCTCACTCACCATGCGGTGCCGCCGACGCCGGGGCCGCTGGGGGTAGCGGGCATCTTCGGCGTGGATATCGGTGCGATGATGCTGGCAGGGCTGATTCTGGCCATTCCGTGCGTGATCGGCATCGTGCTCTATGCGCGCTGGCTGGGCAGCAAATACCCGGAATTTGCACTGCAGCCGGACGATGAGCCGCCGCTGGATCTGCACGCCGCCCATCAGGACTATCTGGCAGCCAAGGCCGCCAAACCGCTGCCGGGCCTGCTGCTGTCGCTGCTGCCGATCGTCACGCCCATTGCGCTGATATTCATCAACGCGGTGAATAGCATGCTGGCGAAGACCGCCAGCTTCAGCGGGCTGGACGGCAGCCTGTGGGGACAGGTTTTCGCCTTCCTCGGTTCGCCGGTGATTGCGCTGGCGATCAGCGTGTTGCTGGCGGTCGCCACCTTGATGCCAAAGGTCGACAAGCAGCAAACGCTGGAACGGCTGGAAGAAGGATTGCAATCGGCGGGGATCATTCTGCTGGTGACCGGCGCCGGTGGCGCGCTGGGGGCGGTACTGCGCGAAAGCGGCACCGGCAATCTGCTGGCACAGCACGTCGCCAGCCTGCCGCTGTCGCCGATCCTGATCCCGTTTGTTATCGCCACGCTGGTGCGCCTGATTCAGGGTTCCGGCACCGTGGCGATGATCACCGCCGCCTCGATTTCGGCGCCGATCGTCAGCCAACTGCCGGGCATCAACATGTTGGCGGCGGCGCAGGCGGCTACGCTCGGGGCGCTGTTCTTTAGCTATTTCAACGACAGTATGTTCTGGGTGGTGAACCGTATGATGGGCATCAAGGAGGTCAAACAGCAGATCATGGTGTGGTCGGTGCCGACCACCATCGCCTGGGCCATCAGCCTGGTCGGGGTGCTGGTGCTGGATTGGCTGATGTAACGGCGCCAGGCGCCGCAGGCAGGGATCCGGCCCCTCGATGTCGCGGGGCCGGCACAGCGGATTATCTGCGCTTGAGCAGCAGATACACGCTGATCAGCAGGAACAGCAGGCTTGGCAACAGCGCACCGAGCACCGGCGGCATATTGTACACCAGGCTTAGCGGGCCAAAGATCTGGTCCATCACGTAGAACAGGAAGCCGAAGCTGATGCCGGTGACCACCCGCATCCCCATCGGCACGCTGCGCAGCGGCCCGAAGATGAACGACAGCGCCATCAGCATCATCACCGCCACCGACAGCGGCGAGAAGATTTTGCTCCACATGTTCAGTTGGTAGCGGCTGGCTTCCTGGCCGCTCTGCTTGAGGTACTTCACGTAGTTATGCAGACCGCTGATCGACAGCGAATCCGGGTCCAGCGCCACCACGCCGAGCTTGTCCGGCGTCAGGTTGGTTTTCCATACTCCGGTCAGCGTCTGGGTACCGGTCACCTGTTTTTCGTTGGTCAGATCCGAGGTGTCTACCTGCGACAGCTGCCAGGCGCCGTCTTCAAAGGTGGCGGTGGCGGCATAGCGCACCGTTTCCAGCCGACGACGATCGTTGAAGTGGTAGATATTGACGCCGGACAGTTCGTTCTCGCCTGCGACCCGTTCGATGTAGATAAAGTCGTTGCCGTCCTTCGCCCACAGGCCGTTTTTGGTCGACAGCAGCGAACCGCCGTACATTTGCTGCGCACGGTAGTTACGCGCCATCTGCTCGCCCTGCGGCGCGACCCATTCGCCGATCGCCATAGTCAGCAGCACCAGCGGAATGGCGGTTTTCATCACCGAGCCGGCGATTTGCAGGCGGGTAAAGCCGGAAGCCTGCATTACCACCAGTTCGCTGCGCGTCGCCAACTGGCCCAGCCCGAGCAGTGCACCCAGCAGCGCCGCCATCGGGAAGAAGATCTCCACGTCCTTTGGCACGCTAAGCAGGGTATACATGCCGGCGCCCAGGGCGGAATATTCGCCCTGGCCGACTTTGCGCAGCTGATCGACAAACTTGATGATGCCGGACAGCGACACCAGCATGAACAGCGTCATGATGATGGTGTTGAAGATGGTTTTACCGATATAACGGTCTAATACGCCAAACATCAGGCTGCTCCTCTCAGGCGTGCGCGCAGCTTGCGCATCGGCACGGTATCCCACAGGTTCAATGCCAGCGCGATGGCAAAGTACACCGCGTTCACCAGCCAGATCCACAGCATCGGATCCAGCTTGCCCTTGCCGGCGTTAGAGCGCAGCGAGGTCTGCAGCAGGAAGAAAATCAGGTACAGCAGGATCGCTGGCAGCATGCTCAGCACCCGTCCCTGACGCGGATTGACCACGCTCAGCGGCACCACCAGCAGCGCCATCAGCACCACCGACACCACCAGCGTCAGGCGCCAGTGAAACTCGGCGCGCGCTTCCTGATCGTCGGACTGCCACAGGGTGCGCATCGACATCTGTTCGGCCTGAGTGTTGTCCATCGCCACCGCACGGTGGCCGACCACCGCCTTGTAATCGCTAAAGTCGGTAATGCGGAAGTCGCGCAGCAGCGCTGTGCCCTCAAAGCGGGTGCCCTTGTCGAGCGTCACCACCTGCGAGCCGTCTTTCATCTGGTTGATCTGGCCATGTTCCGCCACCACCACCGACGGGCGCTGGTTGCCGTTCGGCCGCAGCTGCGCCAGGAACACGTTGTTGAAGGTGTTGCCTTTCACGTTGCCGACGAACAGCACCGCGTTACCGTCCTGCGACGGCTGGAACTGCCCTTCCGCCAGCCCGGCAATGCTCGGGTTGGCCTTGGCTTCGGCGATCACTTCATCCTGATGGCTGGAGGCCCACGGCCCAATCCAGAAGACGTTGGCGGCGGCAACCAGCGAGGTGAGCAGCGCCAGCACCATGGCGGCAATAATCAGCGTGCGCTTGCCCAGACCGCAGGCGTGCATCACCGTGATTTCGCTTTCGGTATACAAACGCCCAAGCGTCATCAACAAGCCGAGAAACAGGCTTAATGGGAGGATTAGCTGCGCCATCTTCGGCACACCTAATGCGAGCAAAGATAAAACCAAATTTGTCGGGACATCGCCGTCCACCGCGTCCCCTAACACCCTGACCAGGTTCTGACAAAAGAAGATCAGGAGCAGGATGAACAGGATCGCGATTTGGCTCTTGAGCGTTTCCCGTACCAGATATCTAATGATGATCACGCTTATTACGCCTGTGAAAACTTGTCTTTTTGCAGGAAAATCGATAGTTTCTTCGCTAATCCGCCATTTATTCTCATCATATGGCAACCTTCACAGCTAAAATAGTATTAGAACATCAAGCCGTTTGGGTGCCCTATAGGAACAAACCTATAGTCGCCAAAACAGAACAATTTACGCCGTAAAGGTTAACATACTTTAGTTAACTCATTGGCGGGAGATCGTTACGGAGTGGGTCATTCTAGCCGTAGCGTCCGCCTTTGTCTTTAAGATTCAGGAGAGTGCATGGAGTTCAGTGTAAAAAGCGGTAGCCCGGAAAAACAGCGCAGTGCCTGTATTGTAGTCGGCGTTTTCGAACCGCGCCGCCTGTCCCCTATCGCAGAACAACTCGACAAAATCAGTGATGGTTATATCAGCGCTCTGTTACGCCGTGGCGAACTTGAGGGCAAGGTCGGTCAGACCCTGCTGCTGCACCACGTGCCAAACATTCTCTCCGAGCGCATCCTGTTGATCGGCTGTGGCAAAGAGCGCGAGCTCGATGAACGCCAATACAAACAGGTGATTCAGAAAACCATCAATACCCTCAACGATACCGGCTCGATGGAAGCGGTGTGTTTCCTCACCGAGCTGCACGTAAAAGGCCGCAACACCTACTGGAAGGTGCGTCAGGCGGTGGAAACCGCCAAAGAAACGCTCTACACCTTCGATCAGCTGAAAAGCAACAAAGTGGAGCCACGTCGTCCACTGCGCAAAATGGTGTTCAACGTACCGACCCGTCGCGAACTGACCAGCGGCGAACGCGCCATCCAGCACGGCCTGGCGATCGCTTCCGGCATCAAGGCGGCGAAGGATCTCGGCAATATGCCGCCGAACATCTGTAACGCCGGCTATCTGGCGTCGCAGGCGCGGCAGTTGGCCGACGCCTTCAGCACCAACGTCACCACCCGGGTGATTGGCGAACAGCAGATGAAAGAGCTGGGCATGAACGCCTATCTGGCGGTCGGTGCCGGTTCGCAGAACGAATCATTGATGTCGGTAATGGAATATAAGGGCAACCCGAACCCGGACGCTAAGCCTATCGTGCTGGTGGGCAAGGGTCTGACCTTCGATTCCGGCGGCATTTCGATCAAACCCGCCGACGGCATGGACGAAATGAAGTACGACATGTGCGGCGCGGCCACGGTCTACGGCGTGATGCGCGTGGTGGCGGAACTCAACCTGCCGCTGAACGTGATCGGCGTACTGGCCGGCTGTGAAAACATGCCGGGCGGGCGCGCCTACCGTCCGGGCGACGTGCTGACCACCATGTCCGGCCAGACGGTGGAAGTGCTGAACACCGACGCCGAAGGCCGTCTGGTGCTGTGCGACACCCTGACCTACGTCGAGCGCTTCGAGCCGGAGCTGGTGATTGACATCGCCACCCTGACCGGTGCCTGCGTGATTGCGCTGGGCCACCACATCACCGGGCTGATGTCGAACCACAACCCGCTGGCGCATGAGCTGATCGGCGCGTCCGAACAGGCCGGCGATCGCGCGTGGCGTCTGCCGATGGCCGACGAATACTACGAGCAACTGGACTCCAACTTTGCCGATATGGCGAACATTGGCGGCCGTCCGGGCGGGGCAATTACCGCAGCCTGCTTCCTGTCGCGCTTTACCCGCAAGTACAGCTGGGCGCATCTGGACATCGCCGGCACCGCCTGGCGCTCCGGCAAGGCCAAGGGGGCGACCGGCCGTCCGGTCGCGCTGCTGTCGCAGTTCCTGCTCAACCGTGCGGGGCTGAACGGCGACGATTAAATGCCCGACACCTTTCAAGCCGCGCCGTTGGCTGCAACTTGAAACCTATGGGTATATAATCCTCTCAGCAGCGAAGGAGCAGGGCTACCTGCTCCATCCCAAAAGGGCGCAACCACTACGTTGTGCCCTGTTTTTTTATCGGCAGCGGTGAATCAGATGATCAAGCAGGCAACGTTTTACCTCCTCGAAACCGACCAGCCCGTCGGCGCGCTCAGTGCGCATGAAGCCGTGGCCTGCGACGTGGCCGCCAACGGCTTTCGTGCCGGAAAGCGCGTGCTGATTGCCTGCGAAAACCAGGAACAGGCGCAGCGGCTGGACGAAGCGCTGTGGCAGCGCGATCCGCATCAGTTCGTGCCACACAACCTGGCGGGTGAAGGGCCGCATTACGGCGCGCCGGTCGAGCTGTGCTGGCCGGCAAAACGCGGTAATGCGCCACGCGATCTGCTGATCGCCCTGCTGCCGCAGTTTGCAGATTTTGCTACTGCTTTCCATGAAGTGGTAGACTTTGTGCCTTACGAAGAAACCTTGAAACAGTTGGCGCGCGACCGATACAAAGCCTATCGCAGCGTCGGCTTCCACTTGACCACGGCAACGCCGCCAACTCACTGAATTACGAAATAAAATGGAAAAGACAAACAGTCAGCTCGATACCGCATACGATCCTTCCCAAATCGAACAGAAGCTGTACGACCATTGGGAGAGTCAGGGTTACTTCAAGCCGAATGGCGATACCAGCCAGGAAAGCTTCTGCATCATGATCCCGCCGCCGAACGTCACCGGCAGCCTGCACATGGGTCACGCCTTCCAGCAGACCATCATGGACACCATGATCCGCTACCAGCGCATGCAGGGTAAAAACACCCTGTGGCAGGCAGGTACCGACCACGCCGGCATCGCCACCCAGATGGTGGTGGAGCGCAAAATAGCGGCGGAAGAAGGCAAAACCCGCCATGACTACGGCCGCGACGCGTTCATCGACAAAATCTGGCAGTGGAAGGCCGAATCCGGTGGCACCATCACCCGCCAGATGCGTCGCCTCGGCAACTCCGTGGACTGGGAGCGCGAGCGTTTCACCATGGACGACGGCCTGTCCAACGCGGTGAAAGAAGTGTTTGTCCGCCTGTACAAAGAAGATCTGATCTACCGCGGCAAGCGCCTGGTGAACTGGGATCCGAAACTGCGCACCGCCATCTCCGATCTGGAAGTGGAAAACCGCGAGTCCAAAGGGTCGATGTGGCATCTGCGTTATCCGCTGGCCGACGGCGCTAAAACCGCCGAAGGCAAAGATTACCTGATCGTCGCCACTACCCGCCCGGAAACCGTACTGGGCGACACCGGCGTGGCGGTCAACCCGGAAGATCCACGTTACAAGGATCTGATCGGCAAGGAAATCATTCTGCCACTGGTCGGCCGCCGCATCCGCATCGTCGGTGACGAGCACGCCGACATGGAAAAAGGCACCGGCTGCGTGAAGATCACCCCGGCGCACGATTTCAACGACTATGAAGTGGGCAAACGTCACGGCCTGCCGATGATCAACATTCTGACCTTCGACGGCGATATCCGCCAGGAAGCAGAAGTGTTCAACACCCTCGGCGAAGCCTGCAGCGACTATTGCAACGAGATCCCGGCGCAGTTCCGTGGCCTGGAGCGTTTTGCCGCGCGCAAGGCGGTGGTTGCCGCCTTTGACGAGCTCGGCCTGCTGGACGAGATCAAACCGCACGACCTGACGGTGCCTTACGGTGACCGCGGCGGCGTGGTGATCGAACCGATGCTCACCGACCAATGGTACGTGCGCACCGCACCGCTGGCCAAAGTGGCGGTAGAAGCGGTTGAACAAGGTGATATCCAGTTCGTGCCAAAGCAGTACGAAAACATGTACTTCAGCTGGATGCGCGACATTCAGGACTGGTGTATTTCTCGTCAGCTGTGGTGGGGTCACCGTATTCCGGCCTGGTATGACGCCAACGGCAAGGTCTACGTCGGCCGTACCGAAGACGAAGTACGTCGCGACAACAACCTGGGCGCCGAGGTGGCGTTGAACCAGGACGAAGACGTGCTGGACACCTGGTTCTCCTCCGGCCTGTGGACCTTCTCCACCCTGGGTTGGCCAGAGCAGACCGACGCGCTGAAAACCTTCCACCCAACCAGCGTGATGGTCAGCGGCTTCGACATCATCTTCTTCTGGATTGCCCGCATGATCATGCTGACCATGCACTTTATCAAGGATGAAGACGGCAAACCGCAGGTGCCATTCCACACCGTGTACATGACCGGCCTGATCCGCGACGACGAAGGGCAGAAAATGTCCAAGTCCAAAGGCAACGTGATCGACCCGCTGGACATGGTGGACGGTATTTCGCTGGAAGACCTGCTGGAAAAACGCACCGGCAACATGATGCAGCCACAGCTGGCGGAAAAAATCCGCAAGCGTACCGAAAAGCAGTTCCCGAACGGCATCGAGCCGCACGGCACCGACGCCCTGCGCTTCACCCTGGCGGCGCTGGCCTCTACCGGTCGCGACATCAACTGGGACATGAAGCGTCTGGAAGGTTACCGCAACTTCTGTAACAAACTGTGGAACGCCAGCCGTTTCGTGCTGATGAACGCCGAAGATCAGGATTGCGGCTTCAACGGCGGCGAAAAACAGCTGTCGCTGGCGGATCGCTGGATCCTGGCGGAATTCAACCGCACGGTGAAAGCCTACCGCGAAGCGCTGGACAACTACCGCTTTGATATCGCGGCCGGCATCCTGTACGAGTTCACCTGGAACCAGTTCTGCGACTGGTATCTGGAGCTGACCAAGCCGATCGTCAGCAACGGCAGCGAAGCGGAACGCCGCGGCACCCGCCATACGCTGATCACCGTGCTGGAAGCGCTGCTGCGTCTGGCGCATCCGATCATTCCGTTTATCACCGAAACCATCTGGCAACGGGTTAAACAGATCAAAGGCATCAGCGCCGATACCATCATGCTGCAGCCGTTCCCGGCCTACGACGCCGCGCTGGAAGACGCGCAGGCGCTGGCGGATCTGGAGTGGATCAAGCAGGCGATCACCGCGGTGCGCAACATTCGCGCCGAAATGAACATCGCGCCAAGCAAACAGCTGGAAGTGCTGCTGCGTAACGCCAACGGCGACGCTCAGCGCCGGGTGCAGGACAACCAGAGCTTCATCGAAAAACTGGCACGTCTGCAATCCATCACGCTGCTGCCGGCGGGCGAAAAAGGCCCGGTATCGGTCACCAAACTGGTGGACGGCGCCGAGCTGCTGATCCCAATGGCCGGTTTCATTGACAAGGACGCGGAAATTGCGCGCCTGACCAAGGAAATGGCCAAGCTGGACGGCGAGATCGCCGCTATCGAAGGCAAGCTGGCCAATGAAGGTTTTGTGGCCCGCGCACCGGAAGCGGTGGTGGCTAAAGAGCGCGATCGTCTGGCGGCCTGCAAAGAAGGCAAAGTGAAGCTGCAAGAACAGCAGGCGACCATCGCCGCGCTGTAATTGCTGGCTCACACCGGCAGCGATGCCTATCAGACAGCGGGTTAACAGCCCGCTGTTTTTTTATAGGCATTGCATCCCGCCGGGAATAAGTGCTATTACACATTAACAATGCAGCAAGGACGCCGTTGGGAAATCAAACCCCGACGCGTTTTTAGCTGCAATAAAAAGACGTTTTTTTATTTGGCGAGTGAGTAAACACATGACAATCGCAACCCCCGTGCGCCTGCTGGTGCGCCCAATAGCGGTAGAAGACAACGCCGCTATTGCTCATGTGATCCGCGAGGTCTCCGCCGAGCACGGCCTGACCGCGGATAAGGGCTATACCGTTGCCGATCCCAACCTGGACGCGCTGTATCAGCTCTACAGCCTGCCGCGCAGCGCTTACTGGGTGGTAGAAGTCGACGGCAAGATTGCCGGTGGCGGCGGTGTTGCACCGTTGCAAGGCGGCGAAGATGACGTATGCGAACTGCAGAAAATGTATTTTCTGCCGCTGTTGCGCGGTCAGGGTCTGGCCAAACGGCTGGCGCTGCAGGCGCTGGAGTTCGCCCGCCAGCAAGGGTTCCGCCGCTGTTATCTGGAAACCACCGCCAGCCTGACGCAGGCTATCGGGCTATACCAGCACCTCGGTTTTGAACACATCGATCGGCCGATGGGCAACACCGGCCACGGTGATTGCGAAGTGACGATGCTGAAAACGCTGTAACGCGAACAGCATCGCAACAATGCCAGTCCGCATGCCTGCCGACTGGCATTTTTTTGCCCGTTCGGCGAGACGGTGCATAAACTGTCGTCGCGTTTTGAAGCAGCAGAAACGCTCATTCGAGAGTTTCGCAAAATCTAACAAGGCGCCGAAAGACGCCTGTTGAGTTATTACGCCGGCACGCCGCTGTGAAAACGCAACTCGCCGTCCGGTGACTGAATCAGCTCGGCTTCGACGCGGCCGAAATGCGCCACCCGCTCGCTGATATCGCCGCCGGCGATCTGCTCCGCCAGCGTCAGGTAATCCTGGTAGTGCCGCGCTTCCGAGCGCAACAGCGAGACGTAAAAACGGTTCAGTTCATCGTCCAGATGCGGCGCCAGTTTGGCAAAGCGTTCGCAGGAGCGCGCTTCGATATAAGCACCGCAGATCAGCTTGTCGATCAAGGTCGCCGGATCGTGGGTACGCACCTCGCGGATCATCCCCTTGGCGTAGCGGCTGGCGGTGATCTTTTGGTAGCGGATGCCGCGCGACTGCATGATTTCCAGCACCTGTGAAAAATGATGCAGTTCCTCTTTGATCAACAGCACCATGCTGTCCACCAGAGCCTGGCCGTAGGTCGAGGTTTTTTTCGGCAGGATCTTCCTGGTGAACTGGCTTTGCTTGAACAGCGCTTGCGGCACGCCCTGCGCTTCGTGCACAAACGCCTCATACGGCCGCAGCAAGGCCAGCAGCGCATCGCCGCTCTCCTTGTCCGCCACGTAGCGTCAAATCAGCCACATGCCGGTCTGTGCGGCTTTCAGCTCGCATACCAGATGGTCGGTCAGCAACAGCGGCAGGTTTTCCGCGCGGCGCGCGGTTTCAATCCAGGCATCCGGGGTTTCGCAGTGCAGGAATTGTAAAATCGGGGATAGCAGTGATTGGTAAGTCATGTCAGCTTATCAAGGCCGGCTGGCGCCGGCCCTTGTGAGTCGTCGGGAGCAATGATTAATGGCGTTTGCCGTCGTCGTCTTCGTCGATGAATTCACCGTCTTCATCGTCTTCGTCATCGCCGTCTTCACCGTTCGGATCTTCGTAGTAGGTGCCCCAGCCGTCGTAGTTAACGCCGCATTTTTCTGCCAGCGCCACCAGCTGTTCCACCTGGGTATCGATCACCTCGGCATTCAGGCCTACTTCGCTGATCACGTCGCAGCACATCAGCAATGAACCGTCTTCCACTTCCAGCTCTTCGGCGTCGGTCACTTCGTAGCCCAGTTTAAAGGCTTCGACGGCGGCCTTCTCCAAGACCTCAAACTTTTCGGCAGAGAAATGGTGCTCGATGGTGTAGAGCGCATCCGGATCGCTGCCGTCTTCCAGCAGTTCTTCGATGATCAGACGGGTCTCTTCACGTTGTTCTTCCAGCAATTCGCGGTTTGCCATGTCTCTATCCTCAATAAATGGCTTTCATTGCTTCTATTTTCACACACCGTCGACGCGCCTGCCACGTTAAACCGCAAAGATTTCTACAATGGGGTTGAATTTGAATATTCATACATATAAAGTGAATTTTAATTCAAATACAACCATCAGGGATACCCGAAGATGAACACGCTAAACCCGTTCTACAGTCGTCACTTTTTGAGGTTGATGGATTTCACCCCCGCCGAGATCCAGGCGCTGTTGCAGCTGTCCGCCGACTTGAAACAGGCCAAGAAACAGGGCCGCGAAGTCCGGCATCTGCAAGGCAAGAATATCGCGCTCATCTTCGAAAAAGACTCTACCCGCACACGATGCTCTTTCGAAGTTGCCGCATTTGATCAGGGTGCCCAGGTCACCTATCTCGGCCCCAGCGGCAGCCAGATCGGCCACAAAGAGTCGATGAAAGACACCGCGCGGGTGCTTGGCCGCATGTATGACGGTATTCAATACCGCGGTTACGGTCAGGCGCTGGTGGAAACCCTGGCGCAGTATGCCGGCGTGCCGGTATGGAACGGGCTGACCAATGAATTCCACCCGACCCAGCTGCTGGCCGATCTGCTGACGGTACAGGAACAGCTGCCGGGCAAACCGCTGTCGGCGGTAAAATTCGCCTACCTCGGCGACGCGCGCAACAATATGGGCAATACCCTGCTGGAAGCGGCGGCGCTGGTAGGCATGGATCTGCGTCTGGTGGCGCCAAAGGCCTGCTGGCCGCAGGCGGAGCTGGTGGCGCAGTGCCAGCAACTGGCCCAGCAGACCGGCGGCAAAATCACCCTGACCGAAGAGATTGCCGAAGGCGTGCAGGATGTGGACTTCCTGTATACCGACGTCTGGGTGTCGATGGGTGAGCCAAAAGAAGTATGGCAGGAGCGCATCGCGCTGCTGAAACCTTATCAGGTCAATATGGCGATGGTGCGCCAGACCGGCAACCCGAACGTCAAGTTCCTGCACTGCCTGCCGGCGTTCCATGACGATCAGACCACGCTCGGCAAGCAAATGGCGCAGCTGTACGGCCTGCAAGGCGGTATGGAGGTCACCGACGAGGTGTTTGAATCGGCGCATAGCGTGGTGTTCGATCAGGCGGAAAACCGGCTGCATACCATCAAGGCGGTGATGGTGGCGACGCTGAGCAAGGCGCTGTAAACGGCAGAGGATGAATTTTTAAAAATTTGAGCTAAGCTCAGAAACGTATTGCCGGGGCGCGTCACGCAAAGGCAATGGGGTGCGGGTTTCGATCCGTACCCCAATCCCCTCTTTATCCTCTGCTTTTCCCACCATAGCGCTGACGCTCAACCGAGCCAGCCAATCGTTTGCCAAATGACAAAAATCGGCGTTTTAGCGCTTGCAGTGACGTAAAGCGCGAGTATAATGCGCGACAATTTGCCAGGAGAAAGCATGAAAAACGACGTCTGTTTTGTTCGCCATACTCGACAAAACGCCCTGCCTCGCGGCAGCCGCCTGCCGTTGTTTCTCCTGTTGCCGAACCGATCGTATCAAGCCCCTCGTTGAGGGGCTTTTTTTTGCCTGAACACCCAGTCCCGCGCCACGGGCATTCGTCGAGGAGAGTGAAGCATGGCCAATCCGCTGTATCACAAAGATATCATCTCTATTAACGATCTCAGCCGTGAGGATTTGGAGCTGGTGCTGCGCACCGCCGCCAGCCTGAAAGCCCAGCCGCAGCCGGAACTGCTAAAGCACAAGGTGATTGCCAGCTGTTTCTTCGAAGCTTCGACCCGTACCCGCCTGTCGTTTGAAACCGCCATCCAGCGTCTCGGCGCGTCGGTGGTCGGGTTTTCCGACAGCAGCAATACGTCGCTTGGCAAGAAAGGCGAAACGCTGGCCGACACCATTTCGGTGATCGGCACTTACGTTGACGCCATCGTCATGCGTCATCCACAGGAAGGCGCGGCGCGGCTGGCCGCCGAATTCTCCGGCAGCATTCCGGTACTCAACGCCGGCGACGGCGCCAACCAGCACCCGACCCAGACGCTGCTGGATCTGTTCACCATTCAGGAAACCCAGGGCCGGCTGAACAACATCAACATCGCCATGGTGGGCGACCTGAAATACGGTCGCACCGTGCATTCGTTGACCCAGGCGCTGGCCAAGTTCGAGGGCAACCGCTTCTTCTTCATCGCGCCGGACGCACTGGCGATGCCGGGCTACATTTTGACGATGCTGGAAGAAAAAGGCATTCAATACAGTCTGCATAACAGCATTGAAGAAGTGGTGCCGCAGCTGGATATTCTGTACATGACCCGGGTGCAGAAGGAACGTCTCGATCCGTCCGAATACGCCAACGTCAAAGCCCAGTTCGTGCTGCGCGCGGCGGATCTGGAGGGCGCCCGCGACAACATGAAGGTACTGCATCCGCTGCCGCGCATCGACGAGATCACCATCGACGTCGACAAAACGCCGTACGCCTACTATTTCCAGCAGGCCGGCAACGGTATTTTCGCCCGTCAGGCGCTGCTGGCGCTGGTGTTAAACGCAGAACTGGATCTTTAAGGGGGATATGACCATGACTCATGACAACAAACTTCAGGTAGAAGCCATCAAGTGCGGCACGGTGATTGACCATATCCCGGCGCAAATCGGCTTTAAACTGCTGACCCTGTTCAAGCTGACCGCCACCGACCAGCGCATCACCATCGGCCTAAACCTGCCTTCCAAGGCGCTGGGGCACAAGGATCTGATCAAGATCGAGAACACCTTCCTCACCGAGCAGCAGGCCAACCAGTTGGCGATGTACGCACCGAACGCCACCGTCAACCGCATCGACAATTACGAGGTGGTACGCAAACTGACGCTCAGCCTGCCGGAGCATATCGACGGCGTACTGACTTGCCCGAACGGCAACTGCATCAGTCGCAGCGAACCGGTGCCGTCCAGCTTTAGCGTCAAGGCCCGCGCCGACCAAGTGCAATTGAAATGCCGCTACTGTGAAAAAGAGTTCGACCACCGGGTAGTGTTAAAGGCGGAGTGAAATTGACAAATATCCGGGCGTGGCGCTGTTCATCTGTCCGCCACTCCCTATAATGAGTCTCTGAAGTTAACTCTATCCACGTTGCTACCCAATGGATTGCAAGCCGCGGTCAGGCCGCTGGTGCGCGGGGCCCCAGGCGCTGACGGACGTCGGTGAGCGGGGTGAACGCAGGCAGCCGACAACGCTGTGGTTTGCAACACCCAGGGTCTATCAGGAGAAAAAATGTCACGTAATATCAGCACCGAAAACGCGCCGGCAGCCATCGGCCCCTACGTACAAGGCGTGGATCTGGGCAGCATGATCATCACCTCCGGCCAGATCCCGGTAAACCCGAAAACCGGCGCGGTAGCCGACGACATTTCCGCTCAGGCGCGTCAGTCACTGGAAAACGTCCAGGCGATCGTTGAAGCCGCCGGCCTGAAGGTGGCCGACATCGTCAAAACCACCGTGTTCGTCAAGGATCTGAACGACTTCGCCACGGTAAACGCTACCTATGAAGCCTTCTTTACCGAACACGATGCGCCGTTCCCGGCCCGTTCTTGCGTTGAAGTGGCGCGCCTGCCAAAAGACGTGAAGATCGAGATCGAAGCCATCGCCGTGCGCCGCTAATCGGTTCGCAGGCCATTAACGGTCAGCCCAGGCTGACCGTTTTATTGAGCGCTCAGCGCACCGTCAGCGCATGCAGCAGCGTTTCCAGCGGATACACCGCAGCAATCACCAGTTCGTCACGCACCTGTGCCGCCGCATCCAACTGGCGTTGCACCTGTTGCGCTTCGCTGCCGTTCAGCGGTTTGCCCTGCTGCCAGCGATCCAGCAGCATCAGTCCGATGTCGGCCAGCGTCTCGACGTCCTGCGCCACCGGCGCCAGCTCCAGCATCAGCTGATTACCGGCCACCATCGGTTGCAGCGCAGCGCCGTTTTGCTGCCAACGCTGTAGCCGTTCACGCAGCGCCGCCTGCGCCACGCGATTGTCGCGATCCTTGAGCAATGCCGCCACCTGCAACGTCATGTCACGCACCGCGCTGCTTTCCGCCGGCAAGGCATCGGCAAGGCGATTCAGCGGCTCGAACTGGTGATAGTTGCCGGCCTGGAACTTCAGGTGCTGGCGAGTGTAATACTGCGCCGGCTCCAACGCTTCGGCGAAAATCTGCAACGGCATGATGTCCACGCTGTTGGCCAGTCGGGTGAATTCACGCGCGGTTTGCGCATGCTGTTGTAACCCCACAGAGACTACCGACCAGGCATCCACCGCCGCCAGACGCCGGTACATATTATTTTCATCGCTCACGTCCTGCGCCGACCACAAGCGTTCCGCCACGGCAAACGCGCGCGGCCACAGCTTGAGATCGATCAGCGGCGCACGCACGTTTTCCGCCCATAGCGCCGCTTCGCCGCCCAGAATATTGGCCTGTTGCCGCGGGTCCGGCACCACCGGCATTTTACCCTGCGGCATCACCGCCAGCCTGCTGCCGCTGGTGGGGTAACGCACGTTACCGACGCGTATATAGCCGCTCAGCGTCTGCTGCTGCAAGCTCAGCACCGGGCGCGTTTCCCCCATCCAGCTGTCGACGCGGAAGGTCAGCCGGCCCGGCGCCAGCCAGACGATATCCTGCAACGCCCGTCGCGATTTGCCGTTGAAATCGATAAATCCGCGCCAACCGTTGGCTCCCTCGATCAGCGTGAAACTGCCTTCCACCGGGCTGCCCTTGAGGCGCGGCATGCTGAACTGCCAGCTCTGCGCCCGCTCCCCCTCGCCCACCGCGCTATCGACGCCCAGCGGCTGCGGCAGAATTTCATTGCGGTGGTGATAGGCGGTACTTTGCGGCTGATCGAGATAAAAGCCGGTCGACAAAATGCCCTGATAGCCGTCCTGCGCGCTGGCGCCGAGCGAGTCCGGCCCCTGCCATGACTGGATGACGATAGTGCGCGGCAGCGACGGGTGATAAATCTCGTCCCAGCCGACCATCCGCCGTTGGTGACGTTCGAGGATCTGCTCCAGCCGTTGGTTAAACCAGGCCTGCAAGGCGTGGGTATCCGCCAGTTGCTGCTGTTTCATCAACGCCTGCACCGCGCTGGACTGCTGCCATTGGCTGGCATCCACTTCGTCACCGCCGATATGTAGGTAAGGATCGGGGAAAATCTCCGCCAGTTCGCCGATGATCGCCTCAATAAAGACGTAAACCTGTTTATTGGACGGATCCAGCGTTGGCCGATGCACGCCCCATTCACGCTGCATCTGGTAGGGGCCAGGCGCGCTGATCAACTGTGGATAGGCCACCGCAATACTGGAGGCGTGACCCGGCAGATCGATTTCCGGCACCACGCGGATACCCCGCGCGGCGGCATAAGCCACCACCTGCTGCATCTGTTCGCGGGTGTAGAACTGACCGTCGCTGGCCAACTGCTGCAATTTCGGATAACGCGTCGAGGCAAAGCGCCAGCCCTGGTCGTCGGTCAAATGCCAGTGGAACACGTTGAGCTTGGCCGCCGCCATGCCGTCCAACTGGCGCAGAATATCGGCCACCGGCAAGAAATGACGCGCGGAATCCAGCAATACCCCACGCCATGGGAAACGCGGTACATCGGTGACCGACACCAGCGGCAGGAAGGTGCCGTCAGCGTCGGTTTGCACTAATTGCAGCAGGGTTTCCATGCCGCGCAACGCGCCAAAGCGGGTATTGGCGATCAGCGTGGCTCCCTGCGGCGTCACCGACAGCTGATAGCTTTCGTCGCTGTCCGGCAGCGGCTGTGCCGCCACCGCATGTTTGACCCTCACCTCGATGATCGCCGCGTCCGGCGAAGTGGCCGGAGCCAGCTGCCAGCCGGTTTGCATTTCAATGCGCTGCCGCCAGCGTGTTACCGCCTCGTCCAGATCGTCGCCCTGCACGCGGATCGCCAGGCGTTGATTCAATAGCCATTTGCCCGGCGGCTGCGACAGCGTCACCTGCTGCGGCCATGGCATCAGCGGCAACTCGCCAGCCGGCTGTGCCAGCGCATTGAGGGAAAGTAACAGGGACAGGGCCGGTAGCGTATAACGATGGATCTTATGCATCGGAAATTCCTCAGAGGAAAAACAGCAATAAAAACAGCCAATGCTGTAGATAAAGACCGAGCATAGTTCAGATGTCCAACCGCGACGGCAAAAAGGCGCACTTGATCACAACCTGTGGGCGGACAGCGGCCTGCCCGCCCCACCAGGCGCTACGGCAGCCGGCTACTGCCAACCGTAGCGGCGCACAAACCAGCCCTTCACCCCCTGAGTCAGCACCATGTAACCGGCCAGAATCAGCAGCAGCCACGGGAAATACCCCAGCGGCAGCGCCTGTAATTGCAGAAAACCGGCCAACGGCGAAAAGGTCAGGCCGATGCCGCAGGCGATCACCAACAGCGTGGTCAGCAGCAGCGGCCACGACGGGCGACTCTGCACAAAGGGGATTTTGCGCGTGCGGATCATATGCACAATCAGCGTTTGCGATAACAGTCCTTCAATAAACCACCCTGACTGGAACAGCGTTTGCGCTTCCGGCGTATTGGCCTTGAAGATCCACCACATCAGGCAGAAGGTCAGCACGTCAAAGATCGAGCTTATCGGCCCAAAAAAAGCCATAAACCGCCCCAGATCGGCGGAGTTCCACCGCTGCGGCTGCGTAATCTGATCGTCATCGACGTTATCGAACGGAATGGCGATCTGCGAAACGTCGTACATCAGGTTCTGCACCAGCAGATGTAGCGGCAGCATCGGCAGGAACGGTAAAAAAGCGCTGGCAATCAGCACGCTGAATACGTTACCGAAGTTGGAACTGGCGGTCATCTTGATGTATTTGAGCATATTGGCGAAGGTGCGGCGCCCTTCAATCACCCCTTGTTCCAGCACCATCAGGCTCTTTTCCAGCAGTATGATGTCGGCCGCTTCTTTGGCGATATCCACCGCCGAGTCCACCGAAATGCCAATATCCGCCGCCCGCAACGCCGGCGCATCGTTGATGCCGTCACCCATAAAGCCCACCACGTGGCCCTGTTGCCGCAGCACCTGCACAATACGTTCCTTGTGTAACGGCGTCAGCTTGGCGAATAGCGTAGTGTCTTGCGCCGCAACCGCCAGCTGCGCATCGCTCAGCCGTTCGATGTCGCTGCCGCACAGCACCCGTTCGGTGGCCAAGCCGACGTCGCCACAAACCTTGGCTGCCACCCGCTCGTTGTCGCCGGTCAGGATCTTCACCGTAACGCCATTGCGCTTTAACGCCGCCAGCGCCGGCGCGGTGCTCTCTTTTGGTGGATCGAGGAACGCGATGTATCCCTCAAGGATCAGATCCGCTTCATCGACCACGCCGTACTGCCGGTTCTCTGCCGGCAGCGTCTTGACCGCCACGGCCACCACCCGCAGTCCCTGCTGGTTAAGATCGCTGGTGATGCAGCGAATGCGCGCCAACAGCCCGGCATCGAGCGGCAGGATCTGCGATCCCTGACGTACCTGGCTGCAGATCGCCAGCATTTCTTCCAGAGCGCCCTTGCAGATCAATTGATGCTGGTCGTCATGTTGCGCGACCACCACCGACATGCGCCGACGTTCGAAATCAAATGGAATTTCATCCACCTTGCGGTAATCGCGCAGCGCATCCGGCTGACCGCTGTGCTCACCGCAGCTCAACACCGCCACATCCAGCAGGTTCTTCAGCCCGGTCTGGTAAAAACTGTTGAGCCAGGCGTAGCGCAAAACTCGATCGCTGTTGACGCCGAACACGTCGGTATGGCGCTCCAGCGCAATTTTGTCCTGCGTCAGCGTGCCGGTTTTATCGGTGCAGAGGATGTTCATCGCGCCGAAGTTCTGAATGGCGTCCAGACGTTTGACGATCACTTTTTGCCGCGACAGTTTCACCGCACCGCGCGCCAGCGTCGACGTGACGATCATCGGCAGCATTTCCGGCGTCAGCCCGACCGCCACCGACAGCGCAAACAGCGCCGCTTCCCACCAGTCGCCTTTGGTGTAGCCGTTGATCAGCAACACGATCGGCGTCATCACCAGCATAAAACGGATCAACAGCCAGCTGATCTTGCTGATCCCCCGCTGAAAGGCATTGGGTTCCTCCGCCTGCCCGGTGAGGCGCTGTGCCAACTGACCGAAATAGGTGTTACCGCCGCTGCCGATCACCATCGCCAGCGCGGTGCCGCTCACCACGTTGGTGCCCATAAAGCACAGGTTTTGGCATTCCAGCGGATCCTGCGCCAGGCGGTGTGGATCGGTGGCTTTCTCCACCGGCAGCGACTCGCCGGTCAGCGCCGCCTGGCTGATAAACAGATCCTTGGCGCTGAGCAGCCGCAGATCCGCCGGGATCATATCGCCCGCCGCCAACTTGATGATGTCGCCCGGCACCAGCTGCGCAATCGGCAGTTCGCGATGCTCGCTTTTACCGGTCAGCGCGTCGCTGCGGATCACCGTGGCGGTGTTGCTGACCATGGCCTTCAACGCATCGGCAGCGCGGTTGGATCGCGCCTCCTGAATAAAGTTCAGCAGCGTAGACACCAGCACCATCAGCGCAATCACCAGCGCACCGGTGAGATCCTCGGTGGCATAAGAGATCATGCCAAGCGCGGTCAACAGCAGGTTGAACGGGTTGCGATAGCAGTGCCACAGGTGACGCCAGGCACTTTCCTGTTGCCGATCGTCGATGATGTTTTCACCCACGCGATCGCGCTGGATCTGCGCCTCGCGATCGGTGATGCCTTCCGGGTGGCTGTCAAAACGCGTATACAGCTGGAGCGGGCTGGCGGCGGCACACTCCAGCCGCTGTTGCGCCAGGCCGGCCGGCATTGCGCGCGCGTCGCTAGCTACGCCCTCCAGCAGGCGATCGCGGTGCACCAGGCGGTGCGGCAGATTGCGGCTGAGCAGGTTCAGCAACAGGTGTGGCAGCATTTTCAGGTTCATTGTTCGCCCCTTTTGCCACCGCCTGGCGGCGGCAGCGCAGTCGCGAACCGGCCACGGCGGCTGATTTTTGAACGCGCCAAAAACCTCCGCCGTGGCAGATTCTTTGTATCAATAGCAACAGAAGCGAACAGTCAAGCGCACGCTACCGGTTACCGTTAACTTCACCGGTAAATCAGCAGCGCAGAGCGGAGAGGTTTACCGGTGAACCGAGTGGGTGTTTGCGGGGGTAGGCTCAGGGTCCATACGGGTGATAACCTCCGGTAAGTGAAAAGACAGGGCGGCCGCCGCGGCCGCACCGACAATGCGCAGATACGCGCTCAGCACCAGGATCCATTTTGCAAAATGCGCTATTCTGACCGGCACTGACAGAGCACAAAGTTTACGCCCTTCAACTTAAACGATAAATAAACCATGCAAAACCGGCTGACAATCAAGGATATAGCTCGCCTGAGTGGCGTAGGAAAATCCACCGTATCACGCGTTTTGAACAACGAAGGCAGCGTGAGCCCACAAACCCGCGAACGGGTGGAAGCGGTGATCCGTCAGCAGGGATTCACCCCGTCCAAGTCGGCACGCGCCATGCGCGGGCAGAGCGATAAAGTGGTGGGTATTATCGTTTCCCGTCTGGATTCACCGTCGGAAAACCAGGCGGTGCGCACCATGTTGCCGCTGCTGTATCAGCAGGGTTATGACCCGATCGTGATGGAAAGCCAGTTCGAAACCCGTCTGGTACAGGAGCATTTGCACGTCTTGGCGCAGCGCAACGTCGACGGCGTGATCCTGTTCGGCTTTACCGGGCTGACCGCCGACATGCTGCACCCGTGGCAGGAAAAAATGGTGGTGATGGTGCGTGAATACGCCGGCTTTTCCTCGGTGTGTTATGACGACGTCGGCGCGGTCAATTTATTGATGGCACACTTGCAGCGCCAGGGCCACCGGCACATCGGCTACCTGGGGGTGCAGCAATCGGACGCCACCACCGGCCAACGCCGCTATCAGGCCTATCTGGACGCCTGCCGACAGCAGCAGATTGAACCGCACGCGGCGCTAGGCGAACTGAGCTATCAGAGCGGCTTCCAGCTGGCAGCGTCGGCGATCGCCGAACAGACCACCGCGCTGGTCTGCGCGTCGGACAGTATTGCGCTCGGCGCGATCAAGTATCTGCAACAGCAACAGGCTCGTCCGATTCAGGTGTGCGCCATCGGCAATACCCCACTGCTGAGCTTTCTGTTCCCGGAGACGCTGTCGGTGGAGTTCGGCTACGGCAGCGCCGGTGTACAGGCAGCACAGCAGCTGCTTGGGCAACTCAACGGTGAACTCGCCATTCGGCGCATCGTGGTACCCAGCAAACTTTCCTGATTAAAAAACGCACTTATTTTGGCATTTTGTGATCGTCGCCTCAATCCGGGAACGTTCCCATTTCATTAAAAAAGCCAAATGGCTAAGCTTCGATCAGCTCGAGATCCCAACACATGGACGTTGCATCCAGGCGGCAAGCAAATGCATCCCGAGGAGCTGACTCAAGTCAGTGATTCGGGTAAATGCGCGTAGCCAACGCCGATGCGGCTTCAAGTATGACGGATAGTTACCCTAAATAATTGGAGTCGCATCCAGGCGGCAAGCAAATGCATCCCGATGAGCTGACTCAAGTCAGTGATTCGGGTAAATGCGCGTAGCCAACGCCGATGCGGCTTCAAGTATGACGGATAGTTACCCTAAATAATTGGAGTTGCATCCAGGCGGCAAGCAAATGCATCCCGATGAGCTGACTCAAGTCAGTGATTCGGGTAAATGCGCGTAGCCAACGCCGATGCGGCTTCAAGTATGACGGGTAACCGGCTCACCTCTGCGTTCTGCCAAAAAAGGTACTTATAATGAGTAAAGTCAACCAGCAGGATATCGATCGTCTGATCGTGTTGGTGGGCGGCCGCGACAATATTGCGACCGTCAGCCACTGCATTACCCGGCTCCGTTTTGTGCTGAAGGATCCCAGCAAGGCCAGCCCGAAAGAGATTGAGGAGCTGCGCATGGTCAAGGGCTGCTTCACCAACGCCGGGCAATTCCAGGTAGTGATTGGCCCGGAAGTCGGCGATTACTATCAGGCGCTGATCGCCGCCGCCGGCGTCAGCGAAGCCGATAAGGAGCAGGCCAAGGTGGCGGCGCGCCAGAACATGACCTGGTTCGAACGCACCATTTCGCACTTTGCCGAAATCTTCTTCCCGCTGCTGCCGGCGCTGATCAGCGGCGGCTTGATCCTCGGCTTCCGCAACGTGATCGGCGATATCCCGATGTCCGACGGCCAAACGCTGGCACAGTCCAGCGCCGGTTGGAAAACCGCTTATGACTTCCTGTGGCTGCTCGGCGAAGCGATCTTTATGTTCCTGCCGGTGGCGATCTGCTGGTCAACGGTGAAAAAAATGGGCGGCACGCCGGTATTGGGCATCGTGATGGGCATTACGCTGGTGTCGCCGCAGCTGATGAACTCCTACCTACTCGGCCAGCAGTTGCCGGAAGTGTGGAATTTCGGCTGGTTCACCATTGAAAAGGTCGGTTATCAGGCGCAGGTGATCCCGTCGATCCTGGCCGGCATGGCGCTGGGCTGGATCGAAACCCGCTTGAAAAGGATCGTGCCGGATTATCTGTATCTGGTGGTGGTGCCGGTGGTTTCGCTGCTGCTGGCAGTGTTCCTGGCGCATACGCTGATCGGGCCATTTGGCCGCATGATCGGTGATGGCGTCGCCTGGGCGGTAAAATCGGTAATGACCGGCGCCTTTGCGCCGATTGGCGCCGCGCTGTTCGGCTTCCTGTATGCGCCGCTGGTGATTACCGGCGTACACCAGACCACGCTGGCGATCGATATGCAGATGATCCAGAGCATGGGCGGCACCCCGGTGTGGCCAATCATCGCGCTGTCCAACATTGCGCAGGCGTCGGCGGTGCTGGGCATCATCATCGTCAGCCGCAAAACCAACGAACGTGAAATCTCCGTACCGGCCGCCATTTCGGCCTACCTCGGCGTCACCGAACCGGCGATGTACGGTATCAACCTGAAATATCGCTTCCCGATGCTGTGCGCGATGATCGGTTCCGCCGTCGCCGGCCTGATCTGCGGTCTCGACGGCGTGATGGCCAACGGCATTGGCGTCGGTGGTTTACCGGGCATTCTGTCTATCCAGCCGCAGTTCTGGATGGTGTTTGCGCTGGCCACCCTGGCGGCGGTGGTTATCCCACTGGTACTGACGGTGCTGATTTACCAACGCAAGGCGCGCCGCGGCGAGCTGCTGGTTTTATAATATTCCCCAGCCCTTCTCACCAGGCGCTGGCCGAGTGATGGAGGATGACGGGAACCGGGGCCGACGGTTCGGCCCCACGGTTACAGTCAAAAGGTATTCTGTTATGAGCAACCCAATCCCCTGGTGGCAAAACGGCGTCATCTATCAAATCTACCCGAAGAGCTTTCAGGACAGCACCGGCAACGGCTACGGCGATCTGGCCGGCGTGATCCAGCGGCTGGACTATCTGCAAGAGCTGGGCGTTGACGCCATCTGGCTGACGCCGGTGTACCTCTCGCCGCAGGTGGACAACGGCTACGACGTGGCGGATTACTGCGCCATCGATCCGGCCTACGGTACGCTGGAGGACTTTGAGCGGCTGGTCGCCGCCGCACATCAGCGCAGTATCCGCATCGTCATGGATATGGTGTTCAACCACACCTCTACCGAGCACCCGTGGTTCAAGGCGGCACAGGATCGCCACAGCCCGCATCGTCAGTTTTACATCTGGCGCGACGGCAGCGAACAGACGCCGCCCAATAACTGGCGCTCCAAATTTGGCGGTCAGGCGTGGCAGTGGCACGCCGACAGCGGCCAGTACTACCTGCACCTGTTCGCCACCGAACAGGCGGACCTGAACTGGGAACATCCGCCGGTGCGCGAAGAGCTAAAAAAAGTCTGCCAGTTCTGGGCCGACAAAGGCGTCGACGGCCTGCGTCTCGACGTGATTAATCTGGTGTCAAAACAACAGGATTTTCTGGACGATACCCTCGGCGACGGCCGGCGCTTTTACACCGACGGGCCGCGGATCCACGAATTTCTGCAGGAAATGAGCCGTGAGGTGTTCCAGCCGCGCGGCCTGATGACGGTCGGCGAGATGTCGTCGACCACGTTGGAACATTGTCAGCAATATGCGGCTAACAGCGGCGAAGAGCTGTCAATGACCTTTAACTTCCACCATCTGAAGGTGGACTATGCCAACGGTGAAAAATGGACGCTGGCCGCGCCGGATTACGTCGCCCTGAAGTCCATTTTCCGCCACTGGCAGCAGGGTATGCACAACCGGGCGTGGAACGCACTGTTCTGGTGTAATCACGATCAGCCGCGCATCGTGTCACGCTTTGGCGATGACGGCGAGTTGCGCGTGCCGGCGGCCAAAATGCTGGCACTGGTGCTGCACGGCATGCAGGGCACGCCGTACATTTATCAGGGCGAAGAGATCGGCATGACCAACCCCGGTTTCCAGCGTATTGAGCAATACCGTGATGTGGAAAGCCTGAATATGTACGCCGAACTCAGCGCCCAAGGCATCAACGATCGGCAACTGCTGGCCATTCTGGCCTGCAAATCACGCGACAATGGCCGCACGCCAATGCAGTGGAGCGCCGCCGCCCATGCCGGCTTTACCTGCGGTTCGCCGTGGATTGCCTGCGCCGACAATTACGCGCAGATCAACGCCGACGCGGCGCTGGCCGACCAGGATTCGGTGTTTTACACCTACCGTCACCTGATTGCGTTGCGCAAGCAGCACCCGCTGCTGACCCACGGCGATTACCAGGATCTGGCGCCCGAACACCCGGCGCTGTGGTGCTACCAGCGCAGCTGGAACGGCCAGCGGCTGTTGGTGGTCGCTAACCTGAGCCGCGAACCGCTGCGCTGGCAGGCAGAAGGGATCGACGCCGGCGATCTGTGGCGCCAGTTGGCCGCCAACTATGCCGATGCACCGGCGTTACCACAGGCAACCACGCTGCGCCCGTTTGAAGCGGTGTGGTGGCTGCGGGAAGATTGACGCCAGACGGGCCTGCCCGCGCGGGCCCGGCTGTTGCCAGTAACCGCGATCGCCATCACAGTTTGCCACATTGTTTTTATTGCCTACCGATACATTCAACCCGCGGATTATGGGGGCTGCATTCATCTGCACGATTTACGTTTGTACAGCGAACCAACTGTCACCAAACTTCCTTGTCCTACATCAAAAAAACCGCCACAACACCCATATATAGTGCATAGATAATTTCCATCACCTATATGTAGTAGTTATCCACAAAATCGTCCACACGTCGCTGCAGCCCTTGCACGCTGCGGTATTGCCCTGTGGATAAGCCCAACAACGGGCATAACGCTCCCGAGCGGAACAAGGAGTAGCATCGTGAAACCAGTAGTGATTAAACGGGACGGTTGTCAGGTACCTTTTGACCAGGCACGGATCGGGCAGGCTATCGAACGGGCCGCCCTGGCCGTCGGTGTGGTTGACGCCGACTACTGCGCCACCGTCGCCCGCGTGGTCGCTCAGCAAATGGAGCAACAGCAACGCGTTGATATCCATGACATTCAGCTGGCGGTTGAAAATCAGCTGATGGCCGGGCCGTACAAACAGCTGGCGCGCGCCTACATCGAGTACCGCCACGATCGCGACGTTTCTCGTGAACTGCGCGGCCGCTTGAACCAGGAGATCCGCGGCCTGGTTGAACAGAGCAACGTCGCGCTGCTGAATGAAAACGCCAACAAGGACAGCAAAGTGATCCCGACCCAGCGCGATCTGCTGGCCGGCATCGTCGCCAAGCACTACGCCAAACAGCACATTCTGCCGCGCGACGTGGTGCTGGCGCATGAACGCGGCGAGATCCATTATCACGATCTCGATTACTCACCGTTCTTCCCAATGTTCAACTGCATGCTGATCGATCTGAAAGGCATGTTGACCAACGGTTTCAAAATGGGCAACGCCGAGATTGAGCCGCCAAAATCGATCTCTACCGCCACCGCGGTCACGGCGCAGATCATCGCCCAGGTCGCCAGCCATATCTATGGTGGCACCACCATCAACCGCATCGATGAAATCCTGGCGCCGTTCGTCAGCGAAAGCTTCCGCAAGCACCAACAGGTGGCGCAACAATGGCAGATCCCGCAGCCCGATGACTACGCCATGGCGCGTACCGAAAAAGAGTGTTACGACGCGTTCCAGTCGCTGGAATACGAAGTGAACACGCTGCACACCGCCAATGGCCAGACGCCGTTCGTCACCTTTGGCTTTGGCCTCGGTACCGGTTGGCAGTCGCGAATGATCCAGCAGTCGATCCTGAAAAACCGCATCGCCGGGCTGGGAAAAAACCGTAAAACGGCGGTATTCCCCAAATTGGTGTTCGCCATCCGCGATGGCCTGAATCACCAGTACGGCGATCCGAACTACGACATCAAGCAGTTGGCACTGGAATGTGCCAGTAAGCGCATGTATCCAGATATTCTTAACTACGATCAAGTGGTTAGCGTTACCGGTTCATTTAAGACGCCAATGGGCTGTCGCAGTTTCCTCGGCGTTTACCAGGAAAACGGCGAACAGATCCACGACGGCCGCAACAATATCGGCGTGATCAGTCTGAACCTGCCACGCATTGCGCTTGAGGCGATGGGCAACGAAAAACGCTTCTGGCAGTTGCTGGATGAACGCCTGCTGTTGGCGAAGAAAGCGCTGATGACGCGTATCGCGCGCTTGCAGGGCATCAAGGCTCGGGTGGCACCGATTCTCTACATGGAGGGCGCCTGCGGCGTGCGTCTCAACGCCGACGATGACATCGCCGAGATTTTCAAGCATGGCCGCGCGTCGATCTCGCTCGGCTATATCGGCATTCACGAAACCATCAATGCGCTGTGCGACAACCGCAGCCATCTGTATGACGATGAGACGCTGCGTGCCAAAGCGCTGGCGATCGTCGAACGCCTGCGTGCCGCCACTGAAAGCTGGAAAGCGGAAACCGGCTACGGCTTCAGCCTGTACAGTACGCCAAGCGAAAACCTGTGCGATCGTTTCTGCCGGCTGGATACCGCCGATTTCGGCGTGGTGCCGGGCGTCACCGACAAGGGGTACTACACCAACAGTTTCCACCTCGACGTGGAGAAAAAGGTCAATCCGTACGACAAGCTGGACTTTGAGGCGCCCTACCCGCCGCTGGCCAACGGCGGTTTCATCTGCTACGGCGAATACCCGAACCTGCAGCACAATCTGAAGGCGCTGGAAGACGTGTGGGATTACAGCTACAGCCGCGTGCCGTATTACGGCACCAACACGCCGATCGACGAATGCTATCAGTGTGGCTACACCGGCGAGTTTTCCTGCACCAGCAAGGGCTTTACCTGTCCGAAATGCGGCAATCATGACTCGGCGAAGGTGTCGGTCACGCGCCGGGTGTGCGGCTATCTCGGCAGCCCGGACGCACGGCCGTTCAACGCCGGTAAACAGGAAGAGGTCAAACGCCGGGTGAAACACCTGGATAACGGGCAGATCGGCTAACGCCTGCCGCCTGATGGGCCAGCAGCAATCGGCTCATCAGGCGTTATCAATCCCAACAATGGCCTGATGGCAAACCGACTATGAATTATCATCAGTATTACCCGATCGATGTGGTCAACGGCCCCGGCACCCGCTGTACGCTGTTTGTCGCCGGCTGCGTTCATCAATGCCCCGGCTGCTACAACAAAAGCACCTGGCGGCTGAACTCCGGCCAGCCGTTCAGCGCACGGATGGCGGATCGCATCATTGCCGATCTCAACGACCAACGCATACCGCGTCAGGGGCTGTCGCTGTCGGGCGGCGATCCGCTGCATCCGGCCAACCTGGCGGCAATATTGCAGCTGGTGCAACGGGTACGTGCCGAATGCCCCGGCAAGGATATCTGGCTGTGGACCGGCTACCGGCTGGATGAACTGGACCACCAACAGATGCAGGTGGTGGATCTGATCAACGTACTGATTGACGGCAAGTTCGTGCAGGATTTAAAAGATCCGGCGCTGATCTGGCGCGGCAGCAGCAATCAGGTGGTGCACAAGCTGCGCTAGATGCCTTCACCGACCATTACATCAACACCAGTCCCACCAGCCCAGTGGCGACGCCGCACAAGGCCACCAGCGCGGCGGTCAGGCACAGCGCCTTGGCAGAAAACGCCTTGTTGAGCATCAACAGCGAAGGCAGGCTGACGGCCGGCAGCGTCATCAGCAGCGCCAGCGCCGGGCCCGGCCCCATGCCCGCCAACATCATCGCCTGCACGATAGGGATTTCCGCCGCGGTGGGAATGACAAACAGGCAGCCGGCGATCGCCAGGCCGACAATCCACAGCAGGCTGTTGTCCACCGCGCCGTCGGCATGCGGGAACAGCCAGACGCGCGCCGCCCCCAGCAACAGCACCGCCAGGATATAAATCGGAATGGTAGACCAGAATAACGCCCACAGCGCCTTTATCCAGCGGCCGAAGAACGGTTGATCCGGCGTTTTCGCCTGCGGCATGACCGCCGCCTGCAGTGCTGCCGGCGGCGCATCGTTGGCGGTGAGGCGCTGCACCAGCCAGGCAATACCCAACACCATGACCACGCCGGCCACCAGTCGAATAACCGCAAACTGCCAACCGAGCACAAAGCCCATAAAGATCAGCGTCGCCGGGTTCAGTACCGGGTTACTTAGCCAGAATGCCAATGCCGCGCCGCTGGACACCGACTGCCGACGCAGCCCGGCGGCGACCGGCGCCGCACAGCAGGTACACATCATGCCGGGCAGCGCAATCAGCGTACCGAGCAACGTACCGGAAAAACGCCGGTGGCCGAGGGTACGCACCAGCCAGTCACGCGGGATCAATACCTGCACCAGCGACCCCAGCAGCACGCCGAGCACCGCCGCCTTCCACACCGCCTTGAAGTAGACCAGCGCGTATTGCCACGCCGCCAGCCACGGGCTGTCAGCCGGGTTGGCCAGAATGGAGTTGCCAATCGAATGGCTGTCTGCCGCCAAAAACGCCTTGCCGTAATACGGCTGCCACTTGACGTAATACAACCCGACGGCGACCACCAGCAGGAACAGGATTGGTTTCCACAGCGGCCATGCGCGAGCCGGGGATTCAGGAGCAGTAATGGGTTGAGACATGTTGCGAACCAGCGTGAGAGCAAACAATGGCGTTAGCTTAGCGCGACGTGCGCCGCTTGGCATCCCTCTGTCGAAAATAGTTCATCTGTTCGCCACCAACGCGTAACGCAATTGTCATCTCGCGGCGGCACCCTATGGCCAACGTGATCAACGGGTATGCACCATGCCGCAATTTACATTCGACATCACCGACAGCGCCCCGGCCAACGGAGGTTTTTATTATGATGCAGTTATCTAGACATCCGACCACTTACCCGACCCGTTACCAGCAAATCGCCGCGCAGTTGGAAGACGAGTTACGCGCCCACTACCGCTGCGGCGACTATCTGCCTTCAGAACAGCAACTGGCCGACCGCTACCAGGTCAATCGCCATACGCTGCGCCGTGCGGTCGATCAACTGGTGGAACGCGGCTGGCTGCAACGTCGCCATGGCATCGGCATTCTGGTGCTGATGCGCCCTTATGATTATCCGCTGCATGCCAAAACCCGCTTTAGCCAGAACCTGTTCGAGCAGGGAAGCCACCCCACCAGTGAGCGCTTACTCGCAGTTTTGCGCCCCTGCAACGGCCATATCGCCAGCGCGTTATCGCGTGAAGAGGGCGAAACGGTGATTCACCTGCGGACGTTGCGTCGGGTCAATGGCGTACCACTGAGCGTTATCGATCACTACCTGCCGGATCTGGATTGGTGGCCAGCGCTGCAACAGTTCCACAGCGGCTCGCTGCATGAATTTATCGAACAACGTATCCACCAGTCACTGACCCGCAGCCAGACGCGCATCAGCGCCCGTCGCGCGCAGGCCAAAGAGAGCCAACTGCTGGAGATCGCCACCCACGCGCCGCTGCTGTGCGTGCGAACCCTGAATACCTGTGTCGGCAGCAACAGCGTGGCGGAATACTCCGTCAGCCTGGCGCGCGCCGACATGATCGAACTGACGATGGAGCACTGAATGCAATCCTTATCGAGCAGACAACGCTGGATGTCAGTGTTGGCGCACAGCCAACCGGCCCAGCTACGCAGCCACTGGCAGGCGCTGAACCTTAACCCGCGCTATCAACTGCTGCGCGCGCCGGAGATCGGCCTGGCGCAGTTGCAGGGGCGGATGGGAGCTACCGGCCGCCGCTTCGTGCTGGGCGACATGACCGTCACCCGCAGCGTGGTGCAACTGGACAACGGCGGCCACGGATACAGCTACATCGCCGGGCGCGACAAGGCCCATGCCGAGCTGTGCGCGCTGGCCGATGCGCTGCTGCAACAGCCGGAACACCACGAACGGCTGCAACAGCGGCTGATTGAACCGCTGGCGGCGCTGCAGCAGGAGCAGCGTCAACTGCGCTCCCGCGCGGTGGCGTCCAGCCGGGTCGACTTCTTTACCCTGGTGCGGGGGGAATAACCATGAGTTTACTCACCGGCTTTGCCCAACCGATTGAACAGGCGCAGCATGCCTTCCGCTTGATGCTCAAGGCGTTAAGCGAACCGGGCGTCACGGTGACGCTCGGCGACGGGCCAGTATGGCCGCCGTTGAACGCCGCCGACACCGCAGCGCTGCTGACGTTGGCCGACGGGGAAACCCCGATCCATCTCTGCCCTGCCCTGCATTGTGAGCAAGTGCTGACAAACATTCGTTTCCACACCGGCGCGCCGCTGGCTGACACGCCGGCAGCGATCCGCTTTGCGCTGTGGGACGGCAGCCTGCAAGCGGCAGATTTAAGCCAATTACCGTACGGCAGCGATATTTCGCCGGAATTCGGCGCCACTCTGCTGGTGCAGGTGAGCAGCCTGACGGCAGGCGCACCGCTGCGCCTGAGCGGCCCCGGCATTGAGCGGCAACGGCTTATCAGCCCGGAACTGCCCGCCGCGCTGCGCGATTATCTGCTGGAACGTCCGCACCGTTTCCCGCTGGGCATTGACGTACTACTGACCTGTGGCGAGCAACTGATCGCCATTCCACGCACCACGCATCTGGAGGCCTGCTGATGTACGTCGCGGTGAAAGGGGGCGAAAAAGCCATTGAGGCCGCCCATCAGTTACAGGAAAACCTGCGTCGCGGTGATAGCGCGCAGCCGGCGCTGAGCGCCGAACAAATCGATCGGCAACTCGGGCTGGCGGTGGACCGTGTGATGACCGAGGGCGGCGTGTATGACCGCGAACTGGCGGCGCTGGCCGTCAAACAGGCCAGCGGCGATCTGGTGGAAGCCATTTTTCTGCTGCGCGCCTATCGCACCACGCTGCCACGGCTGGCGGTCAGCCAACCGCTGGCCACCGACAAGATGCGTCTGGAACGACGCATTTCTGCGGTTTACAAAGACTTGCCCGGCGGTCAGGTGCTTGGCCCAACCTACGATTACACCCATCGTCTGCTGGACTTCGCGCTGCTGGCAGAAGGCGAAACGCCCGCCGCGCCGTTGGCCGAAGAGCCGCTGCCGGAGCAATGCGCCCACGTGTTCGATCTGCTCAGCCAGCAGCAACTGGCGCAGCCCGAACTGGATGACGACAGCACGCCGGACGACATTACCCGCACGCCACCGGTTTACCCCTGCCCGCGTTCGGCACGCCTGCAACAGCTGGTGCGCGGCGACGAAGGCTTTCTGCTGGCGCTCGGTTATTCGACCCAGCGTGGCTATGGCCGCACCCACCCGTTCGCCGGGGAAATTCGCAGCGGCTACCTGACGGTGTCCATCGTGCCGGAAGAGTTGGGCTTTGCCATTGATATCGGCGAAATCCTGCTGACCGAATGCGAAATGGTCAACGGCTTCGTTGATCCGCCGCAACAGCCGCCGCATTTTACCCGCGGTTACGGGCTGGTATTCGGTCGCGCGGAACGCAAGGCCATGGCGATGGCGCTGGTCGATCGCGCTCTGCAAACCGCCGAATACGGCGAGAGCGTCGCCAGCCCGGCACAGGACGAAGAGTTCGTGTTGGCCCATGCCGATAACGTGGAAGCCGCCGGCTTCGTTTCTCACCTTAAATTGCCGCACTACGTTGATTTCCAGGCCGAACTGGAACTGTTGAAACGCCTGCGGCAGGAATTTGCCGAGCGTCAGGAGGCGCGTCATGACTGAAGTATTGAGCGGTTATAACCCCGGCTACCTGGACGAACAGACCAAACGCATGATCCGCCGCGCCATTCTGAAGGGCGTGGCCATCCCCGGCTATCAGGTGCCGTTCGGCGGTCGTGAAATGCCGATGCCATACGGCTGGGGCACCGGCGGCATTCAAATCACCGCCAGCGTTATCGGCCAGCACGACGTGCTGAAAGTGATTGACCAGGGCGCGGACGATACCACCAATGCCGTCTCCATCCGCCGCTTCTTCCAACGGGTGGCCGGCGTCGCCACCACCGAACGGACGCCGGAAGCCACGCTGATCCAGACCCGCCACCGCATTCCGGAAACGCCGCTGCGGGAAGATCAGATCCTGATTTATCAGGTGCCGATCCCCGAGCCGCTGCGCTTTATCGAACCGCGCGAGACCGAAACCCGCAAGATGCACGCGCTGGAAGAATACGGCGTGATGCAGGTGAAACTGTATGAGGACATCGCTCGCTACGGCCACATTGCCACCACCTATGCCTATCCGGTGAAGGTCAACGACCGCTATGTGATGGATCCGTCGCCAATCCCGAAGTTCGACAACCCGAAAATGCACATGATGCCGGCGCTGCAACTGTTTGGTGCCGGGCGTGAGAAGCGCATCTATGCCCTGCCGCCGTTCACCAAGGTGGAAAGCCTGGACTTTGACGATCACCCGTTCAGCATCCAGCAGTGGGAAGAGCCGTGCGCGCTGTGCGGTTCGCGCCACAGCTATCTGGATGAGGTGGTGCTCGACGATCGGGGCAGCCGTATGTTCGTCTGTTCGGATACCGATTATTGCCGGCAGCAGCTGGCGCAACAGCAAGAGGCGCAGCACTGATGACTTCCGCACTTTTGGACAGCGCCCCGCTGCTGTCGGTAAGCAACCTGACGCACCTGTACGCGCCGGGCAAAGGTTTTAACAATGTGTCATTTGATATCTATCCCGGTGAAGTGCTGGGTATCGTCGGCGAATCCGGCTCCGGCAAGACCACCCTGCTGAAGTCGATTTCAGCCCGCCTGGCGCCACAGCACGGACAGATCGTTTATCAGCCACAGGTCGGGCAACGGCACGATCTGTACGCGATGGCGGAAAGCGATCGCCGCCGTCTGCTGCGCACCGACTGGGGCGTGGTGCACCAGCATCCGCTTGACGGGCTGCGGCCGCAGGTCTCCGCCGGCGGCAATATCGGCGAACGGCTGATGGCAATTGGCCAACGGCACTATGGCGACATCCGCCAGCAGGCCGCGCAGTGGCTGGAGGACGTCGAGATCCCGGTGTCGCGCCTGGACGATCTGCCAACCACCTTTTCCGGTGGCATGCAGCAGCGGCTGCAAATCGCCCGCAATCTGGTCACCCACCCCAAACTGGTGTTTATGGACGAACCGACCGGCGGGCTGGACGTTTCGGTACAGGCGCGACTGCTGGATCTGCTGCGCACGCTGGTGGTGGAAATGCAGCTGGCGGCGGTGATCGTCACCCACGATCTTGGCGTGGCGCGGCTGCTGGCGCACCGTTTGCTGGTGATGAAACAGGGCGAAGTGGTGGAAAGCGGCCTGACCGACCGGGTACTGGACGATCCGCACCACCCCTATACCCAACTGCTGGTGTCGTCAGTGCTGGCATAACGGAGTGAAAACAACATGACGCTTAAAATCCGGGTTGAACACCTGAGTAAAACCTTTGTGCTGCACCAGCAGCACGGCACGCGGCTGCCGGTGTTGCATGACGCCAACCTGACGGTCAACAGCGGTGAATGCGTGGTGCTGCACGGCCATTCCGGCAGCGGGAAATCCACGCTGCTGCGGTCGCTGTACGCCAACTATCTGCCGGACAGCGGCCATATCTGGATCGAGCATCAAGGCCAATGGCTGGACGTGGTTCAGGCCGAAGCGCGGCAGATCCTGGCGGTGCGCCGCCATACCGTCGGCTGGGTCAGCCAGTTCCTGCGGGTGATCCCGCGCATCAGCGCGCTGGAAGTGGTGATGCAGCCGTTGCTGGAGCTGGGCGTTGAGCGCGCCGTCTGCCGTGAGCGTGCCGAAGCGCTGCTCAGCCAGCTCAATGTGCCGCAACGCCTGTGGCCGCTGGCACCGTCGACCTTTTCCGGCGGCGAACAGCAGCGGGTCAACATCGCCCGCGGCTTTATCGTCGATTACCCGATTCTGCTGCTGGACGAACCGACCGCCTCGCTCGACAGCCGCAACAGCGCGGCGGTCGTGAAGCTGATTGCCCGGGCGCGACAGCGCGGCGCGGCCATCGTCGGCATTTTCCATGATGAACAGGTCCGCGCACAGGTTGCCGACCGGTTGCACGATATGCAGGCGCCACAGGCGCTGGAGGTTCCGTGATTATTAACAACGTCAAATTGGTGCTTGAGGATCGGGTGGTAAACGGTTCGCTGGAAGTCAGCGACGGGGTGATCCGCAGCTTCGCCGATGGTAGCAGTGGTCTGCCGCAGGCGCTGGACGGTGAAGGCGGCTGGCTGTTGCCGGGGCTGATCGAGCTGCATACCGACAACCTCGACAAGTTTTTCACCCCGCGTCCCAACGTGGACTGGCCGGCGCACTCGGCCATGAGCAGCCACGACGCGCTGATGGTGGCCAACGGCATCACCACGGTGCTGGACGCGGTCGCGATTGGCGACGTGCGCGACGGCGGCCACCGGCTGGACAACCTGCAAAAGATGATCGACGCGGTGATCCACAGTCAGCGCGCCGGCGTCAATCGGGCCGAACACCGGCTGCACCTGCGCTGCGAACTGCCCCACCACAGCACCTTGCCACTGTTTGAACAGCTGATGGATAAGCCGGGCGTATCGCTGGTGTCGTTGATGGACCATTCGCCGGGTCAGCGCCAGTTCGCGGCACATGAAAAATATCGTGAATATTATCAAGGCAAATATAACCTGAACGATGGGGAAATGGACGCGTTCGAACAGGAACAGATCGCCATGTCGGCACGCTGGGCAACCCCCAATCGTGAAGCGATTGCCGCGCATTGCCGGGCGCGCGGCATTGCCCTGGCCAGCCATGACGACGCCACCGCGGCGCACGTCAGCGAGTCCTGCGCTCTGGGTAGCGTAATCGCCGAGTTCCCCACTACCGAAGCCGCCGCCCGCGCGTCGCATCAGCAAGGATTACAGGTGCTGATGGGCGCGCCGAACATCGTACGCGGCGGTTCGCATTCCGGCAACGTGGCGGCGCACCACCTGGCGGCGCTCGGGGTGCTGGACATTCTGTCGTCCGACTATTATCCGGCCAGCCTGCTCGATGCCGCATTCCGCCTTGCCGCCGACCCACGCAATGGCTATGACCTGCCGCAAACGATGGCGATGGTAACGCGCAATCCGGCGCGGGCGCTGGGGCTAGACGATCGTGGCACCATCGGCGAGGGGCTGCGCGGCGATCTGGTGCTGGCACGCCCGCACGGCGAGCATATTTACGTACAAAACGTCTGGCGCCAGGGCAAGCAGGTGTTCTGATGGCGTATCTCATCTATCTGATGGGCCCGTCCGGCGCGGGCAAAGACAGCCTGCTGGAGCGGTTGCGAGCCGACCCGCACGGCGCACCGCTGGTGGCGCACCGTTATATCACCCGGCCGGCGGCGGCCGGCTGTGAAAATCACATCGCGCTCAGCGAAGTGGAGTTTCTGCGCCGGCGAGCCAACGGCTTGTTTGCCCTCGACTGGCAGGCGCATCAGACCCATTACGCACTGGGGATCGAGGTGGATCTGTGGCTGCTGCAAGGGATCGATGTGGTGGTCAACGGCTCTCGCGCTCATCTGCCACAGGCGCAGCAGCGCTACGGCACGCAGCTGCTGCCGGTATGCCTGCAGGTCGATCCGGCCATTCTGCGCCAGCGATTGCAGCAACGCGGGCGCGAAGACGCCCAGCAGATAGAGCAGCGGCTAACGCGCGCGGCGGCCTATCAGCACGCCTTGCCGCCCGGCTGCCACCGTCTGGATAATAATGGCGATCTGGCCACCACGCTGGCGGCATTGACGGCGCTGCTGGCGCGGCATTCGCATAAGGAAACGTCATGCAATTAACTTTTCTTGGCACCGGTGGCGCGCAGCAGGTGCCGGCATTTGGCTGTGAGTGTCTGGTGTGTCGGCGCGCGCGGCGAGAAGCAGCCTTCCGGCGGCGGGCGTGCAGCGCCATGTTGCAATATAACGGGGAAACCAGCTTGCTGGATGCGGGATTGACGTCGTTGGAACGGCGATTTTCGGCGGGGCAAATTCAACGTTTTTTACTGACACATTACCACATGGATCACGTTCAGGGGCTATTTCATTTGCGTTGGGGGTGCGGAAATTCCATTCCGGTGTACGGGCCGCCCGATCCTCAAGGCTGCGACGATCTGTTCAAACACCCCGGGATCCTCGACTTTCAGCCGCCATTGGCGCCGTTTGTCAGCGTGGAGCTTGGCGGCCTGCAGATCACGCCGCTGCCGCTGATCCACTCAAAACCGACCCACGGATATCTGATTCAAACGCCGGGCAAGGCGCTGGCCTATCTTACCGATACCGTCGGCCTGCCACCGCAGACCGCGCGTTTCCTGCAACATGTGTCGCTGGATCTGCTGGTGCTGGATTGCAGCCTGCCACCGCAGGCGCAGGCGCCGCGCAACCATAACGATCTGACCCGCGCGCTGGAGATCCAGCAGCGCTTGCAGCCGCGCCGTACCCTGCTGACGCACATCAGCCATCAGCTCGATTTATGGTTGCTCGACAACCCCTTGCCTGGCGGCCTGGAATTGGCGTTTGATAATCTCAGCGTCAGTGTGTGACGGAGTGAAAACAGCGCAACTGGTTGGATTCTAATACCTTTACCCCGTTACCGGCGCTGAACGCCTGTTCCATCATGGTCTGCGCCACGTCTTTGGCGGCGATCGCTTTCCATTTGCCCGGCAGCAGATTGAACAGCGGCTGGGCGATACGCTCCATCAAGCGTGGCGTCGGCCTCTGGCCCAGCAGCATTGACGGCCGCACCAGCGTCAGGCGCGGCCAGCCCTGCTCACGCAGCGCCTGTTCCATTTCACCCTTGGTGCGATTGTACAGAAAGGTCGAGCGCGTGCTGGCGCCCAATGCGCTCACCGCCAGACAGTGCTGCGCCCCTAGCCGGCGGCCGGTCAGCGCGCTTTCCACCACCAGCGTATAATCCACATAGTGGAAATTGCCGTCGCTGCCGGCCTCGCGTCGGGTGGTGCCGAGACAGCAGAACACCATGTCGACCGGCTGATCCAGTCCGGTCAGTAATTGAAACAGATCGTCGCCGACCGGATTGTGCAATTTGTCATGTGGCGGCAACGGCTTGCGCGTTGGCGCGACGATCGCCGTTACCTGCCGATTGGCCTGCAACAGACGCAATAACTCACCGCCCACCAGTCCGGTAGCGCCAATAATCAGTACCCGTGCCATAAGCCCTCCCGTGCCGAGTTAGCTACTCGATTTCAGTATAAGTGATTTGCTGCTGTCACACCCTGTTACGTGTTGTGCATGGCGACAAACCGCGCCATGCCGCGGCCGGTGGGGTTTTCTGCCCGTTCGGGGTTGAGAATGACGCCCGGCGCCCCTAGCCTTATAAGACGGTCATTGATCAGAAGGAGGAAAATGTGAGCAAGAAAATTGCGGTGCTGATTACCGATGAATTTGAAGACGCCGAATTTACCTCTCCCGCCGACGCTTTTCGCCAGGCGGGGCATCAGGTGATCACCATTGAAAAACAGGCCGGTAAAACCGTTAAGGGCAAAAAAGGCGAGGCCAGCGTAACCATCGACAAATCGATCGATGAGGTACAAACCGCCGATTTCGACGCCCTGCTGTTGCCCGGCGGCCATTCGCCCGATGCGCTGCGCGCTGACGATCGCTTCGTCGAGTTTACTCGACAGTTTGCCGACAGCGGCAGACCGATTTTCGCCATCTGCCACGGGCCGCAGCTGCTGATCAGCGCCGATGCGGTACGCGGGCGCAAACTCACCACGGTCAAACCGGTGGTGGTCGACGTGAAAAACGCCGGTGCCGATTACTACGACAAGGAAGTGGTGGTGGATAACGATACGCTGGTCACCAGCCGCACGCCGGAGGATTTACCGGCCTTTAACCGTGAATCGCTGCGCATATTGGCGCAGTAATTATCCAGCCGGGGGCGCAGCCTGCGCCCCTTCATACCGTTAATCACGCTGCCAATACAGTTTTTTGCCAAAGCCCAGCGCATTGTCGGTCATTTTGACCTCCAGCAGATCGAGCTGCCACAGCGTCGCCTTCATTGCCTTGGCGATCGGGAAACGCCGGCAGTAGCGCGCACGCGCCAACGCCTCGTCGTCACCGCTCAGCTCGGTGACCAGGCCGCGATACTGCACGCCCTTGATCAGGGCGATGGTTTTTGGCCGTGGCGCAATGGTGCCCACCACGCTGGGGTTGTGTTGCATCAGCACCCCATGCCGGGTGTGCGGCTCGGTCATCAGCCACAGCGCCATGCGTTCGGCATCGAAGACGTAAAAACAATTGGCGCACCACATGTCGAGGCCATGGCCGGCGCACAGCGTCAATACGTGCTGCTTGCCAAGAAAGCGGCTGATGTGTTGTTGGTCTTCACTCTGTTCCACGCGTGTCTCCTTAGTCGCCTTGTTATCTTAACGCGCTTTATTGAAGCCAGTCACAATCGTCAGAAATTTCTTTATTACCAATAATCGAATAAAAATACATTAAAAACACATTTCCATTCAATTGAGATTAAAGATAAAAAATAACAAACAGAAAACAAGCGTGATTTATTCTGATGACATTCCTCGCGACTTGCGCTCGCTATTACCGTTACTGAGTTCGGTAATCGCGTTTATGCCATTTATTGGCCTCTGCGCCGTATCAATTTATTCACATACTGAATAGGTCATTTGGCAAGGTTATGCAATCATCTGCATAAAAAATGAATAGTTATTTAATTTAACGGCAGAATTAGTGACTGCAATCACATTTTTTGCCGTTTTCGGCGTTAAAATGACGCCATCGTTTCACTCATACCAGGTGGATGAAAATGGAAAACAACAATAGAAAATGGGCGCATATCAGGCGCACGACTCACTTAATGATGATGGCACACCGCAGTTGCTTTAGCTTCGCATTCTTCAACTACAGATAACTCTCCTCTTCGTTTCTTATTAGTTAATCGGAACGATCGCCGCTTTATTCGTTGATCCGCATTGTGCGACGGCTTCACTATGTCAATTATTCAATGACGTGGGTGGAACAGTGATTTCGTTTAATTAATAACAACACTATCCCATTTAAAAAATAAAACCGCGCAGTGCCATACAGGCATTGCCAAGGATCTGTATTTTTATTTTTACGGGAATATTTTTCAGTGAATCGTCGATTCGCTGCGGGATATTTCTGCCCAAAGGAAAACAAAATGAAAAGCTTGAAAATTGCCGCTAACCTTTCAACCCGAAGCTGCTTTGAAACCCACCGGGAAATCATTGATGTGCATCACACTGATTTTACCGATATTGCCGCAGTGGTACTTTCTGCCAACGATGTTCAACAGGGAATGGTGGCGAAAATAGCAGAACGCGGCTTGAATATTCCGCTGTTTGCCGCCATCTGCTGTGAAGAAGAGCTGGATAACGCTATCTTGCCAGCCCTGCATGGCGTCTTCGAATTGTGCGGCAAAAATACGCAGTTCTATGGCAAGCAGCTGGAAGCGGCGGCAGTAAAATATGAAAGCGAACTGTTGCCGCCATTCTTTAATACGCTGACCCAATACGTTGAAATGGGCAACGCAACCTTCGCCTGTCCCGGCCATCAGGGCGGTGAGTTTTTCCGTAAGCACCCGGCAGGCCGGCAGTTTTTTGACTTCTATGGCGAAACGCTGTTCCGTTCGGACATGTGCAACGCTGACGTTAAGCTGGGGGATCTGCTGATCCACGAAGGGGCGCCCTGTGATGCACAAAAACATGCGGCGAAGGTCTTCAACGCTGACAAAACCTATTTTGTGCTCAACGGAACCTCAGCCTCCAATAAGGTGGTGACCAACGCCTTATTGACGCGTGGCGATCTGGTGCTGTTCGATCGTAATAACCATAAATCCAACCACCACGGGGCGTTGATCCAGGCAGGCGCAACGCCGGTTTATCTGGAAACGGCCCGCAACCCGTTTGGTTTTATCGGCGGCATCGATGCGCACTGTTTCGAGGAACGCTATCTGCGCCAGCAGATCCAGGAAGTGGCACCGGAACGTGCTAACCAGCCACGGCCGTTCCGGCTGGCGATCATTCAATTAGGTACTTACGACGGCACCATCTATAACGCGCGCCAGGTGGTAGACAAGATAGGCCATCTTTGCGATTACATTTTGTTCGACTCGGCCTGGGTCGGCTACGAGCAGTTTATTCCGATGATGAAAGACTGCTCGCCACTGCTGTTGGAACTGACGGAAAACGATCCGGGCATCATCGTCACCCAATCGGTGCACAAGCAGCAGGCCGGCTTCTCGCAAACCTCGCAGATTCATAAAAAAGATAAACATATCAAAGGGCAACAGCGCTATTGCAACCATAAGCGTTTCAATAATGCCTTTATGCTACATGCTTCCACCAGCCCGTTTTATCCGCTGTTTGCGGCACTCGACGTCAACGCCAAAATGCACGAAGGTCAAAGCGGACAGCGTTTGTGGAAGGAGTGCGTACGGATTGGTATTGAAGCACGCAAAATGCTGCTGGATACCTGTCAGTTGATCAAACCGTTCGTCCCGGTGCAAATCGAAGGCCGGCCATGGCAATCATATGATACGGAAACCATGGCCGACGATCTGCGTTTCTTCAACTTCGTGCCCGGCGAGAAATGGCATGCCTTTGATGGTTACGCACAATCACAGTATTTCGTCGATCCGTGCAAACTGTTGCTGACGACCCCAGGGATCGACAGTGAAACGGGCGCCTACAGCCGTTTTGGCATACCGGCTACCATCCTTGCCAATTACCTGCGTGAAAACGGTATTGTTCCAGAAAAATGCGATCTCAATTCAATTCTGTTCCTGCTGACGCCGGCGGAAGACATCGCCAAGATGCAGCATCTGGTGGCGCTGATTGCACGCTTTGAACAACATATTGAACAGGATTCTCCGCTCAGTGAAGTGTTGCCGACGGTATATAAAAACCACCAGCAGCGTTATTTAAATTATACCTTACGTCAACTTTGCCAGGAAATGCATGATTTATACGTCAGCTATGACGTGAAAGAGTTGCAAAAGGAAATGTTCCGCAAAAAACATTTCCCACGGGTGGTAATGAATCCACAGGATGCCAATACACAATTTGTTCGCGGTAATGTGGAATTGGTTTCACTCGCCAAATCGGAAGGGCGAATTGCCGCGGAAGGCGCGCTTCCTTATCCTCCTGGCGTGTTGTGCGTGGTGCCTGGTGAAATATGGGGCGGTGCGGCACAGCGTTATTTCCTGGCTCTTGAGGAGGGTATCAACTTATTACCCGGCTTCGCACCTGAACTGCAGGGTGTTTATATCCAGCAGGACGAAGACGGCTGGCAACGCGCTTATGGTTATGTGATTAAAGATTAATTCCCCTTACAAGACGGTGAGCTTTCACCGTCACGATCGCATGATAAAAGAGAGAATGATCATGAGTAAGTCAAAGAACAAAATGGGCGTGGTTCAGTTAACCATTCTCACCGCTGTCAACATGATGGGATCCGGCATAATTATGCTGCCGACCAAGCTGGCCGAGGTAGGCACCATTTCCATCGTTTCATGGCTGGTTACCGCCGTCGGTTCGATGGCGCTGGCCTATGCCTTTGCCAAATGCGGCATGTTCAGTCGTAAATCCGGTGGCATGGGCGGTTATGCCGAGTACGCGTTCGGTAAATCCGGCAATTTCATGGCCAACTATACCTACGGCGTTTCCTTGCTGATTGCCAACATTGCCATCGCCATTTCTGCCGTTGGGTACGGCACCGAACTGTTCGGCGTTAATCTGACGCCGATTGGCATCTGCATCGCCACGATCTGTGTGCTGTGGATAGCAACCGTCGCCAACTTTGGCGGTGCCCGCATCACCGGGCAAATCAGCGGCATCACCGTTTGGGGGGTGTTTATCCCGGTGGTCGGCATTTCGGTCATCGGCTGGCACTGGTTCAGCGGCGACGCCTATCTGGCCGCCTGGAACCCACACGCCGTGCCGACCTTTGAAGCGATTGGCGCATCGATTTCCATGACATTGTGGGCATTCCTGGGGCTGGAATCGGCCTGCGCCAATACCGACGTGGTGGAAAACCCCGAGCGCAACGTGCCGATCGCCGTGCTCGGCGGTACACTGGGCGCCGCGGTGATTTATATCGTGTCCACCAACGTGATCGCCGGCATTGTGCCCAATATGGATCTTGCCAATTCTACCGCGCCGTTCGGCTTGGCGTTCTCGCACATGTTCAACCCTACCGTCGGCAAGATAATCATGGCACTGATGATCATGTCCTGCGTCGGTTCGCTGCTTGGCTGGCAATTCACCATTGCACAGGTGTTCAAATCCTCCGCCGACAGCGGCTTCTTCCCGAAAATTTTCTCGAAGCTGAGCAAAGCCGATGCGCCGGTCAAAGGCATGTTGACCATCGTTGTCATTCAGAGCGTGCTGTCCCTGATGACCATCAGCCCATCGCTCAACAAGCAGTTCAACGTGCTGGTCAATCTGGCGGTGGTCACCAACATCATCCCTTATATTTTGTCGATGGCAGCACTGGTGATCATCCAGAAAGTCGCCAAGGTGCCGGAAAACAAGGCGCAGATCGCCAACGTCATTGCCGGTATTGGCGCCCTTTACAGTTTCTACGCGCTCTATAGTTCGGGAGAGGAAGCCATGATGTGGGGAGCGATCGCCACCTTCCTAGGCTGGACGCTCTACGGCATGGTTTCACCACGTTTTGAAATGATGGATAAAAAAGGCTGATAATCGCCAGCATTAAAAAATGGGCGCAAAAGCGCCCATTTCAGCCTGTAACCGCAAGTCGCGGCGCATTTGGTCGGCAAGCGCTACATCGATGTTATTTTTCTAAGCTGCCTGTACGGCAGTGAACGATGATGCAAAAGCGTCAGCTGATGCCGCACATTTCTAAGCTGCCTGTACGGCAGTGAACGCCGCGCTTCACCATGCCCGACTTATCGTTATTTTCTAAGCTGCCTGTACGGCAGTGAACCGTTGCAGCATAGCGCTAGCCACATGATTTTAAAACAACATCAGCGTTTGCACGCAAAAAACCCTTTTTTTAATCTGGCGGCCACATCTTCTATTAATCAATGGGTTACGCCAAAACGCAAAAATAGGGTCAAAGAGAGGGGGCAAATAAATCTGATAATCGCCAGCATTAAAAAATGGGCGCAAAAGCGCCCATTCTTGCGTTCGTGCCGGGGTGATTAGGTTAAATCCGCGCCGTTACTGGCGATGACTTTTTGGTACCAATAGAACGATTTTTTTCTGGTTCTCGCCAGCGTGCCGTTCCCCTGGTCGTCACGATCGACATGGACAAAGCCATAGCGTTTGCTCATTTCCCCGGTGGAGGCGGAAACCAGATCGATACACCCCCAAGAGGTATATCCCATCACCGGCACACCGTCTTCAATGGCGTCGGCCATCGCTTTGATATGCTCGCGCAAATAGCTGATACGGTAGTCGTCGTCAATTTCACCCTGCTGATTGAACTCGTCTTTCGCGCCCAAGCCGTTTTCCACCAGGAATAGCGGTTTTTGGTAGCGGTCATACATCATGTTCATGGTGATGCGCAGGCCAAGGGGATCGATGCCCCAACCCCATTCGCTGGCGAGAATATGCGGATTCTTCAGCGACTTGACCACGTTGGCGGCGCTGCTGTTGTGCTCGTTCATCTCGGCCGATGCGCAGCGCGAAGCGTAGTAGCTGAAGGAAACGAAATCGACGCTGTTTTTGAGGATCTCGCTGTCGCCGGGTTGCATCTCGAGCGTCACGCCCTTTTCCCGCAGCAGCCGTTGCGTATAGGCGGGGTAAGCCCCACGCGCCTGTACATCGATGAAAAACAGGTTTTCGCGGTCTTTTTCCAACGCCGCCCAGACATCTTCCGGCTTGCACGACCAGGGGTAAAAACTGCCGCCGGCCAGCATGCAGCCTACCTGATTGTGCGGATTGACCTCATGGGCAATTTTAGTCGCCAGTGCACTCGCCAATAATTCATGATGAGCCGCCTGATATTTCACCTGCTCCTGATGCTCGCCGTCCTCAAACACCAGCCCGGCACCTGAAAACGGGCTGTGCAGCAAGATGTTGATTTCATTAAAGGTGAGCCAATACTTCACCAGGCCATCAAACGCCTCAAAGCAGCTGCGGGCATAGTGGGTAAAAAACGCCACCATTTTACGATTACGCCACGATCCGTATTCCTGCACCAGATGCATCGGCACGTCAAAATGGCACAGCGTCACCAACGGTTCGATACCGTGCTTTTGGCATTCGCGGAATACATCGCGATAAAAGGCGATGCCTTGCGCATTGGGCTGCGTTTCATCCCCGCGCGGAAACAGTCGGCTCCAGGCGATCGAGGTGCGGAATACGCTAAACCCCATTTCCGCCATCAGCGCGATATCCGCTTTATAACGATGATAAAAATCGATGCCTACATGGCTGGGATAGAACTCATCCTCACGCAGCGTGAAACGCTGTTCCTGCCCCAGCTTTACCGCCAGCCGGTGAGCGCCATGAGGGATCATGTCGACCGTGCTCAGCCCTTTGCCGCCTTCACGGTAGGCACCCTCGGCCTGGTTGGCAGCTAACGCACCACCCCATAAAAAGTCTGCGGGGAAAACAGATGCTGACATACTACACCTCTTGTTGATTATGTATTTTCATCATGGTCATACCGAGAGTGCCGGCGCGGTGGCGGCTTTTTCACTTTGCGCCTCCTGCTCAACGGGAATATCTTCAAACCCTAGCAGCAGCGTAAGAATAAACGACAGCACTACCGCCAGGATCATCACGCCAAACACCCAGACAATGGTCATCGGATTGCTCGGGTCGAAGAACTGCACGCTGGTGAACAGGCCCGGTGACGCCATCGAATGGCTAGCCAATCCGGCAATCCCGGCCACCCCACCACAGACAAAACCACTGATCAACGCCGCCACCAGCGGGCGCTTCAGGCGGACCGCCACGCCGTACAACGCAGGCTCTGAAATACCGGCCACGATAGCCGATGCCGCGGCAGCCAACGCCGTCTGGCGCAGTTCCGGATTTTTGGTGCGCCAGGCCACCGCCAGCGATGAGCCGCCCAGCGAAAGATTGGCGCCAATCTCTGACGGCATCACCATGCCTTCCTTGCCGGTTTCCGCGATGGTCTGAATAATGGTTGGCGTAAACACGCGATGCATGCCGGTCATCACCAGCAACGGCCAGAGACCGCCCATAATGGCCACCGATAACCACCCCAGATAGTTATGAATGGTATAGACCAACGCAGAAATACCGCTGCCGATCCAGATACCCAGCGGGCCAATCAGCAGGATGGCGATCGGTGCCGCAATCAGCACGATCAGCATCGGTTTGAGGAAATTTTTCGTCACCGCCGGCGTAATGCGATCGACCCATTTTTCAATGTATGACAGCAGCCAGGTCATGCACAGCGCCGGGATGACCGTGTAGGTGTATTTTACTGCGGTGATCGATAAGCCGATAAATTCCACCTGCTGGCCCTGAGCGGCCTTGGCCATTAAATCGATAAAAGAGGGATGCACCAGCACCCCGGCAATGGCGATGGCCAACGACATGTTGGTTTTGAATTTTATCGCGGCAGAAGCGGCCACCATCACCGGCAGGAAGAAGAATGCTCCGTCACCGATCACGTTCAGCACGATCAAGGTTGAAGAGCCTGGGTTGAATACGCCGGTCATATCCAGGATCATGGCGAGCAACTTCACCATCGACCCACCGATAATCGCCGGAATCAGCGGTGACATGGTGCCAATCAACGCATCCAGAATACCGGCGCCGATGCGTTTCAGGGTGATTTTACCTTTTGGCGGCGAAGGTTGCTGCGCCACCGCCTGGTCGGGTAATAACTTCACCACTTCGGCATAGGCCTGTGAAACCGTATTGCCGATGATCACCTGACACTGGTTTTCACTTCTGACCACGCCCAATACCCCGGCGATCGCCTTCAAACCGGCGCTATCGACCACGCTGTCATCGTTAAGCACGAAACGTAAGCGCGTCATACAATGCGTCACTGCCGCAATATTGCTCGCTCCCCCAACTGCTTCCACTATCGATCGTGATACCGCCGCATAATTCTTTGCCATGAGGATAACTCTCACAAATAGGTAACCGGTTTCACACGAGATTGATAATATTGACTGGCAATATCAATTTATATTTTTTATTTTTACCCGATTTGAGAAGTTGATCAACATACATGCCGCGCAATAATCTGCGCGATGCCCTGCTCAGGCGCGGTGGAATGTGTAGAATATGGGGCAAGTCAGCAAGCCAGGAAAACGCCATGTCAACCATGCAGGAAGTAGCCAACAAAGCAGGCGTCTCAAAGGCCACGGTTTCACGTGTGCTGTCCGGTAAAGGGTACGTCAGCGAGGCCACCCGGGATCAGGTGTATAAAGCCATTGAAGCGGCAGGTTATCGCCCTAATTTGCTGGCACGAAATCTGGCGACCAATAAGTCGCAATGCATTGGCCTGGTGGTTACTAATACCCTGTATAACGGCAGTTATTTCAGCGAACTACTGTCCCAGGCGGCACAAAAGCTGGAAGATAATGGCCGGCAGCTGATTCTGGTCGACGGCAAGCACAGCGCCGAAGAAGAGCAGGAAGCGATCCAGTTTCTGCTGGATTTACAATGTGATGCGGTGATTCTCTATCCACGTTTCTTAACCATCGACGTGATAGACGAGATTATCGAGCAGGTTAAGCAACCGATCATGGTGGCGAATCGCCGGCTGAGAAAGAACCAAAGCCACTGCATTTGTTGCGATCACAAAGGTGCCAGTTTTAACGCCACCGCATATCTGATTGAGCAGGGCCACCGCGATATCGCCTTTATTACCGGTTCGCTGGATTCTCCGACCGCCATCGAACGCTTATCCGGTTACAAAGAGGCCCTGACCCGGTTCAATATCCCCGTGCAGGAACGGCGCATCATCAAGGGCAAATGGACGCCGGCCTGCGGCGCCGCAGCGGTAGCCAGCCTGCTGCACGACAACATCCCGTTTAGCGCCTTACTGGCCAGTAACGACGACATGGCGATTGGCGCCATCAAGCAGCTGACCGATCGAGGCATTGCCGTACCGGGTCAGGTGTCTGTGATTGGTTTCGATAATATTCCAACCGCGCCCTATCTGACGCCGGCCTTGACCAGCGTTAAAGATCCGGTCAGCGACATGATCAACGAAGTGATCAATCGGTTGATTGCCATGCTCGACGGCGGCTATTTGTCAAAAGACACGCTTTTTAGCTCGCAACTTATCGTCAGGGATTCGGTCGCCCATGGCCCTTTCTGGGGTGGCGATCGGCGCGGACTCGGCGAGGAATAACCGCATGTCACATGACGCTGGCAGTCCCCCTGGCATAACCTGGCATCTGTATATGCTGCGCCTGCCCAACGGCATGCTGTATACCGGCATCACCACCGATGTACCGCGGCGCTTGGCACAGCATCAGGCCGGTAAGGGGGCAAAATCGCTACGCGGCAAAGGGGAACTGACGTTGGTATTCCACTGTCCGGCGGGGGATCGATCGTTGGCGCTACGCCTGGAGTATCGGGTTAAGCAACTGAGCAAACAGCAAAAAGAGAGGCTGGTGTCACACCCGCCCCTCTCGCTGGAACACCTGCTACCGCAGGTTAAAATCGATTGAACGGCGCGGCATAGGCAACCAGGCCGTTGACGCCGGTCAGCGCATCTTCCCCCAGCGGGTACACCTGAAATGCCTGCTCCGTTTCCGGCCAGCGGCAATGCAAGTCGTAGTCGGCAGCTCTTTTAAAGCCAAAGCGGCCGTAATACTCCGGCTCTCCCAACACGACTACTGCGGCGTAACTGAACTCGTTCAACGCGTCCAGCCCTTCGTAGACCAGCTTTTCACCCAGCCCTTGCCGGCGCAGGCTTTCGTCCACCGCCAGCGGCGCCAGGCCAACCCACTGCCGATCCTCTCCGGCCACCTCGACCGGACTGAAGGCGGCATAGCCAACCACGCCGCCCTCGTCATCGGTGGCCACAATACCCAGGGTCAGCAAGCCGTCCTCACGCAGTTGCTGCACCAAGTCGGCCTCATCATCTCCGCCGAAAGCGCGGCGCAGCAGATTGTCGATGCCAGCGGCGTCTACCGGAATTTCTACGCGTATCAGCATGATGCCATCACACGGTCAGACTGCACCGTGCCCTCCTGCATACCCGCTTCGATAAAGTCCGCCAACTGCAGCAAGCCCATGCGCAGCGGCGCCGGCATCGTGTCCAGTTCGATGGCGTCCATCAGATTTTTTACATACAGGCCCAATTCGGTGTCCCCTTCTATCCGCAGCCGACGCTGGAAGAACAGCGTGTCAGGATCCTGCTTGCGTGCCGCGATCAGCACCAGATCGTTGGCGTCGCCGCTGAAACTGACATCTGCCTGCGCGTGCTGGCTGACAACCAGCCGATCGTTTTCGACCGTCATAAACCAGTGTAGCGCCAGATCGCGCACTTCGATCTTCAACCAGCGCGATTCGAGGAATGCCAGATCGCCGTCCTCGAGCGCCTGGCGGAACTGCCAGCCCAGCACCTGTTGCAACAGTTGGCGTTGCAGAGCAAACGGCGTGAGTTTTAACGGTGTGCGCAATAGCGACGGCCCTTGACGCACAATGCGTGCTCGTAGTTTTTCCAACACGATCATCCACTCCTTTCAACTCGGTCTACGGTCATTTTGCCACAACGGTGCCCAGCTTCAGCGGCCTACATCAACAAATAGTGCAATTCAGTGCGCGTCACACCGCCTATCAATACGCCAGAAACTGCCTCAAATCAAAACCTGTTAACCGCAGCTTCACTAAAATCGTCCACCCGATAACAAAAAATGCCGACGGAAAACACCGTGCGGCGACCATCATCACGGCGTAAAACCCGCTGGAGCAGGATAAGACCATGGAACTGCTTTGTCCCGCCGGTAATTTGCCGGCCCTGAAGGCTGCGGTCGATAACGGCGCTGACGCCGTGTACATCGGCCTGAAAGACGACACCAACGCGCGACACTTTGCCGGGCTCAATTTTACCGAAAAAAAACTGCAACAGGCGGCAGATTACGTACATCAGCACCGCCGCAAGCTGCACATCGCGATAAATACCTTCGCGCATCCGGACGGTTTTTCACGTTGGCAACGCGCCGTCGATATGGCCGCGCAACTGGGCGCCGACGCGCTGATCCTGGCGGATCTGGCGATGCTGGAATACGCCGCCGAACGCTATCCGCAGATTGAACGCCACGTTTCGGTACAGGCGTCCGCCACCAATGAAGAAGCGATTCGCTTTTATCAACGCCATTTCGCGGTACATCGCGTGGTGCTGCCACGCGTGCTGTCGATGCACCAGGTTAAACAACTGGCGCGCACCAGTCCGGTACCGCTGGAGGTGTTTGCCTTCGGCAGTCTGTGCATCATGGCCGAAGGCCGCTGCTATCTGTCCTCTTACCTGACCGGGGAATCGCCCAATACCGTCGGCGCCTGTTCGCCCGCGCGCTTTGTACGTTGGCAGCAAACGCCGCAGGGCATGGAATCACGGCTGAACGATGTGCTGATAGACCGCTATCAGGACGGCGAAAATGCCGGTTATCCAACGCTGTGCAAAGGCCGTTACCTGGTGGACGACGTGCGCTATCACGCCCTGGAGGAGCCCACCAGCCTTAATACCCTGGAGCTGTTGCCAGAGCTGCTGGCCGCCAATATCGCCTCGGTGAAGATCGAAGGCCGTCAGCGCAGTCCGGCGTATGTCAGCCAGGTAGCACGCGTCTGGCGACAGGCTATTGACCGTTGCATCGCCGATCCAACCGGCTATCGGGCCGACAGCGCCTGGATGGAGACGCTCGGCGCGATGTCCGAAGGCTCGCAGACCACGCTTGGCGCCTATCACCGCAAATGGCAATAGCAGGAGTGACCATGAAATATGCATTGGGGCCGGTACTCTACTACTGGCCAAAAGACGACGTTGAAGCGTTTTATCAGCAGGCAATCCACAGCAGTGCCGATATTATTTACCTGGGCGAAAGCGTCTGTACCAAACGGCGGGAGTTGAAGGTCGCCGACTGGTTGGCGCTGGCACAGGCCATCGCACAGTCCGGCAAGCAGGTGGTGCTCACCACGCTGGCGCTGTTGCAGGCCCCCTCCGAGCTCAACGAGCTGAAACGCTATGTCGAAAACGGCGAGTTTCTGATTGAGGCCAACGACCTTGGCACGGTGAATATGGCGGCAGAACGCGGCTTGCCGTTTGTCGCCGGCCACGCGCTCAATTGTTATAACGCCTACACGCTGCGCCTGCTGCACAGGCAGGGCATGATGCGCTGGTGTATGCCGGTCGAACTGTCGCGCGACTGGCTGGTCAATCTGCTGGCGCAGTGTGAAACCCTGGGCTTTCGGCAGCAGTTTGAGGTCGAAGTGCTGAGTTATGGCTATCTGCCGCTGGCCTATTCGGCGCGCTGCTTCACCGCCCGCTCGGAAAACCGTGGCAAGGATGAGTGCGAAACCTGCTGTATCAAATACCCGCAGGGCCGCAGTATGCGATCGCAGGAAAATCAGCAGGTGTTCGTGCTAAACGGCATCCAGACCATGAGCGGCTATTGCTACAATCTGGGCAACGAACTGCATGGCATGCAGGGATTGGTAGACATCGTACGCCTGTCGCCGCAGGGAGTAGACACGCTGGCGATGCTCGAGCGCTTTCGTGCCAATCAACGAGGCGACGCCCCGCTGACGCTGACCAACGATGCCGACTGCAACGGTTACTGGCAGCGCGTCGCCGGGCTGGAGCTGGTGCAATAAGCTGTTCATCACGGAATTTGGCAATGCTTGCAGGCTACGCACAAGCATTGCCACGCCGTTTTGGTTCCGCAGTCGGCACCGGTTGATGTTTTAAAACATCGCTGGCAGCACCCAGGGTAAAATCCTTTTCGGCCGACAGCAAAGGGGGTTACCAACGACGGCGCTCTACGCCATTGCGCCAACGCTAGGCTCGTCGCCTACGGAACAGGTTGCGCAGCGCCACGCTGTTGCGCATCAAGCCAACGGCAATGCCAATGGCGGTATACAGCGCCCCCAACAGCAGCAGCATTGCCACGTCGCCCCACACGTCACGCAGCGGCACGCCCATCTGGTTCACGCCGGCTATCGCTTTGGTCGCCCAGGTCGAGGGAATCATTGACGAAATGGCGCGCACCCAGCCCGGCATCGCCTGTAGCGGCCAAATGGTGCCGGAAAGATAAAACACCGGCGTGGTGATAAACGACAGCGTCAGGTAAATCATTTCCACGCTGCGCAGGCATTCGGTCACCAGCTTGCCCAGCCCCAACACCGCCAGCAGGAAGGGGAACGTCAGCAGCAGTATCTCCGGGATCGCCGCCGCCTGCCGGTATCCCAGCACCCACGGCCACAAGACAAACAGCACGATCGACAAGAACAGCCAGATCGGCAGCAATGCCGACAGTCCGCCAAGATACACCGGCAGAGAGGGCTTGCCGCCCGGTGCGCTTTTCAGCGCGATGCTGACGCGCACGCTGGCGATCAGCAACGAGTGCTGTAGCAACATCACCAACAGGCCAGGGAAGATAATTGCCGCAAAACTGATGCCAGGGTTAAACAGATCCAGCGTCTGGCCCTGAATCGGCGTCAACACCACCTTAGCCTGCCGTTCGCTAAAGCCGTTTCGCAACAGCAGCTCGGTATTGTATTCATTGAGCAACTGCTGGTAAGCGGCAACCACGTCCTGTTGAATCTGCCCATTGGCCAACCGGTTGGTGGCGTCACCGAACACCGGAATAACCAGGCTTTCCCCGTGCAGGATTTTCTTTTCGAGATCCACCGGCATGATGATGATGGCAAACAGTTCGCGCCAGCCCAGATCGCGCTTGGCATCGTCCAGATTGTCATAGATCTTGATAGCGATTTTTGAGGTGGCATCCAGCTGGCGGATCAGCTGGCGGCTGGCGGTGCTGTGATCCTGATCGACCACCGCCACCGGCAAATCCCACACCGTGCGGTTGGCGTAAACCATACTCATGATGCACAGCGACAGCACCAGCATCAGCCACATCGGCCGTTCCAGCATGCCGATCAGCACCCGGCTAAAGGTCTGCCAGAAACTTTTCATGCCGCACTCTCCTGTTTCGCCAGACGTTTCAACAGCCGGTTACGCACCAGCAATGCCGTCACCAACGGATACACCAGCAACAGGGCACACACGCCGAAAATCGCCCGCGCCGGCACCTGGCGCAGGAACACGTCGAACATGGCATACAGCGCATGGGTCAGGGGTTCGATATTGGAGATAATCCGCGCCGGCAACGGCATTGACAGCTCCGGCACCGCCATCCCCGAAAAGGTCAGCGCGATACTGACCAGGATGCCGATCAGGCTGTAGGCGGTAATGGCGCTGCCGGTAAAGGTATACAGCAGCAAACCGACGCTCTGGGCGGCAATCACGTAAAAGAAGCCGATCAACAGCATAAACAGCGGGTTGCCACTGACGCGCGCGTCGAAAATCCCCACCAGCGCTGCGACCTCCACCATCAGCAGCGTAGTGAAACAGAGGGTATACGGCGCCAGTTTGCCCAACAGCGCCAGGCTGAACGGCCGCGCTTTCAGCAGGGATTTGCTGCGCGCCAGGACGTAGATCATGCAGGTCACGACGAACAGCTGCAGCAGGTGAATGGTGGCGGCAAACTGCTGGTAATAAATATAACTGCCGCTGGCATTGAACAGACTGCCGTAATTGAGCGTGACGTTGGCCAACGGCGGCAGCGTTTTACCCATTTCACCGGCGATAATCGAGCGGTAGTTGCCGTTGGTTTCGCTTATCAGCCCGGCGAAATCCTGCGTGGAATACAGCCCAGCGCCGTAGAACAACGCGTTGTAATACAGCACGATGCTCGGCTGTTTGCCCGCCAGCACATTGGCTTCAAAATCCGGTGGCACATACAGCAGCGCGTAATCCTGCGCGCTGCGCAAACGGCGCAACGATTCATCCATGCCGCCGTCATAGGCCGCGACATGGGCGTGAGAACCGGCATCCAACTTGCGCACCAGCGACTTCGACAGCGGGCTGTGATCGCTGTCGACCACCGACACCGGCAAGTCCAGCAGCGTGCCCTCGGAAAAGTTGCTGCTGATCAGACCGAACAGCAGCAGCGGGAACAGCCAGCCGAGCCAGTGAATTACCGGGCTGCGCAGAGCAATGCGGCACTCGCTGTCGAACGCGTGGCTGAAGCAGCGCCAGCAGGCCCTCAGTCTTTCCATTGCCATAAGGTACTCATCCCCGGTCGCAGCCCTTCAACCGGCTGCGCCGGATACAGACGCACCTCGAAGGTTTTCAGATCGAAATCGCCGGTGGCGCGGGTGGCGCGCTTGGTGGCGTAATCCCCCAATGGCGCGATGTAACGAACCTCGGCCTCGATGGTTTTGTCTTGCAGCGCCGGCACGCGCAGCGACACTTTATCGCCTTTGCGCACATGGGCCAGGATGTCTTCCCGCAGGTTGAAGACGAAATAGGCATCTGGCACGCGGATCAGCGTCAGCAGCGGGCTGGAGGCGTTAAGCAACTCCCCCACTTCCGCCGGGATCGGCCCCACTTCGCCATCCACCGGCGCTTTGACCTGCAGATCGTCGGTTTGCGCCTTCACTTCCAGCAGGTTTTCTTCTGCCGCCCGCAGCGCCGCCGCGTATTGTTGCCGCAGTTCAATACGATCGCCGTTAATGCCTTCATCCAGATTGGCCTTCGCTGCCAACACCTGTTGATAGGCGCTATCCCGTGCGCGCCGCGAGTTATCCAGCTCGGAGCGGGAAACATATCCTTTGGCGGCCACGCTCTGATTGCGATCGTAATCGCGCTGCGCATTGCGCAGTTCGGCCTGCGCTTGCGCCAGACTGGCACGCAGATTGCGGATGCTTTCTTCACGGGTACCGTGCAGCGATTGCTCAAGCTGCGCCTTGGCCTCATCGCGCGATGCCTGTGCGGAACGCAGTTGCGCCATCAGTTCCGGGCTGTCGAGCTGAATCATCAGTTGCCCGCTTTTGACATCGTCGCCCCGCTCAACCAAACGTTCAATCACTCGCCCTTTGGCTTTGGAAGCCACGATTACTTCCGGTGCGTCCACTTCACCCTGCAATAACAGATACTGGTTGTGCGCGCGGAACAGTACCGCCATGGCGATAACGATCACCACCAGCAACAGGGTAAATAAGGTCTTTTTTTTCATGCACTCGGCTCCCTGAACGGTACGCGGCGGGGGGAAAGGTAACGGTCCATATTCGCTGAATCTCCTAACATGTCATTTCTGTAGCAAGGATATCACAAGCACGGATATCCCCTTTTATAACCGCAATTTGAATTATGCTTTTAACGTTAACTTGCAGATTGCTGCACTCGCCCTTTACGCGATAACACTTTAGCCAATGGACGAATAACATGACTGAAACCACACGGGTACCGCTTTCGGTACTGGATCTTTCCCCGATCCCGGCCGGCGCCAAACCGCGCGATGCATTCCACAGCTCTTTAGATTTAGCACAACATGCTGAAAAGTGGGGCTTCCAACGCTATTGGTTAGCGGAACATCACAATATGACCGGCATCGGCAGCGCCGCCACCTCGGTATTGCTGGGCTACCTGGCTGCCGGCACGCACAGCATCCGCCTCGGTTCTGGCGGAGTGATGTTGCCAAACCATGCGCCGCTGGTGATCGCCGAGCAGTTTGGCACGCTGGAATCGCTGTATCCCGGACGCATCGATCTGGGGCTGGGCCGCGCGCCCGGTACCGATCAGCGCACCATGATGGCGCTGCGCCGTCACCTGTCGGGGGAAGTGGACAACTTCCCGCGCGACGTGCAGGAGCTGCAACATTACTTTGGCGAAGTGCAGCCGGGCCAGGCGGTACAGGCGGTGCCGGGGCAAGGCCTGCATGTGCCAATCTGGCTGTTGGGATCCAGCCTGTACAGTGCGCAGCTGGCGGCCAAGCTGGGGCTGCCGTTCGCCTTTGCCTCCCACTTTGCGCCAGACATGCTGTTCCAGGCCTTGAAGCTGTACCGTGAAAACTATCAGCCATCCGAGCGCTGGCCGCAGCCACATGCCATGGTATGCGTCAACGTGGTGGCCGCCGACAGTGACAACGATGCGCGTTTCCTGTTTACCTCGATGCAGCAACAGTTCATCAACCTGCGCCGCGGCTCGCCAGGCCCGCTGCCGGCACCGGTCGACAATATTCATGCGCTGTGGACCGCCGGCGAACAATACGGCGTTGAACAGGCGCTAAGCATGTCGATCATTGGCGATCAAACTACCGTACGCCACGGTCTGCAAACGCTGCTGCGGGAAACCGAAGCCGATGAAATCATGGTTAACGGCCAGATCTTCGATCACCAGGCGCGTCTGCGTTCGTTTGAGATTGTGTCGACGGTCAAAGACGACCTGCGCAAGGGCTAAATAATCGGGCGCCGCACGGCGCCCTGATTTTAGCGTTGAATAAGATAGCGAATGGTTGGCCCGTCCTGCTGAATATCCAGCACCTGATAGCCATGATTGCGCGCGTCGAGCGGAATATTGTTGATCGACTGCGGGCAATCGCTGATCACTTCCAGCACCTCGCCCGGCTTGAGTTGCGGCATTGCCTCCAGCGTGGCGACCGCCGGATAGGGGCACGGCTCGCCCAGCATGTCCAACCGGTAATCCGGCACTATCGTTGGTTGTTTCATGGCACACTCCTCAGATTAACCACCTGCGCCTGCGGTCTGGCGCGGAAAAAGCGTTTTTCCCACCACAGCATGGCGATGAACGCCAACCCCAGCAGCAGGTAGGTGACCAGCAGGCCGCCAAGCGGGCCGAAGGTGTCCAGCAAATTGACCTTGTCATAGTCGGTGGCCAACGCCGGGGCCAGATCGTCCCAATAATAGGCCAACAGCGTCGCCCCGATGATATTGCCAAGCCCGACCCACCAGTAATGAATTTGCCCTTCGACCGCGCGGTACATCCAGCCGGTTTCGCAGCCGCCCGCCAGCACGATGCCAAAACCAAACAGCAACCCACCCAGCACTGCGTTCGGGCCGGCCCACATAATCTTGGGCGATACGCCAAGCTGAACATAGCTGAAGATGCCTATCGCGCTGACCGCCATCCCCAGAATAATCGCCTTGGCCATGTGGGTGCGGCCGGTGATCCACAAATCACGGAACGCCGAGGTGAAGCAGATCTGCGCACGCTCAATCAACAGACCGAAGCCGATACCAAACAGCATGGCGATGCCGAGCTTCGGCGCGTCAAACAGCGTCCACAGCGACCAGGCCACGGCCAGCAGGAATACCAGCATGCCGAGCCGAAAACGGCGACGTGCCTGCTGCGGTTGCTGCGTCAATGGTGCCGCCGCGCGCACCTTCTGCAATTTCACCGGGATACGAAACAGCGGCAATAGGGTAAATTTGGCGCCGAAGTACGACCCCACCGCGGTCGCCAGCGCAAAGAACCAGGCGTGCAGCGAAAACTGCGGAATACCGGTAAAGAAAGCGGCAAGGTTACACCCCATCGCCAAACGCGCGCCAAAGCCAGCAATGATGCCACCCAACAGCGCCTGCACGATACGAATGCGGTGCTGCGGCCGTCGCAGCTTAACATTGTTGGCCCACAACGCGGCGGCAATGCAACCGGCGAACATGCCGATAATCATCCGCCCATCGATGCGTTGTAGCGGCGTCCCCTCAAGGCCGATAAGTTTGAAGTACCCCCATTGTTCCGGGTGAAAGCCGAGCCACTGCAACAGGTGACCGCCCCAACGGGTAAATTCACCGGTCACCGCCCAGAAGGTGCCGGTCAGGCCGAAATAATAGGTGGCAAGGATCCCTGCGGCGATCACCGCCGGTAGCGGCGCCCAAAAGCGCACCAGGAATTGCGATTTGAATTGCTGCCAGCTCATGGCATCTCCTATGCATCACATCCATGAATAATAACCAGATGAATGATACGTCATTAACCGCAGCAATCCCTCTTTTCAGACGTAAAAAAACCAGCCCGAGGGCTGGTTTTCATCATGACTTAGCGCGAACGATAAATCAGTGCTTATGCGTCACCGAAACGACGACGTGGAGTGGCTGGCGCTGCATCGTCACGACGCGGTGCGCGGTCACGGTTGAAGTTACCACCGCCACGACGTTCGCCACCGGCTGCATTTCCGCCTTCACGACGCTCGCCGAAAGAACGACGCGGTGCGCCTTCACGACGTTCGCCGTTGAAAGGACGACCGTTGCCGCGACGTTCGCCACCGGCGTTACCGCCTTCGCGACGCTCACGACGTTCATGCGGCTGAGCATCGCCCAACAGTTGCATATTCATCGGCTTGTTCAGAATGCGGGTGCGCGTGAAGTGATTCAGGATCTCGCCCGGCATGCCTTTTGGCAGTTCGATGGTGGAGTGGGAACCAAACAGCTTGATGTTACCGATGTAACGGCTGCTGATGTCGCCTTCGTTGGCAATCGCACCAACGATATGACGCACTTCCACGCCGTCATCACGGCCCACTTCGATGCGGTACAGCTGCATTTCACCCACGTCACGACGTTCGCGACGCTGTGGACGCTCACCGCCGTCACGGCTATCACGACGACGGTCACCGCCGCGATCGTCACGGTCGTTGAATTCACGACGTTGACGCGGTTTGAACACCGGATCCGGTGGCAGGATCAGTGGACGTTCGCCCTGTGCCATCTTCAGCAATGCTGCTGCCAGCGTTTCGATGTCCAGCTCTTCTTCCGGCTGCAGTTTAGCCAGCAACGCGCGGTACATATCCAGATCGCTGCTTTCCAGCTGCTGCTGAACCTTAGCGGCGAACTTGGCCAGACGGCGTTGACCCAGCAGTTCTGCGTTCGGCAGCTCAACCTCAGGGATCGTCAGCTTCATGGTGCGTTCAATGTTGCGCAGCAGGCGGCGTTCGCGGTTTTCCACGAACAGCAGCGCACGGCCAGCGCGGCCAGCACGACCGGTACGGCCGATACGGTGAACGTAAGATTCGGAATCCATCGGGATATCGTAGTTGACTACCAGGCTGATACGCTCAACGTCCAGGCCACGGGCCGCAACGTCGGTAGCAATCAGGATATCCAGACGACCGTCTTTCAAACGCTCCAGGGTCTGCTCACGCAGCGCCTGGTTCATGTCGCCATTCAGCGCGGCGCTGCTGTAACCGCTGCGCTCCAGCGCTTCGGCCACTTCCAGCGTGGCGTTTTTGGTACGCACGAAGATGATGGCTGCATCAAAGTCTTCGGCTTCCAGGAAACGCACCAGCGCTTCGTTTTTACGCATGCCCTGTGCAGTCCAGTAGCTCTGGCTGATGTCAGGACGGGTAGTGATGCTGGATTGAATGCGCACTTCCTGCGGCTCTTTCATAAAGCGGCGGGTAATGCGACGAATCGCTTCCGGCATGGTAGCGGAGAACAGCGCGGTCTGATGTTCAGCCGGGATTTCCGCCATGATGGTTTCTACGTCTTCGATAAAGCCCATGCGCAGCATTTCGTCAGCTTCATCCAGCACCAGACCGCTCAGGTTAGAGAGGTTCAGGGTGCCGCGTTTCAGGTGGTCCAGCAGACGGCCCGGGGTACCCACTACGATTTGTGGGCCCTGGCGCAGGGCTCGCAGCTGCACGTCGTAACGCTGGCCGCCGTACAGAGCCACAACGTTAACGCCGTTCATGTGTTTGGAGAAATCGGTCATCGCTTCGGCAACCTGAACCGCCAGTTCGCGGGTCGGGGCCAGCACCAGAATCTGTGGTGCCTTCAGGGAAGCGTCGAGGTTATGCAGCAGTGGCAGCGAGAACGCCGCAGTTTTACCGCTGCCGGTTTGTGCCATACCCAGCACATCGCGACCGTTCAACAGGTGAGGAATACACTCAGCCTGGATCGGTGACGGTTTTTCATAGCCCAGATCGGTCAGGGCGGAAATGATAGGAGCAGACAGCCCCAGGTCAGCAAAAGAGGTTTCAAGCTCAGTAGTCATGTACACGTGCCTCATTAATAATGGCAGCCAGTCTACATAACTCGTCGAGAAAATTTTCAGTCATTTTCATTGAAAAGTGTGAACCGGCTCAAATTAGATTATAAAACGAACAAAAAAGCCCTCACCCGTGAAGGCGATAGCTATGGTCGGTTAAACCAAGGTCTATCAGGCTGTTAGATGTTCGTCAGCTATTGCTGGTCCGATTCCGATAGGTCGTCTTGTTCTTGGCCCAAAAGCGCCAATTCCAACAATGCATAGCGGTGCTCAACAAAGTTATGAACGTTGTTAGCCACCGTCAGTTTGAACAGCGCCGAAGCGGTGTCCTTGTCCCCCAGACTCAGGTAGTGTTTACCCAAATAGAAGTCAGTTTCACTGAGATGCTCAGCGAGCGAAGTGTTATCCGTTGCATCCGCCTTGAGGCTTTCCATCAGCGTTTTTTCGCTGATCTTACCCAGGTAGAATTCGACAATTTTCCATCCCCATTGCCCTCGGTCCGCTTTGTCGTAACGCTGTTGAAGCGCTACGTCAGCCTTCTTGGGATCGATTTCTCGTTCCACAAGATACAGCCACAACGAACGGAAGGGATCATTTGGGTCGTCTTGATAAAACGCCAGCAGATCATCCTGCGCCAACGGGAAGCGGCCGCCATAATACAGTGCGATGCCCCGGTTTAAACGCGCGTAATTGTAAGTTGGATCAAGCTCTAGTACAGAATCAAACGCTTCATAGGCAGCATCAAAATTGCCTGCCTGCGTTAAGTAAATGCCCAGGTAGTTGAAAACTTCCGGCATATCGGGACGTATCGCCAGCGCTTGTGAAAAGTCATTGCGCGCCAGTGCACGTAACCCAAGACTATCATACAGCACACCGCGCTCATATAAAAGCTGCGCGCGCTCATCGTCCGTCAGTGCCCGACTGGCAAGTATTTGTTCCATGCGCGCCAGGATCACTTCCTGCTGCAACGTAGGCTGCAACGGGATAGCCAGAACGTCATCTTTACGCCAATCATTGTTGCTGCATCCTGCCAGCATGAGCGCTGTCGCAACGTAACACCAGCGTAAGAAAGGCTTCATTTCCCACTCCCGAAGACAAACATTGGATGAACGTCCTGTCCTCCGCTTGCTAAAACGCGGGCTTCCTACCCGCGCGATACGAACAGCTCCCAACCCCAGGGGCGGGGAGCTGTCAAAACTGCTTTACAGTTATTCTGCTTCTGGTGCAGCAGGAGCATCCGCTTCAGGCGCGGTAGCTTCCTTGATGCTCAGGCGCACACGGCCCTGGCGATCAACTTCCAGCACCTTGACCGGCACTTCCTGACCCATCTGCAGATAGTCGGTCACTTTCTCAACGCGCTTGTCAGCGATTTGTGAAATGTGAACCAGACCTTCTTTACCGCCGCCGATCGCCACGAAGGCGCCGAAATCAACGATACGGGTCACTTTACCCTGATACACGCGGCCCACTTCGATCTCTGCGGTGATCTCTTCGATGCGGCGAATGGCAAACTTGGCCTTCTCACCGTCGGTAGCAGCGATTTTAACTGTACCATCATCTTCGATTTCGATGGTAGTGCCAGTCTCTTCAGTCAACGCACGGATGACTGAACCGCCTTTACCGATCACATCCTTGATCTTGTCCGGATTGATCTTGATGGTGTGGATGCGTGGTGCAAACTGAGAAATATCGCCACGCGGAGTGCTGATAGCCTGTTCCATCACGCCCAGGATGTGCAGACGCGCGCCCTTGGCCTGGTTCAGTGCCACCTGCATGATTTCGCGGGTGATACCTTCAATTTTAATGTCCATTTGCAGCGCGGTGATACCATCACGGCTACCAGCCACTTTAAAGTCCATGTCACCCAGGTGATCTTCGTCACCCAGAATGTCGGACAGAACCACAAAGTTGTCCTGCTCTTTCACCAGACCCATGGCGATACCGGCAACGGCAGCCTTGATCGGCACACCGGCGTCCATCAGCGCCAAAGAGGCACCACAGACCGAAGCCATGGAAGAAGAACCGTTGGATTCGGTGATTTCAGACACCACACGCACCGTGTACGGGAAATCTTCTGGTTTAGGCATCATAGCCAATACGCCGCGTTTCGCCAGGCGACCGTGACCGATTTCACGACGTTTAGGCGAGCCCACCATACCGGTTTCACCCACGGAGTATGGAGGGAAGTTGTAGTGGAACAGGAAGCTGTCGGTTTTTTCGCCCATCAGCTCGTCCAGGTTCTGCGCGTCACGTGCGGTACCCAGCGTCGCGGTAACCAGCGCCTGAGTTTCGCCACGGGTGAACAGCGCGGAACCGTGGGTGCGCGGCAGTACGCCGGTGCGCACGTCCAGACCACGGATCATGTCTTTTTCGCGACCGTCGATACGCGGTTCGCCACGCAGTACGCGGCTACGCACTACGTTTTTCTCGACGCTACCCAGGATGTCCTGGATTTCGCCAGCGTCCAGGGACTCGTCCTGCGCCAACAATGCGGCAATCACGTCTTCTTTAATCGCATCAACCTGAGCATAACGCTGCTGTTTTTCGGTGATGTGATAAGCGTCACCCAGACGGCCTTCCGCCAGTTCTGCTACGCGGGCGTGCAGCGTTTCGTTAACCGCTGGCGCCTGCCAATCCCACTTCGGTTTGCCGACTTCGGCAACCAGGGAATTGATGTTTTCAATCACAACCTGCTGCTGCTCGTGGCCGAATACCACCGCGCCCAGCATTTGATCTTCGCTCAGAACGTCAGCTTCGGATTCAACCATCAGTACCGCGCCTTCGGTACCGGCAACCACCAGATCCAGACGGCTTTCTTTCAGCTCGTCGGTGGTCGGGTTCAGCACGTACTGGTCGTTGATGTAACCGACGCGTGCTGCACCAATTGGGCCGCTGAACGGAATACCGGACAGGCTCAGGGCGGCAGAAGCACCGATCATCGCCACGATGTCCGGGTTAACCTGCGGGTTGACCGATACTACGGTCGCAATCACCTGCACTTCGTTCAGGAAGTTGTCCGGGAACAGTGGGCGGATTGGACGGTCAATCAGACGCGAGGTCAGGGTTTCGCCTTCGCTTGGACGGCCTTCACGACGGAAGAAACTGCCTGGGATACGGCCGGCCGCGTAGGTACGCTCTTGATAGTTAACGGTCAGTGGGAAGAAGCTCTGACCTGGTTTGGCTTTTTTCTGGCCTACAACGGTAACGAATACCGCGGTGTCATCCATGCTTACCATGACGGCAGCAGTGGCCTGACGTGCCATCATACCGGTCTCGATGGTGACGGTATGCTGGCCATACTGGAATTTGCGAATAGTCGGTGTCAGCAAAATTTTTTCCTTAGATTAGGCGCGCAATCGTATTGACGACTCGACACGCCGGTGACTCACTGATCTTCACACTACATCCTCGCGACTAATGACAACCCTTATCTCATGCGCGAGATAAAGTCTCTCATTAGCCGCGCGAACCTCTGTACCGGAAGATCCTCAACAATACATTAACCTGATTTGCTTATGCTTCCTAGAAGAAAGGGGCCAAAATAGGCCCCTTTCCACTGAAACTTGTTCGATTAGCGACGCAGACCCAGACGCTCGATCAGGCTGGTGTAACGTGCTACATCTTTACGCTTCAGGTAGTCCAGCAGCTTACGACGCTGAGAAACCATACGCAGCAGACCACGACGGCTGTGGTGATCTTTTTTGTGCTCTGAGAAGTGGCCTTGCAGATGGTTGATCTGCGCAGTCAGCAGGGCAACCTGAACTTCGGTAGAACCGCTGTCGTTAGTACCACGACCGAAATCAGCTACGATTTTAGCTTTAGCTTCAACACTTAGAGACATTGTCATACTCCAGATTATAGATAATAAATACAGGCGCCGATCTCTAATTCAGCAACCCAATGCATAAGCTGCGCCATTCTACTCTGATCCCCATCATCCTTCAAGCAACAGGCAATGTGCGCAGCAGCAACGCCAGACGAGGCGTTGTTAACCGGTCAGTCGAAATGCTCGACAACCAGCCGTTTTGGTGCCACCCGCCCGTCGTCGGCAATCTCACCGACGCCGATGAATTTATGCTCATCGCCTTCGGTGATACGTACCATACCGTGCGCTGGCGCGCCGGCAGCCTGAACCGGCTGCCCCTGCTTGACGTAGCCCGCCACCGCTGGCAGCAGGTTAACTTCCGGGAAGTTTTCCACCGGACTGTCCATCGGCATCAGCAGCGGATCGAGCAGTTCACCCGGCGCGATGCCTTCGGCCTGTGCCTGTTCCAGCAATGCGCTCAGCTGTTCCAGCGTCACCATGCGTTCGATCGGATATTTCGCTACCTGCAAACGACGCAGATAAATCACGTGCGCGCCGCAGCCCAGCAGTTCGCCGAGATCGTCGGTAATGGTGCGGATGTAGGTTCCTTTGGAGCAGTGGATTTCCAGCTCCAGCTCATCCCCTTCCCAGCGGATGAACGTCAGTTCGTACACCGTGATGCTACGCGCCTCACGTGGCACTTCAATGCCCTGACGCGCGTATTCATACAGTTTCTTACCCTGATACTTCAGCGCGGAATACATCGATGGCACTTGCTGAATGTTGCCGCGGAAGGTGTCCAATGCCGCGTCGAGTTGCTCGCGGGTCACGTTGACCGGGCGCTCTTGCACCACCTGGCCGTCCGCATCCGAGGTATCGGTGCGCTGGCCCAGACGGGCTATCACCCGATAACGCTTGTCGGAGTCGAGCAGAAACTGGGAAAACTTGGTCGCTTCGCCCAGGCAAATCGGCAGCATACCGGTCGCCAGCGGATCGAGCGCGCCGGTATGGCCCGCGCGATTGGCGTTATAGCAACGTTTTACTTTTTGCAGCGCGTCGTTGGAAGACAGCCCCTGCGGCTTGTCCAGCAACAAAACGCCGTGAATGTCACGGCCGCGGCGACGAGGGCGACTCATTAAGCCTCCTCGTCATCACCGGAAGCAGTGCGACGCTCGGCGTCGTTCTTCACTACGTTAGTCACCAGGTTGGACATGCGCATGCCTTCAACCAGCGAGTTATCGTAGGCAAAGGTCAGTTCTGGCACCACGCGCAAACGCATGGCCTTGCCCAGCAGGGTACGGATATAACCGGACGCGTCTTGCAGCGCCTTGATGCCGTTGGTGACCAGATCGGGATCGTGGTTTTCGGTCAGCACGTTCAGGAAAGTCACATAAACTTTGGCATAGGCCAGATCGCGCGACACTTCCACGCCGGAAACGGTCGCCATGCCGACACGCGGATCTTTGACTTCACGTTGCAGAATGATGGCAATCTCTTTCTGCATCTCTTGCGCGACGCGTTGGCCGCGGCTGAATTCTTTTGCCATTTTGGATTCTCCAGACAAATCGGGGGGCACAAGGCCCCCCAGAACAGATGTTACCCATTGGGTATCAGCAGATATGCGATCGTTAAGCGATGGTGCGTTGGATCTCGATGATTTCGAATACTTCGATCATGTCGCCGACGCGCACGTCGTTGTAGTTCTTCACGCCGATACCACATTCCATGCCGTTACGGACTTCGTTAACGTCATCTTTAAAGCGACGCAGGGATTCCAGCTCGCCTTCGTAGATAACCACGTTGTCGCGCAGTACGCGGATTGGGTTGTGACGCTTGATGTTACCTTCGGTAACCATACAACCGGCGATAGCACCGAATTTCGGTGATTTGAACACGTCACGCACTTCGGCCAGGCCGATAATCTGCTGTTTGTATTCTGGTGCCAGCATGCCGCTCATCGCCTGCTTCACTTCGTCAATCAGGCTATAGATGACGGAGTAGTAACGCAGATCCAGGCTTTCAGCTTCGATGACACGGCGCGCAGAGGCGTCGGCACGAACGTTGAAGCCAATGATGATGGCATTGGAAGCCGCTGCCAGCGTGGCATCGGTTTCGGTGATGCCGCCAACGCCGGAACCGACAATCTTCACTTTCACTTCGTCGGTAGACAGCTTCAGCAACGAGTCGCTGATCGCTTCGCAAGAACCCTGTACATCGGATTTCAGTACGATGTTCAGTTCTGAAACTTCGCCGTCGGTCATGTTGGCGAACATGTTTTCCAGCTTGGATTTCTGCTGACGCGCCAGTTTGACTTCGCGGAACTTGCCTTGACGGTACAGCGCCACTTCACGCGCTTTCTTCTCGTCACGCACCACGGTCGCTTCGTCACCCGCTGCCGGAACGCTGGACAGACCAAGGATTTCCACCGGGATGGATGGACCGGCAGAGACCACTTCACGGCCCAGTTCATCACGCATCGCACGCACACGGCCGTATTCGAAGCCGCACAGCACGATGTCGCCCTTGTTCAGCGTACCTTCCTGTACCAGCACGGTGGCAACCGGGCCACGGCCTTTATCCAGGAAGGATTCGATGACAACGCCGCTCGCCATGCCGCTGCGCACCGCTTTCAGTTCGAGGACTTCAGCTTGCAACAGGATAGCGTCGAGCAGTTCATCAATACCGGTACCGGCTTTGGCAGATACGTGTACGAACTGCGCTTCACCGCCCCACTCTTCCGGCATAACGCCGTACTGGGACAGTTCTTGCTTCACGCGATCCGGATCGGCTTCTGGTTTGTCGATTTTGTTAACCGCAACCACCAATGGCACCTGAGCCGCCTTCGCGTGCTGGATGGCTTCGATGGTCTGCGGCATCACGCCGTCGTCCGCCGCCACAACCAGAACCACGATATCGGTCGCCTGAGCGCCGCGAGCACGCATCGAGGTAAACGCGGCGTGGCCCGGGGTATCCAGGAAGGTGATCATGCCACTGTCGGTTTCAACGTGGTAGGCACCGATGTGCTGGGTAATGCCGCCGGCTTCGCCCGATGCCACTTTGGTGGAGCGGATGTAGTCGAGCAGCGAGGTTTTACCGTGGTCAACGTGGCCCATGATGGTCACTACCGGAGCACGAGGCTCGGCAGCGGCAGCACCGGTATCACGATCGCTCATCAGCGCTTCTTCCAGCTCGTTTTCACGACGCAGGATAACCTTGTGGCCCATCTCTTCGGCAACCAGCTGTGCGGTTTCCTGGTCGATGACCTGGTTGATGGTGGCCATGGCGCCCAGCTTCATCATGGTTTTGATAACCTGAGAGCCTTTTACCGCCATCTTGTTGGCCAGTTCGGCAACGGTAATGGTTTCGCCAACGATAACGTCGCGGTTAACCGCCTGCGCTGGCTTGTTGAAGCCCTGCTGCAGCGTGCTTGGCTTACGCTTGCCTTTACCACCACGGGTAACGGCGCGCGCTTCTTCGCGATCGGCCTTGGATTCGGACAGCTTGCTGCCTTTCTTCTGCTTGGTGGATTTGCCACCGCGAGTACGGGCACGACGGTCACCTTCAACCTTGGCGTCGTTCTCGTCTTCTGCGGCACGCGCATGCTGGGAGGTGGTAACGTGATAGTCGGCAGTTTCAACAGCGGCGCTTGCCGCGTCGGCTTCAGCCCACTTCTCGCCGTTTTCTTCCGCCATGCGGCGCGCTTCTTCAGCAACGCGTTTGGCTTCTTCTTCCACCTTACGGCGCACTTCTTCTTCCGCTTTACGTTTCAGTTCAGCGGCTTCGGCTTCGCGTCGTGCTTTTTCTGCCTGAGCTGGCTTGGTCATTTCGTCGGTATGTTGATTGGTCACTTTATCTTTTTCCGCTGCATCACGCTTAGCTTTTTCAGCGGCCTCACGTTTGGCTTGCTCTTCGGCTGCGCGCTTCGCTTCTGCTTCGCGTTTCGCTAGCTCTTCCGCTTCGCGCCGTGCCTGCTCTTCCGCTTCACGCTGTGCCTGCTCTGCCGCTTCCGCCTGTTGGGCTTCTTGCGTATCGCGATTTACATAAGTGCGTTTCTTGCGGACCTCAATTTGCACCGATTTACTTTTACCGCCGGTGCTCGGGATATTCAAGGTGCTGCGCGTTTTGCGCTGCAACGTCAGTTTACCTGGCGCGCTGCCGTGTTCACGGTTCAGGTGCGCCAGTAGGGTTTCTTTTTCTTGCTGGGTGACAGAGTCGGTCTCAGACTTGTTGATCCCTGCATCAGCAAACTGCTGTACCAGGCGATCAACCGGAGTCTGAATCTCTGCTGCCAGTGATTTTACGGTTACATCTGTCGTCATGCTGTTCCTTCCTGCTACAGTTTATTACGCGTTGTCGCCAAACCAACAGATATTACGTGCGGCCATAATCAGCTCGCCGGCTTGCTGATCGCTAAGCCCTTCAATATCAGCCAGATCGTCAACACCCTGCTCGGCAAGATCTTCCAGCGTACAAACCCCACGCGCGGCCAGTTTAAAGGCCATGCTGCGCTCAAGACCCGGCAGGTTGAGCAAGTCATCAGCAGGTTTTTGGTCGCCCAGGCTTTCTTCTTGAGCCAGGGCCAGCGTGGTCAATGCAGCTTTGGCGCGATCGCGCAACGCTTCAACCATATCTTCATCGAGACCGTCGATTTCCAGCAGCTCTTTGATTGGCACATAGGCCAGCTCTTCCAGCGTAGAGAAGCCTTCTTCAACCAGTACGGTGGCGAATTCTTCGTCGATATCAAGATATTTGGTGAAGGTATCAATGGCGGCATGAGCTTCGGCCTGATGCTTGGCTTGCAGATCGTCCGCCGTCATCACGTTCAGTTCCCAGCCGCTGAGCTGAGAGGCCAAACGCACGTTTTGGCCGTTACGGCCAATCGCCTGTGCCAGATTGCTGGCTTCAACGGCGATATCCATGGTGTGCCGATCTTCATCAACCACGATCGAGGCAACGTCTGCCGGGGCCATGGCGTTGATGACGAACTGGGCCGGGTTGTCGTCCCACAGCACGATATCAATACGTTCGCCGCCGAGCTCGCTCGAAACGGCCTGAACGCGTGCGCCGCGCATCCCGACGCAGGCACCGACCGGGTCGATACGCTTGTCGTTGGTTTTAACGGCGATTTTGGCGCGAGAACCCGGATCGCGGGCTGCCGCTTTGATTTCAATAACTTCTTCGCCAATTTCCGGCACTTCGATGCGGAACAGTTCTTTCAGCATTTCCGGGCTGGAGCGGCTGACGAACAGCTGTGCGCCGCGTGCTTCCGGGCGAACCGCGTACAGAACGCCGCGGATACGGTCGCCTGGGCGGAAGTTTTCGCGTGGCAGCATGTCTTCACGGCCAATCACCGCTTCGGCGTTGCCGCCGAGATCCAGCGCGATGCTGTCGCGGTTAACTTTTTTCACCACGCCGGTGACGATTTCACCTTCGTGCTGACGGAAAGCGTCGACCACCATCGCACGCTCGGCTTCACGTACTTTCTGTACGATAACCTGCTTGGCGGTCTGGGTGGTGATGCGGTCAAAGGTAACGGATTCAATCTGGTCTTCGACGTATCCGCCCAGCTCGATGCTTGGGTCTTCATACTGAGCCGCTTCCAGCGTGATTTCACGCGTAGGCTGGGTAACTTCGTCAACGGCGACCCAGCGACGGAAAGTATCGAAATCGCCGGTTTTGCGATCGATGCTGACGCGCACGTCAATTTCCTGCTCGTATTTTTTCTTGGTTGCGGTGGCTAATGCGGTTTCCAGCGCTTCAAAAATCTTCTCACGCGGAAGGGATTTTTCATTGGAAACAGCTTCAACAACAGCCAGAATCTCTTTATTCATCCTAGTTGCCTCATCCAAACTTTAAAAGTGGGGTACCAGGTTCGCTTTCTGAATATTGCTCAGCGCGAACACTTCATCTTTCCCATCCACAGTAACCGTGATCATTTCGCCTTCGACAGACTTGATGATGCCCTGCCACTTACGGCGGTTCTGTACCGCCATGCGCAGGACCAGGCTGACTTCTTCACCGAGGAAACGAGTATAGTGTTCTGCGGTGAACATCGGGCGATCAAGGCCAGGAGAGGAGACTTCCAAGTTGTAAGCGACCGTAACCGGATCTTCGACATCCAATACGGCGCTGACCTGGTGGCTGACATCAGCACAATCATCAACATTAATGCCGTTTTCACTATCAATATAGATGCGGAGCGTGGATTGGCGCGCACGAATAAATTCTATGCCTACAAGCTCAAAGCCCAACGCCTCTACCGGTGCCGAAAGCATCTCTGTCAATTTTTGTTCTAATGTGGACAAGCCCACCCCCAAGACATAAAAAAAGGGCTTAATAGCCCAGTGATTCTGTTGCCAAATAACAAAAAACCCCGAAAATTCGGGGCTTTATGCAACTGGACCCTGTTTGCCGCAATGCGGCTTCGGTACAACTTTCTGACAAGTGTCATTTTCAAATGTTGTTCGAGAAAAGCGGATTCAATCGAAAAGTGTATTTGAAAATAAACACTTAAAGGAAAGTGGTTGCGGGGGCCGGATTTGAACCGACGACCTTCGGGTTATGAGCCCGACGAGCTACCAGGCTGCTCCACCCCGCGTCCGAAAACGTGGCAAATACTACGCTGATAATCGCAAAAATGCAAGTTATCTCTGGGATATTGGTACCGAGGATGGGACTCGAACCCACAAGCCCGTTAGGGCACTACCACCTCAAGGTAGCGTGTCTACCAATTCCACCACCTCGGTACTGATTCTTACTGCAACGGCCGTTTGCATTGCTGCCAACCACCGTTTAAACACGTTTACTGCTGACGGCTTATTGCGGGATATCGCTGCTCGGCTTGGCTGGTGCTGCCGGCGCGGTAGTCTGCTCGGTTTTAACCGGCTGACCCAGGTTTTCCCACTCGCTGCCTTTTTGGCTCTGGTTGCTGCTCAGGTTGCCCAGGATCAGACTAATGACGAAAAACAGCGTCGCCAAAACAGCCGTCATGCGGGTCATGAAGTTACCGGAACCGCTCGAACCGAACAATGTGCCAGACGCACCTGCTCCGAATGAGGCTCCCATATCAGCGCCTTTACCTTGCTGCAACATGATCAGAGCCACAAGCCCGATCGAAATCAGCAGGAAAATTACCAGAAGAGCTTCGTACATAGTTGTACCCGTATCCTTGCGGCTTCACCGCGTGCCAAATGCTTCTCACCCCAAATGCTTCTAAACGAAGTCGCAGGCGTTGTTATCAACGGCCTACTGAAGCGGGTGTGAATACTAACCAAAGCCGTCAAACCGTGCAAGGGCAATTTGCTGCGGCAGGCGCGTTTGCGGAAAAAAACAGCAAACGCGCCACGCCCAGTGGCTCAAATATTCGACAAGGCAGTTAACCGCCTGTTTTAACCCGCAGATTTTACCGCTTCGGCGATGCGGTTGGCCAGTTCGGTCACCTGTTGTTCATCTTCGCCTTCCACCATCACGCGGATCAGCGGCTCGGTACCGGATTTACGCAGCAGCACGCGGCCGCGCCCCGCCAGTTCAGCTTCCACCGCTTCGGTCACTTGTCGTACCGATTCCGACTCGAGCGGGTTGTGCTCGCCGGTGAAACGGACGTTAACCAGGATCTGCGGCAGTAATTTCATGCCGCTGCACAAATCGTGCAGGCTCATGTTGTTGCGCACAATGGCGGTCAATACCTGCAGACCGGCCACGATACCGTCACCGGTGGTGGTCTTGTCCAGCAGAATCACGTGACCGGAGTTTTCCGCCCCGATGCGCCAGCCCAGCTCTTGCAGTTTTTCCAGCACGTAGCGGTCGCCCACCTTGGCGCGCGCAAACGGAATGCCCAACTGCTTGAGCGCCAGTTCCAGACCCATGTTACTCATCAGCGTGCCGACGGCACCGCCGCGCAACTGGCCCTGACGCAGCCCTTCGCGGGCAATGATATACAGGATCTGGTCGCCATCGACCTTATTGCCCAGGTGATCAACCATCATCACCCGGTCGCCGTCGCCGTCAAATGCCAGTCCGACGTGCGCCTTTTCGGCCAGCACCCGCTCTTGCAGTTGACGAACGTCGGTTGCACCGCACTGTTCGTTGATGTTCATGCCGTCCGGCTCACAGCCGATGGCAATCACGTTGGCGCCCAGCTCACGCAGTACGCTCGGCGCGATGTGATAGGTGGCGCCGTTGGCGCAGTCCACGACGATCTTCAGCCCCTTCAGGCTCAGCTCGCTTGGGAAGGTGCCTTTACAGAATTCAATGTAGCGACCGGCAGCATCAATAATGCGGCTGGCCTTGCCGAGCTCCGCAGACTCGACGCAGGTCAGCGGTTTTTCCATTTCAGCTTCGATGGCTTCTTCAACGTGATCCGGCAACTTGGCACCATCGATCGAGAAGAATTTGATGCCATTGTCATAATACGGGTTGTGCGACGCGGAAATGACGATACCGGCTTCGGCACGGAAGGTACGGGTCAGATAGGCAATCGCCGGGGTTGGCATCGGGCCGGTAAACGACGCGGACAGCCCTGCCGCCGCCAGGCCGGCCTCCAGCGCCGATTCCAGCATATAGCCGGAAATACGGGTATCTTTGCCGATGATGATTTTGCGTGAGCCATGGCGTGCCAGCACTTTCCCTGCAGCCCAGCCGAGCTTAAGGACGAAATCCGGCGTGATCGGACTGTCACCGACCTTGCCACGGATGCCATCGGTACCAAAATATTTACGCTCGCTCATGTCTCTACTGTCCCTTAGCTGAAAGTGTTGCCTCGACGACGCGCATCGCCTCGACGGTTTCTTTAACGTCATGTACCCGGATGATCTGTGCGCCTTGCATCGCCGCGATCACCGCGCAGGCCACGCTGCCGGTAACCCGCTGTTCTGGCGGCACGTTCAACAATTGCCCAATCATCGATTTACGCGACATGCCCACCAACAGCGGTAGGCCGAACTGGTGAAATTCGGACAACCGTGCCAATAGCTGGTAATTATGCGCCAGATTCTTACCGAAACCGAAGCCCGGGTCGAGCAACAATTTCTGTTTTGCTATGCCCGCCGCAGTACAACGCGCGATATGCTGCTGGAAAAAGGCCATCACGTCGCCCATCAGGTCATCATAGTGCGGCGCCTGCTGCATGTTGCGCGGCTCGCCCTGCATGTGCATCAGACATACCGGCAGGCCACTGTCGATCGCTGCCGTCAGCGCTCCCGGTTCCTGCAAGGAACGCACATCGTTGATCAGATGCGCACCGGCGTTGGCGGATTCACGAATCACCCCCGGTTTGGAGGTGTCCACCGAAATAAACACCTCAAAGCGCCGGGCAATCGCCTCAACCACCGGCACCACGCGCGCCATCTCTTCGTCCTCGCTGACCTCTGCCGCGCCTGGTCGGGTCGATTCACCGCCCACGTCAATCATCGTCGCGCCGGCAGATATCAATCCATGGGCATGCAACAAGGCATCATTCAACGTGTTGTGTTTGCCGCCATCGGAGAAGGAATCCGGGGTAACGTTGAGAATGCCCATCACCCGCGGATGGGAGAGGTCGAGCGTCATGTCGCGCACGGTTAACTGCATCGTTGTTCTACCTTACTGTTGCTGTTCCACTGCCTGTGGGCAATAAAAAACCCCGGCATGCCGGGGTTTGATGTTATTACACAGTCGATGTTACTTGTCGAGCTGTTCAGACATGGTATTGCCTGGATTTGGCGTGCGAGGATCATCAACCGGCGTCGGGGCTTTTGGTGTGCCGCCGTTGTCGGAGTTGTTGCCTTTGCTCGCATCGTCCCAACCCGCTGGCGGACGCACGTCCTTACGGTTCATCAGGTCGTCAATCTGCGGCGCGTCGATGGTTTCGTACTTCATCAGGGCATCCTTCATTGAGTGCAGGATGTCCATGTTTTCCATCAACAGCGAACGCGCGCGGGTGTAGTTGCGTTCGATCAGGGATTTGACTTCCTGGTCGATGATACGCGCGGTTTCATCAGACATGTGCTTCGCCTTGGCCACGGAACGACCCAGGAACACTTCGCCCTCTTCTTCGGCATACAGCAGTGGCCCCAGCTTCTCGGAGAAGCCCCATTGGGTCACCATGTTGCGCGCGATGGAGGTCGCGACCTTGATGTCGTTCGAGGCACCGGTAGACACTTTTTCCGGCCCGTAGATGATTTCTTCCGCCAGGCGACCACCGTACAGGGTAGAAATCTGGCTTTCCAGCTTCTGACGGCTGGCGCTGATCGCGTCCCCTTCCGGCAGGAAGAAGGTCACACCCAGCGCGCGACCACGTGGAATAATCGTCACCTTGTGCACCGGATCGTGTTCCGGAACCAGGCGGCCGATAATCGCGTGCCCCGCTTCGTGATAGGCGGTCGACTCTTTCTGCGCTTCGGTCATTACCATCGAGCGACGTTCCGCGCCCATCATGATTTTGTCTTTGGCTTTTTCGAACTCGACCATCGACACCACGCGTTTGTTGCCACGGGCAGCGAACAGCGCAGCTTCGTTGACCAGGTTGGCCAGATCGGCACCGGAGAAACCCGGGGTACCGCGAGCGATAACCGACGCGTCGATATCTGCCGCCAATGGCACGCGACGCATGTGCACCTTCAGGATCTGCTCACGGCCACGCACGTCCGGCAAGCCGACTACCACCTGACGGTCGAAACGGCCTGGACGCAGCAACGCCGGGTCAAGCACGTCAGGACGGTTGGTTGCCGCGATGACGATGATGCCTTCGTTGCCTTCAAAACCGTCCATCTCAACCAGCATCTGGTTCAGCGTCTGCTCACGTTCATCGTGACCGCCACCCAGACCGGCGCCACGCTGGCGACCGACGGCGTCGATTTCATCGATGAAGATGATGCAAGGCGCGGCTTTCTTCGCCTGTTCAAACATGTCGCGAACGCGGGATGCACCCACACCGACAAACATTTCCACGAAGTCGGAACCGGAAATGGTGAAGAACGGTACTTTCGCCTCGCCGGCGATGGCTTTCGCCAGCAACGTCTTACCGGTACCCGGAGGGCCAACCATCAGCACGCCTTTCGGGATCTTGCCGCCCAGTTTCTGGAATCGGCTCGGTTCGCGCAGGTAGTCAACCAGTTCGCTCACTTCTTCTTTTGCTTCGTCGCAGCCGGCAACGTCGGCAAAGGTGGTCTTGATCTGATCTTCAGTCAGCATACGAGCCTTGCTCTTGCCGAAGGACATCGCGCCCTTGCCGCCGCCGCCCTGCATCTGCCGCATAAAGAATATCCAGACCCCAATCAGCAACAGCATCGGGAACCACGAAATGAAGATAGAAGCCAGCAAACTCGGTTCTTCCGGCGGTTCACCGACAACTTTCACATTCTTCGTCAGTAACGTATCCAACAGCTTGGGATCGTTGACGGGGATATAAGTCGTGTATCGGTTACTATCTTTCTTGGTAACGTTGATCTCACGTCCGTTGATTCGCGCTTCGCGAACCTGATCTTGGGTCAGTTCGGACATGAAGGTAGAGTAATCCACCCTACGGCCATTCGACTCGCTGGGCCCAAAGCTCTGGAATACAGACATCAACACTACCGCGATGACTAACCAGAGAATTAGGTTTTTCGCCATGTCACTCAAGGGATTAACCTCATATTACAACTGTGTTAACAAACAGCGTTAGGGTACTACAGTTTGCGCCCTGTCGCTACAATGTACACTTCGCGCGAACGGGCGCGGGAAGCGTCTGGCTTACGAATCTTAACCTTCGTAAACAGGGAGCGAATTTCCCGTAGGTACTCGTCAAAGCCATCTCCCTGGAACACCTTCACCAGGAAACTTCCGCCTGGTGCGAGGACATCACGACACATTTCCAGTGCTAATTCCACCAGATACATCGATCTTGGAATATCGACCGCCGGGGTGCCACTCATATTCGGGGCCATGTCAGACATGACCACCTGAACCTTGCTTTCACCTACACGATCCAACAGCGCCTTTAATACCAGTTCATCACGAAAGTCGCCCTGGAGGAAATCGACGCCAACGATAGGATCCATTGGTAAAATATCACAGGCGATGATCCGCCCGGTACCGCCGATCTGGGTAACGACATACTGCGACCAGCCACCTGGCGCCGCCCCCAAATCCACTACCGTCATACCCGGTTTAAACAGTTTGTCGCTTTGCTGTATTTCATCAAGTTTAAACCAGGCACGAGAGCGCAGCCCTTTTTTCTGCGCCTGTTGTACATATTTATCGCTAAAGTGTTCTTGAAGCCAGCGACTGGAACTCGCCGAACGCTTTTTATTTGCCATCTCGTTTTCCAACTATCCTAAAAAGAGTCTTATGTCAGGTTCGCTGCTCACGTAGACTCTCATCGGTGAAGACCGATTTGGTGATACACATGAGATGGCGGTAGAATGTACCGTTTTCAATCCCAACTTAAGCAAAAAAGACAATGAATCTGAATAATAAACAAAAACAGCACCTGAAAGGCCTGGCGCATCCGTTAAAACCGGTTGTCATGCTGGGTAATAACGGTCTCACCGAAGGGGTGCTGGCTGAAATTGAACAGGCTCTGGAGCACCACGAGCTGATCAAAGTAAAAATCGCTGCTGAAGATCGCGAGACCAAAACCCTGATCGCCGATGCTATCGTGCGTGAAACGGGTGCCTGCAACGTGCAGGTTATCGGTAGTACGCTTATTCTTTACCGCCCTTCCAAAGAGCGCAAGATCAGTCTACCGCGTTAATTGACGCCAGTTTAACGAAAAGGTGCCATGCACCTGCGTCAGATAAAAGGCCGCCATGCGGCCTTTTTCTTTTCTTTACAAAACCCTGCCGAACTTCTGACCAGCCTTGGTCAATCAGAGGTATTCCACCTTCAGGATTTCGTAGTCCACGTCGCCGCCGGGGGTTTTGATCACCACCACGTCGTCCTGTTCTTTACCGATTAAACCACGCGCCATCGGCGAATTGACCGAAATCAGATTTTTCTTGAAATCGGCTTCATCGTCGCCAACGATGCGGTAGGTCACTTCGTCTTCGCTATCCAGATTCATCACCGTAACGGTGGAGCCAAAAATCACGCGGCCGGTATTGGGCATTTTGGTGATATCAATCACCTGGGCGTTGGACAGTTTGGCTTCGATTTCCTGGATACGACCTTCACAGAAACCCTGCTGCTCACGCGCCGCATGATATTCGGCATTTTCTTTCAAATCGCCGTGTTCGCGCGCTTCCGCAATGTCAGCAATGATTTTCGGGCGGCGCACGCTCTTCAAATATTCAAGTTCTTCGCGCAGTTTTTCAGCGCCAAACAAGGTCATCGGAATCTGTTTCATAATTTCACTACCTCTAAATCTTTCCTGTTCAAATAACCGTCATCCTGACGTATTCGTATGAAAACACGGATGGCTACCGCCAGCCGCCTCCAGGCGATAAACAAAAGAAGCCTGACTCGGAACTGTTGCCCAAGTCAGGATCGATTTTGCATTTTGATACGCATTTTAGCGTAGAGTTCCTTGAGGGTCATCGTTTACTTTTTCCCTGAATGCGCCGTAGTATGGCGGCACGTTACCCAGCAGCTATTCCGAGATTATGCGTTTTTCACGAATTGTCAGTGCATTGGCTTGCGCATTTGTTCTAAATGTAAATGCGGCCCCGGTTGAAGATTACACACAATATTTGCCTGATGGGGCCAACCTTGCCCTGGTAGTTCAGAAGATCGGCGCACCGGCGCCGATCATCGATTATCACTCTCAGCAAATGGCCCTGCCCGCCAGTACCCAGAAGGTGCTGACCGCGCTGGCAGCCCTGTTGCAGCTCGGCCCGGACTATCGCTTCAGCACCACGCTGGAAAGCCAGGGCAACATCAACGACGGCGTGTTACAGGGCAACCTGATTGCGCGCTTCGGCGGCGATCCGACCTTTAAACGCCAAAGCCTGCGCAACATGGTCGCGGTGCTGAAAAAACAGGGCGTGCGGCAAATCACCGGCGACGTACTGGTTGATACCTCGGTGTTCGCCAGCCATGACAAGGCTCCGGGCTGGCCGTGGAACGATTTGACGCAGTGTTTCAGCGCCCCGCCGTCGGCGGCCATCGTTGATCGCAACTGCTTCTCGGTATCATTGTACAGCGCACCGAAACCCGGCGACATGGCGTTTATCCGCGTTGCATCCTATTATCCGGTGAACATGTTCAGCCAGGTGCGTACCCTGGCCAAAGGCTCGTCAGACGCGCAATACTGCGAGCTGGACGTGGTGCCGGGCGAGCTGAACCGCTTTACCCTGACCGGCTGTCTGACGCAGCGCAGCGACCCTTTGCCGCTGGCCTTCGCCATTCAGGACGGCGCCAGCTATGCCGGCGCGATTTTAAAAGACGAACTGACGCAGGCCGGTATCCAGATTGACGGTCATCTGAAGCGCCAGACACAGCCAGGCATCAGTGGAACGGTGATCGCGCAGACCCAGTCAGCGCCGTTGCACGATCTGCTGAAGATTATGCTGAAAAAGTCCGACAACATGATTGCCGACACCGTATTTCGTACCATCGGCCATGAACGCTTCGGCGTACCGGGTACCTGGCGGGCAGGCGCCGACGCCGTGCGTCAGGTTCTGCGCCAGAAAGCGGGAGTAGATCTTGGCAACAGCATCGTAGTGGACGGCTCTGGCCTGTCGCGCCACAACCTGCTGGCGCCGGCCACCATGATGCAGGCATTGCAATACATCGCGCAGCACGACAGCGAGCTGAACTTTATTTCGATGTTACCGCTGTCCGGTTACGATGGCACCTTGCGTTATCGCGGCGGTCTGCACGAAGCCGGCGTCGACGGCAAGGTATCAGCGAAAACCGGGGCGCTGCAAGGCGTGTACAACCTGGCCGGTTTTATCACCACCGCCAGCGGTCAGCGTCTGGCCTTCGTACAGTATCTGTCGGGCTATGCGGTGCCACCAGAAGACCAGCGACAACGTCGTATCCCGCTGGTGCGTTTTGAAAGCCGGCTGTACAAGGATATTTACCAAAATAACTGAGTAGCACAATAACCGAGGCCCAGGGTGAAGTTACTGATCGTTGAGGATGATGAACTGCTGCTACAGGGTCTGGCCATGGCGTTGGCCAGCGAAGGCTATGCCTGCGACAGCGCCCTGAACGCCGCCGAGGCCAATGCGTTGATCGTCAGCAGTCAGTACAGCATGGTGATCCTCGATTTGGGTCTGCCGGATTTGGACGGCGCCAGTCTGCTGCGCCAGTGGCGCCGTCAGCATATCGATCTGCCGGTGCTGATCCTCACCGCCCGCGACGCGCTGGAAGACCGCGTCGACGGCCTGGACGCCGGCGCCGACGACTATCTGGTCAAACCGTTCGCATTGGTCGAACTGAAGGCGCGGGTACGCGCCTTGATTCGCCGCTATCAGGGCCACAGCGACAACCTGTTGCAACTCGATGACCTGACGCTAAACCTGTCCAGCCAGCAGGTGTATGTACAGCAACAGCCGGTGGACGTCACTCCCAAGGAATTTGCCATTCTGTCGCGCCTGATGATGCGCGCCGGGCAAACGGTCAATCGCGAGCTGTTGCAGCAGGATTTGTACACCTGGAACGACGACCTCGGCTCCAACACCCTCGAAGTACACGTCCACAATCTTCGCCGCAAGCTGGGTAAGGATCGTATCCGCACCGTGCGCGGCATTGGCTACCGTCTGGAATCCCTACCATGATCAGCATGCGCCGTCGTCTGCTGCTGATGCTGGCGTTGATCCTGTTGGTCACCCAGTTGATCAGCGCTTTATGGCTATGGCATGAAAGCCGTGAGCAAATCGGTTTTCTGGTCGATGAAACGCTGACCGCCAAGGTTCGCACCGAGCGGGTCGACAACGAAATCGCCGAAGCCATCGCTTCGCTACTGGCACCGTCGCTGATCATGATGATGGTGACGCTGTTGGCGTCGTTCTGGGCCATCAGCTGGATTATCCGGCCGCTCAACCAGTTGCAAACGCGTCTGGAGCAGCGTTCCGCCGATAACCTGTCGCCGCTGCCCGTCAACAGCGACAGTCGCGAAATGGTCGCGGTCACTACCGCGCTCAATCAGCTCTTTTCTCGGCTGGACAATACCATCCAACAAGAACGGCTGTTTACTGCCGATGCCGCACATGAGCTACGCACGCCGCTGGCCGGTATCCGCCTGCATCTGGAGCTGATGGAACAGCAGGGCGTCAAGGAAAGCACCTTGCTGATTGCCCGTATCGATCAACTGATGCACACGGTCGAACAGTTGCTGATGCTGTCACGTGCCGGGCAGAACTTCGCCGGCGGCCACTATCAGCGGTTCGACTGGGTGGATAACGTTATCCAGCCATTGCAGGAAGAATTGACCGAGTTGGCGGCGCAGCGCCAGCAGCGCCTGGAGTGGCAATTGCCGCCCGTTGCGCCGACCCGTGGCGATCCGGTGCTGTTACGGCTGCTGTTGCGTAACCTGGTGGAAAACGCCCACCGCTACAGCCCGCAGAACAGTAGCATTCAGGTACGGCTGACGCCGCAGGCTGAGGGGCATCTGTTGCAGGTGATCGACGCAGGGCCGGGGATCAAGGAAACCATGATCGGGGAAATCACCCAGGCGTTTCGCCGTATGGATCAGCGCTACGGCGGCAGCGGCCTGGGCTTGAACATCGTCATCCGCATAGTACAACTGCACCAGGGACGTTTGACGCTGGAAAACCGTAGCGACAGCCACGGGCTAAATGCCCAGTGCTGGCTGCCGAACGACGCGCTGAAGCCTTGATAACCCCGCCGACGCGCAAAAGAAAAGGCCCTGCATCACGCAGGGCCCTTTAATCATGACAACCGGTAATTACTTCTTGTAGATGAACTCGACGCCTTCGTCGTCTTCTTCATCCCAATCATCATCCCAGTCATCGTCCGCTTCGGCTTCCACTTCAGCGATCTGTTCACGGTGGTAGTCATCCCACATGAACTCCACTTTTTCCGGCGCGCTTTCTTCGATCGCCATCGCTTTAGGCTGGGTGTTGATAAAGTTCATCACATCCCAGCACAGTGCGTTGACGCCGGCGCGGTTGGCGGCGGAGATCATGTAGTACTTGCCTTCCCAGCCCATGCCTTCAACGATGGCCTTGGCACGCTCGGCGGCCTCTTCCTCATCCAGCAGGTCGACTTTGTTGAACACCAGCCAGCGCGGCTTTTGCGCCAGATTTTCGCTGTACTGGTTCAGTTCGTTAACGATCACGCGGGCGTTTTCAACCGGATCGGATTCATCGATCGGCGCAATATCCACCAGGTGCAGCAATACGCGGCAACGCTCCAGGTGCTTCAGGAAGCGAATACCCAAACCGGCACCGTCGGAAGCGCCTTCGATCAGCCCCGGAATATCGGCCACGACGAAGCTTTGTTCGTTGTCCATACGCACCACGCCCAGGCTTGGCACCAGCGTAGTAAACGGATAGTCCGCGACCTTCGGCTTGGCGGCGGAAACCGCGCGAATAAAGGTGGATTTACCGGCATTCGGCAGCCCCAGCATACCGACGTCAGCCAACAGTAACAGCTCCAGCAGCAGATCGCGCTCTTCGCCCGGCGTACCGTTGGTTTTCTGGCGCGGTGCACGGTTTACCGAGGATTTGAAACGGGTGTTGCCCAGGCCATGCCAACCGCCCTTGGCGACCATCAGACGCTGCTCGTGGCGCGTCATATCGCCGAGGATCTCGCCGGTGCCCTGATCTTTCACCCGGGTGCCCACCGGAACCTTGATGATAACGTCTTTACCGCGCTTCCCGGTACAGTCACGGCTCTGACCGTTCTGGCCACGCTCCGCGCGGAAAGATTTTTCAAAGCGGTAATCGATCAGCGTGTTCAGGTTTTCGTCCGCCAGCAGATAAACGTCGCCGCCATCGCCGCCGTCACCGCCATCTGGGCCGCCGTTCGGAATATATTTTTCGCGGCGGAAGCTGACGCAACCATTACCACCATCACCTGCAACGACCAAAATCGCTGCTTCATCTACAAACTTCATTTACCGTCTCCGTAAATCATTCACCGGGTTGCTTTAGAGGAGCAACCAGGCGGGGTTCTGCCCGTCGCGGCCACCACCGGTGACCAATTGCGGAAAACATGGCGCCGGCGACCACCACGAAAGCACCGACATAACCGACGACATTGAGCGTCGGTGCGGTGAATACCTGTGGCCAGGCCAACGCCAATAAATCTGAAAACAGCAGGGTAAACAGCGGAGTAAGCGTTACTAACGCACTCACCTGCGCAGCCTGCCAGCGCGCCATGGCTTCCGCCAGCGCACCATAGCCAATCAGCGTGTTGGCACCGCAAAACAGCAGACAGGCCAATTGCCAACTGCTGAGCTGGAAAATAACTGCCGGCTTCGCCAATGGGAACAACGCGATTGCACATAAAGTGTACAACATTACCAGGATCTGCGGCGAGGCCAATCGACGCAGCAAGACTTTCTGCGCAACGCCATAGGTGACCCAGACCATTGCCGCACACACCCCCAACAGCACGCCAAGCGTGTAATCCGTCAGGCGGGTGAAGATTTCGATCAGGCTGACGTTAAAGAACAGCATCAACCCGCAAATCAGCATCAAGGCGCCAATCACCTGGGTAATACGCATCCGCTCTTTTAAAATCAACACGCTGGCAAACATCATGCCGACCGGCGACAGCTGGCCGATAACCTGCGAAGCCGTCGGGCTGAGGTATTGCAGCGAAGAGCTGAAGAACACAAAGTTCCCCAGCAACCCGGCGGTGGCAATCACCAGTAACAGCAGCCAGCGCGGTTGGCGGAACATCTTGAGCGGCGGCAACCTGCCGCGCACCGCCAGAATCAGACCCAACCCGATGGCCGCCATGGTAAAGCGATACCAGACGACGGTAAACGGCTCCATCACCTGCAACACTTCCTTCATGGCGATCGGCAATGCCCCCCAGCAAACCGCCGTGGTCACCGCCAGAAAAATGCCAATACCGACCTGCTGTTTTGTTTCCATTCGTGATTTTTGCCTGCGCGCTGTCGGGCCGCTGCACAGCCCTATACCCTCATCGCAAGAAGCGTCAATTCGGTCGTAGACCGATTGATACGGCGTACCAACCCGTGGCCCGCAATCGCCTAAAGCGAGTTTCGGGCGCTGTTGGCGCGCCTGCAACCTGAATATGCCGGGTATAAATGTAAAAAGCCCCGCAACGAATTGCGGGGCTTACATCTATTTAGTAAGGCTCGGAAAATTATTCAGCGTCGATGCTGATGAATTTACGATTGCTCGGGCCTTTAACTTCGAATTTGACTTTACCGTCTTTCAAAGCAAACAGAGTGTGGTCTTTGCCGCAACCCACGTTGGTACCAGCGTGGAATTTGGTGCCGCGCTGACGAACGATGATGCTGCCTGCCAGTACTGCTTCGCCGCCGAAGCGCTTAACGCCCAGACGTTTGCTTTCAGAATCGCGACCGTTACGAGTCGAGCCGCCAGCCTTTTTGTGTGCCATTAATCCGCTCTCCTAACTTAAGCGCTGATGCCGGTGATTTTGACGTCAGTGAACCACTGACGGTGGCCTTGCTGCTTACGGTAGTGCTTACGACGACGAAACTTAACAATCTTAATTTTCTCGCCACGACCGTGAGCAACGACTTCAGCTTTGATCTTGCCGCCATCGACGAAAGGAACGCCGATTTTGATATCTTCGCCATTAGCGATCATCAGAATCTGGTCAAACTCAACCGCTTCACCAGTTGCGATGTCCAGCTTTTCCAAGCGAACGGTCTGACCTTCGCTTACTCGGTGTTGTTTACCACCACTTTGGAAAACCGCGTACATATAAAACTCCGCTTTCCGCGTGCTCAACCGTGTAGTACAGAGCGCGCTATAAATATTCACAATAGGGCGCGAATTCTACGCAAAAATACAGCACATGACAAGAGCAGAATCCGGCCTGAAGCAGAAAAAAGAAGAAAAAAAGCACAGTTTCTTTCCTGGCGTTTATCTGAGGCGTTTTTCAAGTACAATCAAGGAACAGTTACCGCCATGTACCGATGTGAGCAGCGATCTCAACGCGGTGAAGAGAAACACAGCTGAAAACAATACAATGAATCTAGAACAAATTACCGAGTTAACCGCGCAGGATATGGCGGCCGTGAACGCAACAATTCTTGAACAGTTGAATTCCGAAGTCACGCTCATCAATCAGCTTGGCTATTACATTATCAGCGGTGGCGGTAAACGCATTCGCCCGATGATCGCCGTACTGGCAGCTCGGGCGTTGCAGTATCAGGGTGATAAGCACATTACCGTTGCTGCGCTGATCGAGTTCATCCACACCGCTACTTTACTGCATGACGATGTGGTCGATGAGTCCGATATGCGCCGCGGCAAGGCAACCGCCAACGCGGCGTTCGGCAACGCCGCCAGCGTGCTGGTGGGCGACTTCATTTATACGCGCGCATTTCAGATGATGACCAGTCTGGAATCGCTGCGGGTGCTGGCGCTGATGTCGGAGGCGGTCAATGTGATTGCCGAAGGCGAAGTACTGCAATTAATGAACGTGCACGATCCGGACATTACCGAAGAAAGCTACATGCGGGTGATCTACAGCAAGACCGCGCGCCTGTTTGAAGCTGCCGCACAGTCTTCCGCCATTTTGTCCGGCGCCACAGAGGCACAGGAACAGGGGCTGCAGGATTATGGCCGCTATCTCGGCACCGCTTTCCAATTGATTGACGACTTGCTTGATTACAGCGCTGACGGCGTCACGCTGGGCAAGAACACCGGCGACGATCTGAATGAAGGCAAACCGACGCTGCCGCTGCTGCACGCCATGCACCACGGTAATGCGCAGCAGACGGCGATGATTCGCGGCGCCATCGAGCAGGGCAACGGCCGGCATTTGCTGGAACCGGTGCTGACAGCCATGGAACAGTGCGGTTCGCTGAGCTATACCCGCCAGCGGGCGGAAGAAGAAGCAGACAAGGCTATCGCTGCGCTGCATGTCCTGCCGCAATCACCGTTCCGTGATGCGCTGGAAGGCCTGGCGCATCTGGCGGTGCAACGGGATTTCTAGCAACGGGGTTTCCCTATCGTTTCTCAGGCTCGCTATCCGGGCCTGTCATCGCATCAGCGGTAGCCTCATCGCTGATGCGCGCCAACAGGCTGCCAATGCCTTCCCGCATCAAAAACGTCAATAACCGTTCGCGCTCGCTTTCCGTCATGCGGCGGAAACATTCGATCAACACCACCAACGAATCGTTGCGTTCAACCTGATAACCGGCTGGCTCTTCTTGCAATATCAGTAAATTACGCGCCGACAATGGCAGGCTGTCGATGTGATACTCCACCGCCTTACCCTGGACACCCTTGCGACGACGGCTAACCCATCCCTCACGGCGAGCCATTTGATTGATTCCCTGTGGTGAGGACGGTAACCCTGCGATGCCTATCAGCTCCTTGGCGGCAAACCACTCGTTTTTCATAACCTTTTTCTCTGGGAAATTATGTGGTCAACGCATTTTTAGGAAACCATTCCGCCATTTTCAGAAAACAATGGTATTCTGGTTTCCGTCTAAGCGTTTCATGTTGTGCGAACGATTAATACATGCCTGTTAGTTATACCACTAACGGAACTTTGACTAATCAAAAAAAGGAATGAAAACATGAATTCAAGGAGTCAGGATTGGCATCCGGCAGACGTTATTGCCGCATTACGCAAGAGAGGCACTACGCTGGCAGCGGTCTCGCGACGCGCCGGTTTAAGCTCGTCCACCTTGGCAAATGCCCTGTCGCGCCCATGGCCGAAGGGAGAATGGCTGATTGCCGATGCGCTGAGCATCCATCCGGCGGAAATCTGGCCGAGCCGCTATTTTGATCCCGATACTCATCAGCTGCTGGATCGCAAATCGCGGATGAAATCGTAATTGCGGGCAAAAAAAACCGCCGGAACGCTGTCCGGCGGCCTAACAAGAGTTTACTCAGAGCAAGCGATCACTTGTTGACGAAAGTCTCGCCCAGCTCGATATCTTTGCGCAGCGTGTCTAACATCTCTTCCAGCGCTTTTTGCTCGAACGCACTCAGGGTGCCGATGTCTTTGCGTTCTTCCACGCCGTTTTTACCCAGCAGCAGCGGTTGTGCAAAGAAACGGGCATATTTGCCGTCACCTTCTACATAGGCGCATTCCACCACCCCTTGCTCGCCCTGCAGCGCGCGTACCAGCGACAGACCGAAACGTGCCGCAGCCTGGCCCATGGACAACGTAGCAGACCCGCCGCCGGCTTTTGCTTCAACCACTTCGGTACCTGCGTTCTGGATACGCTTGGTCAAGTCCGCAACTTCCTGCTCGCTGAAGGTAACGCCAGGGATCTGGGACAGCAATGGCAGGATGGTCACGCCCGAGTGGCCACCGATTACCGGCACGTTCAGTTCTTCCGGCTTTTTGCCTTTCAGCTCGGCCACGAAGGTATTGGAACGAATGATATCCAGCGAGGTGACGCCAAACAGTTTGTTCTTGTCATACACACCGGCTTTTTTCAGCACTTCGGCCGCGATGGCAACCGTGGTGTTCACCGGGTTGGTGATGATGCCGATGCAGGCTTTCGGGCAGGTTTCCGCTACTTGCTGGATCAGGTTACGCACGATGCCGGCGTTGACGTTGAACAGATCGGAGCGATCCATCCCTGGTTTACGCGCCACACCAGCGGAAATCAGTACTACATCCGCACCCTGCAAGGCAGGTTTTGCGTCTTCGCCGGCAAAGCCTTTGATGTTCACTGCGGTTGGGATGTGGCTTAAATCGACGGCAACGCCTGGGGTTACTGGGGCAATGTCGTAGAGGGAGAGTTCAGAACCTGAAGGAAGCTGGGTTTTGAGTAGAAGGGCGAGGGCCTGGCCGATACCGCCAGCAGCACCGAGAACTGCAACTTTCATCCTATACTCCTTTATTATCTTAAATATAAAAGCGCCGTGAATTTCTGGGTACGGACCTTAGATTATTACACCTTTTAAAACAATCTCTTAACAGTTGGATTGAGAGCTGGCGCAACAAAATGGCCTCGATCGCGGACATTTTAGATTAAATAGCTTACGCATTAAGGGCATAGCGCACACTAATCGAAAATAGTGCGAGGTTATTCACGAGCAAGTTAACCGGCCGTTACATTACACCCTTACACAACATCAGAACAACATCATTTTAATAACATTTTCTTTACCGGGGAGGCAGCTTTCCCCCCTGGGTGAAATGGGCATATTCATGAGATACGGATTTTGTTAAAATGCCGCCCTTTCCTTATTGTCCGGGCTATTTTGATTTTTCCGGACACTGCCTTATTGCATAAAAATTCATTTATATGCATAATAATGAACTCTATTGTTAACATTCACCGGTGCAAAATGCGTAATCCCGCAAAGCAGGAAGATCTGATCAAGGCGTTTAAAGCGTTATTGAAAGAAGAAAAATTCAGCTCGCAAGGCGAGATCGTTTTGGCGCTGCAGGAAGAAGGCTTCGAAAACATTAACCAATCCAAAGTGTCGCGCATGCTGACCAAGTTCGGCGCGGTGCGTACACGCAATGCCAAAATGGAAATGGTTTACTGCCTGCCAGCCGAACTGGGCGTGCCGACCACCTCCAGTCCGCTGAAGAATCTGGTACTGGACGTCGACCACAATGATGCGGTGGTCGTTATCCATACCAGCCCGGGTGCAGCACAGTTAATTGCCCGTTTACTCGACTCGTTGGGCAAATCCGAAGGCATACTGGGCACCATTGCTGGTGATGACACCATTTTTGTTACCCCGGCCAACACCTTCAGCGCGCGTCAACTGTATGAAGCTATCCTGACGCTGTTCGAGCAGGAACTGTGATCGCCATGGCTAATAAAATGCGGCTCTCCGCCGCGTTTTGTTAGCTTTTGCTTAACCACCGCTTTACGTTGCCGGCACATTCCCCCTCTCGACTACCACGTATAACGCCGCACAACACCCCACCTGCGACACATTTCCATGACATTTATCCGTAACTAGTGATACCTGCTATTAATTTCCGCACTTTTGGTCAAAAGCACTTAGCTTGTTGAAATTACATCTAATTAACAATAAAAGTGTGTTTTATGAGCGCTTTTTATTCCATTTGGATATAAAAAATAATCAATATTATGCGTAAGTTTCACAAGAAACTGTTAGCTAACTATTAATTTTTCGCGTTACTAGATGTATACTCATTTCCGTGACGTAAATCACAGTTCATGCGAACTGACAAAAGAATTCGAAGAGGCAAAATCATGAAAGTTAAAACTACAGTAATGACGTTAGGCGTTCTATCCATGCTTTCTTTCGGTGCATTTGCAGCACAATCCGTTAGCGCAGATCAGGCAACCAAACTGCAATCCGCAGGCACCATTACCGTTAGCGGCGTTGCCGGCGCACCGTCTGATATTCGCGCAGCGCTGTCTGCCAAAGCGGATGCCCAAGGCGCGACCGCTTACCGTGTGATTGAAGCGCGTAACGAAGGCAACTACCACGCCACCGCAGAAATCTATAAGTAAGTCAGCAGTACCGGCATTACCCGACAACGGGCAATAAATCTCTGGAAAACAGCAGTACCTGTCACGGCCTTCAAGAATAAAAAACGCTAGCAAGCCCTTCCTGGCCGGGATGGATACCTCAAGGACCACCAACATGAACATGAAAATCACTCTCGCTGCGGTCAGCCTGCTCTCAGCCGTCAGTTTCGGTGCCAGCGCCGCTACGCTGGTGGACAATGCACAAGCCAGCAACATGCAGACCATCGGTACCATTACTGCCAGCGGTGTGACCGGCTCCCCTTCCGACATTCGTCAGGCGCTGTCTGACAAAGCCGACAAGCAAGGCGCCAAAGCCTATCGCGTTATCGAAGCCTACGAAAATGGCAACTGGCACGCGACGGCCGAAATTTACAAATAACAATTCAGAGAACGCGTTACCGAACTGATTACCCTCGTCACTGCCACTGCCGAGTTTGACGTCAACGCGAATTCTTTGAAGAAACCCCTCGTCGTCCTATCCGACGAACCCCATTGCCCCCGCTCGCGGGGGCTTTTTTATGGGTGTAAAAAAGGGCCGCAAGCGGCCCTGTCATTACGATCGTCGGGGTGACGGCGCCCCCCGATTGTCTGTCAGTAACCTTGCGGTGCGGCCGGCTTGTTGGCCAGTGCCGTCAACAGCTTGTCGTGAATACCGCCGAAACCGCCGTTGCTCATCACCAGAATATGGTCGCCCGGCTGTGCCGTTTTCACCACCATCTCTACCAGCGTATCCACATCGGCGCTCCAATGGGCCGGCTGTACACAGGCTTCGGCCACTTCCGCCACCTGCCAGGGAATATGGTGTGGCTGGAACAGGAACACTTCGTCGGCCCGCCCCAGCGACGGCGCCAGTTCGTTCTTGTTGATACCCATTTTCATGGTGTTGGAGCGCGGTTCCAGCACCGCCAGGATGCGTGCGGTACCGCCGACCTTGCCGCGCAACGCCGCCAGCGTTGCCAGGATCGCCGTCGGGTGATGGGCGAAATCGTCATACACCGTGACGCCATTGGCTTCGCCGCGCAGTTCCAGACGGCGACGCGCGTTGATAAAATCATTCAACGCGCGGCAGGCGTCTGCCGGCAGCACACCAACGTGACGCGCCGCAGCGATGGCCATCAGGCCATTATGCATATTGTGTTCACCCACCAGCGTCCAGTTGACCTCGCCCACCGTTTCGCCGTTGAGCTGCACCTCATAACGGCTGGCATCGGCGGTCAGTTTATTGGCGCGCCAGACGCCTTCTTCGCCTACCAGCTCCTGTTCGCTCCAGCATCCCATCGCCATCACCTGTTTGAGGTGCGGATCGTTGTCCGGCAGAATGATCTTGCCTTTGCCCGGTACCAGGCGTACCAGATGGTGGAACTGCTTCTGAATCGCCTTCAGATCGTCAAAGATATCGGCGTGATCGAACTCCAGATTGTTCATGATCAGCGTTCGCGGACTGTAGTGCACGAACTTCGAGCGCTTGTCAAAGAAGGCGCAGTCGTATTCATCCGCTTCAATCACGAAGAACGGGCTGCCGCCCAGGCGAGCAGACACCTCAAAGTTGCCCGGTACGCCGCCGATGACGAAGCCCGGTTGATAACCACAGGCTTCAAGGATCCAGGTGGCCATACCGGCGGTGGTGGTCTTGCCATGGGTGCCAGCGACGGCCAGTACCCAGCGATCGCGCAGCACATGATCGTGCAGCCACTGCGGGCCGGATACATAGGGGATCCCCTGTTCCAGCACCGCTTCCACGCACGGGTTGCCGCGCGTCATGGCATTGCCGATGATCACCATGTCCGGCGCCGGATCCAACTGTGCCGGATCGTACCCCTGGATCAAATCGATCCCCTGGTTTTCCAACAGCGTGCTCATCGGAGGATAGACATTAGCATCGGAACCGGTAACCTCGTGTCCAAGCGACCGAGCCAACATGGCCAGCCCACCCATAAAGGTGCCGCAGATGCCAAGAATGTGAATGCGCATAGGTTTCTCATTTGAGTACGTCGAATGTGCGCTTATTCTAACGCTCAGAATCGTCCAGAAGAAATGGATTTGCCTATGAATGGCGCAATGCTTTGGGCTACACTGCTGAGCGAAAACGTTGGCGGTTTGTTAACAAACCGCTATCCATCCGTAGATTCAGGGATTGTGTCATGAAAACGTTAGGCGAATTTATCGTCGAGAAACAGCACGACTTCTCTCACGCCACCGGCGAACTGACTGCATTGCTTTCCGCAATCAAGCTGGGCGCTAAAATCATCCACCGCGACATCAATAAAGCGGGTCTGGTGGATATTCTAGGCACCAGCGGCGTTTCCAACGTACAGGGCGAAGTTCAGATGAAACTGGACCTGTACGCGAACGAAAAACTGAAAGCCGCATTGAAAGCGCGCGGTGAAGTTGCCGGGATTGCGTCCGAAGAAGAAGACGAAATCGTGATTTTCGACGGCGAGCGTGCTGAAAATGCCAAATATGTGGTGCTGATGGATCCGTTGGACGGTTCGTCCAACATTGATGTCAACGTCTCTGTCGGTACTATTTTCTCTATCTATCGTCGCATCACCCCCGTCGGTACGCCTGTTACCGAAGAAGATTTCCTGCAACCGGGCAGCGCCCAGGTCGCAGCCGGTTATGTGGTTTATGGCTCCTCCACCATGCTGGTGTACACCACCGGTTATGGCGTACACGCCTTTACCTACGATCCGTCTCTCGGCGTATTCTGCCTTTCTCACGAGAAAGTGTGCTTCCCGGAATCCGGCAATATGTATTCGATCAACGAAGGTAACTACATCAAGTTCCCGCTCGGAGTGAAGAAGTACATCAAATACTGCCAGGAGCAGGATGAAGCCACTCAGCGCCCGTATACCTCACGCTATATCGGTTCACTGGTTGCCGACTTCCACCGCAACCTGCTGAAAGGCGGCATTTATATCTACCCAAGCACCGCCAGTCACCCGCAAGGCAAACTGCGCCTGCTGTATGAATGCAACCCGATGGCGTTCCTGGCCGAGCAGGCCGGCGGTAAAGCCAGCGACGGTAAAAACCGTATTCTGGATATTACCCCGCAGAAACTGCACCAGCGCGCACCATTCTTCGTCGGCACCAAATCCATGGTGGAAGACGCGGAACGCTTTATCGCCGAATACCCGGACGAATAAAGCCCCATTCAGGGCCGGCTCGTCCGGCCCGATATTCTCCCTGACGATCATGTCAAGCCGCGCTACCGCACGCCGCCGTCAACGCCGAACGGCCCTGCGCGAATGCCCAATTACACCTTGAACACCGACATGCTCTGCGCCAGCGCCTGCGCCTGTTCTTCCAGTGAACGCGTTGCCGCGGCGGATTCCTCCACCAGTGCAGCATTCTGTTGCGCCACCTGATCCATCTGCGCCACCGCGACGTTGACCTGCTCGATACCGCTGCTCTGCTCGCGGGTCGCCGCTGAAATCTCGCGCATCAAGGCCGTAACCCGTCCGACCTCATCGGCAATGCCGTTCATGGTTTTTGCGGCAGACTCGGCCATTTGCTCGCCTTCCTGCACCCGATTTTGCGATGCTTCAATCAGCCCCTTGATCTCTTTGGCCGACTGCGCGCTGCGCTGCGCCAGGCTGCGCACTTCGCCGGCCACCACGGCAAAACCACGGCCCTGCTCGCCGGCACGCGCGGCTTCCACCGCCGCATTCAGCGCCAGGATATTGGTCTGAAACGCGATACCGTCCATCACACTGATGATATCGGCAATGCGGCGCGAACTGTCGGTAATCGCCTGCATTTTATCTTTGACCTGACCGACCACCTGGCTGCCGCGATCGGCAATGTCAGACACGCTCAGCGCCAACTGGTTAGCCTGCTGGGCATTTTCAGCGTTCATTCTGACCGTCGAGGTCAGCTGTTCCATACTGGCGGCGGTTTCCTCCAGCGACGCGGCAGACTCTTCGGTACGTTGCGCCAAATGCACGTTACCGGCAGCCAATTCACGCGATCCAATATCAATCTGACTACTGGCGTCACGCACTTTGCTCACCGACAGCGCCAGCGATTGCTGCATGCGCTGCATGGCATGCGCCAGGCGCCCCATTTCAGTGGTGCCGCCGCCGTGAATGTTGCGAGTCAGATCGCCATTGGCAATCTGTTCCAGCTCGGCGATCGACACATCCAGCGGCCGCAGAATGATCACCCGCAGGGCGAACCAGGCCACTATTGCCAGCAGTACGCTGAGTACGCCGGCCGCCACGATCAACACAATTTGCGTACTGGCATTGCCTTCTGCCTCGTCCACCCGCTGCTGGCCGACCTGCATGGCAAAGCTGCGAAACTCGCCAAGATCGTTTTCAAACGCAATGCTCAACGTTGAGATGCGCGTTTCCTGAATGGCATAATAACCGGCGATATCACCGGCCTTGATGGCGTCTGCCATTGGCCTCACGCCCTGTTCCTGATAGGCCTGATAGCTGGCCTGCAGGCGTTTGGATAACGCTTTACCCCGTTCGGTCACCGTACCAACGCGGATAAAGCGCGCCATCTCCTGCTGCGACTGGTTCAGATAACCGTAGATACGGCCTACCGTAGCGTCAGACACCTCAATCTGGCCGGTTTCGCGCTGGCGCACCGCCAACGATGCTGCGGTACGTGCACGCAGCGTCAGGTTGGAACTGTTGGCCAGCGACCCCAGCTCTTCCCCCAGGATCTGGTTCAGCGTATGCAATGAACGCGAGCCCTGATTAATGGCGTTTACGCCGATCACGCTGACCATAATCAGCAATACCGTCATCAGTCCCAGCAAGGCAATCAGCCCGGCCTTGACCGTAATCTTGTTTAACATGTGTTCTTCCCGGCTTTAGACAATAGGTGTGGTAGAGGCAGAGGCAAGACACGGCGCACGCACCGTTATTATTTATTGGTTTTATCGGCGCCAAAGGGAAAAACTTGACGGCAACGGCGGATTATTCTGGAAATTCATGCTAGAGGAGGCGCGCGCGGTTACGCTGATGAAAAGGGCAGGAAATCGCAAAAGAGTCCGCTATAATACCCGGCACTCCATTTCTGGTTTGATTAAAGGAAACCGACATGAGCTTGAATCTGGTCCCTGCTGGCAAAGACCTGCCGGAAGACATCTACGTTGTTATCGAAATCCCGGCCAACGCCGATCCGATCAAATATGAAATCGACAAGGAAACCGGCGCACTGTTCGTTGACCGTTTCATGTCTACCGCGATGTTCTATCCGTGCAACTACGGTTACATCAACCACACTCTGTCACTGGACGGCGATCCGGTTGACGTCCTGGTGCCAACCCCGTACCCGCTGCAGCCTGGTTCCGTGATCCGCTGCCGTCCGGTTGGCGTGCTGAAGATGACCGACGAAGCCGGTGAAGATGCCAAACTGGTTGCGGTACCGCACAGCAAGTTGACCAAGGAATACGATCACGTAAAAGACGTGAACGACCTGCCAGAACTGCTGAAAGCCCAGATCGCTCACTTCTTCGAGCACTACAAGGATCTGGAAAAAGGCAAATGGGTGAAAGTGGAAGGCTGGGCCGATGCCGCCGCCGCCAAAGCCGAGATCGTTGCCTCCTTCGAGCGTGCCAAGAAGTAATTCTTCGCCCTGCCGATAGATGAAAAAACACCGCTCAATGAGCGGTGTTTTTTTATTACGCTTCGTCGTGACGCTTCAGCCAGTCACCGCTTTCAATCAGCGGATATCCCTCTACGCTGTGTCGATACAGGTAGATCCACGCAGTGCCATAAGGCGTCTGAATCAGCTCGCGCTTATAGTCCTTGGTGTTGCTTTTCAGTTCGTCAAGCTCTGCCAGAATCGATGAGTTGATACGATACACCTCACAATGTATCGTGCCCTCTCCAGGGATCGCCGCCGGGTAATGGCCCAGATTATAAATCTGATAACCGTCGAGCTCATGCTCGCCTAACCATTGGGCGTTAGTCATCCAATGGCTGTTTCCCTGTTTGCGTCGTAAACTGCCGTAGACAATTATTCGCATCGCTAAAACTCAAACTGATAGAGCAAATCTAGTGCCTGGTCGAGACCGGACACCGCTTCCAGATACAACTTAGGCATCAGGCGGTAACGCAACGTCAGCGTGGCCAGCGAATCGAAAATGCCCACCCCATATTTTACTTGTAAGCCAGGGAGGACATAGCCGCTCACGACAACCTGGGAGCTATCACCCACTCCCGCAGTATCAAGGGCCAAATTACTTACGCCAAACGCCTCGCCGATTTTACCCACAAGTTGACCACTTTGTGCAACCCCCAGACCCACTAACATTGACGTCATGGCGTTGCCGTCGGCACCGGAACTGCTCAAACCCTGGCCGCGCAGCAGATAAGACAATGCTTCCTGTTGCGATTTGGCCGGATCGGAGAATACCTCCAGCTTGGGCGCATCCGCCAGCCCGGTGACGCGCACGCCGGCGGTAACGCCGTCTTCGGTGGCTTCCGGGTTACGAATCGCTTCCATGTTGAGCAGCGGCTGGTCCGGGGGCCCGGAGAACATCAGTTGCCCTTTGCGGATGATCAGATCCTGACCATAAGCATGGAAGCGGCCTGCCGGGATGTCAATCTGGCCATTCAGCCCCAGCCCGCGCTTGTCCTGCACCACTTTCAAATCGCCTTTCAGCCGCGCTTTCAGGCCAAAGGCGTCCAACCGAACATCATCACCGACGTGAATCATCAGGTTGCTGTTAATCGGTATCGACGCGGTTTTCGGCTGAATCGGCTTCAGCTGCCGATCCAGCATCACTTCGTCAGACGAAACGCCCACCGCGCTTTCCGGCAGTTCCTGCACCGTAATGCGCGCCCAGGGAATATCGACGTTGCCGTTGAGCGAGAACAATTGCGGCGTCGCTTCGAACACCAGATCGGGAGACACGTCGAGACGGACCATCGGCGGTACCGTCACCCGTAACTTGTTGCCCTTGGCGGCAATGCGTGCGCGCCAGGCGTTGATATCGCTCCAGTCGGCATCGCCGGTCATGTTCAACTGGCCCTGAGTGGTGGTGATCAAGCCGTCTAGCGTCGAATTCATGCCGTTAAAGTTGATCGCCAGGCGGCCGTCAGTCATGTCGAACGGCATCCAGCTACCGTCAATATCCACCTTGTCCAGCGCCAACCGGCCAAACACCAGCGGTTTTTGCGCATTGCCACCCAGCCGCAGATTGGCGTTCAACATACCGGCGGCTTTCTCGCCCTGCATCAGCGCCGGGTTAATCAGCGCCAACGAGATATTGGTGATATTGACGTTGCCACTGAGATTGCGTCGCGTCTGCGGGTCGGTGACCTGCACATTGCCGTCAAACTGGCCGTTATTGTTCAACTTGATGCGCCAGTCGGCCTGCGCCCGGCCATTGGTGATGCCAGCATTAAGATTGAGCGTATCAAAGGCGATCGGCAGCGGGTTACCCTGCACCTGCTGCACCACTTTCACCCCGTTGCCCACCAGCGCCACCTTGGCCTGTGGCAGCGCAGCGCCCGGCTGCCAGCTAACGTCGGCGCGGCCGGTAAACACGCCGCTCAGCGCGGTGTCCGGGCCGAGGAACGGTTTGATCATTTTCAGATCGAACCGGTTGAGCACCACGCTGGCCTGGCCACTGGCGCCGGCCTCAATGGTTTTCGGCACGCACAGCTCGGCATCCGGATTTTGCCAGCAGTGTGGCCCGACGCTGATTTTTTGCTGCGTATTGAGGTAGTCGAGCGCAATAGCCCGCGTCAGACGCCATTCACCAACCGGCGTATCAAAGCGGGTATTGTTCATGGTGCCACGCCAGCGTTGCTGCTGGCGATCAAAACTGCCGGAAAGTGCCAGTTGGCCAGATACCGGTTTGCCGTCGATCTTCAACTGCAACGCATGCTGTTTTTCGCTGCCTTTGGCATCCAGCGTCAGCAGGTTTACTTCCAGCGCGTCCTGCTTGAGCTGCTCTACCCGCACCGCCAGCTGCCCCTGGATCTGATCGGTGGAACGCACATCGCCGTCCACCTTCACCCGCCGGATATGCAGTGCCTGCCATTGCAGGCCGGAGGCGGTCAAATCCGCCAATAGCTGTGGCGCCTGCAGATTACCACGCAGTTTCAGCTGGCCTTTTGCGGTACCACCGAGCCCCGGCAGCGCGCCGTCCAACTGAGGTGCGTCAATATCGGCATCCAGATTCCAGCTTTTCTCATCCAGTTGCCCTTTCACATTCAGTCTGTTACGCCCTAACGCCAGATCGACTGCGGGGATTTTCCATTGCCCGGCGGCGTTGCCGCTGAGTGAGCCGCGTGCCGATACCTTGTTTTGCTTGACGTTGCCGTCCAGTTGCAACGTCGGCACCTGCAGTTGCCAACTGCCGCCGTACAGGCTACCGCGAGTGGTGATTTTGCCGTCGAGCTTCGCCGGCCACTCCGGCCACTGCTTGGCGGTATTGATGCCGCTCAACTGCAACTGTGACGTCCAGCTGATGGCCTTGCTCCAGTCCACCAGCGCGGTCAGATCGGCATGGCCCTGCAACGCCGCCAGTCGCAGACGTTGTAGTTTGAACTGCTCGACGTTACCTTTACCGTCCAGTGTCAGCACTGCCGGTGGCAGATCCTGGCCTTTGATATTGGCACGCGTCGACAGTGCATAATCGGTGGCCTTGCCGTTGAAACGCAGGCGTAAACCATCAACCTGGTACTGCGCTTCACCGCTAAGCGGCCATCTCAGCCGTTTGCCTTCCAGCGTCAGCGCCAGCGGTAAACCGGCCTCCGCCAGTTGCGTTTGCAGATCCAGCTGCGCCCCCACCGGTCCGGACAGATTCATCGCCACGCTTAACGCCTCACGCAACGCGCCACTGACGTTCAGCTTCACTTTTTCGCCCTTAAGCGGCTCCACGTTTAGCGTGCCGTTGGCGACCATCTCCACCGGCCACTGGTCTTTCAACGTCGCCTGCCCGTGGGCGAACAGCGTGCCCTGCGGGGATTTGACGTCGAACTTATCCAGTTGCAAATGGTGATCCAGCGTGCTGGCCTGCAACAGCAGGCTGGTGATCAGCACGTCGGTATCGCCGGTCAGGCGCAGCTGCTCGCCGCGGATCTCCTTCACCGTGATATCCAGCGGCAGGCGAACCTCCGGCAAATCCGGCAACAGCGGCTTGGCAAACAGCGCCTTCAGCGTTTCCCCCAGCGGGGTTTCCTCTGGCTTTGGTGCCGGTTTCTCTGTCTCAAGCGCACGATCGCCGACCTGCCTGGCTACCTCAACCGCCGGTTGCATCGCCTCCGGCAACGGGTTTTGCGGCGTTTTTGGCAGCGCGATCAGCAAGGCACCGATCCGGGTCGGCATCAGGGTCAATGCGCGCTCCTGCCATTGCGCACCGGTGCTGAATTCACCCAGCGAAATGGCGGTGTCGTCAACGCTGACCTTGACATTGTTCAGCGCCAGTTTGCGCAGGGTAATCGGGTACGGCGTACTGAGATTGGCGGCCGGCTCGTCACTGTCGGCGACCGGCTCCGATGGCGTCATTTCGCTGGTCTTCACCACCACGTCAACGTCGTCGGCGGTCAGCGCATTAACGCACAGCGAGCTACGCTTGAAACAGGACAGATCGAGCGAAAGGTGGAATTGACCGACGTTGACCGTCACCCCAGGCATCTGATACTTGACGCCCTTCAGCGTCAGATCGCGCCAGCCGCCGGTGACGCTGGCAATGTCCAGCCCCGGCACCCAGCGCGCCGCCGCGTTCAGGGTCATATGCAAACCGCTGGTGGTGCCCAACAGGAACGCCACGCCACCCACCAGCAACAGCAGCACAATCAGAAATCCAAGACAGATCTTTTTTACCAGGCTCATAGTTCAGGCCCCAAACCGATATAAAACTGCATCCCGTGGGTTTCCTTATCCCCGACCGGGGCGGCAATATCCAGTTTCACCGGGCCAACCGGCGATTGCCAACGTACGCCGACGCCAGCGCCGGTTTTGAAGTTGCTCTGTTTGATGTCGTTCACCGCTTCGCCGGAGTCTACGAACACCGCGCCCCACCACTTGCCGGTAACGTTATATTGATATTCCACCGAGCCGGTCAGCATTTTTGACGCGCCGGAGAGTTTGCCGTCCTCGTCACGCGGGGAGATGTTCTTGTATTTGTAGCCGCGAATGCTGCGGTCGCCACCGGCGAAGAAACGCAGATCGGGCGGGACCTTGTCAAAGTCGTTGGTTTCGATCCAACCGACCTGGCCGCGCAGTACAAAGCGATGCTTGTCAGCCAGCGTGCGGATCCATACGTTTTGCGCCTGCATCAGCGCAAAATCGACGCCCGATCCCCAGGTGGTGTCGGAAACGTCGATCGAGTAACGCTGTGAATCTCCCCAGGTCGGCATCAGGCCGCCGCGCGAGCGGGTGCGGCTGACGCTGACGCCCGGATAAAGCAGCGCAGTGGTGTTGGTGACGTTACCCTGGGTAAAGTGGTCGAGCCGCCCGGTCAGGTTAATGGCATGCTGCCAGCCGCTGGACAGATCCCAGTTGCGCGATACCACGACCTTGGTACTGTCGGATTTGGTGTCGTTCCAGTCTTCGTGCTTATAACCGCCCTGTAACAGGTAATACTGTTCCAGCGGATTTTTCAGCAACGGGATTTTGTACGACAGATCCAGCTGCTGCTCCGGGCCGGACAGATACAGGCTGGTTTCCAGGCTGTGGCCGCGATCGTTGAGCCAGGGCTTCTTCCAGGTACCTTTAATACGTGGCCCGACGTCGGTGGAATAACCGACGCCGGCTTCGATGATATTGCGTTTGCGCGGCGTGACCAGCGCATCTAGCGGCAAAATCTTGTTCTCTTTGGCGTTGTCGAAATCTGGGGAAACCACCACCGAATTAAACCAGTTGGTCGCCGACAAACGGCGGTTCAGCTCGGCCAGATCCTGCGAACTGTAATAGTCTCCCTGATGAAAGGGCACCAGATTTTGCAGATAGTCTTCGCGGATTTGCGCGCCCTGAAAGCTCACTTTGCCAAAGCGATAGCGTTCGCCGCTGTTAAAATCAATGTCCCAAAACGCTTTATGCAGCTCTTCAGAAACGCCGAGCTGGCTTTTGGTCAATTCCGCGTCGAAGTAGCCCTTGCGCAGGGCCAGGCCGGTAAGCGAACCTTTGAAGCCGTCATACTTGCCGTGGTTAAGAATTTCACCGATGGTCGGCCGGCCTTTTTTGACCAACGCCAGATAGTCTTCGTCTTCCCTGGCGCCGCCTTGCAACGTGATGTCGGCACCGGCGATGCGCACCGGTTCGCCCGGGCTTACCTTGGCGTGCAGCACCGGGCGCGAAAGTTTGGGGTTGTTGTCGAGGGTAAAATCAATGGTCGGTTCATAATAGCCGAGCGCACGCAGCCCCTGCTTGATGGCATCCGCCACGCGAGCGCGGAAACGCCCGCCGTCGCTCACCTCTTCCGGGGTGATCGATGACAAACGAACGCGAACGTTTTTTTCCAGCTCCCCACTAAGGCCTTCCACCTGCAACCGGATATTGGCCGACAACGCCGCTGGTGCGACAAACAGCGCGCATAAAACGCAAAGGGCACGATATCGTGGCACGCGTTCTCCTTAATTATTTTACTTTCCTGTCAATGTCGCCGTGCTGACGCCGACGCATTATTGGCTTTTTGCGCTCAAAATACTGCGTTAAGCTTATACATAATCGCAACATGGGGCTTATTGTGAGCAAAGAAGCGGCGAGTTACAACTCACACAGCCCGTGTTGGGTAAATTCTTACTGTGACAATAGGAGTCAACCGTGGTGCCTTATACCGATCAATCCAATATCCTCAATAAAGCCGATGCGCTGCCTGGCCGCACCACACCGATGCCGGTGGCCCCGCTCAATATTGTTACCCAGCACTCGATGACCCAGGTGCCGGAAGGCATGGAAGTGGCCATTTTCGCCATGGGCTGCTTCTGGGGCGTCGAGCGCCTGTTCTGGCAGCAACCCGGTGTTTACAGCACCGCAGCCGGCTACAGCGGCGGATATACCCCCAATCCAACCTACCGCGAAGTGTGCAGCGGCCAGACCGGCCATGCCGAAGTGGTGCGGGTGGTGTTCGATCCCGCCGTTGTCAGCTACCGCCAATTATTGCAGGTATTCTGGGAAAACCACGATCCGGCACAGGGAATGCGTCAGGGTGGTGATATCGGCACCCAATACCGTTCGGCGATCTACACCCTGTCGCCAGAACAGCAGGCACAGGCGGAAAGCAGCATGGTGCGCTTCCAGCAGGCGATGGACGCCAGCGGCGACCGGCGCACCATCACCACGGAAATTACGCCGGCGCTGCCGTTCTACTATGCAGAAGACGATCACCAGCAGTATCTAGAAAAGAATCCAGGCGGTTACTGCGGGCTGGGCGGCATCGGCGTCTGCCTGCCGCCACAGGGCTAAAGCGTTAATTTTTAACCGCTGGCGGGCTTCATCGGGCTACTGCTATACTATCCAGGCCGCGCTTGCGGCCTGTTTTTTCGCGAGGCATAACAGATAGCCGATGCGGTTGAACCGGCGCAGCATGCCGCGCTGCAACAATTCTTTTGACAATGTATTACCCTTCCTCAAGAGCGCCGTCATCCCGTCGGCACGTATGGATAGATTATGTTAAACAGTATTTTACTGATTCTTTTTCTGATCGCCGTGAGCGCATTTTTCTCACTGTCGGAAATTTCTCTGGCTGCGTCGCGCAAGATCAAACTCAAGTTGATGGCCGACGAAGGTAATATCAATGCCGCCAAGGTGCTCAAGCTGCAAGAAACGCCGGGGCTGTTCTTTACCGTGGTACAAATTGGCCTGAATGCGGTCGCCATTCTCGGCGGTATCGTCGGCGATGCGGCGTTTTCACCGTCCTTCCAGGTGCTGTTCGATCGTTTCCTGCCGCCAGAGATGTCTGAGCAGGTCAGCTTTATCTGCTCGTTCGTCCTGGTCACCAGCCTGTTTATTCTTTTCGCGGATCTCACCCCGAAGCGCATCGGTATGATTGCACCAGAGACGGTTGCCGTCCGGATCATCAACCCGATGCGTTTCTCCATCGCCATTTTCCGACCGCTGGTATGGTTCTTCAACGGCATGGCGAACCTGATCTTCCGCCTGTTCAAACTGCCAATGGTGCGTAAAGACGACATCACTTCTGACGACATCTATGCCGTGGTTGAGGCCGGCGCACTGGCCGGCGTATTGCGTAAACAGGAACACGAGCTGATAGAAAACGTGTTCGAGCTGGAATCGCGTACCGTGCCGTCATCAATGACTTCGCGTGAAAGCGTGGTCTACTTCGATCTGCGCGAAAGCGAAGAAAGCATCATCGCGAAAGTGTCGACGCATCCGCATTCCAAGTTCCTGGTATGTGACGGCCACATCGATCAGGTGGTGGGCTATGTGGATTCGAAGGACCTGCTGAACCGTGTACTGGGTAATCAAAGCCTGGTATTGAGCAGCGGCGTACAGATTCGTTCGGCGCTGATCGTGCCGGATACGCTGACGCTGTCCGAAGCGCTGGAAAGCTTCAAGGCCGCCGGCGAAGACTTCGCGGTGATCCTCAACGAATACGCGCTGGTGGTGGGTATCATCACGCTTAATGACGTCATGACCACGCTGATGGGCGATCTGGTCGGCCAGGGGCAGGAAGAGCAGATCGTGGCGCGCGACGAGAGTTCATGGCTGATTGAAGGCGGTACGCCGATCGACGACGTGATGCGCGTGCTGGATATCGACGAGTTCCCACAGGCCGGCAACTACGAAACCATCGGCGGCTTTATGATGTATATGCTGCGCAAGATCCCGAAACGCACCGATTTCGTCAAATACGCCGGCTACAAGTTTGAAGTGGTGGATATCGACAGTTACAAGATTGACCAGCTGCTGGTCACCAAGTTGAGTGATAAGCCGGCGGCGGTACTGCCGAAGGCGCCGGACGAAAACCTGACGGCCTGAGTCGGACGGAAACATCAGCGGCCCCGTTGGGGGCCGCAATTACATCTGTTTTTACTGCAACTTACCGCAACGACTGGCGTTTCAACCCATTTCAGATTGCAGCAACAATACCTGTCGGTTAACTTCGGACATCACGCTGAGATGGCGTTTGTCGCGAACCTTCGGCACCAGGATTTTACCCTTGTCGAACTCAAATGCGCCGACATCCTTGATATACAGCCTTCCGCGGAACAGGGTTTTCACGTACTTTGCAACTTTCAATGGGTTATAACGCTGGAAGATTCTCATTCTTTTACTCTCCTCCCGTTGGACCATGCGCTCCGCGAGCCGCTAAAGTGGCAGCCTCTAACCAGAGAGCGCAACATGATTGCATGGGTGTAGACCTAGTTAAGACCATTTTGTTCACTTTCGCTTGGGCATCTTCACTGGATTTACACTTTTTGACAGAATTGTATATGATAATTTATAACCTTTTCAGAATATCCCTTCAAAATACAGGCATTAAGCGTCTGAAGGGAAAACTGAGAACCCGCTAACAGGACAGACCTCCGATCACCACCTATGCTTTAGGCTCTGGAGACTGTCTTCATCGTTCCCCCTACAAGGAGAAAGCATGAAAAAAAGTAACATGCTAATTGTATCCCTGCTGTTTGCTCCCTTATTGGCCTGCGCGCACAACTTTCAAATCCAGCAGCGCGTTGCGCCAGTCGGCGTCAGCGATCGGGGAGAGTTAAACTACGCCAATGATGATTTTAGCTACAAAAACTGGAATAGCGGGCAGCTCAGTGGAAAAGTGCGAGTGATCCAGCATATTGCCGGCCGCAGCTCCGCCAAGGAAATGAACGATCCGCTGATTGAAGCCATCAAGCAGGCTAAGCTACCACGCGATCGTTACCAAACGACGACAATCGTCAATACCGATGACGCCATGGTCGGCACCGCGATGTTTGTGCGCAGCAGCATTGAAGACAACAAGAAAGAATTCCCGTGGTCGCAGTTCATCGTCGACAGTAACGGCAACGTACGTAAAGCCTGGGATCTGCAAGCGGGCGGTTCAGCGATTATCGTGCTGGATAAACAAGGCAAGATTCAATTTGCCAAAGACGGCAAACTGACGGCAGAAGAAGTGCAGCAAGTGATGAACAAGCTGCACCAACTGTTGGCTGACTGATCAGAACAGCGAAACCCGGAAGCCGGGGTTGAGGAATGATTCACGCGGGGTATAAAGCAACGGCTTGCCCTGCCAATCATGAATCTGCGCCCCGGCGGCCACCGCCACCGCATGCCCGGCCGCGGTGTCCCAGATATTGGTCGGCCCGAAACGCGGGTAGAGCTGCGCCTTCCCTTCAGCCACCAGGCAGAACTTCAGCGAGGAGCCGACCGCCACCGTCTGGTGCACGCCGAGCTGCTTTAAATAATCCTTCAGCTCGTTGTCGCTGTGCGAACGGCTGACCACCACCAGCGGCGGCGTCCCCTCTTTGACGCGAATGGCCTGGCGTTGCCCGTTCTCTTCCTTCCACGCCTTGCCGCGTTCGGCCAGGTACAGTACCTCCAGCGCCGGCGCGTAGACCACGCCCATCACCGCCTGGCCATCTTCGATCAACGCAATATTGACGGTGAACTCGCCGTTGCGCTGTAAAAACTCCTTGGTGCCATCGAGCGGGTCAACCAGCCAGTAACGCGTCCAGCTTTGCCGCTGTTCCCAAGCGGGAGGATCTTCTTCCGACAACAGCGGAATGTCCGGCGTCAGCGCCGCAAGGCCGCTCTTGATGATATGATGCGCCGCCAAATCGGCTGCCGTCACCGGTGAGTCGTCTTTTTTCTGGGCGACATCAAGCGGTTGCTCGCCGTTATACACCGCCATGATCGCCGCGCCCGCATCGCGGGATAGCTGGCAAATTTGCTCTAACATCATGCACCTCTGTTTATACTTCCGTGGGAAATTTTCCCCTGTCATAGCTAGCAGACTAGTTTTTTTTACGTGGAATATCCATCCCCACCGCTTAACCCACGGTAATTCCTCGCATCTTGTTCCGCCCAACTGTGAACTTCCCCGCGTTACTGCCGTTGATTTTCTGCCACACTTCACAGTTTATTGAGAACACCTAACGTGATTGCATCAACCTCTGCGATAACAAACTAAAAATGGCATGGAGAACCGTCATCATGATCAAGCGACCACTGTCGTTGTCCGCCCTCGCCCTGTTGGTCTGCGCCTCGGCGCAGGCGGCTACGGTCGATTTGCGCGTGCTGGAAACCAGTGACCTGCACAGCAATATGATGGACTTTGATTACTACAAGGATAAACCCACCGAGAAATTCGGCCTGGTTCGCACCGCCAGCCTGATCCAACAGGCGCGTCAGCAGGTCACCAACAGCGTGCTGGTCGACAACGGCGACATTATTCAAGGCAGTCCGCTGGGGGATTACATGGCGGCCAAGGGGCTGAAGGCCGGCGACGTTCATCCGGTCTATAAGGCGATGAATACGCTGGACTACGCGGTAGGCAATATCGGCAATCACGAATTCAACTACGGCCTGGATTATCTGAAAACCGCCATCGCCGGCGCCAGATTCCCGTACGTCAATGCCAACGTCATCGATGCAACAACTCAAAAGCCGCTGTTCACCCCGTACATCATCGTCGATACGCCGGTGACCGACCGCGATGGCCAAAACCATACCCTGCGCATCGGCTATATCGGTTTTGTACCGCCGCAGATCCTGGTGTGGGACAAAGCCAATCTGCAAGGCAAGGTGACGGTTAACGACATTACCGAAACCGCCAGGCGCTACGTGCCGGAAATGCGCCGACAAGGGGCCGATCTGGTGATCGCCATTGCGCACTCCGGTCTGTCCAGCGAGCCGTACAAAGCCATGGCGGAAAACTCGGTATATTATCTCAGCCAGGTGCAAGGCATCGACGCCATTATGTTCGGCCATGCGCACGCGGTGTTTCCTAGCCAGGACTTTGCCGCCATCAAAGGTGCCGACATTGAGAAAGGCCTGCTGAACGGCGTACCGGCGGTCATGCCCGGCCAGTGGGGCGATCACCTCGGCGTGGTCGATTTACAGCTGAATAACCACGGCGGCGCCTGGAAAGTGACGCAGGCCAGCGCGCAGGCCCGGCCGATTTACGACAATCAGGCTAAAAAATCGCTGGCGGCGGAAGACAGCACACTGTTGAAAGTACTGGCACAGGATCATCAGGGCACCCGCGAGTTCGTCAGTCAGCCGATCGGCAACGCCGACGGCAATATGTACAGCTATCTGGCATTGGTACAAGACGATCCGACGGTTCAGATCGTCAATAACGCGCAGAAGGCCTATGTCGAGCACTACATTCAAGGCGATCCGGATCTGGCAGACTTACCGGTGCTCTCCGCAGCGGCACCGTTCAAGGTCGGCGGACGCAAGAACGATCCGGCCAGTTTCGTTGAAGTGGAACAAGGCCGGCTGACCTTCCGCAACGCCGCCGATCTGTACCTGTATCCGAATACGCTGGTGGTGGTCAAGGCCAGCGGAAAAGAGGTCAAGGAATGGCTGGAATGTTCTGCCGGACAGTTTAACCGCATTGACGTCAACAACCGCCAACCGCAGTCGTTAATCAACTGGGACGGCTTTCGCAGCTACAACTTCGACGTTATCGACGGCGTTGACTATCAGATCGATGTCAGCCAACCGGCGCGCTACGACGGCGAATGTCAACCGATCAATCCGCAGGCCGAACGCATCAAACAGCTGACGTTTAACGGCAAGCCAATCGATCCGAACGCCATGTTCCTGGTGGCGACCAACAATTACCGTGCCTACGGCGGCAAGTTTGCCGGCACCGGTGACCGGCACATCGCCTTTGCCTCACCGGATGAGAATCGTTCGGTGCTGGCAGCCTATATCAGCGCCGAAAGCCAAAAGCACGGAGCGGTGCATCCACAGGCCGATCACAACTGGCGACTGGCCGCGTTCAGCAGCCCTCACCCGCTGGATATTCGCTTCGAAACCTCGCCGAGCGACAAGGCCGCCGCGTTTATCAAACAAAATGCCCAGTACCCGATGCGACAGGTTGGCAGCGACAGCATTGGCTTTGCGCTTTATCAGATTGATTTAACAACGAAGTAATCAAATTATCAGGGCGTGGATCAGCGCGCCCTGCACCACTACCTCCATTTAGCCATGGCGCGCCCTTTAAATTGTATTTAAAATGCATGTTATAAGAATTATTCATTTCAGAGGACGTCATCATGGATTACCACAATCACACTCTCGGTGCGTTGGCCATTGCCATTCCCGGTGCCAGCAAGCTGTTTCGCGATCATGATTTAGATTTCTGCTGCGGCGGTAAACGGACGCTGCAACACGCCGCGCAACGCAAATCGCTGGATCTGCAGCAACTGCAATCGCAGTTGGCGGCGTTGGCCACCGGCGAATCGAACGCACGTGACTGGCGTCAGGCGCCGCTGGCGGAGATTATCGATTACATTCTGCCGCGCTTTCATCAGCGTCATCGGGAACAGTTGCCGGAGCTGGTGCTGATGGCGGAAAAAGTCGAGCGGGTACACGGCGATAAACCGGCCTGCCCACGCGGTCTGGCCAAGCAGCTAATGCTGATCCGCCAGGATCTGGACAATCACATGATGAAAGAGGAACAGATCCTGTTCCCGATGATCGTCAACGGCATGGGTCGGCAGGCGATGGGGCCAATTGCGGTGATGGAGCATGAACACGCCGAAGCCGGCGAGCAGTTGGAGGTATTGAAGTTTCTGACCAATAATCTGACGCCGCCGGCAAACGCATGCACCACCTGGCAAGCGCTGTATCGGGGCATCGATCAATTTATTGCCGATCTGATGGAGCATATCCACCTGGAAAATAATCTGCTGTTTCCGCGGGCGCTCGGTGGCGAATAAAAACAGGGCGCCGCTGGGGCGCCCTGGAGAGGAAACCGTGTGTCTTACAGGATTTCCAGCAGTTCGACCTCGAACACCAAGGCGCTGAATGGCGGGATCGAGGCGCCGGCACCGCGTTCACCGTAAGCCAGGTGATGCGGGATGTACAACTGCCATTTGGAGCCGACCGGCATCAGGGTCAACGCTTCGATCCAGCCTGGGATAACGCCGCTGACCGGGAATTCTGCCGGTTGGCCGCGCTCTACCGAGCTGTCGAACACATCGCCGTTGATCAGGCGGCCGGTATAATGCACACGCACGCGGTCCTGACGGGACGGGATTGGGCCATTACCCTGCTCCAGTACCGAGAACTGCAGGCCGGATTCGGTCAGCGACACGCCGTCACGCTTGGCGTTTTCTTCCAGGAACTGCTGGCCTTCTACCGCCATCGCCTGCTGACGCTCGCGGCGCACCGCATCCGCACGTTCGTGGATTTCACGCAGCGCACGATGCACCACATCAACGGGAACCGCTGGCGCATTCCCTTCCAGCGCGTCACGCAAACCCGCCAGCAACGCTTCCGGTTGTAAACCTTCCAGACCGGATTCCTGCAATTGCTGGCCGACCTGTAAACCAATCCCGTAGCTTGCTTGCGCTTCAACGCTGTCAAATGAAGGGGTTGTCATGGGTTTTCCTTTAGTCTGTAAAAAGTCGAAGGCGCAGCATAACAGTGCCAGAAAGCCGGGTAAAATCTTGTGTTGATAATGATGACTTTTGTCGTGGAAAAAGAAACAATGGCAATCTGTTAACGCCCGTTGCCACACGCGCCGCTGCCGATCGCCGCTGCCTGTCACATCAAGCAGTTAGCGGTCTATACTGAAGGTGTCGTCGGTTTGGCGGTACGCCATCAGTACCGTGGCATTTTTACGCAGTCTGAAGAGAGGTCACCATGGGCAGAATCGCGCCCAGGAGAAGGAAAACCACCCGCGTCTACCAGCCGTTGCTGCGTACCTGGCTGAACTTCAGCCAGCGTCTGAAGCCCGGCACAGCCCCACGGACGCCCGAGGATCCGGATTCGGAGCAACTACCTGAACACGGTAAAGGACATGGAATCAAAGCGCTGTTGCTGAAAATCTGGCATTTGCCGGACGGTTTCCGCTGGCTGGAACCCCTGCCTTACTTTCACCGCCGCTGGGTGATTATCTTTGGCATTATACTGTTGCTGGCCCTGCTGTGGCCCTATTCACCGCAAAACAGCGGTCATCCCTATCCGGTGAGCACCCCGCAGAATGCGTCGTCGCCAATGCAGGCCGATCTGCAAGGAGAAGCCGGCAACGACGCCGCAGTGCCGCAGGAAACGCCAGCAGGCAACTGGCAGCGTTATCAGATCCAGCCGGGGCAAACGCTGGCGCAGCTGTTCCGCGACAATAACCTGCCGGTGAATGAGGTGTTCGCCATGGCGCAGGTCGAAGGCAACGACAAGCCGTTAAGCAACCTGCAAGCCGGCCAGGAAGTGCGCATTGAGCGCGACGCCAACGGCGTGATAACCGCGCTGTCGGTCACCGCCGCGGATAACAGCCAGGCACTGTTCCGTCGTCAGGCCGACGGTAGCTATCGACGTCAGCGCTAGTTCCCGAGCTGCTGATACAGGAAGTCGCGCAGTACCACCCCCTGGTTGTGCTGCGTATCCTTGCTGCCATACAGCAGGGTCAAGCTCTCGCCCTGGCGCAATAACGCCGCCAGCGGCTGCCAGGCGCTGTTTTCGGCCAATTGCCGACGGTAGCGCGTGACAAACTCTTGCCATTGGTCGGTGTGCTGGTGAAACCACTGGCGCAATGCATTGTCCGGTGCCACTTCCTTCAGCCATTCCACGCCGGCAAGACGTTGTCGGCTAATGCCGCGCGGCCAGAGTCGATCGATCAGAAAGCAGTACTGTGGCGCCGGGCCGTTAAAATCATACACTCGCTGTAATACGATATTCATGCTGTCCCTCCTGGCTGATGCATCAGAGGCAGGGTAGCGCGTTTTTGCCGCCGCAGAAAAGCAAAACGCCAGCACGAGGCTGGCGTTTTAACCGGATTGACAGAGGCTTTAATTAAGCTTCTGCAACCACAACTACATTCAGCTGTGCGAACACGTCGCTGTGTACCTGGAAGTGCACTTCGTGCTCACCAGTGGTACGCAGAACGCCGTTCGGCAGGCGAACTTCGCTCTTGGCAACTTCAACGCCAGCCGCAGTAACTGCGTCAGCGATGTCGCGGGTGCCGATAGAGCCGAACAGTTTACCTTCGTCGCCTGCTTTAGACGCGATGGTTACTGAAGCCAGTTCGTTGATCTTGGTTGCGCGCGCTTCGGCAGCGGCCAGAACGTCAGCCAGTTTGGCTTCCAGTTCAGCACGGCGTGCTTCGAAGAACTCAACGTTTTTCTTGGTAGCAGGAACAGCTTTGCCCTGTGGTACCAGGAAGTTACGAGCGTAGCCCGCTTTAACGTTAACTTGATCACCCAGGCTGCCCAGGTTTGCTACTTTATCAAGCAGAATAACTTGCATTACCTTATCCTCTCAAAGTCGTTAATGGACAGTGGCCGATTACTGATGACGATCAGTGTACGGCAACAAAGACAGGTAGCGCGCGCGCTTGATAGCACGGGCGAGCTGGCGCTGATATTTTGCACGAGTACCGGTAATACGGCTCGGGACAATTTTACCACTTTCAGTGATGTAGTTTTTCAGCGTAGCGATGTCTTTATAGTCAATCTCTTGAACGCCTTCCGCGGTGAAACGGCAGAACTTGCGACGACGGAAATAACGTGCCATTTGGCTAGTCTCCAGAATCTATCAATTCAATCTGCTCGGCATGCAGTACCAGTTTGTTCAGCCCGTTGCGCCCTTGATGGCAACTGACGAAGCCTTGCACGGTAATCTGACTGCCGACCGTTAATCTTTGAGTTAGTGCTTGTGACTGTTGTCCGCTGACAACCACGGGCATACGGCACCATGCCTGTCTGCTGAATCCGGCTTCCACCTGCGTTGATTTGTGCTCAAGCACAAACTGGCAATGGGGGATCCCGGAAGGACTCACTTTTCGAACCGGCGGCTTGCACACTGTGCCAGACAACACCAGACGATTAGCCGTCACGGCGGCAATTACTCTTCAGAATCCCCAGCATCTGCATCATCTGCGGTTTCGTTAGCGAAGTCTTCGCGGCGATCGCCACGACGTTCGTCTTTCGCTTTAACCATCGGAGATGCTTCGGTTACCGCGTGCTTAACGCGCATAACCATGCTGCGGATAACGGCGTCGTTGAAGCGGAAGTTAGTTTCCAGCTCATCGATCGCTTCCTGCGGGGCTTCAACGTTCAGCAGAACGTAGTGAGCCTTGTGCAGTTTGTTGATCGGGTAAGCCAGTTGACGGCGGCCCCAGTCTTCCAGACGGTGAATCTGACCTTGCGCGTTAGTGATGGTAGCACTGTAACGCTCGATCATGCCCGGAACCTGTTCGCTTTGGTCAGGATGGACCATAAAAACGATTTCGTAATGACGCATCGAATTGCTCCTTACGGATTATTCAGCCTCCTGTCAGGGTCAGCCGTGGCCCATGGAAGCAAGGAACGTGATTTTTGTACGGCTGAAAAATGACGCGTAATCATACTGGCGAAGGGGGGGAAACTCAAGGACCCGGTGGGATTTATTCGCAGTTATTGGCGCTCGAAGGCAAAAGCGCACGATTTGCTATCGGCCGAATATATGGATACGGATCCACTAGTTTTGAAAATCCTTCAACAAAATCATCATCGCCAACGCCATGTCGTTCATTTTTTTTGAAAGTTGTCATCAAATCCCTGCGCTTTTCTATCTGGCAGAAGCCACTAGAATTAACCATATCCGCCGCCAAACAAGCGACGAAAAGGATTTGAAGTCATTCAACAGAGACAAATAACTTCTTGCCATCCGGGCCGCCGTCGTCTGGCGCTCCGGGCAAGTCAAGAGAGGCACTTATGAAACGCATTACCCTCGCCACCGCCGTGGCCTTGCTGCTTTCCGCCAACGCCATGGCCGCCACTGAAATCACCGCGCACCAGGCAGATCAGCGCCAAAGCATCGGTTTCGTTACGCTGAACCATAATGTGGTATCACCGGATGATGCTTCTTCCCAGGTCAATGATATCGCCGAACAGCGCGGCGCCAGCGCCTATCGCATTATCGCCCTGCATCAACCGGGCAGTACCGCGTCGATTCACGTCAGCGCCGAACTGTATCGCTAACAGAAAAGTGCCGTACCAGGGAACCAAGCCGCACTGAAAAGCGGCAGCTTAACGACAGTAACACGCTCTCACGCCCCCTGTTCGCAGGGGGCTTTTTTACAGGTTATGCGTGAAGAATGCGACGGTCGCGGCCAGCGCCGCTGGCGTGATGCGGTGCGCCACCCCAGGCTCGGTGTCCAGCGTCAGGCGCTGATCCCAACCGCGTTCGCGCAGCGCCTGCGCCAAGCGCAGGCTTTGTGACGCTGGCACCAGATCGTCCGCTTCGCCATGCCATAGCAACAACGGCCGCCCGGACAGCGTTTCCAATTGATGTTCAACGCCGTAATCCGCCAATGGCGCCACCCGCTCGGCATGCCGCGTCGGCGACAATACCTGTCCACGCTCATCCAACGGCGGGAACAGGGTTTGCGACAGCGAGGTGAAATAGCCGGCGCCCATCAGGCTGGCCGCAGCGGCAATCCAGGGATAACGCGTCAGCGCGCCCAGGGTGGTCATGCCCCCCATCGACGCGCCCGCCACGCCAATGCGCGTACCGTCGATCACGCCACGCTCGGCAAAATGCGCCTTTAACGCCGGCAGTTCATCAATGTTACGCCGCAGAATTTCCCAAAAATGCGCCAGCCGTTGCGCGGCATCGCCGTGATAACGTTCGCCGTGCAGATCGGCATCCGGCAATATCACGCGAAAGCCGGCCTTGGCCAACGCATAACCAAAATAGGCATAGACCTCTTTCGACGAGGTATAGCCGTGGTAGAAAAATACCGTCGGTAATGGCTGTTGGTATTGCCCGGCCGGCACCGCGTGGATCAGCGCAATATCGCCCACGCGTTCGTCATACAGTTCAATCATGCTTTGCCCCTTCCCACCCCATGCCCCATAGTCTACATAATGCTATCCGCGCTGCGCAGTCGGATCGCACACCGCTCTATGATGGCAAAAAAACGTCATACGCATTAGCTCATTATGTTCCACTATATACTTAAGCATTACACTGACGACTTTCCGCTGCGCATTCTGAGGTCACGATGAACATAGCACGCTGTGCCGCCATGCTGCTGTTGCTTGGGCTGTTGTCCGGCTGCGGCATCCTCACCACCACGCCGAAGCCACCGCCGCCGCCGATTGCCGGACAAGCGCAAGAAATTACCCGGGCGCAAACTGCCGGGCTGGAAAAGATCACTACCGTCAGCGCGCTGGTTTATGGCAGCCCGATGAATGTGGAAGACGAGATTCAGCGCAAGGCCACCGCCGCCGGGGCGCGCTATTACATGATCATCATGAATAGCGAAACCGTGGTGCCGGGACAGTGGTATTCACAGGCAATTATTTATCGCTAGGCGCAGAGGGGCAGCGAGTTAATAGGTCATGCAGGCGGCGTTCAATACCCCGCCGCTGACCGAGACGCCGCCCAGGAAAATACCGGCTGCGGTATGGTTCGCTTCGATTTTCTCGCTGATGCGCGGCATATACAACTTAACCGCGGTAAAGATCAGCAATTGCACCACCAGCGCCACCCCCCCCCATAACAGGTAGTCCAACAGGCTGATCGAGTTGATCGCCGCACTGGCCAGCGGGATAACATAGCCCAGACAGGCGCCGATAAAACCCAATGCCGCCGCCTGATTATCCTGTTTGATCAACGCCCATTCATCATGCGCGGTGATGCGGGTATAAATAAACAGGAACACCAGCACCATGGCGACCCCGCTGAAAAAGTACGAGGCAAACGCCGCTAATAAGTTGATTATTTCCATATTTTTACCCGTTGGTTATGGTGGTTTGAGGATCCGAAGCCTACTTATGCCTAGCCGCCCACCGCTCTGTCAAGCAGCGACTCGCACAATGTGTCGGGTAACGCCCGCTGCCCGCGTTCGTCCAGCATCGACTGGCACCAGGCTTCGGCTATCGGCGGCGACGCATAACGCAACAACTGCGCTGCAGCGAACAGAGTAAACAGTCGGCCAGTCAGGGCACGAGCCTGCGTTTCCTGCAGTTTTCCAGTCTGCTGCAACAGCTGTCGCCATTGACGATCGTAATGACGATTCTGTCCTTTCACCTCTGCCAGCTCCTGGTGCACCGCCTCCTGCACCAACGGACTTTTTGCCCAGGCGCGCAGCACGTCCAGGCACATGATATTACCCGAGCCTTCCCAGATGCTGTTGACCGGCATCTCGCGGTACAGACGCGGCAATTCGCTGTCCTCGCAGTAACCGATGCCGCCAAGCACTTCCATCGCTTCGGCAACAAACGGTATGCCTTGTCGGCAAACGTCAAACTTGGCCGCCGAGGTCATGATACGGCATAGCCCCTGCGACAGCGGCTCCTGCTGACTGCCGTAGGCGCGCGCCAGGCGCATCAGCGCTGCCGTTTGCCCCTCCAGCCGCAGCGCCATGCCCGCCATCACCTGACGCATCAGCGGCTGCTGGATCAACGTCTTGCCGAACGCCTGGCGCTGATGGGCGTGATAGAGCGCCACCGACAGCGCGCGGCGCATTAAGCCGTGGCTGCCGAGCGCGCAGTCAAAGCGTGTCTGGCTGCCCATCTTGAGTATTTGGCGTACACCATCGCCTTCATCGCCCAGCAGCCAGGCAGTAGCATCCTGAAACTCCACCTCGCTGCTGGCGTTGGCACGGTTGCCCAACTTGTCTTTCAGCCGCTCCAGACGCACCGCGTTGCGGGTGCCGTCCGGCAGGATACGTGGCAGGAAGAAGCATGACAGCCCGCCTTCGGTCTGCGCCAAAACCAGATGCGCGTCGCTTTGCGGCACCGAGAAAAACCATTTATGCCCTACCAGGCGATATGCTTCGCCATCGCCGCGTCCGGCCAGCGGCGTCGCGCTGGTGGTATTGCTCAATACGTCCGAACCGCCCTGTTTTTCAGTCATACCCATGCCAATCAGCAGCCCGCGTTTTTGTCCGCCGGGCAGCAGATGGGCGTCGTACCGATCGGAAAGCAGCGGCGGCAGCCAGTCCCGAAACGGCGCTGGCAGGCTGCGTTGCAGCAGCGGAATGGCACCATAGGTCATGGTTATCGGACACAGCGTGCCAGCCTCCACCTGCGCATGCAGTATGAAACGCGCAGCGCGCGCCGCCACCGAGCCAATGCGCGCCTGCTCCTCCCAAGGCAGATTATGTACGCGGTTGGCCACCAGTCCCTGCATCAGAATGTGCCAGGCGGGGTGGAAACGCAGGTCGTCCAACCGTTGCCCACTGGCGTCATAGCGCAACAGTTCCGGCGGATTGGCATTGGCCAGTCTCCCCAGCTCCAGCGACTCCTGGGTGCCAAGCTGCTGCCCCAGCGAGGCTAATACGTCGGCATCCCAACCGGCGTGCTCACGTTGTACCGCTTCACGCAGCGGGGTATCGGACAGAAACAGATTGCTGTTGCCCAGCGGTTTGGGCTGGTTAAAAACCGTATGTGTAGTCCAGACCATTGGCGTGCTCCCTTGTAAGGCATCAGGAGTCATTATGGTCGATGGCACGATTTCTGCCGCAGGCGAGATCACAAGATGGGGGGTAAAACCAGGGCCCGGCCACCGTCGGCGCCGGGCCCGAAGATTAACTGCGCTGACGCACCGCTTCGAACAGACAGATGCCGGTGGCCACCGACACGTTGAGCGAGGAAACACTGCCAGCCATCGGGATGCCGATCAGTTCGTCGCAATGTTCACGGGTCAGACGACGCATACCTTCGCCTTCCGTGCCCATCACCAGCGCCATCGGGCCGGTCATTTTGCTTTGGTACAGCGTGTGATCGGCTTCGCCGGCGGTGCCGACCACCCAAACGTTCAGTTCTTGCAGCAAACGCAGGGTCCGCGCCAGATTGGTCACACGGATCAGCGGCACGTTTTCCGCCGCCCCGCAGGCAACTTTCTTCGCGGTGGCATTCAACTGGGCGGATCGGTCACGCGGAACGATCACCGCATGTACGCCGGCGGCATCGGCGCTGCGCAGACAGGCACCGAGATTATGCGGGTCGGTCACGCCGTCCAGCACCAGCAGAAACGGGGTATCGACGCTTTCCAACAGCCCCGGCAGATCGTTTTCCTGATACTGGCGCCCTTCGCGCACCCGGGCAACAATCCCCTGGTGCACCGCCCCTTCCACCTTGTCGTCCAGCCACTGGCGATTGGCCACCTGAATGACGATGCCGGTAGCTTCCAGCTCGGCGATCAGCGGTTGTAAACGGCGGTCGTCGCGGCCTTTAAGGATAAACACTTCCAGGAAGCGTTGCGGATCGCGCTCTAACAGGGCTTTGACGGCGTGAATGCCGTAGATAATTTCGCTCATGATGCTCTTTTAACTGTGCGGCCGACATACGCCGGCCGGTGATAATAATGTACGACAGGTGAGCGGGCTATGCCCGTAAGCTGCAATCAGCCTTCACTCTGCTGCGCACCTTTCTTCTTCACGGCGCGCTTGGCTTTGGTGGCCGCCGCTATCTTTTTGGTTTTGTCGGACACTTTTTTGGCCTTGGCCTTTTTGTCCTTCTTCACCTTGTCGGCCGGTTTGGCGCCGTCTTTGCGAAACGCGCTATCCGGCTCAAAATTGGCCGGTGGCTTGCCACCACGGCGTTTACGGCCGTTACCGTTGCCACCACCGTCACGCAGCGTGCGTGGTGCGCCCTTCTTGGCGCGTTCGCGTTCGGTCTTGCCTTCACCGCGCGGCTTGCGGGTGCTGGAAACCAGAGCAAAATCGATTTTACGCTCGTCCATATGCACCGCTTCAACGCGGATCTCCACGGTATCGCCCAGGCGATACACCATACCGGACGATTCGCCGATCAGACGCTGGCCGATATTATCGTAGCGATAGTAATCATTATCCAGCGTTGATACATGCACCAGGCCATCAATAAACAGATCGTTCAGGCGCACGAAGAAGCCGAAGCCAGTGACGCTGGCGATAATGCCGGTAAACACTTCTCCGACGTGATCCTGCATGAAGTCGCACTTCAGCCAGTCGGCAACGTTGCGCGTGGCTTCGTCGGCACGACGTTCGGTCATCGAACAGTGCAGGCCCAGTTGCAACATCTCTTCGAGATCGCTATGCCAGCCGCCGGTCGGCGTCCAGCGGTGTGGCGGTTCGCCGTGCTCTTTGGCTAACAGATACTTGATAGCGCGGTGCAACGACAGATCCGGGTAACGACGAATCGGCGAGGTAAAGTGGCCATACGACGCCAACGCCAGCCCAAAGTGACCTCGGTTTTCCGGATCGTAAATCGCCTGTTTCATCGAACGCAGCAGCATGGTCTGCAGCATTTCGTGATCGGGGCGCTCGGATACGATATCCATCAGTTGCGCATAGTCTTTCGGCTGCGGCTTGTTGCCACCGCCCAGGGTCAGGCTCAGCTCGCCAAGCACGCTGCGCAGCGACTTGATATGATCGTCGCTTGGACGATCGTGCACGCGGAACAGCGCCGGCTCGTTGTGTTTTTCAACAAAGCGCGCCGCCGCAACGTTCGCCATGATCATGCATTCTTCAATCAGCTTGTGCGCATCGTTACGCACCGTCGGCTCCACGCGTTCGATACGGCGTTCAGCGTTGAAGATGAACTTGGCTTCTTCGGTTTCAAAGGCAATGCCACCACGTTCGGCGCGCGCCCGGTCCAGCACCTTGTACATGGCATGCAACTCTTCCAGGTGCTTGACCAGCGGATGGTATTGCTCGCGCAGCTCCTGGTCGCCCTGCAGCATATGCCACACTTTGGTGTAGGTCAGGCGAGCGTGGGAGCTCATCACCGCTTCGTAGAACTTGGCCGTCGACAGCCGCCCCTGGGCAGAAATGGTCATTTCGCACACCATACACAGGCGATCCACCTGCGGGTTCAGCGAGCAGAGGCCGTTGGACAGGACTTCCGGCAGCATCGGTACCACCTGCGACGGGAAGTACACCGAGGTACCACGGCTACGGGCTTCGTCGTCCAGCGCCGTGCCGGGGCGTACGTAGTAGCTGACGTCGGCAATGGCAACCCACAGGCGCCAGCCGCCGCCACGTTTCTTCTCACAGTAAACCGCATCATCGAAGTCGCGTGCGTCTTCGCCGTCAATGGTGACCAACGGCAGGTTACGCAAATCAACGCGCCCGACCTTGGCCTCTTCCGGTACCTCTTCGCTGAGGGAGGCGACCTGCTTTTCCACCTGCGGCGGCCAGGTGTGCGGGATTTCATGGGTACGCAGCGCGATATCGACCGCCATGCTGGTGCCCATTTTATCGCCAAGGATCTCGACGATTTTACCAATAGCCTTGGTGCGGCGGGTCGGACGCTGGGTCAGTTCCACCACCACCATAAAGCCCATGCGCGCGCCGCTGACCGCCTCGTTCGGGATCAGGATATCAAAGCTCAGACGGCTATCGTCCGGCACCACAAAGCCGACACCGGCGTCGGTAAAGTAACGGCCGACGATCTGGCTGGTTTTTGGCACCAGAACGCGCACAATGCGCGCTTCGCGACGCCCCTTGCGATCGGCGCCCAACGCCTGCGCCAGCACCACGTCGCCGTGAATGGCCATTTTCATCTGTTCGGCCGACAGGTACAAATCGTCCTTGCTGCCCTCAATGCGCAGGAAACCATAACCATCGCGGTGGCCGATCACCGTGCCGCGCAACAGATCCAGCCGTTCCGGCAGGGCGTAGCATTGACGGCGGGTAAATATCAGTTGCCCATCGCGTTCCATGGCGCGCAGGCGGCGGCGCAGCGCTTCCTGATGTTCTTCGCTGGTCAAATCCAGCTCTTTCGCCAGCTCTTCACGGCTGGCCGGCGTTTCACGCTTGGCCAAATGGGCAAGAATGAATTCGCGGCTCGGGATGGGGGATTCGTATTTTTCTGCTTCTCGTTCCAGGAAAGGATCTTGTGACATTGCGGTTCCTCCGTTGTCATCAGCAGGGTGTCGCGAGAATAGGCCAACGGGCTCGATTGTCGCAGACTGTCTGGGGCGAACAGCGCGTAAACCGGAGCATGCACCGGGCACCTGCGGTTTTTGAACGCTGTCTCGCCGCAAAATGGCAAGTAAACTGGCTTATGGGGCCACTTCTCAGCCCTGTTTTCTTGTCGATGCTTATTCGACAAGCAATAGCTTATAGAGCGGGGCGTTGTCTTCGACCATATCGGCCAAGGTATAATTATCCAGCTCTGCAAGGAAATTCTGTACTCCCTGCTGCAACACCTGCTTCAGGCGGCAAGCGGGGGTGATATGGCAAAAATCGCCGCTGCAGTTAACCAGCGATAGCGGCTCCAGTGCGCGCACCACGTCGCCGATGCGTATCGAGGCGGCAGGTTGCCCCAAGCGGATACCGCCATTTTTACCACGCACGGCAGTCACCAGTCCGATACGACTCAACTGGTTGATTATTTTCACCATATGGTTGCGGGACACGCCATACACTTCGGTCACTTCCGAAATGCTGGTCATTTTATCCTTCGGCAATGAGGCCATGTAGATCAGCGCCCGCAGGCCATAATCAGTAAAACTTGTTAACTGCACGTCTACCTCTGGGTAGGATTTACCCGTCTGACACGCCGCTTTTCGGCATTTATCAAAAGATTACTTATAGGATAATAAACCAGGCTGAGAGTTCGTCGTTAATTATTTATACCCTAGGGTACACGACAGACAGGGCAATGAAATCATTAAGCCGGGATAACGAAAGGATTTTTGCTGGGCAACCGCGTTTGGCGAGGTGAACATCCTAAAAACAAACCGGGACGGCGCCCGGTTTGCTGGTGACAGAAAAACGGCTTATGCGTCGAACGGATCGCGCAGAACCATGGTTTCGCTGCGATCTGGGCCGGTGGAGATAATGTCTACCGGTACGCCAGTCAGTTCTTCAATGCGCTTGATGTAGTTCAGCGCGGCCTGTGGCAGTTGGTGGTGTTCCTTCACGCCGAAGGTGGTTTCGCTCCAGCCCGGCATGGTTTCGTAGATTGGCTCGATGCCTTCCCAGCCTTCTGCTGCCAGCGGCGTCGTGGTCATTTCGCGGCCGTCAGGCATGCGGTAACCCACGCAGATTTTCACTTCTTTCAGGCCGTCCAGAACGTCCAGCTTGGTCAGACAGAAGCCGGACAGCGAGTTGATCTGCACCGCGCGGCGTACCGCAACCGCATCCAGCCAACCGGTACGACGACGGCGACCGGTGGTCGCGCCGAACTCGTTACCCTGCTTGCACAGGAACTCGCCGGTGTCGTCGAACAGTTCGGTTGGGAACGGGCCAGCGCCAACGCGGGTTGAGTAGGCTTTCACGATACCGAGCACGTAGTCCACGTAACGCGGACCAATGCCGGAACCGGTCGCTACGCCACCGGCAGTGGTGTTGGACGAGGTAACGTACGGATAGGTACCGTGGTCGATATCCAGCAGCGTACCCTGTGCGCCTTCAAACATGATCAGATCGCCACGCTTGCGCGCGCCGTCCAGCAGTTCGGAAACGTCAACCACCATCGAAGTCAGGATGTCGGCAATCGACATGACGTAGTCCAGCGTCGCCTGGTAATCCACCGCGTCAACTTTGTAGTAGTTAACCAGTTGGAAGTTGTGGTAATCGATGATTTCTTTCAGCTTGATAGCGAAAGTTTCTTTGTCGAACAGGTCGCCAACGCGTAGACCGCGACGTGCGACTTTATCTTCGTAGGCCGGACCGATACCGCGACCGGTGGTGCCGATGGCTTTCGCGCCACGTGCTTTTTCGCGCGCGATATCCAGCGCAACGTGATAAGGCAGGATCAGCGGACAAGCTTCAGACAGTAACAGACGTTCGCGTACCGGGATGCCGCGCGCTTCGAGTTCACCCATTTCTTTCATCAATGCGTCAGGCGCCAGTACCACACCGTTGCCGATGATGCTGGTTACGTTTTCACGCAGGATGCCAGAGGGAATTAAATGAAGAACGGTTTTTTCACCGTTAATAACCAGAGTGTGGCCAGCGTTATGGCCACCTTGGTAGCGCACAACATATTGAGCCCGTTCAGTCAGCAGGTCTACGACCTTGCCCTTACCTTCGTCACCCCATTGGGTGCCCAGTACGACGACGTTCTTACCCATTTTCAAAATCACCGGTTGCTTAAAAATGGATTCTACCACCGTAATTTTAGAGTTTCAGCACTTTTAGCATACGATTGCGTATTTTTTCGGCTACACTTCAGCCACCAAGGCGCGTGCTCAACATATAGTAGATAACGATGCCGGCAACCACTATTCCGCCGCCAAAACGGCGCAGCGTGGCGTCGGGCAATTGCGTCATTGCCAGGATCATTTTGCGCCAGGCCTGTGGAAACAGCATCGGCCCCAGCCCTTCCAGCACCAAAACCAGCCCAAGCGCCAGCCAGATCGTCGAATTCATGCTTCCCCCCCGCAAAAGAAAAAGGCCCGCGATTAAACGGGCCCTGATAACTAGGATGCCTTTGGCATTACTTACGCGTCGAATCCGGCGACTTCATGTAGCGGAAGAAATCGCTGTCCGGGCTGAGTACCATCACGTCCTGGTTGTTTTTGAAGCTGGCTTCATAAGCACGCAGGCTACGGATAAAGGCATAGAAGTCCGGATCCTGACTGAACGCGTTGGCGAACAGTTTGGCAGCTTCGGCATCGCCTTCACCACGGGTGATACGAGCCTGACGCTCGGCTTCCGCCAGGGTACGGGTCACCTCGTAATCCGCGCTGGCGCGCAGCTTCTCGGCTTCTTCCTGACCCTGTGAGCGCAGACGACGAGCGACCGCTTCACGTTCGGCGCGCATACGCTGGTAAATCGCATCGGACACTTCCGCCGGCAGGTTGATCTGCTTAATACGGACGTCGATAACTTCAATACCCAATGCGGCCATGCTGTTCGGGTTGACCTGCGGCTGCTTGCCGGTAGTTTCCCGCTCAACGCGCGCTGCTGCAGAGGCGATAGCGTCGTCGGCTTCGGTGGTGGCAACTTCTTCGCCATCGCCGACGGTGCCGGTGTTCAGCGCATCACGCACGTCGGACATCAGCTTGCCGCGCGAGTCGGTAACGATATCCTTCACGTCCAGACGACCGATTTCGGAACGCAGACGGTCACTGAATTTACGTTTCAGCAGCACTTCGGCCTGGGAGACGTCGCCGCCGCCGGTTGCCAGATAGTAACGGCTGAAATCGCTGATGCGCCACTTCAGATAGGAGTCAACGATCAGGTCTTTCTTCTCGCTGGTCACAAAGCGATCGGCCTGGTTGTCCATGGTCTGGATACGCGCATCCAGGTTCTTCACGGTCTCAATGAACGGGATCTTGAAGTGCAGACCCGGCTCATACACCAGCGGTTTATTTTCGCCGTCACGCAGTACCTTGCCGAAGCGCAGGACGATGCCACGCTGGCCTTCCTGCACCACGAACAGTGAAGCAAAAAGCGCCACCAGCACCACAATGACGATAACTACAAAAGACTTACGCATTGATTATTCTCTCCCTACGCGAGTGGTATCGTCACGCTGCGCATTTGCCCGGCGTTGGTCCATGATCGTACCGCTGTTCTGCGGTCTGTTGCCGGCATTGCCGCTGGCAGACGGAGCGGGGTTGAGACGAATCAGGCTGGTGTCCTTATTGCCGCTGTCTGCCGCTGCGCCGGTCTGGCCGCGCAGCATCTGATCCAGCGGTAACACCATCAGATTGTTGCCTTTGTCACTCACCAGCACCTTGCGGGTATGGCTCAGGACTTTTTCCATGGTTTCGATATACAAACGCTCGCGGGTAATTTCCGGCGCAGACTTGTATTCCGGCAGCAGCTTGGCAAAGCGCGCGACTTCACCCTGTGCTTCCAGAACCGTACGGTCTTTATACGCCTTTGAATCTTCCAGCAGACGCTGCGCCTGGCCGTTGGCACGAGGTTGAACTTCGTTGGCATAAGCTTCTGCTTCACGAATGTACTGCTGTTCGTTTTCACGTGCGGCAATCGCATCATCGAACGACGCCTTGACCTCTTCCGGTGGACGCGCCGCCTGGAAGTTGACGTCCAGCAGCGTGATCCCCATGTTGTAAGGACGAATAGTCTCTTCCAGCATGCGTTGCGTATCGTTACGCACCACGGTACGGCCTTCGGTCAGAATACGGTCCATCGAATACTTGCCGATCACCCCGCGCAGCGCGCTGTCGGTAGCCTGACTCAGGCTGTCGTCCGCATTCACCACGCTGAACAGATAGGCTTCCGGGTTGGTCACGCGGTACTGCACGTTCATTTCCACCCGCACCACGTTTTCATCGGAAGTCAGCATCACGCCGGACGCCGCCAGTTCACGAACCGACTCCACGTTAACCGGGCGTACCTCATCAATGAAGGTCGGCTTCCAGTTCAGGCCCGGTTGCACCAGGTGGCTGAACTTGCCAAAACGCGTCACAACGCCACGCTCGGCTTCCTTGATGGTGTAGAAGCCACTGGCTGCCCAGATAACCACTACCGCCACTGCCGCGATACCGATGATACGGCCGCTGAAACGCGGGCCGGATGAACCGGTACCGCCACTATTATTGCCGTTGGAGCCTTTGCCGCCGCCCAAACCACTCAGCTTCTTGCTCAGTTTGCGGAAGATGTCATCCAAATCAGGTGGCCCTTGTTCACGACCGCCTTTGTTACCGCCAGAGTTGCCGCCATTATTATTGCTGCTCCCCCACGGGTCGCGGTCCTGTCCGTTATTACCGGGCTGATTCCACGCCATGTTTTAGCTCCATTATTCTGTGATTGGGTACTTCAGGCTTATACGCCGGCCGCCGCAACGCTGCGACGCCGATCGTGCCTACAGACCGAGCGTACAAATGTAACAGGATATGATCATACGATAAAGTTAATCAGTTCCTGTTCCTGTTTACAAAGGCGACGCCACTCGACGATCGGCATGCGCACAACCATGCCAATACTGCCGTCCTCTTCGATCCACTCTTTCTCTATCGCCTGAAGCTGGTAAAAACGGCTACGAAGACGGCCTGCCTCTGGCGGTAAGCGCAGTTCATGTTGCGCGATTTCCCCCGATAAGCGCTCCGTCAACGCCTGAAACAGCAACGGGATACCTTCTCCGCTGGCGGCAGACAGCCACACCCGGATCGGTAAATTTTCTTCGTTGCGGTCGATACGCGGCACAAAATCGTCCAGCATATCTATTTTGTTCATCACTAACAGTGTAGGGATCTCATCCGAGTCAATCTCTGCCAGCACGGTATTCACCGCTTCAATGTTTTCATCCACGCGGGTATCCGCAGCGTCGATAACATGTAACAACAGAGAGGCCTGACGCGTTTCTTGCAGCGTCGCCTTAAAGGCAGCAACCAGATCGTGCGGCAAGTGCCTGATGAACCCTACGGTATCCGCCAGCACCGTATCGCCCACATCCGCCACGTCAATGCGGCGCAGCGTTGGATCCAGGGTGGCAAATAGTTGATCCGCCGCATACACGTCGGCAGAGGTAATTCGATTAAACAGGGTAGATTTACCGGCATTGGTGTACCCCACCAAAGATACGGTGGGTACATCGGCGCGGGTACGCGCACGGCGGCCTTGTTCACGCTGCTTTTCCACCCGCTCCAGGCGGCGCAGAATCAGGCTGATGCGATCGCGCAGCAAACGACGGTCGGTCTCCAACTGGGTTTCCCCTGGCCCGCGCAGGCCGATCCCCCCTTTCTGGCGCTCAAGGTGAGTCCAGCCACGCACCAAACGCGTCGCAATATGGCGCAGCTGCGCCAGTTCTACCTGCAGCTTGCCTTCGTGGGTACGGGCTCGCTGGGCAAAGATATCTAGAATCAACCCGGTGCGATCGATCACGCGGCATTCACATAGGCGCTCGAGATTTCTCTCCTGCGCCGGGGAAAGGGAATGATCAAACAGGACAACAGATGCGCCACTGGCTTTAACTGCATCTGCAATTTCTTCGGCCTTTCCTTCACCGACAAAGTACTTGGGATGTGGGGCTTTGCGGCTACCAGTAACCACTTGCAAAGCGTCTACACCCGCGGAAGAGACCAGCGATTCGAATTCACTGAGGTCTTCGGTGTCTTTGTCCTGCGAGAAATAGATATGAACCAGTACGGCCTGCTCACCGGCTTCATAACGGTCAAACAAGCGTGCAACCTCTCAAACGGACACAAACCGTGAGTTTGGGGAACACAGGCAGCACTTTACTGCCCATGTTCCCCGACATGGTTGTCTTGCAACGCGCTTTACTCAGCGTCATCGCTTTCCTGCTGCGGCTGTTGCGGCGCAGACGGATTATTACCATGGTGATAGTTACTGGTGCCGCCGCTCGGATTATTGCTATGGTGCGAAACCGGGCGTGACGGGACAACGGTAGAGATAGCGTGCTTATAAACCATTTGACTCACTGTGTTTTTCAACAGGATGACAAACTGATCAAAAGACTCAATCTGGCCTTGCAGCTTAATACCATTCACCAAATAAATAGAAACCGGAACACGTTCACGACGCAATGCGTTCAGGAACGGATCTTGCAAAGATTGCCCCTTAGCCATTCTATCTTTTCCTTATTTGCTTGTTGTTTGTAACTAAGAACCTGTCGGCTCTAAAATAAACGACGTAAAAAATTTGCGCGCTGAATACTCATCAATTGTACACAATCACTCAACCTATGCACTATATCCTTCATCTTTCAAGCCTGTAACGGCGTTGGCTGTCCGCATTACCCCCTCACTCAATGCTTCGAGCTGCTGGGTTTCCTACGTTAGCCTGCTGACTACAACCTGAAATCAACGGGATAAAACCACCTGTGTTACCGAGTCCAAAGCCTCTCCCGGCTTTTCACTGTCCAGCCAATGGACCGACTCCCAACCTCGTAACCAGGTCATTTGGCGTTTGGCCAACTGACGTGTTGCGCAAATACCACGATAAACCATCTCATCGTAACTAATCTCGCCAGAAAGATATGACCACATCTGGCGGTAACCGACACAGCGAATGGAAGGCAAATCCGTATGCAAATCACCCCGCGCAAAAAGTGCGCGCGCTTCCGTTTCAAAACCTGCCGCCAACATTAGATGGAACCGCTGCTCAATGCGTTGATGTATCAACTCACGGCTGGTCGGCGCTATCGCAAATTGGTGAACATGATACGGCAACGATTCACCCGAAATTTTAGTCAGTTCCGTTAAAGTTTTACCCGAAATAAAAAAAACTTCCAGTGCTCTGGACAGTCTCTGCGGATCATTCGGATGAATTCTCAGTGCGGCGACCGGGTCAATGGCCTGTAACTGACGGTGCAAAGCTTGCCAACCTTCGGCTTGCGCCTGCCGTTCAATGCGCTCGCGCACTGCCGCATCGGCAGCCGGCAACGGCGACAGGCCATCCAGCAACGCCTTGAAATACAACATGGTTCCACCCACTAGCAGCGGGATACGCCCGGCGGCGGTGATGTCGGCCATTTCCTTCAGGGCATCGGCACGAAAATCGGCGGCGGAGTAAACCTCGGCGGGATCGCGAATATCAATCAGCCGGTGCGGTGCCTGCGCCAATTCTTCTGCGCTGGGCTTGGCGGTGCCGATATCCATGCCACGATAAATCAGCGCGGAATCCACGCTGATCAGTTCTACCGGCCAACGTGCGCGCAACGCCATTGCCAGCGCGGTCTTGCCCGATGCCGTAGGCCCCATGACGAAAATCGCCGGGGGACGTGATGCTATTTCAGTTTCAGTCATGCGTAAGGGCTGCCAGTGCAGCCTGTAAATCAACAGGTTGTAAAAGTCCGGCCGGTGGCGATTTGACCAGCTGCGGGCAAAGTCGTTCAACGTCGGTCAATAATTGTATCGCTTGCGAGCTGTTCCACTGTTGATGTTCGCTGCCTATGTGGCGGGCGATCCAGGTGGCCAGCACCGTCGGCGACATCTCGTGATGTTCGGCCAGATAGCCTAACAGTTCCGGTATCAGTTTTTGTAAATTTTGTTGGCGTAATGGTAAAGGCACTGCGCGCAGCGTCACACGCCCGTGATCAACCTGCAGCTCCAGCCCCATTTTCACCAGCAACGCCTGGTGCCTGGTACAGGCCGACGCCTCGTTGTTGCGCAGCGTCAGCTTGAGCGGGATCAGCAGCGGCTGCGGCCGCAGCCCCTCTTCCGGCGGGTTCAGCTGCGCCTGACGCAGCCAGCGTTCGGCCACCGGTAAATTGAGTAACGCCAGCTGCTGGCGCTGCTCCAGCAAGGCGTAGCACGGCGGATAGACCATCAGCACACGGCCAAAGCCATGCTGACTGCCGGCCAGCGGCATTTCCTGCGCGGCCTTCGGCGCGGGGAACAACGGGACCTTCGCCGTCTCGACCGCTGGCGTAGCTGCCGGCTCGGTCGTCGCCTGCATCAAACGGCCGTACAGCTCCCCTTCGCGCTTTTGATAGCCGGAAGCGCCGCCGTGGTACGGCTGCGGCGTACGTTCACGCGCCGCCGTCGGACTTGCCGCAGACGGTTCGCGGCGCGGGGCCGGCTGGGAAAAATGATTGCCACCGGCCGCAACGCGGTTTTCCGGCTGCCATGCCGGCGCGGGGTCTGGCGCATCGGTTGCTTCTGCCAGCGGTAGCGGCGCGCTGCCGAGCTGTTGCAATACCGTGGTCACCGCCTGATAGATAAAATCATGCACCAGCCGCGCCTGATGGAAGCGCACTTCATGCTTGGCGGGATGCACGTTAACGTCCACCTGATGCGGATCCACCTCGAGATACAGCACATAGGCCGGCTGCTGGTCGTCTTTCAGCTGATCCTGATAGGCCTGGCGGATCGCGTGGTTGATCAGGCGATCGCGCATCATGCGGCTGTTGACGTAACAGTATTGCAGCTCGCCCAGTTGCCGCGCGCCGGCCGGATCGGCCACCCAGCCGCGAATGGTCAAATCGCCGTGTTGCCAGGAAATCGCCAGCGCATGCTGCAAAAACGCCGGCCCGCAAATACTGCCAAGACGGCGCTCATGCTGGCTTTCTTCCTTCGCCGCACGGTACTGACGCATCAGCTTGCCGTTATGACTGAGGTTGATCGCCACATCGAAACGCGCCAGCGCAATGCGCCGCACCACCTCATCAATATGACCGAATTCGGTTTTTTCGGTGCGCATGAACTTGCGCCGCGCCGGGGTATTGTAGAACAGGTCGAGCACTTCAACCGTGCTGCCCACCGGATGCGCCGCCGGTTTGACCATCACCGCCTGATCGCGCCCTTCGGCGTAGGCCTGCCAGGCCTCCGGCTGTTCGGCGGTGCGTGACGTCAGCGTCAAACGTGACACCGAGCTGATACTGGCCAACGCTTCGCCGCGGAACCCCAGGCTGACAATGGCTTCCAGATCGTCAAGCGTGCTGATTTTACTGGTGGCATGACGCGCCAGCGCCAATGCCAGATCGGCCTTGCCGATGCCACTGCCGTTGTCGCGGATACGGATCAGCTTGGCGCCACCGCGCTCAATATCAATATCAATACGCGTCGCGCCGGCATCCAGGCTGTTTTCCACCAGTTCCTTCACTACCGACGCAGGCCGCTCCACCACTTCTCCGGCGGCGATCTGGTTGGCAAGCTGTGGTGGCAACACCTGGATTGGCATACTGGTTCCTCGAGAGTGGCGTTACGCCTGTGGAATGGTCAATGTCCGATCCAGCGGCGCAACGTCCGATTTCAGTTTATTGGCGCTTTTTAATTCACGGACGCTCACGCCATAACGACTCGCAATTGATGACAGCGTATCACCGCGCACCACTTTATGTCTGGACGGTTTCTTGCTGACCGGTTTCGCCTTGGCAACGCTCTGACTGCCGGCGGCGTGGCCCGCCGGCACTTTCAGGCGCTGGCCAACCCAAACGCCGTCTTTCTTCAGATGGTTCAGGTCGCGCAGCGCCGCCATACTGGTGCCGTAACGACCCGCGATGCCAGAGAGCGTTTCCGCCCGTTTCACCACGTGGATCTGGGTCTTACCCCGGTAACTGCTGTTGCCGACGGAGCGGGTAGTCACCGGCTCCGGTTGGCTGACGTCTGGTGTAGATTCATTAACCGCCGCTGCGACGTCCAGCGGTCGGTTTTCCACCTTTGGGTCGGCTTGTAGCGGATGCGACAGGAAATAGCTGCGCAGGCCGCGATGGATCGCCTTGGCTATTTTCTCCTGATACGCGCTACTGCCCAGCAGTCGCTCCTCCGAAGGGTTACTGATAAAGCCGGTTTCCACCAGCAGGGACGGAATGTCCGGTGAACGCAGCACGCCAAGGCTGGCTGGCTGCGGACGGCTCTTGTGCAATACGCCGATGGTTTGCATTTCACGCAGTACTTTGGTCGCTACGTCATAGCCGACGCGCTGTGAATGGCCGAACTGCAGATCCAGTACCGCCTGGCTGAGATAAGGATCAGCCTGGCTATTGGCCAGCAGATCGCCCGCACCGCCCAGCAGTTCGGATTGCTTTTCATGCTGTTCCAGCCAGTTGGCCATTTCGCTGTTGGCGCGACGGTTGTTCAATACCCAGACCGAGGCGCCGGTGGCGCTGCGGTTTGGTGCCGAGTCGGCGTGAATTGATACCAGTACGTTAGCACCATGCTTGCGCGCCACGTCCGAGCGGCCCATGACCGAAATAAAATAGTCGCCGTTGCGCGTCAGTACCGGCTTGAACATCGGATCGTCGTCCAGCAACGTCTGCAAGCGGCGCGCGACGGCGATGGTGACGTTCTTTTCACGCAGGCCGTTCGGCCCGATGGCGCCGGGATCCTGCCCGCCGTGGCCGGCGTCAATCGCCACCACCACGCGGTTGCCGGAACCGGCTGACACCCGGCTGCTGCGCGGCGTATCCGCCGTTGCCGTACCAGACACCACCGCCGGTTTGTTGTTGAACGGATTGGACGCCGAGGAGCTGGTCGGCGCACGCCGTACCGGCTCGGCCGGTTCCTCGATAAGCACCGGTTGGCGAACCGCCGGCTTGCTGACAATCGGCTTGCTGACCGTCGGCGCCGGAGCCTGACGAGTGGTGGTCGACGCTCCGCCTTCCGCCGCGATGGTAAAGACCACGGTATACAGGTTACCGTTTTGCCGCGTTACCGCCCGCGTTTTGGCCCGCTGGGTCAGATCGAACACCAAGCGCACGCTTTGCGCATCTTTCGGCGTGCTGGAACGAATGCTCTTCACCAGGTTTTGACCGCTGAAGTTCAACGGCAGGCCGTTGACCTTACCGCTCTGGTTGACGTCCAGCACTACGCGCTCAGGCCCGTGCAGCGGGAAGAATGCGTACGCCGGCGGGCCGTTGAAGCTCACCGAAACGGTAGCCTCACGCTGCGCATTGGTCACCTTGATGTCCGCCAACGATGAGGCCGCGGCTAGCGCATTGCCGGCGCCAGACAGCCCCAGGCTCGCCAGCAGCGTCACCAGCAGGATTCGTTTTAATCCATACATCATGTTGGCGTCATCCCTGTTGCCCGTGGATTCGGTCGATGAGTTGGTGGCCATGGGCAGAAAGCGGCACAATGCGCGCTTCTCGGCCCCGATCGTGGTAGCTCAGGTGCAATGCCAGATCCGGCTCCGGCAATACGCCAGTGCCCTGCTGCGGCCATTCCACCAGGCAGATGGCATCCTGCGCGAAATAATCGCGGATGCCCATAAATTCGAGTTCTTCCGGATCGGCCAGGCGATACAGATCGAAGTGATACACCGCCAGCGGTTGCAGCGCATAAGGCTCAACCAGCGTATAAGTCGGGCTTTTAACATTGCCCTGATGACCCAAGGCCTGCAAAAAACCGCGGCTGAAGGTGGTCTTCCCCGCCCCCAGATCGCCATAAAGGTAAATGACGCTGGCGCGATCGCACGCCTTCGCCAACGCGGCACCCAATGCAACAGTCGCTGCCTCATCCGGCAGAGGTAATACGAGTTCTTTCATTCGATAATATCTATTATGCCAACTGAGGATTAACGTAATGAGGGATTTCGAGCAACAGATCGGTTGCCAGCAATCCTCTTGTTCCTTGTCTGTCTGCCACTCTATCGGCGGCGGCGCCATGCACCACACAACCTGCGCAGGCGGCATCATACAGCGAGAGCTTTTGTGCCAGCAAACCGCCGATAATGCCGGCAAGCACGTCTCCCATACCGCCGGACGCCATACCGGCATTGCCGACGTCGGCAATCGCCATTTCGCCATGTTCGCCAGCAATCACCGTACCCGCCCCTTTTAATACCACCACGCCGCCATAGTTTGCCACCAGGCGCCGTGCGGCAAGTAAGCGATCACTTTCAATTTCTGCCGTGCGGCAGCCCAATAACCGCGCCGCTTCACCGGGATGTGGCGTTATCACGCGATTCTGACGCTTCTCGGGATTTATTGCCAGCAGGTTAAGTGCATCGGCATCCCATAATGCTGGTTTATTACTGCGCTGAAGGATTTTCAGCGCATTCTTACCCCAGTCTGCCTGGCCCAAGCCGGGGCCGACCACCAGCACATCGGCCCATTCCAGCGCCTGTTGCAGACTGTCGTCAGTCAAACGCTGCGCCATCAGCTCTGGCCGTGCGGCCATCAATGGCGCCAGGTGTTCCGTGTGAGTAAGCACTCGCACCAATCCGGCACCGCTGCGCAGCGCAGCTTCTGCCGCCATGCGTATCGCACCACCGAAACCGAGATCGCCGCCAACCACCAGCAGGCGCCCGTGTTCTCCCTTGTGCGAGCATGGCCGGCGTGGTCGCAGCCAGCCCGACAGATTCGCCGCCGACAAACGCTGTATCGGCGCCGGTTGCTGCGCCAGCCAGTCAGATAATCCTAGCGTAGTCTGATGAAGTTGCCCGACCCAATCACGCGCCTGTCCGGTTAACAACCCCGGTTTCAGGGCGATAAACGTCAGGGTATGGGCGGCGCGTATCACCGCCCCCGGTGCCGCGCCACTCTGTGCCAGCAAACCGGAAGGGATGTCCAGCGCGACAATCGGCAGGCCGGTACGGTTGGCGGCTTCAATCAGCGCATCCATCGGCGCACGCGGCGCGCTGCCCAGCCCGGTCCCCAACAGACCATCGATAATCAGGTCAATATCGTTCGGCCAGCGGCTGTCGGCCGGTTGAATTTCTCCACCGCCGTCGAGCCAGGACTGTCGTGCCTGCGCGGCCTCTGGCGGCAGCGGTCGCGCCCCTTGGCAGGCGATCAGCGTCACCCTGATACCGGCGGCGGCGGCCAGCCCCGCCACCACGTAACCGTCACCGCCATTATTACCGTGACCGCACAGCACCAGCCAGTGACTGCTGGCCGGATAGCTGTCTCGCGCCAGCTGGTAAGCCGCAGCGCCGGCTCGCTGCATCAATGCATACAGAGAGAGGCCGAGCGAAGCGGCAGCGGCCGGTTCGGCCTGGCGGATCCAGTCCGCAGACCAGACAGAGTGTGGTAAACTGGAGCTGTATTGTTTCTCACTATGGCTCGTCATGACACACCCTCTCGATCTCAATCAACTCGCCCAACATATCAAGCAATGGGGGCAATCGCTAGGATTCCAGCAGGTTGGCATCTGCGATACCGATCTGAGCATGGAAGAGCCAAAGTTACAGGCATGGCTGGACAAGCAGTATCACGGCGAAATGGAATGGATGGCACGCCACGGCATGCTGCGTGCACGGCCGCATGAGCTGTTGCCTGGTACGCTGCGGGTTATCAGCGTGCGTATGAATTACCTGCCGGCCAAAGCGGCTTTTGCCACGACCTTGAACAATCCACAACTGGGGTACGTCAGCCGTTATGCGCTGGGCCGCGACTATCACAAACTGCTGCGCCAGCGGTTGAAAAAACTCGGCGAACAGATCCAGGACTACTGCGGTGAACTGAATTTCCGGCCGTTTGTCGATTCCGCGCCGGTAATGGAGCGCGCCCTGGCGTCAAAAGCCGGTATTGGCTGGGTTGGCAAGCACTCACTTATTCTTAACCGCGAAGCCGGTTCCTGGTTCTTTCTCGGTGAGTTGCTGATCGATTTGCCACTGCCGGTGGACCAACCGCAGGAAGAACAATGCGGCCGCTGCGTTGCCTGTATTACCACCTGCCCAACCGGCGCGATTGTCGCGCCCTATACCGTTGATGCCCGACGCTGCATTTCGTATCTGACCATCGAACTGGAAGGCGCGATACCGGAAGAGTTCCGCCCGCTGTTGGGCAACCGTATCTACGGCTGCGACGACTGCCAGCTTATCTGCCCGTGGAACCGTTTCTCACAGTTGACCGATGAGGACGACTTTAGCCCCCGTGCTGCGCTGCATGCGCCGCAGTTGATTGATCTGTTTGGCTGGAGCGAAGAAAAGTTTTTGCGCATTACCGAAGGCTCTGCCATTCGGCGCATTGGCCACCTGCGTTGGTTGCGCAATATTGCCGTGGCGCTGGGTAACGCGCCCTATCAGGACAGCGTGGTGCTGGCGCTGCGCTCGCGGGTGGGTGAACACCCGCTGCTGGATGAACATATTCACTGGGCGCTGGAACAGCAACTGGCGCGGCGCGCTCAACAGGGCGTCGAGGTACAAGGCAGCCAGAAAAAACGATTGATTCGTGCGGTGCAAAAGGGATTACCGAGGGATGCGTGATAGCAATAACCAATCCGCAGAACAACGCGACAACTCGCCCTGTGGACTTGTGCATAAAAATAAAAATGCTTTGTCTTTCAAACGTAACAAAAAGAGCAAGTGATCGGTATAACGTTTTTGAATATTTAAATATGATTTAAAATCAACAAGATAAATATTTCATTTGTATGGCGTTGCTTTTTTGCTCAGATGATATTATGCACAGCTTCTGTGGATAACTCTGTTTACAGAATTTTTTCCGCCGCTTGCAAACGAGGCAGGAAAGCGCACCGGCTGGGGATGAGTGAATATTTAAGGGGGGAGAAAATTGGAGCGGGAAACGAGGCTCGAACTCGCGACCTCAACCTTGGCAAGGTTGCGCTCTACCAACTGAGCTATTCCCGCACACAAGAGATGCTTTTGGCATCCGGCCAAAAAATTGGCCTTTGAAATTTTGGAGCGGGAAACGAGGCTCGAACTCGCGACCTCAACCTTGGCAAGGTTGCGCTCTACCAACTGAGCTATTCCCGCGTCGCATGGTAACTACTGGTACTGCTTTTTATTCATCATGCCGCACATGGCAACATTGTTGAATTTGGAGCGGGAAACGAGGCTCGAACTCGCGACCTCAACCTTGGCAAGGTTGCGCTCTACCAACTGAGCTATTCCCGCGTCGTATCGATAGCCGAACTTTTTCAAATTCTTCATCGGTACGGGGTGCGCATTATACGAGAAATCCTTTTTGCCGCAAGCCCCTAAAAGCAAAAAAACGTTTTTTTTGTTTGATTGCCGATTAATACGCCAAGATGGTGAAATAAACGGCGCGACCTGCGCATTTAACATTCAGTCATAACGAAAACGGCCGGTTATCGGCCGCGATCCACCGACTAGAGCTGAATAAAATGTTCACGATAGTAGGCCAGTTCGGCGACCGATTCGCGAATGTCATCCAGCGCCTGATGCGTACCCTGCTTTTTAAAACCGACCAGTATTTCCGGTTTCCAGCGACGCGCCAGCTCCTTGAGGGTACTGACATCCAGATAGCGATAATGGAAGTAGGCTTCCAACTGCGGCATATAACGGAACAGGAAACGGCGATCCTGTCCGACGCTGTTGCCGCAGATCGGTGATTTACCGGCCGGCACCCATTGCTGCAGGAAGGTAATGGTAGCCAGTTCGGCGGCTTGGGCATCGTACGGACTGTCTTTAACCCGCTGCACCAGCCCGCTGCCGGTATGGGTGCGCACGTTCCAGTCATCCATCAGCGCCAACTGCTCATCCGGCTGATGTACCGCGATCACCGGCCCCTCCGCCAGGATGTTCAGGTTGGCGTCGGTCACCAGCGTGGCGATTTCGATAATGCGATCGCGTTCAGGATCCAGACCGGTCATTTCCAGATCGATCCAAATCAGATTGTTTTCGTTTCCTGTCATGTGATGTCCTGCTTATCAGTCCTGGCGGCGACCACCGTCGCCCACCGATTGCCGTAGTACGGTCAACAACGGTTATTTAATATAAAATAGCGTGTATCATAGTCTTTTTGGTCGTAACGAGCGATATACTCGTGGTATCTATTCCCCGCAGCGGCGTTGGCTTGGCCCGTTTGCCCTGGCGCCACGGGTTTGTTGCCTTGTCGCCGCATGAATGATGCCGAGTATCCCGCCGAGAGAGGTGCAGTGAGCAAGAACAAACTGTCGAAAGGTCAGCAACGCCGCGTGCAGGCGAACCATCAGCGTCGCCTGAAGCGCACTGATAACAAACCGGAACTGGACGATTCCCAACTGGGCGAGCCGCAAGACGGGATCGTAATCAGCCGCTTTGGCATGCACGCCGATGTTGAAGCGGCAGATGGTAGTCAGCATCGCTGCAACATCCGCCGCACGCTGCGTTCGCTGGTCACCGGCGATCGCGTGGTGTGGCGTCCGGGACTGGGCAGCCATGAAGGGGTAAAAGGCATCGTCGAGGCGGTTCACGAACGAACCTCGGTGCTCACCCGCCCGGATCTTTACGACGGCGTTAAGCCGATCGCGGCCAACATCGATCAGATCGTCATCGTTTCGGCGATCTTGCCTGAACTGTCGCTGAACATCATCGATCGCTATCTGGTGGCCTGCGAAACGCTGGAGGTTGAACCGCTGATCGTACTGAACAAGATCGATCTGCTGGATGCCGAAGCCCGCAAGCTGGTCGATGGCATGATGAACATCTATCGCAACATCGGTTATGGCGTGCTGGAAGTCTCCAGCCGAACCCGTGAGGGGATGGACGCGTTTGAAAAAGCCCTTGCCGGGCGCATCAGCATCTTTGCCGGCCAGTCCGGCGTCGGCAAGTCCAGCCTGTTGAATGCCCTGCTGCCGCCGTCCAAACAGCAAATTCTGGTAAATGAGGTTTCCGATGTCTCCGGCCTCGGGCAACATACCACCACCGCGGCGCGTCTGTATCACTTTCAGCATGGCGGTGATGTGATTGATTCGCCGGGGGTGCGTGAATTTGGCCTGTGGCATTTGGAGCCGGAACAAATCACCCGCGGTTTTGTCGAATTCCGTGACTATCTGGGCAGTTGCAAGTTCCGTGATTGCACCCATGACAACGATCCCGGCTGTGCCATTCGCGCGGCGGTCGAGCGTGGCGATATCGCGGAAGAACGTTTCGACAACTACCACCGCATCCTGGAAAGCATGGCGCAGGTCAAGGTTCGCAAGAACTTCCCCGACGCCAACGGCTAAGTCTATCGGGCGAGCGTTGACAGCGGCCAAACCACCGCTACAATGCGCGCCCTTTACCCTTTCAAGAGGTTAACGTGCTGGATAGCATTAAAATTACATTGCAGTACTGGCTGCCAAAGCTGGCGCTGACGCGTCTTGCCGGCTGGGGCGCCGATAAAAAGGCCGGTTGGCTGACTCAACTGGTGGTAAAGGCATTTGCCCGCTTTTACCGCGTCGACATGCAGGAAGCACAAAACCCGGATCTGGCTTCCTACCCGACGTTCAACGACTTCTTTGTGCGCCCGCTGCGCGACGGCGCGCGCCCGATCGTCGACGATGCCAACGTATTGGCGCTGCCTGCCGATGGCGCAATCAGCCAGCTCGGCCCAATCCGCGACGATCAGATTTTCCAGGCCAAGGGCCACAACTACAGCCTGGAAGCGCTGCTGGCCGGTAATTATCTGCTGGCGGAGCCGTTCCGCAACGGGCTGTTTGCCACCATTTATCTGGCGCCGCGCGACTATCACCGCGTCCATATGCCGTGTGACGGCGTGCTGCGTGAAATGATCTACGTGCCGGGCGATCTGTTCTCGGTCAATCCGCTGACCGCCGCCAACGTGCCAAACCTGTTTGCCCGTAACGAACGCGTCATCTGCGTATTTGATACTGCCTTTGGGCCGATGGTGCAGATTCTGGTCGGCGCGACCATCGTCGGCAGCATTGAAACCGTCTGGGCCGGCACCGTCACGCCGCCACGCGAAGGCATCATCAAACGCTGGACCTATCCGGCAGAAGGCATGGAAGGAGCCATTCAACTGCTCAAAGGTGAAGAGATGGGTCGCTTCAAGCTCGGCTCGACGGTGATCAACCTGTTTACGCCAGGCAGCGTGCACTTCGAACCGCGCCTGAACAACGGCACCGTCACCCGTATGGGCGAAGCGTTTGCCGAAGCGTCTGCGGCAGCTGCAACCGCAGAATCCCCACAGACCTAAAGGAACTGCTGCTGTGCGCCTGATTATTACCACCTTGTTGCTCGGTTGTTTGTTGACTCAATCGGCGCTGGCTGCGCCGCTGCCGGATGAGTCACAGCTCCAACAGGAGCTGAAGCAGGCCGAAAGCAATAAAAACGCGCCTAATCAGGCGGAAACGGTGGAGGCGCTGCAAAGCGCCATTAACCGACTGGCCGAACGCAAGGAATCCATCACGCGTTCGGAGCAGTACCAGAAGGTGATCGACGAATTTCCCCGGATGACGCAGGAGTTGCGTCGTCAACTGACGATTGAAGACGCCAAAATCCTGCCCAATGGCGACAATCTGCCCGCCAGCGATCTGGAACAGCAAATCCTGCAAACCAGCAGCCAATTGCTGGAACAGGCGCGTTTACTGCAACAGGAACAGGATCGCACGCGAGAAATCAGCGATTCCCTTGGCCAACTGCCACAGCAGCAAGCCGAGGCCCGTCGTGCGTTAACCGAAACGCAACGACGTCTGCAAGCTCAGCCGGCCAATCCGACTACGCCAAACGCGCTGGCACAGCTGTCGCTGCTGCAGGCCGAGGCCGCAGCGCGTAAAGCCAAGGTTGACGAGCTGGAACTGGCGCAGCTTTCCGCCAACAACCGCCAGGAGCTGGCGCGAATGCGCGCCGAGGTGCATAAAAAACGCCACGAAAAGCTTGATGTTCAGCTTCAGGCGCTGCGCAATAATCTCAATAGCCAGCGTCAGCGCGAGGCCGAGCTGGCGCTCGAAAAAACCGAACTGTTGGCCGAACAGAGCGGCGAACTGCCTAAAAGCATTAGTCAGCAGTTGCAAATCAACCGAGAGCTGTCCACCGCGCTGAACAATCAGGCTCAGCGTATGGATTTGATTTCATCGCAACAACGCCAGGCCGCCTCACAGACCTTACAGGTGCGTCAGGCGCTCAGTACCATCATCGAACAGGCTCAATGGCTGGGGTCGTCGTCGGTACTGGGTGAAACCCTGCGTGCTCAGGTTGCCACGTTGCCGGAAATGCCGAAGCCGCAACAGTTGGACAGTGACATGGCGCAGCTGCGCGTACAGCGACTGCAGTTCGAAAGCCAGTTGGAAAAACTGCCGCAACGGGCGCAGAGCATCAAACAGGACGACGGCTCCGATCTGACGCCGGCGCAGCAACGCATTATCGACGCGCAGATCCGCACCCAGCGTGAGCTGCTCAACTCGCTGCTGTCCGGCTGCGATACGCAAATTCTTGAACTGACCAAACTGAAGGTCGCCAACACTCAACTGGTGGATGCGCTAAATGAAATCAAGGACGCCACCCACCGCTATCTGTTCTGGGTGCCGGACGTCAGCCCGATCAACCTGTCCTACCCGATCAACGTCGCACATGACCTGACCAGACTGCTGTCGCTCGATACCCTGGCTCAGTTGAGCGGCGCGTTCATGATGATGGTGACCAGCCGCAGCACGCTGATCCCGATTTTCGGTGCCCTGCTGCTGGTAATTTTCAGTATCAGTTCACGCAAGCATTACCACGCCTTCCTGGCCCGCTCAAGCAGTAAGGTCGGCAAGGTAACCCAGGATCAGTTCTATCTGACGCTGCGCACCGTCTTCTGGTCGATTCTGGTGGCACTGCCGCTGCCGGTACTGTGGGCTGCGCTGGGATACGGTCTGCAAAATGCCTGGCCATATCCGGTCGCGGTGGCGATCGGTGACGGCGTTACCGCCACGCTGCCGATCCTGTGGGTGTGTATGATCAGCGCCGCCTTCGCCCATCCGCAGGGGCTGTTTATCGTCCACTTCCGCTGGCCGGTGCAACAGGTTTCACGCGCCATGCGTTACTACAAAATGTCGATCTGGCTGATTGTACCGCTGATCATGGCGCTGATTACCTTCGATAACCTGAACGACCGCGAGTTTTCCAATACGCTGGGGCGTCTGTGCTTCATTTTACTGTGTGTAGCGCTCAGCCTGGTGACCAACAGCCTGAAGCGCGCCGGCATCCCGCTGTATCTGGATAAGAAAGGTTCCGGCGAGAATATGCTTAACACCGCGCTGTGGGGGCTGCTGCTGTCGGCACCGCTGCTGGCAGCTCTGGCGTCGGCCATCGGCTATCTGACCACCGCGCAGGCGCTGTTGGCACGCCTGGAAACCTCGGTCGCCATCTGGTTCTTCCTGCTGGTGGTATATCACATCATTCGCCGCTGGATGCTGATCCAACGCCGTCGAATTGCCTTCGATCGCGCCAAACAACGGCGCGCCGACATCCTGGCCCAGCGCGCACGCGGCGAAGAGGAGACACCGAATACCCCGGTCGTCAGCAGTAACGAAGGATCGATGGACGTCGATGAGTCCGAAATCGATCTGGACGCGATCAGCGCCCAGTCGCTGCGGCTGGTTCGGTCGATCCTGACGATGATCGCGCTGGTGTCGGTGATCTTCCTGTGGTCGGAGATCCATTCCGCCTTCGCCTTCCTGGAAAACATCACCCTGTGGGATGTGACGTCCAAGGTGAACGGCGTCGACACCGTACAGCCGATCACCCTCGGTGCGGTACTGATCGCCATTCTGGTGTTGATCGTCACCATGCAACTGGTGCGTAACCTACCGGCACTGCTGGAGTTGGCAGTATTGCAGCACCTGGATCTGACCCCCGGCACCGGCTATGCCATTACCACCATCACCAAGTACCTGTTACTGCTGTTTGGCGCGATCCTCAGCTTTGCCTGGATCGGCATCGAATGGTCGAAACTGCAATGGGTCGTCACCGCGCTCAGCGTCGGTTTGGGCTTCGGCATGCAGGAGATCTTTTCCAACTTTATCTCCGGCCTGATCATTCTGTTTGAAAAACCGATCCGCATCGGCGATACCGTGACGATCCGCAACCTGACCGGCAGCATCACTAAGATCAATACGCGCGCTACCACCATTTCGGACTGGGACCGCAAAGAGATCATCGTGCCGAACAAGGCGTTCATCACCGAACAGTTCATTAACTGGTCGCTGTCCGATTCGGTAACCCGCGTGGTACTGACCGTGCCTGCGCCAGCGGAAGCCAACAGCGAAGAAGTCACCAAGATCCTCACCGATGCTTCCGAACGCTGCTCGCTGGTACTGGATAACCCGCCACCAGAGGTGTATCTGGTCGATCTGCAGCAAGGTATCCAGATTTTCGAGCTGCGTATCTATGCCGCAGAAATGGGTCATCGCATGCCGCTGCGCCACGAGATCCACCAGCTGATTCTGGCCGGCTATCGCGAACACGGCATTACCCTGCCGTACCCGCCGTTCCAGGTACGCACCGAAACGCTGTCGCGCATCAACAACAATGGCCGGGCGGTATCATCTACCCCGGCACCAAACACCAAACGCGAGTCGGGCGGTTTGTAGATCGCAGACAAAAAAAGGGCCGGCAGAGATGCTGCCGGCCCTTTTTTACGCCCAACCGATAGCGGGTTATGCCCGAGTCACCGGGAAGGCAATAACCTCACTCAGGCTTTCGGCCCCCAGCGCCAGCATCACCAGGCGATCCACGCCCAGCGCCACCCCGGCGCAGTCCGGCATGCCATGGCGCAGTGCATCCAGCAAGTTGTGGTCAATCGGCTGCTCTGGCAAACCGCGAGCGGCACGTTTCCGATTATCCTGCTCAAAACGCTGGCGTTGTTCGTTACCGTCGGTTAGCTCACGGAACCCGTTCGCCAGCTCCAACCCCTTGAAGTACACCTCGAAGCGCTCCGCTACCCGATGATCTTCGGTACTGATTTCCGCCAATGCCGCTTGCGAGGCCGGGAAATGATAGACAAACGCCGGCTTTTCGCGGCCAATATGCGGCTCGACGCCGACGGTGAACAGCAATTGCAACAGCGTGTCACGGTCTTCTTCCGTGTCGGCAATATTGCCGAGATCCAACTTGGTCGCCGCTTCACGCAGTTGGGCTTTTTCCGCCGACAGTGGATCGATATCCAGATGGCGCAAAAACGCCTGTTGGTACGACAGGGTTTCCGCGCTGTCGCAATCCAGCACCTGTTGCAGCAGATCGTCCACTTCATTCATCAGCCGGTACATGTCGTAATGCGGGCGATACCATTCCAACATGGTGAATTCAGGGTTGTGGTGGCGCCCCGCCTCTTCATTGCGGAACGCACGTCCCATCTGATAGATCGGGCCACTGCCGGCCGCCAGCAGGCGCTTCATGTGATATTCCGGGCTGGTCATCATGTACAGCGTCATCCCTTCAGCCGCTCCCGGGCCAACAAAGCGCGTTTCGAACGGGAACAGGTGAACGTCGGTCACCGTCGCCTGGCTCATCGCCGGCGTTTCAACCTCCAATACGCCGCGATCGGCAAAAAAACGCCGGATCTCAGCCAGGATCGCTGCGCGCTTCAACAAATTGGCGATGGGTGCACTAGGCTGCCAGCTTGCCGTTTCGCTCATGGTAATTACTCCGAAATCAAACAGGGGATGCAGTCTACTCGTATCCTGCCCGGCAAACAAATTCTCGGCTGAAAACCGCACCGCCTGCGGACAAATCCCTTGGTTTCCTGTGGCCAAATCTCTCTTCTGTCCTACGCTTGACCATTGACTTGCCGCGCCGCGCTCATCGCGCCGTCGATGCTTGCGGCAACGCAAGTGGCAAACACCGATACCACCATGATTAAGACGGTTAAAAAGCGCGAAATGGAAGACAACCGCTTCTTTTACAGGACAGCCTCTCGCCAAATGAATAAAAGACAAAACAATCGATCATATCAAATTTCTACTACTTAACTTTAGGTATAGTGAAAACCCTATAGTTGGTAAGCGTTATTTATCCTTAGTATTTATTGCCAACGGCAGATTTTAGTTAGCACCCGAATTATTTACCTGAATTTTAAGTATAGATAATCAATCAGCTATTTTTGACAAGTTTACTGGAGGAATGCAGTGCAAACCTTTAATGCCGATCTCGCCATCATTGGCGCTGGAGGAGCCGGTCTACGCGCAGCAATCGCCGCCGCGGAGGCCAACCCTCAATTAAAAATCGCGCTGATCTCGAAGGTCTATCCGATGCGCAGCCACACGGTTGCCGCAGAAGGCGGATCTGCCGCCGTCACACAGGATCATGATGCCTTTGATTACCATTTCAATGACACCGTCGCCGGCGGCGACTGGCTGTGCGAGCAGGACGTGGTCGATCACTTCGTTCACAGCTGCCCGCGTGAAATGGCTCAATTGGAGCAATGGGGCTGCCCGTGGAGCCGCAAGCCGGACGGCTCGGTTAACGTGCGTCGTTTCGGCGGCATGAAGATCGAACGCACCTGGTTTGCCGCTGACAAAACCGGCTTCCACATGCTGCATACCCTGTTCCAGACCTCGCTGAAATACCCGCAAATCCAGCGTTTTGACGAACACTTCGTGCTCGATATCATGGTGGACGACGGTCAGGCACGCGGCCTGATCGCCATCAACATGATGGAAGGCACCCGAGTGCAGATCCGTGCCAATGCGGTGGTGATGGCCACCGGCGGCGCCGGGCGCGTTTACCGCTATAACACCAACGGCGGCATCGTCACCGGTGACGGCATGGGCATGGCGTTCCGTCATGGCGTGCCGCTGCGCGATATGGAATTTGTCCAGTATCACCCTACCGGCCTGCCGGGTTCCGGTATCCTGATGACCGAAGGCTGCCGCGGCGAAGGCGGCATTCTGGTCAACAAGGACGGCTACCGCTATTTACAAGATTACGGCATGGGCCCGGAAACGCCGCTCGGCGAGCCGAAGAACAAATACATGGAACTCGGTCCGCGTGACAAGGTGTCACAGGCGTTCTGGCACGAATGGCGTGCCGGCCGCACCGTGGCGACGCCTCGCGGCGACGTGGTATACCTGGATCTGCGTCATCTGGGCGAAAAGAAACTGCTGGAACGCCTGCCGTTCATTTGTGAACTGGCCAAAGCCTACGTGGGCGTCGATCCGGTCAAGGAGCCGATCCCGGTGCGCCCTACTGCGCATTACACCATGGGCGGTATTGAAACCGATCAACACTGTGAAACCCGCATCAAGGGGCTGTTTGCCGTCGGCGAATGTTCTTCGGTCGGCCTGCACGGTGCCAACCGCCTCGGTTCCAACTCGCTGGCAGAGCTGGTGGTCTTTGGCCGCGTCGCCGGTGAGCATGCCGCGCGCCGCGCGCTGGAAAGCGGCCCGGCTAACGGCAGCGCGCTGGACGCACAGGGTCGCGATGTGGAAACCGCACTGAGCAACCTGATGAAACAGGAAGGCAGCGAAAACTGGTCGAAGATCCGCGATGAAATGGGGCTGTCAATGGAAGAAGGCTGTGGCATCTACCGCACGCCGGAGCTGATGCAGAAAACCATCGACAAGCTGGCTGAGCTCAAGGAGCGTTTCAAACGCGTCAAGATCACCGACACCTCCAGCGTGTTCAATACCGATTTGCTTTACACCATTGAACTCGGCCATGGTCTGGACGTCGCCGAATGCATGGCGCATTCCGCCTTCAACCGCAAAGAATCACGCGGCGCGCACCAGCGTCTGGATCCAGGCTGTACCGAGCGTGACGACGTCAACTTCCTGAAGCATACGCTGGCGTTCCATAACCCGCATGGCGTACCGCGCCTGGAGTACAGCGACGTGAAAATCACCAAACTGCCACCGGCCAAACGTGTCTACGGCGCTGAAGCCGATGCACAGGAGAAAAAGGATAAGGAGCAGGCGAATGGCTGAGATGAAAACCCTGAAAATCGAGGTCATGCGTTATAACCCGGAAAGCGATGCGCAACCGCATTTCGAAACCTATAACGTACCTTACGATGAGCAAACCTCGCTGCTTGATGCATTGGGTTATATCAAGGACAACCTGGCGCCGGATCTATCCTACCGCTGGTCATGCCGTATGGCGATTTGCGGTTCCTGCGGCATGATGGTCAACCGTGTGCCGAAGCTGGCATGCAAGACTTTCCTGCGCGAATACACCGGCGGCATGAAGGTCGAGGCGTTGGGCAACTTCCCGATCGAGCGCGATTTAGTGGTCGACATGACCCACTTTATCGAAAGTCTGGAAGCGATCAAACCGTACATCATCGGCAACGATCGCAAACCGGAAGACGGCCCGAACCTGCAAACGCCGGCGCAAATGGCCAAATATCACCAGTTCTCCGGCTGTATCAACTGTGGGTTGTGCTATGCCGCCTGCCCGCAGTTCGGCCTGAATCCGGAGTTTATCGGTCCGGCGGCGATCACTCTGGCGCATCGCTACAATCTGGATAACCGCGACCATGGCAAGAAACAGCGCATGCCGCAGCTTAACGGCCAGAACGGCGTCTGGAGCTGTACGTTTGTTGGCTATTGTTCTGAAGTCTGTCCAAAACACGTCGATCCGGCCGCTGCCATCCAGCAGGGCAAGGTAGAGAGTGCCAAAGACTTCATGATCGCAATGCTGAAACCGCAATAAGGGAGAGGAGACGGCAATGACAACACAACGTAAGCCGTATGTGCGTACCATGACGCCAACCTGGTGGCAAAAACTGGGATTCTATCGCTTCTATATGCTGCGAGAAGGCACCTCGGTACCGGCGGTATGGTTCAGCATCGTGCTGATCTACGGCGTATTTGCGCTAAAAGGCGGTCCGGATAGCTGGGTTGGATTTATCGGCTTTCTGCAAAACCCGCTGGTGCTGCTGATTAACATCGTCGCGCTGCTGGCGGCGCTGCTGCACACCAAAACCTGGTTCGATCTGGCGCCGAAAGCCGCCAATATCGTGGTCAGCGGTGAAAAAATGGGCCCTGGCCCGATAGTCAAGGCCCTGTGGGCAGTGACTATCGTGGTGAGCGTGATCATACTCGCCGTCGCGCTACTGTAATCCGGAGGAAACATGATAAATCTTGCACCTAAACGTTCCGACGAGCCGGTATTCTGGGGATTGTTCGGCGCCGGCGGCATGTGGGGAGCCATCGTTGCACCGGCGATAGTATTATTGATGGGTATTTTGCTGCCACTCGGCCTGTACCCTGGGGATGCGCTGAGCTATGAGCGCGTACTGGCCTTCAGCCAAAGCCTGATCGGCCGGTTGTTCCTGCTGCTGATGATCATCCTGCCGCTGTGGTGTGGCCTGCACCGTATTCACCACGCCATGCACGATCTGAAAATCCACGTGCCGGCCGGAAAATGGGTGTTTTACGGCCTGGCGGCGATCCTGAGCGTGGTCACGCTGATTGGCGTCGTCACGCTGTAATCCCCTCGGCGGCCAGCACTGGTTGGCCGCCAACCCCACATTTCCGCTACACTGTTTATCTCACCGGTAAACAGGAGTTACCTATGCGTTTATGGTCAAAACTGTGCATGATGCTTCCCGCGCTGCTTTCTGTCGCCTGCAGCGTGTCCCCGCCAAAGGACGTCAAGGTAGTGGATAACTTCGACGCTAAACGCTATCTCGGCACCTGGTACGAAATCGCCCGGCTCGATCACCGCTTCGAACGCGGCCTGGAACAGGTTACCGCGCAATACAGCCCGCGTGAAGACGGCGGCCTGAAGGTGATCAATAAAGGGTTTAATCGACAAAAACTGCAGTGGCAGCAAAGCGAAGGTAAAGCCTACTTTATCGGATCGCCACAGCAGGCGTCGCTAAAAGTGTCGTTCTTCGGGCCGTTTTACGGCGGTTATAACGTCATTGAACTGGATGCTGACTATCGCTATGCGCTGGTCTGCGGGCCAAACCGCGACTATCTGTGGATCCTGTCACGCACGCCGACGCTGGATGCCAACGTACGCGACAAACTGCTGCAAACCGCACGAGGCTACGGTTTCGAGGTCGACAAACTGATCTGGGTGAAACAGCAAGACAATTAATGGCTGCTGAATTTCAACCCGAGAATACCGACAATAATCAGGCACAGGCTTAAAACGCGCATGATATTGGTCGACTCGCCGAGCAGCACCATGCCCATAATCGCCGCCCCGACGGCGCCAATGCCGGTCCACACCGCATAGGCGGTGCCAGCGGGCAGCGTTTTCATTGCATTTGCCAATAGCACCATACTGACGACCATTGCCACAATGGTAATGATGCTGGGCGTTAAACGGGTAAATCCGTGGGTATATTTCAGGCCGATGGCCCAGACAACTTCCAGTAAACCGGCAATAACAAGAATGATCCACGCCATGGAACAGGCTCCAGGATATATGGGGTCGTCCCCTGATCAACGACGCGCAGGAAGGTCGTCCAACCTGGCTTAATGAACGGTAAAATTATAACGCACAGTCGGCGACAAAGTCGCGCCAAAGAATCACGCCAGACACGGTCAAGCAGGGTATTCCACGACGGCAAAACTGATTAACACCGATTATCGCACGTGGAATACCACAAACAACATCAGTGAGCGTTATTGTGCGCTGCGTTGGATCGCCTCGCCACCGGCTTGAACGTCCTTGCCGACGCCTTCGGTGGTATTGCACGCAGTCAGTGAAGACAGAACCAGCACAGAGAAAATCGCAATAATACTTTTCTTCAACATAAGAAAATCCTTATTTGTAAGTGACGAAAAGATACAGCTCTCTAAGCGTAGTCAAAATTGGTAGGCGTTGCCGTTATAAACAGACTTTTCTCTCTCCATCCATTAATAACGCTTAACGTTTTAGTCTGCACCGCGAGAAATAGCGCCGCCAAGATGCTGCACGTCTTCGCCAAAACCACGGAAGGTATTACAGCCGCTAAGGGACAGCAATAATGCGAGAGAAATAATGGCTAACAGCGTTTTTTTCATCATGCCAATTCTGCCAAGGTTCTAAAAAGGACGCTAAAACGCGGGAGCCGCGCTGGCTCCCCCGCATAAATACTTATTTAACGCGTGATACGTATTCGCCAGAGCGGGTGTCAACTTTGATCACTTCGCCGATCTGCACGAACAATGGCACCTTAACCACTGCGCCAGTGGACAGTGTCGCTGGCTTGCCGCCGGTACCGGCAGTATCGCCTTTCAGGCCTGGATCGGTATCGGTGATTTCCGCTTCGATAAAGTTCGGCGGCTGCACGGCGATAGGACGACCGTCCCACAGCGTAACGATACACTCCGCATTATCCTGCAGCCATTTGGCCACGTCGGAAACGGTTTTTTCTTCAACCTGGTGCTGCTCAAAGGTCTCTGGGTGCATGAAGTGGTAGAACTCACCGTCGTTGTACAGGTAGTTCATGTTGGTATCAACCACGTCAGCGCCTTCGCAGGAGTCGGTAGATTTGAAGGTTTTCTCAACGCGGCTGCCGGTCAGCAGACGACGCATTTTAACACGAGCAAAAGCCTGGCCTTTACCTGGCTTGACGAACTCGCTGGATTCAACGGCGTAAGGCTCGCCCTCGAACATGATTTTAAGACCCGGACGGAAATCGTTGCTAGAATAAGTCGCCATGATGGCCCTCTGAATATTTAAACTGGTAGCTTAGCCAAAAAAATGGCACACATTATAACCCAAAACATCGCGGATAGAGAAGAATGGTTGCATCAACTCGCCGATGTTATTACCGACCCCGATGAATTACTGCAGCTGCTGTCACTGAACGCGCATCCGCTGTTGCCGCAGGGGCGTGAAGCGCGTCGGCTGTTCCCGCTGCGCGTACCACGCGCCTTTGCTGCTCGCATGCGTCCTGGCGATGCCAATGACCCTTTGCTGCGACAGGTACTGACCGCCAGCGAAGAGTTCGTTATCGCCCCCGGCTTTACCACCGACCCGCTTGACGAACAGCGCAGCGTAGTGCCAGGACTGTTGCATAAATACCGCAACCGCGCGCTGCTGCTGGTGAAAGGCGGCTGTGCGGTCAACTGCCGCTACTGTTTCCGCCGCCACTTCCCTTATCAGGATAACCAGGGCAACAAGGCCAACTGGCGTCTTGCGCTGGAGTATATCCGCCATCACCCGGAACTGGATGAAATAATTTTCTCCGGCGGCGATCCGCTGATGGCGAAAGATCACGAACTTGATTGGCTGATCGGCGAACTGGAGGCTATTCCACACCTGAAACGACTGCGCATTCACAGCCGTTTGCCGGTGGTGATCCCTGCACGCGTCACCGAGGCCTTGTGCCAACGGCTGGCTGCGTCACGTCTGCAGGTGCTGATGGTTACGCATATCAACCACGCCAATGAAATCGATGCCGCACTAAGCACCAGTATGGCGCAACTGCGCCGAGCCGGGGTTACGCTACTCAACCAGAGCGTGCTGTTGCGTCACATCAATGATGATGCCGACACGCTGGCGGCGCTGAGCAATGCGCTGTTCGATGCCGGGATCCTGCCGTATTACATTCATGTGCTGGATAAGGTACAGGGAGCGGCGCACTTTATGGTCAGCGACGACCAGGCTCGCGAGATCATGAAAGCGCTGCTGAGCAAGGTTTCCGGCTATCTGGTACCGCGCCTGACGCGTGAAATTGGCGGCGAGCCAAGTAAAACGCCGCTGGATCTGCGCCTCACTCAGCAATAGATCGCACCGTCAGATGCAAAAAGAGGAATGCCTGAGCATTCCTCTTTTGTTTTAAACCGTAGACCGTATCAAGGGCACTTATACACCTGGCCGATCATTTTGCTGTCCAGTGGCGCGAAGCTGGAAAGCAGATTCTGGCTTGGGCTGGTTGCGCCGTAAATCACGTTGCCGCCCATTGCCGCCGCCTTATTGCGCAGATCGTTGGCCGCGCCGCGCAGGCCGCCGCTTTCAGCATTGCTGCCAGACAGCCAATTGCTCTGGGTGCCGGTCACTTCACCCACCAGTTGGCATTCTGCCGCCGGTTTGGTGTCGGTGAATTTAACTTGCTGACCTGCGCTGGTCAGTTCATTGGTCGTGCTGCATCCTGCCAGCAGCAACGCTGCTGAAAGTCCCAGTAAGGCTTTAATCCGCATCTTGTTCCCCATATGATGTTGAGAATTACGCAAAAGCTTATCAGAAAGCGATGCTATCTCTTAAGCTTCCGTTGCCACATGTGCCTGGTCAACGCCTTGAGCGACAGCTGATGATGTACCAGTTTACACGCTAAATCAGCCCGGTCTGCAAAAATATCATCAAATACCGTGCGCGAACGCGCGCATTATTCGCCGACCGTGCTTGCATAACCAATGGCAGACGCGGCGGCATACGCCAACTGCGCCCAAGATCCCCAATGAAATCGTTATGGCACCAGGTCGTTGCCGGATCCCGCGCATAAAAAAACCCCGGCTATCGCCGGGGTTTATCACACTACGGTGTGGGGGATGATTACATCATGCCGCCCATGCCACCCATGCCGCCCATACCGCCAGCGCCACCCATGTCAGGTGCGTCAGCTTTAGGCAGATCGGTAACCATGCACTCGGTGGTGATCATCAGACCAGCCACGGATGCTGCGTACTGCAGAGCAGAACGCGTTACTTTGGTTGGGTCCAGGATACCCATGGCGATCATGTCGCCGTACTCTTCAGAGTAAGCGTTGTAGCCGTAGCTGCCTTCGCCTGCCTTCACGTTGTTGGCGATGACAGAGGCTTCTTCACCGGCGTTGATCACGATCTGGCGCAGAGGCGCTTCCATCGCACGCAGTGCAACCTTGATGCCCACGTTCTGATCTTCGTTGGCACCTTTCAGTTCGGCAATTTTGCTGGCTACGCGTACCAATGCTACGCCACCGCCGGCAACCACGCCTTCTTCAACCGCAGCACGGGTTGCGTGCAGGGCATCTTCAACGCGGGCTTTCTTCTCTTTCATTTCAACTTCAGTTGCAGCGCCAACCTTGATAACGGCAACGCCACCAGCCAGTTTGGCCACGCGCTCTTGCAGTTTTTCACGATCGTAGTCAGAGGTCGCTTCTTCAATCTGCTGACGGATCTGGCTAACACGGCCCTGAATAGTCGCTTCGTCGCCCACGCCATCAATGATGATGGTGGTGTCTTTGCTGATGACAACGCGTTTTGCCTGACCCAGGTCTTCCAGGGTGGCTTTTTCCAGCTCCATACCGATCTCTTCAGAGATAACGGTACCGGCAGTCAGGGTGGCGATGTCTTGCAGCATGGCCTTACGACGGTCGCCGAAGCCTGGTGCTTTAACCGCTGCAACTTTAACGATGCCACGCATGGTGTTGACCACCAGGGTCGCCAGCGCTTCGCCTTCCACGTCTTCAGCAACGATCAGCAATGGCTTGCCGGCTTTCGCCACGGCTTCCAGTACTGGCAGCATTTCGCGGATGTTGGAGATTTTCTTGTCAGCCAGCAGGATGAACGGGCTTTCCAGCTCAACAGAACCGGTTTCCGGCTTGTTGATGAAGTAAGGAGACAGGTAACCACGGTCGAACTGCATACCTTCAACCACGTCCAGCTCGTCTTGCAGGCCGGTACCTTCTTCAACGGTGATAACGCCTTCTTTGCCGACTTTTTCCATCGCTTCTGCAATCAGTTTACCCACGGTTTCGTCGGAGTTTGCAGAGATGGTGCCTACCTGGGCAATTGCCTTGGAGTCAGAGCAAGGTACGGACAGATTCTTCAGCTCTTCAACTGCAGCAATAACGGCTTTGTCGATACCGCGCTTCAGATCCATCGGGTTCATGCCCGCGGCCACGGCTTTCAGACCTTCGTTGATGATCGCCTGCGCCAATACGGTGGCGGTGGTGGTACCGTCGCCCGCAGCGTCGTTCGCTTTAGAGGCGACTTCTTTCACCATCTGCGCGCCCATGTTTTCGAACTTGTCTTCCAGTTCGATTTCACGTGCTACGGAAACGCCGTCTTTGGTGATGGTAGGAGCGCCGAAGGATTTATCCAGCACTACGTTACGGCCTTTCGGGCCCAGGGTCACTTTCACTGCATCAGCGAGAACATTCACGCCGCGTTGCATTTTTACGCGAGCGTCATTGCCGAATTTTACGTCTTTAGCTGCCATTGGTATTTCCCTTCAACTCTTTTCAGTTCAGAAGATAAAGCGTAATTACGCTTCAACAATTGCCAGAATGTCGCTTTCGGACATGATCAACACTTCTTCATTGTCGATCTTCTCTGCTTTCACGCCGTAACCGTCGTTGAAAATCACGATGTCGCCTACTTTCACATCCAGCGGTTGAACATTACCGCTTTCCAGAACGCGCCCTTTGCCGACGGCTACTACTTCACCACGGGTGGATTTACCCGCCGCAGAGCCAGTCAGTACGATGCCGCCAGCAGATTTTGATTCAACTTCTTTACGCTTGACGATAACGCGGTCATGCAATGGACGAATACTCATTGAACGCTCTCCTGTAAGAAGGTCTGTATCAGATTTAGGGTTATTCACCGGATTATCATATTTACCGGCCTCGTGGGTTTGAAATGGGGGCATTCCATCCCCCTTCAAGGGGGCCGAGTAAAAATTTTTTGCTTTTATGTCTGACGGCACCCTGCCGCCAGCCACGCACGGCCCGCAGGCCGCATTGACGCGCCATGTCTGCCGGTTTGTCGGCCGACACGGCGCGAAAACGGTTTTAGCGATCGTCGCGTTTGTGGCTGTCGTCCGGGCGGTGCTCGATCACATTGCGATCGTCGTCCTTACGCTGGAACTCGCCGTCAAACGTGTTGCCGTCGGCAGCGCCGCCGCCCTGCCCCCAACCGCCGGGACGATACACCGACAGATGCGGCATCAGCTTCAGCGTCAGGGATTTCTGCACCGGCGGCAGCAACAGCAGCAGGCCGAGAAAATCGGTAAAGAAGCCCGGCACCAGCAGCAAAAAGCCCGCCAGCACCAGCGAAACGCTCTTCACCATTTCCGCCGCCGGACTTTCGCCAGCCGCCAGCTTCTGCTGCATCTGTACGAAGGTTTTCATGCCCTGGTTACGCACCAGCGAAACGCCAACGCACGAGGTAAAGATCACCAGCAGCAGGGTGACTGCGACGCCCAGCACGGCGGCGACTTTAATAAACAGCGATATTTCGATGTAAACCAGCAAAAATATCAGCAAAAACGGTAACCAGCGCACCGCGTTCTCCTATCAGATGGCTTCGCGTACCCGCGCGGTGGCGCATACGTGAAAAAGAGGGCCAGATTCAGGCCGATTTGATAACAATGGGGGCGGCCTGCAGACATTTCAACCAGACGGCATTTTTTATTGCTAGAGTTAACAAACGTGAATGAGATCACAGAATGCAAAAGCTGTGGTTTTTGAAGCGTCAGATAGTGATCTGGGTTCATTCATTTATTCCAAAGCAGCATATGATCTGGGCTGCAACAATTGCCACGGTCAATACTTCGGCAGTTGAAGCTCACGGCGACATAAATTAGTTAACAAGCAAATAATTAATTCGGCAGCAACATAGAGAAGGTTCTCATGTCAAACAACATTCGTATCGAAGAAGACCTGCTAGGAACACGTGAAGTACCCGCAGAAGCCTATTACGGTGTTCATACTCTGCGTGCGATTGAAAACTTTTATATTAGTAACAGCAAGATAAGTGACGTTCCTGAGTTTGTCCGTGGCATGGTTATGGTGAAGAAAGCCGCTGCGCTGGCTAACAAAGAGCTCAAAACCATTCCGCGTAAAATCGCCGATACAATCATCCAGGCTTGCGATGAAGTGCTGGATAAAGGCAAGTGCATGGATCAATTCCCGGTGGATGTGTTCCAGGGCGGTGCAGGCACCTCTTTGAACATGAACACCAACGAAGTGCTGGCGAATATCGGCCTGGAGCTGATGGGACATCAAAAAGGGGAATATCAGTACCTGAACCCGAACGATCACCTCAACAAGAGCCAGTCCACCAACGACGCCTACCCAACCGGTTTCCGCATCGCAGTGTACGCGTCGATCATCAAACTGAATGACGCCATCAACCAGCTGCGCGAAGGCTTCGACCGCAAAGCCAAAGAATTTGAAACCATCCTGAAAATGGGACGCACCCAGTTACAGGATGCGGTACCGATGACCCTCGGCCAGGAATTCCACGCCTTCAGCGTGCTGCTGAGCGAAGAAATCCGCAGCCTGCAACGCACCTCGGAGCTGCTGCTGGAAGTGAACCTGGGCGCGACCGCCATCGGCACCGCGCTGAATACGCCAGAAGGCTACCAGCAATTGGCGGTACAGAAACTGGCGGAAGTCAGCAACCTGCCGGTGGTACCGGCGGAAGACCTGATCGAAGCCACCTCCGACTGCGGTGCCTATGTCATGGTGCACAGTGCGTTGAAACGCCTGGCGGTGAAACTGTCCAAAATCTGTAATGACCTGCGCTTGCTGTCTTCCGGCCCACGCGCTGGCCTCAATGAAATCAACCTGCCAGAACTGCAGGCGGGCTCATCGATCATGCCGGCCAAGGTAAACCCGGTGATCCCGGAAGTGGTGAACCAGGTATGCTTTAAGGTGATTGGCAACGACACTTGCGTTACTATGGCCGCCGAAGCAGGTCAGTTGCAGTTGAACGTGATGGAGCCGGTGATTGGCCAGGCGATGTTCGAGTCAATTCACATCCTGACCAACGCATGCTACAACCTGCTGGAAAAATGCATCAACGGCATTACTGCCAACAAAGAAGTGTGCGAGCACTACGTCTTCAACTCTATCGGTATCGTGACCTATCTGAACCCGTTCATTGGCCACCACAACGGTGACATCGTCGGCAAGATCTGCGCGGAAACCGGTAAGAGCGTACGTGAAGTAGTGTTGGAGCGCGGCCTGTTGACCGAAGCCGAACTGGATGACATTTTCTCGGTTGAGAACCTGATGCACCCGGCCTATAAAGCGAAACGCTACACTGATGAAAACGAACAATAACAACGACATCCGTTAGCCCGAAAGGCACGCTAAATCCTCTGGATAGCGTGCCTTTTTACTTTCTGGCGCCCACAAAATTTTAACGTTTCATTTTCATAATGTTTTCTATTGAGGAGTAACACACTATGTTAGCGGTGGAATTGATTATCGTTCTACTGGCCATTTTTTTGGGGGCCAGATTGGGCGGTATCGGCATTGGCTTTGCAGGGGGCCTTGGGGTTTTAGTCTTGGCAATGATCGGCGTTAAGCCGGGCAATATTCCCTTTGACGTTATTTCAATCATCATGGCGGTTATCGCTGCCATCTCCGCAATGCAGGTCGCGGGCGGCATGGATTACCTGGTACAGCAAACTGAAAAATTGCTGCGTAAGAACCCAAAACACATCACTATTCTGGCGCCCGTTGTCACCTATTTCCTGACCATTTTTGCCGGCACCGGCAATATTTCGCTCTCCGCGCTGCCGGTGATCGCCGAAGTGGCCAAAGAGCAGGGCATCAAACCGTGTCGGCCGCTGTCGACCGCCGTGGTGTCCGCCCAGATAGCCATTACCGCCTCACCGATTTCCGCTGCGGTCGTGTATATGTCGTCGGTAATGGAAGGCCACGGCGTCAGCTACTTGCATATGCTGATGGTGGTGATCCCGTCGACCTTCTGTGCGGTGTTGCTGATGTCGCTGCTGGTCAGCTGGATCTTCGACTCAAAACTGTCTAACGACCCGGTTTACCTGAAGCGATTCGAGGAAGGCCTGGTCACACTGCGCGGCAATAACGTGGTCACCATCAAGCCACGCGCCAAAATGTCGGTGATGCTGTTCCTGCTGGGCGTACTGTGCGTAGTGGCCTACGCCATTATCAACAGCCCTGGCCTGGGGCTGGTGGCTACGCCGTTGATGAACACCACCAACGCCATCCTGATCATCATGTTGAGCGTAGCTACCCTGACCACGCTACTGTGCCGCGTCGATACCGATCTGGTGTTGAATTCCAGCACCTTCAAGGCCGGCATGAGCGCCTGTATCTGTATTCTTGGCGTAGCCTGGCTGGGCGATACCTTTGTTCAGGCCAACATCGGCTGGATCAAGGAAACCGCGGGCAACGTCATTCAGGCGCACCCGTGGCTGCTGGCGGTGATTTTCTTCTTCTGTTCGGCGTTGCTCTATTCGCAGGCGGCAACCGCCAAGGCGCTGATGCCAATGGCGCTGGCGCTGAACGTCAGCCCACTGACTGCCATTGCCTCCTTCGCTGCGGTATCCGGCCTGTTTATTTTGCCTACCTACCCGACGCTGGTGGCTGCGGTGCAGATGGACGATACCGGCACCACCCGCATCGGCCGCTTCGTGTTTAACCATCCGTTCTTTATTCCGGGTACCATCGGCGTCGTCTTCGCCGTGCTGTTCGGCTTCCTGCTGGGCAGCGTCATCTTGTAACACCACCATCGGGGTTGCCACGCAGCCCCGATTTCCTCCTGCTTTTCTCCGGTCGTGATAAACTCGCCTTCTGGCCCAACGGCCTTCAAGGTATAGTGCCTGCCTGCCCCTAACGGTTGAGAGGAGTAAACATGTCTGATTGCAATGCCGTCGTCATACTCTGTACCGCACCGGATGAAGCCACAGCGCAAGAACTGGCGGCGCGCGTATTGGGCGAAAAACTGGCGGCCTGCGTCACGTTGCTGCCCGGCGCCTCATCGCTCTATTACTGGGAAGGGAAACTGGAACAGGAATACGAAGTGCAAATGCTGTTCAAAAGCGATAAACAGCATCAGCACGCCCTGCTCAGCCACCTGAAACAACATCACCCGTATCAAACGCCCGAGTTGTTGGTGCTGCCGGTGATGACTGGAGATAAAGACTACCTGTCATGGATCAACGCATCGTTAAACTGATTTTCCTGCTTTGCGGCCTGTGGTTACTGCCGCTAAGCGCACAAGCCTCACTGTTTGGCGGCAACGGCGGTAGCCAGTTTGTGCCCGTCGATCGGGCATTTGCCTTCGATTTTCAGCAAAAAGACCACCAACTGACGCTAAGCTGGCAAATACGCCCCGGTTATTATCTGTATCGCCAGCAAATCAAGCTGGTGCCGCAGCAGGCCCAATTGGGAGCCGTTACGCTACCCAGCGGCTTGAGCCATAAAGATGAGTTCTTCGGCGAGGTAGAGATTTACCAGCAGCAATTGACGTTGCCGCTGACGCTACAGCAGGCCGGTGACAACGCCAGCCTCAGCGTCACCTATCAGGGCTGTGCCGAAGCCGGTTTTTGCTATCCGCCGGAAACCCGCGTGGTCCCGCTGAATGCCGTGATCGCCGCCGCAACGCCGAGCCCAACGCCGGCTGCTGCGCCGCAGCCGCCCCCGACGGTATCGGCGCCACCGGCCGAACTGCCGTTCTCACCGCTGTGGGCGCTGTTGATTGGCATCGGTATCGCCTTTACCCCGTGCGTATTGCCGATGTATCCATTGATTTCCGGCATTATTCTTGGCCGTGAACGCCCGCACAGCAGCGGCCGCATCCTGTTGCTGGCGGTGGTGTATGTGCAAGGTATGGCGCTGACCTATACCCTGCTTGGGCTGGTGGTGGCCGCCGCCGGGCTGCAATTCCAGGCGGCGCTGCAACACCCTTACGTACTGATTGGCCTGTCGCTGCTGTTTATTGCGCTGGCGTTGTCGATGTTCGGCCTCTACTCGCTGCAATTGCCGTCATCACTGCAAACCCGGCTGGCCACGTGGAGCAACACCCAGCGCGGCGGCTCGCTGGCCGGGGTGTTCGCCATGGGCGCGCTGGCCGGGCTGATCTGCTCGCCATGCACTACCGCACCGCTCAGCGCCATCCTGTTGTATATCGCGCAGAGCGGCAACCTGTGGGCCGGTGGCGGTACGCTGTATCTGTATGCCTTGGGCATGGGCATCCCGCTGGTGCTGGTCACCCTGTTCGGCAACCGACTGCTGCCGCGCAGCGGGCCGTGGATGCAATACGTGAAAGAAGCGTTCGGCTTCGTCATTCTGGCGCTGCCGGTATTCCTGCTTGAGCGGGTGATTGGCGACGTCTGGGGTCTGCGACTATGGAGCCTGCTGGGTCTGGCGTTCTTTGGCTGGGCCTTTGCACTCAGCCTAACCGCCACGCGTCGCTGGGCGCGTCTGGCACAATTGCTGCTGCTGGCCGCCGCGGTGATCGTCGCCCGGCCGTTGCAAGACTGGGCTTTCGGCTCCAATGCCACACAGCAGGCAGCGCAGCCGCACCTCAATTTTACCCGGGTCGATAACGTGGCGCAGCTCGAACAGGCGCTGCAGCAGGCGCAGGGCAAGCCGGTGATGCTGGATCTGTACGCCGACTGGTGCGTCGCCTGCAAAGAGTTCGAAAAATATACCTTCAGCGACCGCGCAGTACAGGCCCGTCTGGCCAATACCGTCCTGTTGCAGGCTGACGTGACCGCCAACAGCAGCGAACAGGCTGCGCTGCTCAAGCAGCTCAAGGTGCTGGGGTTACCGACTATCCTGTTCTTTGATGCTCAAGGGCAAGAGCTGCCGGCCGCCCGCGTTACCGGCTTCATGGACGCGCAGACCTTTGATGCGCATTTGCAGAAAACAGTGCCATAAACGACACTGAGGTTCATAACAAGAGTTTGGAGGGGTTACACGTGCAACGCGAACTTGTTCTTGATACGGCGCTGGGACTATTGGAACAAAAGGGTCTGGCGACCACCACGCTGGAAATGCTGGCGGAAAAACTCGGCATGCAGCCCAGCGATTTCAAGCCGTTCTGGGCGGATCGCGAAGCCCTGCTGTACGACTGTCTGCGTCATCACGGGCAGCAGATCGATGCCTGGCGCCGCCAGCTATTACTGGACGAATCCCTTAGCCCGCAGCAAAAACTGCTGGCGCGCTACGACGTGCTGGCCGAGTACGTGAAAAACGATCGTTATCCCGGCTGCCTGTTTATCGCCGCCTGCAGCGTGTTCCCCGAAGACGACCATCCGATCCACCAGTTGGCGGAGCAGCAAAAGATGACCTCCCTCGAGCTGACCCGCGACCTGCTACGCGAAATGGATGCGGATGACGCCGACATGGTGGCTCAGCAAATGGAGCTGGTGCAGGAAGGGTGTTTGAGCAAACTGCTGATCAAACGGCAGCTTCAGGATGTATCGGTTGCCAAACGGCTGGCAGAGGATATTCTGCAGGTAGCACAATGCCGTAAACACGGTGCGTTAAGCTAGAATTGTGCCCCCACTGACGCCGGCATGAGCCTGATTTATCACGCCAAGGACAAACTTCAGGCAGTTTGTTTGAAAAGTCAGCGAGCGCGCCGGTTTTTTGGCGTTTATGACATAAAGCGATTGACGCCATCGGGCCTTTAGGGTTTAATGCGGCGCGTTGCCCGGATAGCTCAGTCGGTAGAGCAGGGGATTGAAAATCCCCGTGTCCTTGGTTCGATTCCGAGTCCGGGCACCATATTTAGAAGAACCCGCCTATGGCGGGTTTTTTGCTTTCTGGGGTATGGACTCTCCATCGAACTACGTTCGATTATTCGGCCTGGCGGCCTCACCCTGCGGGCCAACGCCAAGCGTTGTTCAACCCGTCGCCAGCGACGGTTGTCCGAGTCCGGGCACCCTATTTAGAAGAACCCGCCTATGGCGGGTTTTTTGCTTTCTGGGGTATGGACTCTCCATCGAACTACGTTCGATTATTCGGCCTGACGGCCTCACCCTCAGGAATAATATTTCCCCACCAGCAGGTTTAGAAAAATCCGGCGGCCCTGAGTCAAACATAACCACGTTGGCAATCCGGACCAGAACGTCATTCACCGCCTCGTCTCTTGCCCGTCATGAATCTATCGGTCATTAACGGCTCCATTGTGCCCGCATTGAGCATAACAATGCACAAATTAACTTTTTCCTGCGGAAAATGGACTTGGTACAGTAGCTGGTTGCGATTTATCTGCCCTTTTTTATCCGTTAAAGTGATTTAATCGTCCGTCGGGTTTACACAATCGACAGCATAACCGACGCTTAAAAGCTTTTTAATCGGGGAAATGGACATGAAGAGTAATGACCTGGCGCATATTTATTACAATACCAATCAGCAAACCATGAAAGAGTGGCGCAATCATCCGCATATTGGAGACGTCAAGCCAGGGTATTACGACTACATCAAACTTGCTGTTACCAGCGGCATAAAACCGCCGCTCACCGGACCGATCGCACAGCTTTTTAACGATATCGAAGAACAACTGAAAAATGATCCACTCGCCGACCTCTTGCCAAGGGCGGGATTTCACTTCACCTTTTTACCCCTGACTTTACCACTGTACACAGAAAACCAAAGGTTACCCGGCAAGGCTAGACGGTTATTGGATATTTGGCATGATTATGATGCAAAAAACCTTCACCTCCGAGAGCTAAGACTCATCGCCTTGCCCAGTCAGTTATTGCTAGCAGGAATACCTGATGATTCCAACGTGGTCATGCGTCGGACATTATGTGAAAAGGTTTTAGACTCACCATGGCGGGACGAGCTGCTTGCACGTCATTCCAGCACCCCGTTACCCGCGCCGTTCTGGCACAGTACCTTGTTACGTTATAATGCAGCGTTTTTGCCCGAGATAATGAGGACGTTTTTCCGCAACAATCGATCGCGACGTTTTGGCGATGTGTCAGGAGAGCTACAATTGGCCATGGTTAATTATAACTGGACTCGGGGCACTTCAATTGATAACGCCATAGTTTATCAATAAACTGAATATCTGATTCAACGGCGCGTTCTATGTCCGCCAGGTACGGCTGTAGCGCATGATAGATTACGCGAGTTTAACGCCGAAAGCCCCTTCCCCCTCTACCACTTAATACGCTCATTACCTGATTACCGTCACCATCAGGCCAGGGTGGCTGTTGCGCGCCGACAGCGACCATTCATGCGCCAGCGCGATTTCCCGGCAAATCGCCAGCCCCAGCCCGGCTCCCACATCCCGCCGGTGCTCGCCTCGCCAAAAGCGTGAAAACATCACCGACAGCTGTTCTGGCTCTACGCCAGGCCCCCAGTCGCGCACGCTGATGCTGTCGGCGTTGATGTCGATCGCGATCTCCGTAGCGGCAGGTGCGTGTTGTATGGCGTTTTCGATCAGATTTTTCAGCAAGGTAAACAGCGCGCCGCGATCGGCTTGCCATATGATTTTTTCATGCATATCGCTGGCGATCAGCTTTACATTGGCATCGTCGGCAATTTTTTGTAAAAAGAACAGCACATTACGCGCAACTTCGCAGGCATCAACCGGTTGAAAACGGTAGCTGAGCGGCTCGCTGGCCTCGGCCAGCAACAGGATCTGTTGCACATGCCGCGCGAGGTGTGCCACATGCATCAGTAACGGCTCTCGAGGAACCAAATCGCCTTCCATGGTTTCAACTTCGGCCCGAATCAAAGTCAGGGGGGTTTTTAATTCATGCGCCGCTTTGGCCAGGAAATCCTGCTGCACCCGATAGCCGTTTTCAAGCCGCTCCAGCGCGTGATTAAAACTGCCGATCAGCGGAACGATTTCAGCGGCCACGCATTGGGTTGGCACGCGGTCACTGAGTGATTGCGGGGTGATCGCCGCCGCGGCACGCGAGGCCTGACGCAAGGGCCTGAGGGCATACTTCAGGCTCACATAGGCACAAAGCGTAAAAACAAAAAGCAGCACCACGCTGAACACCATGATACCGAGACGGATAAAAGGCAGGGCAAATTCCTGGTGCAGAAAACTGACGATGCGGGAACTGACCGTCAATTGCATAAACCAGGTTTTACCATGATGTTCAAAGGGTTCTGTCGCACCATCGTAGAAGACACCATGCGTTGTAAACTCAAAGCGACGCCGCTGCAGTTCGGCGATCGATGCCAGATGCGGCCAGTTTCTGACGCCGGGCGACATCAGCACCACCTTGCCGCGAGCATCCATGACTCGAAACGCGGTTTCCTCGCTCAGGCTATCGTACAACCAGTGTGGGTGCTCCGCATCGCCGCTAAAACCGACCGGGTTGCCGCTGCCGTCGTACTCCAGCTTTTGTGCCAGATGCAGGGTACGTTCCGACAGGTTCATTCCCGGCAAACGGTCTTTGACGATTGCGCCAAACAGCAGCAGAAAACCGATGCTCAGCAGAATACCGCCGACCAGGGTCAGCAAAATCCTCAGCGATAGGCTATTGATCCACAGCGTTTTTTCTAAGCGCATAGCCATGCCCCCTGACATTGACGATCTGTAGGCTAGAGCCGACGGCAGTGAGCTTGCGCCGTAAACGATGTAACGCCACATCCAGCGCATTGGGAGTAATGGCTACGCTTAATCCCCATCCCGCCGCTTCCATAGCGCTGCGGCGCAGCACCTCACCCTGACGGTGGATCAGAGCCGACATGATTTGCATCTCGGCTGGCGCCAGCGTAATACTTTTATCACCGCATTGCATCGCGCCGGCTTCCAGCGACAACACCACATCCTGGTAGCCGGGCTGAAGCGGCTGACGGGTCGCCGGGCGACGCAGCAGCGCCCGCACGCGCGCCACCAGCTCCGCCATCGCAAAAGGCTTCGGCAGGTAGTCATCCGCCCCCGCTTCCAACCCTTCAACGCGATCGTGCAAGGCATCTCTGGCGGTAAGAATCAGACAGGGAACCGGTGAACTGGCCTGACGCAGGCGCCGCAGCAGCGACAATCCATCACCGTCGGGTAATCCACGATCAATAATCAATCCCTGGTAGGCTATTTGCCGGGTTGCGCTCCACGCCTGTTCGCTACGTTCTACCTGGTCGGTGGCAATCCCCGCAGCGGCCAACCCCTTGCCGATCAACTTCGCAAGTTGCTGATGATCTTCGACTAACAATATTCTGCTCATTAGAAGTAGTAGGCATATCCCAGGAAAAAGCGGTTTTCAGTGGTTCGCTCCGTTATCGGGCTATCGCCAATCTCTGTCGACAGACGCGTCGCCTGGACGTCGAACATAACGGCATGGTGCGGGTTAAACGCGTAAATCGCTCGCATGCCGATTTCAACGTCAATCCCCGCCTCGCCCTGATAAGCAGGGCGCCCGGCGCGCGCTTCCTCCGCACGTATGCCGTAATAATAATCAGTGTATTTATCATCGTGCCAGGTTAGGCCGAAACGTGGAGTGAGGGTAACGCTGTCGCCGATGCGCCAGGATCTGTCAGCCGCCAGGGCAATCTGCTGCCCTTTGCTATTCCCCGAAACGTCATGCGTCCAGTCGGCATGCAGGTTCACCAACGCGGTCTGCCATTCGATCCGCACGCCGCCCCATAGCCCCCCTTTGCGCTCTGCCATTCCGTCAAGCACCGGTGAATCATCTGCGTGATACCCTGCCCCGTCATAGCGTCCAATTAGACCGAAATTAAGCCGCTGAGTTTCACTCAACGCCAAGCCGGGCAGTTTGAGCTCCAGGCCGGTGCCGAAGAAATGGAAATAGCGGTTATCCACGTGGAGTAATGGCATCACGCTGGTGTCACGATCGATAGATTTATAGGCTTTTTGACTACTGACGACGCCAACGCCCAATCCCCAGACGCTTTCCTGCTCGACGGTGGCCGGTTGCGCCAAAGTGGAAAAAGACCAACATAACAATAGGGAACAAGCCGTGGCCGTAGCGTGAGGTGGGATAGGGGTACGGCTGCCGAACAACGGGCGATAAAGAGCATTCATGGCGGTCCTCCAGGATGATGAATGCGTCCATCATCAGGAGGTTTTTCTTACTGGTTGCTTACTGAACCCAGCCAACGGCAAAAAAGAGTCATAACCATCTTCAATGCAGCCGCGATTATTTATAAATTCTACTCATCACTATATTCAGCTGATGGCTATTAAAAAATAAAACGCGCTCTGTTAAAACTGAGCACGTATTATTCTGGCCTTGATCGGGGGTAAATAGCGGAATGTTCTGCCTGGCCGGTCAGGCGTCGCTCGGGCGTTAGCCAGAGCAAAGTATGTCGAACACCACCCACCATCAGGATACGCCGATGAAATTGAATATTATCATTGATGGCTATGCCCGTACGGCCACGCTTAATCACAGCCAGGCCAGTAAAGATTTTGTCGCCTTGCTGCCGCTCACGCTGACCTTGCAGGACTATGCCGCAACGGAAAAAATCAGCGTTCTGCCCTCTCGCCTGACCGTCTCGGACTCCCCAGCCGGCACCGCCGCACGGAAAGGCGACATTACATTTTATGCCCCGTGGGGAAATCTGGCGCTGTTTTATCAAGATCATGGTTACGCCTCCGGGCTGGTAAAAACTCGGTCAGTTTGACGAACCCGGCGCCGTTCCCAGCCAACAAAAATCCTGCACGGCAAGGTTCGAACTCGCCCAGTAATTCAGAGGCTCTCACCAGGCAATCGACGCGCTTTGCATGGATGCAAAAGTAACCTCTCCACAATTATCGTCAACGCATCTGCAGAATGATAACGTTGCTGCTGGCCGGATCCGTACGTTCACGCAGTTGCTTGACCTCGGCTTCCTGCACCGCGCCACCGTGGTTACCCCACGACGTCCTGACAAACGACAATACCTCGGCAATCTCCCGATCTGAGAGCTGATTGCGGAACGGCGGCATGCGATAGGCATCAGGTACCCCATTGGCAACAATCCGCATCGAACCGTTCAGCGTAATGTTGATAGAGGACGCATTTTCCTTGGCGAGCGAAGAAGCCGAGCCGGCAAGCGGCGGGATCCATTGTCCCTGACCACGCCCATCCTGGCCATGGCAGGCACTGCATTTCGCCGCGAAGGTTTGCGCCCCCGGCACCTTCAACCTCTGCGCTGGCGACAGCCTGTTGTGAGCGCTGGCATCATACTGCCAAGGCTCACCGTCACGCTCTGCATCACCCGGCAGCGATTTGAGGTAGTGCGCGACCGCCTTGAGGTCATAGTCCGTCATAAACTGCGTCGAATTGTTGAAAGCCTCGGTCATCGAACCGAATACCACGGCATGCTTGTTGCGACCGGTTTTAAGCAGTTGCACGATCTCCTCCTCGCTCCAGCGGCCGAGTCCGGTATTGTGATCGCCGCGCAGACTTGGCGCATACCAGCCATCCAATAGCGCCCCGGAAAGGTAGAGCGGACTGCGTTCGGTCAGCGCTTTCTCATTCATCGCGACACTGCGCGGCGTGTGACAACTGCCACAGTGACCGGCACCTTGAACGATATAGGCGCCGCGATTCCACAATGCTTCCTCTTCGCCGGTATTGGTAAGGTTTTTCGCCTGGTAAGGCTCCGATTCGGTGAACAGGGCATTCCACAATGCCAACGGCCAGCGCATATTTAACGGCCAGGGGATCTCGCTGGGTCTGTTCTGCTCACTGACCGGAGAAACGCCATGCAGGAAGAAGGCATACAGCGCCTGTACGTCTTCGTCGCTGAGCTTGGCATAAGAAGGATATGGCATCGCGGGATAGAGCCGGTGGCCATCGGCGGCAACGCCCTGTCGTAATGCCCGGTCAAAGTCCGCCAGACGGTAGCTGCCGATGCCGGTTTGCTTGTCAGGCGTAATGTTGGTGGCAAAGATTGCCCCCATCGGGGTCGCCATTTCAAGGCCGCCGGCAAACGGCTTACTGTCCGGTGTGCTATGACATGCCACACAATCGCTGAGTCGAGCGACATACTCACCACGCTGGATCAACTCAGCCGTCGGCGTCGATATGGCGGTTGCCTCGTCAAAGGGGGATGCCGGCGTGCGTGTGACAAACCACGCTATAGCCAGCGCCGCGACCACACCGATGAGCAATAGCATGAGCAGGGCCTTTTTCAATCTGGATCGCCTCATTTGTCGCTCTCCCTCATAACGTTTTCTCGCTATCGAAATGGTAATTCGAGAGTGGCATGCTGCGAATACGCTGCCCCGTCAAGCGGGAAACGGCATTCGCCACCGCCGGGGGAACCGCCGGCAAGGGCGGCTCGCCAATGCCGCCCATCTTTGCCCCGCTCTCGATAATACGCACATGCACGCGAGCCATGCGATGAGCTGGCAGGATCGGATACAGGTCGTAATTTCGCCCCACCGGCATACCGTTTTTATAAACCGCCTCTTCAAGCAGTACCTGCGAAAGCCCCAATGCGACGGCACCGTTTACCTGTGCTTCCACCAGTGCCGGATTGACGATGCTACCGGGATCGATTGCCTGCCAGATGTCATGGACCTTGACCTGACCATGCTCAATAGAGACTTCGGCAATCACCGCAACTTCGGTGCCAAATGGCGAGGCCATCGCGATACCTCGAGCACGACGAGATCCATCTTCTGCCGTGAAGGGGCCTCTTTTCCAACCGCCAGATAGCGCCTCAACGGCCTGCAACAGGTTGCTCAGGCGCGAGTTTCCCTTCAGCAGATGCATCCTCAGTGCAAAAGGATCCTGCCCCCCTTTATCCGCCAGCTCATCAAGAAACGTCTCATATAAAAAGTCGTTCATTGAGTTACCAACCGAACGCCAGTAACCCAGCATCACCGGGTTTTTCACATACAACTGGGCCACGCGTTTATTCGGTATCGCATAAGCCTTGCCAGACAAGCCTTCAAGCGCCGTGGGATCCAGGGCGTCCCCCTGTTTGTTGGCCACCCCTTCGGTGGGGCCTTCGGTGGCACTGATCGCTTCCAGTGCGACAGGCAAACCCTGCTCATCAAGGCCGCCACGAAACCGAACCGCCGCCATTGGACGCAGTACATCACGCAGAAACTCTTCTTCACGACTCCAGATCAGTTTTACCGGCTTTCCGACCGCTTTAGCCAACTGAATGGCCTGCGGGTACGGCGTAGCCGTGGGGTACAGAAAGTGACGGCCAAAGAAGCCGCCGAGCAATGGCGAGTGGATATGGATCTGTTCCAGACCAAGCCCGGTTATTTTTGCGACGTCAGCCTGGAACATTCCCGGCGCCTGATTAGGCAGCCACAGATCCAATGAGCCATCGGGATTGAAGCGCGCCAGTGTAGAAGGCGGTTCCAACTGGGCGTGATTGAGGTACTGGCTGCGGTAAGTTGCACTGACCACCTGATGCGCATTGGTCAGCGCTTGATGTATATCCCCTTCGGTCTCCGCGTCCTGGCCCGCGCCGGTCTCATTCGCCAGACGGTCATTAAAGGCCGCGCTAGAAAAATCGGCCGGCATATAGCGCACCGAGGTTTCGGCTCCCGGATCGTTCCAGTCTACCTGTAAGGATTCGGCCGCACGTTTAGCTGTCCACCATCGTTGCGCCACCACCGCCACCGCCCCTTCCAGACGATGTACCGAATGTACCCCCTTCATGCTGGTGACCTGCTGTTCGTTGCGAATGCTGCCAACGGTCAGACCAAGTCGTGGCGCATGCTGCACCGCCGCGTGCAACATGCCCTCAACCTGAACATCAATGGTGTAAATTGCCTTGCCGGTCGATTTATCGTAACCGTCCAGACGTGGTACCGGTTTCCCTATCCAGCGGAACTGGCTCGGCTCCTTGAGCGTCACGCTGGCAGCATCTGGCACCGGCAGTTCCATTGCCCGCGGCGCGAGTTGCCCATAGCGCAGAGACCGGCCGGAAGCCTGATGAATGACCCTCCCAGGTTCGGTCGTCAGGGTATCCAGCGGCACGCCGAGCTGGCTGGCTGCCGCTTGCAGCAACATATGGCGCGCCAGGGCGCCCAGTCGACGCATGGTCGAATAGCTCATACGTACCGACATGCTGCCACCGGTAATACGCAGGCCGTTTTCCATGACCGTGTACTCGGCGTCTGGCGGGGCGTTTTCAACAATAAAGCTCATCGGTTCGGCGTCGAGCTCTTCACCCACGATTTGCGCCATTCCGGTAAAGATCCCCTGGCCCCCCTCAATAAAGGGACTTTGTAAACGAATGGTATTGTCAGGGCGAATTTCCAAAAATGCCGGAACGCGAGTGCCCGGCGCAGCATGGTTGCCCGGCGTTTGAGCGCGAACTTGGCGCACCGGCAGCCCAAAACCGAGCACCAGCGCGCCGGCCATGGTCCCCGCCGCGCCCAACAGAAAACGGCGTCTGGAAATATTCACCGGCTCGCCCGTCGGGAAGGCCTCGCGGTCATGGCTATCGCTCACTTTTGTCATACCCCGCTCTCCTCATCGTTCGCGCGCACGGACTGTGGTTGTCGGTGGAACACATCATTCCCCGCCAACGCCAGCGCACTGGTCGCGACAGCCGCGCCGCTATGCGTCGGCGTCCATGTCTGTTCCGCCCCCTTGCCAACGGCGCTGTCTGGTGTCGTTACCGCAGTTGCTGCCTCATGCACCGCTGCGTTGATGGCGTTATAAGTACCGCAGCGGCACAGGTTGATCATCGCTGCCGCAATTTGCTCATCCGAAGGGTGCGGGGTCTGTTTAAGCAACGCGGCCGCCGCCATCACCTGCCCGGATTGGCAGTAGCCGCACTGGGGAACCTGGTGACTGATCCAGGCCTGAACCAGCCGTTTGCCCACCTCGTCGGTCTCTATCGCCTCGATAGTGGTAATAGCACGACCCGCTACGCCCTCAATTGGCGTTACGCAGGAACGTACCGCGACGCCATCAACCAACACGGTACAGGCACCGCACTGCGCCAGCCCACAACCGTATTTTGTGCCGGTGAGGCCAAGATCGTCGCGGATCACCCACAACAGCGGCGTATCCGCCTCGGCATCTACCTCATAACTCGTTTCATTAATCTGAAGTTTCATTACTGTCCCCTGCCTGAGGCGGTCGGTTTTACTTATTAATGAGAATTTATTGCCCGTTGGCCGTGCAATCGACGGGTGGCAGTTCTCCCCTACCGATGACGAGAATCCAGCCCAATGTTGCCGTGATAGGCATAGTGCAAAGCTCGACCCACCTGCGGTCGCAACGGGCAGCAGGCAGGAAGCCGCGAGCTTTTTTGTCAAACGCGTTAATGCGGGCGGTAAATTTTCCGCCGAGGGTGGCAAGAGGCTGCATCGCCCCGGAAGACCACATCACTTGAGTGAGTATAGACGCGGGAATACACCCCGTTGCCCGAAGCGCATGTAGTGCTAAATCCCCTAGCGCGGGGGCAACGCCGCCTGAGCCTCATCGGGCTGGCTGTCGATTTGCGTGCTGGCTAGGCGAGGTTCTCGCTGTCGTTATTGATGTGCTTAATCATCGCTCAGCCAGGCCCCGGCGACTAGTTTATGAATACTTATAATGTTTATAAGTCTGGCTAATCAATAATCGTCGTCGGAGAGCGGCAGAACGTTACAATTCCAACGAGGATTGGGGGTTGTGACCGATAAATTGGCTGGGGGATCCATGCCGGCGTCGATTCGGCATGAAACCGGCTAGCGCCATAGCCTAGCTTGCCTGGCGCGGCGTGGCGTGGCGTTCGCCTCAGCCTTACGCCGATTTCTTTTTATCTGCCGCCACCGCCAGCATCGCGTCCCCGATCGGATGCTCGCCCCGCGCTTTCAATGCGCTGCCAGCCCCGTCAATATCCCGGATTTCCTTGTTCTGGCTCAGTTTGAATTTCCCCACCAGTTGGGTTATTTCAATTTCTATGCCGACGATCGCCGTCAGCATCGCGTCAATGTAGTCTTTTGGCCCATCGGCCATTTTCCAGGGCTCGGCCTGAAAGGCTTCGTGCTTGCGGGTCAGGCGTGCCACCAGCCCGCGCACATAACGCAAGTCATCATGAAGCGTCACCCGCCCGACCGCATGGACCACCCGGTAATTCCAACTGGGCACCTGTTTATGGGTCTCATGCTTGCTGGGAAGCCATTGCGGGGAAATGTAGGCATCGTCAGCCCGGAATACCACCAGCACTTCCTGGCCATTACTCAACGCCTGCCACAACGGATTTTTGCGGGCGATATGGCAATGCAGCACGCCAAATTCACCGTCTGCGGCGTTTAATTCAAAAGGAATATGATTGGCATCGAGACTGTTATCGCTGTTGGTAATTAAAATACCCAATGGGTTTTGTTCAATTAATTGATGCAACAGCGCAACGCGGGTTTCTGCAAAATGCTCGGGTAAATACATTGCCGATCCTCCTAAAGGAAAATTAAATTTCAACCATGGCAAATTCTGCCTTGCCGGCCCCGCAATCGGGGCATACCCATGCCTCCGGCACCTCTGCCCAGCGCGTGCCGGGGGCGATGCCATCTGTCGGCCAGCCGTCATTTTCGTGATACTCCAAGCCACACAGCGCACATCGCCAGCTTTTCAATACTGTCGTTTCCAAACTACGGTTATTCATCACGTCTCCAGCCGCATTAATCATCGGTAGTGCTATTTTTCGTCCAATGCGGTGTATTATGAAGGTCCAGTTTGCGCTTGTTTTAATGGACCAGAATTATGGCGAGAAAAGCAAAAGTGATGGATATTCCGTCGATTGGACTGTTGGACAGAACGCAGGGCAACCTGGTCCGTCAGCTGACTCAGACCTTGCGGAATGCGGTACAACGTGGAGATTTGCAACCGGGAGAGCTGCTGCCGTCATCACGTTCGCTGGCCAGATCGTTGGGCATCGCCAGAGGTACTGTCATCGACGCTTTTGAACAATTGCAGGCCGAGGGGGTGCTGGAAACCAAACCGGCGTCGGGGACCTGCGTTTCTTCGTCACTGACGCATCAGACCACAACCGCTCCCCAGCAGGTTGTTACCGACGCTGGGCAGACGCTCGCTCCCACTGCCCGAGCTGCCGCGTTTGCCAAACTCTATGACCAGTTCTTGCCGTTGCCTGCCGTGCCTTTCGCGGTTTCCGTACCGCAAGGGTTGGCACTGCCGGATGAGAGCTGGCGCAAACTGGGCAATCGGATCCGCGCTCGCGGCCCCGGATCGCCATCAGGCTATGACGATCCACGCGGTGCGCAGGTATTGCGAGAAGCGATAGCCGAATACGTCAGGCGATCGCGCTCGGTACGCTGTGAACCACAGCAGGTGATTATCACCAGCGGCATTCAGCAGGCCCTTTACCTGTGCTGTCAGCTTTTGCTGGAAAACGGCGATCGGGTGTGGGTGGAGGATCCCGCCTATCGCGGCATCACGGCGATCCTGGAAAATGCCGCCAACGCGGCCACGATGGTCCGCGTGCCGGTCGATGCCGAAGGGATCCAGGTCGACGTCGGCATCGCGCAGGCAGCCAATGCCCGCGCGGCGTTTGTCACACCGTCGCATCAATACCCACTAGGGATGCCGATGAGCATGGCCCGCCGCAATGCCCTGCTGGCCTGGGCAAAAAGCGAACATGCCTGGATTGTTGAAGATGACTACGACAGCGAGCTGCGCTACGCCGGCCATCCGTTCCCCTCACTGCAGGGGCTGGATCCGTCCCGCGTCATTTATCTCGGCACCTTCAGCAAAATTCTGTTTCCCTCGTTGCGTCTGGGATATGCCATCGTGCCCCCCGGCTTGGAACGCGCGTTTTGCGGCGCTCGCATCCTGATGGATCGCCATCCTCCCAGCGCCGATCAGCATGTGCTTGCGGCATTTATTCAGGAAGGGCATCTGGAGCGCCATATTCGCCGGATTCGCAGCGTCTACGCGGAACGGCGCGCCCAGTTGGTCACGCTGCTTGAGCATCATATTCCCGCCTCGTTGGGCTGGTTACAGCCGAGTGACCAGGGCATGCACCTGGTGCTGTGGCTGGCGAGGCACATTGACGATCGCCAGTTGGCCGCCAGCGCGTTGGCGGCAGGTGTCGCAGTCAGGCCGGTTTCCTCGACCTTTACCCTCGGGCGGAGCCGGCCGGGACTGATTCTGGGGCTGGGGGATTTTGACGCCGAGGCGACGCTGGCAGCGGTGCGCACCCTGGCGACGCTGATTATCGCTGCACCCGGTTGAACACTCTGCGTCATCAGTAACCGGACATGGGTTGGTACAGTGTTCAACTGCACAATATGGCGGTTAAAAAGTCGTAGAGATGACAACAACATGATATCTGTGCATGATGGATACCCGCGTATTGCTGGCGGTGTTGCCCGGCGATGCGCTCAACGTCAAGCTGCCGTCAGGCAACCAAATGGATGAAGCATGGTTAAGATCGTCAGTTGGCTATTGCTCACGCTGATTTCCAGCGCTGGACTGGCCACCTATTTTCTCCAGCAGCAGTATGAAGAGAAAAGCGCCGATTTCCGCATTCTTTACCGTGAGATCACCGTCAAGCTGTCCCAGCATGACGCGATTATCCCGCTATTGCCGGAAAATCAGGACGCGCAGGAGGTACAGAAAATCCTGCCGCAAATCGTTCGCTGGCGGCAACACACCAACCTCGAACCGCGTCGGCCGATCGTGTTGGAAGGACGGGGGCGCTACTGGCTCAACTTCGCTCAACTGTCGTTACTGATCGATCTAAAAACACTGCTCAATACCTTGCCGGAAACCAAGCCGTTCAAACACCTCACCCTACGCTGGAATAACGAGCCCCTGTTTGAACAGGGTGAAGCGGGTTCGCACTATTGGCGCTGGGACAAGACCATCTCCAGCCCGTCACAGCCGTTTGTACTGGCGGTCGGCGACGATCCGCACTGGGCCGTACTCCCTTGGCTAACCATTCTGGCTCCCGCTCCCTGCTGGGCCCTGCTGCTTTACCTGATGAGCCAATATCAAATAAACAAGCGCCGGCGCGATATTGCCGACCTGCGCGCGCACTATTCCGAACTGACCCGGCTGAATACCATGGGAGAGCTGGCGGCTGGCATTGTGCATGAGTTGAATCAGCCGCTGACGGCGATCCTCAGCTATAACCAAACCGCAATCCGCCTGATGAAACAGGATCAAGGCTCGCAGGTACCGGCATTGCTGGATGCCGCCGTGGTGCAAATCAAACGTATCGATACCTTGCTGCGTCAGTTTCGTCAAAGGCTGGACAGTGAGCAGACAGACTACCAGCCGGTTGACTTGCGTTCGCTGTGGTCACGAATCATCACCCTACTGGACAATGAACTTCACAGCCAGAAAGTGCGAGTGAGCAGTCATATCCCTGATAATTTACCACCGCTGTTTGCCCCACCGTTATGGATAGAGCAGATCCTGCATAACATTGTCAGTAACGCGATCCAGGCACAGTGCGAGAACGCGCCCGGTAGCGCCTGGATCACCCTGCATGCCACCAGCGATGACGTCGGCATGACGTTGACCCTGGCAGACGGTGGGCCAGGGCTGACGCCACAGGCACTACAGCAGGTCTTTATGCCGTTCTTCACCACCCGCGCCCATGGCATTGGCCTGGGCATGGCGTTGGCGGATACGCTGGTACAGCGGCTCAACGGCAAAATCGAGGTCGCAAACGTGGCGGGACAGGGTGCCCGTTTCACGCTGTGGTTTCCGCTGACAACCCAGGTGGAATAATGGAACAACGCATTTATCTCATCGATGACGATCAGGCCATTCGCAGCTCATTAAGCCTGCTGCTGGCTACCGTCGGCTGGCAAACCGACGCTTACGGCAGCGCCCAGCTGTTTCAGCAAGCGGCCGATGACCTATCCGCGCTGGCCGGCTGCATGCTGCTGGATATCCGCATGCCGGGCAAAACCGGGCTGACGCTGCTGGATGAATGGCGGCAGCAGGGATTAACCATCCCGGTGATCATCATGACCGGCCATGCGAATATCGATCTATGCCGTCGCGCCTTCAAGAATGGCGCGTTTGAATTTCTCACCAAACCGATTGACGCCGATCTGTTGTTCGAAGCGATCGGCGCCGCCATGGAACAGCAGAAAACCGGCCATGAACAACAGAAAAAACGACTGCTGCTGCAAGCCAGGCTCGCCACACTCACCGCTCGCGAAAATGCTATTTTTGAAATCATCATGAAAGGATATTCGAACAAGGAGATTGCCCGTCAGTTCTCTCTGTCGCCACGCACCGTTGAAGCGCACCGCGCCAATATTTTTGCCAAACTCGAGGTTAATTCCCTGCCGAAACTGTTAAATACCTATGGCGAGATAACGCTGCTCAAAAATGATTAATCACCCGCGCCCACTGCCCTTGCGCATCGATGCTAGGTAAAAATACCTAGATAGTTAGGTATTCACATCAATAGTCTGCTTGCTCCCCGCCTTTTATTATTCCGTCATCAACGGTGTAAACCATGGAGCAAACTACGATGAAACACATTATTTTAAGCACGATCGCCCTCGGCAGCGTCATTTCCTTTAGCAGTGCGGCAGCCGGCATTCTCAATGAAAAAAACCTGTCACTCGAACTGGCCGATAAATTGGCCCAGCGTGCCATACAATCCTGCAGCGCCGACCGCTACAACGTGGCGGTTACCGTTGTCGATCGCGCCGGCACCCCGCTGGTAATCAAACGCATGGATAACGCCGGCCCACACACGGTTGAAGCCAGCCGCATGAAGGCCTTCACCGCCCTGACCACTAAAAACGCCACCGACGACGTGATGAAAAGCGCCCAGGCCAATGCCGGCGCGGCAAATCTGCGCGACATTCCCGGCTTCCTGCTGCTGGCCGGCGGCGTGCCGGTAAAAGTTGGCGAACAGACCATTGGCGCCATTGGCATTGGCGGCGCACCTGGCGGTCATCTGGATCAAAAATGTGCGCTTGACGCGCTGAAAGGCAGTCAGGCCGAACTCAGCGCCGGTTGATAGCGGTCACACAGCATTTTCCGGGAGGGAATCCATGACCATCAAACCCATGTTTGTCATTTTGCCACTGATGCTGACCTCAGGCGCCACACTGGCCAACGAGAGTGCGGAAGGCTATTACGGTTCAGCGAAATACCTGCAGGTTGAACAACGCGCCAAAGACCAGGACACCAGTAGTCGTCCGGGCGTGGGGCAGTTCGTCGGCGGCAAAGAGAAAGAACATCTGGGCGGCGCGGCCATTGCGCTGGGCTACCAGTATGGCAATGGCTGGCGAACCGAAGGGGAATACACCTTCAAGCAAAAAACGGAATACACCAGCGGATCCAGCACCTTTGCCAGTAGCTACAACCACCTGCAGACTCACGTCGAACGCCTGATGTTGAACGTCTACCGCGACTATGCGTTAGGTTATGGCTTTTCTGTTTTCGCCACCGCCGGGGTTGGGATCAGCAAAATCAAGGCTGGTGGTTGGCAGGGAGTCCCTTCCCGCGAATATGACTCGACCAGCCAAAACAACTTTACCTACTCTATCGGCGGCGGCGTCAGCTATGCGCCCATCGAACGACTCAGCGTTGACTTAGGCTACCGTTACGTCGATATGGGGAAAATAGAAAGTGGCTACAACAGATTCGCTAATGCCCGTGGCCTGAAAGATGAACAAATGAAGGCCCATCTGGTATCCAACGAATTTACCCTGGGCGTGCGTTATCTGTTCTAAGCGTAACGCGCAAATTTCTGGCCAACCCGATACTGTCAAATAGCCCCCATCCGCCTGCGCGTATGGGGGCTATTGGCTATATCTGGACCGGCCAGCGGTTTAAGGTAATCCCCCGGGTCGCCGCACTGGCGCCGAAGTCAGCCAGCATGGCGCGAACGTCCGGATCGATGTATTCGGCATTGTCATGCTCGGCAATCACTACGCAGTTGTCCGGGATCTGCGCCAACAACAGCTGTAAACGTGGATTATGCAGGAAAGTCAGGTTCTGGTGAAAACGCACCACGTAATGGTCGTCATAACGCGTCAGTTGCAACGCATTGTGGTGACTCTTATAGGTGCTGCACAGCAGCTGCGCCATCAGCCCCACCGCGATCCCCGCCAGCATGCCAAATACGATAATACCGCCGACGGTAACGATAAACGGTACGAACTGCGGTAATCCCATTCGCCACTGGGTAACGAAAAGTGCCGGTGAAGCCAGCTTATAGCCGGTATACAACAGTACCGCCGCCAGGCTGGCCAATGGAATGGTGTTCAACAGATCGCTGAAGAACAGCCCACACAGCAGCAGCAGCACACCATGCAGCAGAATCGACACCTTACTGCGCGCGCCGGCGTTGACGTTCACCGAGCTGCGTACAATAACCGCAGTAATCGGTAAACCACCAAGAAAACCGCTCAACATATTACCCACGCCCTGCGCACGCATTTCTTTGTCCGGCGATGGAACCGGCGTTTGCGATTTCAATTTCTTCAGCGCTTCCTGACTGAGCAGCGTTTCCAGGCTTGCCACCAACGCCAGGGTCACGGCAATCAGATATACCGACGGATTACGCCATGCGCCTTGCCAATCAGGGCGGCTCAACTGCGCGCCCAGCTCATCGACGCTGTCAAACTGGGGCAATGCAATGCGCGGCATGCTGCCCATGCCTTCCGGCAACAGGCGATCGCCAAAAATGACCGCCAGACTGCCCCACAGAACAGCCACCAGCGGGCCGGGCACATAGCTCATCATTTTGATACGCTTAATCGGCGCCGTGGTCCACAGCCACATGATAAACAAGGCGACCAACGCCACCAATGCCGATGCTGGCGACAAGAGATCCGTGCCTGCCGACAGTATCGCGCTCAGGCTTTCTTCTCCCTGATAGCCCAGAGCCACCGGCACTTGCTGCATAATCAGCAAAATACCGATTGCCGCCAGCATGCCCTGGATCACCGTTCCCGGCACCAGCGAAATCCAGCGCCCGGCACGCAACAGACCAAAAATCAGCTGTAACGCGCCGGCCATGATCAACGCCACCAACAGCAAGGAAAACGAGCCGAGGGTTTCCATCGCGCCGACCACAATGGTGACCAGGCCGGCAGCCGGGCCGCTGACCGCATAGCGCGACGGGCTGAGCATCGTCACCACAATACCGCCAATCACCCCGGTCAGCAGGCCAACAAACGGTGGCAGCCCACTGGCCTGCGCAATGCCCAGACTCAGCGGCAGCGCCACCAGAAAGACCACCACCCCGGCGGGAATGTCATTACGCAGAGTGCTTAAGTTCATGGCGCGCCTCCATACTGTCCTGATGAACCAATTCCTTCAAATGACCGTCTTGCAAATCATAAACACAACCGAAAACGTCCAACGTCTTGCCCTGTTCCCACGCCTGTCGTACCGGTTGGCTGGCGATCAGATGGCCAACTTGCGTGACCACATGGGCTTCAATCAGACGATTCAACCGCGCCGTCTCATCGTCCTCTGCCTGCTGATAATGCTGCAGTTCGTTGGCCAGCGAGCGTCGTAAATGCACCAGCCGACGCGCCAGCGCGCTGTCTTCCTGCGACAACGGCATATTCGGCAGATTCACCGCCGCCTGCACGCCGCCGCAGCCGTAATGGCCGCACAGCACGATGGCGGAAACGTGTAGATAGTCCAACGCGTATTGCAATACGCTCATCAGACTATCGTCATCCTCCAAAACCATATTGGCGATATTACGATGAACGAAAAGTTCGCCGGGGTGAGCGCCGGTCAGCACTTCCGCGGGTACACGGCTGTCAGAGCAGCCAATCCATAACGCCTGCGGCTGCTGGCCGGCAACATGCTTGCGAAAGTAATGAGGGTTACGCTGACGCTGCTGTAGCGCCCAGCTTCGGTTTCTGGCTAAAAGGGGTTTGAGTATCGTCACAACGTGCTTCTCTCTGTTGGGGGACAAACAGGTTTATACCTACCCGCCCAGGGCCAATAACATTAGTAAAACTGATGATGTTGATGAAGGCTTGAAGCTGATACACGGTTTCTTCACCCCGTGCAGGATCGCTCCTGCACCAGGAAAGTCCTTTATTAAAAATAGAGGCGATAGCCATTAAGGCAAGTAAAAAAATGCGGGAACTTTTATCAACTCGATGGAATACAGTTGATTTAAAAGGAAAATAAAATGATACGCGAGTATTAAAAAAGTAAAGTAATCGCTCACTGAAGAAACTTTACACTGCAGATTTTCCGCTAGTGAATTATGCTGTCAAACCTTCTCTCGATAGCGGATATTGAAATAATTAACAGAGATTAATATTAAGTTTGCCTTTCTGTTTTAACATCATCAGGCAGAAGTTCCTTTGTATAGAAATGTGTGACGCCGATCTCTGCGGGGATCCCCTGCCAGACCAGGGGGAAACTGGCGCAGTCAACGGAGGATGATAAGCCAGCCTGTACTTTCATCTTGGACAGCAGCAGGATGGTACGGTGATAGGGTAAACATCAGGAGCAGCCATTTCGGCCATTTCGGCCATTTCGGCCATTTCGGCCATTTCGGCCATTTCGGCCATTTCGGCCATTTCGGCCATTTCGGCCATTTCGGCCATTTCGGCCATTTCGGCCATTTCGGCCATTTCGGCCATTTCGG
>NZ_JBXUFT010000009.1:0-175805 GCF_057180665.1 Serratia sp. Sp408
TCAATCTGAGCCATGATCAAACTCTTCAATTAAAAGCTTGATTTGCTTCAACTCGTGAAGCGGTGCTCAAAGATTCACTAAATGAATTTTACTTCAGTAGTCACTCTTCAAGACTTGATATTTTTTTTGCTGCCGAAGCAGCTGGATATCGTCTTGTGAGTGCCCACACAGATTGTCTGATAAATTGTTAAAGAGCAGTGAGTTACGCGCCGAAGCTTGTTAACTCGAGGTGGCGTATATTACGCTTTCCTCTTTCAGAGTCAACCCGTTTTTTCAGGATTTTTTCTCTTTCGCCCTGGCTAGCTTGTGAAGTGAATCACTTGCCGTTGTGCCCGGTCGATGGAGGCGCATTATAGGGAGCCGGTTCAGAATGACAAGGATTAATATTCACTTTTCTTCCGACCGCTCACTATTCAGTCATAACGCCGATTAAATCCGCTTTTTAATCGCCTCGGGCAGGTCTGCCAGGCTATCCAGCACCCAATCCGCCTGTTTTTCACCGTCTTCGGTTACCGGTTTGCCGGTACGCACCAGGACTTTGGTGCCAACGCCCGCCGCCGCCGCCGCCAACATATCTTCTACTTTATCGCCAACCATATAAGAAGCAGCCATATCAATGTCCAATTCTTGCTGTGCTTGTAACAGCATGCCCGGCTGCGGTTTACGACAGTCACAGGTTTGACGGTAGGCGTCTACCGTGGCGTCAGGTAAATGTGGGCAGAAGTAAATACCATCGAGATCGACCTCACGGTCGGCCAGCGACCAGTCCATCCATTCGGTCAACTGCATAAACTGTTCTTCGCTGAACATGCCGCGCGCAATGCCGGACTGGTTGGTCACCAATACCAGGGCAAAACCCATTTTTTTTAGCTCACGGCATGCATCAATCACACCGTCAATAAATTGGAAATTATCGATTTCATGGACGTAGCCATGATCGACATTTATCGTGCCATCACGATCTAAGAAAATAGCTGGAACGCGTTGTGTCACCGGTTTACTCCTGAGGACCTGAAAACGCGCACAGTATCGCATGTTTGCCCTATGCTGAGAACGTTAGAGAACAACCTTGCCCGTTGACTTAGACGTCTAGACGCCTTAACATCTGAGCATACCTTGGTTCCACGCCAGGGTTTACTTTTATCTAGCCACGGGCAACCACGCTAAAATAAGAAGAATATGATTAAACTTTCTAACATCACCAAAGTGTTTCAGCAGGGTTCGCGCTCCATCACTGCGCTGTCAGACGTGACTCTCCACGTCCCTGCCGGACAGATCTACGGCGTTATCGGCTCCTCCGGCGCCGGTAAAAGCACGCTGATTCGCTGCGCCAACATGCTTGAGCGCCCTACCTCCGGCCAGGTACTGGTTGACGGACAGGATCTGACCTCGCTGTCGGAAAGCGAACTGACGCGCGCGCGTCGCCAGATTGGCATGATCTTCCAGCACTTTAATCTGTTGTCATCCCGCACGGTGTTTGGCAACGTTGCGCTGCCGCTGGAGCTGGACAGCACCCCGCGCGCGGACATCAAAAAGCGCGTCAGCGAATTGCTGGAGCTGGTCGGCCTGTCAGACAAGCATGACGCCTACCCCGCCAACCTGTCCGGCGGGCAAAAACAGCGCGTGGCTATCGCCCGTGCGCTGGCCAGCAACCCCAAGGTGCTGTTGTGTGACGAAGCCACCAGCGCACTGGACCCGGCGACCACCCGCTCCATTCTGGAGCTGTTGAAAGATATCAACCGCCGCCTCGGCTTGACCATTCTGTTGATCACCCACGAAATGGACGTGGTAAAGCGCATTTGCGATCAGGTTGCCGTAATCAGCCAGGGCCAACTGATTGAAAAAGACAGCGTCAGTGAAGTGTTCTCGCATCCCAAGACGCCGCTGGCGCAGCAATTTATTCAATCCACGCTGCATCTGGATATTCCTGACGACTACGCATTGCGTCTGAGCCCAGACCGCACCGGCGATCGCCAACCGCTGCTGCGCCTGGAGTTCACCGGCCAATCGGTCGATGCGCCACTGCTATCGGAAGCCGCTCGCCGCTTCAACGTCAACAACAACATTATCAGTGCGCAAATGGATTACGCCGGCGGAGTGAAGTTCGGCGTAATGCTGGCCGAGCTGCACGGCAGCGATGAAGACGCACTGGCGACAATTAAGTTCCTGCAAGAAAATCAGGTAAAAGTAGAGGTTCTGGGTTATGTCTGAGGCAATGATGTGGTTAATGGCGCGTGGCGTATGGGAAACCGTCATGATGACCTTTGTCTCGGGTTTCTTCGGTTTTGTCATCGGCTTGCCAGTTGGCGTGCTGCTGTACGTTACCCGCCCGGGACAAATCATCGCCAACCCGGCGCTGTATAAGGTGTTGTCGGGCCTGGTGAATATTTTCCGTTCGATACCCTTCATCATTTTACTGGTGTGGATGATTCCCTTTACCCGCATGATCGTGGGTACCTCGATTGGCCTGCAGGCGGCGATCGTTCCACTCACCGTTGGCGCTGCACCGTTTATCGCCCGCATGGTTGAAAACGCGCTGCTGGAAATCCCGTCCGGTCTGGTTGAGGCGGCACGCGCCATGGGGGCAACCCCGATGCAGATCATCAAGAAAGTGCTGCTGCCCGAAGCCTTGCCGGGTCTGGTCAACGCCGCCACCATCACCCTGATTACCCTGGTCGGCTATTCGGCGATGGGCGGTGCGGTCGGCGCCGGCGGCCTGGGGCAAATTGGTTATCAGTATGGATACATTGGTTATAACGCTACAGTTATGAATACGGTATTAATATTACTGGTAGTGCTGGTTTACCTGATCCAGTTCTGTGGCGATCGGATTGTTAAAACCGTTACCCATAAATAAGTTTCACAGCAACGCGCTCAACGGCGCATTACTTATGCGAGTCTAAAGAGGAAGGGATATGTCGTTAAAACTTAAATCCATCGCGGCAATCGGCGCACTGATCGGCACTCTGGCTCTGACAGGCTGCGGTCAGGATGAAAAAGATCCAAACCATATCAAAGTGGGCGTTATCGTCGGCGCCGAACAGCAGGTAGCGGAAGTCGCGCAAAAAGTCGCCAAAGAAAAATACGGTCTTGACGTTGAGCTGGTTACCTTCAACGATTACGTACTGCCAAACGAAGCGCTGAGCAAGGGCGATATCGACCTCAATGCCTTCCAGCACAAGCCTTACCTGGATCAGCAAATCAAGGATCGTGGTTATAAGCTGGTGTCGGTTGGCAGCACCTTCGTGTATCCGATTGCCGGTTACTCCAAAAAAATCAAATCGCTGAGCGAACTGCAACCGGGCTCGCAAATCGCCCTGCCTAACGATCCAACCAACCTGGGTCGTTCACTGCTGCTGCTGCAACAGGAAGGTTTGATCAAACTGAAAGACGGCGTTGGCCTGCTGCCAACCGTGCTGGATGTTACCGAGAACCCGAAAAACCTCAAGCTGGTCGAACTGGAAGCGCCACAGCTGCCACGTTCACTGGACGATCAGCAGATCGCGCTGGCGATTATCAACACCACCTACGCCAGCCAGATTGGCCTGACTCCGGCAAAAGACGGTTTGTTCGTTGAAGGCAAAGAGTCTCCTTACGTCAACCTGCTGGTTTCCCGTGAAGATAACAAAGACGCAGAAAACGTGAAGAAATTCGTTCAGGCTTACCAGTCTGATGAAGTTAACGATGCTGCCAATAAAATCTTCAACGGCGGTGCGGTAAAAGGCTGGTAATTCAATGGCCAAACGGCCGAGAGAATCAGAGCTGTCATCCGAATAACCTTCGGCTAACAGCTCCCACCACGCTATTTTATTCCTATAATTGCAAGACGGGCTGCGGCCCGTCTTGTTATTTCCACCATAGATTGCTTCAATAGCGCCACTTTATTTTATAAAAGGCAGAGGAATTTCCATGCGTGCTTTACCTCTCTGTTTGTTAGCGCTTACGCTAGGTGGCTGCTCCATGCTGCGTACCGAGCCAACCTCAACAAACAGTACCAGCAAACCAACGGCGACCACGCCAAGCAAAACCACACCTGCAGCGCGCCCGGCGCCGGTCAAGCTGTATAAAAGCGCCGAAGAGCTGGTCGGCAAGCCATTCCGCGATCTGGGAGAAGTGTCTGGCGAGTCTTGCCAAACCACCGTTCAGGATTCACCGCCGAACATGGCAACCGCACGTAAACGCATGCAGATCCGTGCGTCCTACATGAAGGCCAACGCCGTATTACTGCACGACTGCCAGATTGTCAGCGGTGTAGCCGGTTGTTATCAACAAGCCGTTTGCCAGGGTTCTGCGCTTAACGTCTCGTCCAAATGACCGAGTTCGTCTTTAATCAGATCGGTACTATCCGTTCACCGTACAAGGAAAAGTTCGCCGTACCCCGTCAGCCGGGACTGGTGGAAGACGGTGGCGGAGAGCTGGTTCTGCTGCCGCCTTACAATCAGGCAGAAGCGGTTCGCGGTCTTGGCGAGTTCAGCCATCTATGGGTGATGTTTATCTTCCATCAAACCATGGACGGCGGCTGGCGGCCAACCGTGCGCCCACCACGCCTCGGCGGCAATACCCGCATGGGCGTGTTTGCCACCCGCTCGACCTTTCGCCCCAACCCGCTCGGCATGTCGCTGGTTGAGCTGACCGGCATCCGCGTTCACGGCGGCGAAGTGGTGCTGGAACTGGGCAGCCTGGATCTGGTTGACGGCACGCCGGTAGTGGATATCAAGCCCTATCTGCCGTTTGCCGAAAGCCAGCCGCAGGCGATAGCCGGTTTTGCACAGGATGCCCCGCCTGCCGATATGCCGGTGTGCTTTTCGCCGCAAGCGGAACAGCAACTGAATGACAATCTGACACGCTACCCCAACCTGCGTCGTTTTATCAGCCAGGTACTGGCGCAAGACCCGCGCCCCGCCTACCGCAAAGGCGAGAAAACCGATCGTGATTACGCGGTCTGGCTGCTGGATTTCAACGTGCGCTGGCGGGTCGTTGACGAGGTGAGCGAAGTGCTTTCACTCGAGCGCCGTTAAATTTCCTCGCTCTCTCTTTTGACAACCGGCACACGCTGTTAAACTAAATCACTTTTGACAATTTTGGCCGCCACTCTGGCTGCCCGTTGCAATTTGCAGTTCTAACGGAACCAAAACACCATGCGTACTAGCCAATATCTGCTCTCCACACTGAAGGAGACACCTGCCGATGCCGAAGTGATCAGCCACCAGCTGATGCTGCGCGCCGGGATGATTCGCAAACTGGCCTCCGGTCTTTATACCTGGCTGCCGACCGGCCTGCGGGTTTTGAAAAAAGTTGAGAACATCGTTCGCGAAGAAATGAATAACGCCAATGCGATCGAGGTTTCCATGCCGGTGGTGCAACCAGCGGATCTGTGGCAGGAAAGCGGCCGATGGGAGCAATACGGCCCGGAATTGCTGCGCTTTGTCGACCGTGGCGAGCGTCCGTTCGTGCTCGGCCCTACGCATGAAGAAGTGATTACCGATCTGATTCGCAATGAAATCAGCTCTTACAAGCAGCTGCCGCTGAACTTCTTCCAGATTCAGACCAAGTTCCGCGATGAAGTTCGCCCACGCTTTGGCGTTATGCGTTCACGCGAATTCCTGATGAAGGACTCTTATTCGTTCCATACCACGCAGGAATCGCTGCAGGCCACCTACGATGCCATGTATCAGGCCTACAGCAAGATTTTCAGCCGTATGGGCCTCGACTTCCGGCCGGTACAGGCGGATACCGGCTCGATTGGTGGCAGCGCGTCCCATGAATTCCAGGTGTTGGCCGCCAGCGGTGAGGACGATATCGTCTTCTCGACCGGTTCCGATTATGCCGCCAACATCGAACTGGCCGAAGCCGTCGCGCCGGCACAGCCGCGTGCGGCAGCAACCGAAGAACTGCGCGTCGTTGATACGCCAAATGCCAAAACCATCGCCGATCTGGTTGATCAATTCCAGCTGCCGGTAGAAAAAACCGTCAAAACGCTGCTGGTGCACGCCACAGAAGAGAGCGGCCATAAACTGGTTGCCCTGCTGGTGCGCGGCGATCACGAACTGAATGAAATCAAGGCCGAGAAACTGCCACAGGTGGCCGCACCGCTGACCTTCGCCAGCGAAGAAGAAATTCGCGCCATCGTCGGTGCCGGTCCAGGTTCGCTAGGCCCAATCAACATGCCGATTCCCGTGGTGATCGACCGCAGCGTAGCGGCCATGAGCGATTTTGGCGCCGGCGCCAACGTTGACGGCAAACACTACTTCGGCATCAACTGGCAACGCGACCTGCCGCTGCCGCAGGTGGCTGATATCCGTAACGTGGTTGAAGGCGACGCCAGCCCGGACGGTCAGGGCACCTTGCTTATCAAACGTGGCATCGAAGTGGGCCATATCTTCCAGCTCGGCACCAAATACTCGGAAGCGATGAAAGCAACCGTGCAGGGTGAAGACGGTCGTAACCAGCTGTTGAACATGGGCTGTTACGGCATTGGCGTTACTCGTGTGGTGGCGGCAGCCATCGAGCAAAACCACGACGATCGCGGCATTATCTGGCCAGACGCCATTGCGCCGTTCCACGTCGCCATTCTGCCAATGAACATGCACAAGTCATTCCGCGTGCAGGAACTGGCGGAAAAACTGTACGCCGAACTGCGCAGCCACGGTATCGACGTCATCCTCGACGATCGTAAAGAGCGCCCGGGCGTGATGTTCGCGGATATGGAACTGATCGGCGTGCCGCACTCGATCGTGATCGGTGACCGCAATCTGGATAGCGACGAGATCGAATACAAAAATCGTCGCGTCGGCGAAAAACAGATGATAAAAACCGGCGATATCGTTGAGTATCTGCTGGCGCAGATCCAGCGTTAATCCGGACCGTGTCGGCATCCCGCGACCAACGGCCAACAAAAAACCCGCCTTGGCGGGTTTTTTTTCGCGTTTCGCTTATCGGCTGGCGCAGTTCTGGTTTTTATCGAACCTGATTTGCCCGTCCGGCACCAGCGCTTTCTCCACCAGCCCCTCTTCCATCGACGGCTGTACGCTAAAGTGGCCATTCAGCATCAGGAATACCGGTTCGCCGCCTTCGGCACCGGCCTTGGCATAGCCTTGTTCCAGCGCCAGATTATTGGCTACCGGGAAGGTCTTGCCGGTGGCGCAGTCTTTAAATACCGCCGCATCCGCCATATAGCTATAGCTGCCACGCAGCGCCATTGGCGTGTTCGGCAGTTTTTTCTCTACCGGTTGCAAGCGGTAGTTTAGCGTCGACACGATCGGCGCGCCGCTTTGATCCAACAGCGCCAGATCCTTGCCCTGCGGATGGAAATAACGTTTTTCGCCGTTGTTATCCGTCAGCACCAGCTTGTCGGCGGTACGCGCCCAGCTACCGTAGCTGGCAAACGTGCGATCGCCATCCTTACTGCCGAGGTAGGTTTCCTGCAGGACAAAGGTCCCGTCTTCATCAAGGAATAATGAGGTTTCCAGACCAGAGCAGTCGGCACAAGGCAATATGCCCTGATAACTTTGCTGCATTGGCTGCAGCGGTTGTTCCTTGGGCTGGTAATGATTGTTACAGCCTAATAAAGAGAGTGCGCCTGCGGCTAGAAACAGCGCGATTGTTATTTTCTTCACAGTTATTCTCCTACTGCGCTCTTCCCTTCAATAATGAAGGAAATAACCCAAATTCCTTAAGGGCGGACCTTGCCACGCAACGCTTTTGTCGCGCCTTTGCGCACCTTGTTTTCCAGTCGGCGTTTTTTCGCGCCTTTACTGGGTTTGGTCGCTTTACGTGTTTTTTCCACCACCATTGCCTGACGAATCAGCGCCACCAGCCGAGCCAGTGCCGCTTCACGATTTAATTCCTGACTACGGTATTCCTGCGCCTTGATAATCACCACACCGTCGCCGGTAATCAAATGATGATTAAGCGCCAATAACCTTTCTTTATAATACTCTGGCAGGCTGGAGGCCCGGATGTCAAAGCGCAAATGGATGGCGGTTGAGGTTTTATTCACATGCTGGCCACCGGCGCCCTGCGCGCGAATGGCCGTAAGTTCAATCTCGTGGTCCGCTATGGCGACATTTCTTGACAGTTCGAGCAACGGTTACACCTGCGCCTGTTGCCACTCGGCAAACTGGATTTCCAGACTATTCTGAGCATCAGACAGCCAAATAGTTCCTTCCTGCAACGTCGCTTGCAGCGTCATATTGCGATTGGCCAGCGCCGTCAGACGGGCCAATTGTTCATCATCCAAAAACCGAATGCTCAGGTTTTTGTGGTTAGCGACCTTACTTTGCATCGACTGCCACCACACGCGAGCCGCGCGTTCGCCATAGGCATAGACCACCACGCGTGGCGACTGATTGCAGGCTTTCTTAATACGCTTCTCATCCGGCAGCCCCATTTCGATCCACATTTCCAGACCGTTATGGTCATTGCGCTGCCAGATTTCCGGTTCGTCGTCGGCGCTAAGCCCTTTGGTAAACGTCAGCCGTTCGTCAGCGTGGCAGATCCACGCCAGCAGGCGCAACATCATCCGCTGTTCTGTCTCTGATGGATGCTGGGCAATGGTCAGCATCGCATCGTGATAGAAGTGACGATCCATATCGGCGATATTGACCGTGGCTTTATAAATAGTTGCTTTCAACGCCATGGGTAACCTCATTATTTTCAGGGCACAGTGTACTTGATTTCACCTGTTTCCGCTGAGAAAGCTCGGCGTTGTCGATATGGTACGGTGCTGATAACTTAATAACACCTGTGCTATAGTCCTCTAGGATAGGTTAACACTCTGAGAGCCTGAGTTTCATTGCATCAGGGCCGTCAATGACGCAGAGGTTCTTAAGGGAGGTAACTGTGCAACAATACAGCGAGTTAGTACGCCGTTTTTACGCCGAGATAGGCAGTGGGGATCTTGGCTACGTGCCCGATGCGCTAGCATGTGTATTAAAGGCATTGGACGATGTTGCTGCGAATAGCGCACTCCCGTCCTCCGTTAGGGAACAGGCGGCCTTTGCCGCCGCTAACTTATTGGTGAGCGACTATGTTGATGAATGATGAGTACCAATCCATCAATTGCGATGACTATGAAAGCCTGGAACTCGCCTGTCAGCATAACTACATCCTGACGCTGGAGTTACGCGACGGAGAAACGCTTGAAGGCAAGGCCAGTGAGCTGAAGTTTACCAAGGGCGTTGAGTATCTGATTATCGATCAAAGCGGCAGCGCACGTAGCCTGCGCCTGGACCATATCAAGAGTTTCAGCCATCCGCAAATCGGTACCGTGGTCGTCAGCCTGTCGGACTGAGCCACACGGTAACCCCATCCCACAGGGCAGCCAATGGCTGCCCTCGTCATTTCTGCACCGCGGGCTCTCAGGGTTTGAGGCTAGCGTAATAGGCCGCCAGATCGGCGATATCAGCGTCCGACAGTCCGGAGACGTACGCCCGCATCACCTCCGCCTGCCCGCCGGAACGGCCGCCGCTTTTATAGGCCTGCAGCGCGTGCTCCAGGTACATGGCATTTTGCCCGGCCAGATTAGGGTACATCGGCACCGACACTTTACCGCTCGCACCATGGCAGGCGAGGCAACTGGCTGATTTCTCCTTGCCGGCTGCGGCATCGCCGGCGGCCAGAGCCGACAGGCTGAACACGGCAAGCGCCGCCAGCAGAACACTGACAAATTTCATGATTATTCCTTTGGGATGCTTATTTTTTATTCCAGCGCAGCCGCCATACAGGGACATCAGCCACCGGTTGTCCGGCTTCGGTGATAAAAACCCCTAATGCGGCAATCAGGCAGTCATCATAATAGATCAACGGAATACGTTCACGCTGCCAAGGCGCAATCGCCAATTCCTGCCACAGTTTTTTAGCCGAACGCGAATGTCTGCGCCCCGCGATACGTAACCTGCCGCTAACGCCAAAACGCACGCTCACCGCCTGCTGCGGCTGCGGTGCGCGTACGATAATCTCCCCTTCGCCACGACTGATGCTGCCCAGGCCATCTGGCAAAGCGAGCGTCGCCGCGTCGAACCAGGGCAAATGCACTGCGCACAAGTCTGCCAACGGCGGCAGCAGATACAGGCGCTGGCGGTAACGGCGAACCTGGTAATGGGCCAGTTGCAGCTGCGGTTCCGCGTCGGCGCGCGCCAATGCCACCTCGTCCCACAGCCGTTGCAATTGCTCGCGTGACGGCATGGTGAAACCAGCGAGCGCTATCCAGCGGCGCAGCAATGCAAAACGCCGCGGGGCAGAACATGCCTGTAACCCGTCTATGGCAATCGACAGCTCTTGGTCAGTCAACGCCTGCAACTGCTCCGCCAGCAGTTCGTCAAGCAACAGCTCCTGCTCGGCGCACAGGCTGGCGCTGCGCGCAGCGGCAGTGGCAAAGTGCGGCCAGCGCTGCGTCAATAGCGGCAGCACCTGCAAGCGCAGAAAATTGCGGTCGAAACGTGCATCCTGATTACTGTCATCCTCGATCCAGTCGAGTTGCTGCCGAGCGGCATACTGTTCCAACTGCCGGCGGCTCACCCCGAGCAGCGGACGCAGCAACGGGGAGTCGCCCAGCGTGCCGTGCGTCGCCATTGCCGCCAGCCCCGCCGGCCCGCTGCCGCGCTTTAGCGCCAGCAGAAAGGTTTCGCACTGGTCGTCGAGATGCTGTGCCGTCAGCAGGGCCTCACCGCTCGACAGCGTCCGTTGCAGTGCCTGGTAGCGCGCCGTACGCGCCGCAGCCTCCAGCCCGCCGTCGCGACTCTCCACCTGCACATACTGCACCACCAGCGGCACCTGCCAGTTGGCACACTGCCGCTGGCAATGCGCGACCCAGTCATCGGCCAGGGCGCTCAGGCCGTGGTGCACATGCACCGCGCGCAATTGCAGCTCCGGCCGCCGTTGGCGAAGTTGCACCAGCAAGTGCAGCAATACGCTGGAATCCAGCCCGCCGCTGAACGCCACCAGCCACTGGCGGTGCTCGCCCAGCTGTTCTGCGAGCTGCGTCACTAATTGATTGGTCTTCATTGTTCGGCTTTATCACATCCACATTGCTGCACGGTAACTCTGCCGCCCCCGATCAATCAAGCATTAACCACCCGGCCAAGGCGGCGAGCGACCATCCACCAACCGACCAGCACGGCAATCACCAGCAATGCGCTGCCGGCCGCCCCCCAGCCAATCTGGCTGAAAATGCTGCCGTAGGCCTGGATCGCCGCGCCGCCGAGGCGATCTTCCGCCATCTGATTAGCGATAATGCCCGCCAGATAATTGGCCACCGAACCGGTCGCCAACATGTAAATACCGGTCAGCACGCCGGTGGCACCGGGGATATTCAAGCGGGTGATCTGCGCCATGGCCACCGGATCGATAAACAGTTCGGCGAACCCCATCATCGCCAGGCCGGCAATCATCAGCCCCATCGACGCTTGCCCGTTAATGTGCCCCAGCCGCGCGTTGAGCGCCATCAGCATAAACCCAACGCCGATCAACAGCAGGCCAAAGGCAAATTTGCACCAAATGCGCAACGTACGATTGCCCTCGCCCTCCGCGCTCATCAACCAGGCCAGCGCCACGCCGCCGAGCATCACCGCAAAGGCGTTCACCGACTGGAACAGCGCGGTAGGTACTTGCCACGATAACCAGCGACGATCGACGAAATGATCGATAAACAGGCTGATCGAACTGCCGCCCTGCTGAGCAAATGCCCAGAACAGCGTGCCCAGCAGCATCAGTATGACGATCTGCCACAGCGCACGCCGCTGCGTCGCATCCACCCGCCACAGAATACGCGCCACCAGCACCACCGCCGCCAGGCATACCAGAACCAGCAAATAACCGGCCAGGTCGTGAATAAATAAAAAGGTGAACAGCAGCGGCGACAACGGCAATGCGAGCAGTAGCCAGCCCCAATGCGGCACCCCTCCGCTTTTGCTCCGCATCAAGGCAACATTGACGCCACGGGTATGCTGAAAATGGCGGCTGCCACACAGAAAAATCATCAGACCGGCAAACATGCCGATACCCGCCAGGGCAAAGCCAACGTGCCAGCCGTAATGTTCCGCCGCCAGTCCACAGGCGATCGGTGCCAGGATCGAACCGACGTTGCCCGCGGCGTACAACAGCGAAAACCCCCCTTCGCGACGCGGATCGTGCGGTTGATACAGTTCGCCCAGCAGGCAGCTGATATTGGATTTAAACAGGCCATAACCGCAGACGATAATCGCCAGCGCCAGATACAGCGACTGGCTGGAAACCGCGCTCAGTCCAAGTACCACGTGGCCTAGCGTCATCAGCGCCGCACCGGCAATCACCGCGATGCGATTGCCCAGCAGGCGGTCGGCCAGCCAACCGCCGAGAATCGGCGTAACGTAAACCAGAGAAGCATAGGCGCTGTAGAGATTGATGGCGTGGCTGTCAGAATAGCCGAGTTGGTGGGTTAGATAGAGAATAAGTAACGCACGCATGCCGTAAAAGCTGAAATATTCCCAAATTTGTATCGCTACGACATAGTAGATTGCGCGCGGCTGTGAGGGTGTTTTCATGGTTTTCTCCCATCAGTCGATGAACTGCACGGCAAAAGGGAAGCGCGAACGCTTCCCTCGGTCCCCGTCATCATTACGCTGCCTTCAGATTGCCTGCACTACCGCGCTGCATTGACTTGCGTCTATTCATCGTCAGTGTTTTCAGCCGCCTTGATGCATCGCCAACCATGTCGGGTACGCTGGCCTTACTTATCGTTTTTCAGCACCTTCACGGTGTAGCGGCCATCCGCCTGACGGTAAGCGCCGTGGATATCGGTTTCGAAGCCCGGATAATGCGCGCCGATTTCGCACAGCATTTGCAGGAACTCCAGTACCGGCCGGCTTTCTTCGGTCAGCATTTCACCTGGCATGACCAACGGTACGCCTGGAGGATAAGGCAGAATCATGTTGGCATTGACCTTGCCAACCATCTCTTCCAGATACACTTCCTCAACCTCGCCGTGCAGCTCTTTCTGGAATGCCTGATACGGGTTCATCACCATGGTTGGCAACACCTCAAAGGCGCGGTACATCAGATCCGGCAGGTTATGCTGCTCGACCAACTGGTGAATATTGCGAGCCAGATCCTGAATGCGCATGTTTTCATAGAACTCAGGCGCTTCCTGATACAGCGACGGCAGCATGTTTTTCACCCGCAGGTTCAGATCGAACGAGCGCTTGAAGTCGGTCATGGCACGCAGCAGGCTGAGCGCCTTGGTTTTGTCGATACCAATGCTGAACAGGAACAACAGGTTATACGGACCGGTTTTTTCAACGATAATGCCGCGCTCATCCAGATACTTGGCCACAATGCTGGCCGGGATACCGAACGATTGCATGGTCCCTTCTTTGCTCATCCCTGGCGTCAGAATGGTCACCTTGATCGGGTCGAGATACATATGCTCGTTATCGATGTTTTTGAACCCGTGCCAGGCGCTGTCCGAACGCAGCGGCCAGCACTCCGGCTCATCGATATGCTCCGGCTGCCAAACGTCAAAGAACCAACCGTCGGACTCAACGTTCAGTCGTTTGATCTCCTTGCGGAAGCGGATGGCACGTTCAATCGAACCGTTGATCAGACGCTTGCCGGCATTGCCCTTCATCATCGCCGCCGCGGTTTCGGTCGACGCCACGATGCCGTAATGCGGCGAGGTGGTGGTGTGCATCATATAGGCTTCATTGAAGGTTTCTTCGTTGATGTCGCCCTTCACGTGGATCATCGATGCCTGTGAGAATGCCGCCAGCAATTTATGGGTGGATTGGGTTTCATAAATCACCTTGCCTTCCACACGGCCGCCGCTCATGCCGCACTTGCCTTTATAAATCGGGTGGAAATTGGTATACGGCACCCAGGCGGAATCAAAGTGAATGGATTTAACGTCCAGCGTGTTTTTAATAAAATCGGTGTTGTACAGCAGACCATCGTAGGTCGAGTTGGTGATCACCGCATGCACCGGCCAGGTCGCGTTCGGCGTTTCTTTTACCCGTTTGGCGATGGTGGCACGGCTAAATTCGCTCTGCGGGATGCCGCCGAGAATGCCGTAGGCGTTACGGGTTGGTCGGAAGTAGATCGGCGTGATGTCGCTCATCATCATCAGGTGCGTCAGCGATTTGTGGCAGTTGCGGTCAATCAGCACCGTGCTGCCCGCTGGCGCCGAGTACATGCCGACGATTTTATTGGCGGTGGAGGTGCCGTTGGTCACCATGTAGCTGCGTTCAGCGTTGAATACGCGGGAAATATACTCCTCGGCTTCTTTGTGCGGGCCGGAGTGGTCCAGCAGCGACCCCAGTTCCGATACCGAAATAGACACGTCGGACTTCATGGTATTGGCGCCAAAGAAATCATAAAACAGGCTGCCGACCGGGCTTTTCTGGAACGCGGTGCCCCCCATATGGCCTGGGGTACAGAAGGTGTATTTGCCTTCTCGCACGTATTTGAACAACGCCTTGGTCAACGGCGGCAGAATGGTATCGATGTATTCATCGGTGTTTTGCTTGATTTTGGCAGCAATATCCTGCGCCGCGCCCAGCGCGTATTCAAAGAAACGTACCTGCATGCGCAGATCGTTCAGGCTGACATCGAGCGTCGAGTAGGTATTGGCAAAGGCGTAAAGCGGCATGTATTCATTGAGCTGGCTGATTTCTTCGCACAGCTCCAGATTGTATTTGTCCCAGTCGAAAATCACCCCGCACAGGCGGGCATTATTTTCGATCAGTTTGAGCAGGTCTTCGCGATCGTTAGGATAAACAATGCGGAAATCCAGTCCTTCCAACGCCTGATGCAGTTCACGGATCGGCTCTTCTTTAAAGTAGACACCCATGTGATTCATGATGGCGATAACGTTCATAAGCATTTCTCCTGGCAAAGCAAGCCCCTTCCCATCGCGAGACAGGTCGGAAAGAAAGAGGCTGAGGTCATATCAGTTGGTCAGAGGCGGTGGATCAGTGCGCTTTGGCCGCTGCGTTGTCTTCGATAGCTGCCGCGTTGGCAACCTGACGGGTATTCATTTTCCGGGCGTAGAACATCAGGATGATCAGGCTGACGATAAAGGTGCCGGACAGTTCGAACGAATTGGCACCCATCAAGGCGATGAAGCAGAAGCCACAGCCGCAGATGGAAGCGATCAGGCTCAACAGGTTGCGAACATTGACGCCTTCAAAGCGAATCAGGTCTACGCACGAGTAGAAGTAAGGCAGCATGGTCAGCAGTACCGCGATGCCGGTCAGTTCGCCAAACAGGTCGGATGCCTTGCCGCCGTTGGAGCTCATCAGGGTGATCAGCACCATTAACGCGGTCATTTTGCAGCTGGCCAGCAGCAGGCCTTTCTTCGGTATGCCGTTTTTATCCAGTTCGCCGTACACTTTCGGGAAGTTACCGTCATTGGCGGCACGAACCCCGGCCTGGCCTACCAGCATCATCCACGAGCCCAGCGAGGTCAGACAGGCGAAGGCGGTGAAGGCTGAGACCATTGGCGCGGCCCAACCGCCCATAATGGTGGAGGCACTGATGGCAAACGGTGCGCCACTGGCGGCCATTTGGCTGGCAGGGTACATGCCGCTCAATACCTGGGTGGCGGCGATATAGATAATGCCGGCCAGACCGGTCCCCAACATGGTGGCCAACGGTACGGTGCGTTTCGGATTTTTTACCATGCCGGTGCTGACCGCAGCAGATTCCACACCGATGAAGGCCCACAGACACAGCAGAATACTTTTAACCACTGCGTGACTGTCAGTGGTGGTGGAGGTATTCCAGTTCGCCTGATAGGTAGCGACGTCAAACCAGTGCCAGCCGGCAATGGCGGTCACCACAATCGGGATCAACACCAGCACCAGGCCAAGGGTGGTCAAACGGCTGACCCAGGATCCGCCGAGCAGATTGACAAAGGTGAACACCCAGACGATAGCAATACAGGCAATGCCTGCCGGTACCGGATTATTCAGCGCGGGGAAGAAGGTAGAAAGGTAGGAAACGGCGGTAATGCCGATGGCCAGATTGCCAATCCAGTTGGCATGGTAATACAGAACGCCGGTCTGGAAGCCAAAGGCCGGCGATATTTCCCCGGCGTAGGCAATAGGGCCACCCTGTTGTGGATTTTTAGTGGCAAGTCTGGCGTAAACATAGGCCAACGACATCGCACCAATAATAGATATCACCCAGCCCCAAATGGCAATGGAGCCGATACTTGCCAGGTTCGCGGGTAATAGCGCAATCCCGCTCCCCATCATATTCCCGGCGACCACGCCGGTGCAGGCAATAAGCCCTATCTTCTTGGATGAAGCCATGTCTGTTCTCCTGAGTGTCATTTTTTATAAGCCAGGGCGATAAACCAACAATCAGCGACCTGACTTGATGCTCAGAATGTTAAACAGACGAGAATATAAAATCCTAAAGATAAAGTGATATTACACTCATGATCATACAAATGATAAGTTGAGGTTTTGCAGTAACATATAAATATGCCAAGCTCATATCAAGAAAAGGTAAACAGCCAATAAAAACAGCTGATTAGCCAGGTTAAAATAATTAACAAATGAAAAATACCCTCTCTGGAAAGTACTTATTGAATTACAAAACGACAACACAACGTCACATTAAATATAACGTCCTCGGTAACGCTGCGCTAGTCGAAAGCAATGACCAGGTTATTTATCGGCATCGTAATGAGACAAATAAGGTACGACCGCAGAAATTGAGGTTTGGAATACGCCATTTCTTATCCAATGCAGGGTATTTTCCCCAGGGCGCAAATTAAAAGCGGTGATGTAAGAGTCTGCCGCCAAATGATTTCGCCCCTGCATTTCATACACCTTGCCCAGCAGAACATAATTAATCCACGACATTTGCATATCGATAGCCTTATTTATCGCTCGGTAGGCGTCGTCGATTCTTCCCTGCCCCAGCGCTTCCACGGTATATATCTGCTGCAAGATAGGGCTGTCTTGCAATTGCGGCAGCTTTTCCAGCCGCGAGATCTCATCACGCAGCTGCTGCGATTGCTGACTGTCAAACGGTTGATATGAGTTTCTTAATACGTCAACCAGCGCTTTTTCTGCCCCGCTATAGATAAAATCAGGCGCGCTTTTCATCAGCGCGCTGAGCAGTTCACTAGCACGCGTCAGGGATTCAACATCCCCCTGAATCAACAGCTGGTGCGCCTGATAAAACTGCTGCAAGGCCGGCCCCTGCTGCGGCAGCACATCGTTCAGACGCTTTAGCAACTGCGGCGGCCACGGTTGCTTCAGCGCCACCGACATGCTGTTTAGCAAATCGGCCTGGATCTTGAGCTGATTATCCGTGGTGATAAAGTAACGTTTATCCAGCATGATGGCGCTATCGGCGTTATCCACCAGCTTTACCGACAGGAAACATTGCTGGGCGCGGTAGTGGCGCTGGTTGACGAATTCGATGGTCAGCGACTTGCCTGAACTGCTCGGCCCGCCGTAGTTATAGTTGGTTTGATCGTGGACCAAAAAGGTGGAGTAGGTATTGAGGGAGTCGGCAATCAGCTCACTGAGGCCAACCACGTAGGAAAGCTGCGGCATCCAGTTGCTGCAGCTGTTGCCGCCTTGAATGCGGATATCGATATCCCGCGGATTAAGCAGCATCGGCATGGTTGCTACCGGTACCCGCTGCGACAAGGTCGCAATACCGACAAACGCCACGCAGGCGCTGAGTGCGGCCAGGAAGCTCAACCATACCCAAAATGGCGAGCGTTGATAAAATCGCCTGCCGTTACGCGCCGGCTCGGCAGGTTTTGCCGCCGGGCGCGGCGGAATATAGTCTTGCGCATCATCTTCGCCGCCATCTTCCGGCTCATGGGTAATCACCGCCACCTGCGGCGCTGCCGGCGGTAGCAGTTCGCCCTCTTCGCACCACATGACCGGCGCAGCCAGCTTATAACCACGCTTGGGCACGGTGACAATGTATTCACGGCCGTTGCCATCGCCGTCTTTCAAATACTTGCGCAGTTCGGAAATGCTCTGCGTCACCACATGATTGGTGACGATATTGCGTTTCCAGACGTTATCGATCAGCTCATCACGACTCAACACCACGTCCGGATGCTGAGCAAAGTAGAACAGCATATCGATTAAACGTGGCTCCAGCGTCTTCTGACGCCCATCACGGCTGATTTGATTATTTGCTGGAGTAACCAGCCACTCTCCGACGCGAAATACAGGCTGTTGCATGGCGGAAATAACTCAAAGGGGACACGAAGCAAGCGCGCGATAATACCATAACCTCCTGCGACTTGGGCTGCGCCATGTCGATTAAGCATTCATTGTTCATATAACTCTAGCGGCAAGCCGTCAGGATCGCTGAAGAATGTGAAGCGTGCCCCGGTATAAGGGTCAACGCGTACCGTTTCGCATGCCACGCCAGCAGCCTGTAAATGCGCAATCGACTGCTCGATATCGTCGACGCTAAACGCCAGATGGCGCAGGCCACATGCCTCCGGACGGCTGACACGCAGCGGCGGTGACGGAAAGGAAAACAGTTCGAGGGTATATTGGCCATTCAGCGCCAGATCGGCCTTCCAGGAGTCGCGCTCCTGGCGATAAAACTCGCCTTGCAGGGTAAAACCCAGTATCTGGCAGTAAAAGTGCTTACTGACGGCATAATTGGAAGCAATGATTGCAATGTGATGCACCTGACGTAAAGCCAACATACTAACTCCTGATGTAAGGTTGGATGAGCTACGTTAGGCGATGAGTCCGACCGAGGTCAATCGGCAAAAGGCCGAATAGTAAAAAGCCCCGCTGAGCAAACGGGGCTTGAAACAATACCGTAGTCAACCTGGCGTTCAGCCTGACAGATCTGCCAGCGCCGCACCAAAGTTGATATGCAACACCTGACCATCCACCACCAGCGCAGGCACGCTCTTCACCCCTGCCCGTTCGGCATCGGCAATGCTGGCCGGCTGCTCGCCCAGATGCACCACATCCACGACGACATCATCACGCAGCAGTGCCAACAGCTGTTGTTCTGCACTCACGCAAACCGGGCAACCGGCATGATAGAAAACGGCTTTAGTCATGATAATTCTCCTTGTTATGACCTTGTGGGTAAGTTGATACCCCATTTAGTTTCGAATCGAAACCAAATGCACGATAAGGTCATCGCTACTGCTTGTCAATATAGTTTTCAATCGATACTATCTAGCGACGATAACGAGGGGATTATGCTGACACTGTTTGATTTGCTGGAACGCCTGAATAGCCTGCAGCGCAGCTGGCTGCGCAGTCATGAGGAGCTGGCCGCCTTGCCGCCGGTGCAGCTGAGTGCGCTGTATTATCTGGCGCGCTGCAATCACTATTCCAACACGCCGATGGCGGTGGCGGATTACCTTGGACTCACCAAGGGTACGGTGTCGCAATCGTTAAAAAAATTAGAGAGTAACGGGCTGATCGCCCGGATGGCGGACGTTAAAGATCGCCGCAGCGTACGATTGCAGCTGACCGACAAAGCGCGTGAATTGATGGACGCGCTGTTTCCTCCGGCCTATCTACGCGAGGCGCAGCAGGCGATGGGCAACGACGGCGATGATCTGTTGGCATTACTGACGCAGTTACTGCGCCAGTTACAAAAGCAAGGCGACGCTGCGCTGTTTGGTGAATGTCACCGCTGCCGCTACCATCAGCGGCGCGAAGGGCACGGCTTTTGCGGCCTGACGCATGAGCCGTTACCGCACGCCAGCGAGCGGCTTATCTGTCGCGAGTTTGCCTGAATCACAGCGGATCTTTCAGCACCTTCACCAGATAGCGCCCGTCGTCGGTCACTTTGGTACCATGAATGTCGGTTTCAAACCCCGGATAACGCTTGCCAATCGAACACAGCATCAGCAGAAAATCCAGCACCGCCCGGCTTTCTTCGGTGATCATTTCTCCCGGCATCACCAACGGCACCCCTGGCGGGTATGGCAGGATCATGTTTGCCGCCACTCTGCCTATCAGTTGATCTATTTTACAGCTTTCAACGTTGCCGCGCACCTGCTGCTGGAACATCTGGTGCGGGGTCAGGCACATTTGTGGCAAGACGTCGAACGCGCGTTGCATCAGGCGCGGCAAGTCGTGCTGGCAAATCAGCCGGTGGATGCCGGCGGCCAGATCCTGGATACGCATATTGCGATAGAAGTCGGGATCTTCGGCGTACAGATCCGGCAGCATATTCTTCACCCGCAGGTTAAGATCGAAAGCGCGTTTAAAATCGGTCAAGCCGCGCAACAGGCTCATCGCCTTGGTTTTATCAATACCGATGCTGAACAGAAACAGCAGGTTATAAGGACCGGTTTTTTCTACCACGATACCCCGTTCGTCGAGATACTTGGCCACCAGCGCCGCCGGAATACCACTTTCCGCCAATCCCCCCAACTCATTCATGCCGGGTGTCAAAATGGTCACCTTGATCGGATCGAGGAACAGGTGATCGCGGTCGGTGTTGCCGAAACCATGCCAGTTTTCGTCCGGCGACAACGCCCAGCATTCGGCCTGATCGATCTCTTTCGGTTGCCAGATGTCAAAAAACCAGCCGTCACTTTCCGCGCGCAACCGCTGTACCTCACGGCGGAAATGCAGGGCACGCTCTACCGAGCGGTTGATCATCCGCCGCCCCGGATTGCCACGCAGCATCGCCGCAGCGGTTTCCATTGATGCCACGATGCCGTAATGCGGCGAGGTGGTGGTATGCATCATATAAGCTTCATTGAAGGTACTTTCATCGTAATCCCCCTTGATATGTATCATCGAGGCTTGCGAGAACGCCGCCAATAATTTGTGCGTCGACTGGGTTTCGTAAATCACCTTACCGGCGATACGCTCGCCGCTCATACCGCTCTTGCCGCTATAGATGGGGTGAAAATTGGTGTATGGCACCCAGGCGGAGTCAAAATGGATCGACGGCACCTCCAGCGTCTGCTTGATAAAGTCGGTGTTATACAGCAGGCCGTCATAGGTGGAATTGGTGATCACCGCATGCACCGGCCAACTGGCATTAGCGGTTTCCGCAATGCGACTGCTGATACTCTCGCGGCTGAACTCCCGCCGTGGGATGCCGCCGAGAATGCCGTAGGCATTACGCAGCGGGCGCAGGTAAATTGGCACGATATCGCTCATCATCAACAGATGACACAGCGATTTGTGGCAGTTGCGGTCGATCAATACCGTGCTACCCGCCGGTGCCGAGTACATGCCAATAATCTTGTTGGCGGTCGAGGTGCCGTTGGTCACCAGATAGCTCTGCTCGGCGTTAAAGGTGCGGGCGATATACTCTTCGGCTTCCAGGTGCGGGCCGGTATGATCGAGCAGCGAACCCAGTTCGGTCACCGAAATCGAGACGTCGGCCTTCAGCGTATTGGCGCCAAAAAAGTCGTAGAACAGACAGCCGACCGGGCTTTTCTGAAACGCGGTGCCTGCCATATGGCCAGGGGTACAGAAGGTGTATTTGCCTTCCTTGACGTAGGTGAACAGCGCCTTGGTCAGCGGTGGCGTGATAGTGTCGATGTATTCATCGGTGTACTGGCGGATACGCTGGGCAATATCCTGCGCCGCATTCAGGCCGTACTCAAAGAAATACAGCACCATGCGCATTTCATGCAGGCTGACGTCGAAAGTCGAATGGGTGTTGATGAACGCATACAACGGCAAGTATTCATTGAGTTCGTTGATTTCGCTGCACAGTTCCAGACTGTACTCGTCCCAGTCGAAAATCACGCCGCAGATGCGCGCATTGTGTTCAATCAGCTTCAGCAGATCTGCGCTGCCTTGCGGATACACCAGTTGAAACCCCATGACAGACAGCGCCTGATGCAGCTCGCGTATCGGTTCATCTTTGTAGTAAACGCCCATCGGGCTCATGATCGCGATAATATTCATGGTGCTGCTCCTGTCAGTAAACGGCCAATACAACCTTATAAAGCATAAAGCAAAATAGACAGACGTAAAAAAACCGCCCGGAGGCGGTTTGGTGTGGCAAGCGCTTATCAGCAGTAGCCGTAGTTCATCAGGCGCTGATAGCGGCGATTGAGCAACTCTTCGGTGTTCAACCCGTCGAGATCGGTCAGATCGGCCAGCAACTGTGCCTTCAGCGATGCAGCTATCGCCGGCACGTCGCGATGAGCCGCGCCCAGCGGTTCCGGGATCACCGAATCAATCAGCTTCAGTTCTTTCAGACGCGGCGCGGTGATGCCCATCGCTTCTGCGGCGATTGGCGCTTTGTCAGCGCTTTTCCACAGAATCGAGGCACAGCCTTCCGGCGAGATCACCGAGTAGGTACTGTACTGCAGCATATTCACTTTATCGCCAACGCCGATCGCCAACGCGCCACCGGAGCCGCCTTCGCCAATAACCGTACAGATCACCGGCACCTGCAGACGCGACATCTCACGCAGGTTGCGGGCAATCGCTTCCGACTGGCCGCGCTCTTCTGCACCCACGCCCGGGTAGGCGCCCGGAGTGTCAATGAAGGTGATGATCGGCATCTTGAAGCGTGACGCCATCTCCATCAGGCGCAGCGCCTTACGGTAACCTTCCGGTGCCGGCATACCGAAGTTGCGGCGGATTTTCTCTTTGGTTTCGCGCCCCTTCTGGTGCCCGATGATCATCACCGGCCGACCGTCCAGACGCGCGATCCCACCGACGATCGCCTTGTCATCGGCATAGGCGCGGTCGCCGGCCAACTCTTCGAAGTCGGTAAAGATGTGTTTGATATAATCCAGGGTGTAAGGACGGCGCGGATGGCGTGCCAATTGGGCAACTTGCCAGGCCCCAAGATCGGAAAAAATCTTGCGCGTCAGCTCAACGCTCTTTTCACGCAGGCGCTGAACCTCTTCGTCCAGATTAATATCTAATTTTTCGTCTTGACGGCTGACTGCAGTCAGCGAGTCAATTTTCGCTTCCAGCTCTGCAATCGGCTGTTCAAAATCAAGAAAATTCAGACTCATAGTATTCCTATTTTAGTCAAATTCCAGTTCCACCTGCTCATTGCCTACCAAAGTCCGCAAATCTATCAACAAGCGGTCGGTGGGCGTCACACGCCAGGTTGCGCCAAAACGCAGCTTGGCCCGTGCGTCGATCCGTTGATAGTAGAGATGCACTGGAATCGTCCCCGAGCGATGGGGTTCCAACGACTGACGGAGACGGTTCAAAAGCTGGTCATCAATTTGCCTGTCAGTCAGCGAGATAGCAAGCCCGCGAGCGTATTTTTCACGTGCTTCGCTGATGTCCATGAGCTCACGGGCAGTCATTTTAAGCCCGCCGCTAAAGTCATCAAAGCTGACCTGTCCACTGGCAATCAGGATACGGTCTTTTTCCAACAAATGCTGGTATTTTTCCAACGCATCGGTGAAAAGCATCACTTCCAGACGCCCGGAACGGTCATCCAGCGTACAAATCCCGATGCGATTGCCACGCTTGGTGACCATCACCCGCGCAGCGACCACCAAGCCAACGGCGGTGGTCATTTTGCCCCGATCCGTCGGGTGCATGTCTTTCAAACGCTGGCCACCGGCGTAACGTTCGATTTCCTTAAGGTACTGGGTAATCGGGTGGCCGGTCAGATACAGCCCCAGCGTCTCCCGCTCACCGTCCAGCACCACCTGCTCTTGCCACGGTGCAACGTTGGCATAAGATTGCTCAACCTGCTCCGGCGCTTCCGCCAGCACGCCAAACATATCCACCTGGCCGATGGCCTCGGCTTTGGCATGCTGATCGGCCGCTTTCAGCGCGTCACCGAGCGAATTCATCAGCGCAGCGCGATGCGGTCCCAGGCGGTCAAACGCCCCGGACATGATCAGCTTTTCCAGAATGCGGCGGTTCAGCTTTTTGATATCAGAACGCGCGCAAAGGTCGAACAAGTCCTTGAAGTAACCCTGTTCGCCGCTGTTGCGCGCTTCAATAATAGCTTCAATTGGCCCTTCCCCCACACCTTTAATCGCGCCGATACCGTAAACGATTTCGCCGTCGTCATTGACGTGGAAGTGGTATTGGCCACTATTGATGTCTGGCGGCAGGATTTTTAGCCCCATCCGCCAGCACTCATCCACCAGCCCGACCACCTTGTCGGTGTTGTCCATATCGGCGGTCATCACCGCCGCCATAAACTCGGCCGGGTAGTGCGCCTTCAGCCACAGCGTCTGATAAGATACCAGCGCATAGGCCGCGGAGTGGGATTTGTTAAAGCCGTATCCCGCGAACTTCTCTACCAGATCGAAGATCTTGATCGACAGTTCACCGTCAATGCCCCGCGCTTTCGCCCCATCTTCAAAACCGCCACGCTGCTTGGCCATTTCGACCGGGTTCTTTTTACCCATCGCACGACGCAGCATATCCGCGCCGCCCAGCGTATAGCCAGCCAGCACCTGGGCAATCTGCATCACCTGTTCCTGATACAGGATGATGCCGTAGGTTGGCTCCAGTACCGGTTTCAGCGACTCATGCTGCCATTGAATGTCCGGGTAGGAGATCTCTTCACGGCCGTGCTTACGGTCGATAAAGTTATCCACCATGCCAGATTGCAACGGCCCCGGACGGAACAGCGCCACCAGAGCGATCATGTCTTCGAAGCAGTCCGGTTTCAGACGCTTGATCAGATCCTTCATGCCGCGCGATTCAAGCTGGAATACCGCAGTGGTTTCCGAGCGTTGCAGCATATCGAAGCTTTTCTTGTCGTCGAGCGGGATAGCGGCGATGTCGATCGGCGGCAGGTCGGTCTTGGCGCGCCGCTTGTTGATCATCTCCAGCGCCCAGTCGATGATGGTCAGGGTACGCAGGCCAAGGAAGTCGAACTTCACCAGCCCGGCGTATTCCACGTCGTTTTTATCGAACTGGGTAACCGGATGGTTGCCTTCCGCGTCGCAATACAGCGGAGCAAAATCGGTGATCTTGGTCGGCGCGATCACCACGCCGCCGGCGTGCTTCCCGGCGTTACGCGTCACCCCTTCCAGTTTGCGCGCCATGTCGATCAGCGCCTTGACCTCTTCGTCCGCTTCGTAGATTTCCGGCAACTGCGGTTCGGCGGCAAAGGCCTTTTCCAGCGTCATGCCCGGATCGGGCGGCACCAGTTTTGAAATGCGGTCGACAAACCCGTATGGATGGCCCAGCACGCGGCCAACGTCGCGAATTACCGCTTTGGCCGCCATGGTGCCGAAGGTAATAATCTGTGATACCGCTTCGCGACCGTACATCTCCGCCACGTGCTCAATCACCAGATCGCGTTTTTCCATGCAGAAATCGACGTCGAAGTCAGGCATCGAAACACGTTCAGGGTTAAGGAAACGTTCGAACAGCAGATCGAATTCCAGCGGGTCGAGGTCGGTGATCTTCAACGCATAGGCCACCAGCGAGCCGGCGCCGGAGCCTCGCCCTGGCCCTACCGGCACGTTGTTATCCTTCGACCACTGGATGAACTCCATTACGATCAGGAAGTAACCGGGGAACCCCATCTGGTTGATCACCTTCAGTTCGATATCCAGACGCTCATCGTATTCTGGCCGACGTTGGGCACGGACTTCAGGATCGGGGAACAGGAACTCCAGACGTTCTTCCAGCCCTTCTTTGGATTTGGCTACCAAAAAGTCTTCGGTAGTCATATCACCGGTTGGGAATTGCGGCAGGAAGTATTCACCCAGACGAATGGTGACGTTACAGCGTTTGGCGATTTCAACGCTGTTGATCAACGCTTCGGGAATATCGGCAAACAGCTCGCACATCTCGTCTTCATTGCGCATGTATTGCTGCGGGCTGTAATTGCGCGGACGTTTAGGGTCATCAAGGGTGAAGCCGTCGTGGATCGCCACGCGGATTTCATGGGCGTCGAAATCGTCTTCAACCAGAAAACGCACATCGTTGGTCGCCACCACCGGTAAATCACGCTCGGTCGCCAGGGCTACCGCGGCGTGCAGGTAGTTTTCTTCATCCGGCCGCCCGGTGCGGATCAGCTCCAGGTAGTAGTTATCGGGGAAATACTGCTGATAGAACGCCAGACACTGCTCAACCTGCGCGTGGTTGCCGCGCAGCAGAAATTTGCCAACGTCGCCCATCCGCCCGCCGGATAGCAATATCAGCCCTTCGCGGTGTTCTACCAGCCAGTCACGGTCGATGATAGGACCGGCGGCGCCGTAACCGCGTTGATAGGCGCGGGAGATCAGCAAGGTCAGGTTCTGATAGCCGTCGTTGTTGGCGGCCAGTACGGTAAGCTGCGCCAGCTCATCGCCCAGCACATCGCTTTGCACATGGAAATCTGCGCCAATGATCGGTTTGATACCGGCGCCGTGCGCGCTGCCATAAAACTTGACCAGACCGCACAGGTTGGTGAAGTCGGTGATTGCCAGGGCCGGCATGGCTAACGCAGCGGCTCTTTTCACCAACGGCCCGACTTTGGCGAGCCCGTCGATCATCGAGTAGTCGCTGTGAACGCGTAAGTGAATAAAACGGGGTTCGGCCATATCCTGATACCAGAAATGTGTGAATGTCATAACGTGGCGTCAAGCCGCTACCAGGGTATTTGTCATCCTGCTGCGGGGTAACGCACGTTACATTTTATTCAGCAAAAGGTGCGGCTTCCAGCGCTCTTCTTACCGGTGCAAAACTGCGTCGATGATGCTGCGTCGCACCATACTGCGCCAGCTTTTCCAAATGGAACGCGGTCGGATAGCCTTTATGCTGGGCAAAGCCGTAAGCCGGGAACGACAGATCCAGTTCGGCCATTTCGCGATCGCGCGTCACCTTGGCCAGAATCGACGCGGCACTGATTTCGGCAACCCGGCTATCGCCCTTCACTACCGCTTGCGAACGCATCGGCAGTTTCGGGCAACGGTTGCCGTCTATCAGCACCAGATCCGGCGTTATCGCCAAACCGGCCACCGCTCGCTGCATCGCCAGCATCGTGGCGTGCAGAATGTTCAAACTGTCGATTTCAGCAGGTTCTGCTCGGCCAAGGCTCCAGGCCTGGGCTTTGTCGATAATTTCGTCGTACAACGCCAGGCGACGTTTTTCACTCAGCTTTTTGGAATCGGCCAGGCCAACGATAGGACGTGCCGGATCGAGGATCACTGCGGCAGTCACTACCGCACCGACCAACGGGCCGCGCCCGACCTCGTCTACGCCGGCGATACATTGCGCCGTCGGATAAACAAAGGGTTCAATCATGCTTTTGCCAGCTCCAACACAGCCTGAGCGGCCTGTTCGTCAGCGCCACAGCGAATGCTCTGGTGCAATTCAAGGAATGTCTGTTTCAACTGCTCCGCTTGCGGGCTATCTTCCAGCAGAGGCAGCAGCGCGGCGGCCAGCTTGTCCGGCACGCAGTCATGCTGCAACAGCTCGGTGACGATTTCGCGCCCGGCCAGCAGGTTCGGCAATGAGACATACGGGGTCTTCACCAACCGCTCCGCCAGCCAAAAGGTAAACGGCTTCATGCGGTAACCGACCACCATCGGGCATTTTGCCAGCATGCACTCCAGCGCGGCGGTACCAGACGCCAGCAACGCGGCGTCGCTGGCCAGCATCGCCTCACGCCCTTTGCCGTCAAGCAAATGCGCCGGCAGTTCCGGCGCTACTTCCGCCTTGATGCGTTCAAACTGTTCACGCCGTTTGGCATTGACCAGCGGAACCACAATCTCCAGGTCGGGATAGCGCGTACGCAGCAACTGGGCAGTTCTAAGGAAATCCGCGCTGAGCATTTCCACTTCCGCACCGCGACTGCCCGGCAACAACGCCAGACAGCGGGCCTGAGGGTCAATGCCCAATGTGGCGCGCGCCGCCAGCTTGTCGGGCTGCAACGCCATGGCATCGGCCATGGTGTGGCCGATAAAGCGGCAGGGAACGTTGAAACGATCGTAAAACGCTTTTTCAAAAGGGAGAAACGCCAATACCAGATCGGTCGCTTTGCCAATTTTGAAAACGCGCTTTTGACGCCAGGCCCACACTGATGGGCTGACATAATGGATGGTGCGAATACCGCGTTGCTTCAGACGCCCCTCCAACGTGATGTTGAAGTCCGGCGCATCAATGCCAACGAAGACATCGGGGGCAAGCTCGCTAAAGCGGCGGGTAAGATCCTTGCGGATCTTCAACAGGCGAGGCAAGCGCTCAAGCACTTCCACAATGCCCATCACCGCCAGCTCTTCCATTTCATACCAGGCTTCACACCCTTCGGCCTGCATCAACGGGCCGGCAACGCCGACAAAACGCGCGTCAGGGTGTTTTGCCTTGAGCGCACGGATCAATCCGGCGCCAAGAATATCACCGGACGTTTCGCCGGCGACCAAACCGATAGTCAATGGACGCTTAGACATGGGTTAGCGAATGATACCGCGGGTGGAACGATTAAAGAAATCAAGGTATTGCTGTACCACCGGCTGCTGCTGTGCCAGGGCTTCGATTTCCGCTTTCGCTTCATCCAGCGTTTTTTCACTGCGATAAAGGATCTTGTAGGCATTGCGAATCGCCTGCATTTCGTCTTTATCAAATCCACGGCGTTTCAGGCCCACCGCGTTAACGCCGAACGGCGTAGCGTGGTTGCCTTGTGCGATGACAAAAGGAGGCACATCCTGTGCAACACCGGAGCAGCCGCCAACCATCACGTGTGCGCCGATAATGCAGAACTGATGAATGGCCGTCATACCGCCGATGATCGCATGATCGTCAATTTCCACATGGCCTGCCAGCGTTGCATTGTTGGCAAGAATGCAGGAATTACCCACCACGCAGTCGTGAGCAACGTGTACGTTGACCATCAGCAGGTTGTCATTACCCACTTTGGTTACGCCGCTACCCTGAGCCGTGCCGCGGTGGATGGTGACGCTTTCGCGGATGCGATTGCGATCGCCGACTTCGACACGCGTAGGTTCACCGGCGTATTTCAGATCCTGGTTCACTTCACCGATGGAAGCGAACTGGTAGATCTGATTGTCGCGGCCAATCCTGGTAATGCCATTGACCACAACGTGCGACTTCAGCAGCGTGCCCTCGCCGATTTCCACCTGCGAGCCGACGTAACTGAAGGGACCGATATGCACGCCAGCGCCGATAACGGCGCCTTCTTCAACAATTGCGCTTGGGTGGATAAAGGCGGTTTTGTCTATCACGGATTATGCCTCCCGGCTGCGGGCACACATCATGGTTGCTTCGCAGACAATTTTACCGTCAACGGTCGCCACGCCTTTAAAGCGCGTCAGACCACGGCGGGTTTTCTCGAAAGTGACTTCCATGATCATCTGATCGCCAGGTACCACTGGGCGCTTGAAGCGCGCTTCGTCGATACCGGCAAAGTAATATAGCTCGCCCGGTTCCAGTTTACCCACGCTTTTGAAGGCCAGAATGCCGGTGGCCTGCGCCATGGCTTCCAGGATCAATACGCCAGGGAAAATCGGTTTGCCAGGGAAGTGCCCCTGGAAAAACGGCTCGTTTACGGAAACGTTCTTCACCGCACGCAGATATTTATGCTCTTCAAACTCAAGTACACGGTCAACCAGCAAGAATGGGTAACGATGAGGGAGCAGTTCCAAAATTTCTGCAATATCTAGAGTATGAGTGTCGATAGTCAAAATACTCTTCCTGTCTCTAAAATCTGATGGCATCAACAACACGGCCTGCGTTGACCCCAAAAAGGAGATCATCAGGCAGGCCGCAAATTAACAACTATTTGCGCTTTTGGCCGCCATAGAGCGACCAACGCGTTTCGTTTTTCTACCCAGTAAGGCTCAGGCGGACGGCAGTGATTAGTCTTTTCCGACTTTTCGTTCGACAGCTTTTAAGCGTTTGCTAATCTCATCGATATTCATCACCAACGCGGCGGTTTTACGCCAAACTTTGTTGGGTTGTAACGGAATGCCCGAAGAGTATACCCCAGGTTCGGTGATTGGTCGCATAACCATTCCCATTCCTGTCACTACCACCTTGTCGGCAATCTCCATGTGACCATTAATCACACTGGCGCCACCGATCTGGCAATAGCGGCCAATTTTCAGGCTGCCGGCCATGATAACGCCGCCGGCAACGGCAGTATTCTCACCAATCACCACGTTATGTGCAATCTGGCATTGGTTGTCAATGATAACACCATTCCCGATATGAGTGTTATCCAAGGCACCGCGATCGATGGTGGTGCAGGCGCCAATCTCAACGCGATCGCCGATAATCACCGTGCCCAACTGGGGAATTTTAATCCAGTTGCCACGCTCGTTGGCATAACCGAAACCATCAGCGCCGATTACCGTTCCGGCCTGAATCAGGCACTGCTGCCCGATGACCACCTCATGATAAACGGTAACGTTAGCCCAGAGACGCGTACCTGCGCCAATGTGTGCATTCTTGCCGACAAAACACCCGGGACCGATAACCACGTTATCGCCGAGTACGGCACCCGACTCAATCACCGCATTGGCACCGACGGCAACATGCTCGCCAAGCTGTGCGTCAGGAGCAATCACCGCGCTCGGCGCGATATCCTGAGCCGGAGCCGGCGTGGTGTCCATCAATTGCGCCATGCGCGCATAGGTCAGATAAGGATTTTTCACCACCAGTGCCGCGCTGCGGCAGTGAGGCAAATCTGCTTCGGTCAGCACCACGGCGCTGGCCTGGCAGGAGGACAACCGCTCTTGATAACGGCTGTCTGACAAAAACGTGATTTGGCCCGCTTGTGCCGAATGCATAGAAGCAATGCCGGTGATGACGAGATCGCCATCACCGTGCAATTGTGCATCCAACTGCTGTGCTAAATCAGCCAGTCGAATTGAAGGCATGTTGTTATTTAACCTGTTTCAGCACGTCAGCAGTGATATCTTTTGAAGAGCCTGCGTAAGCGACGGCGTTAGCGTCGATCACCACGTCATAGCCTTCTTTGCTGGCAACAGATTTCACTGCATCCTGAATACGGCTCAGGATTTTGTTACGTTCTTCCATTTGACGACGACGGTTGTCCTGCTCAAAAGCCTGGGCTTTCTGAGAGAACTGCTCGCGTTGAGCCATCACGTCTTTTTCCAGCTTGCTGCGTTCGCTTGCCTTCATGGTAGAACCATCACGCTGCAACTTCTGCATTTTGGTTTGCAGGCTGCGTTCCATGTTCTGGAGTTCGCCCGCGCGGCCCTTGAATTCGTTTTCCAATTGTTTAGCAACGGTCTCACGTGCTGGCAACTGTTGGAAAATGCTGGAAACGTTGACGACAGCAATCTTGTCAGCTGCCTGAACGCCCGCTGAAGCAGCCATTGCTAAACCGAGGCCTGCGGCACACAACCACTTTTTCACTATAAACTCCTTACCATCACCCGTTTGTGTCATATGACACTTGAAATACACAATCTGCCAGACTTATCTCAAGACACAATGAGACTTATCTCTCTCTGCTCCGCCGACGGTCTGGCACCTGTGATTCTTAGCTACTGCTAAACCCAGAGATGAGACCCGTTACCAGGTCTTACCAATGTTAAACTGGAACTGTTCGGATTTGTCGCCTTCGTAATCCTTGAGCGGATTGGCATAAGAGAACACCAACGGCCCAAGCGGTGACATCCACTGCAATGCAATACCGGCGGAAACACGGATGTTACCCGGTTTGCTGTAGTCCGGTATGTCATAACCGGTGGTTTGACTGCTATCCCAGTTGGTATCCCACACGGTACCCGCATCGACGAACAGCGACGTGCGCACCGAGTTGGCGTACTTCTCGCTGATAAACGGCGTTGGGGTAATCAACTCCATGCTGGCCACCGCCATCGCGTTACCGCCCACCGCATCGTCGGAACCACAAATCTTGGTGCCGTTGCTGCAGCTGTAGGAGTTGGAATTGTAGTACACCGCCTTCGGACCAATGGTATTGGACTGGAAGCCACGCACGGTGCTTGAACCACCGGCATAGAAGTTCTCGTAGAACGGCATTTCCTTGCCGCCCAGACCGTCGGCATAGCCCAGACGGCCACGCCCCAGCAGAACCCAGGTACGGTCGTCGTTGATCGGCACGTACTGCACGCTGTCCAACGTCACTTTGTAGTATTCGTTGTCAGAACCAGGAATGGTGACTTTACCGTTCAAGGTGGTGCGGTTACCGGAGGTCGGGAAGTAACCACGGTCCAGATTGTTGTAAGTCCAGCCCAGGTTCAGCGTGAAATCGTCAGCCTTGTAGCTGGCGCGATCCGTGGTGTTCGGATCCTGGCCCATCGATTCGAGATAACGCCACATGGCGATCTGCGGCTGCATGTCGGACAGGCTGTTATGCACATAGCCCAGACCGGCGCGCAGCGAGTTGTTCTCGTTGATCGGGAAGCCCAGCGTGCCGTCTACACCGTAACTGCTGTTGGTATAGTCGGACAGATCCGCATCATCCGCCTTGAAGTCGTTGTAGAAGATACGACCGCCCAGACTGACACCGTCAACGGTGAAGTACGGGTTGGTGGCGGACAGTTCTGCATAGGTCTGGTAATCGTTCTTGGTGCCGCTGACGCCAACCGAGTAACCGGTACCCAGCCAGTTGTCCTGCTGCACGCCGACCTGGAAGCTGACGCCGCTTTCGGTGCCGTAGCCGACGCCGAAGTTGAAGGTACCGGTGTTGCGCTCCTTGACCTTGTAGGTCACGTCAACCTGGTCGGCGGTGCCTGGCACACGTTGGGTTTCAACGTCAACGGTTTCAAAGTAACCCAGGCGGTTCAGACGCTCTTTGCCCTGTTCGACCTGATCGTTGCCCAGCCACGCCCCTTCCATCTGACGCATTTCACGGCGCAGAACGGAATCTTTACTGGTGTCGTTGCCTTCAAACTTGATGCGACGCACATAGAAACGGTTGCCTGCATCGATGTTGACGTGCAGCTTGACGGTCTTGTCGGCGTCGTTGATTTCAGGCTGGGTCTGTACCCGCGGATAGGCATAACCGTAACGGCCCAACATCTTCTTGATGTTGTCTTCCATCTTGGTCACTTTGCTACCGTTGTACAGTTCGCCCGGCTCGATTTTGGTCAACTGGGCGACTTCGGCCGAATGGCCCGCCAGGTTGCCGTTCACCACCACGTCGGAAAGCTTGTACTGATCGCCTTCGGTAATGTTGACGGTGATGTAAATGCCTTTTTTGTCCGGCGTCAGGCTGACCTGCGTCGAATCAATGTTGAAGCGGGCATAACCGCGGTCTAGGTAGAAGCTGCGCAGGGTTTCGAGATCGCCCGCCAGTTTCTGCTTCTGGTATTTGCGATCGCCAACCACGTTCCACCACGGCACCTCATCACGCAGTTGGAAGCGTGAAATCAGCTCATCGTTGGTGAAGGCATGGTTGCCGACGATGTTGATTTGTTGAATTTTGGCGGAAACCCCTTCCGTGAACACCAGTTTCAGGTCAACACGGTTACGCGGCAACGGCGTTACCACGGCTTTCACCGAGGCGCTGTATTTACCGACGCTGTAATAGAAGTCTTCCAGGCCTTTTTCAATACTGGAGATCGTGGTGCGGTCGAGCGCCTCGCCAACCCGGACGCCAGAGGCTTCCAGGTTCTGCTTGAGCATATCGTCCTTCACCGACTTGTTACCGGAGAAGGTGATGCTGGCTATGGTAGGGCGTTCCTTAACCTGAACGATCAAGGTATTACCATCGCGCAGTACGCGCACGTCCTCGAAGTTGCCAGTGGCAAACAAGGCACGGATGGTATTACTGATATCATCGTCAGTGACGGTATCGCCTACGCGAACCGGCATGTTGAGTAACGCCGCACCGACGGCGACCCGTTGCAGGCCTTCGAAATGAATATCTTTCACTACGAACCCGTCTGCACCGTATACGGTGGCGCTGCCAAACAGCAGCGACGCTATGAGCAACTTTTTCATCGCCATCGTTGTTATGCGTTCTTCCTAACCTATCCCCGCCCCTAAAGGCGAGAAAAATCATTGAAAAGTGCAAGACCCATTAACAGCACCAACACGATCGAACCAATGCGGTAGCTGTAGTCCTGTACTCGCTCGGAAACCGGCCCACCCTTCAGCTTTTCTATCGCCAGGAAGAGGAGATGCCCACCATCTAACACCGGTAATGGGAACAGGTTGATGATACCCAGGTTAACGCTAATCAACGCCAGGAACATCAGGTAATACACGAACCCTACCCCGGCTGACGCCCCTGCTCCCTGCGCAATGGATATCGGGCCGCTCAGGTTATTCAGCTTTACATCACCGGTTATTAACTTGCCCAGCATGCTGACCGTTAACCGCATCAGCTGCCAGGTTTTGTCCCCGGCCTGATACAACGCCGGGAACGGCCCATACTGGCGAATCGTTTTGTACTCATCCGGCAGCGGCAACACCTTCGGAATAATGCCGGCAAAACCCACGCTTTTCCCTTCGCCCACCGGTTTTGTATCCGGTATCAGCGTCAAAGACAAGGGGGCGCCGTTTCTTTCAACTTCTAAAACCAGCGGTTGCCCGGGGCCGTCGTGAATGCGTTTCACCAGCGTTTGCCAACGACCCAACAGCTGCCCATCGACTTTAACGATCCTGTCACCGGCTTGCAAACCCGCTTTTTGCGCCGCGGACCCGGTTTGCACTTCGGCAAGCACCGATTCGATTTGCGGGCCACGCGGAATAATGCCCAGTGAGACCACCGGATCCTGCTTGTCTGGTTCAAAGCTCCACTGGCGCAAATCCAGGGTTTTGTTCACCAACTGCGACGAACCAAACGGCGCGACACCCACCTCGGTTTGCGTATCGCCAATTTTGGTAACCAGCGCCAAACGAACTGATTCCCAGTCAGGCGTTTCGATACCGTCAACCGACTTTAGTTCCATTCCCGGCGAAATTTGCGCCTGAGCGGCAATGGATTGAGGAGATATTTCGCCAATCACCGGACGGAAACTGGGCACGCCGATGATAAACACCAGCCAGTAGGCAAGAATGGCAAAAACAAAGTTGGCTATCGGCCCGGCGCTGACGATGGCTGCGCGCTGCCAGACGGTTTTGTTGTTGAAGGCCTGATGACGCAGCTCCGGAGCGACCGTCTCGACGCGTTCGTCGAGCATTTTCACGTAGCCGCCCAGCGGGATCAGCGCGATGACGAATTCGGTACCGTGCCGGTCGGTGCGTTGCCACAGGGCGCGGCCGAAGCCGATGGAAAAGCGTTCAACGCGGACGCCGCAGCGTCGAGCCACCCAAAAGTGCCCGAACTCATGCACGGTGATCAACACACCGAGTGCAATAATAAACGCTACCAGGTTCCAGAGCACGCTGAACATCATCCCTTCACTCCCCGTCAACGACGGATTAAAACACTAACAGCATCAGGCAGGCAAATACAGGCACGGCCGCGGTCAAACTGTCGATACGATCCAGAACCCCGCCATGGCCAGGTATCAGATGACCGCTGTCCTTGATGCCCGCTTCGCGTTTGAACATGCTCTCGGTCAGATCGCCCAGCACCGATGCCAGCGCGGCAATGATTGAACAGACCAGCAAGGTGGCCGGTATCACGTTCAATGGCGCATAGCGGCCAAACAGCCATGAAATAACTGCCGAGGTCACCAGCCCACCGATCAACCCTTCCCAGGTTTTTCCGGGCGAGACCTTTGGTGCCAGCTTGTGCTTACCCAGCATTTTGCCGAATACGTAGGCACCTGAATCCGCTCCCCATACCAGTAGCATCACATACAGCAGCCACCAGGCACCGGTAAAATGATTTTGTTCATAGCCGAACTGGCGCAACGCCACCATGCCCCAGAAAAACGGCACGATGGTCAATACGCCAAACAGCAGCCGCAACGGGCGCGAATTACGCCACAGGGCGGCTGAGCCCGGATAGAACAGCACCAGCAGCAACGCCGCCAGCCACCAGCCCATCGACGCCCATAACGGCCCACCGACCTGCAACAGATGTACCGACTGGTGATAGGCAGGCACGCTGAGCATCATCAACGCCAGCAGGAACCCGCAGAGTATCGCTAACCAGATTCGTTGGGAACGGGAAGCAAAACCAGCCAACTGGCCCCACTCCCAGGCTGCTAACATGCATACAACCAGCGTTACCAGTGCAAATCCCACCGGCGGCAGCAAAAACAGCGCTGCGATAACGATCGGTATTAAAATCAGAGCAGTTATGAGGCGATACTTCAGCAAAAGTTCCCCCTAGGACGCATTGACGCCGATAGGTGTTGTTCCCCCGAAGCGACGCTCACGTTGTGCAAATGCATTCAGCGCACCTTCAAAGACAAGTTCATCAAAATCAGGCCAGAGTACATCAGTAAAGTAAAGCTCGGCGTAAGCTATTTGCCATAATAAAAAGTTGCTGATGCGGTGCTCGCCACCGGTACGGATCACCAGATCCACCGGGGTCAGTTCGCTCATGCAGACCTGCTCGCTCAGCAATTCTTCATTAATCTGGTCCGGGCGCAGTAAACCTTCCTGCACGCGTTCGGCCAGGCGCTTCACTCCCTGAATGATATCCCAACGGCCGCCATAGTTGGCAGCAATGTTGAGCGTAAGACCATCGTTATTTTCTGTCAGTTGCTCGGAGCGGCGGATCCGCTCCTGCAAACGTGCGCTGAAACGGCTGACATCGCCGATTACGCGCAACCTGACGTTATGTTTGTGCAGGCTTTTTACTTCGCTGTCCAGGGCTCGGACAAAAAGCTCCATTAACGCTGAGACTTCCTGTGCCGGACGATTCCAGTTCTCACTGCTGAAGGCATAAAGCGTGAGCGCATCCAAATGATGGCTGGCAGCAAAGCTAACGGCTCTACGCACCGATTTCACCCCTGCTTTATGACCGAAGACACGTAACTTGCCCTGACGTTTAGCCCAGCGTCCGTTGCCGTCCATAATGATGGCGACATGACGAGGCCCAAAGATGGACGGATTAGCCTCTTGTTGATTTTCGGACGACATAACGCGTACTTATTTCCTCAATAGAAACACAAAAGCTTTTCCGGAGCACAGGCCCTTGCGCGCAAAAAAAGCCGTGTGCCCGACACGGCTTTTCAGTCTGCACGTCCTGAGCATGCCGATGATATTCGGAATGCAAATGGCTTTTCGACCGCCAATCAGGCCTTTATTCAACGGCATAACCGTTGGCAGGTGGCGCAGACTATATCACCTCAGCGAGGCCTGAACAAACAGGCCACGGCGGTGCGCGCAATTTACGAACAAAATTGAACCGTATTGCCAATCAGGCGCGCAGTTGCCGCACCAGATCGGTGGCCACATCACGCGCCTGACGATCAATGTCTAAGACCGCGTCGACGCACGTCGGTTCCTGCAAAGCCAAACCTTCGACGACTTTTTGGTTAACCGTGGCAATATCGGTAAAGCGAATCTGCGTCTGCAAAAACGCCGCCACCGCCACTTCGTTGGCGGCATTGAGCGCGGTAGTCGCCGCCTGCCCGGCATCACAGGCAGCAATCGCCAGATGCAGGCAGGGATAACGTTCACGCTCGGGCTCGGCGAAGGTCAGCGCGCCAATGCGGCAGAAATCCAGGGCAGCGACGCCGGAATTGACCCGCTGTGGATACGCCATCGCATGGGCTATCGGCGTACGCATGTCCGGGGTTCCCAGTTGCGCCAGTACGCTGCCGTCGGCATAGCGTACCATCGAATGGATCACCGATTGCGGATGCAGAATCACTTCCATCTGTTCGGCTGAAGCATTGAACAGCCAGCGGGCTTCAATGTATTCCAGACCTTTATTCATCATGGTGGCGGAATCGACCGAGATCTTGCGTCCCATTGACCAGTTTGGATGGGCACAGGCCTGATCCGGCGTCACCGCGGCAAACTGCGCCAGCGGCAGGGTACGGAACGGGCCGCCAGAACCGGTCAACACGATGCGTGACACACCATGATCTTCTAATGAAGAGTACCCCAACTGTCGCTGGATGCTCTCAGGTAAACTCTGAAAAATGGCGTTATGTTCGCTATCGAGCGGCAATAACTGGCTGCGACTCTTGCGTACCGCATCCATAAACAGGCGACCGCAGGTGACCAGCGATTCCTTATTGGCCAACAATACCTGTTTGCCGGCGCGGATCGCCGCCAGCGTGGGCAGCAGCCCGGCAGCGCCGACAATGGCGGCAGTGACCTGATCGACGTCGTCCAGCGCCGCCAGTTCGCACGCTGCCTCCACGCCTGCCAACACGTCGGTTGCGACACCGTTTTCCGCCAGGATACGGCGCAATTCCCGCGCGGAGGCTTCATCGGCCATGGCGGCATATGCCGGGCGGAACTCCAGACACTGCTCTGCCATTACCGCCACATTGCGGCCGGCAACCAGCGCCTTGATGGCGAAACGTTCGGAATTTTCCCTGACAACGGCCAGCGTGCTGGTGCCGACAGAGCCGGTGGAACCAAGAATAGTCAGTTGCTTCATGAGTTCGCTCTGAATAACTGTCTGAGGAGATCGGAGGTGTTCCAGTGTGAAACCTTGTACACCCGTTGTCATGATCTTTCAGTACGATGTAACGGGATCTGCGCCACAAAAAACAAAGCGCCGCCTGGGCGACGCCTGTTTCTCGTGCAAGCCGATTAGAACTCCATCAGCTCTTTTTCTTTGTCTGCCAGAGCGGCATCGACCAGCTTGATATAAGCATCGGTCATTTTCTGAACATCGTCTTGCGCGCGACGTTCTTCGTCTTCGCTGATTTCCTTGTCTTTCAACAGCGCCTTGATCTTATCGTTGGCGTCACGGCGAACGTTACGCACCGACACACGGCCCTGCTCTGCTTCACCGCGTACCACCTTGATCAGATCCTTACGGCGTTCTTCGGTCAGTGCCGGCAGTGGCACACGAATGTCGGAACCGGCAGACGACGGGTTCAGGCCAAGGTCGGAAGACATGATGGCCTTTTCGACCGCCGGGCTCAGCGAGCGGTCAAACACGTTGATTTTCAGCGTACGGGAATCTTCCACGGTGATGCTGGCCAATTGGCGCAGCGGCGTGGCAGCGCCGTAATACTCCACCATGATACCGTCGAGAATGCTTGGCGAAGCGCGGCCGGTGCGGATTTTGCTGATTTGGTTTTTGAATGCTTCAACGCTTTTTTCCATGCGTGTGTCAGCATCTTTTCTGATGTCGTTAATCACGTTGCGAACCCTTGAAAGCTGGTTACTTGGCAGGCCATTTTCCCCCTGGGTATTCCATCGCACATCACCGCTGGCTGCAACGTTGATCCTGGCGCTTAACGCTCCAAGCGCCGAAGTCCCGTACTGCCGACAAGATGCGCGGTGAAATCCTTTGGGTAGGTAATTATAGCCCGTGAATTTTACTCAAGGGGAACAGACGGCGCAGCGCACCGTCACTCCCCGCTAAATCAGGTTGAACGGCAATTATTTGCCGATCAGCGTACCTTCGTTTTCGCCCATCACGACGCGGCGCAGCGCGCCCGGCTTGTTCATGTTGAACACGCGAATCGGCAGACCGTGATCGCGCGCCAGCGTAAAGGCGGCCAGATCCATCACTTTCAGTTCGCGTTCCAGCACGTCTTGATAGGTTAACTGTTCGTACAGCGTCGCATCCGGGTTTTTAACCGGATCTGCGGAGTATACACCATCTACTTTAGTCGCTTTCAACACCACGTCGGCTTCAATTTCGATCCCACGCAGGCAGGCAGCAGAGTCAGTGGTGAAAAACGGGTTGCCGGTACCGGCAGAGAAGATAACCACACGGTTATTACGCAGCAGGCTGATTGCCTCTGCCCAGCTGTAGTTGTCGCACACGCCGTTCAGCGGAATGGCGGACATCAGGCGGGCGTTCACATAGGCACGGTGCAGTGCATCACGCATAGCCAGGCCGTTCATCACGGTAGCCAGCATTCCCATGTGGTCGCCCACTACGCGGTTCATGCCGGCTTGCGCCAGGCCCGCGCCGCGGAACAGGTTGCCACCGCCAATAACTACGCCCACTTGAATTCCCAGTTCGACCAGCTCTTTTACTTCCTGAGCCATGCGATCCAAAACGCTAGCGTCGATACCAAATCCTTCTGCGCCTTGCAGGGCTTCGCCACTCAGTTTGAGCAGGATACGCTGATATACGGGTTTTGCATTGGTTGCCATGGTTATTCTGTCCTAAGCAGCAGTAATGGTATTGGAGGTTTCAGCCGATGAAATGCGCCTGCGCAGAGTATAACCCGGCAGGGCCGCCATCGGTGTAAATCTGGCTGGAGTAACACATACCCGACAGCATTTTTTATGAGGGGTATAAAATGGAACCGCCCGGAGGCGGTCCCATTAACAGGCATTAAGACTGTTTGCTCATTGCTGCAACTTCGGCAGCAAAGTCGGCTTCAACTTTCTCGATGCCTTCGCCCACTTCGAAGCGGATGAAGTTAATCACGTCAGCGTTGTGCTCTTTCAGCACCTGGCCAACGGTTTTGCTTGGTTCGATAACGAAAGGCTGACCGGTCAGAGAAACTTCGCCGGTGAATTTCTTCATGCGGCCTTCAACCATTTTCTCAGCGATTTCTTTCGGCTTGCCAGACTGCATCGCGATGTCCAGCTGAACCTGGTACTCTTTTTCTACCACGTCGGCAGACACGTCTTCAGGCTTGACGAATTCTGGCTTGCTGGCAGCAACGTGCATGGCAATTTGTTTAACCAGTTCTTCGTTAGCGCCTTTAGCGGCAACCAGAACACCGATACGCGCGCCGTGCAGGTAGCTGCCCAGCACGTCGCCTTCCAGAATGGAAACGCGACGAATATTGATGTTTTCACCGATTTTTGCCACCAGAGCAACGCGTTCTTCTTCGAACTGTGCCTTCAGGACTTCAACGTCGGTTACTTTGCCAGCAACGGCTGCATCCAGCACTTTGTCAGCAAATGCCTGGAAACCGGCATCTTTGGCAACGAAGTCGGTCTGGCAGTTAACTTCCAGGATCACGCCGAAGTTGCCTTCGATCTTGGTTTTGATCACGCCGTCAGCAGCCACGTTGCCTGCTTTTTTCGCCGCTTTGATCGCGCCAGACTTACGCATGTTTTCGATTGCCAGCTCGATGTCGCCGTTGGATTCAACCAGCGCTTTCTTACAATCCATCATGCCTGCGCCGGTACGCTCACGCAGTTCTTTTACCAGAGCAGCGGTAATATCAGCCATTTCTTTATTCCTCGGTTATCTCGCTCGGAGATTTACCCTTCGTCTTTCGCGTCACCGCGGCGTTGGCTGCCTTTTCTCACCTTGACCACCTGGCTCGCCAGGCGCCTGGAGATTCGTGCAGTCTCCGCTCTGCCGCAACCCGAAATCTTTTGGGCAGGGTTCTCATTTAGATAAGCAAAGGGGGCCTTTAAGGGGCCCCCCTAACCAACATATGTCAATACCTGGTTAATAAGGGCTCGAGTTCGAGCTTGCCTTATTATTCAGCTTCTACGAAGCTTTCTTCCGCCTGAACGGCCAGATCTTGAGAACGACCTTCACGGACGGCAGCAGCAACGGCGGTCAGGTACAGGTTAACTGCACGGATTGCGTCGTCGTTGCCTGGGATGATGAAGTCAACGCCGTCTGGATCGGAGTTGGTATCAACGATAGAGAATACCGGGATACCCAGGTTGTTGGCTTCTTTGATCGCGATGTGTTCGTGATCGGCATCGATAACGAACAGAGCGTCTGGCAGACCACCCATGTCCTTGATACCACCCAGAGAGTTTTCCAGCTTGTCCAGTTCACGAGTGCGCATCAGCGCTTCTTTCTTGGTCAGCTTGTCGAAGGTGCCGTCTTGAGACTGAGTTTCCAGATCTTTCAAACGTTTGATGGACTGACGAACGGTTTTCCAGTTAGTCAGCATGCCGCCCAACCAGCGATGGTTCACGAAGAACTGGTCGCAGTTGTTTGCAGCTTCTTTTACCGCTTCGCTTGCAGCGCGTTTGGTACCAACGAACAGGATCTTGCCTTTACGGGAAGAGATCTTGGTCAACTCAGCCAGAGCTTCGTTGAACATTGGTACGGTTTTTTCCAGGTTGATGATGTGAACCTTGTTACGAGCGCCGAAGATGAAAGGCTTCATTTTCGGGTTCCAGTAACGGGTTTGGTGACCGAAGTGTACACCAGCCTGGAGCATGTCGCGCATGGAAACAGTTGCCATGATTAAACCTCTATAGATTAGTTGGGGTTATGCCTCCACGTATCCCATAACGCCGACCCCAGCATGACGATGTCACCCGAGGCACCCCGGCGGATGTGCCGATACGTGTGTGTTATTTACACAATGTGAGTGCAGTTAAAGTATTTTCGGCCATATCTGTCGTCGTCACAAGAACGAACTCACCGATCGCCGGCGCGCTTTATACCATAAACCGGCCACACACTCCAACTTTTGTTGCATTATCGTCGCGTTGCGGTCTGGCCGCGCGCAAATGAAATTTGGCAGCCTATCGGCGGGCTGATACCATAAGAGACTGCTTCCTATTCTTATTGTTGTCGGCATTATCGACACTCCTGCGGACGAATTTCATGGCAATTTCTATCAAAACCCCTGATGACATCCAAAAAATGCGCGTGGCCGGCCGTCTGGCTGCCGAAGTGCTGGAAATCATCGAACCCCACGTCAAACCCGGTGTCACCACCGGCGAGCTGGATCGCATCTGCCACCAGTACATCACCGAAAAACAGCAGGCCATCTCTGCCTGCCTGGGCTATCACGGCTTCCCAAAATCGGTGTGCATTTCTGTCAACGAAGTGGTGTGCCACGGCATCCCAAGCGATGACAAGTCGCTGAAAGACGGCGATATCGTCAACATCGACGTTACCGTCATCAAAGACGGCTGGCATGGCGATACCTCTAAAATGTTCCTGGTGGGCAAACCGACCATTCTGGGTGAGCGTCTATGCCGCGTCACGCAGGAAAGCCTGTATCTGGCGTTGAAAATGGTCAAGCCGGGCATTCGCCTGCGCACGCTGGGCAAAGCCATCCAGCAATTCGTCGAAGCGGAAAAATTCTCCGTGGTGCGTGAATATTGCGGGCACGGTATCGGCGAAGTATTCCACGAAGAACCGCAGGTGTTGCATTACGACGCCGACGACGGTGGCGTGGTGCTGCAGGCCGGTATGGCGTTCACCATTGAACCGATGGTCAACGCCGGTGATTACCGTATCCGCACCATGAAAGATGGCTGGACGGTAAAAACCAAGGATCGCAGCTTGTCGGCGCAGTATGAGCATACTATTGTGGTCACTGATAACGGCTGCGAAATAATGACGTTGCGCAAGGATGACACCATCCCCAACATCATTACGCATGAGATGTAAGTGCGGCGTCAACGCACTGCGAATGCATGACAGGCCGGCTTACGCCGGCCTTTTTTATGGGCCATCAAATGTCAGATAACTTCCGTGAACAGACCGCCCCGGTAACCTCTCCGCAGGCCGCACCAATGCAACCTGACTACCCCAACGTCTACGGCGATGAGGAAATCAACTGCGCCGCATTAAAACAGCGGCTGGAACAGTTTCAGCTATGGCTGGCGGCGGCATTTGACGCCGGTTCGAGCGCCGAAAGCCTGGTGGCGGCGCGCAGCGAGTTTATCGATCGCCTGTTGCGCCGGCTATGGACCTTCTACGGCTTCGACACGCTGACCGAAACCGCGCTGGTCGCGGTCGGCGGCTACGGCCGCGGTGAACTGCATCCCTTGTCGGACATTGATGTGCTGGTGCTGAGCCAGCAACGCCTCAACGACGGCCAGGCGGCACGCGTCGGCGAATTCATCACCCTGCTGTGGGATCTGAAACTGGAAGTCGGCCACAGCGTGCGTACGCTGGAAGAATGCCTGCTGGAAGGCCTGGCGGACTTGACCGTGGCCACCAATCTGATCGAATCGCGCATGATCTGCGGTGACGTCGCGCTGTTCCTGCAAATGCAGAAGCACATTTTCAGCGACGGTTTCTGGCCGTCGCCGCAATTCTTCCATGCAAAAATTGCCGAACAGCAGGAGCGCCACCAGCGCTATCACGGCACCAGCTACAATCTGGAACCCGACATCAAAAGCAGCCCCGGTGGCCTGCGGGATATCCACACCCTGCTGTGGGTCGCCCGCCGTCACTTCGGCGCCACCTCGCTTGACGAAATGGTCGGCTTCGGCTTTTTGACTCAGGCGGAACGCAACGAACTGAACGAATGCCAGAGCTTCCTGTGGCGCATTCGCTTCGCGCTGCACCTGATGTTGACGCGCTACGACAATCGGTTGTTGTTCGACCGCCAGCTCAGCGTGGCGCAACTGCTGCGTTACCAAGGCGAAGGCAACGAGCCGGTTGAACGCATGATGAAAGATTTCTACCGCATGACGCGTCGCGTCGGCGAACTCAATCACATGCTGCTGCAGCTGTTTGACGAGGCGATTCTGGCCCTGGACGCCACGGAAAAACCGCGACCGCTGAACGATGATTTCCAACTGCGCGGCGCCTTGATCGATCTGCGTGATGAAACGCTGTTTATCCGCCAGCCGGAAGCCATTATGCGGATGTTTTACCTGATGGTGCGTAACCGCGAGATCAAGGGCATCTATTCCACGACCGTGCGCCAGCTGCGCCATGCGCGCCGCCATCTTAAACAGCCGCTGTGTACCATTGCACAAGCGCGCGAACTGTTTATGGCGATCCTGCGCCATCCGGGCGCGGTATCGCGTGCGCTGGTGCCAATGCATCGCCACAGCGTGCTGTGGGCCTACATGCCGCAGTGGGGCAAAATCGTCGGCCAGATGCAGTTCGATCTGTTCCATGCCTATACCGTAGATGAACACACCATCCGCGTGCTGCAAAAGCTGGAAAGCTTTGCCGATGAAGAGACCCGCCCGCGCCACCCGCTGTGCGTCGAACTGTATCCGCGCCTGCCGCATCCGGAACTGTTGCTGATCGCCGCGTTGTTCCACGACATCGCCAAAGGGCGCGGCGGCGATCATTCGATACTCGGCGCGCAGGACGTGATCGAGTTCGCCGAACTGCACGGCCTGAACTCGCGCGAAACCCAACTGATTTCCTGGCTGGTGCGCTGCCACCTGCTGATGTCTGTCACCGCACAGCGCCGCGATATTCAGGACCCGACCGTCATTCAGCAATTCAGCGCCGAAGTGCAAAGCGAAACGCGGCTGCGCTATCTGGTGTGCCTGACGGTAGCCGATATCTGCGCCACCAATGAAACACTGTGGAACAGCTGGAAGCAGAGTCTGTTGCGCGAACTGTATTTCGCCACCGAAAAACAGCTGCGTCGCGGCATGCAAAACAGCCCGGATCTGCGTGAGCGCGTGCGCCACCACCGTTTGCAGGCGCTGGCTCTGCTGCGCATGGACAATATCGACGAGGAGGCGTTGCACCGCATCTGGAGCCGTTGCCGCGCCGATTATTTCCTGCGTCATTCGCCAAACCAGCTGGCCTGGCATGCCCGCCACCTGCTGGTGCATGACTCCACCCAGCCGCTGGTACTGGTCAGCCGGCAGGCGACGCGCGGCGGCACCGAGATCTTTATCTGGAGCCCGGACCGCCCTTACCTGTTTGCCGCCGTCGCCGGCGAAATGGATCGCCGCAATCTCAGCGTGCACGACGCCCAGATCTTCACCAATCGCGACGGTATGGCGATGGATACCTTTATCGTACTGGAGCCGGACGGCAGCCCACTGGCGCAGGATCGCCACGCGGCAATTCAGCAGGCGCTGCTGCAGGCCATTACCCTACGGGATTACCAGCCGCCGCGGGTGCGCCGCCCCTCGTCAAAACTGCGGCATTTCAGCGTGCCGACCGAAACCAGTTTCCTGCCAACCCACACCGATCGGCGTAGCTACCTCGAATTGACCGCGCTGGATCAGCCCGGTCTGCTGGCCCGGGTCGGCGAAGTGTTCGCCGATCTGGGGCTTTCACTGCACGGCGCGCGCATTTCCACCATCGGCGAACGGGTTGAAGACTTGTTTATCCTGGCGGACGGCGATCGGCGAGCCTTGAATGCCGAGACGCGCAGAAAGTTGGAACAACGGTTGACAGAGGCCCTCAATCCAAACGATAAAATGTGATATACCCATCATCTTGCAAACGGCAGCGTTGTTGGCTGCCCTTACTCACCCCAGTCACTAACTGACGTAAGTACTGGGGACTCGTGCGGCTGCCGCCTAACCGCCACTCGAAATCTTTTGGGTAAACAAGTAACCTTTAGCTAAACATTATCAGGACGAGAACAGAATGCAGCAATTACAGAACGTTATTGAAAGCGCCTTCGAACGCCGTGCAGACATCACGCCGGCAAACGTAGACAGCGTCACGCGCGAAGCGGTAAACCAGGTCATCGGCCTATTGGACAGCGGCGCGCTGCGCGTGGCCGAAAAGATCGACGGCCAGTGGGTCACGCATCAATGGCTGAAGAAAGCGGTGCTGCTCTCTTTCCGCATTAATGACAACATCGTGATGGACGGTGCCGAAACCCGCTATTACGACAAGGTGCCAATGAAGTTTGCCGACTACGACGAAGCGCGTTTCCAGCAAGAGGGCTTCCGCGTTGTGCCACCGGCCAGCGTACGCCAGGGCGCGTTTATCGCACGCAATACCGTATTGATGCCGTCCTATGTCAACATCGGTGCTTACGTTGACGAAGGCTCGATGGTCGATACCTGGGCTACCGTCGGCTCTTGCGCACAGATCGGTAAAAACGTTCACCTGTCCGGCGGCGTCGGCATCGGCGGCGTACTGGAACCGTTACAGGCCAACCCGACCATCATTGAAGACAACTGCTTCATCGGCGCACGCTCGGAAGTGGTCGAAGGCGTGATCGTCGAAGAAGGCTCGGTGATCTCCATGGGGGTTTACCTCGGCCAGAGCACCAAGATTTACGATCGCGAAACCGGCGAAGTGCATTACGGTCGCGTACCGGCCGGCTCGGTGGTGGTTTCCGGCAACCTGCCATCGAAAGACGGTTCCTACAGCCTGTACTGTGCGGTCATTGTGAAGAAAGTGGACGCCAAAACGCGCGGTAAAGTCGGTATTAATGAGTTATTACGCACTATCGACTAAACTTGAACGGCGGGTGATTCACCCGCTATTTTTTTGCCTTGATGCCAGTCACAGTCGCAGTACCGTCTTTTCACCATAATAAACCGTGAAATAAACACCATTAGAGGGGCGCTGTATGTACGATAACTTGAAAAGCTTGGGTATAAATCAACCGGAAGATGTCGATCGTTATAGCCTGCGACAGGAAGCCAATAACGATATTCTCAAGATTTATTTCCGCAAGGATAAAGGCGAGTTCTTCGCCAAGAGCGTGAAATTCAAATATCCACGTCAGCGCAAAACCGTGGTGGCGGACAACGCAGGACAGGGTTACAAGGAAATCCACGAGATCAACCCGAACCTGCGCTATGTGATCGACGAACTGGACCAGCTGTGCCAACGCGATCAGGTCGAAGTCGATCTGAAACGCAAGATCCTGGAAGATCTGCGTCATCTGGAAGGCGTGGTCTCGAACAAAATCGCCGAGATCGAATCCGATCTGGAGAAGTTGACCCGCGGTAAGTAAAAATTATAGCCCTCTGGTTATTCGAGGGCTAGTTTCACCAGCTATAACCGAGTATTGGCAATGACGGTTAAATGATGCACCGTCGACGCTGACAAATTTACCCTTTCCTTTACATCAAAGCCGGTTAATCATATATCGCGTCACAACGTTATTTCTATGCCATAAACCACGCTCTGTTTTATGACCAGTACTCCACTGGCAATCGATATACCGTGGGATATTTCTTAGCGAAAAAACATACGCCAGTTAACGATAAAAATATCCGTTGTTTTTATATATTTGAATTAATCAGCCTATTATTTCCCATTCCTCTAGGTTATATATTTTACTCAATCAACTCACTGCTGAATATACATTGAAAGCAACTCTTATTTATGTCGCCACCTCGATGATAGCTATACATTATTTATGTGATAGAACAAAAAGAAAATAAAGAGCATGCAGCAGCTCAAGCCTGATCAAATTGGCCTTGTCCGCGGTGGAGATACCGATTCTGGCTATGAAGGCCGCGGTTATTCAGCGGTCACGAGGGATACAACACCGGGAGCAATTGCAGGTGGTTGCCGTTCAAGGTTTACCTGGTGGAGCAGCGGGTGTTGGAATAGGAGCTGGCGTGATTGAAGCGACTCGATTTTATAATATAAATTGTGGTGATAATAATTCAGGAACACTGGGTGGGAATTCGAGTCGCCACAGCGTTAATGGACAATGCCGCGGGTAATTCAAGTTCAGAATAAATTAAGGCGCGAATCATGGATTAACGCGCCTTTTTTATTATTTCAGCAACGTGCCCCAGTGCTCTACCCAAGGGCAGGACGCCACTTCCGGTTCCGGCTGTTCTATGGCGTCAATTTCCAGCATCTCGCCTATCCGGGTCGCGCCCTGCTCTTGCAACAGTGCATCAAACGCCCGACCGGCGCCACAGAAGTTATCGTAGCTGCTGTCACCGAGAGCGATCAGGCCATATTTCAGTTCCGGTTGAAAACCAACCTCATCGCGAATGGCAGCAAACAGCGGTGCGATGCTGTCCGGCAAATCGCCTTGTCCGGTCGTTGAGGTAATCACCAGCGCATAATGCTGGCGATAATACTGCCAGGCTTCGAGCGTGCCTTCTTCGAACAGCTTGACCTCGTGGCCCTGCTCGCCAAGGATAGTTTCCGCTTCTTCCGCTACCAGCAAAGCATTGCCATACACCGTTCCAACGAAAATACCGACCTGAGCCATCGCTCCAACTCCCTTCCTGAACTGTAAAAAATTACCGGCTATCCTGACCGCTCGCGGTTGGAAACTCAACCCCGGCAAGCTCGGGTAGCACAGATAGCCAGCCAAACTGTGACATTACCCGCTGCCAGGTGTCATCCCAGCGCGCGGAAATGCATAACGGCTGGCCGGTCACCGGGTGTGTGAATTGCAAATGGCTGGCGTGCAGCATCAGCCGCGAACTGCCAAAATGCTGTGCCATACCGCGATTTTGCCGCAGGTCACCGTGCTTGCTGTCGCCGATAATCGGATGGCGCAGGTGCGTCATATGGCGCCGCAACTGATGTTTACGCCCGGTTTCCGGCTGCAGCTCCATCAGACTGTAGCGTGCGCTGTCATAACGGCCAATCGCCACCGGCATTTCGACCTGTGCCAGCGGCCGATAATGCGTGACCGCCGGCTGCGGCTCCTTGTCCTGCTCGGCAAACTTATCGGCAATCTTGTCCCTTTCCTGGGTCAGTGGATAATCCAGCCGCGCGCCTTGCGTAACAAAACCACGCACCACCGCATGATAGGTTTTCTGCACCTGATGCTGCTCAAACTGCTGTGACAGCAGGTGGGCCACCTCGCTGGATAGCGCCATCAGCAACACGCCAGAGGTCGGGCGGTCGAGACGATGCACGGTGAACACGTGCTGGCCAATTTGATCGCGCACGGTTTGCATCACGAAGACCGTTTCACGGCTGTCGAGCCAGCTGCGGTGCACCAGCCAACCTGCCGGCTTGTTTACCGCTACCAGGTATTGATCCTGATAAAGAATTTCAAGCATTAGCCGGGCTCTTTATTCAGCGTATTGTCCAGACGCTGCAACAGCACCAGCAGCGGCAGACAGTTTGGCTGCTTGTCTTTCAGCGCTTCCTCGAAATACGGCGTAATGGCAAAGCGGGTCGGCAACGGCGCACCGGCGTCCAGCAACGCATACATCCGCGGCAACAGCACCCATTGCAGCCACTCTTCCGCCAGCATGCTGTCGACGCAAAATGGCTCGGTGCTGCTGAACGCTTCAGGCGCAGGCGGCGACACCTGCCACAACGCCAAATCCCGCATGGATTGTTCTATCGCCTGCAAATCGTGGCGAACCTGATTTTGTATACTCATCTGCATTCCCGATCCGGTTAAACCATGGTAATCAGCGCGCTGGCTGAAAGGCGGCAGAGCATAGCATTTAACCTGTTATAGCCCAAATGCCAATGTCGAGCGTCGCCAGGGGAAATTTCATCTGGTGGCGTTCAGCGGCGCACGGCACAATAGATGCCCAAATACACCCACAAGATGAAACTCATGTCGCTTAACATCTCAACCAAACCTCACGCCACCCCAGGCAAGGCGATGCTGGCCTCGGTGACGGGCTACGCCATGGACGGCTTCGATCTGCTTATCCTGGGCTTTATGCTGCCGGTGATCTCCAGCGAACTGGGGCTGAGCTCATCAGAAGCTGGTTCACTGGTGACCTGGACACTGATTGGTGCGGTGCTGGGCGGAGTGATCTTCGGTCATCTGAGCGACCGCTTCGGCCGGATCCGCGTTTTGACCATCACCATCCTGATGTTTTCATTGTTCACCGGCTTGTGCGCGGTCGCGGTCGGTTACTGGGATCTGCTGGCTTATCGGACGCTGGCAGGCATCGGTCTGGGCGGCGAGTTCGGCATCGGCATGGCGCTGATCGCCGAAGCCTGGCCGGCAGAAAAACGCAATCGTGCATCGGCCTACGTCGGTATGGGCTGGCAACTCGGCGTGCTGGCTGCCGCCTTTCTCACGCCGCTGCTGCTAACGCATATCGGCTGGCGCGGCATGTTCCTCGTCGGTTTGCTGCCGGCGCTGGCGTCCTTCCTGATCCGTCGAACCATGGGCGAACCAGAAGAGTTTGCCCGTAACAAAAGCGACGACACGCCGCTCTCCTTTACCCAGCGACTCAGGCTGCTGTTCAGGGATCGCGCCACCGGTCGCGCCAGCATCGGTATTTTTATTCTTTGTTCGGTGCAAAACTTCGGTTATTACGGCCTGATGATATGGATGCCGACCTATCTGGCCAAAAACTTTGGCTTCTCGTTAACCAAATCCGGTATCTGGACCGCCGTTACGGTCATCGGTATGACCTTCGGCATCTGGCTGTTCGGTGTGCTGGCCGATCGCTTCGCGCGCTGGAAGATCTTTGTGGTTTACCAAATTGGCGCGGTGGTGATGGTGGTCTGTTACGCACAGCTCAGCGATCCGCTGTTGATGCTGTTCGCCGGTGCGGTGATGGGATTGTTTGTTAACGGCATGATCGGCGGCTATGGCGCATTGATTTCAGACATCTATCCAGTACAGGTGCGCGCCACCGCACAGAACATATTGTTCAACCTGGGGCGTGGCGTCGGCGGGCTTGGGCCTTTGGTGATTGGCGCGTTGGTGACGCAGGTCTCCTTCACCGCGGCCATCACACTGCTGGCAGTCATCTATCTGTTGGATATCTACGCCACACTGTGCCTGCTGCCGAAAAAGCACGGCAATGGCGATACCCTGGGGGCAATTGGCTGATCCGCAGGCCATGCCGGCCAACGGCATGGCGCCCGCTGAGCTATGACGGGCAAAAAATTGGGGGCACTGCGTTAACAGTGCCCCCGGTTCGTTTTATAGCTATCCCGCTACGCAGTGTGCTCCCTGCTCAATCCTTGAAAACTTTTCCTTCGGCCATCCTGACCAGACAATCCTTGCCGTATTCCTTTAAACGTCAGCCTGACGAGGTTCCGTGGTCTTCCTGACCCGCCGACCATCCTGTGCCGGTTCTCAATCTCCATCCTGGAGGTGTCCCTGGTTTCATGCCTGAAACATCCTGAGCATCATCCTGACGCCATCCCTGTCACTCTTCACTGAGTGCATCCACTTCTTCATCCTGAAGCCTGCATCATCCTGACGCATCCTGCTCCAACCATCATCCATCCGGTAGGCATAAGATCGCCTAATTCCATGCGGATCACAAGGGCTTGTAAAAGCATTACGTCAAAAATTGCGCCAAGAGTTATCTTAAGAGAAAGTTAACTATTTGATACACCTGGCAATAAATCAAATTTTGCGTTAACGCGATATGAAATTAAAAGCGATCTCGCACAACTCTTGTGAGAGATCTCTCACACGGCACGGCACGATTTAACCTCAGTCGCGCAATGTTGGCCGCAATGCATCCAAAAAATTGCCCAGACTGGCCGCCAACAAGGTACGCTTATCGCTGCCAAACTGTTCAAGCACCACGTTGCCGCTGACGTTGCACAGCGACACCACGGCCATCTCGGAGTCGGTAGTGGCTAAAAACAGCGTCGGCGACAGTTTCAGGCGCTTTTGCGTCACCAAATGGCCGATCAGGTTTTCCTGCAGGCGAATAAAGTCCTCGTCGCTCCATACCTGCAAAAGACAAAGCTGGTGCTCGCCGAACTGCGCGCTCATATCGCCAGCGAATTGCCGGGTATAAAAAGCGTGGATGTCCGGTTGCAAACGCAACGCCATTGCCGTTTCGACCTTTTCCAGCGTCGCGTCGGCAGGCGTGAACGGCTGCGGCAGCCACAACACCGCGTCCTCACGGTTTTCAACGATGCATGGCGAAGCAACGCCATACAGTTCGCAGCTTGCCGGCGCATGACCGCGCTCCTGCTGCCAAAGCGCCACATAGCGCTGGGTAAATTCACGCAGGGCGTGCGTTACTTGATGATCCATATTTCCTCTCGCATACGCTAAACTGGCTGCCATTGTACCTCGCTAACTTTAAGGTGACAGCAGATGTCCTCTCATCAAGATCATCAGGCATTATCGGGCCTGACGCTCGGCAAGCCGACGGCCTATCACGACCACTATGACGCGGCGCTGCTGCAACCGGTGCCACGCAGCATGAACCGTGAACCTCTGGGCCTGTATCCGGACAACCTGCCGTTCCACGGTGCAGACATCTGGACACTGTACGAACTCTCCTGGCTGAACAACAACGGTCTGCCGCAGGTTGCCGTGGGAGAAATCAGCCTCGATGCCGCCAGCGTGAACCTGATCGAGTCCAAAAGCTTTAAGCTGTATCTTAATAGCTTCAACCAGACGCGCTTTGCCGACTGGGAAACGGTGCGCAACACCCTGCAACGCGATCTGGCCGCCTGCGCGCAAGGCGGCATCGAGGTGGCACTCTACCCGCTGGATCGGCTGGAAGGTCAGCCTATCGCTGGTTTGCGCGGCGAATGCATCGATCGGCAGAACATCACCATCGACAACTATCAGTTCAACGCCGATTATCTGCAAAATGCCGCCGGCACGCAGACGGTAGAAGAAACGCTGGTCAGCCATCTGCTGAAGTCGAATTGCCTGATCACCAATCAGCCGGATTGGGGTTCGGTGCAGATCTGCTATCGTGGCCCGCAGATCGATCGCGAAGCATTGCTGCGCTATTTAGTGTCGTTCCGCCATCATAACGAGTTCCATGAACAATGCGTTGAACGTATCTTCAATGACATCATGCGTTTTTGCCAACCGCAGCAGCTGTCGGTCTATGCACGTTATACCCGCCGTGGCGGGCTGGACATCAATCCGTGGCGCAGCAATGGGCAATTTTCACCGTCACATGGCCGTCTGGCACGCCAATAATGCGAAGCGCTGCTCAACAACTGAGCTAACGGTAGCGTTACGTTGGTAAAAATCAGGGGACAGCGGTAAGGTTAAATAAGGACCAGCGCAGCAAAGCGCCCCTTGGCGTGCAAAGTGACAGCCTTACCGCCGTGTGCGAAAAGCCCATTTACAATAATCGATGCTGTTCTGCTGCCGTATGGATTACTACCGCCCCATGTTGGGTGCAAAGGAGTTACCTTGATTACACATATCAGCCCACTTGGCTCGATGGATTTGTTGTCGCAGTTGGAAGTCGACATGCTGAAGCGCACTGCCAGCAGCGACCTGTATCGTTTGTTCCGCAACTGTTCGCTGGCGGTGCTGAACTCCGGCAGCCAGACCGACAACAGCAAACAGCTGCTGTCGCGTTATGAAACCTTTGATATCAACGTACTGCGCCGCGAACGCGGGGTAAAACTGGAGCTGGTCAACCCGCCGGAGGAGGCCTTTGTCGACGGGCGCATCATTCGCTCGCTGCAAGCCAACCTGTTCGCCGTACTGCGCGATATCCTGTTTGTTCATGGTCAGTTGGTCAACGCCGGCCGCTTCCAGCATCTGAACCTGGAGAACTCCGCACATATCACCAACCTGGTGTTTTCCATTCTGCGCAACGCGCGCACGCTGCACCTCGACGAAGATCCAAACATGGTGGTGTGCTGGGGCGGCCACTCGATCAACCCGACCGAATACCTGTATGCGCGCAAGGTCGGTAGCGAGCTGGGTCTGCGTGAACTGAATATCTGCACCGGCTGCGGGCCGGGTGCCATGGAAGCGCCAATGAAGGGTGCAGCGGTCGGACACGCCCAGCAACGCTACCGCAACAGTCGTTTCATCGGTATGACCGAACCGTCGATCATTGCCGCCGAACCGCCTAATCCGCTGGTGAACGAACTGGTCATCATGCCGGATATCGAAAAACGTCTGGAAGCCTTTGTGCGTATCGCGCACGGCATCATCATTTTCCCAGGTGGCGTCGGTACGGCAGAAGAGTTGCTGTATCTGCTGGGTATACTGATGAATCCGGAAAACAGCGACCAGGTACTGCCGCTGATCCTCACCGGGCCGAAAGAAAGCGCCGATTACTTCCGCGTACTGGACGAGTTCATCATGAATACCCTGGGCGATGAAGCACGCCGCCACTACACCATTATCATTGACGATCCGGCCGAAGTGGCGCGCCAGATGAAACTGGCAATGCCGCTGGTGAAGGAAAACCGCCGTAATACCGGTGATGCCTATAGCTTTAACTGGTCAATGCGCATCGCCCCCGATCTGCAATTGCCGTTTGAGCCGACCCATGAAAACATGGCCAATCTCAACCTGTCGCCGGAGCAGCCGCCAGAAGAACTGGCTGCCGCCCTGCGCCGTGCGTTCTCCGGCATCGTCGCCGGCAACGTAAAAGAAAATGGCATTCACGCCATCGAGCAGTTTGGTCCTTACAAACTGCACGGCGATCGGCAGATGATGAAACAGATGGACAGCCTGCTACAAGGGTTTGTCGCCCAGCATCGCATGAAGCTGCCGGGCAGCGCCTACGTGCCCTGCTACGAAATCATTGCCTGATCCCCCTCCCCTGGGCGGCGCGAGCCGCCCACTTTAATTAGTGTAAATGTCATGCCCATATCCTTGCTTATTGTCGACGCGCTAAACCTGATCCGCCGCATCCATGCGGTACAGGGATCGCCATGCGTCGATGCCTGTCGCCACGCCTTGCGCCAGTTGATTCAGCACAGCAGCCCGAGCCACGCGGTGGCGGTGTTTGATGAGGACGATCGCAGTGACAGCTGGCGGCATCAGTTATTACCGGACTATAAGGCCGGGCGCTCGCCAATGCCGGAAAACCTGCAACAGGAAATGCCACAGCTGCGTCAGGCGTTCGAAGCCCTCGGCGTAGCCTGCTGGCATTCAGCGGGTAATGAGGCTGACGATCTGGCCGCTACGCTGGCGGTAAAAGTTGCGGCCGGCGGCCATCAGGTCACCATCGTCTCTACCGACAAAGGCTATTGCCAACTGCTGTCGCCCAAGGTGCAGATCCGCGATTACTTCCAAAAACGCTGGCTGGATATGCCGTTTGTGCAGCAGGAGTTCGGCGTGTTGCCGCAGCAGTTGGCGGATTACTGGGGATTGGCGGGGATTGGCAGCAGCAAAATACCGGGCGTCGCCGGCATCGGACCTAAAACGGCGGTGCAATTGCTGCAACAGGCGGGGAGTCTGGATGGCGTCTACCAACAGCTGGCGGCCATCCCGGAAAAATGGCGCAGCAAACTGGAACAACATCGCGAGATGGCTTACGTGTGCAAGCAAATCGCCACCCTGCGCACCGATCTACAGCTTAACGGCAACCTGCAACAGCTGCGACTGCCCGAACGCTGACCGGCATCCCCCCTGAAGGCGGCGGAGGGATTAGCGCGTCATGGTGGGCTGATTGGCGGGCAGCCGACAGCGCGCCCCCCGCCAACCCGGGGATTAACGTTCGTCGCGACGACCAGGGATCGCCGACCACATACGACGCACATGCACCGTCACTTCCTCACGATCGTGATACAACTGCTTGGCATGCACTTCAGCGCTGATATCCGCTGCCGCAAGCGCTTCACGGATGCTCTGCAAATTCTGCGAAACCTCTTCGTAACGCTTTTTCATTGGCAGTTTCAGGTTGAAGATTGCTTCGCGGCACCAGCCTTTGACCAGCCACTGGATCATTAAACTGGTCACCTTGGCCGGTTTCTCCACCATGTCGCACACCAGCCAGTATACCTTGCTGCTGGTAGGCTCGAAGCGGAAGCCATCGGCACGGTGGTGGGTCACCTGACCGGTATCCATCAGGCTTGGCGCCATCGGGCCATTATCCACCGCATGCACCATCATGCTGCGCTTCACCAACTGATAGGTCCAACCGCCAGGGCAGGCGCCCAGATCGACCGCATGCATACCGCTGGCCAACCGTTCGTCCCACTCATCGGCGGGAATGAAGACGTGAAAGGCCTCTTCCAGCTTCAGCGTAGAACGGCTCGGCGCATCGGACGGGAACTTCAGCCGTGGAATGCCCATATAAAACGGCGAGTTGTTATTGCTGTAGGAATAGCCGACGTAGCAACAGCCCGGCGCAATAAAGAATACGTGCACCACCGGCCGCGTTGGGTTCTCACGCGCCATCAGCACCTTTTGTTCGCGCATCGCGGCGCGCAGCGGCACCGTCAATTTACGGCAGAACTTCATCAACTCTTTACTTTCGTTGGTATCCGCCACCTCAACCCGCAGCTCGCCACCGCGATCGACCACGCCCATCAGCATACCGACAATCGGTGAAACCCGATCTTCAGGCGGCAGATCGCGCAGCAGTTCGCCAACCACCACCAGCTGACGGGCAAAAATCAGCTCGCGGAATGGAATTTCTTTTGCCAGACGGTCAGCGTCGTCCGGTTGATAGCACTCAAACAGCACATAGCCGCTGTTTTCCTTCACCCGTGCAAAACCAAAAATCTCCAGTTGCGCGGCTTTGTCGGTAATTTCCGCCGCACACTCTTTTTCAAAGCCGGGACGGCAGTACAACGCAATCTTATTCATGGCGCTCGGCCTTTTTCCCCAGACGCAACGCGCCAATCAACATCAATGCCCAACCGATCAGGAAGCACACGCCGCCAACCGGCGTGATATACACCCAGACCTTCAGGTGCGACAGCGCCAGACAATACAGGCTGCCGCTGAACAACACGGTGCCGAGCGCCAACAGCGCTCCGCTCCAGTAAAACCACAGGCTGACGCGACGTTGCATCGCCACCGCCAGCGCCAGGATCGCCAACGTATGGAACCCCTGGTAATCAAGACCGGTACGGATCCACGCCATTTCATTGGCGCCGAGGGTACCCGTCAGTACGTGTGCGCCAAACGCCCCCAGGGCGACAAACACAAAGCCGCTGATGGCGGCGAAAATCAGCATTGAACGACTTGTCATCGTTATTTACCTTTATTAAAGAAACCAGCCGCCGTCAGGCCGCGGCCAATTTATTGTTCATAGCGAAAGCGGAACTTTTCCTGTTCGCTGGCTGCTCGCGCCAGTATCCATTGGCGAAAGGCGGCTATTTTACCCAGTTCTGCCTGGCTGTCATGACATACCAGATAAAAAGCATTTTTGCTGACCAGCACATCATTAAACGGACAGACCAGACGGCCGGCTTCAATCTCGCTTTGCGCCATCACGTTATTGACCAACGCAACGCCTTGCCCGTGCACCGCCGCCTGTACCACCATGGCGCTGTGGCTGAAGATCGGGCCTTGCTGCACATTAATGTGCTGTAAGCCCAACTGGCGGGTATAGGCCAGCCAGTCGCGGCGTGAAGTATCATGCAGGAGCGTATGATAAGCCAGATCGTCCGGTGATTTTAATGCATGATCGCCGGTCAACAGGCTGGGTGAACACACCGGCAGTAAATATTCGGCATATAAACGCTCGGCGCGCAGGCCTGGCCAGTTGCCGCGCCCATAGAAAATAGCCACATCCACATCGTCGGCCAGCTTGTCCTCTTCACGGTCCACCGCCTGAATGCGTACGTCGATGCCCGGATAAGCTGAGTTAAAGCCGGACAGGCGCGGTACCAGCCACTGAATGGCAAAACTGGGCGGCAAACTGACGGTCAGCGCCCCTTTGGCGCTGCGTGCCTGCAGCTTGCGCGTCGCCTCATTGATCGACGAGAAAATCTCCTTGATATCCAGATAGTAACTTTGCCCTTCTTCGGTCAGCAACAGCGAACGGTTGCGGCGCCGAAACAGTTTCAGGCCAAGGAAGTCCTCCAGCGACTTGATCTGGTGGCTTACCGCGGCCTGGGTCACGAACAGCTCTTCTGCCGCTTTGGTAAAACTCAGGTGCCGTGCTGCCGCATCAAACACCCGCAGCGCATTAAGAGGAGGTAAACGTTTAGACATGAATTAGCTACTTTTGTGTAACAACTTCCGAGTGACTCAGCCAGGAAAGCGGGCTGCGTTGAACGGCAGGTTTCAGGCTCGTTTCCGTGAACCAATGCCATTAGTTTTTTTAATCCGAGGCATTATAATTTGTCCGTTGAGCATGCGCCAGCAAATACCTATAGTGGCGGCACTTCCCGGGCCGGAACGAAAAGGAATTGGGTGTCGAGGACGCCGATGAACTTTTGGCTTGTGGTTGTGATGTTGTGTTTGCAAATTGTCCGGCAATCCGGACGTGGTAGCTAAGCTACTGTTTTTTCACTTCCTGTACATTTACCCTGTCTGTCCATAGTGATTTTATGCAGCACCGCAAACGTTGCGGTGCTTTTTTTTATCTGGCGTTTACCGATCGCTTTCTGCCAGTTCCTTCACTTCTGCGCGGTTAATCTGCTGTTCCACGCCGTTGGCATCTTTGTAACTGATCATCCCGGTGTCATCATCAACCTGTGGTTTTCCATCAGCAACAATGGTTCGTCCATCATTGGTATGCATCACATAATTACTGGAACAGGCTGCCAGCGTGAATGTAAGCATCAGGGCAGAGATTACTGCGGCTGTTTTCTTCATTGTGGACTCCTTGTAGATAAAAATGCTGAAAAAAACCTTTTAAATTAGTAAAGGAAAGGTTTCATATGCCACTAAACAGCATAACAAACTCACTGAAGAATGCCAGACAAGCGCGGCAATTGAACGGCATAACTTGTTACTTTCGGAAAAATAGGACAGGATCGTTGCTTGTCCCAGCCAGTGATAGCTTGTATGACGTCGTTTAACCCTTCACTTTTCCGCAGCCAGTTTCCTGCCCTTGCGCAGGCCGGCATTTATCTGGACAGCGCCGCTACCGCGTTGAAGCCGCTGCCGGTTATTGCCGCGACCCAGCAATTTTACGGCAATGACGCCGCCACCGTGCACCGCAGCCAGCATCGAGCAGCGCAGGATCTGACCACCCGCTTCGAGCAGGCGCGCCAGCAAGTGGCAGGGCTTCTCAACGCGCCGAGCGCGGATGATATCGTTTGGACGCGCGGCACGACCGAAGCGATCAATCTGGTTGCGCAAAGCTACGCCCGCCCACGTTTGCAGCCCGGTGACAACATCATCGTCAGCGAAGCCGAACACCACGCCAATCTGATCCCCTGGCTGATGGTGGCACAGCAGAGCGGTGCACAGGTGGTGAAGCTGCCGTTGGGCGCCGACTATTTGCCCGATCTGAGCAAGCTTCCCCTATTGCTGAACGAAAACACCCGTCTGCTGGCGCTGGGGCAAATGTCCAACGTCACCGGCGGCTGCCCGGATTTGTCACTGGCCATTCGCCTGGCACACGCGGCCGGGGCAAAAGTGATGATCGACGGCGCTCAGGGTATCGTGCATTGCCCGGCCGACGTTCAGGCGCTGGATATCGACTTTTATGCCTTTTCCGGCCATAAACTGTATGGCCCGACCGGCATCGGCGTGCTGTATGGTAAAAGTGAACTGTTGGCGGAAATGGCGCCATGGCAAGGCGGCGGTAAAATGCTGACCGACGTGTCGTTCGACGGTTTTACACCGCAAAAGCCCCCTCATCGCTTTGAAGCCGGCACGCCGAATATCGCCGGCGTGCTGGGGCTGTCCGCCGCGCTAAGCTGGCTGGAAAGCCAAAGCAGAGATCTGGCCGAACTCTACAGCCGAGAACTGGCGGCCAGCGCCGAACGGCGGCTGGCGCAGCTGCCGGGGTTTCGCAGTTTCCGCTGTTCGGATGCCAGCCTGCTGGCGTTTGACATCGCCAATCTGCATCACAGCGACATCGTCACCCTGCTGGCAGAACAGGGGATCGCGCTGCGCGCCGGTCAGCATTGCGCACAGCCATTAATGGCGGCGCTCGGCGTCAGTGGCACCCTGCGCGCTTCATTTGCACCGTACAATACACCACAGGACGTCGACGCGCTGGTCAACGCGCTGACCAACGCCATCGATCTGCTGGCGGATTAATCGCTTATGACATACGGAGACAGCATGCTTGCCCCTCATCCCTTTGGCCGTGACATCAGTGCGCAAACGCTGATCGACACCTTCACCGCGTTCAAGCAGTGGGAAGACCGCTATCGACAGTTGGTGTTGCTGGCAAAACAGTTACCGCCGCTGCCGCAGGACTTACGCGGTGCAGAACAGGAACTGAGCGGCTGTGAGAACCGGGTGTGGCTTGGCCATCAGTTACTGGCAGACGGCACGCTGCACTTTTATGGCGACAGCGAAGGCCGTATTGTGCGCGGCCTGCTGGCAGTGTTACTCACCGCAGTGGAAGGCAAAACGCCCGCGCAGATCCTGGCGAGCGATCCGCTGGCATTGTTCGAACAACTTGGGCTGCGCGCCCAGCTCAGCGCAACCCGCGCCAGCGGCCTGGCTGCACTGGCCACCGCTGTCAAAGAGATTGCCGCGCGTTATGCCTGACGCGCAGCCTTGGCCAGCATTTTCTTCAGGGCGTGAGATACCGCCACAAAGCCAAAGGTAGCGGTGACCATGGTCGCCGCACCGAAACCGGCGCTGCAATCCATGCGCTTGGGTCCCTCAGCGGTACTGCGCGAGGCGCACACCGTGCCATCCGGCTGCGGATAAACCAGCGGTTCACTGGAAAATACGCAGTCGATCCCCAGCTTACCCTTGCTGTTTTTCACCACCTTGAAGTCGTTCTTCAGGCGTTCACGCAGCTTGGCCGCCAGCGGATCCTGAATGGTCTTCGCCAGATCGGCCACCGCGATCTGCGTCGGATCGATCTGCCCACCCGCGCCGCCGGTGGTCACCACCGGGATCTTGTAGCGCCGGCAATAGGCCAGCAACGCCGCTTTGGGTCGCACGCTGTCGATAGCGTCAATAACATAGCTGAAATTGTTCGTCAGCAGTTCAGCCACATTGTCCGGCGTAATAAAGTCATCGATGCAGGTCACCCGGCATTCTGGGTTGATCGCCAGAATACGTTCCGCCATCACCTCGGTTTTTGATTGGCCGACGTGCTGTTTCAGCGCATGGATCTGGCGGTTGGTATTGGTCACGCACACATCATCCATATCGATCAGGGTAATGGCGCCAATCCCGGTGCGCGCCAGCGCTTCCGCCGCCCACGATCCCACACCGCCGATGCCAATCACGCAGACGTGCGCCTGGGCAAACAACGCCAGCGCCTGCTGGCCATACAAACGCGCCGTACCGCCAAAACGTTGCAGATAGGCTTCTGAATAAGGTGTGGTGCTCATAACGCTTTATTTACCTTGGGCCGCTCGCCGGGCTAACGGCGAAGGCTGTTGATTATGCAAATGACAAGGGCCGGAAAATCCGGCCCTTGCGGGTCTGGAACGCGCTGCGTCGCGCTTTAACGGGTTACCAGCAGCGAGCCGCTCTGATTGGCTTTTGGCTGGTAGGCGCTGAACAACGGCGCGCTGTTATTGCCGCCCTTCAACACCCAAACGCGACCATAGTGGTTGTAGTAGCCCGCCGAATGGCCGGCTTCCGGGCCGATCCCCTGGTACATGTCAAAGTGCTGACCTTTGATGGCACCGCCAACGTCCAACGCCACCATCAGGCGCATCTCGTATTTTCCCGTGAATTTACCCTTGTTGTCCAGTAAAGGCACTTCCGCCAGCAGCGTGGTGCCGGCAGGAATTAACGAACGGTCGGAGGCCACCGAGGCTTTGGCGATCAGCGGCACCGCGCTGGCGCCCTTCACCGGCGCGAAGGACTCAGGGCGGAAGAATACGAACGACGGGTTCTGTTCCAGCAGTTCGCGCACTTCCGCTTCGCTATGGCTGTCAGCCCATTGGCGGATCGCCTGCATCGACATGTCCGGCTTGGCCACTTCGCCACGGTCGATCAGCACCTTGCCGATGCTGCGGTAAGCGTGGCCGTTCTTGCCGCCATAGCCAAAGAACACCAGGGGCTGGCCGTTACCGAAGTCGACATAACCGCTGCCCTGCACTTCCATCATAAAGTTGTCCATCAGGGAGTTGGTATAGGCAATGATATAGCGGTCATCAAGCGCGCCACTGTAGATACCGGCGCGATCCGGCAGGCGGCCGCGGCCTTTTGGCGGCATACGATAAAGCGGGTAGCGGAACTCGCCCTGTTGGGTGTAGCGCGCCTGCAATACCGGGGTATAGTAGCCGGTAAACTGAACGTTGCCGTAGTTGTCTACCCCTTCCATCTGGTAGGCATTCAAACCGAACTGGCTCAGCTGGCGCGTATCGGCACCGGAGGCCATCCAGCTCTGCACCGCCTGATAGGTACTGTTGTTGCGATTGAATAATGACGGCGACGCGTACTGAATTTCCATCAATTGATCTGAATAATCTTTGGCATTGACCGGTACGCCGCGGGCATTGGGCTGATTAACCAACTCCAGCGATTGCTCCAGCCGCCCATCCTTATATTGCTGACCGCGATCGGTCGGCTTTGACGAACAGCCTGCCAGCACCGCTACTACCGTCACCACTAACCCGCCCAGCAGGTATTTGCCCCAACGTCCTTTCATCGCGCACTCTCTTAGACAGATATAATTTGTCCCAACATATCTCGAAAGATAAGGGATATGACGGCAAAACGATAACAAACGGCCATGGATAAAGGAATCGCCTGCCAACAAAAAAATCGCCACCGGCAGGTTGCTAAAAAATCGGCAGATTGCGGGTAAAATCAGCAATAAAATGGCTTTCATTCAATTATCTGCAAAAAGGGGTTGCATCATAAATCATGGAGAGTATAGTGCGCTTCCATCGGACGCGGGGTGGAGCAGCCTGGTAGCTCGTCGGGCTCATAACCCGAAGGTCGTCGGTTCAAATCCGGCCCCCGCAACCAACCGATACCGTACCAGCGGTATCAGATAACAGGGTTGGCTTCGATAAGGCAGTAGACGGACGCGGGGTGGAGCAGCCTGGTAGCTCGTCGGGCTCATAACCCGAAGGTCGTCGGTTCAAATCCGGCCCCCGCAACCAACTGATATCATACCGTGATATCCATGCCAGACAGTAATGCATCAAGACGGACGCGGGGTGGAGCAGCCTGGTAGCTCGTCGGGCTCATAACCCGAAGGTCGTCGGTTCAAATCCGGCCCCCGCAACCAATTTGATGACCATAATCAAGCACCTTAACGGGTGTTTTTTTATGTCTGGAATTCCCCTCCCCAGGCGTTAATCACGCCGGACCACGCAGCCCGGCGCGCGCACTCAACGCCTGGCCAGCGCACCACCGTTGGCAAAGTAAGCCTTGATACCCGCCAGAATCGACTCGGCCACCTGCTGTTGAAAACGGCTGGTTCGCAACTTGCGTTCTTCTTCAACGTTGCTGATAAAAGCCGTCTCGACCAGAATCGACGGGATGTCAGGCGCCTTTAATACCGCAAAACCGGCCTGATCGACTCGGTTCTTGTGCAGCCGGTTGATTTTCCCCATGCGGTTCAGCACTTCTTTGCCAAACTTCAGGCTGTCGTTAATGGTCGCGGTTTGCAGCAAATCGAACATGGTGTGGTCGAGATAGCGGTCGCCGCTTTTGCTGACGCCGCCAATTTGATCTGATTCGTTCTGCGTCTGCGCCAGAAACTTCGCTGCGGCGCTGGTCGCCCCTTTGGTCGACAACGCAAACACCGAGGAGCCGCGGGCGGCCCGGCTGGTAAACGCATCGGCATGAATGGAAACGAACAGATCGGCGCGTTGCTTGCGTGCTTTGGCCACCCTCACCTTCAGCGGGATAAACACGTCTTCATTACGCGTCATAAACACTTTCATGTTGGGTTCACGCTTGATCATGGTGCTTAAACGGCGGGCAATTTGCAGCACGATGTCTTTCTCGCGCGTTTTGTATTTGCCGATAGCGCCGGGATCCTCACCGCCGTGGCCCGGATCGAGCATAATGACAATTGGCCGATCGCGCCCGGCCTTGCCGGCCTGCGGCGCCTGAGTTGGTGCCGGCAACGTCCGTTCCAAATCCCCTTTATTGTAATCTTCCAGCAATGCCAATAGCGGATCATACTCTTCGCCGGACGACGATTTGGACGGATACAAGTCCAGCACCAGTCGGTTACGGTATTCCGCCACCGGCGACAGGGTAAACATGTGCGGGCTGACGCTTCGCTTTAATTCCAGCACCAGGCGCACGGTATTCTTGTCAAACTGGCCGACGCGTGCCTGTTTCAGATAAGGATCGGCAGTCTGTACCTGGCCGGCGATGCCCTTGAGGATACTATTGAGATGCACGCCTTCGATATCCACCACGATACGATCGGGGTTGGTCAAGGCAAACTGCTTGTACTTCAGTTCCTCGTTGGATTCGAGCGTCACGCGGGTATAGGTAGAGGAAGGCCAGACGCGCACCGCAATCACGTGCGACGAGGCGGCAAAACCGACGCGGCTCACGCTCAGCAACCAGGTTGCGGCAACCCCCTGCAACAGACGACGGCGACCCAGATTGTGATTAGCGTTTGACATGCGGCTCCAGCAAAAAAATCAGCTTAAAAAAGCACCATAAAGTGAGAATGGCAAAAACTTTAACGAATCCATCCAGCGCTGTCACCAGAAAATCCTTTTATGTTTTGTCAATTTATTAACGATTTAGCGGTGTTAGCGCCAAAAAACCAATAAATTCCCACTTGCCATCAGCGCAAAAAAAGAATAAAAATACAAAAATACCGTATAAATATGCAAAAAGAGGTTTGACCGTGAAGGAACGTAGTACAGAGCTGGTTCAAGGATTCCGTCACTCAGTCCCTTATATCAATGCTCACCGCGGCAAGACTTTTGTGGTCATGCTGGGGGGAGAAGCCATTGAGCATGAGAATTTCTCCAACATCGTCAACGATATCGGCCTATTGCATAGTCTGGGCATCCGGCTGGTGGTGGTCTACGGCGCGCGGCCGCAGATTGACGGCAACCTGGCGTTGCATAACCTGGAGCCAATTTATCATAAGCATACTCGCGTCACCGATGCGCCGACGCTGGAGCTGGTCAAACAGGCCGCCGGTTTGTTGCAACTGGACATCACTGCCCGGCTGTCGATGAGTCTGAACAACACGCCGCTGCAAGGCGCGCATATCAACGTGGTCAGCGGTAACTTTATCATTGCTCAACCGCTTGGCATCGATGACGGCGTGGATTATTGCCACAGCGGCCGCATTCGCCGCATTGACGAAGAGGCGATCCATCGCCAGCTCGACAGCAACGCCATCGTGCTGATCGGCCCGGTTGCCGTTTCCGTTACCGGTGAAAGCTTTAATCTAACGTCGGAAGAGGTTGCCACCCAGTTGGCGATCAAGCTCAAGGCGGAAAAAATGATTGGCTTCTGCTCGTCCCAAGGGGTTAACGACGAGGAAGGCAATATCATTTCCGAACTGTTCCCCAATGACGCACAAAAGCGTATTGAGGAGCTGGAACAGAGCGGTGATTACCATTCGGGCACCGTACGTTTCCTGCGCGGCGCGGTGAAAGCCTGCCGCAGCGGCGTACGGCGCAGCCACCTGATCAGCTATCAGGAAGACGGCGCGTTAGTGCAAGAGCTGTTCTCACGTGATGGTATCGGTACACAGATCGTGATGGAAAGCGCCGAACAGGTGCGGCGCGCCACCATCAACGATATTGGCGGTATTCTCGAGCTGATTCGCCCGCTGGAACAGCAAGGCATTCTGGTACGCCGCTCGCGTGAGCAACTGGAAATGGAAATCGACAAGTTCACCATCATCGAACGCGATAACCTGACCATCGCCTGTGCCGCGCTATACCCATTCCCGGATGAGAAAATCGGTGAAATGGCCTGCGTGGCTGTGCATCCGGACTACCGCAGTTCATCGCGCGGCGAAATGCTGCTGCAAAGAGTGGAAACGCAGGCGCGCCAGATGGGGCTGAAAAAACTGTTCGTACTGACCACGCGCAGCATTCACTGGTTCCAGGAGCGGGGTTTCACTCCGGCGGACGTCGAGGTGCTGCCAATGCAGAAACAGGCGCTGTATAACTACCAGCGCCGTTCGAAGATCCTACTGGCCGACCTATAGCCCACCACCGACCTTAGCCCAGCGGTGTCTCACTGGGCTGAGCTACCATCACCAACCGCTCCGCCAGCCCGCTGCGCCGCTGGGTTGGCGTGCGGATGGCGCTGTTGAGCACCTTTTCACTTGCATACAGCGACAGCTGCCGACGCGCGCGGGTAATGGCGGTATACACCAGTTCGCGCGTCAACACCGGCAGAAAGTGGTTGGGCAGTACCAGCACCGTATGGTCAAACTCTGAACCCTGAGACTTGTGCACCGTCATGGCAAAGGCGGTTTCATGAGCCGGCAAACGACTGGGTTGTACCGATTTGATATTGCCGTCCGGCAATTGGAAATGCACACGCAGTTCGCCGTTCTCCCCCGGCAGCGCAATGCCGATATCACCGTTAAACAGCCCCAACGCACTGTCGTTACGGCCAATCATCACCGGTCGACCACGATACCAGCGCCCGGCGGAAGCCAGGTTGCGACGAATCAGCCCCGCACGTTGCAACCCGCTTTCAATCCGCTCGTTCAGTCCGGCAACGCCAAAGGGTCCTTCCCGCAGCGCGCACAGCACCTGGAAGCGGCCAAATGCCGCCAGGATCTCGACCGCCGGCGCTCCGGCGGCGACCCGCTGGAGATAGTCGCGATAACCGGCCACACAGGCATCCAGCAACGCCTGATAATCCTCGGTTTCCACCAGCGGATAACCGGCAACGTCGCTAAAACTGCCGTTGAGCGCGGCCCAGGCTCGTTTGTTGTCGCCGGCATTCACCGCCATCGCCAGTTGACCAATGCCGGAATCGGCGTCAAAACGGTAACTCTTGCGCAGCAAACACAGGCTATCGCGTACCGCTGCGTCACCCTGCGCGCTCTGACCGCTCAATGTACAGCCCGTCAATTGTGCCAATTGTGCAGCGCGAGCGTCGCTATAGCCTTGCTCGGCAAAACGGCAGATATCTCCCAGCACCGCGCCTGCTTCCACCGAGGCCAGTTGATCGCGATCGCCAAGAAAAATCACCCTGGCGTGCGGCGGCAAGGCGGCGATCAGACGCGCCATCATCGGCAGATCGACCATCGACGCCTCATCCACCACCAACACGTCGAGATGCAGCGGATTGCCACGATGATAGCGCATGCGTTGGCTGTTCGGCTGTGCGCCCAGCAGGCGGTGCAGCGTTGCTGCTTCGGTGGGGAATAACGCCCGCTGTTCAGGGCTGAGCGGCAATTGTCGGCTGGCGCTGCCCAGTGACTCGGTCAGTCGCGCTGCCGCCTTGCCGGTTGGTGCTGCCAGTTGAATGCGCAAACGCGCGCCTTCGGCCAACTGCACCAATGCGGCCAGCAGTTTGGCCACGGTGGTGGTTTTACCGGTGCCCGGCCCGCCGGATATCACCGCGATGCGCCGGGTCGCGGCCACCGCCGCGGCAATTTTCTGCCAGTCCGGCGTGTCCGTTGCTGTACCGAACAGCTGGTCGAGGATCGCGCGCAGACGCTGAGTTTCGATAACCTGCGGTATGCTATCGCTGCTGATAAATGCCGCTACCTGGCCTTCACTTTGCCACATGCGCTGTAAATACAACCGCTGTTTTTGCAGCACCAGCGGCGTTGGCAGACTGCCGTCACTGACCGCCGGCGAGCTCAACAACCGTTGCCGCCAGTCATCCAGATCGGGCAGTCCTGCTGCCTGCCACACCGCCTGTGCCAATGCTGGTTGCCGCCCGTCGAACAGGTTCTCCGGCATCAGCTGTTGCAACAGCAGACAGACGTGCCCCGCACCGGCTTCCGCGCTGAGGCAAGCGGCGGCCAGCAGCATATCCGGTCGATCCGGCGGCGCTACCACCCGTGCGAACTGCACGTCCAGCGGGCGCAGTACGCCAAGCGTTGCCGCTTGCTGCAATAAATCGATCATTGCTCGGCCTCCGTTGCACGGGATACGCCGCTGAACAGCCGATCCATTCCCATGACCAGTTCACCGTCCGGACGGCAGGAAAAGATGCCGTTGCCAGGGTGTTCAGCAGCGACGCCGCGCAAAAACAGATAAATCACGCCACCAAAATGGCGCTGATAATCGTAATCCGCCAGACGGTGCCGCAGGTAACGGTGCAATGCCAGCGTGTAGAGCTGATATTGCAGGTCGTAGCGATGTTCGGCCATCGCCTGCGCCATTGCCGGCTGGGTATAGGCGCTGCTGTCCTCCCCCAACCAGTTGGACTTATAGTCCAGCAGGTAATACTTCCCCTGCCAGCAGAATACCAAATCGATAAAGCCCTTCAGCATGCCCTGCACCTGCTGAAAGTCCAGTGCCGGACAGCGGGCAGACAGCGGATCGTAACGTTTGGTCAGCGCATCCAGCGCATCGGCGCGCAGCAGGTCACCTATCGGCAGGTAGAACTGCAGCTCAGCCTGTTTGGCCTGCGGCGCCAGCATCGCCAGTGATACCCCGCTGTCGTTGAGCCGGGTGTGCAGCAAGACCTGCATCCAGTCCTGCAACACCGGCAGCCAATGGTCGTCATAGCCGTGCAAACGCAACTGCTCCAGCAGCCAGTCGGCGTCCAGCGGTTGGCTGAAATCCAGCGTTTCGAACAGGCTGTGCAAGAAGGTTCCGGGTGCCGCGCCGCGAGGAAAAGTATGCGGAGTAAGCGCCGGCTCACCGTCTGCGGCTTGCTCGCCGGCGGCATCCACATCCAGCCGCGGCAGCAGATCCTGGGTGATTCCCGCCGCCCCATGCTGTTGCAGACCGGTATAACTGGTGACTCGCCAGTAATCCTGTACCTGGCGGGTAAAGCGGCGGGCGGTCAGTTCGGCCGCTGCCTCGGCTTGCGCTTGCCACGGTTGCGGATCAGGCTCGTCCACCGGCGACAGCGCGACGCCGTCGCCGGTCAACTGTTGCAAACGTTGCTGCAGATAGCTGGCATCGCCGGCTTGCCCGGCCTGCACCAGATAGCCCAGTGCACTGCGGTGCAAATCGGTGTCGCCCTGCTTCTTGCGCGTCCCCTGAATCAACGGGGCAATGCCAATGCTGCAGTGATAGACCGAACGGGTCAGTGCGACGTACAGCAGGCGCAGATCTTCCGCCAACCGCTCTTCTTCGGCCCAGGCAAGGCTTTCTTCATTGGCATTAAGATCGAGCAATGCCTTGAAATTATTGCGATCGTGATACAGCACCTGTTGCTGCTGGCGGAAATTGCCGACAAACGGCAGCCAGACCAGCGGATATTCCAGCCCCTTGGACTTATGGATAGTGATCACCTGCACCAGGTGGCGATCGCTTTCCAGACGCAACTGTTGATTGTCCGACTGGCGGTTAGGCTGGGCAATCTGCTGCGCCAGCCAGCGCACCAGCGCATGTTCGCTGTCGAGCTGCGCGGAGGTTTCCTGCAACAGTTCGCCCAGATGCATCACATCGGTCAGACGACGCTCGCCGCCGGGACTGGCCAGCAGGTTCTCCGCCAGATGACGGCGCGTCATGACTTCACGCAGCATCGGCAGTACGCCGCGCCGCTGCCAGTGGCTGCGATAGCCGTCAAATTCATTGACCAATAGATCCCAGGCACGTTCGTCATGGTTCAGCGCGTCCAGCGTCGGCGCGTCCAGCCCCAATAGTCCGGTCGCCATCGCGCTACGCAGCGTACGTTCCTGTTCAGGCGCCAATACCGCCTGCAAAAGCCACAGCAAATCCTTGGCCTCCGGCGTGTCAAAGACGCTGTCGCGGTTGGAAAGATACACCGACGGGATGGCCAATTGGCTCAGGGCATCGCGCACCAGCGCGGCTTCGGCGCGGCTGCGTACCAGAATGGTGATATCCGACGCCTGCACTGCACGGCGCTGTGCACCGTTAAGCAACCAGGCTTCACCGCGCTGGCCGGCGCTCAGCCAGTCACGGATCTGCGCCGCACACCAGCGCGCCATCATCTGTTGGTAATCACTTACTCCCACACCTTCGCCCTGCTGTAACCAAAAATGCAGCGCCGGCTGTACGGTCGCCTGGAGTTCGAACCCCAACCCCTGATTTTTAGCGGCAGCGGCCACGGCAACAAACGGGATCTGGCCAAACAGGAACGGCTGTCCAACCTGCGAAAACAGCTTATTGACGCTGTCTACCATGGCCGGAGACGAACGCCAGTTAGTCTCTAGCGTATAGTGGGCGCTTACCTCTGAGCGAGCACGCATATAGGTGAAAATATCCGCCCCGCGGAAGGCATAAATGGCCTGTTTGGGATCGCCGATCAGCAACAGACCACACTGTTCGCGTCCGACGTACAGCTTTTGGAAAATGCGATACTGCTGCGGATCGGTATCCTGAAACTCATCGATCATCGCCACCGGAAAGCGCTGACGAATCGCCTGCGCCAGCTGTTCCCCACCGGCGCTTTGTAACGCCGCATCCAGGCGACCAAGCAGGTCGTCAAAACCCAGTTCAGCGCGTTGACGCTTTTCCTGTTGGATTGAGGTGCGGATTTCGCTCAGCGCGCGCGCCATGATCAGATCACGCAGCGTCAGCGGTTGGTCAAACAGGCTATCGATGGCCACAAACAGCGGGTGTCGCGGTGGCTCGCCTTTTTTGGTTTTTTCCAGTAGCGTCGATTGGCGGAACTTTTCCAGCTCTTTCGGCAGTTGATAATCCTGGGTGGCCAATGCGCTCCATTCGCCAACCTTGCCCAGCCAGTTAGGTAAATGCTTACTGCTGTAGCTGCGTTTATCAACGCCGGAAGCGCTAATCAGCGCTTCCAAATCCGGCGCGGCCGCTTGCCATTGCGCTTTTATCTGCTCAATACGCGCCACGATTTGCTCGTGACGCATCAACACCGTTTCATCGTCTTTAGGCGGTTGTCGCAGGGTGGGCGCTTCGCCGTGCAGATAGCCGGCCAGATCGGCCAGTAACGCCTCCGGTCCACTCCATTCCTGACTGACCGCGCGGGCTACCGCCAGCGGCAACGGATAGCATTGCCGCCGCCAAAAGTCGGCGCAGGCCTGACGGCGCAGCGGCAGCTCATCCTGAATCAGCGTTTGTTCAAACAGAATCCCGGACTCGAAGGCATTGTGTGCCAGCATCCGCTGGCAGAAACCGTGAATGGTAAAGATCGCCGCCTCGTCCATCTGCCGCTCCGCCGCCAGCAACTGCGCCGCGGCGTCGGCCAGATCGTCGATTTCCGCCATCAGGGCGGAAAACAGCGGATCGGTGCACTGTTCCCGGCCGCGTACGCAGGCAATGCGCAGACCGTGGATATTGCTGCGTATCCGGCTGCGCAGCTCTTCGGTCGCCGCTTCGGTAAAGGTCACCACCAGGATTTCCTCTACCGTCAGCGGCCGCGGGAAAGCCGCCTGCTTGCCCAACCCCAGCAACAGGCGCAGATATAACGCGCCGATGGTGAAGGTTTTCCCGGTCCCTGCCGACGCTTCAATCAGTCGTTCGCCAAACAGCGGCAACGTCAGCGGATCGAGCCTCTGCGGGGTGCTGGTTGTCATGGCGTCGCGACCTTACGCGGCAGCGTTTGCTGGAGCGCCGACGCATTCGGCATCGACTGCCAGCCCTGCGGCGCCGCATAATCGGCTTTATCCTGACTGCTGCCGCTGACCTGCGACAACACCGCCAGGCCGTTCGGCTCAATCACCGCCTGGTGGAAAAAGTCCGCCAGTTTGGCCGGCGTCAGCTGCTGTACCTGGGCGATCAATTTCTCGCGGGTGTCAAAGGCAAAGTTACCGCGATCAAAATCATTGCTAAAGCGGCTGGCCTCTTCGCTCAAGGTCTGCGGACGCTGCTTCAGTTCGTTAATCAGCGCCTGCTGATACTGGGCGAAGTCGGCCTCACTCATGTCACGCAGGCGCTGCTCGGCCTTCGGATAGAAGTCCTGATAACGCTGATACAGGTAAGCCGGCTGTTTGCTGTTGCTTTGCAGCAGGAAGCCCAGCCCCCACTGCCGCCCCACCGACATTGGGAAGGCGAATACCGCATACCCCAACTGTTCCTGGGTACGCAACTGGCTATAGAACCATGGCTGGATAATCTGTCCGAGCAATGAGCTGTAAGCCATGCCGGTGACCTCTTGATAGCCAGTCGGTACATACACCGCCGCCAGCGCCGAATCGGTGCTGCTGCCCGGACGTTGCAGGCTGGCCAACTGCCGCTTGGCAATTTGCACGTCTTCGCCGTGCCACCAGGTCTCGCCGCTACAGCCCAAACGCTGTTTCAGCGAGGAGGCCAGCGTATCCACCTGTTGCTTGCTCATGTTGCCGACCACCAGCAGTTCAGGTGTCGCTTCAGCCAGCAACGCGTTGCGGTAGGTCAGCACGTCTTGCAGCGTCAGGGTCTGCAACAGGTTGCGGCGTTCGCTGCGCTCGCTGTACGGCACGCGAGAAAGCATCTGCACCGGTTGCATCGCCAGCTCAAACGCCTTGCCCTTTTCCGCGGCGTCCAGCTGTTCCAGATACCAGGACTTGGCCTGTTGCAACTGGTCTTCGGTCGGTGTAAAGCTCGAATAACCTTCAATCAGGGTAGTCAGCAGCTGTGGCAACCGCTGGGTAAAGCCGTTGGCATTAAACAACAGGCCATTGTCCGGCGAGGTAGAGAAGCTCAAGCCACCCACCGACGCCTGATAGCTCAGTTGGTCGAGGGCAATGCCCGCCAGGTAGTCAGTCAGCGAGAACAACACCTGATTGCGAGCGGAATCCATGGTTTTGGCGTTGCGGAACGCCACGGTGACATCGGCTTTCGGCTCATCGGCAAAATAACGGCTCGGCATATACAGCACACGCAGCCCCGGCTGATTGACCACCAGTTCGGGCTTGGTGAACGCATGCGAAGGTTGGTTGAGCGTGAAATCATCCGGGATATACGGATTCAGCGCGGGCAATGACAGGCTGATCCCCTGCCCCAACTGCTGCCATTGCTCAAACCGCGCGGCGTCGATTTTATTGACCTGATAAGGCGCGTTAACGAAATACGCCATTTTATCGTGAGGTTCATTCGGGCTGATAAACCAGATGCGCGCGTTTTGCGGCGTCATTTCCTCCAGTCGCTGCGCTATGGCTTGCGGATCGTATCGATCTGCCAGATAAGGCGCATCCAGCGTATGCTCAACCGGCACGCGCAACATGGTATCCACCAGCCATTCGATATAGTCCATATCGCGAGTAATCGACGGGTAGCGGAAATCCAGATTCAGCACGTGCGAGATTTCGTCAAAGTAGCTTTTTTTGACGCCTTCACTGCGCAGCATTTTCAAATAATTGAAGATAGCCGCCACCACCTCGTCACGCTGGGCCAACCCTTTGTCGGTGAGTGACACGCTGATGGAAAACACGCCGCCATTGCGATCGACCATCGGATCGGCGCCGGCATTGATGGCGTCTGCCAGCCCCTGTTTCTGCAACCAGTCTGACAGCGTGTTTTGGCTGCGGTTGCCGATCAGATAACTGATGTAGGTATCGGTCTTGCTGCGGAACGCCGCACTGTTGTTATCAATGCGGAACTCGACCTTCAGCTGTTTGCGCGGTTGGGCAGGCACGTAATGAATAATGATACCCTGCTGCTGTTTGGTGACCGCCGGAACGGTAATCGGCGCAACGCTGGCATTATGGTTAGGTACGCGGCCAAAGGTTTTTGCCGCCAGCGTGGCCAACTGTGGCAACGGCTGATTGCTGTACAGCACGCCCATCATCAGATTGGCGGAATAGTAGCGCTGGTAGAACGCCGTCAGTTCATCGTGCAGTTTGCTGCCGGGTTTATCCTTGAGCGTATCCAGATTGCCGCCGGAAAAGCGTGCGCTCGGGTGCGCCGGATTTAGCGTTTCCGCGCCGACCTGTGCCATGCGCATACCGTCGCGTGAACGCGCCATGGTTAATTCGGCATTCACCGCATTGCGCTCTTTGTCGGCATTGCCGGGATCGAGCAACGGCTCGGCAATGGCATCCGCCATGCGGTCAACCGCCGGTTCGAGCGCATCGTTTTCCACTTCCAGGTAAAAAGCGGTACGGTACGACGCGGTACTGGCGTTGTGGCTGCCGCCATGCTTCTTGAGAAATTCGGACAGGTTTTCCGGTTCCGGGTAACGCTTGGAGCCCATCAGAACCATATGTTCCAGATAATGTGCCAGACCAAGCTGGCTGTCGGGATCTTCCAGCGACCCTACCGGCAACGCCAACGCAGCCAACGACTTCGGCGCCTGCGGATCGGAAACCAGCAGCACCGTCATGCCGTTATCCAGTTTGATCGCCTGGTAATGGCGTGGATCGTGATCGCTCTTGTGGATTTTCTCCGCCAGCGGTTGCCATCCCTGTGCGGCCCAGCTTAACGGTGCCCAAAATAGTACTACCAACATCAACCCGCTGAGGCGGGCCAATCGTCTGCGCATATCCAAAATAAACCCCTATTCAGGCGCGGTTTCGCCACATCCCTGACGACCCCGCCGCTCATCAAAAAACAGCAAAGCTATATGCCGATATCTTATGTAAGACCGGAAACAACCCTGAAGGTTGAATATAAACCAGTTTATTTTTACCATCTCCCGACAACCAGTACCACCCGGTGACGATCACCCTATATTATGGCGAGCCACCGGCAGCAGGTAACGCTCTGTTTCCGCCACAATTTGTGCCAGCGTGGCGTTGTCCAACTGACGGAATACCCGCTGAATATACGGATCCTCCCCCTCGCCGGGAATGCGCTGATCGCCCTGCCATGCCAGCAGCAGTTTGGCCCGCGCCTTGGCCTGCGCCTCCTCGCCCCAATCAATCTGCTGTGAGTCCTGCTGATAGCACTGGCTTAACCACGCCCAGCCGCTTTTGTTCAGCAGCATCAGCGGTTCACACAGCCCGCGCTGATAACCGGCGATCAGCTCGGCAAGCTGGGCTCGCGCAGCCTCTGGCGGCAATGCGGCAAAACGCCAGACGGCGTTCTTGCGCCCGAACATCCGGCTTTCACCCTCGCCGCCGGCACAGCAATAGGCCAGATGTTCCAGCCACAGCAAGATACCGTCGACCGCAGACAGCGTCGCTGGCCGCCAACGCAGCAGACCGTCGTGCTGCACCTGATGCAGCCAGCCGCCAAGGCGCACGCCGGCGATGTCGAGATCCAGCTCCAGGCTACTGCTTTCCCGCCTTTCTTCGCGTACCTGCGCTGCCAGTTCGCTCATTTCCTCTTGCTGTTTTTGCCAGTAGATCTCGCCAAACGGGCCGTACGGCAAACCGCCGGAAGCGCGTATCCGCTGATACAGCCGCGTCGCATCCTGGTCTTCAATCAGCGCGTTCAGCAGCTGATTGTTGAATTGATAGCGGCTGAGGTTGTCCAGCGTAAACGGTTCCTCATCCGCCAGTTCGGTTTCTTCCAGAATGAAGTTGACCCCCAGGCGCAGTTGGAAGAAGGCGCGGATCGGATGGCGATAGAAACGCAGCAGATCGTCAAGTGATAGCTGCGTCTGCGGTTCTAGCGGCAGCGGCTGATTGAACACCGGGTGCGCTTCACCGCGCCGGTCGGCAGCCGGTAGCCATTCGGCAGCGTAGCTCTGCGCTTCGGCCTCCGGCAGAAAGTTCTCTACGGCGAACGGCATGCGGGCATGCCAGCGCAGCAAATGCTCACCGACCCGCTGCGCGCTGCCGTCGGCGTCCAGGTGCTCATCGCCCGGTAAACAATAGCTTTGTTGCAGATACTCCAGCAACTCGGTCACCAGCACCGAGGGATAACGCTCGCTATTATCCTGAATCGACCGGCCGATAAAGCTGATATACAACTGCTGCTGCGCCGACAGGATGGCCTCAAGGAACAGGTAGCGGTCATCGTCGCGCCGGCTGCGATCGCCACGCTTGACCTGTTGAGCCATCAGGTCAAAGCCCAGCGGTGGCAGGGTGCGCGGGTAAACGCCGTCGTTCATGCCCAGCAGGCATACTACCTTGAACGGAATGGAGCGCATCGGCATCAAGGTGCAGAAATTGATTTGCCCAGCCAGAAAACGCTGGCTGATACGCTCCTGGTCGAGCCGTGCTGCCAGCTCGTCTCGCAACAGCGTCAGGGGTACCGCGTCGGGGTAACGCGCCCCCTGGCCGAACTCGATCACCTGCTGCCACTGCTGTTCGATCAGCGCCAGTATCACTTCCGTGTCGGCATCGGCGGCAAAAAAACTGTCCAACAATCGGCGGCATAGCGGCAGCCACTCCGCCAGCGTACGTGCTTCGCCCAACCGTTGCCGCCAGTCGGCAAGCTGCGCCAACAGCTCCGCCAGTTGTCCGGCCAGCTCCGCCGCCAACCCGCTCGACTCGTCATACGGCAAGACGCCTTGCCAGTCGCCGATATTGCTGTCCATCGCATAACCGAGCAGCATGCGCGTGATGCCGAACTGCCAGGTGTGCTGGCCGGTGGCCGGCAGCGCCAGTTGACGCACGTTGTCATCGTCCAGCCCCCAGCGTACACCGGATTCGCTGACCCAGCGACGCAACAGACGCAGCCCCTCTTCATCGATGGCGAAGCGCGCCGCCAGCGCCGGAACCTCCAGCAACGCCAGCACCTGTTCAGCAGAAAAACGACTCTGCGGCAGATCCAGCAGTGAAATAAACGCCTGCAAGGCAGGGTGAGCCTGTCGTGCTTTCCGGTCGGAAATGGCGAACGGCAAATAGCGCTCCGGCGGCGCATTACCGAATACCGCCTGAATGTACGGCGTATAGCTGTCGATGTCGGCCACCATCACGATGATGTCACGCGGCGTCATCTGCGGATCCTCCGCCAGCATCGCCAGCAGTCTGTCGTGCAGCACCTCCACCTCGCGTTGTGGACTATGGCAGGCGTGCAGGCTGATGGAGCGATCGGCGGGATCGAGCGTACGCTTGTTGTCGCTGCGCTCCAGCGTTTGCGCCGTGGTGCCGATAATTGCGTGATCCTCCAGCTCCAGCATGTCATGCTGAATGGCATGCAGCAGGTTGTCCGGCGCAATATCCACAAAGGCGTCAACCTCCTGCAACGACGCCATCTGCGCCAGCAGGTACAAATGGTCGCGCCCCAGCTTGCCCCAGGAGGCCAGCAGCGGGTTGCTCAAGCGCTGTTCACCGTCGGCGTCAAACAGCTGTGCGGCCTGCTCCGGCTGGCGGAATAGCCCCTGTTCGCGCGCCTGCTGGTGATGGCGGCGTTTACGGCTTTGCAGCCGCGCCAGGAACGCATAATCCTGAATATCGCCCCAGTAGTAACGGCACGGGTTGGTGAACATAAGATGAATATCGATATGTTTGCCCAACGCCTGCAACGCCTCAAGGTAGATCGGCGGCAGCGCCGAAATGCCGCAGATAAACACCCGTGGTGGCAAACCCGGCGGGCAGGTTTGTGCCTGTTCCAGGGTGCTGATGAAACGCCGGTACAGATTGGCTCGGTGCCACTCCGGCTGCCCAAGCTGCCGGGTGTACTCCACCAGGCGTGCCCATAACGGCGCCTGCCATTGCTGCGCCTCTGACAGGGCGTCGATACGCTTGCCGCGTTGCCAGCTTTCCAGCCACTGCGGCCGATACACCAGATATTGGTCAAACAGATCGGCCACTCGCCCGGCCAACTGATGGATTTTGCGCTTGTCGTCGTCGTCGGACAGATAATGCTGTAACGACACAAACTCCGGCTCGGTCAGCATATCCGGCAGCAGCCACATCAGTTTCCAGGTCATGGCGTCTTTACTGAAGGCGCTCTCCTGCGGGATACCGGGCAATACGCGGGTGAACATTTCCCAGATAAACGATGCCGGCAACGGGAAGGCGATATTGGCGGCAATACCGAACTGTTCGGCCAGTTGCATCTGCAACCACTGCGCCATGCCGGGGCTCTGAACCAGTATGACTTCCGCTTGAAAAGGATCGGCCAACGGTTCTCTGTCGATCAACGCACTGGTCAGCGTCTTCAGCAAATCCAGCTGATTGGAATGGTAAACCGTGAACATGAGACTCCTTTAAACCCGTCATACTGTAAAAAATAGCGCGGCTCTGACGCCACGCTGGCGCCGCGTCACTGTTTCACGCCCGCGTGGCGCAACGGTACCGTCGCTGGCTGCCCCGATCGGTGACCACCGCTGCCGCCAGGCAAATCGCCGTCGCAATACCAGCGGCCAAGCTGGATCCGCTGTCGTTGCGGGGTTTGTATCGTGACCGTCAGCCGATGGCAAGCGCCATCTTCGCCACTGTGCTGTAGTTCACGTCGCCAGCCGGGGGCAAGCGTCTCCACCCCCTCAAGGCCGGCGGCATCACGCTCCAACTGTTGATGCGCCAATGCCCAGGCCTGGCGAGATTGCCATTGGCGCTGAAATCCCTGTAACAATACCTGATGGTACTGCAACAGGCCGAGTAACGACACCGAGAACAACAGCGCGGCAATTAACACCTCAGGCAGGCTGAAGCCGCGTTGAGGCGCCGCATCGGCCGCTATCGACTCAGTCCGCACAGTCGGCCTCGTTTCTTTCCGGGCAGAAATCCAGGCGCCCGCCGACTACCGCGGCCAGTTTGCCCTGGTCGTCTGGCGTCGCCAACTGGTAGAGCCAAAGCGGCCGATCGCCAGCCAGCGTTCCCCGGCCGCGCAGCAGCACGATCCCGGCCCGAGCCGACATTCTGCCGCAGACCTGCAACTCAGCCATATGACGCAGACAATGCCAGCGTTGCACGTTCAGCCGAGCGACCGGCCATGGCTGCACCAGGCCCCAATTCAGCGCCGACGACGCCTGATTATACGCCACCAGATAACGCTGCTGATCGGCCGCCAGCAACAGAGCGTTGTCCAGTTGCCGCTGCTGGGCAGTTAACAGCATCAGCCCCATCGCCAGCAGCAGCATCACCGCAGCCAACGCACTGCCGCCCCGCTGCCGCTGCGAGTTCATCGTAACACCAGGCTGACGGTAACGGTCAGCGTACGCTGGATATGCGGCCGCGCCGTTGCATGCCCTGTCAGCGACAGGTGTACCGCCTGGCGGCGATGCCGGCCGGGCAGCATGTCGATCCTGAAGCTGTCGATATGAATTTGCTGATGATCGAGCAACCGTTCCCAACCGCCGCCATGGCAGTGACTCACGCCGCGTTGGCGCTCCAACGCCCCCTGGCGCAGCCGATAGGCAAATTGTTCGGCTTCGCTGCCGCCCCTTTCCCAACGGCCATTGCGGTTCAGATCGTAACGGACGATCACACAGCTGGCGTTTGCTTCCCCCCGGTGCTGGCCAATGAGTAGCGGTTGGCCGTGACAATCACCGGCACAGAACCCGGTGCGACGAAGATCTTTTTCAATGCCGAATGCCAGCTGGCGCAGCGCCAGTTCCAGGCGATAATAGTGGCCAAGAGTCACACTCTGCTGACGCAAAAGCGGATACGTTTTGGCAGCCGCCAACGCAACCAGACTGCCGAAAACCATCGCCAGCAGCGCTTCGGGCAAGCTAAAACCTTGCGAGGACGCTAGCATCGGCCGATCCCGCCAAGCGCCGCCTCGACGCTGCATAACCGCAGCCGTCCTTGCGCCGATAGCACCACCCGCAGGCTGCCAACAGCGTTGCTCAATTGGATATGCCCGGCCTGGGCGCTGTTGCGCAGGCCGTAAAACCCGATCTCCTTGCGGGTATAATCGCTCAACAGCACGTCTGCAGACGGTGCCAGAAATACCCAACCTTCGGCCGTGTCACAGGTCAGCGGTTCGCTACCACTGCCGACGCACCAATGCTCCCCCGGTTTGAACCACAGCAGCGCGGCACGATTGCGCCAGTTGGCGTCAGCCTGCAGGCGAGTGAGAAACGCCAGCAGTTGCAGCGCGGAATGTTCCAACCGTAACGCCTGCCGGTGCTGCTGCCAGTGGCCGACACCCCAACCGCTCAGCAATGCGGCCAGGGCGATCGCCACCAGCAGCTCTATCAGCGTCATGCCGCGCTGGCGGTGGGCGTGACGAATGCATCTGTTTTTCATGGCGGCGAGTGTAACGCGCAGAAAAAAAGTGAACAGCGGACGGTGTGAAGGCTGGAAAACGTTACGCAATTTATTGATGCACAGGCTGAAACTGCCCATCAAAATACGAGGCGCTGCGCAAAATAATCTATTGCGACGCCGCGACGGGCGAAAAAAAGGCGCAAACAAGTTGCGCCTGGAGAGTTGCTTGATTGACGGTCAGATGGCGACCGGTGCCTTGATGGCAGGATGCGGATCGTAACCTTCGATTTCGAAGTCATCGAAACGGTAATCAAACAGCGACGCCGGTTTGCGCTTGATTACCAGCTTCGGCAATGGCCGTGGCTCACGGGTCAACTGCAACGCCGTCTGTTCCATATGGTTGCTATAGAGATGGGTGTCGCCGCCGGTCCAGACGAAGTCACCGACCTGCAGGTCACACTGCTGCGCCATCATATGCACCAGCAGCGCGTAGCTGGCGATATTAAACGGCAGACCGAGGAACACGTCGCACGACCGCTGGTACAGTTGGCAAGACAGCTTGCCGTCGGCCACGTAGAACTGGAAGAACGCATGGCACGGCGCCAGCGCCATCTGCTCCAGTTCGCCGACGTTCCAGGCGGAAACGATGATGCGACGGGAATCCGGGTCCTGTTTCAACTGTTGCAGTACGTTACTCAACTGGTCGATTTGACGCCCATCCGCCGCGCCCCATGCGCGCCACTGCTTGCCATACACCGGGCCAAGATCGCCGTTTTCATCCGCCCATTCGTCCCAGATGGTGACCTTATTGTCACGCAAATAGGCAGTATTGGTATCACCGTTCAGGAACCACAGCAGTTCATGAATGATTGAGCGCAGGTGACATTTTTTGGTGGTCACCAACGGGAAGCCGTCCTGCAAATTGAAACGCATCTGGTGGCCGAAAATGGACAACGTGCCAGTGCCGGTACGATCGGCTTTAGGGGTGCCCTCGGCGAGCACTTTCTTCATCAAATCCAGATACTGTTTCATTTTTCCTCACGAAGTTTGTTGCTGTGGACGACGACGATACGCCCAAATCATCATAATGATACCGGCCAATACCATCGGAATCGACAGGATCTGCCCCATACTGATCACGCCGTCGAACAGGCCGAGCTGCGCGTCCGGCTGGCGGAAGGCTTCGACGATGATGCGAAACGCCCCATAGCCAATCAGGAACAGGCCGGAAACCGCACCCATTGGGCGTGATTTGCGAATAAACAGATTCAGAATGATAAACAGCACTACGCCTTCAAGCAGCAGTTCATACAGCTGCGAAGGGTGACGCGGCAGCACACCGTACTGGTTCAGCAACGGCAGCCATTGCGGATCGGCGGCGGCAATGGCGATGTCTTCATTGCGCGAGCCGGGGAACAGCATCGCCCAAGGCACGTCGGAGGTGACGCGGCCCCACAGTTCGCCGTTGATGAAATTGCCGAGACGCCCGGCCCCCAGACCAAACGGGATCAGCGGCGCGATAAAATCCGATACCTGGAAGAACGTGCGCTTGGTGCGACGTGCAAACCAGAACATCACCAGAATCACGCCCAGCAGGCCGCCGTGGAATGACATGCCGCCATCCCAGACTTTGAACAGGTACAACGGATTATCAAGGAACAACGGCAGATTGTAGAACAGCACATAGCCAACGCGGCCACCGACAAACACCCCGAGGAAACCGGCATACAGCAGGTTTTCCACTTCGTCTTTGGTCCAGCCGCTGCCCGGTTTATTGGCACGGCGGATCGCCAGCCACATGGCAAAGACAAAGCCGACCAGGTACATCAAACCGTACCAGTGCAACGATACCGGGCCGATTGAAAAAATCACCGGATCAAATTTAGGAAACGCCAGATAGCTATTGCTCATCTATCACCACAACATGTCAATTATGTCGATTATTCTTCCCCAGTGGGGGCGGCAGGTGCCAAACGCGGTGCCGGCCAGCTTTCTGGCGGCAGCGCAATGGAGGAAACGCATCATAACATAGGCTTAGCGCTGTCCGGCCTGGCCCGCAGGGAAAAGTTCTGTAAAAAAATCAGTCAGCGCGCGGCTCAGCGCCCGCCACGAATCAGCCCGCCCATGCTGCGCCGCTCCATAAATGCCGCCACCAGATGGCGCACTTCGGTGGTCATCTGGGCATTGAGCACCCGCTGTGACAGGGCTTGCGCCTCTGCCAGTTCGATATGCCGCAGCAGGTATTTGATCCGCGCCACGCTGCGTCCGTTCATGCTGAGATGGCGATACCCCATGCCAACCAACAGCAGCGCGCCCATCGGATCGCCGGCCAGTTCGCCGCACAGCCCCACCTGCAAACCGGCGGCCTCCCCCTGCTCGACGATCATCTTCAGCACCCGCAGCATCGACGGATGCAGGCTGTCATACAGCGACGCCACGCGGGTATTGTTGCGATCGACCGCCAACAGATACTGCGTGAGATCGTTGGTACCAACCGAAATAAAATCAACCCGCCGAGCCAGGAAGGGGATCAGGAAGATCATGGACGGCACTTCAAGCATCACGCCGATCTTCGGCTTGGGAATGGCATATCCCAACACTTCTTCTACCTCGTTGCCGGCACGTTCGATCAACCGTTTCGCCTCGTCGATCTCATCCAGGCTGGTGATCATCGGCAACAGAATGCCCAGGTTGCCGGTACCGGCATTGGCGCGCAGCATCGCGCGCACCTGGATCAGGAATATTTCCGGCTGATCGAGGGTAACGCGGATACCGCGCCAGCCCAGACACGGGTTTTCTTCGCTGATCGGCATGTACGGCAGCTGTTTGTCGGCACCGATATCCAGCGTGCGCAGCGTGACCGGTTTGCTGGGATAAAGCTGCAACATGCCCTGATACTGCGCCACCTGTTCTTCTTCCGACGGAAAGCCGCTTTGCAGCATGAACGGGATTTCGGTGCGATACAGGCCGACACCGTCGACCCGGCCTCCCAGCAGTTGCTCATGTTCCGGGCTTAAACCGGCATTGAGCATCACCTGAATCCGCTCACCGCCTTTCATCTGGGCCGGTTGTTCAACGTCGTCTTCCGCCAGCTTGCTGAGTTCCAGCTCTTCGTTAATCAGCCGCTGATATTCCTGCACCAGCACCGGCTCCGGATCGACCAGCAGTTCACCGCGATAGCCGTCAACAATCAGCAGCCGCTGGTTCAGCAACGACGGCTGAATATCGGCCCCCATCACCGTCGGCACGCCCATTGCGCGTACCAGGATCGCGGCGTGCGAGTTGGCGGCACCGTCGCGCACCACCACGCCGGCCAGACGATCCGGCGGCACTTCCGCCAACAGCGTCGCCGTCAGTTCGTCCGCCACCAGCACAAAGCGAGCCGGCCACTGGGTGGCGCCCTCGGTGGTGTCATCAAGGTGGAACAGCAGCCGCTGGCCGAGCGCGCGCAGATCGCTGGCGCGTTCGCGCATGTAGGTATCCTGCAGGCTGGCAAACTGGGCGGCAAACGCCTCAATCACCTGCTTGACCGCCCACTCCGCCACCGAACCGGCGTCGATTTCGGCAAACAGTTCGCGTTTCAGGCGCGCGTCGTTCAACAGGTGGGAATAAAGATCGAAGATCGCCGCGCTCTCTTTTTGCGAGCTGGCGGCAAAGCGTTTGCTGAATCGGCGGAACTCCGCGCCGGCTTCTTCCAGCGCCTGGGTCAGCCGATCGCGTTCGCTGACGGTATCCAGCGTCGAGGCTCTGAAGACCTGGTCGAGCGACGGCTGGCTGCTGTCCTGCCAGCCTTCGGCCACCGCCACGCCCGGCGACGCCGCCAGGGCGCGGATACGCGTCTGGCGATATTGACCGAAGATGGCGTTGAGTTGCGATTGGGAGAGAATGCCGGCCATCTGCGTGGCCAGCGTAACCATGAAAGACTCTTCGCTTTCATCGAACTGGCGCAGCTCGCGCTGCTGCACCACCAACACGCCCAACAGCTGGCGGCGGTGGATAATCGGCACGCCGAGGAACGAACGGAAACGATCTTCCTTCACCTGCGGCACATATTTGAAGCTGGGGTGGCTTTGCGCATCCGCCAGGTTGATCGGTTCTGCCCGCCGACCGACCAGGCCAACCACGCCTTCGTCAAACGCCAGGGCAATGGTACGCCCGCGCGGCTTTTTCAACCCGCGCGTCGCCATCAGGTAATAGCAACGACGATCGTTATCTGCCAGATAGATGGAACACACTTCGGTGTCCATCGCCTGACAGGTTTCATTGACCAAAAGATCCAGCGCATCTGTCAAACTGGCTGCCGCGGCTACCTTCTCAACAATTTCTCGCAAGCGCGTGAGCATAGTCTGCTTAACTTAACCTCTTTTTCGGCGGTAAGCGGGAGCCTGCCGTGGCGCTGTCTGCTCCTGCATCGGCATCACGGTTGCTGCGAATTCTTTCATCACCCGGCGGTACACGTCACGTTTGAACGATACCACCTGACGTACGGGATACCAGAAGCTCACCCAACGCCAGCCGTCAAATTCCGGCGTGCTGCTGCGCTGCATATTGATATCCGCGTCATTGCACATTAGCTGCAACAGAAACCATTTCTGCTTTTGGCCGATACAAACCGGCTTTGTGTCCCAACGCACCAAACGTTTTGGCAATTTATAGCGCAACCAGTTACGGGTTGAAGCCAGGATACGCACATCCTTTTTATTCAACCCCACTTCTTCGAACAGCTCACGATACATGGCCTGTTCCGCGGTTTCGCCAGGGTTAATCCCACCTTGGGGAAACTGCCAGGAGTGCTGACCGTAGCGGCGGGCCCACAGGACCTGCCCCTGACGATTACAGATTACGATACCAACATTCGGGCGGTAGCCATCATCATCGATCACCGGACTACCTCGATAAGCAAAATTCGTAAAGATGCTCTGATTGTTTCACACAAGCTACAGGCGGTAAACCACTGCTTTGCAGCGCTGCGTCTCGGATAACGTTGGGATAACTCACAGATAATGGCAAAGTTATAAACAACGAGCGGGATTTTCACGGCGATTTATTCACTTTTTCTGTGGATAGGTGTGTGAAGAACTCAAGGGATAAGCCGGTAAAACTTCTTTCAACGCCAAATACGCCCCTGGGTGAATTATTTATTTATTGTTTTAAAACAATTGGGTAAATCGTTATCGTCAGTTATGTACAGGGTAAAAATGTGATCTATGCACGCTTGGGATCTTGCGCTGGTGAAAGATCCACCAAAGATGTTTTTATCCACAGATTATTCGCCTGCGTTACGCACAAATCGGACAAATTCGCAAAAAAACCGCTGAGTCAAGGCTGTAAATCGAACCAGTGATCGGTAAAAATGTGGGTTATCCCATAAATCTGTGGATAAATAGGTGTAAGATCCTGTTCATTGTCGGTGGCTACAGGTGCACAAGCGAAAACAGAAATCGCTTTCTGGCCGCCGGCATCAGAAAAACCCATGTAAAATCATGCTACTATTAACCTTTTCCCCAGGCGGCAGCCCAGGCTGACTACCGAGGGTAAATGCAGTGCATTTTTTAACCACCAAACACAGGCTTGATTTATGGCGCTTTTATCCCCGCTGCTCCCGCCGCCGAAAGATGAACAACAGCTGCTGGCGCGCGCGCAACAGCTTGCCGGCTGTAGCTTTGGCGAACTCGCCTCCCAGGCAAACATCGCCATCCCCAGGGACTTGAAGCGGGACAAGGGTTGGGTTGGCATGCTGTTGGAGCTGTATCTGGGCGCCATGGCCGGCAGCAAGCCGGAACAGGATTTCCCCGAGCTGGGCATTGAATTGAAAACCATCCCGATAGACGCCGCCGGCAAGCCGCTGGAAACCACCTTCGTGTGCGTCGCCCCACTCACCGGCAACAGCGGCGTGACCTGGCACAGCAGCCACGTGCGGCACAAACTGGCGCGGGTATTATGGATCCCGGTAGAAGGTGAACGGCAGATTCCGTTAGCGCATCGGCGCATCGGCTCGCCGCTGCTGTGGAGTCCGAACGCGCAGGAAGAAGAGATGCTGCGCCGCGACTGGGAAGAATTAATGGATCTGATCGTGCTTGGCCACGTTGAGCGCATTACCGCTCGCCACGGCGAGGTGCTGCAACTGCGGCCCAAGGCCGCCAACAGTAAAGCGCTGACCGAAGCCATCGGCGAACAGGGGCAGCCGATCATGACGCTGCCGCGCGGTTTTTATTTGAAAAAAAGCTTTACCGGCGCGCTACTGGCAAGACATTTCTTAATTTAAAGCGCCTTTGTTTAGTTCGCGTTTAACTAATGTCGTAATCTCGATAAGTGCGTATAATTCCCTCTTTGAAATTTTTAAGGTGTGCTGGGCAATGTTTGAGTGGATTGTAGATCCCAATGCGTGGTTGGCGTTAGGTACGCTGACCATCCTGGAGATCATTCTGGGTATCGATAACATCATCTTCCTTTCTCTGGTGGTGGCAAAGCTGCCTAAAGCGCAGCAGAACAAGGCACGTCGGATCGGCTTGGCGGGGGCAATGCTGATGCGGCTGGGGCTGCTGGCCTCCATCGCCTGGGTGATTCGCCTGACCCACCCGCTGTTTACCGTCATGGAACACAGCATTTCAGCCAGGGATCTGATCCTGCTGTTTGGCGGTCTGTTCCTGATCTGGAAGGCCAGCAAGGAGATCCACGAAACCATCGAAGGCTCCGAAGAGCATCACAGCAGCAAGGTGCATGGCTTTTTTGGTGCCATCGTGCAGATCATGCTGCTGGATATCATCTTTAGCCTGGATTCGGTGATTACCGCCGTTGGCCTGTCCGATCATCTGTTTATCATGATGGCGGCGGTGGTGATTGCAGTCGGCGTAATGATGTTCGCCGCGCGGCCGATTGGCGAATTCGTCAATCGTCATCCGTCGGTGAAGATGCTGGCGCTGGCGTTCCTGATCCTGGTCGGCTTCACCCTGATGCTGGAAAGCTTCCAGGTTCATGTGCCAAAGGGTTACATCTACTTCGCCATGTTCTTCTCGATGTCGGTAGAAGCGCTCAACCTGATGCGCGGCAAGAAAGACAAGCCAACCGCCTAACCTTAACGGAGGCGCATCCCTGTGCGCCTCCGGTCAACGAATCCTTTAACTTGCCAAGATAAAGAGTTATCTGAGATAACCTTTACGCATCATTTGCTAATCTTATAACAACGTTCTTTTATGCTTAATTGAGGATCCGCAGGATGAAAAAGTGGGTAATGGCAGTTTGCGCCGTGGTGATGGCCGCCGGATTGGCAGGCTGCTCCAGTGATTACGTGATGGCAACCAAAGACGGCAAGATGATCCTGACCCAGGGGAAACCCGAGATCGATGAAGATACCGGTCTGATCAGCTACCACGATGAAGCCGGCAACAGCCGCCAAATCAATGGCGATCAGGTATCGCAGGTTATCGAGCGTTAATCGTCTCAACGGCTATCGCTGACGTCAGCGCGCGGTAGCCATTCTGTTCCCTCCGCCGCATTTAATCCGCTTTCCCCTTCCGCGCAGCTTGGTTATAGTCGAGCAGAGCGTCCTGACGCTCTCTAGGCGACGAACCTGACGGCAGACTCCTGTTTCACCGGGCATCGCTGCCCGCAGCGCTATCAAGTAAGGAAGATCGTTAATGCAATATCATCGTATTCCCCACAGTTCTTTAGAAGTGAGCGTGCTGGGACTGGGCACCATGACCTTTGGCGAACAGAACAGCGAAGCCGATGCCCACGCGCAACTGGATTATGCGTTAGCCGCAGGCATCAATCTGATCGATACCGCCGAAATGTATCCTGTCCCACCTCGCCCGGAAACCCAGGGGCTGACCGAACGTTACATCGGCAGTTGGATCAAGGCGCGCGGCAACCGCGAAAAAATCGTACTGGCCAGCAAAGTCTCCGGACCGGTGCGCGGCAATGACAGCGGCATCCGACCGCAGCAGGCGCTCGATCGCAAAAACATTCGCGCCGCGCTGGACGCCAGTCTGCAACGTCTGAACACCGATTATCTCGATCTGTACCAGCTTCACTGGCCGCAGCGCAGCACCAACTGTTTCGGCAAGCTGAACTATCAATATACTGACGAGATGGCCAGCGTCACCCTGCTGGAAACGCTGGAAGCGCTGTCCGAACAGGTACGCGCCGGCAAGATCCGCTATATCGGCGTATCCAATGAAACCCCGTACGGCGTGATGCGTTACCTGAGCCTGGCGGAAAAGCACCAGCTACCGCGCATTGTCACCATTCAGAATCCGTACAGCCTGCTGAACCGCAGTTTTGAAGTGGGGCTGGCGGAAATCAGCCAGTTTGAAGGGGTAGAATTACTGGCCTATTCCAGCCTGGCCTTTGGCACACTGACCGGCAAATACCTGAACGGCGCCAAGCCGGCCGGGGCGCGCAATACCCTGTTTAGCCGCTTCACCCGCTATTCGGCGCCGCACACCCAACGGGCGATTGCCGAATACGTGGCGCTGGCGCAGCGACATAATCTGGATCCGGCGCAGATGGCGCTGGCATTTGTGCGCCAACAGCCGTTTGTCGCTAGCACGCTGCTGGGCGCAACCACCCTGGCACAGTTGCAGACCAATATCGACAGCTTCAACCTGACGCTGGACCAAGAGGTGTTACACGGGTTGGAGGAAATTCATACCCGCTTCACCATTCCTGCGCCATAACCACCACGGGCCGGCAATCCCGGCCCGCTATTACCCTGCCCGACCGGCGCGGCGCTGTGACAGCCACAGTGCGGCAATCGCCAGCGCAAATACCACGCCAAACCCGACGCCCACGCCAACCACCGGTACGCCAAGCTTCACCACCAGCGAATACAGGCCCAGCATCAACAGCATGGCGGTATTTTCGCCCAGATTCTGCACCGCAATCGCGTTGCCGGCCCCTACCGAGCGCTTGCCGCGCTCCTGCAGCAGGGCGTTCAGCGGAACCACGAAGAACCCGCCCAGTACGCCAATCAGCATCAGCAAGGCATAGGCGTTAATCATCGCGGTTTGCAGCGCAAACAGCGCCACCACCACGCCAATCAGAATACCGGCCGGCATGCAGCGCCGCACCGTTTCCAGCGTCACAAACCGTGCGGCGACACCGGCGCCGATCACAATCCCTACCGCCACCATGGCGTTGAGCAGCGTCGGCGTCGCGTTGTCGGCGATGCCGAGCGCCACCGGCACCCATAACACCAACAGAAAACGTAACGTCACGCCCGCCCCCCAGAACAGGCTGGTGCCAATCAGCGAAAAGCGCGTTTGTCCGTCGCGCCACAGCGTGACACTGGCGGCAAAGAAACTGCGCGTCATGGCGCGTGGTCGCCAGGAGGCTCCCGGCCGTGCCGCCGCCAGCCGTGGAATATACAGGTTGGCAACCACCGCCGCCGCGTAGACCAGCGCACACACCGCCAGCGCGGCAATAATGTGCCAATCCGCCAGCACGCCGCCGGCCACCGAACCGATGAGGATCGCGGCAATGGTCGACGCTTCCATCAGGCCATTGGCCTTGACCAGCTTCTCACCGCTGGTGATTTCGCCCAGAATGCCGTACTTCGCCGGTGAATACGCCGCAGCTCCCACGCCCACCAGGCTGTAGCCCAGAAACGGATTCAGACCAAAGCAGATCACCAGCGCCCCGGCCAGCTTTAGGCCGTTGGCGAACATCATGACGCGCCCTTTGGCAAAACTGTCGGCAATCTGGCCAACGAACGGCGCCAGAATGATGTAGGTGGCGACGAAGGCCATTTGCAGTATCGGCTGGCTCCAGTCCGGGTAAAGCTGCTGTTTGATCAACGCCAGCGTGGCGAACAGCAAGGCATTGTCGCCGAAGGCCGAGAGGAACTGCGCGCAAATCACGGCGATCATGCCGCGCGACAGCAGGGGGGCATTATCAGTCAACGGCTGATTCATCAGACACTCTCCGGCTGTTCAGCCATTTTACGCAGGGTGACATAGTCAGGTTTGCCGCTGCCCAGCACCGGCAAGGTTTTTATCAGGCGAATGTCACGCGGGACCACCAGCTCCGGGCTGCCCTGTTCACGCGCCACGCGCAGCAAGGCGTCGCGGGTAATGCTGTCATCGGTGGTATACAGCACCAGCGCTTCGCCTTTGCTGCTGTCGCTTTTCACCGTGGCGGCGTGATGCCCCTCCGGGGCGACGCGCAGCGCCAGTTGTTCCACGCTCTCCAGTGAGATCATCTCCCCTGCCAGTTTGGCAAAACGCTTCACCCGACCGCGAATGGTGCAATATCCCTGTTCGTCCAGCGTCACGATGTCACCGGTGTCGTACCAGCCCGGTTGCAGGTTGCCCTGTTGATCCTCGGCGACGGGCGGCTCCAGTTCGCCGGGCCGTTCAACCCGCAGATACCCTTTCATGATGTTCGGCCCACGCAGTTGCAGACGTCCTCCCCGATCGATGCCCGGCACCGGCATCAGCCGCGCCTGCATTTGCGGCATGATGCGGCCCACGGTGCCGACCTTGGTCGCCAGCGGTACGTTAATCGAAACCACCGGCGCACACTCGGTCACGCCATAGCCTTCCAGGATGCGAATGCCGTATTTGTCCTGGTAGATCTGTTTGGTGCTGTCCGCCAGCTTTTCCGCCCCGGCCACCACGTAACGCAGGCGGGCGAAATCATACGGATGGGCGAATCTGGCGTAATTGTTGAGGAAGGTGGCGGTGCCGAACAGTACGGTGCAGTTACGGTCATACACCAGTTCCGGCACCACGCGGTAATGCAGCGGACTGGGATAGAGGAAGATGCGGCTGCCGGTCATCAGCGGAGTAATCAGCCCGACCGTCAGGCCGAATGAATGGAACAGCGGCAACGATGACATAAAGCGATCGCGCGGCGTAAAGTCGGCGATGGTACGGATCTGCTCGACGTTGGCCAGCAGGCTGGCATGAGAATGCACCACCCCTTTCGGGTTGCCTTCCGAACCGGAGGTAAACAGAATCAGCGCCGCATCGTCCGGCCGTTGCGGCAGCATGGCACGTCTCGGCTGCAGTAAATGACGCAGGATCCACAGTTTGTCGGCCAGGGTGACGGTATCTTTCAGGTCTTCCAGATATACCCAGTTGGCGTCCGGCACCTGCTCCGGCAAATGGGTCAGCTTGCCCTTCTCCAGAAACTGGCGCGAAGTGACGATAGTGCGGATGGTGGCCGCCGTCATCGCACTCCTCAAGCCATTGGCGCCGGCGGTATAGTTGAGCAGCGCCGGGATACGATCCCCTAGCGACGCACCGAAAATGGCGGCGGCGGTAATGGTGGCGTTAGGCAGCAGCATGCCGACATGTTCGCCCTGGGCGGTGAAACGTTGCAGGATCCGACTGACACCCAACGATTTTTTAAGCAACGTGCGATAGCTGTCTTCCTTGAAATTGATGTCTTCAATACAGGGTTTGGCCATACCGTAACGCTCGGTTGCCGACAGCAGCGCCTCAAACAGGGTCTGCGGTTTGCGGCTATCCATGCGCGCCTTCATCATGATTTGATGCAGGCGGTCACCGGCCAGCATGCGCCGCTCGCGGGCACGCGGCGCCTCCGGCATCGGCAGAGTGGTCGGCGGCAGAATGCTGATGGTCACCTGCGGAAAGGCGCGGATCCGAAATACCCCTTTCATGCGGCCAAACGGGCTGAATTCCGGGCCGTCGATGCGCACCGGCACCACCGTGGCGCCGGACTTGGCGGCAATAAACCCGGCGCCTTCGTAAATCTTCATCAGCGAGCCGGTCACGGTTATACGCCCTTCCGGGAACACCACGATCGGTCGCCCTTTTTGCACTTCGCGCACCAGATGCTTGATCGCCATCGGCTTGGTGGGATCAAGAAAAACGAAGTCGATGTACGGCTTCAGCCAACGCATAAACCAGCGTTCCGAGACGCTGGAATACACCGCGAATACCGGTTTGATCGGTAAAAACAGCGCCAGCAGCACGCCATCGATAAAAGAGACGTGGTTGGGGGTGATCAGCAGTTTCTGCTGATCAAAATGGCGGGCATCGCCCTCGACGCGCACGCGATAAAGCAGGCGAAACACCGTGCGCAATACAGACATGATCATACCGCTCTCCCATGGGCTTGCCGGCGATGCAATCAGCGCGGTGGCGGATAACCGCCCCAAAAAACCGGGCGCTAACTGCTTGTAGGGAAAGGATACTATATGGCAGGCAAAAAAAAACCTACGCATCCGCGTAGGTTGGTGCAATTGAAAATGGCTTCAACATACAGAGTATGTCGATTTCTCACCAATCAATACCTCTGGGACTGCCTACTTTAGAGATGCCCGCTGTAAGAAACTACCGTTGAATCGAAAGAGTTTTGCTCTAAATGCAACCAGCTGTAAATTTCCGCGCTCGTCAGTAATAACTCAATGAAACGTCAACGATCTCGCGGAAAAACGTAGCAAAAAATGCGTATTCGGCCGCGCGGAAAACGCGCCCGTTGAGCAGCAAAAATCGGCGTAAGGCCGTTTTTTGCCGTCAAGCTGCGCCGTTCGGCAATACCGCACTGACCTCCACCAGGCAACTCATGGCATTCGGCCCCTGGGTCAACGGCGAGGTGCCGATATCCAGCGTCAGCACGTTGGGATTGCCGGCCTGTTCGACGGCATGCCGCTGCGCGCCAAAGCCCGGATCGAACCAGGCGCCGGTGGCCATCAGCACCACGCCGGGCGTCACGCCATCGGTGATGCTGACGCCGGCCAGGCAGCCGCCGCGCGCATTGCTGACCAGCACCTGCGCGCCGTCGTCAATGTCGCGCGTCTCGGCATCGGTCGGGTGCATATACAGCGTCTCACGGCCGGCGGTTTTATTGGCCTGTACCTGCGGCGCCGGATCCATCTGGCTGTGCAGCCGATCGGCCGGCTGGATCGAGATCAAATGCAGTGGCCACTGCTGCGCCTGCGGCGCCCCCAGCCATTCAACCGGCGGCTGCCACTGCGGATGCGGGGCAAAATCCTGGTAGCCATAGCCGGCGATTTTTTCGCTGAACAGTTCGATCTTCCCGCTTGGCGTTTGCAGCGGGTGGCCGTGCGGATCGTCGCGGAACTGGTCAAAGAAGACGAAGTCCCGTTCCGGTGCCGGCAATTCGACATAACCTTGCTGCCAGAACGTTTCGAACGCCGGCCATGCCACACCGGTGCCCGCCTGCGCCAAACCACACTGCCGGTAAATATGCTCAATCCACTGGCGTTCGCTGCGGTTTTCGGTGAACGACTGGCGATACCCCAGCCGTTCGGCCAGATCGGCGAAAATGTCAAAATCGTTGCGCGCCTGGTGCTGTGGCGCGATCGCCTGATGCATCGCCAATACGTAACGATCGCGCGACGAACCACCAATGTCGTTACGCTCCAGCGAACTGGTGACCGGTAGCACGATATCGGCCATTTTCGCCGCCGGTGTCCACCAGATGTCCTGCACGATCACCGTGTCCGGCTTTTGCCAGCCCTCCATCAGTCGGTTCAGCTGCTGATGGTGATGGAACGGATTGCCGCCGGCCCAATGCACCAGATGAATATCCGGATAGTGCCGCGTTTCGCCCTGGAACTGGTACGCTTCGCCGGGTTGCAGCAGCATGTCGCAAATGCGCGCCACCGGGATCGCCAGATTGGCCGGGTTACTGCCTACCGGCATGGTTGGCCCGGGGGTATCAACCCGCGGGTTGCCAACGCCGTTCATTGAACCGTGGCCGAACGAAAAACCACCGCCCGGCAGCCCGACCTGCCCCAGCATCGCCGACAGGGCAATCATCATCCAGTACGGCTGTTCGCCACGGTGTGCGCGTTGCACCGAATAGGAACAGGTGATGAAACTGCGCACGCCAATCAGTTGCTGTGCCAAACCGGCAATGCGCTCCGCCGGAATGCCGGTGATGGCGCTGGCCCACTGCGGGGTTTTCGCTACGCCATCGGTTACGCCGCGCAAATAGTCCGCCAATTGGGGGTAACCCACGCAATGACTGGCAAGGAAGGCTTCATCCTGCGCGCCATGTCGCTGGATCTCATAGCCCAGCGCCAGCATCAGCGCGACGTCGGTATTGGGGCGGATCGGGATCCATTCGGCGTTGACGAAGGCCGGGCAATCGTCGCGCATTGGGCTGATGTTGATCACCGGCGTGCCCTTGCGCACCAGTTTTTCCAGCCACGGTTTCAACGCATGCTCCGCCGCCCCACCGGAGGACACCTGAGCGTTTTTCAGCGCCAGTCCGCCAAACGCCAGGAAGATATCGCAATGTTCCACCACGCTCGGCCAGCTGGTCACCCGCCCGGTCAGTGGCGTAAAGGTGCCGATGACGTACGGCAGGAAGAACTGCGCCGCGCCCCAGCTGTAGTTACCCAACTGATCGACACCGCCGCCGCCGGAAAAGTAGAAGCGGCGCACCAGTGAACGCGCGTGATGCAGGCGCCCGGCGGAAGACCAGCCGTAAGACCCGGTGAACAGGCCAGAGGGGCCGTAGCGGTCGCGCACACGACGATTTTCTTCCGCCACCAGATCCAGCGCCAGCTCCCAGTCTACCTCGACGAAATCCTCGCGGCCGCGCAGGGTGCGGTCGCTGCCCTCGCGTTTTTGCAACCAGGAGCGGCGCACCGCCGGTTTGCGAATGCGTTTGTCCGAATAGGTCATCGGCACAATGGAATCGAGCATCGGCGACGGATCGGGATCGCCGGCAAACGGTTCGCAGCGGATCAGCCGGCCGTCTTCAACCACGGCGGTATACGCCCCCCAGTGTGCGAGTTGCGGATAACGTTTAATAGACATGACGTTCTCAAACAAAAAATGGAATGGGCAAAAATACCATTGCCGGCGGGGACAGCCAAAGTACAAATCGCTCTATTACCTTCGCATCACGGCCTAAGCGCAGCGCTGCGCCACCGCCAAATGAGGATAACGTGCCAATATCTGCCAACGCCGCCACAGTTACGCAGTCGGCGACTTGCAGCCGAACGGTTTTTCCGCAAAACTGGGGAATGTAAGCGATTACCCCAGGATAAGTTGAAGCATATATGGCTACCATAAAGGATGTTGCCAGGCTGGCGGGCGTTTCCGTTGCCACGGTATCTCGCGTGATCAATAACTCGCCGAAGGCCAGCGATGGTTCGCGCAGCGCAGTGCTGGCGGCGATGGAGCAATTACAGTATCACCCCAACGCCAACGCCCGCGCGCTGGCGCAACAATCCACCGAAACCGTCGGACTGATCGTCTCCGACGTCTCCGATCCGTTCTTCGGCGCCATGGTGAAGGCCGTTGAGCAAGTGGCCTACACCACCCATAACTTTCTGCTGATTGGCAACGGTTACCACGACGCCGAAAAAGAGCGTCAGGCGATAGAGCAGCTGGTGCGCCACCGCTGTGCAGCACTGGTGGTACACGCCAAAAAACTGACCGATATGGAGCTGAGCGTCTGGATGCAGCAAATCCCCGGTATGGTGCTGATCAACCGCACGCTGCCCGGTTATGAAACCCGCTGCGTGGCGTTGGACGATCGTTACGGCGCCTGGCTGGCGACCCGCCATCTGATCCAGCAGGGGCACCAGCGCATTGCCATCATCTGTTCCACCCACCAGATTTCCGACGCCACCGATCGCCTGCAGGGCTATCTGGACGCGTTGCAGGAACACGGTATTGCGGTGGATGAAAAGCTGATTGCCTACGGCGAACCGGACGAAATTGGCGGCGAGCAGGCGATGACCGAACTGCTGGGGCGCGGCAAGAGCTTCAGCGCGGTGACCTGCTATAACGATCCGGTGGCCGCCGGGGCGCTGTCGGTGCTGAGCGATAACAGCATCGACGTGCCGGGGCAGATATCGTTGATTGGCTTTGATGATGTACTGATTTCGCGCTATCTGCGACCGCGCCTGACCACCGTGCGCTACCCGGTGGTGGCAATGGCAACCCAGGCGGCAGAACTGGCGCTGGCGCTGGCCAACGGCCAGCCGCTGCCGGAAATCACCAATATGTTCAGCCCGACGCTGGTGCGGCGCCATTCGGTCGCCAGCATCAACAATGCGCTCGACCAGGGGTAGTTCGCCCTACACCAGCTTGCCCTGGAAGATCGGCACCGACTCAAACAGATAGCCGTCGAATTCCGGGGCATCGACGTCAGACAGCTCCATCAGCGTGCCTTTGATGTTTTCCATGTGCTGCCACATCGCCTGATACGATCCCATCACGTCGCGACGGCGCAGCGCCGCCAGAATGTTCTGGTGATCCGCCAGCCACTTCAGCCGATAGCCCTTGGTAGCAATGCGGCTGTGCAACTGCTGCCACAGCGGGCTGGCATCCCGCCGCTGCCAGAGGCTTTTTACCGTATCCAGCAGCATCTGATTCTGGGTTGCACCGGCGATCAGCAGATGGAACATCTTGTCATTGTCGCCGCTTTCGTCATTGGCAATGATGGCGCGTTGTTCCTGTTCCAGCGTACGCCGCAAATTTTCGATGTCGGCCTTGGTGGCCATTTTGGCGGCAAACGCCGCGATATTGCTTTCCAGCAGTTGGCGCGCCTGGAGCATTTCAAACGGCCCGACCTCGCTGTGCAACAGCGAATCGTCATCTTCCGCCGCGTCGTTCGGCATGCGGATCACGTAGACGCCCGAGCTCTGGCGAATATCCACCGTACCTTCCAGTTCAAGCATCAGCAGCGCTTCGCGCACAATAGTTCGGCTGACACCGTAGGTTTCGGCGATGTTGCGCTCGGGCGGGAGACGCGTGCCGATAGCGAAATGGCCCTGCTGAATTTTTTGCCGAAGGTCCCGTCCAATCTCCTGATACTGCTTTTTTTCCTGCGGAATCACGACTTTGTCCACCGTTTCACCCTGAAAGACGCCTGGCCCATGCCATACCTTGCATACAAGAGGTATCTAGCCCGAAAAGTCCGCTCCCGACGGCATGCACTGGCGGATGATGGGCTCACCCGCCAGCCGTTGGGACGACAACCGGGCTAGTCTACCAAACCCAGCGCCTGATCGAGTACTTTTGCGCCGTTTAACGTGCCGTATGCCACAGAATCGATCACCGCGATCGGGATCTGGTAGTGGTCAGTCAGCTTTTTGTTTTCCGTCAGCTTGAAGCGCACCTGCGGCCCCAGCAGCACCGCAAGGATATCGTTGCCGTAACTTTGCAGCTCATCTCGCAGATTCTGTTCGGGGATGGCGTAGATCTGTAATTCCAGCCCGCGCGCCGCCGCCTCTTTTTCCATTTTGGTCACCACCAGCGAGGTGGACATGCCCGCCGAGCAGGCCAGAACGATTCGTTTCATCAGCAATTCCTTATTTGTTTTCATCGTCAAGCGTCAGGGTCAGTCGCCGGCTGTCGCTCAGTGCGCGGAACCAGTGCGCCGACTTTTTTGGCCGCCGGTTACGCTGGTTGTCCAGATCGATCTCAATCAGGCCGTAGCGGTTCTTGAAGGCGTTCATCGGCGACACGTTGTCGGTAAACGCCCACAGCATATAGCCCCGGCAGTTCACCCCGGCCTCTACCGCTTTCAGCGTCCAATAGAGATGTTCGCCAATGAATTCGATGCGGTAGTCGTCCTGGATTTCGCCGTCGGCATTTTTAAACTGCGCTTCGTTCTCAATGCCCATGCCGTTCTCAGCGACAAACCAGGCAATGTTGCCGTACTCGTCGCGCATGCGCAGGCCCATGTCGTAAACGATTTTCGGCAGGATTTCCCAACCGCGCGATTTGTTCATCCGCCGCCCCGGCAGTTCAAAATGCTCGTAGTACATCGCCGGGTGGAACGGCGTTGCGCTGTGCCATTGGCGGCTCGGCGCCTTGACGCGGTGCGGGTAATACAGGTTGATACCCACTTCGTCGACGGTGTTGTCGCGGATCAGCGCCATGTCCTCCGGCGTCCAGGCAAAATGCACCCCATGCTGGTTCAGCAGCGTCAGCAGTTCCGCCGGGTATTCTCCCTTGATCGCCGGATCGAGAAACACCCGGTTATAGAACAGATCGTAAAGCTCGGCGGCACGCCGGTCGTGCGGCGCACTGGAGCGCGGATAGGTCACTTCCGGGTTGAGGATCACCCCGATGCTGCCGGCACAGCCCATCTGGCGGAACAACTGCACCACCGAAGCGGTCGCCAGATTTTTATGGTGGTTCCACTGCATCCATTTGCCGGTGTTCTGCTCGTACGGCCAGCGGATGGCGTCAAGATACACCCGCGTCTGCACCACCACCGGCTCGTTGAAGGTGAACCAGCGCGTCACCTTGTCGCCGAAGCGCTCAAATACCCGACGCGCATACAGTACGAACAGTTCCACCACCCGCCTGGAGTTCCAGCCTTGGTATTTTTCCAGCAGGTAACCCGGCAGCTCGTAGTGCTCCAGACACAGCATCGGCTCGACGCCCTGGCGTTTCATTTCGTCCAGCAAGGCGTCGATATAGGCAGCGTACTCCTCATCCACCACCCCTTGCTCATAATCGGTAAGGAAACGCGACCAGTTGATCGACGTACGGTAATGGCTGACGCCGCTTTGCTTCATCAACGCCACGTCTTCACGGTAGCGATTGATAAAGTCGGTGGCGACCGACGGGCCGTAGCCGTTATGCCAAACGTGGCGATCGTGCCGATACCACAAATCCAGGTAAGAATCCTGCCCCGGTTTTTTGCCGCTCCAGCCCTCGGTCTGCCAGGCGGAAGCCGCCGCGCCGAGGATAAAATCGCTGGGTATTTCGAGTGAAACCTGACTCATTGCGCACCTCATGCATTCTGTATAACGGGTTGTTCAGCCTGCTCGGCGCGGCGCGCCGCCACTTTGACAAACGGCAGGTAAATCAGCGTGGCGACCACGATGCAGATCAACTGGGTGACCACCGCCCCCATCGATCCGGCGGTCGACAGCCAGGCATTGATGATCGGCGGCGTGGTCCACGGCACCATCACCACCGCCTTGCCGGCGAAACCGATGCTGGTGGCGAAATAGCCGATGGTGCCGGTGACCAGCGGCGTGATGATGAACGGGATCGCCAGGATCGGGTTGAGCATGATCGGCATCCCGAAGATCACCGGTTCATTGATGTTGAAGAAGCTCGGCCCAAGCGACAGCTTGCTGATTTCCCGCATCTCCTTGCGCTTGGTGGCGATCATCACCGCAAACAGCAACCCCAGCGTGATGCCGGATCCGCCGATGCTCATATACACATCCCAGAACGGCATGGTGATGATGTTGGGGATCTCCTTGCCCTGCTCGAAGGCGGTCATGTTGACCATGATCGCCCCCAGCAACAGCGGCTCGCGGATCGGTTTCACCATCTGGTTGCCATGAATGCCAATCACCCAGAACAGCTGCGCCACGAACATCAGGATCAGAATGCCAGGCAGGCTTTGCACCACCGTTTCCAGCGGCTGCTGCACCACCTGATACACCGCGTCATACAGGTAAATGCCGGTGACGCGGTGGAAGACAAAGCCAAAGGTGGCGATCGCCACTACGGTGATGATCGCCGGGATCAGCGCCGAAAACGACGCAGAGACGTTCGGCGGCACGCTTTCCGGCATTTTGATTTTCAGCCGGTCGAGGGTTTCCAGTCTGGAATAGACCTCTACCGACAAAATGGCGATAAACATGCCGAGGAACAGGCTGCGGGTATCCGAAAACTGCTTCGCCAGTACGTCTTTCACCACCTGCATCTGGTTGTTGACCATCAGTTCAACGGTGGTCGGCGTGACCGCGATAAAACAGATCACCGCCAGCAGGCCGGGGAACAGCGATCGCGATCCGTTAATCTTGCCCAGCTCGATACCGATCAGAAATACCGCGCCAATGTTGAGAAAGCTCAGCGTGGCGTAGTTGATGCTGCTCATGATCGGCTTGAAATCCGCCAGGAACGAGAACATGGCGAAACTGGCCAGGCCGTTCTTGGGATCCATCACCATATTGGAGATCAGCACCGAAAACGCGCCGACGATAATCACCGGCATCAGCGTGATGAACGACGCCTTGATGGCCATGATGTATCTGTAACTGTTGAACTTGTTGGCGAAGGCTCCCAGAGAGTCTATTAGCCGGTCCCGAAATGACATGACACCACCCCTTGTTGTGTTGTGCTGGCTCAGATGACCGATTCGCGTACCGCTGTTTCGCGATTTGGCATACCAAAAATAAGCCAAGCGGATTATTTTTCTGTGATCACACTCTCACAAGGGGATATTGGGATTCCAATATGATGAAAAAAGCCAATTTTGGCATACCAATAGGAACTATCATGACGATCGATCTGGAACAAACGGTAATGGAACTGTTGATCAACGCTGGCGAAGCGCGATCCCACGCGATGTCGGCCATTCAGGCGGCTCGGCAGCGTCAGTGGGCACAGGCGCAGGAGGCGTTGACCGCCTCGCAGGCCGCCGCGCGCGAAGCGCACAAGGTACAAACCCAATTGATTGGTCTGGATGAAGGCGTGGGCAAGATCCCGGTAAACCTGATCATGGTTCATGCACAGGATCATCTGATGACCGCCATGCTGTGTCACGATCTGGCGCAGGAGATCGTATTGCTGCGTCAGGAGGTGTTCGCCTAGCGATCGACCGCTGTCCTTGGCCAGCCCCTATGCTAGACTGCCACTACTTTCCACAGCGGACGTTTGCATTACGAGGTTAGCCACAGATGATCACCATGTTGGATGTTTCCATTCGCGCAGGGGTGTCGAAAGCAACGGTATCCCGCGTTTTAAATGGCACCGGCCAGGTGAAAAAGAGCACCCGCGACGCGGTGTTCAAGGCGATGGACGAGCTGGGCTACCGACCCAACTTTCTTGCCCAGTCGCTGGCGAACAAAAGCTCCAATAGCATTGGCCTGGTGGTGTCCAATTTCGATGGCCCCTACTTTGGCCGCCTGCTGCGCCAGGCCGCCAAACTGATTGAGGCCAGCGGCAAGCATCTGATCGTTACCGACGGCCACGACACGCCGGAGGACGAGCTGCAGGCGGTACAGCTGCTGGCGGATCGCCGCTGTGACGCCATTATCCTCTACACCCGCTTTATGGATGAAGCCGCCTTGATGGCGCTGCTCGACAGCCTGCCGGTGCCGATGATGGTGATTAACCGGGATTTGCCGCAGGCGCGGGAACGTTGCGTGTTCTTCGAACAGCAGCAGGCGGCGTTCAAGGCAGTGGATTATCTGATTGGCCAGGGGCATCGTGAAATAGCCTGTATTACCGGCCCGATCGCCACGCCAACCGCCCAGTCACGGCTGGCGGGCTATCGCCAGGCGCTGCAACAGCATCAGATAGCCTTTGACGACGCCCGCGTGGCCTACGGCGACAGCAGCGTGGCTGGGGGGTATCGCGGCTGTCGCGACCTGCTGGCAGGCGCTGCCGCCTTTAGCGCGCTGTTCGCCAGCAATGACGATATGGCCATCGGCGCCATGAAGGCGCTCAGCCAGGCCGGTAAACGTCTGCCGCACGATGTATCACTGTTCGGTTTTGACGACGAACCAAGCGCAGCCTATCTGCAACCGGCGTTGTCTACCGTCTATCTGCCGATCGATGCGATGATAGAAGCCGCCATCGGCCAGGCGCTACGCCTGATTAACGGCGATCCCCTGTTGGCATTGCAGCCATTCACCGGTGAACTGAAGCTGCGTGAATCGGTGATAGCCGGTCCGTACGCCAAATAATCCCCCTCTGCCGGCGCGCTGCCGTTGGCAATAAAAAAACCCCGGCGGCTGCGGCTGCAACCCCGGGGTTTATTCGTCGCAATGCGCTATGACGTTGCGTTACACCCGTTCCAGCGCGATCAGCTCGTCGATGGTCTGACGGCGGCGGATAAGCCGCGCCTCGCCGTTTTCAAACAGCACTTCCGGCAGCAGCGGGCGGCTGTTGTAGTTGGAAGACATCGAGGAGCCGTAAGCGCCGGTGTCATGGAACACCAGATAATCCCCCACCTGCACCGCCGGCAGCGCACGGGTTTCCACCCCACCGCCGGCCTGCTGGGTAAAGACGTCGCCGGATTCGCACAGCGGACCGGCAATCACCGTATCGCGCAGCGGCTGTCCTGCGGTATCGCGGCCGTCGGCCGGCAGTAATGAAATATGGTGATAACTGCCGTACATCGCCGGACGCATCAAATCGTTGAAGCCAGCGTCAACCAGCACAAAGTGACGGCTACCCATATCCTTCACCGCACGCACTTCTGCCACCAGTACGCCAGCCTCCGCCATCAGGAAGCGGCCCGGTTCGATCTCCAGCGCCACCGGGTGACCCAGGTGCGCGGCAATACGTTGCCGAGCGCGGTCCCACAGGCCAAAATAGTGTTCAGTATCAATGGCCTCTTCGCCGTGTTGATACGGGATAGACAGACCGCCACCGGCCGAAATGGCAGCAATATCCTGCCCCAGATCGATCACCTGCTGTACCATGGCGTCACACACCCGCTCCAGGTGCTGATAATCCACGCCGGAACCGATATGCATGTGTACGCCCAACAGCGTCAGGCCGTAGCGCTGAATTTTTTCCACCGCCTTTGGCAAATCGGCATACCAAATGCCGTGTTTGCTGTTTTCGCCGCCGGTATTGGTCTTCTGGCTATGGCCATGGCCGAAGCCCGGATTGATGCGTAACCACACCGGGTGCCCGGCCGAGCATTGACCCAACTGTTCCAGCATATCGATCGAACCGGCGTTGACCGGGATCTTCAGTTCGCTGACGCGCGCCAGCGTGGCGTGGTCCAGCACATCGGCGGTAAACACTATCTCGTCGCCGCCCGGCTGATAACCGGCCTGCAACGCGCGTTCGACTTCACCCAGCGACACCGAATCAACCTTGACGCCCTGCTGGCGCATCAGGCGCAGGATATGAATGTTAGAACAGGCCTTCTGGGCAAAGCGAATCACGTCAAAATGGCGCAACTGGCTGATGCGCGCACTGATAATCGCGGCATCATAAGCCCAGACCGGGCAGCCGAAACGCGCTGGCAGCGCCAACAGATTGGTGGCATTCAACGCAGTGGAAGTGTCATTCAAGGCGCGTGGCATGGCAGAATTCTCAAAATAAACGTTTTCACTATCATGCCGCAGCGACAATCGGCGGGAAAATATCCGTTTCTCCATAGTCTATTCATTTATGATATACCTGATAACCGACTTTACGCGCTGCCGGAGACTCCCATGCACGCCATAACGCTGCGCCAGATTGAAATCTTCCATGCGGTGATGACCACCGGCAATCTCACCGAAGCCGCGATTTTGCTGAAAACCTCGCAGCCCACCGTCAGTCGTGAACTGGCGCGTTTTGAGAAACTGATACAGCTGCAGCTGTTTGATCGGGTGCGCGGGCGTTTGTCGCCAACGGTGCAGGGGCTGCGGCTGTTCGAAGAAGTTCAGCATTCATACTATGGTCTGGAGCGCATCAAGACCGCGGCCGCCGGCATTCGTCAGTTTCAGCAGGCGCAACTGTCCATCGCCTGTCTGCCGGTGTTTTCCCAGTCGCTGCTGCCCGCGGTGTGCAAACCGTTTATCGACCAGTACCCGGAAGTGAGTTTCAGCGTAATACCGCAGGAATCGCCGCTGCTGGAAGAGTGGCTGTCGGCGCAGCGCCACGACCTGGGATTGACGGAAAATAACCAGACCCCGGCCGGCACCGAGCGCATGACGTTAATGACATTGAACGAGGTTTGCGTGCTGCCCGGAGGGCACCGGCTGCTGGCGAACAGCGTGCTGACGCCGCAGGACTTCGCCGGGGAAAACTTTATCAGTCTGTCGAACACCGACAGCTATCGCCAACTGCTCGACGCGCTGTTCAACGAACAGCGGGTCGAGCGGCGTATGGTGATGGAAACGCACAGCGCGGCTTCGGTGTGCGCCATGGTCAGGGCCGGCGTCGGCATTTCGATCGTCAACCCGCTGACCGCGCTGGATTACGCCGACAGTGGGGTGCACCTGCGGCCGTTCAGCATCGACGTACCGTTCACCGTCAGCCTGATACGGCCATTGCATCGCCCGTCGTCGGCGCTGGTCAGCGCCTTCGTTACGCATCTGCAACAGCGGGCGGCACATTTCCCCGCCCGTCTGGCTACGGTTATCGCGCGCTAGCCTGGCGGCGGGCGCGGCCAAAGGTCACCAGGCACAGCACCAGGCCAACCAGCGCCAGCAGTGCGGCTGCCAGCGGCACCGCCGTCAACCCCAGCCCCTGCGCGATGGTCACGCCGCCAACCCAGGCCCCTAGCGCATTGCCAAGGTTAAACGCGGCAATGTTCAGGGTCGAAATCAGATTCGGCGCTTTCTTGCCGTAGGTCACCACGTTGATCTGCAACGCCGGTACCGCAGCAAATGACACCGCCGCCCACAGGAACAGGGTGATTTCCGCCGGGATCAGCGCACTGCTGGTCCAGCTGAACAACGCGGAAAATAGCGCGATCGCCAGAAATACCCCGGCCAGGGTCACGCCCAGCCGCCAGTCGGCCAGACGACCGCCGAGAATATTACCCAGCGTCAGGCCAACCCCCATCAGCAGCAGCGTCCAGCTAACCCCATGCGGTGAAACGCCGGTCACGTCGGTCAACAGCGGCGCGATGTAGGTGAACAGGGTGAACATCGACGCGGCAAATGCCACCGTCATCATCAGCGACAGCCAGACGCCGGCGCCACGCAACGCCACCAGCTCCTTTTTCAGATCGGTTGGCGCCTCGTCCTTTACCACCGGCAGGTTACGGTACAGCGCCAGCAACGCGGCAACGCCAATCAGTGCCACCGCCCAGAAGGTTGAACGCCAGCCCAGTGCCTGCCCCAGCGCGGTACCCAACGGCACGCCCAGTACGTTGGCCAGCGTCAGACCGGTGAACATCAGCGCCACCGCCGACGCCCGGCGGTTCGGCGCCACCAGGTTGGCCGCCACTACCGCGCCGATGCCAAAGAACGCGCCATGGCACAACGCGGTAATAATGCGCGCCAGCATCAGAAAACCGTAGCTGTAGCCCAGCGCGCACATCAGGTTGCCGACGATAAAGATCGCCATTAACAGCAACAAGGTATTTTTACGTGGCAGACGCGCGGTCAACAGCGCCATGATTGGCGCACCTATCGCCACGCCCAGCGCATAGCCACTGATCAGCCAGCCGGCCGACGGAATGGAGACCTGCAGATCCTGTGCGACCTCAGGCAGCAACCCCATGATAACGAACTCGGTGGTGCCGATGGCGAATGCACTTAATGCCAGTGCGAGCAGAGAAACAGGCATGACTAACGCTCCCAATTAACCACGACCCCGCGCACGCGCGGCCGATAAAAAACGCAAAAAACAGGCGAACCACAGGGTCGCCCGTCATCAGATGAATAGGTGTAGGGAACAGGTAGGGCTAAACGATATAACCTTATAATTATTAAGTATAATTTTCTTATTCCACGCCATAGGAATAGCACGCGTCGCCGGCATAAAACCAGCGTAGCGCCACGCGCGGCGCATAAAAAAACCGCGTTATCCGGCTAAGCGCTTGAATGAGCTAATGATGAAAAATGTGAGGAAATATTACCTTGGGGTGACGTTAGCGGCGCAAGGTCGCCAACCACTGCGCATCGTGGCTGAACCACTCCACCAGAAAGTCCAGCATGGTACGCAGCGTGGCAGGCATTTGCCGACGCGACGTATAAATGCCGTAAATACCCATAGATTGCGGCTGGTAGCCCGGCATCAATTCCACCAGCTCCCCTTTCGCCAGCAGCGGGGCGGCCGAATAGTACGGCTGCAACGAGATCCCGGCGCCTTGCAGCGTGCCGGCCATTAACACCACCGATTCATTGGCGCTCAGGTTGCCGCTCACCGCCACCGCCGACTTCACGCCCTGATGCTCAAAATGCCACAGGCTCTTGCCGAAATAGGAATAGGTCAGGCAGTTGTGTAACGCCAGATCCTGCGGTTGGCGCGGCGTACCGTGCGCGACCAGGTAAGCGGGAGCGGCACAGACCACCGACGCACAGGTGGACAGCGGCCGGGCTATCAGGTTCGGATCCAGCTCGTTGGTGATACGCAGCGCCAGATCGATGCGCTCTTCCACCAGATTGACCGCCCGGTTATTCATTTGCAGATCGACCGCGACCTGCGGATGGCGCTTGAGATACTGGCTAACCGCCCCTACCAGCGCGGTCTGCCCCAGCGATTGCGAACAGGTGATGCGCAGCAACCCGCGCAGCTCATCAGACGACTCCTCCTGCGCCAGATCGATGTCTTGCGCCACCTGCAGCATTTGCCGACAACGTTGCAGCGTGCGCTCACCGGCATCGGTCAGGCTGAGTTTGCGCGTAGTGCGATGCAGCAAGCGCGCACCGGCCCACTGTTCCATCTGCGCCAGATAACGCGTCACCATGGCGCGCGACATACCCAACGCCTCAGCGGCGGCGATCATGCTGCCCCGTTCGACGATGGAGACAAACACTTCGGCGGCGGTAATGCGATCCATAATTCGTCCGATTTATGCAATCAATAATTGCTCATTATCCGGTTTTTCTATCGATTCATGCAACCTACTATCTTTCCGTCAGCAAACAACATCGATAGGACACCTGCACATGTTTAAAAAATCATTTATCGCTCTGGCATTCACCGGCGTCGCCGCCGTCAGCACCTACGCCAACGCAGCCGGTTCACTGACCATGGAAGTCTACAACCCGGGCGCCGACAGCGTGTTCCCGGTGTCTTCCGAAATCATCAGCGGCCCGCACCAGGTCGCGCTGATCGACGCCCAGTTCCAGCGCAACGACGCTGAACAGCTGGTCAAGAAGATCAAGGCTACCGGCAAGCAACTGACCACCGTTTACATCAGCCACTCCGATCCGGATTTCTATTTCGGCCTGGAGGTGATTAAAGCTGCGTTCCCGCAGGCCAACATCATCGCCACGCCGGCAACCATCAAAGAAATCAACGCGACAAAAGACGGAAAACTGGCCTATTGGGGGCCGATCCTGAAGCAAAATGCGCCGAAAAGCGTCGTCGTACCGCAGCCGTTGCAGGGCAACAGCTTCACTATTGACGGACAAAAGGTGGAAGTGAAAGGCCTGAATGGCCCAACGCCGGAACGCACCTACGCGTGGATCCCGTCGCTACAGGCAGTGGTCGGCGGCGTGGCGGTGGCCGGTGACAACATTCACCCATGGATTGCCGATAACCAGACGGCAACCTCACGCGCCCATTGGCAGCAAACGCTGGCCAGCATTGAAGCGCTAAAACCACAGGTTGTGGTGCCAGGGCATTTCCTGCCAGGCGCGCCGCAAACGCTGGCTTCCGTCAGCTTTACCCAGCGTTACCTGACCACGCTGGAAACCGAGTTGCCGCAAGCCAAGGATGCAGCCGCACTGATAGCGGCGATGAAAAAGCACTACCCGAACCTGAAGGATGAATCGAGCCTGGAATTGAGCGCCAAGGTGCTGAAAGGCGAAATGAAATGGCCGCAATAAACGCTAACGCATCGAGGTATATGATGAACTCTGCCACCCTGCATTATATTTACGATCCGCTGTGCGGCTGGTGTTATGGCGCCGCACCGCTGCTTAAGGCAGCTCAGAGCCTGCCGGAGCTGAATATCGAGTTGCACGCCGGTGGCATGATGACCGGCGACAACCGCCGGCCGATCGGTGATGAATGGCGCGAGTATGTGATGCCGCACGATCGCCGGATTGCCGAGTTGACCGGCCAGAGCTTTGGCGAAGCCTATTTCAACGGGCTGCTACGTGACAGCACGGCGATGCTGGATTCAACGCCGCCGATCACCGCCATCCTGGCTGCGCAACGGCTGGCCGGACGTGGGCTGGACATGCTGCACCGCATTCAACAGGCGCATTACCAGGAAGGTCGACGCATTGCCGACACGCCGGTATTGGAGTCGCTGGCACGCGAGCTGGGGTTGCCTTCCGCCGCGTTCATCGCCGAAATGCGCTTCAACAGCGGTGCGCCAACCGCCCAGCACATCGCCGACAGCCGGGCGTTACTGGCCAAAGTTCGCGGCCATGGCTTCCCGACGTTTGTGTTGCAAGATAGCGAAGGACACATGCGCCAGTTGCCGGCCAGCAATTACCTGAACAACGTTGCCGGCTGGACGGCAGCGCTGAGCGGCGCAGTCACCTGGGCCTGATGCCGCCGGGGAGACGCTGGCGTCTCCCCGCTGCAGGCTTATTCTACCCGGACAAAGCGCCCCTGCGCCTGCACGTTATGGCCAAACCCGCAGTCGCCCTGGGTATGCAGATCGACGGCATCGGCGCTGAATTTCAGGGTCACATCGCACGCCATACCCACCTCTTCGACCGACTGATGGTAGACCGCCCGGTGGTCGGTAATGCTCAGCAGATCGCTGAACTCGCCCATATTCGGCCCATAGTACAATCCCATGCCCGGCATATAGTAGCCGGCATAGCTGATATGCCAGCGCTTGCCCTGCGGCGCTACGCTGACCTCGCTCCACACGCCACGGCCGGCATACTGCCAATACACGCCAGCCGGGCCGTCAGGCGCCGGTTGCTGCGCCAATCGCGCCTGCAGCAATGCCAGATTATGCTGAGATTTACCGTCGTTCGGTGCCAACGCCAGGTAAGCCCGCGCCTTGAGTAACTGCCCGGCATGGATCCACGCCAATGCCACATTGTTGTAGGCGGTTGCCGTTGCCCGCTCGCTTTTGCCGCAAAACTCGCTCCACGCGGCCTGATCGCGGAAGATCTCGGCGGCTTTGACATAATCGCCACGTTGATAGGCGGCAGTGCCCAGTTCGGCATAACCGGACACTTTCCGGCAGTCTGCCTGAATATCCGGCTCATCAATTTGTGCCAGCGCCTGCTCGCTGACCAACGCCCCATAAGCCAGCAACAGGGGATACAACGCCTTCATGCCTTTTCCTTTCCGTCACGCAAACAGCAAACATGCTGATTTGGCGCCAGTATAACCGGATGATCGGCCAGCTTCACCCTTGCCGATTCAGTGATGATATTTCAAAGGGTTAGGCTGGTTAAACCTGCTTACAAGCGCTGTTTGTTTGTTACCGGCCAAGCGCACATGCTGATCGCTGGCTTTTTTGACCAGGAGCAGTATGAACAGTCCCCTCACGCAAAAGCATGCCATCTGGCAACTGATAAAACCGTTTTGGATATCTGAAGAAAAGTGGCGCGCCTGGGCGATGCTGCTGGCCATCGTAGCGCTTTCGCTGGGGCTGGTTTACATCAGCGTGCAGATTAACCAGTGGAATCAGGTGTTTTATGACGCGTTGCAGAACAAGAACTATCCGGTTTTCAAGCAGCAGCTGTGGCGCTTTAGCTATCTGGCGCTGATCTTCATTGTGCTGGCGGTGTACAAGGTCTATCTGACCCAGGGCCTGCAAATGCGCTGGCGGCGCTGGATGACGGAAAAATACATGACCCGCTGGCTGACGCATCAGGCCTATTATCATACCGAGCAACAGCAGTTGATTGACAACCCGGATCAGCGTATTGCCGAAGATCTCAACGTATTGACCCAATACACGCTGTCGCTGTCGCTCGGCCTGCTGTCCAGCCTGGTGACGCTGTGTTCCTTCGTCACCATTCTGTGGCATGTCAGCGGGCCGCTGACCTTCGCCCTGCTCGGCCATAGCGTTACCCTGCCGGGCTACATGCTCTGGTTCGCCTTGTTATACGCGGTGCTCGGCTCGCTGCTGATTGGCTGGGTCGGCAAGCCGCTGGTAATGCTGGGCGTCAATCAGGAGCACTATGAAGCCAACTTTCGTTTCGGGCTGATCCGCATCCGCGAGAATAACGATGCCATCGCCCTCTACCACGGCGAAGCGCACGAAACCCGACAGTTGAGCGGCCGCTTCGAGGCGATTCGCAGTAACTGGTGGTCGATCATGCGCGTCACCCGTCGGCTCAACATCGCCAGTAATTTTTATGCTCAGTTCGCGATCATCTTTCCCCTGTTGGTGGCGGCACCGCGCTATTTTTCCGGCGCCATACAGATGGGCGGCATGATGCAGATTGCTTCGGCCTTCGGCCAGGTGCAGGGGGCACTGTCGTGGTTTATCGACGCCTTTAACGATCTCGCCACCTGGAAAGCCTGCGTCAACCGTCTGGCCGGCTTCAACGCCGCAGTCGATCAGGCACATCACCAGCCGCGCGGCATCGCGTTGCAGCGGCAGGGCACCGAACCGCTGACGCTCACCAACCTCAGCCTGCACCTGCCGAGCGGCCAGCCGCTGATGACCGACGCCAACCTGACGCTGCAACGCGGTGAACGCGTGCTGATCGTCGGCCCTTCCGGCTGCGGAAAATCAACGCTGCTGCGCGCCATTGCCGGTATCTGGCCGTATGGCAACGGTGCCATTTATCGCGATATCAGCCTCAGCACGCTGTTTCTGCCGCAGCGCAGTTACATTCCCATCGGTACGCTACGCGCAGCATTAAGCTATCCGCAGGTGGAAAATGAATACGACGATGCCGCATTGCTGCAAACGCTGCAAAAATGCCGGCTGAGCCATCTGCAGCGCTGGCTGGATACCTCCGCCAACTGGAGTCACCGCCTGTCACCGGGCGAACAACAGCGGCTGGCATTTGCCCGCGCCATTCTCACCCGGCCGGATACGCTATTCCTTGACGAAGCCACCAGCGCGCTGGATGACGAAACCGAACAGTTGATGTATGGCCTATTGCGGGATGAATTGCCCAACGTAACGCTGATAAGCGTGGCCCACCGCAACAGCGTGGCAAAATACCATCAGCACTGCTGGCGATTCAGCCGCCAGGGCGATCGGCCAGCGCGAATGACGCCAAGCCCGCTGCCGAGTTCGGCATAACCCCCTCTGCTACCGGCGTCCGACGGGGCGCGTATCCCGCCGGCGTCATTATCTGCCTGCGCCGCTTGTCAGGCATGGCGTTGTTGCCTACACTGGCGCACAGATATCGGCCACTGGCCGCTACGTAAGCGTTAACGTCAATCAACGCATCACGCCATGCAGAATTGATTGGCTGCATGCCCTGGTGCGAGGATTGTATGCCCCAACCCGTTTCATCTGCCATTTCCACTGCCGCTGCCACGCGCCGTCGGTTACACCGCCCTTTGCTGTTGATCGTTGGCATTATGCTGGTAGCAGCGAACCTGCGTGCGGCACTGACCAGCGTCGGCCCATTGCTGGAACAAATCCAGCAGCAACTGACGCTGTCGGCCACCGCCGCCGGGCTGTTGAACTCATTGCCACTGATACTGTTTGCGCTGCTGTCGCCCGTGACCCCGGCGCTGGCACAGCGTATCGGCATCGAACGCACGCTGGGGCTGGCCTTGCTGATGCTGGTGCTTGGCATTGCACTGCGTTCGCAGCCACCAACCAGTCTGCTGTGGCTTGGCAGCGGGCTGATCGGCGCCGCGATAGCCTTTGCCAACGTGCTGCTGCCAACCCTGGTCAAACGGGATTTCCCGCAGCGCGCAGCAGCCATGATCAGCGCCTATGCCGCGGTGATGTCGCTGGTGGCGGCGATTGCCTCCGGCATGGCGGTACCGCTGGCAGCGCTGAACGATAACGGCTGGCGATTTTCTCTGTTGTGTTGGGGGTTGCCGGCGCTGTTGGCGCTGCTGGTATGGCTACCGCAGTTGCGCAATCGCGCCTTGCCCCAACCGATGCCCCTACAGGCGCCATCCAGGGCGCTATCGCCGTCTCGTTCACCGTGGGGCAGCGCGCTCGGTTGGCAGGTCGCGCTGTTTATGGGACTGCAGTCGGTCACGTTTTACACCATCATCGGCTGGTTCAGCGCCTTTGCCGCCAGCCATGGCACCTCGGCACAACAGGCCGGTTTCGAACTGTTCATCTACCAGGTGGTGGCCATCGTGGCGAACTTCGTGATGGTGATCATTCTGCCGCGCGCGCGCGACCAGCGGGCTATTGCCCTGGTCAGTTCTTTGCTGATTTTTATCGGCGTCGGAGGGTTATTACTGTTGCCGGCCAGTTCGCTGGTATGGCTGGTATTCGCTGGGCTGGGAGCCGGTAGCTCGCTGGTACTGGCGCTGTCGTTCTTTGGCTTGCGCAGCCAGCATCATCAGCAGGCGGCGTTATTGTCCGGCATGGCCCAGTCCGTCGGCTATTTGCTGGCGGCGGTTGGCCCGACCCTGTTCGGCCTGCTGCACGATCTGACGCAAAGCTGGAACGTGCCGCTCGGCATTCTATTGGGATTAACCCTGCTGCAGATGCTGTTTGGCATCCTGGCTGGCCGCAGTCGGGTTATCGGTTAATCGGGCGCGCGGGCAGGATCCGGCGTCGGGGTTTTGGCGTCGTCATCCTGCCACAGGTCTTCAATAAATGAACGTTGCGCTTCGTTGAGTTGCCACGACGGCGGGATTTTCGCCTTGCCGTTATCCGGCCGCCGTGACTGCTTTTTTGTTTCTGGGTTCTTTTTCATCGTCTTGCTTCCCTAAGTGGTCAAAAACCAGTAGACCGTCAGGCCCACCACGATCCAAAAAACACCGCATCCGATGAAAACGGCCAGCCAGGCTTTCCGCCGCAGCTGGGGATCTTCCTTATAGTCCATACGTTCCCCGCCAACTAATAGATAATAGTAATTATAAACTCATTATTGATCGTTTTAAACGATCGATAATGAGTTTTTTCCTATGGCGAAAGAAAGGAAATTGTACTAAGAAAAATCTTATTAGGCAGTACATAAGTGGGGATATTCGATAACCAGTTAAAAAGAAAGGATAAAATTGTCTTACCTGCTATCACACGCCAGAGAGTTTGCCATTTTTCGGCGACGCAAAAATCAACCGGGCGTTAACAGACAGACAGGTTTATCAATGGCAGAATCAGAATTTTCAGTTGGGGAGTCGACAGGAGCAGCGCGTTCCCTGCGCTGCCGGCATGCCTCGGTGGGTCAGGCGCCGAGCCGATGCATTAACGCGTTCAGCCGATTTGCGTGACCGAATCCCGGCTGGCGCGTTCGCGCTCGCTGCCGGTCAATTCGCTCAGTTGCCCGGCGCGCATTTCCAGCAGTCGGTCGGCATGTTCGAAATAGTGATCGTCATGACTGATGGCAAACACCGTTTTGCCCAACGCCCGCAACTCAGGCAGCAGCTCCCGGTAGAAGATACGGCGGAACTGCGGATCCTGATCGGCGGCCCATTCGTCCAGCAACAGGATTTCACGCTGTTCGGCAACCGCCAGCAGCAACGCCAACCGCTTGCGCTGCCCTTGCGATAGCTGCGGATTGGTCACGCGATTACCGTCAAACTCCAGCTTGCTCTTCATGTTCAAGCGTTCCAGCCAGCGCTCGACCAGCGCGGCATCTGGCGCTGCGCCGTTTGGCCCTTGCAAATGCTGGAATTGATGGAAATCGGTGAAAATAGCCGAAAACAGCCGGCGATAGTCGTCACGGTCCTGCGCTTGCTGTAGCTTGCCATCCAGCAGGATTTGCCCGCTGACCGGCTGGTATAGCCCGGTCAACAGCATCGCCAGCGTCGATTTGCCGCTGCCGTTGCCACCAATCAGAAACACCAGTTCCCCGCGCTGCAACGTCAGGTTAAGCGGGCCGACGGCGAACCCCTGGCGCTGCTCGTTCGAACCGTAGTGGAATACCACATCGCGCAGCTCCAGAGTGTGCCATGGCTTGGCTACCGCGGCGGGAAACGCTTCCTGATAGGCGGCCAGTTTTAGCGACTTGACCTTGTTAAACGCCACTTCCGCGCTGAGCAGGGTGGGGAAAGCGCCAACCGCCTGTAACAGCGGCGTGCGCAGAAACAGCAGGGTCAATGAATAGGTAGCGGCCACGGTGGTATTGGCCCAACCCAGACTGTTGGCCATAAAGAACACCAGACCGATGGCGCCCAGCATCATGATATTCGACCAGTTTACCGCGCTGAGGTGGAAGGTATCCGCCCGGATAATATGGTGACGGTAGTCCACGGCATCCGGCTGATAGGCTTGCTGAAACAGCGCCTTGGCGCGGTCGCGGTTTAATGCCAGCTCTTTGCGCCCGTCAATCGCCGATTGATAATCCTGATATAACCGCTCTTCGGCTTCACGCACCAGAGTCAGATGGCGATACACCCGCGACACCAGCACCCAACTGACGAAAATAGTGACGGCAACCCAAATGGCGGTGACCACCAGCATCTGCGGCGACAGCCAGCCGAGATAGGCCGCGCAGCCGAGCGTCAGGATAATGCCCTGTACCAGTTCCGGCAGGCGGACAAACGCCAGGGTGATATTGCGGATGTCGCTCGACAGGCTGGCCAGCAGCGAGGCGCTGCCCAACTGTTCGATGCGTTCGATATCGGTATCCAGAATACGTTTGATCAGTTGACCACGCAGGCGATAGACAAAATAGTGGCCCAGGGCGGTCAACGCCAGCTGCGATGCCAGCGTCACCACCATCAGCAGCGCCAGCAGGCCGAGGAACTGCGGCAGTATGGTCAGCGGATTGCCCGCCGCCGCCATCAAATTCAGATTAATAAAAGCAATGATGCCAATACCTAACGCGGCACTGGCCATGGTTAATGCCATCACCGCCACAAAAGGCCAGCGATACTGGTGATACACCACCCGCAGCAATTCCATGAATAACCCCTGAACAAAAAAAAGCAATGGCAGGCATTGTAGTCGGCACGAGGGTGATATCAATCAAATATCACCATTCGCCACGGCACCGGGCGACGCCGCGCAGTGGGCCGCAGGCTGCCTGGCAGCGTTAACAGTTTGCTTCCGGCCCGGCAGGCTCTACACTGACGCTTCGTCATGGCCACGGAAAACAGGGCGCTATGTTACCTACCCACGAATATGCCAACGATTTGATTCTGTTTGCGTTAATTGTTGAATGCGGCTCATTTAGCAAGGCGGCGGAAAGCGCCGGTATCACCAGTTCGGTGATCAGCAAACGCATCGGCCGGCTGGAAAAGTCGCTCGGCGCACGCTTGCTGTACCGCACCACCCGCAGCCTGACGCTGACAGAAAACGGCCAGGAGCTTTATCGCCATGCCAGGACCATCAGCAGCCAGATGCAGGAAGCGCTGTACGCGGTCAGCGAAAGGAGCGAGGCGCTGACCGGCACTATCCGCATGTCGGTGCCGACCATTTCCGGCGAATTATTGCTCAGCGAAAGCGTGGCCGAATTCTGCACCCAGCATCCGGATCTGAAGGTGGAAATGCGGCTGGAAAACCGCTTCGTCGATCTGGTCAACGAAGGCATCGATCTGGCGATCCGCACCGGCACCATGCCGGACTCCAGCCTGATTGCCCGGCATATCCTCGACTCCCGTTGGGTGATCGTCTGTTCGCCAAGCTATCTGGAACACCATCCACAACCCACCACCACCGCCGAGCTGCTCAATCACAACTGTCTGACCTATACCTATCAGGAAAGCGGCAGCGCCAACTGGCTGGTCAAACAGCCGACCGGCGACCAGATTGCCGAACTGCAGGTCAACGGTAACCTTTCCGCCAATAATGCGCGGGCGATCCGCAAAGCGGTCATCGGCGGCTACGGCATTGCCATGGTGCCGCGTTGCATGGTGTACGAGGATCTGCAGCAGGGCAAACTGCTGGAAATATTGGCCGGACACTGCGGCAAAGTGCTCGGCGTGTATGCGGTGTACCCGTACACGCGTAATTTGCCGCTGAAAACCCGGTTGCTGATCGAGCACATCATCTGCAGTTATAAAAATATCAGTCATTATTTTTGAGCGACGACAGCGTATTGCGTTCATTCCATGCCGCAGCGCCGGCATGGATTAGGCGATATTTGGATATAATCTATTGAGAATAAACGCCTAATAAATGTGATCACGCGCTTTTATCACACAATATCTTTTTTTACCCCACTGATTTTTAACGTGTTTACCGTTCCCTCTGGTGCCGACCGCTGACGCCGATACGTCTGTTTCCCGTTACTCTACGATTGTTATAAAAATGCGTCATAGAACATCACATTATGTTGTGATTAGAATAACGCGCCGTGGAAATTAACGACTCTGTAACACCTCTCCCCTACAAGAATAATGACCTCTGAGGATGATATGTCCCTGTTTTTCAGTATCGCTCCCATCGTCTTATTGATATGGATGATGACGAAACGTCAAGGCGTGCCCTCTTATCTGGCCCTGCCGCTGACCGCAGCGGTGGTATACGCGGTGCAACTGCTGTGGTTCGGCAGCGCACCGCTCCTGCTGCACGCCAACATCATCAGCGCACTGGTGGCGGTGTTCACGCCAATTACCATTATTGCCGGTGCGATCCTGCTGAATAAACTGATGCAGATCAGCGGTGCTGAAAATGTGATACGCAACTGGCTGGAAAACATCAGCCCCAACCCGGTCGCCCAGTTGATGATCATCGGCTGGGCCTTCGCCTTTATGATTGAAGGCGCCAGCGGATTTGGCACGCCGGCCGCCATTGCCGCCCCGATCCTGGTTGGCCTGGGCTTTAACCCGCTGCGCGTTGCGCTGCTGACGCTGGTAATGAACTCCGTACCGGTCTCGTTCGGTGCGGTAGGCACGCCAACCTGGTTTGGCTTCGCCAATCTGGGCCTGAGTGACGGCAACCTGCTGGACATTGGCCGGCTGAGTGCGTTAATTCATTTTGTCGCTGGATTTATCATTCCGATCCTCGCTCTGCGCTTTATCGTTTCCTGGCAACAGATCCGCCATAACCTGGTGTTTATCCTGCTCAGCATCGTTAGCTGTACCGTGCCCTACCTACTGCTGGCGCAGGTAAATTACGAGTTCCCTGCCTTGCTCGGCGGCGCGATTGGCCTGACGCTGTCGGTGCTGCTGGCGCGTAGCCGTATTGGCCTGAGCAACGAGCCGGCCAACACGCCCGGCGCCGCCATTCCCTTTGGCCAGGTGCTGAAGGCAATGACCCCCACGCTGCTGCTGATCGCCATTTTAATCGTGACCCGCATTCACCAATTGGGGCTGAAGGCGCTGCTCAACAGCACCGCCCCCCTGTGGCAAGGCAGCCTGGGCTGGCTGGGTGAGCTGAGCCTCAGCAAGGCGTTGATCATCAACCTGCAGCAGGTGCTGGGCACCAGCGTCAGCGCCAGTTATAAAACGCTGTACGTGCCGGCGCTGATCCCGTTCCTGCTGGTGGTGCTGATTTCCATTCCACTGTTTCGGCTGAACGCCAGCCAGGTGCGTAATATGTTCGGCGACACCGCCGCACGCATCAGTAAACCGTTTATCGCCCTGCTCGGCGCGCTGATCATGGTCAACATGATGATGCAAGGCGGCGACCGTGCGCCGGTGATTATCATCGGCCAGGCGCTGGCCGACACCACCGGTAGCGGATGGCTGCTGTTTTCGGCATTTCTCGGCGCGCTCGGTTCATTCTTCTCCGGTTCCAATACCGTCTCCAACCTGACGTTCGGCGGCATTCAGCACTCCATCGCCGTCAGCAGCGGTTTGAACGTCAACCTGACGCTGGCGCTGCAATCGGTCGGCGGGGCCATGGGCAATATGGTGTGCCTCAATAACATCATCGCCGTCTGTTCGATTCTCGGCATTAGCAACGCCGAAGGGAAAATCATCAGAAAGACCGTCCTGCCGATGCTGGTTTACGGCGTGATTGCCGCGGCCGTCGGATCGGTGCTGGCTTTCTGAAGGGAACCTAAGTTAACGACAAAAGTAAGGTAGATATCATGATCATCTCCGCTTCAACCGATTACCGGGCCGCAGCACAGGCTAAGCTTCCGCCTTTTCTGTTCCATTACATTGACGGCGGAGCTTACGCGGAACATACCCTGCGGCGTAACACCGCCGATTTGGCCGATATCGCGCTGCGTCAGCGCATATTGAAAAACATGTCCGAGCTAAGCCTGGAAACCACCCTGTTCGGCGAAAAATTGGCGATGCCGGTGATCCTGGCGCCGGTCGGGCTGACCGGCATGTACGCCCGCCGTGGTGAAGTGCAGGCCGCACGCGCCGCCGCCGCCAAAGGCATTCCGTTCACCCTGTCGACCGTTTCAGTGTGCCCGATCGAAGAGGTGGCGCCGGCCATCGATCGGCCCATGTGGTTCCAGCTGTATGTGCTGAAAGACCGTGGCTTTATGCGCAACGCGCTGGAGCGAGCGCAGGCCGCCGGGGTAAAAACCCTGGTATTTACCGTTGATATGCCGGTACCTGGTGCACGCTACCGCGATGCGCACTCCGGCATGAGCGGCCCGAACGCCGCCATGCGCCGCGTATGGCAGGCGATGACCCATCCGCAATGGGCCTGGGATGTCGGCATCCACGGCAAGCCCCACGATCTTGGCAATGTGTCGGCCTATCGCGGTACGCCAACCAATCTGGAAGATTACATCGGCTGGCTGGGCGCCAACTTCGATCCGTCGATTTCCTGGCAGGATTTGGAGTGGATCCGCGAATTCTGGCAGGGGCCAATGATTATCAAAGGTATTCTTGACCCGGAAGATGCCAGAGACGCGGTGCGCTTTGGCGCCGACGGCATTGTGGTGTCCAACCATGGCGGCCGCCAATTGGACGGCGTGTTGTCCACTGCCCGCGCCCTGCCGGCCATTGCCGATGCGGTCAAGGGAGATATCGCCATTTTGACCGACTCCGGCATCCGCAACGGGCTGGACGTGGTGCGCATGATAGCGCTAGGCGCCGATAGCGTGATGCTGGGGCGGGCGTTTGTCTATGCGCTGGCCGCTGCCGGTGAGGCCGGCGTGGCCAACTTGCTGAGCTTGATCGACAAGGAGATGCGTGTGGCGATGACGCTGACCGGGGCCAAAAGCATCGGCGACATTACGCCGGAACTGTTGGTTAAATCAGCGTAAATGCAACAGGCCGGTATTAACCGGCCTGTTGTTTAACATGATGGCGAACTGCCCTGCGGCGGCAGATAGCGCAATGGATCAAGCGCCGTCGCGCGATAGCGGATCTGGAAGTGCAGGCGCACCGAATCGGTACCGCTGCTGCCCATGGTGGCGATTTTCTGCCCGGCCTTTACCTGCTGGCCATTGCGCACCAGGGTGCTGTCGTTATGGGCATAGGCGGTAATAAAGTCCTCGCCGTGCTTGATCATGATCAGGTTGCCATAACCGCGCAACTGGTTACCCACATAGACCACTTTGCCCGTGGCCGACGCGTACACCGCTTGGCCACGGCTGCCGGCGATATCGATGCCCTTGTTACCGCCGTCGGAATTAGAGAACTTGACCAGGATTTTACCCCTGGTCGGCCAGCGCCAGCAGCGCGCGGCACCCGGCGGCGGGGTACTTTTCGCCAATACCGTGCCGGAGGAACGGCCAGCCGATTTGCGGCCAGTGGAGGACGCCGTCGCGCTCGGGGTTACCCTGAGCTTTTGTCCGACCGCCAGGCTATAGGGCGGGCGGATTTTGTTGATGCGCGCCAGATCGCTAACTTCGTTATCCGTGATCCAGGCAATGTAATACAGCGTGTCGCCGCGTTTGACGGTGTAGGTTTTACCGCTATAGCTGCCTTTGGGCAGCTTGTCATAATCGCGATTATAGCTGTTTTTGCCGGAACACCCCGCCAGCAGCAGGCCCAGTGCCAGACACACCGCGATGCGACGCCACCCTACCGTTATGCTTCCTCTGCCCAAAGCCATCCCCAATCTGTTCGACATGCTGATACACCGGTGGCGTATAAAGACCGCCTATCTTAACACCTGTGGCAAGGCAGTCAAAAAGCCGGGGATCAGGGATTATGCCTTTTGGCTTTTCTTACCCAACCCAGCAGCCCACGCTGTTTTTCTGCCGGTGCCGGCGTGCCAAGCCTGGCCTTGATCTCATTGACGGACTGGGTAAGCAGCGCGATATCCTGCTGCATCAGCAGCAGTTTTTCCAGCAGGATGGCCGCACCGTTTGGCGTAAGCGCCTGTGCCGGCAGTTGATAGACGCGCAACAGTTCGCCAGTGTCTATTTTGATGTTGTCGCCCTGACCTTCCGCAACCTGCAGCTTGTTGCTGGCAATATGGCGATAGATGGTACGCCGGGTCACGCCGACCAGCTTTGCCGCTTCCGTGACGCTATGTAGAGCCACGCTCGCCTCCTTATCATGCCATCTGCATAATCGACCAACGGCGGCAGACATCGCCCTGGCCCGGTAAACCGTTAACCGGGCGATACTGCCGCCAGGCGTGACCCCATATCGCGGATCAACGCCCTGGCGGTTAACCGACGGTTGGCCGAGGCGGGTGCCGCGGCCAATCAACGGCCATCAGCGTGGTCGCTGTGCCGTCAGAACTGCCAGCCAACGCCGGCGCCCAGGCCATAGTCACCCTGCGTATTGGCGGTACCGCTGAACTTGACCACCATCCCACCCTGGGTGGCGGTAGACAGCCCCATGGCGACGGCGCTTGAATCATGGAAGGTGCCGCCACCGATGCCAAACATCGACGCGCCAGGCGTCATCACCTGCGGGATCTGCGACATGGCGAACGCAGAGGCCACGCCGGCATTCAGGCGTTTGTTCAGGTGATTGATTTTGGCGTCCTGCTGCCCCAAACGGGTATCAAACTGATCCATACGGCTGCTGAGCTGGCCAATCGAGCGGGTGTTGCTTTGCGTTTGCGTATCGACGCGATTCAATTGACCGGCCTGCTGCGTCAATTTACCGTCAAGTTCGCTGGTGGTATTAGTCGTAGCCTCGGCAAATTGATTGAATTTATTGGTGGTATCGGCAATCTGCTGCGTATTGCTGCCGATGTCGCTGCTGTTTTTGGCAATTTTCTGCGCGTTATCATCGACGCCGGCCTGCGCCTTGTCCGCCGTCAGCTGCGCGCCTGCCGCCGCCGTGGTCGCCGTATTCGCCGTGGCTTGCGCCAGATCCGCCGATTTTTGCGCGCCTTCGGTCAGCGTTTTATTGGCCGCGATATCGCTGGCGTTCTGCTGCCCCTGCTGCTGCGCCTTGTCAATTGCCTGCTGATGGATAGCGATATCTGCGCCATTTTTATCGACGCCCGCCTGTGCGTTGGCCGCGGCCGTCGCGGCAGCGTCTGCGCCGGCCTGGGCGTTGACCGCCGCCGTGCCCGCCTGGTCGGCGGCCAATTGCGCCTTGTCCAGCGCCAGTCGCTGGTCGGCAATGGCGCCGGCGTTGACGCCAATAGCGGTTTTGTTGGCATCTATGCCATCCTGCAAGGTTTTGGCAGCGGTATTAAGCTGGCCGACGGTGGCGCCGTCGGTGGCCGCCACGCCATCGGTCATGTTGGTCATTTTGCGGGTAGCGTCCGGTGCACCGATCGATACCGCGTTATCTTCCGTTGCCACCGAACCGACGCCGAGCGCCACGGAATTGACGCCGGAGGCTTTGGATTTGCTGCCAAACGCGCTGGCATTGTCCGCGCTGGCGCTGGCCTCTTCGCCAATCGCCGTCGCCTGCACGCCGCTGGCCGACGCGTAATAACCGGCCGCGGTGGAAAAGTCGCCGCTGGCCTTGGCTTCGTTACCCAAGGCTGCGGATTCGGTGCCGGTTGCCCCGGCGTTCATGCCTACCGCCGTCGATCCCCGCCCCTGCGTGGTGGCGTTAACGCCAAGAGCGGTCTGCCGATCGGTCAACGCGTCCGTCGCCGCACCGGCGCCCACCGCCACCGAATCCGCACCCGGGGCCAGGCCACCGCCGGCCTCATAAGAGCCGGCTCCGGGGGCGGCTAACGCCACCTCGCCAAATAGCGAGCCGGAAATAGCCAGCGCCACCAGCGCCAGTTTGAACTTCGTCGTTTGCTTCGTCATTAATCTATTCCTTGTTATGGTCGACAATCGGGGAAACAGCAGAATCCATCGACAAGGAATATAGGTTTGCCTTAACGCTCAAAGAATAAATTTAATTTAATTTAACTTCTTCCTCCCGCCTCCGTTATATAAAAACCAACAGGCACCGACTTAGTGATAATCAATTAGCATCAAGTTAAAATAAAACCGCAGCGTGATTATCGTCGTTATTATTAATGGAATAAATAACACGAAAATTAGCAACCAGACGGTTTGATTCAGAAAATACAATGGCTACAATTTGCGTAATTCAGCCCCACACCCCGCATTACCTGCGGGTGCGCGTTTCCTGGCAAGGTGACACAATGTCACTAGGATGTCGCAAGATAGGCGATATTTATCGCAACAACTATAGGTAATAAATAAAAATAACGCATAAATCACTAGAGGTTTTTTATATCAGGTTGATTGGTGTTTTATAACGTTACTTAAATCAGAATACACCGTTTAATCACCGTTTAACCTCCCGTCATCATTATTCTTTTGCCGGCCAAACGGCTACTGCCCGTATTTGGATATTTGGCTGCGCAATTCCCATTAAATAATTTAAAAGGAAATTTCATGTACAAGAATTTATCTCGCATATTGATCGGGACTGCACTGCTGACTACCGGCGCCTCGGCACTGGCTGCCACGGCAACCACCTATGGCGGCAATATTCACTTTGTCGGTCGTATCGTCAATGCCGCCTGCGCGGTGAGCGCAGACTCTACCGATCAGACCGTGAACCTTGGTCAGTATCGCACCGCCAAGTTTGCCGCTGCGGGCGACTATTCCGGCAAGGTGCCTTTTACCATCAAGCTGGAGGATTGCGATACCGCAGTGTCGACCAAAGCCTCGGTTGCCTTTAACGGCGCGGCCGACAAAACCGATAACACCGTGCTCGGCGTCAGCAACGCCGGTGGCGGCGCCGCCGGCGTTGCCTCGGGCGTAGGCATCGAAATCCGCGATCATCTGGATAACGTGCTGATCCCGAACGGTGCCAGCTACTCTGCCCCCTTCACCCTGGCCGACGGCAAAAACATTCTGCACTTTACCGCACGCTACAAGGCCACCGCCAAAGCGGTTACCCCAGGTGAAGCCGACGCTGACGCCACCTTTACCATGCAATATCAATAAACATTCCGCTTTGGGATGAACTGCGCACGGAGCCATGACGGTTAAGGAGCCTACATTGCGATATTCAACGATTATCTCTGCCGCGCTGATGCTGTCTTCCGCGGTTGCCCTGGCGGGGAATCGCCATCACGTCATCATTGATGGCGGGCAGGTGAAACTTCGCGGTGCAATTACGGCAGCAGCCTGTTCAGTCAGCACCGGCAGCGAAGCTCAGATTGTCGAAATGGGCGACGTGCGCAGTAACCAGTTCAGCGGGCTGGGCAGCTATTCCCCTCCGGTTGCATTCAGTATCGATCTGACTGGCTGCAACCGGGCTATCTACCACGCGGTGGGCGTCAGTTTCTGGGGCGTGACCGACGGCAAGGATCCTCTGGTGCTGAAAGCCGGCAACGGCGCGCAGGGTGGCCCCGGTATCGGGCTGGCGCTGTTTGACGACCATGGCGATCTGATGGTGCCCAACGCCCCGCCGAGCCGCCTGGCCATGATTAATGACCGGGAGACCAGGCTGCATTTTTCCGCTCGCTATCGCGCAACCTCGCGTCAGGTTACCGGCGGTGAGGCCAATAGCTGGGCGTGGTTCGCTCTTACCTATCAATAAGGCAATCAATCATCAACGAGGTCAGCGTGTTCAACAAAAAATCACTGCGCCAACTGGGGTTAACGTTGTTTTTTTCCACCCTTGCCATCAGCAGCTTTGCCGCGCAGGCCGGTGGCATCGCGCTGGGGGCAACGCGGGTGGTCTATCCGGCAGATGCCAAACAGGCCTCATTGGCCGTGACCAACAGCGACAAGAATCTGCGCTTTTTGATTCAGTCCTGGGTCGAGACAACCAACGGCGAAAAAACCACTGATTTCATCATGACGCCGCCGCTGTTCGTCAGCAAACCGCAGGGGGAAAACACCTTGCGTATCATGTACGTGGGCCAGACGCCGCCGACGGATCGTGAAAGCGTCTACTGGATCAACGTCAAGGCGATCCCGGCGGTCGAACGCGAGGCGGTACAGGGCAAAAACGTGCTGCAACTGGCCGTGTTGTCGCGCATCAAACTGTTTGTGCGCCCTGCGGGGTTGGCGATGTCGCCAGCAGATGCGCCGGCCAAGCTGACGTTCCATAAGCAGGGCAACAAGATAAGCATTAATAATCCAACGCCTTATTATATTACTTTGGTGAATTTTAATATTGGCAATCACAATTTGCCAAATACCATGGCGGCCCCCAAAAGCAATACCGACATTGCCATTCCGGCCGGCGTTAACGGCTCGATAAAATACCAAACAATTAATGACTATGGCGCCAATACGCCCAGTATCAATGGCGTAATGAAATAATAAAAACATTTTCGAGGGACAGGTGTTACAGAGGCTTGTTTGGCTCTCAGGGAACCTGCTGCCTAAAATAAAGGAGTATTTATGCGGTCATTTGCTGTTAGCAAGTGCGCACAGCGATTAAGACAGTGCTGCCTGCCCCATTGCACCTGGTCTTATTTCAGCCCGGCGCTATTTATGGTTGCAATGCTGCCATCAGCCTCTGTCAGCGCGGAGATATTCTTTAACCCGTCGTTCCTGTCAGGCGATCCTACGGCTATCGCCGATTTGTCGCGTTTCGAAAAAGACGAGGGGCAGGCCGCCGGGCAATATCACGTTGAGCTTTATCTTAACGACGATTACGTTGCCACCCGTAATATCAACTTTGTCCCCGTAGACAAAGACGCGCCGGCACATGATGACAGCGGCCTGCTGCCCTGCCTGTCATATAATCAGCTCAGCGCGCTGAACGTTAATATGACCATGCAAAGCAAATTGACCGTATTAAAGCCCGAACAATGCCTGCCGCTGCCAGAGGTCATTGAGGGTGCGCAGTCCGAGTTCGATTTTGAAAAGCAACGACTGAAGATCAGCATTCCACAGGTGATGCTGGTGAATAACGTGCGTGGTTACATCCCGCCCGACCAGTGGGATAACGGCATCACCGCCGCGCTGCTGACCTATAATTTCAGCGGTGGTAACAGCTGGGGAGCCAGCACCAACAATAGCTATTTTCTTAACCTCAATAGCGGCTTCAACTGGGGCGCGTGGCGGCTGCGCGATAATTCCAGCTGGTCATACAGCAGCGGCGCCGGCCAGCATGCCAACCAGTGGCAGCACATCAACACCTACCTGCAACGGGCCATCATTCCGCTCAAGGGCGAGCTGACGCTGGGCGATCACATCAGCCCCAACGACGTGTTTGACAGCGTCAATTTTCGCGGCGTGCAGCTTGCCTCCGACGATAATATGCTGCCGGACAGCCTGCGCGGATTTGCCCCGACGGTGCACGGCGTGGCCAAGAGCCATGCCAAGGTGACCATCAACCAGAACGGCTATGTCATTTACCAGACCTACGTTTCCCCCGGGGCCTTTGCCATTAGCGATCTCTACCCCACGTCGTCCAGCGGCGACCTGAAGGTCGAGGTGCAGGAGAGCGACGGCAGCATCAGCCGCTTTACCGTGCCCTATTCCGCCGTGCCGGTTTTGCAACGCGAGGGGCGGGTAAAGTATGCCGCCACCGCCGGGCAGTACCGCAGCGGCGACGGCAATAAAGGCAAACCGGGGTTTGCCCAGGGTACGCTGATCTGGGGGCTGCCGGCTGGCGTCACGCTGTACGGCGGCAGCCAGCTGTCGAACGACTATGCCGCCTTTGCCTTTGGCGCCGGCAAGAATCTGGGCAGTTGGGGCGCAATGTCGGCGGACGTTACCCAGGCCAACAGCCGCCTGGCGGACGACAGCCGTCACCAGGGGCAGTCGCTGCGCTTCCTTTATGCCAAGTCGCTGAACGAGGCGGGAACCAACTTCCAGTTGCTGGGTTACCGCTATTCGACCGAAGGCTTCTACACGCTGGATGACACCAGTTATCGCCGTATGAGTGGCTATTCGCTCAACACCCAGGATGGCCCGGTCGACGTCAAGCCGACGGCCAATCAGTATTACAACCTCAAATACTCCAAAAAGGGGCGGGTGCAGGTCAATATCACCCAGCAGGTCTGGGACTATGGCTCACTGTTCCTGACCGGCAGCCGACAAACCTATTGGCACACCGACGAGAAAAACGATCTGCTGCAAGCCGGCTACAGCGCCTATTGGAACGACATCAGCTATAGCCTTTCCTACAGCCATAACAAAAGTCCGGGGCTGGCAGAGGCCGACAAGCGCGTGGCGCTCAACCTTTCGCTGCCGCTTGGCAAGTGGCTGTCGGGCGGCGGCGCGGCCAGCGATATCACCCGCTCCTCCAGCACCGCTTATGCCACCTATGCGGCCAACACCGACACCCACGGGCAACTGGCCCAGCAGGCCGGCGTTAGCGGTAGCCTGCTGGCGGGCAAAAACCTGACCTACGGCGTCATGCAGGGGTACAGCAACCGCGGGGGCGGCGGCAACGGCAGCGCCAACCTGAACTACCAGGGAACTTACGGCAACAGCAACCTCAGCTACAGCTACAGCAGCGGCTACCGGCAGGTGAACTATGGCCTGAGCGGCGGGATTACCGCTCACGCCAACGGCGTCACCCTTAGCCAGCCGCTCAGCGATACCAACGTGCTGGTGGCCGCCGCCGGCGCCAAAGCGGTAGCGGTTGAAAATGCCACCGGCGTCAGCACCGACTGGCGCGGCTATGCGGTGATGCCCTACGCCACCACCTATCGCCTGAACCGGGTGGCGCTTGACCCGACCACCCTGCAAGACAATGCCGATCTGGACGATGCGGTGGTGAACGTTATACCGACCAAAGGCGCACTGGTACGCGCCGAGTTTGCGGCACGCATTGGCGCCAGAGCCTTGATGATGCTGCAGCAGCGCAATGGTAAGGCGGTGCCGTTTGGCGCCACCGTGGCGCAGGAAAACGGCAGCGGTGCCAGCATCGTCGGCGAAAACGGCCAGGTGTATCTGTCTGGCCTGCCGCTAAGCGGCAAGTTGCAGGTGGCGTGGGGCCACGGTGCGGCGGAGCGTTGTGAAGTGTCTTACCAGTTGCCACAGGGCAGCGAACACCAGGCAATAAACTATGCCAAGGCGGGGTGCCAGTGATGTCTGTTTTTTTCAAAGCGATGTGGTTGTTTACGCTGCTTGTCGCAGCTTGCCTGCTGAACCCGGCGCAGGCCGCCTGTTCCGGCTGCAACAAAACCATTAATCTGTCGATCAATAAAACCCTGGGATTAACCGATAATGCGGTGGGCCATACTGAGCCCAGTACTTCTTTTACCATTTCCGGCGTAAATACCGGATTTTATGGCTTTTTCGGCGGCTATCTGTCGTTTTCTTTCAGCAGAATAGACGGCACCCTGCCCCCTTTTGGCACCAAGCCAAGCGACTGGGTGTATCAACAGGTAGATGATTATTTCGCCGTTGCTATCCGTGCGCGAAATGTATGTGGAGCTCATTATGTGCCATCTAGTAGCCCTGCAGTTGGCTATCCGTCATGTAAACCCATGATTGCTAACAACTTAATTCAACCAACAACCTGGGATTCATCGCTAAAGATTATCCGACCGTTGATCAACGGCACCTACGCCAACAATGTCTTCCTCGGCCGCTGGGGCGCCTGCCCTGGCATCAGTTGCGGCCATCAGGCGATAGTTATCGCCAACCTTTACCTCAACTACAGCATCACGGTGCCGCAGACCTGTGTGATCAACGCCGGGCAGATCGTCACCGTCGACTTCGGCAACGTTTCTACCGGGGCATTTAAAACCGCCGGCGCCAAGGCCAGCGGGGTTAACCCGATAGCGCGCAACCTGGGCATCAAGTGCAATAACATCGACGCCTACGCCAACCTGACCCTGCGCGTGCAGGCCGACAACACCGCCGGCAACGCGCTGGTTTCCAATAACAAGGACGTCGGCTTTGTCATCACCGACGCTAACGACCGGCCGCTGACGCCGAATGACTTTTCCAGCGTGCTGCCGTTCAAGCTGCAAGAGGCCGGCGCCAACGTCACCATCAAGGTGTATCCGGTCAGCATCACCGGGGCAAAACCGGCAGAAGGCCCGGTGACCTCTAGGGGTTATCTGCGCATTGACTTCGCCTGAGGAAACAAACATGAAAAAACAGCTAATCGCCGCGCTGGCGCTGCTCGCCACGCTCCACTGCCGGGCCGATCTGGGGGTGATCAATATTTCGATCACCGCCAATCTGGTTGCCAACACCTGTAGCGTCAGCCTGGCTTCGCAAAACCAGACGGTACAGATGGGCGACTGGGCGGACAAGCAGTTTGCCGTCAACCCGGAGACGCTGGCCAAACCCTTTATCCTGACGCTGGAAGACTGCGACGCCGGGGCCAGAGGCGTCAAGATGACCTTTAACGGCACCGCCAACGGCGCCGACAGTAGCCTGCTGGCGCTAACCGGCGCCGGCTCGGCACAGAACGTCGGGCTGGCCATTCTTGATAAAGACAAAAACCGTATCCCGCTGGGCAAGCCCAGCGGCATTTATCCGCTCAAGGCCGGGCCGGGTAAGCAGAATCTGCAATTTTACGGCCAGTACGTCGCCACCGCGCAGCCGGTCAAGGCCGGCCTGGCCAATGCCGACGCCACATTTTCGCTGGAATATCAGTAATGTAATCGGCTGCAGCAGCGAGAAGCGGCGGCGAACCGCCACGCAGCCAAACGGCAGCGATGCCAGCATCGCTGGCGAAAACCGCCAGCGCTAGCTGTCTGGCCTGCCGCTAAGCGGCAAGCTGCAGGTGGCGTGCGGCCACGGTGCGGTGGAGCGTTGTGAAGTGTCTTACCGGCTGCCGCAGGGCAGCGAAAGCCAGCAATAAACCATGCCAAGGCAGGAGGCCTGTGATGACCGTTTCTTTCATAGCGATGTGGATGTTTGTGCTGCTTGGCGCAGCTTGCCTGCTGAGCCCGGCGCAGGCCGCCTGTTCCGGCTGCAACCAGACCATTAATCTGTCGATCAATAAAACCCTGGGGTTAACCGATAATGCGGTGGGCCATACTGAGCCCAGTACCACTTTTTCCGTTGGCTATATAGACACCGGCTTTTTTGGCATTTTCTCTCCCGGCTATACATCTATTTCTTTCAGTAAGATAGACGGCACCCTGCCCCCTTTCGGCACCTCGCCAACTGACTGGGTATATCAACCGGTTGATGACTATTTCGCCGTGGCCGTCCGCATGAGGAATGTATGTGGAGCTTGGTATACACCGTTTAACCGGAGAGTTCTAAAAATTACCACATGCCAGATAGATGTTACGAATGGTGTGTGGGATCCCACAACCTGGGATTCCTCGTTAAAGATTATCCGGCCGTTGATCAACGGCACCTACGCCAACAATATTTTCCTCGGCCGTTTGGGGGCCTGCCCTGGCGCTGGCTGTAGCCATCAAGCCGTGGTAATGGCCAACGTCTACCTTAACTACAGCATCACGGTGCCGCAGACTTGTGTGATCAACGCCGGGCAGATCGTCACCGTCGACTTTGGCAACGTTTCTACCGGGGCATTTAAAACCGCCGGCGCCAAGGCCAGCGGGGTTAACCCGATAGCGCGCAATCTGGGCATCAAGTGTAACAACATCGACGCCTACGCCAATCTGACCCTGCGCGTGCAGGCCGATAATACCGCCGGCAACGCGCTGGTTTCCAATAACAAGGACGTCGGCTTTGTCATCACCGACGCTAACGACCGGCCGCTGACGCCGAATGACTTTTCCAGCGTGCTGCCGTTCAAGCTGCAAGAGGCCGGCGCCAACGTCACCATCAAGGTGTATCCGGTCAGCATCACCGGGGCAAAACCGGCAGAAGGCCCGGTGACCTCTCGGGGTTATCTGCGCATTGACTTCGCCTGAGGAAGCAAAAAAGAAGACCGATTTATCGGCTTGGTTATGAAGATGCTGAATCACAGCAACGCCGCCGTTACTCAAGTGTACATAGGGATTACCGATCAGGATGTTGAAAAGGCTATGATGAACGTTAAGTTCTAAAGGGAGGAAGCTATGAGAATCTTACTGGAGCCTGTCCCTAATTCTGTGTTTATGAGAATGCTCGGAGAACAGAAACGACGACGGTTAGTGCTGGCCGCTCCTGCCCTCATACCATGACATTCGATGATGAAGGTTAATCATACAACCAGCGCCCGGCCTTGGCAGACTTTATCAACATCTCGACAGTTAACTCTGCTGGTTCGTGGCGATCTGTTTGCATATGCTTCGGGAGAATCGCATTAGGTAAGAACCAAATCCCCCTGTTTGGAAAGTATTTGCGAAACTCAAAGTTGTCCATATCAACATGCATCTTATCGGCATATTCTTCTAGAAAATCATAAGCATCTTCAGGGAGTACGCTCTTTTTACCTGTACTCAGCGACGCATCATCCGACATTTCCCAGAAGTATTTTTTAAGTAGCTGATGAACTTCATTGGCTTCATTCATTGCCGCCGATCCTTTTTCCAACAATAAGTTCATAACGATGGATGACATTACGAGTTACCATAGCCAAATCATAAGCTGTCAGAACTGCACCAACCCAAGGAAGCCAGCGGCCGACATAGGCACCAATACTCGTAGTGTAAGCCCACTCGCCACGTATTAACTTGGCCCATGTAATGGTTTTTTTGGCGTTCTTAAATCTTTGTTGAATCAGCGTACGTGAGGCTATCGATAATGGACTGGTTCCTGCTGTGCCTATACCAGATGCCCTACCAATCTTTCCCTTCACAGGAATCACGGGCAGGCTAACCAGCATTGAAGCAATAGCCAGCAAATCAACCACCCCGCCGAACTGTTTCTGAAACTCATCAAGGATAAGCCACAGGAGGAGTTCATCTTTGTCTAGGCTCATTCCGTTGAAAAAATACTTTCCGCCTAACTCTTCAACCGTATCCATCCCTGTTTCCCCATGGTTACAAATCGTCCTCAATAGTACTAATGAACCATGATTAGGACAATAAGAGCCATAAAGCCCGTTGGTGGTAAGGAAAACCAGCGAGCGTTAGCGAGAGCATCAGAAAGACTATCCACTGGCCTGTAACACACCACAAACATTTATCAGGCGGCTTGTGTATCCATCAGGAAGCGAAAGCGGCACGCAGGCAGAGCCGATTCTATTGCTACCAGTGCAAAACCACCGTAACCTTGTTTATCCCCTCTACCGTGGAAGCATCTAGGGGCATCGGCTGTCATGCTGTTTGTGTAGCGCGCTTTAGCGAAGGTTTAAACCGTGATTGGCGGCATCGTCTATCAAGTTGGATTATCGCAGTTTGAGACGTGGAACTACTGCCAGCAAGAAGGTATGATCTCTAACCAATCAACACATCCTGTCGCGACAGGTGAGCGTGTAGTTCAATGGTAGCTATCAGAGAGGCAACGCCTCTGTAGAGGGCTATTTTAGCTGCATAGTGTAGCTAAAAGAGAATTTGGAGCGGGTGAAGGGAATCGAACCCTCGTATGCAGCTTGGGAAGCTGCCGTTCTACCATTGAACTACACCCGCAACGGTGTGCGACTGGCATTATAACCGGTTATCGCCGGCGGGCAAGCAGAGTTCGCACATAACTGCTGATGTTTTAGGCAGTTAGTTCACTGCAGACGCTGAGGATAAAAAAACCGGCGCAGCAGCCTGCACCGGTTTTTATTCGGCTGTGGATCTTATTTGGTCGGGCGCATTGCCGGGAACAGGATCACGTCACGGATGGTGTGGCTGTTGGTAAACAGCATCACCATACGGTCAATACCGATGCCGAGGCCAGCGGTTGGCGGCAGGCCGTGCTCCAGCGATGTTACGTAGTCTTCATCGTAGAACATCGCTTCGTCGTCACCCGCGTCCTTCGCCGCAACCTGGTCGGCAAAGCGCTGAGCCTGGTCTTCTGCGTCGTTCAGCTCGGAGAAGCCGTTACCGATTTCACGGCCGCCAATGAAGAACTCAAAGCGATCGGTGATTTCCGGGTTCTGGTCGTTACGACGCGCCAGCGGGGAAACCTCAGCCGGATATTCGGTAATGAAGGTCGGCTGGATCAGGTGGCTTTCGGCAGTTTCCTCGAAAATTTCGGTCACTACGCGGCCCAGACCCCAGCTCTTCTCAACCTTGATGCCAATCGATTCGGCAATCGCTTTTGCCTTGTCAAAGTCATCCAGATCGGCCAGGTCGGTTTCCGGACGGTATTTTTTGATCGCTTCGCGCATGGTCAGCTTTTCAAACGGCTTGCCGAAGTCGAACACTTCATCACCGTACTGCACCGCCGTTTTACCCAGCACGTCTTGCGCCAGAGTACGGAACAGCGATTCGGTCAGTTCGATCAGATCTTTGTAATCCGCGTACGCCATATAGAGTTCCATCATGGTGAACTCTGGGTTGTGACGCGGCGAAACGCCTTCGTTACGGAAGTTACGGTTGATTTCGAACACCCGCTCGAAGCCGCCGACCACCAAACGCTTGAGGTACAGCTCTGGCGCAATACGCAGATACATGTCGATATCAAGCGCATTATGGTGCGTGACGAACGGACGGGCAGACGCGCCCCCCGGGATCACCTGCATCATTGGCGTTTCGACTTCCATAAAGCCGCGGCCAACCATAAAGTTACGAATGCCAGACATGATCTGCGAACGCACTTTAAAGGTATTGCGTGACTCTTCGTTGGCGATCAGATCAAGATAGCGCTGGCGATAGCGGGTTTCCTGATCGGCCAGGCCGTGGAACTTGTCCGGCAACGGACGCAGGGCTTTGGTCAACAGACGCAGTTCGGTGCAGTGGATCGACAGTTCGCCGGTCTTGGTTTTGAACAGCTTGCCGCGTGCGCCCAGGATATCGCCCAGATCCCACTTTTTGAACTGCTCGTTGTAAACGCCTTCCGCCAGATCGTCGCGCGCGACGTACAGCTGAATGCGACCGCCCACGTCCTGCAGCGTAACGAACGACGCCTTGCCCATGATACGACGGGTCATCATGCGGCCAGCGACGGTCACTTCTACGCCCAGCGCTTCCAGCTCGTCGTTTTCCTTGCTGTCGTACTCGGCGTGCAGCTTGTCGGACGTGGTGTCACGACGGAAATCATTCGGGAACGCAATGCCGTTCTCGCGCAGCGCAGCCAGCTTCTCGCGGCGTGACTGCAGCTCGTTGTTGAGATCCAACGCCTGATCGGCGCCCTGTGATTGTTGCTCAGACATTTCTGTTCCTCATAACCCGGCTTTCAAACTTGCCTCAATGAATTTATCCAGGTCGCCATCCAGTACGGCCTGCGTGTTACGCGTTTCAACGTTGGTGCGCAAATCCTTGATACGGGAATCATCCAGTACGTAAGAGCGGATCTGGCTACCCCAGCCGATATCGGACTTGTTGTCTTCCAACGCCTGTTTGTCAGCATTTTTCTTTTGCATCTCGTATTCATACAGCTTGGCTCGCAGCTGTTTGAATGCCTGATCCTTGTTCTTATGCTGTGAACGGTCGTTCTGGCACTGCACGACGATGTTGGTCGGCAAGTGGGTAATACGCACCGCGGACTCGGTTTTGTTGACGTGCTGACCACCGGCACCTGAAGCGCGGTAAACGTCGATACGCAGATCCGCCGGGTTGATGTCGATATCGATATCTTCATCGACTTCCGGGTAGACAAACACCGAACTGAACGAGGTGTGACGGCGACCGCCGGAGTCGAACGGGCTCTTGCGCACCAGGCGATGAACGCCGGTTTCAGTGCGCAACCAGCCGAACGCGTAGTCACCGATAATCTTGATGGTGGCTGATTTCAGGCCCGCAACGTCGCCGTCGGACTCTTCAATCACTTCGGTCTTGAAGCCTTTGGCTTCTGCCCAACGCAAGTACATGCGCAGCAGCATGCTGGCCCAGTCCTGCGCTTCGGTGCCGCCGGAACCCGCCTGAATGTCCAGGTAGCAATCCGCGCTGTCGTATTCACCAGAGAACATACGACGGAATTCTAGCTGTTCCAGCTTGGCGATCAGTTGATCAAGCTCAACCACCGCCTCGTTAAAGGTTTCTTCATCGTCGGCTTCAACCGCCAGCTCAAGCAGGCCGGTCACATCTTCTTCACCCTGGCTCAGGTTGTCGATGGTTTCAACGATGGCTTCGAGCGCGGAACGTTCCTTACCCAGCGCCTGCGCGCGTTCGGGCTCGTTCCAGACGTCCGGCTGTTCCAGCTCGGCGTTAACTTCTTCTAAGCGTTCTTTCTTGGCATCATAGTCAAAGATACCCCCTAAGAACGGCAGTCCGCTCGGACAGGTCCTGAATTCGGTTTTTTACCGGGTTTATTTCAAACATGGTTTTAGCGTTCTTACGTTAGATGTCGTCAATGGCGGGATGCCATGGAACCGATAATTCTAGCGGATCTGGGTAACAGATTATAGCGAGTTAGGCAGTTTTTCTGGGAAGTTGCCGGGGCGCTGCGGTAGCCACGCCCCGGCCAAATGGCTCAGTAGGGCCAGATATGCTGGATCAGCAGCTGTACGCTGCGGTTGCCGCGAAACTCGTTGACGTCGAGCTTGTAGGCCAGCTCCACTTCGCGCACGCTGCTGTCGGGCCACAGCGTGGTATCAACGTTGAAGGCGATACCGTCCAGCAGTGGGCCGCCACCAAGCGGCTCCACCATCAGCTTCAGGTGTTTTTCACCCACCAGACGCTGTTGCAGAATACGGAACCGCCCGTCGAAGGTCGGCTCCGGGAACGCCTGCCCCCAGGGGCCGCCTTCGCGCAACAGCTCCGCCGTTTCCAGCGTCAGCTCCTGCATCGCCAGTTCGCCATCGGACCAGATAACGCCCTCCAGCATCGCAGGATCGAGCCATTCACCCACCAGTTCGCCAAAACGCTGGCGGAACTCGTCAAACCGCGCTTCCTCCAGCGACAGCCCGGCTGCCATCGCATGGCCGCCGAACTTGAGCATCAGCCCGGGGTTGAGGGTGTCGAGCCGCTCCAGCGCATCACGCATGTGCAGACCGGCTATCGAACGACCAGAACCTTTCAGAATACCGTCCCCCGCCGGGGCAAAGGCAATCACCGGCCGGTGAAAACGCTCTTTGATGCGCGATGCCAATATGCCGACCACTCCCTGATGCCATTCGGGATGATACATCGCCAAACCGTACGGTAGCGTGGTACTGGTACGCTCAAGCTGGTCGCACAGCTGCAGCGCTTCCACCTGCATGCCCTGCTCGATCTCGCGGCGCGTCTGGTTGAGCGCGTCCAGATCGTTGGCCAACATGCGCGCCTGCGCAATGTCGTCGCTCAACAGCAGCGCAACGCCTATCGACATGTCATCCAGCCGGCCGGCGGCATTCAGCCGCGGGCCGAGGGCAAAGCCCAGGTCGTTGGCCGCCAGCTGGCGCGCATCGCGATTGGCCACCTCCAGCAGCGCACGCACCCCGGGGCGGCACTTGCCGGCACGGATACGGTTCAGCCCCTGATACACCAGAATGCGGTTATTGGCATCAAGCGGCACCACGTCGGCCACCGTACCCAACGCCACCAGATCCAGCAGCTCGGCCAGATTGGGCATCGCCATCGCGCGCTGTTCAAACCAGCCGCTGTCGCGCAGCCGCGCACGCAACGCCAGCATCAGATAAAACGCCACGCCGACGCCGGCCAGCGACTTCGACGGGAACGCGCATTCGCGCAGGTTAGGGTTGACGATGGCTTCGGCTGCCGGCAGCGTTTCCCCCGGCAGGTGGTGATCGGTAACCAGTACCTGCATGCCCTTGGCGTGTGCGACCTCAACGCCAGCGTGAGAGGAAATGCCGTTGTCCACGGTCACGATCAGCTGCGCGCCACGGGTCGCCGCCTGCTCAACCACTTCCGGACTCAGGCCATAGCCGTCCTCAAAGCGGTTCGGTACCAGATACTGGACGTTGTTGCCGCCCATGCTGCGCAATGCCAGCACCGTCAACGCGGTACTGGTCGCACCGTCGGCGTCAAAGTCGCCAACGATCATGATGCGGCGGCCGTCCGCCAGTGCCTGTTGCAGAATGTCCACCGCGGCATCGATGCCATCCAGCAGTTGCCAGGGCAGCATGCCTTTTACGCTGCGCTCCAGCTCCTGTTCGCCCTGAACGCCGCGCTGGGCGTAAAGTCGGCGCAGCAACGGGTGCAAATTGACCGGTAGATGACTGTCATTCGCCGTCTCGCGACGGCGTAATTGGGTTTTGATACTCACCGGCGATTAACCACCGGCTTTGGTTGCGGCCTGATGCGCGTCCAGCATGGCGGCCATTTCCTTCGGCCCCTGATAGCCTGGGATCATCATGCCATTTTCCAGGATGATGGCCGGCGTCCCCTGAATACCGAACTGCACGCCGAGCGCATAATGCTTGCTGATGTCGGTCTTGCAGGTGGCCGGTGAAACCGCGTCGCCCTTCATCGCGGCGTCAAACGCCTTGGCCTTGTCGGCGGTACACCAGATCGACTGCATGTCTTTTTCGGCCTGGGAATTCAGCCCCTGACGCGGGAATGCCAGGTAGCGTACGGTAATGCCCAGATCGTTGTACTCTTTCATCTGCTCGTGCAGTTTGTGGCAGTAGCCGCAGGTGATGTCGGTAAACACGGTGATCACGTGTTTTTCCTTCGGCGCCTTGTAGACGATCATCTGATCCTTCAAGGCGGCCAGTTGGGTGCCCAACAGCTGGTTGGTGACGTTGACCGGCTCTTTGCCGCTGACGTCGTACAGCGGCCCCTGCAGGATATGCTTGCCGTCTTCGGACACGTACAGTACGCCGCTTTCGGTCAGTACGGTTTTCAAACCGGCGACCGGAGAAGGCTGCACGTCCGCCTGCTGAATGCCCAGGCTGACCAGCGCTTTCTTGATTGACGCGTCATCGGCGTGAGCCGTGCCGGCCACCGAGGCCACCAGCAGAGAAACCAGCATTAAACCTTTTTTCATTGTTCCAATCCTTTCGAACCCGGGCGTCAGGCGCGCGGGTGATGCTGTTGATGTAGCTGTTTCAGTCGTTCGGTTGCTACATGCGTATAAATTTGTGTGGTAGAGAGATCGCTATGTCCCAGTAACATCTGTACGACACGAAGATCGGCCCCATGGTTCAGCAAATGGGTGGCGAATGCGTGCCGCAACACGTGCGGCGATAATCGTTCGCTGTCGATGCCGGCTAGGATCGCATAGTGTTTGATACGATGCCAGAACGTCTGTCGCGTCATTTGCTGACAGCGCTGGCTGGGGAACAGCACGTCGATCGTCTGCCCATTGACCAGCCACGGGCGGCCATGTTCCAGATAATTTTCGATCCAGTACACGGCTTCCTCTCCCAATGGCACCAGCCGTTCCTTGTTGCCTTTGCCGATCACCCGCACCACGCCCTGGCGCAGGCTGACGTCGCTGATGCTTAACCCCACCAGCTCGGAAACCCGCAGCCCGGTGGCGTACAGCACTTCCAGCATCGCCTTGTCGCGCAGTTCCAGTGGCTGATCGACGCACGGCGCCTGCAATAGCGCATCGATCTGCGCTTCGCTCAGATCCTTCGGCAGCCGCTGCGGCAGTTTGGGCGAGGCCAGCAACGCGGTGGGATCGTCGGCACGCATTTTTTCGCGATACAGGTATTGGAACAGGCGACGCATGGCGCTCAACAGGCGCGCGGAGCTGCTGGCCTTGTAACCGCCCTCTACCCGTTCGGCAAGAAACGCCTGCAAATCCAGCGCCTCGGCCTGTAGCAAGTCGCTGTTGTGCTGCGCCAGCCAGTTGACCAACGCCTGTAAATCCAGCCGATAAGAGGCCAGCGTATTTTCCGCCAGATTGCGTTCAAGCCACAGTGCATCCAAAAATTGCTCGATCAGCGCATTCGCCTGTTGTTGCACCTGGTCCTCTCTTTGTTACGGTTTACACCGTTGGCATTATGCCTTAAGCCAGCGTAAATCTGATACACTCGTTGCCATTCCACGCACTACCAACGGCAACATAACGGTTAAAACATGAAGATTGGTCTGTTTTACGGCTCCAGCACCTGCTACACCGAAATGGCGGCAGAAAAAATCCGTGAGATTCTGGGTGAAGACCTGGTCGACCTGCACAACCTGAAAGACGTCTCACCCAAACTGATGGAAGACTATTCCGTGCTGATCCTCGGCATCCCCACCTGGGATTTCGGCGAGTTGCAGGAGGACTGGGAAGCCATCTGGCCGCAGTTGGCTGAACTGGATCTGCAAGGCAAGATTGTCGCCATGTACGGCATGGGCGATCAACTCGGTTATGGCGAATGGTTCCTCGATGCGCTAGGCATGCTGCACGACCAGCTCAAACCGCGCGGCGTGCAGTTTATCGGTTTCTGGCCAATCGACGGCTTTGAGTTTACCAGCCCGAAACCGCTGGCGGCCGACGGCAAACATTTTGTCGGCCTGGCACTGGACGACGTCAATCAATACGATATGAGCGAAGATCGCCTGCAACAATGGTGCGAACAGATCCTGCTGGAAATGGAGCCATTGCTGTAACCGGCAATCAACCAGGGCGCGGCACGCCGCGCCCAAAAGGTCAGTCCGCTTCCTTGCGGGTTAACCGCGCCGGATCCGCCACCTGATACCAGTCCAGTTTGCGCGTCAGCAACATGATGCCCGCCAGTATCGCAAACAGCAGGCTCGCCCCCAACACCAGGGCGTTATCTTCGGATTGCAACAGCAAGTACAGCACGCCGTACAGCGCCAGCAGGCTGACGGCAAACAGCGCCCCCCAACGTTTGCCACGCAGTGCCGCGCTCAGATAAAAAGCTATCAGCCCGCTGCATGCCAGACTGGCCAGCCAATAGGCGGCGTCAAAGCCCAGGTGCTCGGAAAACGCCAGTAATACCAGGTAGAACAGCACCAGCGCCGCCCCCACCAGCAGGTATTGCATGGGGTGAACGCGCAGCCCGGTCAGCGTTTCAAACAAAAAGAACGCCATAAACGTCAAACCGATAAACAGCAGCGCGTATTTTACCGCCCGTTCGGTCAGTTGATAATGATCCACCGGTTCAATCAGGCTGACGCTGAAGCTCGGCAGTTTATCCGCCTTGACTATACCGTCCTGGTCGATAAAGGCGCTGTTGATATTGTTGGCAAACCAGGTGCTGCGCCAACGGGCGTTAAACCCTTCAGCCGTGACCTTGCGTTCATCCGGCAGGAAATTGCCAAGAAAGTTGGGATGCGGCCAGTTGCTGTGCAACGCGAGCTCGCTATTGCGCCCCAGCGGCACCAGTGAAAGGCTGCTGGTTCCCGCCAGCGTCAAGGTGAATTCGGCGTCGATCCCCTCGGTTTGCAGCGCCGCCAACGCCAACGGCGCATGAATGCCCTGCGGCAGTTCAGCGATGCGCGTGCCCGGCTCAAATATCGCCGGTTGGTTGCCGCTTAACGGAGAAATACGCTTGATGCCGCGTGAATCGCTCAGTGAAACCAGTAAAAAGGGTTGGCCAACGACGACGTTGCTACGCTGCAGCTCGGCCAGATCCAACGGCTCAAAGCGGGCCTTGAAGGTCAGCGGTCCCTGGTAAACCTGAGTCTGGTAAATGCCCAGCTTGCGCACCTCGACGTTGGGCTTGCCGGTCACCTGCAAGCTTTCCGGCAGCAGATAGCGATAGTGACGCAGCGTATCGACCGTGACCTGCCTTGCCTGGTCCTTTTTTTCTTGCCGCTCGGTGTAAGGGATGACGATGACCGGGCCCAGTATGCGTTGCGCCCGGCTGGTGCTTTCGCTCACCTGGCCAACCACGCTTTGCCGATAGCCGCTGCGCTCCTGTATTACACTCATCAATTCCGCAATCGGGATCAGTAATAAAATCATCAATCCCAACAACGTTACCATTTTCCAAAACAACACTGATTTCAACATGGTTATGCGCTCCTGATTAGCCATGGCGCCATGTTAAAACCCGTAGGTGAAGACAGAATGTGGTTATGTGAAGGGACGGTGAAGCCCGGAGGATAAGCTGAAGATCGCCTCGACGCCGTGGGGTTGGCGGTTGTGCAGATGAATACTGCCCCGGTGCAGACGGGCCACTTCCTGCACAAAGTTCAGCCCCAGGCCGCTGCTTTTGGGTTTATCGGCGCGGGCCAGCGAATAAAACCGCTCGAAGACTTTATCCAGCGCGTAGTCGGGGATCCCGCTGCCGCTGTCGCTGACCGTAATGCGGTACTCCTGCTCACCCTGTTCGCCCCGCAGATGAACCGTACCGCCTGGCGGAGTGAAGTCCAGTGCGTTATCAAGCAGATTGGTCAGCGCCTGTTCGATCAACAGCGCATCGCCATACAGGGTGGCGGCGTCGGCGGCGATGAGCTGCAACTGTACGCCGCGTCGCGTCGCCTGCGCTTCTTTGCCCTGCACCACCTGGCGCAGCAGATCGGCCATCGCCAGCGGTGACATCTCCAGCTCGAGCCGACTTTCCAGCCGCGCCTGTACCAGTAGCTTATCGACCAATTGCTGGATACGGGCGCTCTGTTGTTCAATATTGATCAGAAAACGCCGTGCCGTGGCCGGAGGGGGTTGCTCGTGCAACAGCTCCGCCGCGCCGCGGATCGCCGCCAGCGGGCTTTTCAACTCGTGCGTCAGCGTATGCACATACCGTTCGATGTACGCTTTGCCCTCCAGTTTGAGACGCATGCTTTCCAGTGCCTGCGCCAATCGCGCCAGTTCATGGGTGCCAATGTTCGGCAGCGTGACCACTTCACCCTGCGCCACCCCGTCGGCATAATGCACCAGGCGACCTATCGACCGGTTAATCCACCAGACAAATCCCAACCCAATCAGTAAAGCGATACCGAGCAGCACGCCCCCCGCCAGCAGAATGCGCCGTTCGCTGCGCTTGATCACCGGAGTCATGCTGCTGTTGGGCTTGCCGACGCTCAGCACGCCGATGATTTTGCGCCCTTCGCGCACCGGTGCGGCAACGTACATCACCGAGCTGTTTTCATCCGCCGGGTTACTACGGCTACTGCGCGCGCCGTATTGCCCACGCAGCGTCAGATAAACGTCGTTCCAGCGCGAATAATCCTGCCCCAGCGCCTGGCCGGCAGAGTCGAAAATGACTCGCCCCTGCGCGTCGGTAAGATAAACGTGATATTCGCTGCGATCTTTGCGGATGCCGGCAATATTAGCGCCGATAGGTTGCTGGTTGAGTCGAATGAACGCCTGCGCCAAGCGACCGTTGGCCACCTCGCCGTGTTGCATGTCCTGGCGGGCTATCTGCGCCAACAGGCTGGCGGTATCAACCAGCGTGCTTTCGGTCGCACGCCGCACGCCAGGTTTGACTTCCTGTACAAAAATGCTCAGCACGAAGTAGCCCGCCACCGCGACGATCAGGAAATATCCCAGCAGCAGTCGCAGGCCGATTCTCATGGCTGGCGAACCACGCTATACCCCAGGCCGCGATGGGTGTGAATCGGCGAGGCGTGGGCATTGACCGCCCGCAGCTTGGCGCGCAACGTTTTGATGTGGGTATCGACGGTACGTTCAAGGCTGTCTTCCGCCTGGGCCCAGACCACCTCCATCAGTTGTTGACGTGAAAATACCCGCCCCGGCGCCAGCAGCAGGGTTTTCAACAACAGGTATTCGTAACGGGTCAGCGCCAACGGCCGTTGGTAATAATGCACGGTGGCGGCGTCTTCATCGAGCACCAGCTCGCCCACGCGATGAGTCGCCGACGCCGTTATGCGTTGCTGCTTGTGTAATCGGCGCAGGATGGTGCGCACCCTGGCGCTGACTTCTCGGGGCGAAAACGGTTTGGCAACGTAATCATCTGCGCCGATCTCCAGCCCGAGCAGCCGGTCGATCTCGTCGCTGCGTGCGGTTAAAAACAGGATCGGCAAGTCAGCCGACTGCGCCAGCAAGCGGCGGCAAAGCTCAAAGCCGTTAATATCGGGCAAGCCGACGTCAAGGATGATCAGCGCCGGTTCCCCCTGCGCCAACGCCTGCAGCGCCGGTTCTCCGCGTTCGAACCAACGCACCTGGAACCCTTCGCTTTCCAGCGTGTAAACCAGCGTATCGGCAATGCTGGGTTCATCTTCTACCAGCCAGATCGGCGGTTTCATCACGGCGCCTCGCTATCATCCTCCGGCGGGAACGACAACCGCTGGCGCAGTTGCCGCCAGTCCGCTTTGCTCATGCAGTCGGACGCCAGCCACAGCCGACGTCGTTTTTGCCCGTCAAGCGGTTCCAGCGTGAACAGAATACCGAAGCGCGGCATCCATGGCCGGCCGATAACCCGCCATTCCTGGCCGTCCCACACCACATGCCGCGGCGCACTCAGCACCCGCAGCTCTCCCTGGCGCGTGGCAATGCGCTTTTGGCTGCGGATGCATTCAAACACCACCAGCGTCAGCAGCACCAGCCATAGCGGGCCGTAACCTTCGGGCCACGGCGAAATCAGGATCAGCAGTATCAGCGCGCCGTGCGCCAACAGCGAAACGATTTGGGTGCGCCAGGAGATACGGACATTACATCGCCACTGGGCCACGGTCTTTATTTCGCGTCTGGATCAAGGTCACCATTCTCTGCAGTTCGTCATCCTGCGGAGCGCCATGATTCATCAGCCAGTTAAATAAATCTGGATCGTCACATTCCAGCAGGCGAATAAACAGCGCCTTGTCTTTATCGCTCAACGAATCGTACTCATATTCAAAAAACGGCATGATCGAGATATCCAGTTCGCGCATGCCGCGGCGGCAAGCCCAGTGAATACGTGCTTTGTTATTGATATCCATGTTGTAATGACTAACCTCTGTTCTGCGTGGCTTCGGCGTGGCAATGCCAGTATAGGGTTCACCTGTTACACTGTATGGCAACGCTTGCTCGATATAATTCCGTCGGTTAACAATTAGTTTGTCAGGGTAATGTCAGCCGTAAGCGTATAGAGTAACAATTTGACATACTCGCCGGGAAGAACGTTTGCTGCGGAAAGCGCAATTAAGCGCTAAATGTCAAAAAAAGCGCTACCAGGCAATAACTGTTTGCAAAGCCGGTCGCCTCTTTTACCATGGTGGGCATACTCCTTTCGGTAAGCTTAACGTTAATCAGGATCTTACTATGGCGTTCAATATTCCTTTTCTACCCCGTCAACCCTCCGCTTCGTCTCACCTGCCGCTTACGCTGATATCGCTGGAAGACTGGGCGCTGGTGACGCTGAACGGCCCGGACACGGTGAAATACCTCCAGGGTCAGGTCACCGCCGACCTCGACCAACTGGCGGCTGACCAGCACGTGCTGTGCGGCCATTGCGATGCCAAAGGTAAAATGTGGAGCAATCTGCGGCTGTTCCGGCGTGGCGAAGGCTTCGCCTATCTGGAGCGCCGTAGTCTGGCAGACAACCAACTGGCGGAAATCAAAAAGTACGCGGTATTTTCCAAGGTGACCTTTAGCGCGGATAACGACGCGGTACTGCTGGGCGTCGCCGGTTTCCAGGCGCGTGCGGCGCTGGCGGGCGTGTTCGGCCAATTACCGGACGCGGCGCATCCCGTGGCGCAGGACGGCGATACCACCCTGCTGCACTTCAGCCTGCCGGCGGAACGCTTTCTGCTGGTCACCACGGCCGCAATCGCCGAACAGCTTTGCGCAAAACTGCAAGAGCAGGCGCAATTGAACGACAGCCAGCAGTGGCTGACGCTGGACATTGAAGCTGGCTACCCGATTATCGACGCGCCAAACAGCGCGCAACTGATTCCGCAGGCCACCAACCTGCAGGCACTGGGCGGCATCAGCTTTAGCAAAGGCTGTTATACCGGGCAGGAAATGGTGGCGCGCGCCAAGTTCCGCGGCGCCAACAAGCGCGCCATGTATTGGCTGGCAGGGAAAGGCAGTCGGGTGCCCGCCGCCTCGGACGATTTGGAACTGCAACTGGGGGACAACTGGCGCCGCACCGGCACCGTGCTGGCTGCCAGCCAGTTGGCCGACGGCACCATCTGGGTGCAGGCGGTGTTGAATAACGATCTGGCAGCGGACAGCAAGCTGCGGCTGCGTGAGGACGTTGGCGGCGAACTCGGCATCATGCCGCTGCCGTACTCGCTAACCGAAGAATAATTCGACAGCAAAGGCGCAACGGGTTGCGCCTTTTTTTATTCCAGCCTCTGTGATTTACTGCTGCTGAAGCTCGTCATCACGCTGCACCAGATAAATCAGCACCAACAGGATGGTCACAAAGAAACGGAAGGCGTCAGGCACTCCGTTCCACTGTTTTGACATCCACATACCGAACCATTCGCCGCCGATCGACATAAACCCCACCTGCCAGGTCAGGAACCCTAACGTCAGGCCGGCTACCGCCCACGCCTTACGATGATTAAACGCCGCCGCCGGCAGCCTGAGCGCACGCAACAAACGCACCCCGCCAATCCAGCACAACAGCGCCGTTAAGGTTTCCAGCGCAATGATGCCGATATAGCCGGCATGGTGCATCCACGGGGTATCAATGGCGCGATAGCGAATGGTGGCGTCAGGGAAAAGGGTATCCATCATAAATACGTGGTGAACAAAGGCAAAGTTAGAGCCGTAATCGGTGATGTTACCGAAGGCGACCAATGAGGCGAACAAGGCAATGGCGCAGACTAGCAGCGCTTTGGATAAGCGAATGATCATAATGATAAGTCCTGAAAGAAAACAAAGAGCATCGGAGGATGCGTATTGCGGGCTCAGGAAGACGAAAGGAACTTGTTGGATACCCGAAAGAAACAAGCGCTTCTTTCTAACGCAAAAGAAACGCTTATTCAATATGGATTTAACGTTCGGCTATCAGACGTACAGATAAATCGCCATAAAATGGCACACGCTGCCGCCCAGTACAAAAGCGTGCCAGATGGCATGGCCGAAACGCCAACGCTTGGAGGCATAAAAAATTACCCCCAGGCTATACACGACTCCGCCGACGGCCAGCAGCGTAACGCCGCCGATATCCAGTCGCGTAGCCAGTTGATAGATCACGATCAGCGACAGCCAGCCCATGGTCAGATAGGTCACCAACGACAGCGCCTCGAAACGGTGGGCAAATGCCAGCTTGAAGATCACGCCAAACAGCGCCATCCCCCAGATCACCGCCATCAAGCCGCGTGCCAGCGGCGAATCCAGCCCGACCAGTAAAAATGGCGTATAGGTGCCGGCGATCAACAGATAGATGGCACAATGATCAAACTTTTTCAGCCAGTATTTGGCCTTTTGATGCGGAATGGCATGATAAAGCGTAGAAGCCAGATACAGCAGGATCATGCTGCCGCCGTACAGGCTGTAACTGGCGATGGCGGTGGCCCCGGCGCCGGTATCCACCGCCTGCACCAGCAGCAGCACCAAACCGACAATGCCGAAAATCAACCCAATCCCATGACTGATACTGTTGGCGATCTCTTCCGCCCACGGATAAGCCGCATTGGCCAACTTGTCGGCCCTGGCTTTAATTCCACCCGCTTTTCCCATAACCACCAAACCCTCAAAACCGGTATTCTTGCTCGAAATTTCCACAACGCAGCTTAGCTGAGAATAATTCCAGTGTACACGTGTACGCTAAAATAAAACTGTGTTGGCGTGTAACAAAGCGCAAACGTCGAAATCTGCCGTTGAGTGATCTACAATCATCCTGCTTTAAACCCACCGACTACCGAGGCTGTATCATGTCATCTGCCGTACCCGCGTTAGAATTTGGCGCCATGACTCAGGTCATCCAGTTCCTGATGGAAATCGATAAACTCAAGAGCGTTCAGCGCCGTACCAAAGTGTTGGGCACCCAGCGTCAGGAAAACTCCGCCGAGCACAGCTGGCACTTCGCCATCGCCGCCATGAGCCTGGCGCCTTATGCCGCTGAAGACGTTGATATCCAACGCGTGATCCAGATGGCCCTGCTGCATGACATCGTCGAAATCGATGCCGGCGACGTGCTGGTGTACGATCTGGCCGCACGTGCCGCGATTCACGATCAGGAAGTCGCCGCAGCGCGTCGTCTGTTTGGTCTGTTGCCGGAACCACAGCGCGAGTATTTCACCGCGTTATGGCAGGAATATGAAGACGGCGAAAGCGCCGATGCACGTTTTGCACTGGTGCTGGATCGCACCATGCCCATGCTGATGAATCTGCATAACCAGGGGCAGAGCTGGGTTGAAAACGGCATCAGCCTCGATCAGGTACTATCGCGCAACGCCATGATCGCCGAGGTCTACCCGGAACTGTGGCAGCACCTGTCCCACCATCTGCATGAAGCACAGCGCAAAGGCTGGCTGAAGTAACCATCACACGCGCCGACGCTGGAAGCCAGCGGCGTGAGCGAGCAGACCATGGCGGCCTGACCCGGCCTTTGCCTGAACAACCACGCCGGGTGCAGATATCGCCCGGCGTGGCCTTTACAGCGGTTTATGCGCGGTTTCCCTGGCGGCCAGCACCGCCCACAGGGTTATCAGCAGCGCAAAGACCACGTACAGCGACACCGCCAGCGTACTGTCATAGCTTTTGAACAGCGACGCGATGATCAGCGGCGCAAAGCCACCGCCGACGATGCCGGCCAGTGTATAGGCCAGTGATGAGCCGGCGTAACGCACGCGGGTCGGGAACTGTTCGGTGACGAACGCCGCCTGCGGGCCATACATCGCGGCATGGATCAGTAACCCCACCACCACCGCCAGGCAAATCAGCACTGGCTGCGTGCTGTCCAGCAGCACGAAGAACACGAACGCCCAGACCATCGCCGCCAGCGCGCCGCCAATATACACCGGGCGCCGACCAAGCCGATCGGAAAGCGCGCCGAACAGCGGAACCGTAAGCGCGTTGCCCACCGCGCCGAGCATGGTGGCGGCCAACGCCAATGGCCGTGGCAGGTTCAATACCGTGGTGACATAGGTCAGGGTAAACACCACCACCAGCGCATACAGTACGTCAGAGCCAATGCGTGAACCGCCGGCGATCAATAGCGCCCGTTTATGCTGGCCGAACACTTCACGCAGCGGCGCGTGAGTCACGTCGCGGTTGGCTTCCAGCTTGAGGAACGCCGGCGTCTCCCCCACGCCACGACGCAGCCAGAGACCAAATACCACCAGCACCAGGCTCAGCAGGAACGGAATGCGCCAGCCCCATTGCTGGAAGTCGTCCGCCGACATCGCCACCGTGACCAGCATGATAAAACCGGTGCCAATCAGCGAGCCGCAGGACGGGCCGACCTGAGCGAACGACGCATTGCGCCCACGCTGATGCGGTTTGCCATGCTCCATTGACAGCAGCACCGCACCGGCCCATTCACCGCCCAGCGCGATGCCCTGAATAAAGCGCAGCGTCACCAGCAGCAACGGGCTCCAGATGCCCCAACTGGCATAGCCGGGCAGTAACCCCATCAATGCAGTGGTAATGCCCATCATCAGCAGCGTGGTAACCAATACAAAACGACGGCCAAGCACGTCGCCCAGATGACCGAACACGATGCCACCAATCGGCCGCGAGACATAACCGACCGCATAGGTGGAAAACGCCAGGATAGTGCCCACCAGCGGATCAAACGACGGGAAGAAGACGTGATTGAAAATCAGCGCCGCCATGATGTTGTAAACGGTAAAGTCGTACCATTCCAGCGCGGTGCCGATGGAGCTTGCCGCCGCCAGTTTGCCGGTATTGGGCGCATCGGCGCTGCGGGCCGCCTCTGCACCGATCGGGGTTTCCGTGGTAGAAGTGCTCATGATGTCAACTCCTGTGCGGTGAGTCGCCAGCTGAGCGCGTATTGCAGCGCAGCGTCCGGCGCAATATTCAGAGCCGCGCAAGCCTGGTCGGCAAGGCGTTGACCGGCCTGCACGCTGCTGCTTTCGATCAGCAGCATCGGCAGTAACCGGCGGTTTTCCGTGGTTTCTTTTGGCAGCGGCGTACTGAGTAGCGCGTCGGGCAGCAACAGGCTGCTGCAGACAAACCCGGCGGCACTGGCCAGTTCTTCGCCCAGTTGCCTGGCTCGCTGCACCAGTGGGCGGTCTGCGCCAACCGCCAGGGTGAGAATGCTCAGATGGCTACCGCAGCCGATGCCGCTCAGCGTCGTCAGCGAACAGACGCGCCGCATCGGATTGACCATCTTGTCCAGACAGGCCACTGACCATGGCGTCTGGCGAGTGAACGCGGCGTGATATGCCGCTGAAGTAAAGCTGTCGAGCGAGGTGGTTTTATACAGGCCGAGGTATTTTCGCCCGCCCTGCAACGCCTGATAACGCGTGCCGCTCAAAAAGCCGTCAATGCGCACCCGTTCTTCCACGTGTTCCCGGTCGTACCATTGGTTGAAGTCCGCCTCATCCTGTGCGGCGACGTCTGTGGCGACAAACAGCATTCCATTAGGGGTTCCGGTCATGGGAGTCTCCTGTTAGCTCAAAATGAGGCGAGCATGCCCGCCGTAATTCACGCGCCGGCAAGGCAACGCTCAATTGACAGCGCCCAACCCAGCAGCGCCTGATCCTGCTGCGGCAATCCCGCCACCATCAAACCGATCGGCGCGCTGCCGGGGGGTTGCATGGGTAGCGACACGGCGCAGCCATCTAGAAAATTGATTACCGACGGGTTACGCAACGCTGCGCCGTTAACGCGGAAGTACAGCGCCTCATCCGCTTCCAGTTCGGCGATGGTCGGCGCGATAAACGGTACGCTGGGCATCAGCAGCGCGTCATAGCCCTCCAGCGTTGCCGCCACCCGCCGTTGCCAATCGCCACGCTGTTGTTGCAATCGCTGACGGTCACCCTCGCCCAGCGTCGCACCGCGACGAATGCGCGACAGCACCCGTGGATCGTAATCAGCCGCCTGTGAGGCAATCAGCGTCTGGTGCCATTGCCACGACTCCAGCGCGGTGAAGCCGCCGCTGGCATTGATCGCCGCCAGTTCGGCGAACTCGCTGCATGGCAGGGCGTCGATGCGCGCCCCCGCCAGCGTCAGACGCTGCAACGCGCGGTCAAATGCCGTCGCCACCGCGTCATCCAAATCATCAAGCACCAGCGTTTGCGGCACGGCGAAACGCGCCTGAGCCAGCGGCAGCGTTTGCGGTTCCAGCGCCCGTTCGGCGATCGCCGCATCCAGCGCGACGCAGTCCGCCACGCCGTGAGCGATCACACCAACGGAATCCAACGACGGTGACAGCGGCTGCACGCCAGCCATGTCAATGCGGCATGCGCTGGGCTTGTAGCCGGTCAATCCGCAAAACGCCGCCGGAATGCGCACCGAACCGCCGGTATCGCTGCCAATCGCTCCGAATCCCATGCCATCGGCGACCGCCACCGCCGCGCCGGACGATGAACCGCCGGGAATGCGTCGCGCCGCGCGCTGCCATGGATTGGCCGGCGTGGCGTAGTGCGGGTTGATGCCCAGCCCCGAATAGGCAAACTCGGTCATATTGGTTTTACCGACAATCACTACTCCGGCCTGCAGCAAACGCGCTACCACCGCCGCATGGCGTTGCGCCGGAGCGGCATCGGTCAAGACGCGAGAACCGCCGGTGGTCGCTTCGCCGGCCACGTCGAACAGATCCTTGATCGACACCGGCACGCCGTCCAACGGCGACAGCGCCTGTCCAGCGGCTCGCCGCCGATCGGATTCGGCCGCCTGCTGCTGCGCCCAGGCGTGATAAACGCGGATAAATGCGCGTGCGCCCTCTCCTTGGGGATCGTCGATGCATGCCAGCGCCTCTGCCGTCAGCCGCCGAGAGGTGAACTCACCGCACGCCAGGCCGGCAGCGGCCTGTAACAAGGTCAGCTTTTTCATCACGCCACCACCGGTAATTCGATGCTTCGATAGGTATGGCAAATACGGCGCCCCAGAATCTCGTCCACCAATTCCATGCGAAACTCCGCCGCCGGGCGAATACCGCCGATCGCCGCCAGCGTGCCGCAGGTCATCGCCAGTCCGTCGCGCGGCTGCTGTGGTTGCGTCTGGTATTCCGGCAGTTGCTGGCCGGCCAGATAACGCTCCAGCAAGTCGCCCGGGGTGCGCAGACTGGCCAGTGTTCCTTGTTGATACAGGCGGAACTCCCCCTGCTCCTTAATCCACGAGCGCAGAATCAACTGGTCCCAATGCGCTGCCACCTCCTGCAATCGCCAGGCCGCCGTGGCCACCGGTTTGACGCAGAGCTGTTTCGACAGCGCCACGCTGTGCGCCTCCAACTCCCGGTCGGTATGATCGGAGGCCAGCGAAACATACAGCTCGCCTTGGTGGGTAAACACCAGCGGTTCGGCTTCGCCGGAGCTGGCGGCGCCCATCACTTCGACGCTGTCGCGCTGGCTAAGCTGGTTGGCCGCCACGCGATAAAACAGCGGAACTGCACTCGGTTGGGGCACCCCCAGCTCGGCCAATTCCCGAATATGGTGCAAGATGGCTTGCCGATCGCGTCCGGTCCAACCGGCAATCACCAGATGGTCAATCTCGACGTTCAGGGCGTCAGCCTCGCAAGAATCAGGTAAAGTGAAGGTCAGTTGCATGGTATTCGCTTCCTTTTGTTAAAACACTGTGAAATTTCACTATATCTTTAGTTACTCATTAAGCGATTTCCGTGCCATATTTTTGTGTACTATGTCTAAAAATTTTTTAGTTGCAGGAGCAAAACGTGAAGACCGTTGATGCAGAGGGTCGGGAGCGCCCGCCGGTAGAGGAAGCAGGCCTGTCCCTGAACGAACTGGCCTATCGGCGCTTCAAGCAGGCGTTAGTGACCTTGAGCTATAAACCGGGTGAGTATTTGAATACCGCGCAGGTGATGACTGATTTGCAGATGGGCAGAACGCCGATCAACCAGGCGATCCACCGTCTGGCCAATGAAGGGTTATTGCAGGTGATCCCACGCAAGGGGGTAATGGTTGCGCCTTTGTCGATCGATGATGCATTGGAACTGATCGAAGTGCGACTGGCCAACGAATTGCTGTGCATGCGTCTGGCCAGCAAGCGCGCCACCGCTGCGCAAGTGGCCGGGCTGAGCGCGCTCAATCAGCAGATTGCCGCTGCCTGCCAGGCTCGCGATCGGGTGCGCATGATGATGTTGGATAATGAATTCCATCAGGCGCTGGCACAGATCGCCGGCAATGCCATGCTGGCCGACATCCTCAGCGTGCTGCACGCACGCGCGCAACGCTTCTGGGCCACCTCGCTCTCCAAGGAAGGTCATATGCAGGAGGTGATTGAAGAGCACCGCGCAATCATCGACGCACTGGCTCAACAGGATACCCAGGCGGCGGAATCGGCGGCGCAGGCACACATTCTGTCCTTCCGCAGCGCGCTGTTGCACGATGCCTGACGGATCAGCGACCGCCGCCGGCGTCGATAAAACTGCCGGTGACGTAAGAAGCGGCGTCTGACAGCAGCCAGGCGATGGCCTGCGCTATTTCTTCCGGTTGCCCGCCGCGTTGCATCGGCAACAGGCTTTTTACCCGCTCGACGCGCTCCGGCTCTCCACCGCTGGCATGCATCTCGGTATAAATGGCGCCCGGCCGCACGCTATTGACGCGGATCCCCTGCGCCGCTACTTCGATCGCCAGCCCGGTAGTCAAGGTATCCTGCGCCCCTTTTGAGGCGGCATAATCGACATATTCTCCCGGCGACCCTAACCGCGCGGCGCCAGAGGAAACGTTGACTATCGCCCCGCCCTGCCCGCCGTGGCGCAGCGCCATGCGTTTCACCGCTTCGCGACAACAGAGAAAACTGCCGGTGACGTTGGTGGCCAGCACGCGGTTGATGCGCTCTGCGCTCATGTGTTCGATGCTGGTCTGCTGAAACAGAATGCCGGCGTTGTTCACCAGAGCACAGAGGGTACCAAGCTCGGCGTCCAGCCGGGAGAACATCGCCACAACCTCATTCTCCTGGGCAATATCCGCCTGCAACGCCAGCGCTCGGCCGCCAGCGGCAAGCACCTGGTTTACCACCTGCTGTGCCGCTGCCTCATTGGTCTGATAGTTAACCCCTACCGCATAACCCTGACGGGCCAGCAATAACGCCGTCGCGCGGCCAATGCCTCGGCTGGCACCGGTAATCAATGCAACTTTTGTCATGTCATTCCCCATTACGGATGCGGTAAATAATGTGCCGCTGTGCTTGGCAAAACGGTTTGCACCGCTCACCCGGCGGGCAGATTCTAGCCGCGCACAAGCGGTGTGCCAGGATAATATCATCTGGAAAATCAACAAATTCAATATTACTTTTTGCCAGTTGCTGACCTCACCCGACGCCGAGCTGTTTGCCGGCGATCCAGAGGATATCCATCTGGCCTGCTATTGCCGCCAGCAATAAAAAAAGGACGCCGTAAATACGGCGTCCCTGATTAATCGACGTTAATCGAATCGGTTATTGGTAGTCGCCGATCGGCACACAGGAGCAGAACAGATTGCGGTCGCCATAAACGTCATCAAGACGCTTCACGGTCGGCCAATACTTGTTCTCGCGTACCGCCAGCGACGGGAATACCGCCAGCTCGCGGCTATAGGCATGTTGCCATTCGCCAACCAGCTCCGCCTGCACGTGTGGCGCATTGACCAGCGGGTTGTCGTCCAGTGGCCATTCGCCCTGCTGTACGCGATCGATTTCTGCACGGATCGCCAGCATCGCGTCGATAAAGCGGTCCAGCTCGACTTTGCTTTCTGATTCGGTCGGTTCCACCATCAGCGTGCCGGCAACCGGGAACGACATGGTCGGCGCGTGGAAACCGTAGTCGATCAGGCGCTTGGCGATGTCCATTTCGCTGATGCCGGTTTCATCCTTCAGCGGGCGAATGTCCAGAATACATTCATGCGCCACGCGATGATCGCGGCCGGTATACAGCACCGGATAGGCATCCTTCAGGCGGGTAGCGATATAGTTGGCGTTGAGGATCGCCACCTGGCTCGCCTGCTTCAGCCCTTCGGCCCCCATCATGCGAATGTACATCCAGCTGATAGGTAAAATCGATGCGCTGCCGAACGGTGCCGCAGACACCGCACCCTGCTGAGTCGTAACGCCGTCGATTTGCACCACGCTGTGCCCCGGAACAAACGGTGCCAGGTGCGCCTTGACGCCGATTGGCCCCATGCCCGGGCCGCCGCCGCCGTGCGGGATACAGAAGGTTTTATGCAGGTTAAGGTGCGATACATCCGCGCCGATATAGCCCGGCGTGGTGATGCCCACCTGCGCGTTCATGTTGGCGCCGTCAAGATAGACCTGACCGCCGAACTGATGAACGATTTGGCATACTTCGCGGATGGTTTCTTCGTACACGCCGTGGGTCGACGGGTAGGTCACCATGATACAGGACAGTGCTTCGCCGGCCTGCTCGGCCTTGACGCGCAGGTCATGCAGATCGATGTTGCCGTTCTTGTCGCAGGCCACCACTACCACGCTCATGCCGGCCATTTGCGCCGACGCCGGGTTGGTGCCGTGCGCCGAACTTGGGATCAGGCATACGTGACGGCCGGCTTCGTTACGGCTTTCATGATAGCGACGGATCGCCAGCAGACCGGCGTATTCGCCCTGAGCGCCGGAGTTCGGCTGCATACAGATGGCGTCATAACCGGTCAGTTGCACCAGCCACTGGGACAGCTGGCCGATCATCTGCTGATAGCCTGCCGCCTGTTCTGCCGGGCAGAACGGGTGCATGTCGGAAAACTCCGGCCAGGTGATCGGGATCATCTCTGCCGCAGCGTTCAGCTTCATGGTACAGGAGCCCAGCGGGATCATCGCCTGGTTCAACGCCAGATCCTTGCGTTCCAGACGATGCATATAACGCATCATCTCGGTTTCGCTGTGGTAGCTGTTGAATACCGGATGACTGAGGATCGGCTCCTGGCGCAGCATCGCTGCCGGGATCGATGCACTCGCGGTGCTCACCGCCGCGTCCAGCGCGTCAATGTCCAGACCGTGGTCGTCGCCGGCCAGGACGGCAAACAGCGTTTGCACGTCTTCGCGCGACGTCGATTCGTCAAGGGTAATGCCCACCGCACCGTGAATGTCGGTGCGCAGGTTGAGGCCGAAGCTTAGCGCGCGATCCAGCACCGCCGCCTTGTCCTTGACCTCAACGGTCAGGGTGTCGAACCAGGTGGCGTGACGCAGCAGCAGGCCGGCCTGCTGCAAGCCGGCAGCCAGAATGTCGGTCAGGCGATGAATGCGCCCGGCGATGCGCTGCAGGCCTTGCGGGCCATGGTACACCGCGTACAGGCTGGCGATGTTGGCCAGCAGCACCTGCGAAGTACAGATGTTCGAGTTGGCCTTTTCACGGCGGATATGTTGCTCACGGGTTTGCATCGCCATACGCAGCGCGGTGTTACCGGCGGCATCGCGTGACACGCCGATGATACGGCCCGGCATCGAGCGCTTGAACTCGTCGCGGCAGGCAAAGAACGCGGCATGCGGGCCGCCGTAGCCCATTGGCACGCCAAAGCGCTGCGCAGAGCCGAATACCACGTCGGCGCCCTGTTTGCCCGGCGCGGTCAACAGCACCAGCGCCATGATGTCGGCAGCGACGCTGGTGATGATTTTGCGCGACTTCAATTCGGCCAGCAATGCGCTGTAATCGTGCAGTTCGCCGGTGGTACCGACCTGCTGCAACAGCACGCCGAACACGCCTTCCAGCTCGAGCACTTTTTCGGCTTTGTCGACGATCACTTCAAAATTGAAGGTTTCGGCACGGGTACGCACCACGTCCAGCGTCTGCGGATGCACGTCGTCCGCCACAAAGAAGCGGTTGGCGTCCTTCAGCTTGCTGGCGCGCTTGGCCAGCGCCATCGCTTCGGCGGCTGCGGTTGCTTCGTCCAGCAGCGACGCGGACGCCAGGTCGAGACCGGTCAGATCCAGCGTCACCGTCTGGAAGTTCAGCAGCGCTTCCAGGCGCCCCTGCGACACTTCCGGCTGATATGGCGTGTAGGCGGTGTACCAGCCGGGGTTTTCCAGCATATTGCGCAGGATCACCGGCGGCGTCAGTACCGAGCTGTAGCCCATGCCGATATAGGATTTGTAGCGCTGATTCTGACCGGCAATCGCCTTCAGCTCGGCCAGCGCCTGATGTTCAGTGACCGCATCGCCAACCGGCGGCGGCCCCGGCAGTTGAATGTCTGCCGGCACAATCTGTTGGATCAGCGCGCTGAGCGAGCGTGCGCCCACCGCTGCCAGCATCTCCTGCTGTTGTTGCGCAGAAGAGCCGATGTGGCGTTCGATGAACGCTTCGCTGTGTTCAAGTTGGCTGAGTGTCTGAGTCATTGCTACAAATTCCTGAATGCTTGCGTGGTACGGGATATAGCGTGAACTAAAACGCCCCGGTCGGCTGACCTGGGGCGTGGTGGTGATTATTCGTCGATCGACGCCTGGTAGCCGGCGGCATCCAGCAGCTTGCCCAGTTCGCCGGCATCGGAGGCTTTGATGCGGAACAGCCAGCCGTCGCCATAAGGTTCGCTGTTGACCAGCTCCGGCGAACCGTCCAGCGCGTCGTTGACCGCGATGACTTCACCGCTGATTGGCGCATAGATGTCGGACGCGGCCTTCACCGATTCGGCCACCGCGCAGTCGTCGCCTGCCGCGACGGTTGTGCCTACGTCAGGCAGGTCGACAAACACCATGTCGCCTAACAGTTCCTGTGCGTGTTCGGTGATGCCCACCACGTATTCGCCGTTGCCTGCGTCGCGCACCCACTCGTGAGAGGTCGCGTATTTCAATTCTGTTGGTACATTGCTCATCGCCCGAACTCCTTCAAAATAAATAATGTCTCCGCGTGTTTCACACCGCGTTATCACCGACGGCGTAAACCCTGCGGAATAGCCAATAATGATTTAATTTATCAGTGATTTGCCGGCGCGAACAAAGCCAGGCTTGGTCACTTTGACCGGCATTTCACGGTTGCGGATCTGCACGATGGCCTGCTCGCCGATGCCGGCCGGCACGCGCGCCAGCGCAATGCTGAAACCAAGCGTGGGCGAAAACGAACCGCTGGTGATAATTCCTTCGTGGATCTGGCCGCCGGCGTCGGTGAAACGCACCGGCAACTCATTACGTAATACGCCTTTTTCCGTCATGATCAAGCCGACCAGTTGCTCGGTGCCCTGCTCACGCTGCTGCTCCAGCGCGTCGCGCCCAATGAACTGGCGGTCCTGCGGCTCCCAGGCGATGGTCCAGCCCATGTTGGCCGCCAGCGGAGAAACGCCTTCGTCCATTTCCTGCCCATACAGGTTCATGCCGGCTTCCAGACGCAGCGTATCGCGCGCGCCCAACCCGGCCGGCTTGACGCCCGCTGCCAGCAACTGCTGCCAGAATTCGGCGGCCTGCGCCTTCGGCAGCGCAATCTCGTAGCCGGCTTCGCCGGTATAACCGGTGGTGGCAATGAACAGATCGTCGGCCTGAACGCCGAAGAACGGCTTCATGCCCTCGACGGCCTGCTTTTGTTGCGTGCTGAACAAGGTGGCGGCACGCTCTTTGGCCTGCGGCCCCTGCACGGCGATCAGCGCCAGATCGTCACGAACCGTCAGCGCAACGCCGTACGGCGCCGCGTGTTGCTCGATCCAGGCCAGGTCTTTGTCGCGGGTGGCGGAGTTCACCACCAGGCGGAAATAGTCTTCGCTGAGGAAATAAACGATCAGGTCGTCGATCACGCCGCCGGAGGCGTTAAGCATCCCGGTGTACAGCGCCTTGCCTGGCTGGGTCAGCTTGGCGACGTCATTGGCCAGCAGATAACGCAGGAATTCGCGGGTACGCGCACCGTGCAGATCGACAATGGTCATGTGGGAGACATCGAACATACCGGCATCCTGCCGCACGGCGTGGTGTTCATCAATCTGGGAGCCGTAGTGCAACGGCATCATCCAGCCGTGAAAATCGACCATGCGCGCACCGCACGCCAGGTGCTGGTCGTACAGTGGGGTTTGCTTTGCCATCTTATCCCTCTCCACAATGATTAACCGGGTATCAAATGCCGCGCAGAACGTTGCCAAAAAGCCCGTCAACCGCCGCGACGCAAACGATACCTTTTATCCGAACTTATCACCGAACGACCACATTAACCATAAGTTAAAATAGGCTCAGACCGCTCGGCGAGCGCTAAAATGCCGCGCTAGTGTGCAGAGTTTTTCACTGGAAAAATGCGCCTCATGGCACAAAATCAACAATTAAAGTGGCAAAATGACGATGTTATATAACAAATGCGTCATGGCTGGCGGAATTTTGACTTTTGATAACCGACCATTGAATTAGAAAAACTAATGCAAAAAATTGGGTGAAATTAGTTTATTTCAAATGAAGGGTATTATAAGGAGGATTTATGACACCACGCTGTTTTGCTGATGAAAACAGCGTGGTCGTCGAGAGAAGAATACGGCGGAGTTTGCCGGCAGCGAGAGGCCGGCACAGCCGGACGGCTAGGCCAGCCACTCCGGCAAGTCATTGAGCCCCATCGCCTGACGCACCAGTTTCGGCTTTACGCCCGGCAGGCTGTCCGCCAACCGCAGCCCCAGGTCACGCAGCAGTTTTTTGGCCGGGTTATTGCCGTCAAACAGTTCACGGAAGCCCTGCATGCTGGCCAGCATCACCGCCGCACCGTGCTTGCGGCGGCGCTCGTAGCGGCGCAGATACAGGTGCTGGCCAAGATCCTTGCCCTGACGTTGCAGGCGCTTCAGTTCGGCGATCAACTCCGCCGCGTCCATAAAGCCGAGGTTGACCCCCTGCCCAGCCAACGGGTGTACGGTGTGGGCCGCATCGCCCACCAGCGCCAGTCGGTGACCGGCAAAATTACGCGCATAGCGGCCGGTCAGCGGGAAGGTCAGCCGTTCACTTTCCACCGAGCACGCCCCGAGACGCATGTCGAAGGTGATGCCCAGCTCGCGGTTGAACTGCTCCGGCGGCAACTGTTGCAAGCGCTCGGCTTCTTCCGGCGCCACCGACCAGACGATCGAACACAGATGCGGATCGCTGAACGGCAGAAACGCTAAAATACCGTCGCCGTGAAACACCTGCCGCGCGGTCGCCAGATGCGGCTCTGCGGTGCGGATGGTGGCGACCAGCGCGCTATGGCGATAGTCCCAGAAGGTCAACGGGATGTCGGCATGCTGGCGTAGCCACGAATGGGCACCGTCGGCCCCCACCACCAACCGGGCGCTCAGCATGCGGCCGTCGTCCAGCGTAATGAACGCGTCGTTTTCGCCCCATGCCACCTGTTTCAACGCCGCCGGAGTAATCAGGGTCAGATCCGACGACGCCTGCGCCTTGCGCCACAGCGCCTGCTGAATCACGTCGTTTTCAATAATGTGGCCAAGATGGCTGAATCCGCATTCATCGCCGCTGAAGGCAATTTTGCCGAAGCTGTCGCGATCCCACACTTCCATCGCGTTGTACGCGCTGGCGCGCAGTTGCAGAATCTCATCCCATACGCCTATCTGTTGCAGCAGACGTTCGCTGGCGGCATTAATGGCGGAAACGCGCAGCGCCGGCTGTTGCGGCGGCGGCGACATGTCCGGCTGATGATGCTCCAGCACCGCAACCCGCAGGCCACTGCCCTGCAAGCCGCAGGCCAATGCCAGCCCGACCATACCGCCACCGGCGATAACCACATCAAATGATTGCATGCTGCTTGATTCCTTAAAAACGCATTAAATATTAGCGATCGACCCAGCCCAGAGTACGCTTGGCAAACGCATCGCGTACCGGCGACAGGTGTTCCATCGCCATCAGACCCAGATTGCGCCCCACCACCAACGGCGCATAGCGATTGGCGAACAGGGCAATCAGGCCGTCGGTGACGCCGACCGTCGCCTGCTGGTCTTGCTGCCGCCGCTGTTGGTAATGGCTCAGCAGCGTAAAGGCGCCAAGATCTTCGCCACGTTCTGCCGCTGCGGCCAGGGTTTCCGCCAGCGACATCACGTCACGCAGACCCAGGTTAAATCCCTGCCCGGCTATCGGGTGCAGCGTTTGTGCGGCATTGCCCACCAGCGCCAGGCGATGGGTGACGTGCTGGTTGGCGGTGAGCAGGCTGAGCGGGTAGCTGTGGCGTTTGCCGACCTTCAGCATACGCCCCAGACGCCAGCCGAACGCCTGTTGCAGTTCGGTTAGAAACTGCGCGTCGCTCCAGCCGTCGACCCGCTCACGATCGTCCCGCGCATGACACCATACCAACGAACTGCGGCCGTGACTCATTGGCAACAGCGCCAGCGGCCCGTGGCGGGTAAAGCGCTCGAAAGCTCGCCCTTGCGGATCCTGTTCGGTGGTGAGGTTGGCGATGGTGGCGAACTGCGGATAATCCCGTTGCTGCCAGTGCATATTGCACGCCTGCGCCAACGCAGAACGCGAGCCGTCCGCGGCGACCAGCAATTGACCACTCAAACGCTGGCCATTATCCAACCGCACCTCGGCATGATCGACGCTGCGCTGCACCTCCAGCACCCTGGCCGGACAGTGCAAGGTTACGCCTGGCGCCTTGTCCAGCAGTGCAAACAGCCGCTGACCGGCGTCGTGCAGTTCAATCACCTGGCCAAGCGCTGCGACCTGATAATCCCGTGCGCGCAGATTGACGAAACCGGCATGACCGCGATCGCTAACGTGCACGTGGGTAATCGCAGTCGCGCAATCACGCAACGCCGGCCAGACGCCGATACGTGCCAACTGCTGGCAGGTCCCCTGCGCCAGGGCAATCGCCCGCGCGTCAAATCCCGGATGCGAACGATCGTCCGGCTGCGTCGCCTCGATCAGATCGACCTTTACCTTTCCCTGACTCAGCGACGATAGCGCCAGCGCCAACGTCGCACCGGCCATGCCGCCACCAACAATGATTACGCTCATGTTATCTCGCCGCCGCCATCAGCGCTTCGATGGCATCGGCATCTTTCACCACTTGCGCGGTCAGGTTTTCATTACCGTCGGCGGTGATCAGAATGTCATCTTCGATACGAATACCGATGCCGCGATACTCCGCTGGCACCTCGGCGTCCGGGGCGATGTACAGGCCTGGCTCAACCGTCAGCACCATGCCCGGCTCCAGCAGGCGATCGCGGCTTGGCGTGCCATAGTGACCCACATCGTGAACGTCCAGCCCCAGCCAGTGGCTCAGGCCATGCATAAAGAACTGGCGATGTGCCTGCTCGGCGATCAACTGCTCTACGTCGCCTTTCATCACCCCCAGGCCAACCAGGCCCTTGACCATGATGCGCACCACCTCGTCATTCACCTGACGAATGCTTGTGCCCGGTTTGAAGGCCTCAAGCGCATAGTGCAACGACGCCAGCACGATGTCATACACCGCGCGCTGCGGCTGGCTGAACCTGCCGTTAACCGGGAAGGTGCGGGTAATGTCACCCGCATAGCCCTGATACTCGCAACCGGCGTCGATCAGCACCAGATCGCCGTCGCGCATTTCGCTTTCGTTTTCGGTGTAGTGCAGGATACAGCCGTTTTCGCCGCTGCCAACGATGGTGTTATAAGCCGGGTAACGCGCACCCAGGCGGGTAAACTCGTGGTGTATTTCCGCTTCCAACTGATATTCAAACATCCCCGGGCGGCATTTTTCCATCGCCCGAGTGTGCGCCTGCGCGCTGATTTCGCCGGCGCGACGCATCACAGCGAGCTCTTCCGCCGACTTGAACAGCCGCATATCATGCAGCCACGGCCGCCAGTCGGTTACGCTGGCCGGCGCCTGCAGGTTCTGGCGGAATCCGTTGCGCAGCCGCTCCAGTGCGGCAAACAGAATGGCATCCGCATAGGCATATTCGCCCTGTGCGTGATACACCACGTCCAGGCCGTTCAGCAGCAGATGCAGTTGGTCATTGATCTCATCAAACGGCAACGCGCGATCGACGCCAAGTTTGGCCGGCGCAGCGTCCTGTCCCAGGCGACGACCAAACCAGATTTCCGCCGTCAGATCGCGTACCCGGTTGAACAATACGCTGTGATTATGCGTCTCGTCGCTTTTCACCAGAATCAATACCGCTTCCGGCTCATTAAAGCCGGTAAGGTAGTAAAAATCGCTGTTCTGACGGTAAGGATATTCTGAATCTGCACTGCGCGTTGCTTCCGGCGCCGAGAAAATCACTGCCGCACTGGCTGGCGCCATTTTCGCCAATAGCGCCTGTCGGCGATGCTGGTATTCCTGCTGAGTCATGTCCCTCTCCTGAAATCTGTCTGCTGCTGGTGAGCGATACGCGAATAACCTGCGGTTTAGTGTAGCGTGGGTTTGACGTTTTCCGGCGCGGTCGGCTTGCGGCGGCTGAATTCGGTATGGCACAGGATCGCCGCGACGCGCACGTACTCCACCACCTCTTCCAGCGACTGCTCCAGCTCTTCCTGGTCTTCGTCTTCGTCGTAGCCCAGTTGCGCGATGTTACGCAGATCGTCAATCGCCTCGCCCACTTCGTCCTTCACCTGCGCCAGCTTCGGCTGCATCATCCCCAGGCCAAGCAGGAAGTGGTTCACCCAGCCCGCCAGCGCGTCGGCGCGTTCGAATACCGTCACCGCCTCACCGTCCGGCATCATCAGCTGGAACATAAACTCATCGTCTTCCAGCGTTTCGCGAGTGATTTCATACAGTTGTTGCAGTGGCAGACTCAACGCCTGCGGAAAGGCCACGCCGTCGTTGGTCAGGTCGTGCATCAGCGTTTGCCAGCTGGCATCACGATTGCCGCCGCACAGCATGCCGCTGAGCAGGCCGTGCATTTCGGCTGCGGTCAATGCCACCGACTGGCCCTTGAGGGCGACGGTCAAAGATTGGTAACTTGGAAATGTATTCTGTATAGACATGCGTATTCGTCATCGTTGGCAGGATAAGTTCGTGTTATGCTACCACCAAGGTCCGTGGTTATACCAGATAAGCACGCCCCTGCAGTGGCTAGTTATAATCGGTATGTGCTAGGGTTCACTTGGTGCCGTCCGGGATAAAAATGGCGTTATGTCCGCATTTTGACACCGTTTTTTGACTGGCGCCGTGCCGCACAGTAGATTACAACCAGGTACTGATAAAAAGGGGTTGTATCTCGGTACTAGGGTATATATAGTGTCGCCCGCTTCGGCAGACCGAGGCTGGCGCGAAATTTAGGCAGGAAGGTGGCATGTCTGCACAACCGGTAGATATTCAAATTTTTGGCCGCTCGTTAAGAGTCAATTGCCCGCCAGAACAACAAGATGCGTTGAACATGGCGGCGGACGATCTTAACCAACGGTTGCAAGATCTTAAAGTTCGCACTAGAGTCACAAATACTGAGCAGTTGGTTTTCATCGCCGCTTTGAATGTTTGTCACGAACTTGCACAAGAACGCTTGAAAACGCGCGATTATGCGGCCAATATGGAACAACGCATCCGCATGCTGCAACAGACCATTGAACAAGCGCTGCTTGAACAAGGTCGCATCGCTGACCGTCAGGATGCACAATTCGAATAACTTAAGTTGTTGAAGCGACAGCGTCGACAATGAGTAAAAAATTTCTCTGAGATGTTCGCCAGCGGGCCAGTCCCCTGAGCCGATATTTAGTACCAACAGAATGTGATGCTCCGCGATCGGTGTGCATGCTCGCCCGTCGAGAAGCCTTAAGATTGCGACAGCACGTTCACCTTGAACCATGGGTTCAAGGGTTACAGCCTGCGACGGCATCTCGGAGATTCCCTTCATTGCGGTTTATGGGGCCACCCATCACAACGCGCCATGCAAACTATGCCTTTTCAACCTCAGTTCGCCGCACAACGGCAAGCCATTCGTAACCATATCCGTCAGCAACGCCGAGCGTTAACCCCTGAATCACAAAAGCTGTTTGCCGAACAGATCGCCGATCGCATTGCCACTCATCCGCGCATTGCCGCTGCACAGCGCATTGCGGCATTCCTGTCGTTTGACGGTGAGCTCGACACCCGGCCGCTGATCGAACGCCTGTGGCAGATGAACAAGCAGCTGTATCTGCCGGTGTTGCACCCGTTCAGCGCCGGACATTTGCTGTTCTTGCGCTATAGCGCCGAAACGCCGATGACGCACAACCGTTTCAACATTGCTGAACCGCAGCTCGACGTACGCAACGTGTTGCCAACCCGGCAGTTGGACATCGTATTGGCGCCACTGGTGGCCTTCGATCACACCGGACAGCGGCTGGGGATGGGCGGCGGATTTTACGATCGCACACTGCAGCACTGGCAGCACGGCGGCCCTTACCCGATCGGGCTGGCGCACGATTGCCAGCAGGTCGACGCCTTGCCGGCAGAGCATTGGGATATACCGTTGCCGGAGATTATCACCCCGTCAACGGTCTGGGCGTGGCAGATCGTCGAATAACAAAAAGGCCGGACAAAGCCGGCCTTGGGGATGGTCACGTTAGCACAACCCGGGTTACAGCAGCAGACGGGCGCGGATAGTGCCCTGAATGGCCTTCATACGCTGCAGTGCCGCGTCGGCACGTTCGGTTTCCGCTTCGACATCAATCACCACATAGCCGATTTCCGGGCCGGTTTGCAGATACTGCGCCGCAATGTTGACGCCCTCTTCCGCAAAGATCTGGTTAATCTGCGTCAGCACGCCAGGACGGTTTTGGTGAATATGCAGCAGACGGCTGGCGCTCGGGCCATGCGCCGGCAGCGACACTTCCGGGAAGTTGACCGCAGACAGCGTAGAGCCATTGTCGGAGTACTTCGCCAGTTTGCCGGCCACTTCATCACCGATATTTTCCTGCGCTTCCTGCGTGGAGCCACCAATGTGTGGCGTCAGGATCACGTTATCAAACTCACACAGCGGCGAATTGAACGGATCGCTGTTGGTTGCCGGTTCTTCCGGGAACACATCGATCGCCGCGCCCGCCAGATGATTGCTGGCCAACGCATCGCACAGCGCAGGAATATCCACCACGGTACCGCGTGAGGCGTTGATCAGGATCGCGCCCGGCTTCATCAGCGCCAGCTCTTCCTGGCCCATCATGTTCCTGGTCGACAGCGTTTCCGGTACGTGCAGCGTCACCACGTCGCTCATGTTCAGCAGGTCCGACAGATGACGTACCTGTTGCGCATTGCCCAACGGCAGCTTGTTTTCGATGTCGTAGAAGAACACTTTCATCCCCAGCCCTTCAGCCAGGATGCCCAGTTGGGTACCGATATGGCCATAGCCAATGATACCGAGCTTTTTGCCGCGCGCTTCAAACGACCCGACGGCCAGTTTGTTCCACACGCCACGGTGCGCTTTGGCGTTGGCGGAAGGAATGCCACGCAGCATCAGCAATAGCTCGCCCAGCACCATTTCAGCCACGGATCGGGTATTGGAGAATGGCGCGTTAAACACCGGAATACCGCGTTTGGTCGCCGCTTGCAAATCAACCTGGTTGGTACCGATGCAGAAACAGCCTACCGCAACCAGTTTCTCGGCGGCAGCAAAAACCTCTTCGGTCAGATGCGTACGCGATCGAATGCCGATGAAGTGAGCATCGCGGATCGATGCCTTAAGCGATTCGGTGTCTAATGCACCTTTATGGTATTCAATGTTGGTATAACCGGCAGCGCGCAGGTTATCTACCGTACTCTGATGAACCCCTTCCACTAACAGGAACTTAATCCTGTCTTTCTCCAATGATACTTTTGCCATTTACCCGACCCTATGTTCAGACTTCAGAAGCGGCTGCGTTATCCAGATCCAGCCTGTTTTCACGTTGGCTTGCCATGGCTGCGCCTCAGCGCCAGGTGCCTGGGCATGGCTCGCTCGCCTGCCGCCGTGTTGCCACGTAAAAATTTCGCTACAAATGGAACAGCACCGCACCAACATAACAAAAATAACGCCAGCGGCAATACAAACGATTGCCTGCCCATCAGCACAAGGCCAAGGGCTGTCGGTCGATTCTGGTGGAAAATGCTATAGGGAAAGAAATTAACGGAAGCTTAACGGAAATTATTACCAAGATGTGACATATGTCACCAAATTCGCCGTCATAAATAAAACATGTTTTCTGCCATAAATTATGCCGAACGCGGCCCGGACGGTTTGCCAATGCTCAACGCGACGGAACACGCCGCACAGCGGCGGCGATTGCCCGGGCCACAGCGGCTAACGGCTTATTTGACCACCTTGACCCCGTCGGAGGTGCCGATCAGCGCAATGTCGGCGCCACGATTGGCAAACAGCCCAACGGTGACCACGCCGGCGATGCCGTTGATCTTATTTTCCAGCGCGATGGCATCAACAATTTGCAGATTATGTACGTCGAGGATCACGTTGCCGTTATCGGTCACCACGTTCTGGCGGTATTCCGGCAGTCCGCCGAGCTTCACCAGTTCGCGCGCGACATAGGAACGCGCCATCGGGATCACTTCTACCGGCAGTGGGAATTTCCCCAGCACGTCAACCTGTTTGGAGGCGTCAGCAATGCAAATGAACTGGCGTGCAATGGCCGCGATGATTTTCTCCCGCGTCAGCGCCGCGCCGCCGCCCTTGATCATCTGCATATGGCCGTTGATCTCATCGGCACCGTCGACGTAAATATCCAGCACGTCAACTTCATTGCTGTCGAACACCGGGATCCCCAGGCTTTTCAGCTTGGCGGTCGAGGCGTCGGAACTGGATACTGCGCCCTTGATCTGATGTTTGATCGACCCCAGCGCGTCGATAAAGTGCGCCGCGGTAGAACCGGTCCCCACCCCGACGATGGTATCCGGTTTGACATATTCCAGCGCCGCCCAGCCTACCGCTTTTTTCAGTTCATCCTGCGTCATGGTATTTACATTGCCTATGTACGAAAACGTGTGCGTATTATAAGGTAATTCGCTGTTTTGCACTCCGGCAGGATCACAAATTGTGGCATAGTGCCTAAATCAAACGACTTTAAGGGATATCTCTCCGATGAAACGCCCAGACTATAGAACGCTACAGGCGCTGGACGCGGTGATCCGTGAGCGCGGCTTTGAGCGCGCGGCACAAAAACTCTGCATCACTCAATCGGCGGTATCTCAACGCATTAAACAGTTGGAAAACCTGTTCGGCCAGCCATTGCTGGTCCGTACCGTGCCGCCGCGCCCTACCGAACAGGGGCAGAAACTGCTGGCCCTGCTGCATCAGGTCGAGCTGTTGGAAGAGGAGTGGCTGGGTAACGATACCGGCGTTGATACGCCGCTGCTGCTGTCGCTGGCGGTCAACGCCGACAGTCTGGCCACCTGGTTGCTGCCGGCGCTCAAACCGGTGCTGGCGGATTCGCCAATTCGCCTGAATCTGCAGGTGGAAGATGAAACCCGCACCCAGGAACGCCTGCGCCGCGGCGAAGTGGTCGGCGCGGTCAGTATCCAACCGCAGCCGCTGCCGAGCTGTCTGGTGGATCAGCTTGGCGCGCTGGATTATCTGTTCGTCGCCTCGCCGGGCTTTGCCGAGCGTTATTTCCCCAACGGCGTAACCCGCTCCGCGCTGCTGAAAGCGCCGGCGGTGGCCTTCGATCATCTCGACGACATGCACCAGGCCTTTTTACAGCAAAACTTCGACCTGTCGCCGGGTAGCGTGCCGTGCCACATCGTCAACTCGTCCGAAGCCTTTGTGCAACTGGCGCGACAAGGCACCACCTGCTGTATGATCCCGCACCTGCAAATAGAAAAAGAGCTGGCGTCCGGTGAACTGATCGATCTGACCCCGGGGCTGTTTCAGCGCCGCATGCTGTTCTGGCACCGCTTTGCACCGGAAAGCCGCATGATGCGCAAGGTGACCGATGCGTTGCTGGCGCACGGGCATCAGGTGTTGCGTCAGGACTAAAAAGAAAAGGTTCGCCGTAGCGAACCTTTCATTATTTGCTGCTGCGGCGCGTTACTGCGCTGCGTTACGCTGCAGTTCAAACACCACATCCACCTGATCGTCAAAGTGAATGCTTTGCTGTTCGTAGGTTTGCGCGGCGCTGTTTTCCGGCGCGTCGCTGGCGGCTTTATACATGCGCGCCACTGGCATTGGCTGGTAGTTGGCGACGTGATAGCGAATGCTGTAAACCGGACCCAGTTTGGCTTTAAAGCCCTGAGCCAGTGAAGCAGCCTGCTGGGTGGCGTTTTCAATCGCCTTCGCGCGCGCCTGCTGGCGGTAAACGTCCGGGTTGGCAACCCCCAGCTCAACGGCACGGATCTCGTTCAGGCCAGATTTCAGCGCCCCATCCAGCAGTTCGTTCAACTTGTCCAGTTTACGCAGCGTCACCTGTACCTGACGCACCGCGCGGTAGCCTTTCAGCACCGACTCGCCGGTTTTCAGGTAGTCGTATTCCGGCTGCGTGCGCAGATTGGCGGCGCTGATGTCTTTCTTCTCAATGCCGTTTTTTTGCAGGAAGTCGAAATATTGCGCCACGCGCTCATCAACCTGTTTCTTGGCCTGTGCCGCATCCTTGGAGGACACGCTGACTTCAATTGCCAGCGTTGCGATATCCGGGGTAGCGTCGACGCTGGCGGTGCCAGAGGTGACCACATGTGGCCCTTCTGGTACTTCCGCCGCATGCAGCGCCACAGGCAGCGTCCCTAATCCAACCATTGCGGCCATAGCCAATGCTTTAAGCTTCACAGTGTCTCCTTAATGACAGGCTGTTCTGATTCCCCGCCGATCATCCTCAACCGACAGCCAACCGAAAGCAAATTTGCAGAAATTTACTCAAGCGACTGAAGATAGGGACAACAGCGGGTTCTTTGCCATCAAACGTAGCATATCGCGCGGTGTTTTAAATTCGGATTAGTGACAAATTCTTGTTAATGAGCGCCCTGCCACGCCAACTGAGCGGCAATCAGCCACATTACCACGCCAACCAGAAGATTGATGATCCGTTGCGCCAGCGGGGTATTCAGCCACGGCGCCAGCCAGGCGGCCAGCAATGCCAGCGCAAAGAACCAGACGATCGACGCGCTGACGGCGCCAATGGCAAACCAGGAACGCACCTCCGGCGCCAACTGCCCACCCAGGCTGCCAAGCACCACAAAGGTGTCCAGATAGACATGGGGATTCAGCCAGGTGACCGCCAGCATGGTAACCACCAGACGCCAGCGGCTCTGCTTCATCTCCTGTGCGCTGGTCAAGGCAAACTGTTGGCTGAAGGCGGAGCGAAACGCCCCCCAGCCGTACCACAGCAGGAACGCCACCCCGCCCCAGGTCACCAACGTCAACAGCAGCGGCGACCGCCCCAGCAGCGCGCTGCCGCCGAAAATACCGGCGCAGATCAGCACGATGTCACTCAGCGCGCACAGCGAGGCGACCATCAGATGATATTGTCGACGGATCCCCTGATTCATCACAAAAACGTTTTGTGGGCCGAGCGGCAGGATCATCGCGGCGCTCAGGGCAAAGCCCTGTAAAAAGACGGTTAACATGCTGTTCCTCTGAAAGGTCAAAAAGCGCCTGACGAGGGCGCATACGGGTCAATACGCGCATCATACGAGGGGATGATCATTAGGGGAAATGGATAGTTCTAATCCTGCATTAGCCAAACTGATTAGAGCGTCGGACGATAAAAAAAGGGAGCCGAAGCTCCCTTATGTCGTTCTATCTGCAGGTTATTCCGCCGGTTTGGCCGGCGCCTTTTCGATATGGCGCACGTGGACATCCATCTGCGGATACGGGATACCGATGCTGTTGGCATCCAGCTGACGCTTGAAGTTTTCCATCAGATCGAAGTACACGTCCCAGTATTGGGCGTTGGTGGTCCATGAGCGAGTGACGAAGTTCAGCGAAGAGGCCGCCATCTCGTTCAGGCGCACGGTAACGCCTTTCTCGTGCATGATGCGCTTGTCGGCAGCAATCACGTCGTTCAGCACTTTCTTCACCAGATCGATATCGGCGTCGTAAGCCACGCCAACCACGATGTCTACCCGGCGATTGGGTTCGCGCGAATAGTTGATGATATTGCCGGCGATGATTTTACCGTTCGGCACCACGATGGTTTTGTTATCTGGGGTGCGCATGGTAGTGGAAAAAATCTGCACCTGATCGACGGTGCCGGCAATACCGCCCAGATCGACGTACTCACCGGCACGGATCGGACGGAAGGCCACCAGCAGCACGCCGGCGGCAAAGTTGGACAGCGAACCCTGCAACGCCAGGCCAACCGCCAGACCGGCGGCACCGAGCACCGCGATAACCGAGGTCGTCTGCACGCCTACCCGGCCCAATACGGCAATAAAGGTGAACGCCAGGATGCTGTAACGCGCCATCGCGGACAGGAAATCGGCAACCGTGGCATCAATACCACGCAGTTTCATCACCCGGTTCAGCGCATTACCGACCATGCGGGCAATAATCGACCCCACGATCAAGATGGCGATTGCCGCGACCACGTTTACCGCATACTGAATCAATAAATCCTGGTTTTTCACCAGCCAGTTACTGGCACTGTTAATGCCGTTTACTACGTTGAGATCTTCCATTCTAACGTCCTACTTTAAAGCTCCCCGAGGGAGAAATAGCAACAGCATCGGTCTATCCGATGCGCAAACCACCCGCATAAGGGTAACCAACAATGTTGTGCGATGCCAATTTTGGCAAAAAAACATCGCGGGCAACATCAAAACCGCGCCAAAAAACAAAGGCTCCCCGAAGGGAGCCTTTGTGCGTCGAGCGAACGGTGCGACATAGCACACCGGGCAAACGGATTACAGAACGTCGATGGCGTTCAGATCTTTGAATGCCTGCTCCAGACGAGTCACCATGCTGGTTTGCGCAGCGCGCAGCCAGACACGTGGATCGTAGTATTTCTTGTTCGGCTGATCGGCGCCTTTCGGGTTACCCAATTGGCTTTGCAGATAACCTTCGTTTTGTTTGTAATATTGCAGGATGCCGTCCCAGGTCGCCCATTGGGTATCGGTATCGATGTTCATTTTGATCACGCCGTAGCTGACGGACTCTTTGATCTCTGCATCGCTTGAACCGGAACCGCCGTGGAACACGAAGTTCAGGCTGTTGTGCGGCAGGTTGTATTTCTTGGACACGTAGTCCTGAGAATCACGCAGAATGGTTGGCGTCAGCTTGACGTTGCCTGGCTTGTACACGCCATGTACGTTGCCGAAGGAGGCAGCGATGGTGAAGCGCGGGCTGATGGCGTTGAGTTTTTCGTACGCGTAAGCCACGTCTTCCGGTTGGGTATACAGCGCAGAAGCGTCCATGTGGCTGTTGTCCACGCCGTCTTCTTCGCCGCCGGTACAACCCAGTTCGATTTCCAGCGTCATGCCCAGCTTCGCCATGCGTGCCAGGTACTTGCTGCAGATTTCGATGTTTTCTTCCAGCGACTCTTCAGACAGGTCGATCATGTGGGAAGAGAACAGCGGTTTACCGGTCGCGGCAAAGTGCTTCTCGCCGGCATCCAGCAGGCCGTCGATCCATGGCAGCAGTTTCTTCGCACAGTGGTCGGTATGCAGGATAACCGGCACGCCGTAGTGTTCAGCCATCTGATGAACGTGATGCGCACCGGAGATTGCGCCCAGAATCGCTGCGCCCTGTGGCACGTCAGTTTTCACGCCTTTGCCAGCGATGAACGCGGCGCCGCCGTTGGAGAACTGAACGATGACAGGTGAACGCACTTTCGCCGCAGCTTCAAGCACCGCGTTGATGGAGTCGGTACCCACACAGTTGACAGCTGGCAGCGCAAAGTTGTTCTCTTTGGCTACTGCGAATACTTTCTGAACGTCATCACCCGTGATGACACCCGGTTTTACGAAATCAAAAATTTTAGACATGTTACTTTGTCCTGTTTCGTCGGCCGTTATACCCTTCATCGTTCAAGACGTAGCGGCGTTGGCATCCCGTACCTGCCTCGCCTGTCCGGCAGTGCCGGCTGGCGAGAGGTCGTTCTTTCGCCGCCAGCCACATCTCGAAATCCGTTGGGTAGAGATGGTGGTAAATCGATTTTTCATACCGCACTACCGTAGCAGAGCGGTATAAAACAAACGGGCGGCTTTCGCCTCCCGTTGTCAGAATTACTGCTTAGCGCGTTGTTCCAGCATCACCACTGCAGGCAGCTGTTTCCCTTCAACGAATTCCAGGAACGCACCGCCGCCGGTGGAGATGTAGGAGATCTTGTCAGCAATACCGAACATGTCGATCGCTGCCAGAGTGTCGCCGCCGCCCGCAATCGAGAAAGCATCGCTTTCTGCAATGGCGCGTGCAACGATTTCGGTGCCCTTACGGAAGTTAGGGAACTCGAATACGCCAACCGGACCATTCCACAGAATGGTTTTGGCGTTCTTCAGGATAACGGCCAAACGCTCGGCTGAGACGTCGCCCATATCCAGAATCTGCTCGCTGTCCTGGATTTCGTTCGCCTGTTTTACCGTTGCTGCGGCAGTTTCGGAAAACTCGGTGGCTACGCGCACATCGGTTGGCACCGGAATGTCGCAGGTTTCCAGCAGCTTTTTGGCGTTCGGGATCAAATCAGGTTCATACAGTGACTGGCCGACATTGTTGCCTTGCGCGGCAACGAAGGTGTTGGCAATGCCGCCGCCGACGATCAGCTGGTCGGCGATTTTGGACAGGGAGTCCAGCACGGTCAGTTTGGTCGACACTTTAGAGCCGCCGACGATGGCAACCATTGGGCGCGCAGGTTCTTTCAGCGCTTTGCCCAGGGCTTCCAGTTCGCCAGACAGCAACGGACCAGCACAGGCTACCGGCGCGAACTTGCCCACGCCGTGGGTAGAGGCCTGCGCACGGTGTGCGGTACCGAACGCGTCCATCACATACACGTCGCACAGTGCCGCATATTTCTTGGACAGGGTTTCGTCGTCTTTTTTCTCGCCCTTGTTGAAGCGCACGTTTTCCAGCACTACCAGCTCGCCTTCGGCCACGTCAACGCCATCCAGGTAGTCCTTTGCCAGACGTACCGGGTTTTTCAGATGGTCTTTCAGGTAGTTAACCACCGGCAGCAGCGAGAACTCTTCGTTGTACTCGCCTTCGGTCGGACGGCCCAGGTGGGAGGTCACCATAACGCGGGCGCCTTGCTTCAGCGCAGCTTCGATAGTCGGCAGGGAAGCGCGGATACGCGCATCGGAAGTCACTTTGCCGTCTTTTACCGGTACGTTCAGATCGGAACGAATCAGAACGCGTTTTCCCGCCAGATCCAGATCGGACATCTTGATTACAGACATGGTGAACCCTCTTGGTTGATTCTCTATAAGCTATAAAGTTGCCTGAGTGGCGCATCGTCGCGGATGCCGCCGTACTAGAAACCGCTTGCGGCCATTGCCCGTGTTGTATCCAACATCCGGTTGGCAAAGCCCCATTCATTGTCGCACCAGACCAAGGTCTTGATCAGGTGCTGACCGCTGACCCGCGTCTGGGTACCATCGACGATGGCGCTGTGCGGGTCATGGTTAAAATCAATCGAGACTAATGGTAGTTCTGTATAGTCAACTATACCACGAAATGATCCCTGTGCGGCCTTTTGCAACAACTGGTTGACCTCTGCCACCTTCACCGCCGCGCTGACGCTGACGCTGAGATCGATGGCGGTAACGTTGATGGTCGGTACGCGCACCGAGATCGCTTCAAAACGATCGCAAAACTGCGGAAAGATGCGGGTAATCCCTGCGGCCAGCTTGGTATCGACCGGAATAATCGACTGGCTTGCCGCACGGGTACGGCGCAAATCTGCGTGATAGGCGTCTATCACTGGCTGATCGTTCATCGAGGAGTGGATGGTGGTCACGGTGCCGGATTCGATACTGTAGGCATCGTCCAGCAGCTTGATGACCGGAATAATGCAATTGGTGGTGCAGGAGGCGTTGGACACGATGCGATGATCCGCCTGCAGCGTCTGGTGATTGACACCAAATACCACGGTAGCGTCCAGATCGTTGCCGCCCGGGTGCGCAAACAGAACTTTCTTTGCTCCGGCGGCCAGATGCGCCTCGCCATCCGCCCGACTGCCGTAAACCCCGCTGCAGTCGAGCACCACGTCTACCCCCAGCTCCCCCCACGGCAAACGCTCTACCGCCGGCTGGTGCAGCAGACGAATGCTATCGTCGCCCACGCTCAGCACATCGCACTCCTGGCGAACGTCCCAGGCAAAGCGCCCATGGCTGGAGTCGTATTTCAACAGGTGCGCCATGCCTTCGGCATTCGCCAGCTCGTTGATTGCCACCACGGTGATTTCTGCTCGTCGCCCCGATTCATACAGTGCGCGTAAAACGCTGCGGCCAATACGGCCAAAGCCGTTTATCGCTATGCGGATGGTCATGCTGCTCCCTGAAGAAGGCCATTCCCGCCGGTGCTGACGCCGGATGGGGTGGCGCTGACTGGTTATCATGCTAACCTGCATAGAGTACTTTAGCGCACTGCCTGCTGTGAATCGCTGCGTTGCATTATTCGTAAACCCTGTTACCGCCAACAACCGCTCTCTCTAGCCTTTCAGCGAGTTATTCACCCTAACTGAAACGCTTCAGCCGAGCATAAACCAAAGTTTTTCGAAAAGGAACAGCCCCGACAGTCCGGCTGTTAACTGGGCGGTATTTTGCGAAAATAAAATGATCTAGCGCACATTTTCAGTCACCCTGAATCCCTATCTTGGGGATGACCATAATCCACTACAAGGAGTTAAAATGAGTGAAGTCAAAATTGTTGCCACGCTGACCCCGTTCCCCGAGCACGTCGACGCAGTGAGAAAAGCGGCGCGCGCCATGGTCGCCCCAACCCATCTGGAGCCGGGTTGCCTGCAGTACGATTGCCACGAATCCCAGGAAACCAACGTCAAAGAGCTGGAGAAGCCCGGCAAGGTCTCGTTTGTGTTTATTGAACGCTGGGCGTCGGTAGACGATCTGAAAAAGCACATCGCCATGGACTATCACGATCGCTTCCTCGAGGAACTGGACGGCAAGCTGGAAAGCCTGAACGTGCAACGATTGACCCAGTTGGAAAAGTCGAAATAAAGCGAACGCTTGAACAAGGGCGCGACGCGCCCTTGTGACACTAGCGGCTGAACAAGTATTCCGCCTGCGGTGCGGCACCGCCGTAATGCCGTTCAAAATACTGCCGCAAAAACTCCACCGTCACCCGCACCTTGGCCGAGGTCGCCAAGCGTGAAACATATACCGCCCAAATATTCGCAGACTGATAATAATCGGACAGAATATGCACCAGTTTGCCGCTGGCGATGTTTTCCTGCACGTCCCAATAGGAGCGCAGCGCCACCCCCTGCCCGTCGAGACACCACTGGTGTACGATTTCGCCATGATTGGAGGCCAGCGCGCCGGTAACCTTGATGGTCTCCTCGCCGCCAGGGCCTTGCAGACGCCAGATGCCGAACGGCATATCGCGCTCCTTGATCACCAGACAGGCGCGGCCCGACAGCTCGTTCAGCGTTTTCGGCATGCCGTGGCGCGCCAGATACGCCGGCGAAGCGCACAGAATACGCCGGTTATCCGCCAGCTTGCGTGCGATCAGGTTCGGCGCGATGTCGTCGCCGACGCGAATATCCAGATCGAATCCCTCGCTCACCAGATCCACCAGCCGGTCGGACACGTCCAGCCGCAGCTCCAAGCGTGGATACTGCGTCGCCAGCACCGACAGCGCCGGGGCGATAAAACGCCGGCTGAAGCCATGGCTGCTGACAATCCGCAGCGTGCCTTGCGGTTCCTGACGAATGGTGGAGACTTCATCCATCATGTGATCAACATCGTTGAGAATACGTTGCGCCCATTCATAAATGCGCTCGCCGTCTTCGGTTATCGCCACCCGCCGCGTGGTACGGTGCAACAATGAAACGCTCAACGCCTTTTCCAGCAAGGCGATGCGTTTGCTGATGAACGCCGGCGATACCCCCATTTCCTCTGCGGCGGCGGCAAAACCCGCCCGACGCGCCACCAGCACAAACACCCGTAAATCACTCAGCAGGGGCATATTATTCATGATACGTGTTTTATGTTTCACCATTCAGCGGATTGATTAACGGTTAGTCAATTATAGGATGGTAGCGGTGTCAATCCTCCCGACCTATAAGTGAGACCTCTGATGAACAAAACCTACAAAATCGCGGCGATCCCGGGCGACGGCATCGGCCAGGAAGTATTACCGGAAGGCCTGCGCGTCATGCAGGCGGCGGCAGCCAAATGGGATCTTGCGCTGGAGTTTGTCACCTTTGACTGGGCCAGCTGCGATTATTATCTGCAACATGGTCAGATGCTGCCGGATGACTGGTTCGAACGATTACAGGGCTTTGATGCCATTTACTTCGGCGCCGTCGGCTGGCCGGACAAAGTGCCCGATCACGTGTCGCTGTGGGGCTCGCTGCTGAAGTTTCGCCGCGACTTCGATCAATACGTCAACCTGCGCCCGGTACGCCTGTTCCCCGGCGTCGCCTGCCCGCTGGCCAACAAAAAGCCCGGTGACATTGACTTTTACGTGGTACGGGAAAACACCGAAGGCGAGTACTCGTCGCTCGGCGGGCGCATGTTCGAAGGCACCGAACGTGAGATGGTGGTGCAGGAATCGGTGTTTACCCGTCAGGGGGTGGATCGCATTCTACAATACGCCTTTGAACTGGCGCAGCAGCGGCCGCGCAAATCCCTTACCGCCGCCACCAAATCCAACGGCATGGCCATCAGCATGCCCTACTGGGACGAACGCGTCGCGGCCATGGCGCAGCATTACCCTGATATCCGCTGGGACAAGCAGCATATCGACATCCTCTGCGCCCGCTTCGTGCTGAACCCGGAGCGTTTCGACGTGGTCGTCGCCTCCAACCTGTTCGGCGATATTCTGTCGGATCTCGGCCCGGCCTGTACCGGTACTATCGGTATTGCGCCATCCGCCAACCTCAACCCGCAGCGCGACTTCCCGTCGCTGTTCGAGCCGGTGCACGGCTCCGCGCCAGATATTTATGGCCAGAACATTGCCAATCCGATCGCCATGATTTGGGCCGGTGCGATGATGCTCGACTTTCTCGGCAATGGCGATCGTCGCTACCGTCAGGCGCACGACGATATCCTTGCCGCCATTGAGCGCACCATTGCCAGCGGGCCGCGCACGCCGGATATGCAAGGCGATGCCTCGACCCAGCAGGTCGGCGCGGCGATCGCCGATTTACTGCAATAAAAAAACCCGGCACGTAGCCGGGTTTTCCATCACGCGGGGCGAGCCTGCTCGCCCGCCTGGCGGTTACTTCAACAACGCCCTGGCCTTCGCCACCACGTTGTCGACGGTGAAACCGAACGTCTT
>NZ_JBXUFT010000010.1:0-135657 GCF_057180665.1 Serratia sp. Sp408
CCGAACTCAGAAGTGAAACGCCGTAGCGCCGATGGTAGTGTGGGGTCTCCCCATGCGAGAGTAGGACACTGCCAGGCATCAAATAAAGCAACAAGCCCTACGTGAAAACGTAGGGCTTTTTGTTTTGGGATGACGAAAATAAAGCGGTATTTCTACCGCTTGTTCATTACTGCTTCAGCCAACCGGCAATAAAATCAGCAACCGCCTGCGGATCGTTGATATCTAGTTGCAGGCCGGGATAGCCCACGGGCCGATCGCTGGCAACCGCAATAACGTATTCATCCAATATTTCCTCCAACGGCCTGCCGACGCTGGCACGATAAAGAATGATTTTGTCGATCTGCTCATGTTTAAAGCCTTCCACCAAAATAATATCCACGTTGGCGGTGTCAAAACGGCTTGCCAGAAAGGCCAGATCCAACGATTGCTGCTCCGGCGTTTCCGTCATCAATGCCCAACGGCGATCGCTGGCGACCAGCGTCTGGTCAGCTCCCGCTTTACGCAGTTCGTAGCTGTCTTTGCCCGGCGTATCCACATCCATATCATGATGCGTATGCTTAATCAGACCTACGCGTATCTGCTGCTGCCTTAAAGCAGGAATCACCTGCTTGAGTAGCGTGGTTTTACCTGTACCACTATAGGCGGCAATGGCCAGCATTGGGGGTAAACGGCTACTCATTGGCTGATTCCTCTTGCTCGTTGCCATGACAGGCAATCTTCTCGGGTATTCAAATTATGAAAAGCGGACGATTGATTGCTGAACACCACCTCTTTTGCGCCAACGGCGTCTAAAAACAGCATTAACTTGCGTTCGCCCTGGGCCAGATATTGCGCCAAACGCGCTGCCAGGCTGTTATGCAGTAATGCCAGCGTGGGATGCGCGCGTTGATCATCACTGGCATAGACCGCCAGCGCACCTTGTCTGCCTTGCCATAGCGCTTCTACCAGCGACTCAGGGAAATCTGGAACATCACAAGGAACGAACACCACCCACTCGGTGGTGGCATGTTGCAATCCCGCTAGCATTCCCGCCAACGGCCCGGCAAAACCAGGCTGCAGATCGCCGATCACCGGCCAACCGCTGCGCTGGTACTGCGCCAGGTTACGGTTGGCGCTGATCAATACCTTGCCCACCTGGGGCTGCAAACGCGCCAGCGTATACTGATACAACGCCTTGTCGCCTATTTGCACCAATCCCTTGTCTTCGCCACCCATTCGGCGCGCCCGGCCGCCGGCCAGGATCACACCGGTAATTTCTGCATGCATAATCGTCATTCCACTAAAGGCTAACGCCCTGATTGTAGCGCTAAAGCTACCCAGACATCAGGATTTACCTTTATTGACAAGCTGCTTCTTTCACTGAGTAGTCAAGCCTGTTACTTTGTGGGTTTATGTATTTCACTGGACGAATCTAAAATGAAAACGCATCGTGTCAACGAGCTGATTGAGCTACTGCAGCCAGCCTGGCAGCAAGATCCCGATCTTAATCTGGTGCAGTTTTTACACAAGCTGGCGCAGGAAGCGGGTTTTAAAGGCGAGCTCACCGAACTGAGCGATGATGTTCTGATCTACCATTTGAAGATGCGCGGCACTGCCGGTACAGAACAAATCCCGGGTTTGAAGAAAGACTATGAAGAAGACTTCAAAACGGCGCTGTTGCGTGCGCGTGGCGTGATAAAAGACTAGTTCGGGTGAGCAATATGAGCCTGTGCACGATCGATGCTACTATTTTCATTCCCGGCACAGTGTTGTCGCCAAGCTAAAATGAATGTTGTTATGAACAACTCTGCGTTTAATTTTGACACCCTTTCCCCCGACCTGATTATGGATGCGCTGGAAGGGGTTGGCCTGCGCGTCGATTCTGGCCTGACGGCATTAAACAGTTACGAAAACCGCGTCTACCAGTTTATGGATGAAGCCCGTCAGCGCTATGTGGTGAAGTTTTACCGCCCTGAACGTTGGAGTGCGGCACAGATTGGTGAAGAACATCAATTTGCGCATGATTTGGCCGACGCTGAAATTCCTGCGGTAGCGCCCTTGATGTTGCAAGGTAAAACGCTGCATCAGCACGGCGGCTTTTTCTTTACCGTATTCCCGAGCGTCGGGGGACGGCAATACGAAATAGACAATCTGGATCACCTGGAGTGGGTCGGTCGTTTTCTGGGACGCATACATCAGGTTGGTGCTGAGAAGCGCTTTATTGAACGTCCCACTATCGGTATCGATGAATATCTCACCGCACCGCGAACCGTGCTGGCAAACTGCGATCTGGTGCCCAAGGCCCAGCGGGCGGGCTTCCTGGCGGCGACGGATAGGCTGATTGAGGCGATAAAACCCCGTTGGCATCTCGATTGGCAACCGCTGCGCCTGCACGGTGACTGCCATCCAGGCAATATCCTGTGGCGTGACGGACCGTTATTCGTCGATCTTGATGACGCACGTAATGGGCCGGCGGTGCAGGATCTCTGGATGCTGTTACACGGTGAACGTCATGATCAATTAATGCAGTTGGATATTTTGCTGGAAGCCTACGGCGAATTTACCGAGTTCGATCAGGGGGAATTGGCGCTTATCGAACCGCTACGCGCAATGCGCATGGTGTATTACCTCGCCTGGGTAGCACGCCGTTGGCAGGATCCGGCATTTCCGCGAAGTTTTCCCTGGATGGCAGAGTCTGATTTCTGGCTGTCTCAGACCGCGGCATTTACTGAACAGGTTAAGCTGTTGCAGGAACCTCCTCTGCAGCTGATGCCAATGTATTGAAGCTTTAACACAACGGAGAGTTTATTCTTATGAAGAAAGTATGGTTGGCACTTGTTGGCATGATGATGGCATTCGGTGCCTCAGCCGCACAGTATAGCGATGGATCCCAATATGTTACGTTAGACAAACCGGTGACCGGCGAACCGCAGGTGCTGGAGTTCTTCTCCTTCTACTGCCCGCATTGCTATCAGTTCGAAGAGGTTTATCACGTTTCTGACGCGGTGAAAAAAGCGTTGCCGGTCGGAACCAAAATGACCAAATACCACGTTGAATTCCTGGGTCCGATGGGCAAGCAACTGACGCAGGCATGGGCTGTCGCCATGGCACTGGGCGTGGAAGATAAAATCACGCAGCCAATGTTTGAAGCGGTACAGAAAACTCAAACCGTTCAAACGCCGGATGACATTCGCAACGTCTTTATTAAGGCCGGGGTGAAAGCGGAAGATTACGATGCTGCGTTGAACAGCTTCGTGGTTAAATCGCTGGTTGTTCAGCAGGAAAAGGCGGCAGAAGATCTTCAGCTGCGCGGTGTGCCAGCGGTATTTGTTAATGGCAAATACATGGTGAAAAACGACGGCCTGGACACCAGCTCAATGGACGCGTACGTGAAACAATTTGCTGACGTGGTTAAATTCCTCAGCCAGCAAAAGTAAGTACCATTGCAGATAAAAACGCCGGGATAACCGGCGTTTTTTATTGGTATTGTCGTTTGATTTTATCCAGCAAGCGATCTTTTTCCTGCCACAGCGCATTCAGCCATAGTTGAAACTGCCGTTTGAAATGCTTGTCGTTAAAGTAATCGCCGTGCAGTGTTTCATCGATAGGCAGCATATCGATACGTACCACCACGCGTTTTAACCGCCCGCACAACATATCCAGGAATGGCCGTTGGTTATTATCGGGATAATGCAGCGTAACATTCAATACCCGGTCAAATTGGTTACCTAATGCACTGAGTGTAAAAGCAATACCCGCGGCCTTTGGTGCCAGTAAATTGCGATAGGGCGAATGGGTTTTTATCTTTTTGCTTTCGGTGAAGCGTGAGCCTTCAACGAAATTGACGATGGTCGTGGGGCGCTGGCGAAACTTCTCACAGGAACGGCGGGTGGTTTCAATATCCTTGCCGCGTTTTTCCGGATGCTTAAGCAAATAGGCACGCGAATAGCGTTTCATGAACGGCATGTCGAGCGCCCAGCAAGCCAGGCCGACAAAAGGGACCCAGGCGAGCTGTTGTTTCAGAAAATACTTGTTCATGGGAATACGGTTACGGAACAATACGCACAGCACCACAATATCCGACCAGCTTTCATGATTACTGATCAGCAGGTACCAATTTTTACGCTCCAGCCCGGCAAGTCCTTCAATATCCCATTCTAATTGCCGGTTAAGGCGTAATAGCACCGCCAATCCCTGGCACCAGCACCACATCATGGCATCGGCAAAGGCGGAAATACGTCGCCATATAACAGGAATGGGCACCAGCAGCTTGACGATACCGGCCGCAGCGATAGGGATTGAGCATAATACCGTCAGCAGTATGGTCAATAGCGTAGAAATGATGAAAACAACAGGGGCTAACACTTTTGGCATGGTTATAGGCTGGTGCTTGAAAAAACAGGATTAGGTATGCCGGGGTAGGCGCGAAGACAGATTTTACCAGAAACCACCTAGAGAAAGCGTTACCAAAAAGTAGCTGTTTTTTTCTCGGCACCACGGATTATTTGGTGGGATTTCGTGCAACTCTCTTATCTTGTGCTATGGTAATTGAGGCGCCAAATTTGATTTATTGTGCGATTAAAATTGCGCGCCAGTAATATCCACAAAATCAAAAAACGCCAATTAATACGCTTAGCCATTAGGATAAATTCTAGTGCAATGATTTGTCTGGGGATTTTATCTTCATTTAACGGCCTGCCTTCTATTTTATAATCCATTCTTTTTTCTATACACAAAGTTATCCACAGGCAGGATCGTGCGGATCGCTTAGCAAAATCCGATCATTTTTAGCCGTAATGCACGCTAAGGTTCGTCTCTGACGGCCAGCTATGGCATCCTTAGCGTAGTCTTCTCACGAAAAAAGAAACGCTATGGCCCAGATTGCAGAAAACCCATTGATCCTGGTAGACGGTTCCTCTTACCTCTATCGCGCCTATCACGCCTTCCCGCCGCTGACCAACTCGGCAGGTGAACCTACCGGGGCGATGTACGGTGTGCTGAACATGTTGCGCAGCCTGCTGTTGCAGTACCAGCCGAGCCATGTGGCGGTGGTTTTTGACGCCAAAGGCAAAACCTTCCGTGATGAACTGTTTGCAGAATATAAGTCCCACCGGCCTCCGATGCCCGACGATTTGCGTGCGCAGATCGAGCCGCTGCATCGCATGGTGAAGGCGATGGGGCTGCCGCTGCTGGTTACGCCGGGCGTTGAGGCCGATGACGTTATCGGCACGCTGGCGCAAGAGGCGGAAAAGGCCGGTCATGCGGTATTGATCAGCACCGGTGATAAAGACATGGCGCAGTTGGTAACGCCGAATATCACCCTGATAAATACCATGAACAACACCATCCTCGGTCCACAGGAAGTGTGTGACAAGTACGGCGTGCCGCCGGAGCTTATCATCGATTTTCTGGCGCTGATGGGCGATTCTTCAGATAACATTCCGGGCGTGCCTGGTGTCGGTGAGAAGACCGCACAGGCGTTGCTGCAAGGCTTGGGTGGCCTGGATACTCTGTATGGCAATCTTGACGGCATTGCGGCTCTGAGTTTCCGCGGCGCCAAGACCATGGCGGCCAAGCTGGAACAGAATAAAGAGGTGGCGTACCTGTCTTATCAGCTGGCCACCATTAAAACCGACGTCGAACTGGAGATCACCTGCGCCGATCTTACCGTTGCCGAACAAGATGCCGATCAACTGCAACAGCTGTTCAAGCATTATGAATTCAAACGCTGGCTGGCAGACGTCGAGGCCGGCACCTGGTTGCAGAACAAAAAGGGTAACGGTGCCAAAGTGGCCAATGGGCCAAAACCGTCCAGCGTGACGGCTGAAACCCCCAAAGCGGTGGCGGAAGCCAAACTGTCGCAGGAGGGGTATGTCACCATTCTGGAAGAAAGCACCTTTGCCGAGTGGCTTGAACGTCTGAAAAAGGCCGATGTTTTTGCCTTTGACACCGAAACCGACGGGCTGGATACGCTGACCGCCAATCTGATCGGCCTGTCTTTTGCCATCGAACCTGGGGTTGCCGCCTATTTGCCGGTCGCGCATGACTACCTGGATGCGCCGGTACAGCTGGATCGCGCATACGTGCTGGAAACGCTGAAACCGCTGCTGGAAGACGAAAAAGCTCTGAAGGTGGGCCAGAACCTTAAGTTTGATAAAAGCCTGCTGGCGCGTTACGACATTGACCTGCGCGGCATTGCCTATGACACCATGCTGGAATCGTATGTGCTCGACAGCGTCAGCGGCCGCCATGATATGGATAGCCTGTCCGATCGCTATCTCGATCATAAAACCATCACCTTTGAAGAAATCGCCGGCAAAGGGAAAAACCAGCTGACGTTCAACCAGATTGCCTTGGAGCAGGCCGCACCTTATGCGGCGGAAGACGCCGACGTGACGCTACAGTTACACCTGGCGATGTGGCCGAAGCTAAAGGAAAGCGCCGGGCAGTTGAAGGTGTTCAACGAGATCGAAATGCCACTGCTGCCCGTGCTGTCGCACATTGAGCGCACCGGGGTGTTGATCGATCAGCATATTCTGGCGGCGCACTCCAAAGAGCTGAGCAAACGGCTTGGCGAACTGGAAATTCAGGCGCATGAGCTGGCCGAAGAGCCGTTCAATCTGGCGTCCACCAAGCAGTTGCAGGCAATTCTGTATGAAAAACAAAAGCTGCCGGTATTGAAGAAGACGCCGGGCGGCGCGCCGTCGACCAACGAAGAAGTGTTGGCGGAGCTGGCACTGGACTATCCATTGCCAAAAGTGATCCTTGAATATCGCGGCTTGGCGAAGCTGAAAACCACCTACACCGACAAGCTGCCGCTGATGATCAATCCGGTCAGCGGGCGTGTGCATACCTCTTATCATCAGGCGGTCACGGCGACCGGTCGCTTGTCTTCCAGCGATCCTAACCTGCAAAACATTCCGGTTCGCAATGATGAAGGGCGGCGTATTCGTCAGGCGTTTATCGCGCCGGCTGGTTACCGTATTGTGGCGGCCGACTACTCGCAGATTGAATTACGTATCATGGCACACCTGTCGCAAGATCGGGGCCTGCTTAACGCGTTTGCCGCCGGCAAAGACATTCACCGCGCCACCGCTGGCGAAGTCTTTGGCCTGCCGCTGGACAAAGTCACCAACGAACAGCGTCGCAGCGCCAAGGCGATCAACTTCGGCCTGATTTACGGCATGAGCGCCTTTGGTCTGGCTCGTCAGTTGGGGATCCCGCGTGGTGAAGCACAGCGTTATATGGATCTGTATTTTGAACGTTATCCGGGCGTGCTGGAATATATGGAACGTACTCGCCAGCAGGCGTCGGAGCAGGGGTATGTCAGCACCCTGGATGGGCGTCGTCTGTATCTGCCAGACGTTCGCTCCAGTAATGGTATGCGTCGCAAGGCGGCAGAGCGTGCGGCAATTAATGCGCCGATGCAGGGCACGGCGGCGGATATTATCAAGCGGGCAATGATTGCCGTCGATGCCTGGTTACAAGGCCAACAACAGCCGCTGGTGCGCATGATCATGCAGGTTCACGATGAATTGGTGTTTGAGGTGCATGAGTCGGCGATGGACGACGCCTGCCTGCGTATCCGTAGCTTGATGGAAGGGAGCATGGAGTTGGCGGTACCGTTGAAGGTGGATATCGGTGTGGGTAAGAACTGGGATGAGGCGCATTGATCGGCGCCGCTTCAGCCTTTGCTGCTCGCTGTTAACGGTAACAGGCGAAAAACCAAGCTTTTTTCGTAATTTAGCTACATCAAGCGGTGATTGTTTCCGCAATATTACGCTAATAGCGGTGCAAACTGTGTAAGTAAACAACAAAAAATTCTTTTGCCCTGCGAAAAAATGATGTAGAGTTACAGATGTAGGGTACAGAGGTAAGATGTTCTATCTTTCAGACCTTTTACTTCACGTAATCGGATTTGGCTGAATATTAGCCGCCCCAGTCAGTATTGACTGGGGCGTTTTTTATTGTAAAAACAAAAGCAAAACATCAGTTTTTCCTATCACCTCGTCAGCGGTGCCAGCACGTTATTTCCTTGATACATTCACATATTCGCTCGCTCGGGCATGACTTGGCCATAAGTGTTTATGATGGTTTCTTGTCAAAACTGTAATTAGATAACAAAACGCCAGGCAACAGACAGAAAAAAGGGCCCATTTGCATGGACCCTGACCGACGGCACGCTGCGCGGGCGTTATTCACCGCCGATGTCATCTTCTTCTGGCAGCACTTCCGGTGGGATTTCATTGAACCAGGTATTCAGCTTTTGGCTCAGCTTGTCGACGCCGATTTTCTTCGGTGAAGAGAACGGTTCAACCTGAATGTCACCCATAAATGCCAATACTGCTTCGCGCACCATATTAACCTGAGCCTTGCGCGCACCTGACGCCAGTTTGTCGGCCTTGGTCAGCAACACCAATACCGGCGTGCCCACGTCGACCGCCCATTGGATCATTTGCTGATCGAGATCTTTCAGCGGATGGCGGATGTCCATCAACACCACCAATCCCTTCAGGCAGTTGCGCATTTGCAAATATTCGCCCAGGGCGCGTTGCCACTTGCGTTTCATTTCTTCAGGAACTTCGGCGTAGCCGTAACCCGGCAGGTCGACCAGGCGAATGCCGTCTTCCACTTCGAACAGGTTAATCAGCTGGGTGCGACCCGGTGTTTTACTGGTACGCGCCAGGCTTTTCTGATTGGTTAGCGTATTCAGTGCACTAGATTTACCGGCATTGGAGCGGCCGGCAAACGCCACCTCAATACCCGCATCTGCCGGCAAATGGCGGATATCGGGCGCGCTGGTGACGAAATGGGTCATATGATAATTGTAATTCTTGCTGGTCAAAATTTTTCGTCTCCGAATGAGCATGGCTTTCTGGGGGGCGATTATAACTGCATCAGCGCGAAAATGGGCCGCTTTCTGATTTTTAACCGCTTGGCGTGCGGTTTTTTGCCCTTTGCCCGGCGGCTTGGTGTAAGACATTGACCATTCGAACATGGGGATATGTCGCTTTATTCGAAAGTGCTTATTGTTCTTTTTTAGTTAAAACAATGTGTTAATTCTTCGAACTGCATAATATTACCACCTGGCGTCAGTAAGTACCTTGAGCGAGAGTTGAATACGCGTAAAGTAGCTTCATCGCAGGACGCGAAGGATCAGGAACGTTCGGGAAGAACGATAAATCTCAGGGAACGCACCGGATGTGCAATGAGTGCCAGGATGTTTTCAGATGGAATTGGCCTGTTAACCGCGGAAGGGTTGGCAGCACACGGATGGTGAAGTATTTGCAATTGGATGCTGGCGGGAAGCGCACTCAGGATGAGTGGTAGCGAATGGATTGCGCCCAAGGATGATTTTTCTTTCAGGATGAAGGACGTAGTGGCAGGGATTGCATTTATAGCAGATGGAAAAACTGGGATGTTGAATGTGCGCATGGAGCGCGTAGCAGCCATATCCTTCAAACGAAGGACTGAAAAAGGCGGCAGGTTTAACCTGTCGCCTTTTTTATTTGTCTGCTTTCTGCTAGATTCCGCCCAATCGTATAGCTCCTCTATACTGAAGAATCTAATACTCAAGAGCATAACGCTATGAACCAGCCTTCAAAAGCGCCCCGCGGTAAAGCGGCGACGCCAAAAACCAAAAAGAAAAGTCGTGTGGAACTCGATCAGGAAGCCCGCGAGCGCAAGCGTTTGAAAAAGCGCCGTGGCCTGGCCTCCGGTTCTCGTACTCAGGTAGAGAGCGGCAAACAGAAACACTCAGCGTCAGGCGAGGCGAAAGACCCACGTATCGGTAGCAAAACGCCGGTACCATTGCTGGTGGAAGGCAAGGTGAAGGCCAAGCCGCAGATCAAGCCAAAAGCCGTCGCCAAGCCGCGCCTGACGCCGGAAGAAGAACTGGCGAAGCTGGAAAACGACGAACGTCTGGATGCGTTGCTGGATCGTATCGACGATGGTGAAACGCTGAGCGCTGAAGATCAGGCTTACGTCGACCAAACTCTGGATCGTATCGATGCGTTGATGGAACAGCTAGGCATTGAGCTGGGCGATGACGATGACGACGAAGAAGAAGAAAAGCAGGAAGATATCCTGAAGTTGCTCAAGAGCGGTAACCCGAAAGACGTATTTTAACGCGTCATGTGGCCGATTCTGGCAATAACCTTACTGTTAACATGTTATCTGCTGTGGTTATTCGGTAAACTATGGCGGCTGTCGCGGCGCAAAGCGCGCTTGCGCAGCGCTTCCGTGGCCAGACAGCGTAGAGCAATGCCCCTTTCCCGGCCCCGGCAGAAACGAGTACGGAAAAGGAGTAAGCAATGTCAGAACAGGCGATTGTCTGGGATTTGGCCCTGATCCAAAAGTACAATTACTCAGGGCCACGTTACACCTCATACCCCACTGCGCTGGAATTCAACCAGAGCTATGACGAAGCGGCGTTCCAACGCGCTGCTGCGCGCTATCCCGAGCGACCGCTGTCGCTGTACGTGCATATTCCGTTTTGCCACAAGCTCTGCTATTTCTGCGGCTGCAACAAGCTGGTGACGCGGCAGACCCACAAGGCGGATGATTATCTGGTGGCGCTGGCGCGTGAGATCGCCGCACGGGCGCCACTGTTTGCCGGGCGTCAGGTCAGCCAGATGCATTGGGGTGGCGGTACGCCTACCTACCTCGACAAAGCGCAGATCAGCCGGCTGGTGGCGATGCTGCGCCAGCATTTTGATTTCCTGCCCGACGCGGAAATGTCGATCGAGGTCGATCCGCGCGAAATTGAGCTGGACGTGCTCGATCATTTACGCCACGAAGGCTTCAATCGCCTGAGCATGGGCGTACAGGATTTCAACAAGGACGTGCAGCGGCTGGTTAACCGCGAGCAGGATGAAGATTTTATTTTCGCCTTGATAGCGCGCGCCAAGGCGCTGGGTTTTAACTCCACCAATATTGATCTTATTTATGGTCTGCCCAGACAAACGCCAGAAAGCTTTGCTTTCACCTTGGCTCGAGTGGCTGAGCTGAACCCGGACCGGCTCAGCGTGTTCAACTATGCCCATCTGCCCGATCTGTTCGCCGCCCAGCGTAAAATCAAGGATGCTGACTTGCCCGATGCGCAGCAGAAGCTGGATATCCTGCAACAGACCATCGCCTCGTTAACACAATCCGGTTATCAGTTTATCGGCATGGACCACTTTGCCCGACCAGAGGATGAACTGGCGGTGGCGCAGCGCGAAGGCAAGCTGCACCGCAATTTCCAGGGTTACACCACTCAGGGCGATAGCGATCTGCTGGGGTTGGGCGTTTCCGCTATCAGCATGTTGGGTGACAGCTATGCACAAAACCAGAAACTGCTGAAGACCTATTACGACAGCGTTGAACAGCAGGGTAGCGCGCTGTGGCGCGGTTTGGCGATGAGCGAAGATGACTGCCTGCGTCGCGATGTCATCAAAACGCTAATCTGCAATTTCCAGTTGGCTTATCAGCCGATTGAGCAACGGTATGGGATTGATTTTACGGATTACTTTGCGGAAGATCTGCACCTGTTGGCGCCATTTGAGCGTGACGGGCTGGTGGAGAGGGATGCGCTGGGGATTCGCGTGACGCCGCGTGGCCGCCTGCTGATCCGCAACATTTGCATGTGCTTTGATGTCTACCTGCGCAAACAGGCGCGCACCCAGCAATTTTCGCGGGTTATCTAGCGTAAAAAAACGGCCGCCAGGCGTGGCGGCTATTAGTTGTCTCAACGCGGCAATGCGGTAATTATTCCATTCCCAGCTCTTTCAACTTGCGCGTCAGCGTATTGCGTCCCCATCCCAACAGACGGGCGGCTTCCTGCTTGTGCCCTTGGGTATGGCGCAGCGCGGTGGTGAGCAGGGTGCGCTCCATTTCCGGCTGGGCTTCCGACAGCAGATTTTGATGACCGGAACGTAGCGCGCGGTCGGCCCATTGTGCCAGCAGCGTCGCCCAGCTGTCCGGCAAACTGTGTCCGCCGGTTTCTGGCGCGGCGGTTTCGAACAGTTCGCCGGGCAAATCCTGGATCAACACTTCCTGTCCGGCAGCCATCACCGTCAGCCAGCGGCAGGTATTTTCCAACTGACGTACGTTGCCCGGCCAGGGCAGGCGCGTCAGGGCGGTTTCCGTTTCCGGATGCAGATTCTTTGCTTCCACCCCCAGCTCTTTGGCCGCCACCTGCAGGAAATAACGCGCCAGGCGCGGGATATCTTCACGGCGCTCGCGCAGCGGCGGCAGATGGACGCGGATGACGTTCAGACGGTGAAACAGATCCTCACGGAATTTGCCTTCCTGCACGCGCAGTTCCAGGTTCTGGTGCGTGGCGGCGATAATCCGCACGTCGACCTTCACCGGCGCATAGCCACCGACCCGATAGAATTGGCCATCCGCCAGTACGCGCAGTAAGCGAGTCTGAACATCCAGTGGCATATCGCCAATTTCATCCAGGAACAGGGTGCCACCGTCGGCCTGTTCAAAACGGCCCTGGCGGATCTGGTTGGCGCCGGTAAATGCGCCTTTTTCGTGGCCAAACAGCTCGGACTCGATCAGGTCTTTCGGGATCGCGGCCATGTTCAACGCGATAAACGGCGATTTGACGCGTGGGCTGTGCCGGTGCAAGGCATGTGCCACCAGCTCCTTGCCGGTGCCGGATTCGCCGTTGATCAGGACGCTTATCGACGAACGCGACAGGCGACCGATGATGCGGAACACGTCCTGCATCGCCGGCGCTTCGCCGATAATGTCGGCGGTTGGGCCACTGGCCGGTTGGCTGCGTGCCGGTTGCTGCTGTTCCTGATAATGGCTGATGGCGCGTTCCACCAGTGCCACCGCTTCATCAATGTCGAAAGGCTTCGGCAAATAATCGAACGCCCCTTGTTGATAGGCGCTGACCGCCGCGTCGAGATCCGAATGGGCGGTCATGATGATGACCGGCAGCATCGGATGACGCTGTTTAATTTGTTTGAGCAGCGCCAAACCGTCCATACCCGGCATGCGAATATCAGACAGCAACACGTCTGGCGTTTGCGTCGATAACGCTTCCAGCACGTCGTTACCGCTGTCGAAGGTGGCGCAGCTCATGCCCGCTCCGGTAAGCGCGCGTTCAAGCACCCAGCGGATGGAGCTATCGTCATCGACGATCCAGACTATCCCTCGTTGCATAGCTACCTCGACTTGCGAATGGGCAGGTAAACCGAAAATTCGGTATGTCCCGGCCAACTGTTGAATTCAATTTTACCGCAATGCTGATCGATCAGATTGCGGGCAATGGATAGTCCCAGGCCGGTGCCGCCTTCGCGACCACTGACCATCGGGTAGAATAATGTGTCTTGCAGCTGCGCCGGCACGCCAGGGCCGTCATCTTCAATATCGATACGCGCCGCCAGCCGATAGCGGGTGCCATGCAGCGTGATCTGGAACGCGGTACGGGTGCGCAGCGTGATGGTGCCGCCGGCTTCCCCCAATGCCTGTAGCGCATTGCGGGTGATGTTCAGTAGTACCTGCTCGATTTGGTCCGGATCGTGTGCCAGTTCCGGCAGGCTGGGATCGTAATCGCGCACCAGCGTGACGTTGTCTGGCATTTCCAGCGACACCAACTGACAAACCCGTTCAGCCACCTGATGGATGCTCTGCGTAATGTGCTGGCCTGGCCGCTGTGGCCCCAGCAGGCGATCGACCAGATTGCGCAGGCGATCGGCCTGTTCGATGATCACTTTGGTGTATTCGGTCAGCGACGGATCGGGCAGCGCCTTGGCCAGCAGCTGCGCCGCGCCGCGCAGACCGCCGAGCGGGTTCTTGATTTCATGCGCCAGGCCGCGCACCAGATCGCGTGCTGCGACTTGCTGGGCGTGCTGCAACTGTTCCTGGCTGAGACGGCGCTGATTATCCATCGGCGCCAGCTCCAGCAGAATAAAGCCTTCAGGCAGCGCCTGAGCGGTCAGGGAAAGGATATGCGCCCGCCCGTCGACCACCAGCGTCACTTCGTTGTCGGTGAAACCCTGGCCGGCCTTGAGGCTTTCTCGCATCAGATCGACGTTCAGCGAAAAATAGCCGAGCAAATCGGGCAGCGGCGTGCCGAAAAGTTTACGGGAGCTTTGCGCCAGCAGTTGTTGAGCCGCTGGGTTGGCGTAGTGTACCGCCAGTGAGTCATCCAACAGCAGAATGCTGTTGATCAGTGAATTGAGGATTTGCCCTGCGTCGGGCAATTTGTCAGTTGCCATATATGCCCTTCATCTTTCAAGGTACAGCGGCAATGGCTGTCCTTGCTTACCCGGTCATCTGGCAGACCCCGCCGTATCGGCACGGTTGCCGTCTCGCTGCACCTTGAGATCTTGTGGGTATAGCAGACGCTCTGCACTTTTTTGGTGCATCTATCCTACTCCATCCTTGATAAGCACGGAATGGCGTAGTGTTACCGATAATAGCGTGGTGAAAAAAGCCCATCCGAAGATGGGCTGAAAGTTTCCACGGCAACAAAAAAACGACAACTAAAATTGGTTGCGCCACGCGCGGTGGCGCAGATGATGCTTTAAACGCTGTAGTACAGTTCGAACTCAACCGGGTGTGGCGTCATGCGCACGCGGTCCATTTCTTCTTTACGCAAATCGATGTAGGCATCGATCGCATCGTCGGTGAACACGCCGCCACGGGTCAGGAACTCGCGGTCTTCGCTCAGTGCAGCCAGCGCTTCGTCCAGTGAACCGGCCACTTTTGGAATCTCGGCTTCTTCTTCCGGCGGCAGGTCGTACAGGTTTTTATCCATGGCATCACCAGGGTGGATCTTGTTGATGATACCGTCCAGGCCTGCCATCAGCAGGGCAGCGAAGCACAGGTACGGGTTGGCAGCCGGATCCGGGAAGCGAGCTTCGATACGGCGTGCTTTCGGGCTGGCAACCACTGGAATACGGATGGATGCGGAGCGGTTACGGGCAGAATAAGCCAGCATAACCGGTGCTTCGTAGCCTGGGACCAGACGCTTGTAAGAGTTGGTGGTCGGGTTGGCCAGGGCGTTGATGGCTTTTGCGTGCTTGATGATGCCGCCAATGTAGAACAGGGCAGTTTCGGACAGGCCGCCGTATTTGTCGCCAGCGAACAGGTTGGTGCCGTTCTTGGACAGCGACATGTGGCAGTGCATGCCGGAACCGTTGTCGCCGAACATAGGTTTTGGCATAAAGGTCGCGGTTTTGCCAAATGCGTGAGCCACGTTGTGCACCACGTATTTGTAAATCTGGATTTCGTCGGCTTTCTTGGTCATGGTGTTGAAGCGGGTTGCCACTTCGTTCTGACCGGCGGTTGCCACTTCATGGTGGTGCGCTTCAACCACCAGACCCATTTCTTCCATGGTCAGACACATGGTTGAACGCAGATCCTGTGATGAGTCGACCGGTGGAACCGGGAAGTAGCCGCCCTTCACCGCTGGACGGTGGCCTTTGTTGCCGCCTTCGTATTTGGTGCCGGAGTTCCATGCGCCTTCGATGTCGTCGATGGCAACATGGGAACCGCGGATGCTGCTGCCGAAACGGATATCGTCAAACAGGAAGAACTCAGGTTCTGGCCCGAACAGTACGGTGTCGGCAATGCCGGAAGAGCGCAGGAAATCTTCTGCACGCTTGGAAATGGAACGCGGGTCGCGATCGTAGCCCTGCATGGTGCCTGGCTCAAGAATGTCGCAGCGAATAATCAGCGTGGATTCTTCGTAGAACGGATCCAGCACCGCGGTGCTGGCGTCTGGCATCAGTACCATGTCAGATTCGTTAATGCCTTTCCAGCCGCCGATCGAGGAGCCGTCAAACATCTTGCCTTCTTCGAAGAAGTCGGCATTTACCTGATGCGCAGGAATGGTGACGTGCTGTTCTTTACCCTTGGTGTCAGTGAAACGCAGGTCTACGAATTTCACTTCATGCTCATTCAGCATCGTCAAAACGTGTTCAGCGGACATACTTAACTCTCCCGGATTTATCATTGTCGTCGTCGTGGAACGAATCTGTGGTTCTGGCTTTTTTTCGCCCTGTATAGACTAAAGCGAAAACTGTGCCAACTTTATAAAAGCGGGGTAATCACCATTCTGTGCGGCTTTTACCCAATCTGAGTATGCACCATTAGTGATGCATTGCACCATTGAAGTGCAAAAGCAGCGCCGTTAAGCACCAAGATGGTGCAAAAGTGCACCTGCTGGTGCTTTTTGCACCGTGAAAGGGATCACAAACTGACCTGGACACAGTTGTTTATAAGAGATGGTTGTGATCTTGTTTAGTACCTCGCTTAATACGTGTACAATAGCGCGCTATTTCTAATGCCTGAGGCAAAGCTGTGATCGAAAATTTGCGTAACATCGCCATTATTGCCCACGTTGACCATGGTAAGACCACCCTGGTTGACAAACTGCTGCAACAATCCGGTACTTTCGGAGAGCGTGTAGAAGCCACCGAACGCGTAATGGACTCCAACGATTTGGAGAAAGAGCGTGGGATTACCATCCTCGCAAAAAACACCGCCATTAATTGGAAAGACTACCGCATCAACATCGTGGATACCCCAGGACACGCCGACTTCGGCGGCGAGGTTGAGCGTGTGATGTCAATGGTTGACTCGGTGCTGCTGGTTGTGGATGCAATGGATGGCCCAATGCCGCAAACCCGCTTCGTGACCAAAAAGGCATTTGCCAACGGTCTGAAGCCGATCGTGGTAATCAACAAGGTTGACCGCCCTGGCGCGCGTCCAGATTGGGTTGTTGATCAGGTCTTCGACCTGTTCGTTAACCTCGACGCTACCGACGAGCAGCTCGACTTCCCAATCATCTATGCTTCTGCATTGATGGGGATCGCCGGTACTGACCACAACGACATGGCGGAAGACATGACCCCGCTGTATCAGGCTATCGTCGACCACGTGTCTGCACCGCAGGTTGAGCTGGAAGCACCGTTCCAGATGCAAATCTCCCAGTTGGACTACAACAACTATCTGGGCGTAATCGGTATCGGCCGTATCAAGCGTGGCAAAGTGAAGCCAAACCAGCAGGTCACCATCATCGATAGCGAAGGTAAAACTCGCAACGGTAAAGTGGGCAAAGTGCTGGGCCACATGGGTCTGGAGCGTATCGAGTCCACCCTGGCTGAAGCGGGCGACATCATCGCTATCACCGGTTTGGGCGAACTGAACATCTCCGACACCATCTGTGACACCTCTGCGGTGGAAGCACTGCCGGCGCTGTCTGTTGATGAGCCGACCGTCACCATGTTCTTCAACGTCAACACCTCACCATTCTGTGGTAAAGAAGGTAAGTTCGTGACTTCGCGTCAAATCCTTGAGCGTCTGAACAAGGAACTGGTGCACAACGTGGCACTGCGCGTTGAAGAAACCGAAGATGCTGACGCATTCCGCGTATCTGGCCGTGGTGAGCTTCACCTGTCGGTACTGATCGAAAACATGCGTCGTGAAGGTTTCGAACTGGCGGTATCCCGTCCGAAAGTTATCTTCCGTGAAATCGATGGCCGTAAACAAGAGCCATTCGAAAACGTTACGCTGGACATCGAAGAACAGCACCAGGGTTCCGTGATGCAAGCCATGGGTGAGCGTAAAGCTGACCTGAAAAACATGGATCCAGACGGTAAAGGTCGTGTGCGTCTCGACTACGTGATCCCAAGTCGTGGCTTGATCGGTTTCCGTAACGAGTTCATGACCATGACCTCGGGTACCGGTTTGCTGTACTCCACCTTCAGCCACTACGACGACGTGCGTCCGGGCGAAGTCGGCCAGCGTCAGAACGGCGTGCTGATCTCCAACGGTCAGGGCAAGGCGGTAGCGTTCGCCCTGTACGGTCTGCAGGATCGCGGCAAGCTGTTCCTGGGCCACGGTGCGGAAGTGTACGAAGGCCAGATTATCGGTATTCACTCACGTTCCAACGACCTGACTGTGAACTGCCTGACCGGTAAGAAGCTGACCAACATGCGAGCTTCCGGTACTGACGAAGCGACTACCCTGGTTCCGGCCATCAAGATGACTCTGGAACAAGCGCTGGAATTCATCGATGATGACGAGCTGGTAGAAGTGACGCCAACCTCGGTCCGTATCCGTAAGCGTCACCTGACGGAAAACGATCGTAAGCGTGCAAGCCGCGGTCCTAAAGACGTGTAATTGCCTATTGATATCCGGTGAGCGTCAGGCTGCGGCCTGAGCGCTGACCGGTATCGATGCCGCATTCCCAGGGCGCGTTCGGCGCCCTGAGTTTTTTCCTCTGCTTTCCCCCGTTTCTGCGGCGCGCTATGCGCTTTTCCGTTCGCTCTCTGTTCAGCCTTTACTTTTCCCGCTACAGTGAACTCTCACCGGCCCGCCAGGAGAGGACTATGCTGTACATCTTTGATTTAGGTAATGTGATCGTCGATATCGATTTCAAACGCGTACTGGGTGTATGGAGCAATTTGAGCGGCACGCCACTGGCGGTGCTGAATGAACGTTTCACCATGGGCGACGTGTTCCAGCAGCATGAGCGCGGGGAAATCAGCGACCAGCAATTTGCCGCCAGCCTGTGTGAAGAAATGGGCATTGCCCTCAGCTTTGAACAGTTTTCTACCGGCTGGCAGGCGGTTTTCGTGGCTCTGCGCCCGGAAGTGATCGCCATCATGCAGCGGCTGCGCAATGAAGGACACCGCGTCGTGGTGCTGTCCAATACCAACCGCTTGCACTGCAACTACTGGCCGCAGCATTATCCTGAAGTGGCGGCGGCGGCTGACGCGATGTATCTGTCGCAGGACATCGGCCTGCGCAAACCGGATCCGGCTATTTACCAATACGTACTGGAGGCGGAACACACCCCGGCCGAGCAGGCGGTATTTTTTGACGATCATCCCGTTAACGTCAGCGCAGCGCAGGCGGTGGGCATCAAGGCGGTGCACGTCACCGACCGCGACGTGGTGCCGGCCTATTTTGCCGGTTGAGTCAGGCAGGTTAAGCTCAAGGCATACGAACTGACAAGGAGTGAGTATGTCGTTATTCCGCAGCAAGGCGCTGCCGTCATCGATCAAACCGGGCGTGACCTTTAGCCGCCTGCTGATAAAGCGCATCGACAGCGATGGCCTGACCATGCTGGCAGGCCACCTGGCTTACGTTTCCCTACTGTCTCTGGTGCCGCTGATCACCGTGGTATTTGCGCTGTTTTCGGTCTTCCCGATGTTTTCCGACGTCAGCATGCAGCTTAAGAGCTTTATCTTTAACAACTTCATGCCGGCTGCCGGCAATGTCATCCAGCGCTATCTGGAACAGTTCGTCGCCAACTCCAACAAAATGACCGCCGTCGGTACCTGCGGCCTGATAGTCACCGCGCTGTTGCTGATGTCGTCGGTGGACAGCGTGCTGAACACCATTTGGCGCAGCAAAAACAAGCGGCCGATGGTGTATTCGTTCGCAGTGTACTGGATGGTACTGACGCTGGGGCCGCTGCTGGTGGGTGCCAGCATGGCGATCAGTTCCTATTTGCTGTCGTTGAACTGGTTGGCGCAAACCGGCGTCAACAGTCTGGTCGAGCAGCTTCTGCGCATCTTCCCGTTGATACTGTCGTGGGTTTCATTCTGGCTGCTGTATAGCGTGGTACCGACGGTGCGCGTACCGTCGAAAGATGCGTTGATCGGCGCGCTGGTGGCTGGCCTGCTGTTTGAACTGGGCAAGAAGGGGTTTGCGTTGTACGTCACCATGTTTCCGTCATACCAGCTGATTTACGGCGTGCTGGCGGTGATCCCGATTTTATTTCTGTGGGTCTACTGGAGCTGGTGTATCGTGTTATTGGGTGCCGAGATCACCGTCACTCTGGGAGAATATCGCGCGTACCGGCAACATAAAGTCGAGCAGCAACAACAGGATAATCAGCAGGAAGGGCAGTCATGATTGCATTGATTCAACGGGTATCAAACGCCAGCGTCACGGTTGACGGCGAGACGATAGGCAAAATTGGCCCGGGTTTGTTAGTGTTATTGGGCGTAGAACAAGACGATGACCAAAAGAAAGCCGACCGCCTGTGTGAGCGGGTATTGGGATACCGCATTTTCGGCGACGAGAACGACAAGATGAACCTCAACGTGCAACAGGCCGGCGGTAGCGTACTGGTAGTTTCACAGTTTACCCTGGCGGCGGATACGCAAAAAGGCATGCGGCCGGGTTTTTCGCGCGGAGCCTCGCCCCTCGAGGCTGAGCGGCTATATCACTATTTTGCCGAGCAGTGCCGTAAACGCGGCGTGGAAACGCAGACCGGACAGTTCGCTGCGGACATGAAAGTGGCGCTGGTGAACGATGGGCCGGTGACTTTCTGGCTGCAAGTTTAGGAACCACCCAATAGGCTAACTGACTTGCCCTGTTGGGCCGAAGCCGTGCTCATCCCACCGAGGCGTGGGGTCAGTCACAACCCGGCCCGAATTGACGGCAACGGCACGCCTATTGAATGGCTCCGCAGGAAACATGATTTGGAGAGAAGGCGTCTATGTATCACCTACGAGTACCCGTAACAGAGCAAGAACTGAAGGATTATTACCAGTTTCGCTGGGAAATGCTGCGCAAACCGCTGCACCAGCCGGTGGGTTCGGAAAAGGATGCCTATGACGCCATGGCCCATCACCAGATGGTGGTGGACGAGAGTGGCAATATCGTCGCTATCGGGCGACTGTATATCAATGCCGACAACGAGGCCGCGATACGTTTTCTGGCGGTTGACCCTTCAGTGCAGGATAAAGGGCTGGGGACGCTGGTGGCGATGACGCTGGAATCGGTGGCGCGACAGGAAGGCGTCAAGCGCGTCGTGTGCAGCGCGCGTGAGGATGCGGTCGAATTCTTCGCCAAGCTGGGGTTTGAAAGCCAGGGGGAGATCACCGCGCCGCAAACCACGCCGATACGCCACTTCCTGATGATCAAGCCGGTAGCGACGCTGGACGATATTTTGCACCGCCCTGACTGGTGCGGGCAATTGCAGCAGGCGTGGTACGATCATATTCCGCTGAGCGAAAAGATGGGCGTACGCATCAGCCAATATACCGGCCAGCGTTTTGTGACCACCATGCCGGAAGTCGGCAACCAGAATCCGCACCATACGCTGTTTGCCGGTAGCCTGTTTTCGCTGGCCACGCTGACGGCCTGGGGATTGATCTGGCTGCTGTTGCGTGAGCGTCATCTGGGCGGCACCATCATTCTGGCGGATGCGCATATCCGCTACAGTAAACCGATCACCGGCAGGCCGAGAGCCGTTGCCGATCTGAGTTCACTGAGTGGCGATCTGGCCCGTTTGGCACGTGGCCGCCGGGCGCGCGTGCAGGCAGAAGTACATTTATTCGGTGACGATGACAAAGGGGCCGTATTTGAGGGCACCTATATGGTGCTGCCAGCCGAACCGGAAGAGCCGTTGGACAAAGGCGGTTCAGAGGCGTTAGCGAACTGAGCATCAAGCGCAGCATAGGGCATCTGGCCAGATGGGTGCTGCATGCTGCGCCCACTTAACGGGTTGGGCTTAATTGATGGCTTAATCTATCGTAGATATGTGACGTAGTTGCCGATTTTTTGTTTAATCAGAAATATCTTTGCTTAATTGGCATAATTGACTATTTAATTTGCACTCAACAAATAAATTGAATGGATTAAATCGGGTTAAGGATATTTACCCCGTCTAATCTTGAGATTTATCCTAATATTGATGACATCAGGTCCCGCAAAGTCACGATCTCCTGCTTGTCTGATGCTGAATCCTGTCGTTAGAATGCCGCAAAATCATTAAGGCGGTTTATCTGAATGGACTCAGTAACTCAGCGATTGGCAGTATCATTGTTATTTCTTTCCCTCAGTTCGGCTGCTGGCGCCAATATGCTCAGCCCGGCGGATCGAGATACTATCCAACAGCAACAACGCGAATTGTTGCAGCAAAACCAACAGCAACGACAGGAGTTGCAACGCAGCCTGTCCCCGGTGCTGCCACAAACGCCAGCAGCCACAGCCCCCGGCGGGCCGTGCTTCACCATTACGACCATTCACCTTGAAGGTGCCAGCCATCTGCCCGCCCGTGCGCGGCAAGCCTTGACGCAGCCCTATCTGCAACGCTGCCTGAATCTGGCCCAGATCAACACCCTGGTGCAGCAGGTTTCCGACTGGTATATCGAACGGGGCTATATCACCAGCCGCGCTTTCCTGACCGAGCAAGACCTGTCCCATGGGGAACTGAAGCTGCTGGTACTGGAAGGGCAACTGGAGAAGATCTGGCTGGACCAACGGGATGACAGAATGCTGAAGATGGCGTTCCCAGGCCTGGTGGGCCACATCCTTAATCTGCGCGATATCGAACAGGGCATGGAGCAGATCAACCGCCTGCGCCAACAACCGGTGCAGATTGAAATCCTGCCCGGCAGCCAACCGGGTTATTCGGTGGTCAATTTGACCGCCAAACCCGAGTTCCCGGTGATGCTGGGGCTGGGTTTTGATAATAGCGGGCAAAAGAGTACCGGCACCGGGCAGATCAACGGCTCATTGACCGGCAATAACCTGCTGGGGCTGGCGGATCAGTGGTTTGTGACCGGCGCGCGCAGCAGCGATTTCGCCAACGATCACGATGCCCGCAGCGTACAGGCCGGTGTCAGCCTGCCTTATGGTTATTGGCTGGTGGATTACAACTATTCTTACAGCGACTATCTCTCGACGATCGACAATCAGGGCTTTGATTGGCGATCCACCGGCGACAGTCAAACCCATCGCTTCAACGTTTCGCGCGTATTGTTCCGTAACAGTGACATGAAAACCGGCCTGACGCTGGGCCTGACCCACCGCATCAACCGCAACTATCTTAATGACACCCGGTTGGACAGTAGCAGCCGCAAACTGACCAGCGTATCTCTGGGTATGAGCCATAGCCAAAAACTGTGGGGAGGGTTTGCCACGCTCAATCCTTCCTACAGCCGTGGCGTTCCCTGGTTAGGCGCGGAAGATGACAGCGGTAAAGCCAGCGAAGCACCTAGGGCGGAGTTTAATAAATACACTCTCTCCGGCAGCTATTATCTGCCGTTGACACCAAACTGGAACTACCTCACCAGCCTGTACGGCCAGTGGACACCCGATCGCCTTTACGGCAGTGAACGCCTGACCCTCGGTGGCGAAAGTTCGGTGCGTGGCTTCAAGGAACAGTATCTCTCCGGCGATAAAGGCGGCTACTGGCGTAACGAGGTCAACTGGTCGCCGTTCAGCCTGCCGTATCTGGGCGATATTTCCGTATTGGCTGCCGTAGATGGCGGTTATCTGCGCCACGACTCTGTGGATACCTACGCTTCCGGCACGTTATGGGGCGGCGCGGTGGGACTGGGCAGCCGCAATCGCTATTTCAGCAGCCAATTTACCGTTGGCTGGCCGCTGGCGCATCCGAGCTGGTTAGAGCCGGACCGGGTATCGATTTACTACCGTATTAACATCGTTCTTTAATTCACAGGGAAGGATTTCAAGGATGACGATGAAAGAGGATAGACCCGTTCATGCTGGCCAGCGTTGGCTGAGCTATACCCTGTGCAGCCTGTTGGCCTGGCAGCCGTTGCTGCCCGCCTTGGCGAACGGTGTTAACGTTGCCGAAGGGAATACCCGACTCGATCAGGCTGGTAATGGTGTGCCGGTGGTCAACATCGCCACGCCTAATCAGGCGGGCATTTCCCACAATAAATACAATGAATTCAACGTGGGCAAACAGGGGCTAATCCTCAACAACGCCACCGGGCAGCTCAATCAGACCCAGCTTGGCGGCCTGATCCAGAACAACCCCAATCTGAAGGCCGGGCAGGAAGCCCAAGGCATCATCAACGAGGTTGTCGCCCCGAACCGCTCCCAGCTGCAAGGCTATATGGAGGTGGCGGGCAAACAGGCCAACGTGATGGTTGCCAACCCTTACGGCATCACCTGCGCCGGCTGCGGCTTCATCAACACCCCGAATGCGACGCTGACCACCGGTAAACCGGTGTTAGGGCCGGACGGCAAACTGCAGGCGCTGGAAGTCACGCAAGGGGCCATCAGCATTCAGGGCAAAGGACTGGATGCCAGCCAGAGCGGGAAATTTGCCCTGATCGCCCGTGCTACCGAGATCAACGCCCAGCTGTATGCCCAGGATGCCACCCTCACGCTGGGGGCCAACCGTGTGGATGCGCAGGGCAATGCGACCCCGATCGCGGGCCAGGGAGAGGAGCCTAAAGTGGCGGTCGATGCCGGTGCGCTGGGCGGCATGTATGCCAACCGTATTCATCTGGTTTCCAGCGACAAAGGCGTAGGCGTCAACCTCGGTAACCTCAATGCCCGTGCCGGGGATATCACCCTGGATGCCAACGGCAAATTGACGCTCAATAATTCGCTGGCGCAAGGCGGTACATTAACGGCGACAGGGCAAAGTATCAGCATGTTGGGTGACCACAAGGCCACCGGCTCCATCACGTTAAACAGCCAGGGGGACCTTTCCCAGCAGGGGGGGAGGCTGGTCAGTGACCAGAATATCGCTCTCACCAGCGGTGGTACGTTGCAGATGAGCAGCGGCAAGCTGATCTCTGGCAACGATGTCAGCCTGCGGGCTCGTGACGCGCGGGTGGACAGTTCGAGCCAGATTGATGCTGCCCGCCATGTCGACATGACGTTTTTCAACAGCGGTATGACGCAGGGGCAAGTGACCGCCGGGCAAAACCTCACCCTCAGCGGCGCTAGCTTGGTCAACAGCGGCACGCTGGCGGCCAATGGGGCGATACAAAGCACCCTTTCCAACCTGGCAAACAGTGGAACCGTTCAGAGCCAGGGCAACCTGTCGTTGAGCGGCCAGTCACTCGCCAACGGCGGCAGGATACTGAGTGGAGGAGCGCTGGCCCTTACCAGCCAGACGTTGGATCAAGACGGCACCTTGAGCGCCAAAGGCAAAGCCGATCTTACCGTTAAAGATACGTTGCGAAATGGCCGCTACGGCGAGTTGCTGAGCGACGACAGCCTGATGCTGTGGGCTGGAACCCTGCAACAGAATGGCCTGATCTCCGGCGCGACGGGGTTAACCCTCAACAGCGATACGCTGGCCACGGCGGCAGATTCCCTCACCACCAGCCAAGGCAGGATCGCGGTTAACGCGGGTAACGCCACGTTAGGCGGGGAATGGAATGCGGGTGGCGATCTGGCCTGGCATGGCACGACGTTGAACACGCAGCCGGGTACTCAGATACAAAGCGGGGGCAATCTCACCCTCCAGGCACAACAAGCCACGCTGGCGGGTACCCAAACGGCGAAAGGGGCATTAACGGTAGAGGCTGGCTCACTGCTGCACAGGGGTAAAAGCCATGCCGCAACCCTGGCCCTGAAGGCGGACACCCTGACCAACCAGGGCACGCTGGTCGCTCCCGTCTTGAAGATTAACAGCCAGACGCTGACCAACAGCGGCTTGCTACAAGGCAGCCAGACCCTGGAGCTTATTGCCCGCCTGATGGACAACCAGAAGGGCGGCACCGTGTATACGGCCAACGCCCTGTCGCTGGCCATCCCGACGCTGAAAAACGCCGGGCTGATCACCACCGATCGGGATTTGGTGCTCAGCGGCGATCAACTGCTCAACAGCGGTGAAATCAATGCCGTGAACCTGACGGCCAAAATCCAGCGGGTCGATAACCAGCAGAACGGTTTACTGCTGGCGAAAGATAAGCTTTCACTAAACGGTATGGGGTTGTCCAATGCCGGGCAACTGGCTGCCGATCAACTGACCCTGAACACCAACAGCATCGCCAATAGCGGCACGGTGCAGGGCGACAGCGCTCTTGCTATCAAGGCTGCGGAAGCCACCAACCGTGGGCGTGTACTCACCGGCGGTTCACTAAACCTGATTGCAGACACCTTGACTAACGCCGGGACGATGCAGGCGGTCATGATGGTCCTGTCACTGGCCAAACAGTTCAGCAACCAGCAAAACGGCTCCGTCAACGCGAGCGGCTCCCTGGTGCTGACCACCCCTCAGTTTAGTAATGACGGCCTGCTGGCTGCAACGACGCTGACCTTGGATACCACGGCCCTGTTCAATACGGGAACTCTACAAGGCAGCCGTCAACTCAATCTCGGCACCTCCACGTTAGACAACCAGCTCGGTGGCGCTTTACTCAGTGGCGGAGCACTGACATTACGGACAGATTCGCTGACCAATAGCGGATTGCTTCAGGGCCAGACACTGGATCTGTCCACCCAAGAATGGCTTAACAACGGCAATGCGCTGAGTGAACAAACGGCGAGCCTGACAGTCGCCAATACGTTGACCAACCAAGGGAAGATCCTCGGCCAGCAAGAGATGACCGTCTCTGCGGGCTCAGTGGACAACGCGGGATGGCTGGCGGCCAACCTGCTCGCCGTCGTGGGCGACGTTATCAACAAGGGGCTGGTGCAGGGTAGCCAATCCCTGCAACTTTCCGGCACTCATCTCAATAACGCAGCCACAGGCCAGATGTTATCGAGTGGGACGTTGCACCTTGAAGGCCAACAGTTGGTCAACCAGGGTGCTCTGCAGGGGCAACAACTGGCGGTGAAAGCCCAGACCTGGCAGAACAGGGGCAGTGCCCAGGCGCAAGATCGCCTGACGGCAGACCTGATCGGGGACATGCTCAACAGTGGCCAGTTACTGAGCCAGGATCGTTTTGATCTCACGGCGGCCCAGATTCTCAATCAGGGCACTCTGGCGGCAAACAAGGTGGTATTGACCGCGCCACAGCTGACCAACAGTGGTTTGCTACAGGGCAACAGCCATCTGCAACTGGCTATCCCCAATATCAGTAACCTTGCCAGCGGGAAGCTGGTCAGCGGAGGTGCGCTGGAGCTGGCGCTCGAACAACTGGATAACGCTGGCCTATTGCAGGTGAATGATGATTTGTCTCTCACCGGCCTGCAATTCACCAACCAGGGCAGCATCCTGGCGAACAACCTGAACCTTGATGTACAGGGAGGCTTGGTAAACCAGCAAGGCGGCCAACTGGTGGCCCGTGAAAATGCCACCTTCCGCAGCCAATCGGTGAACAATGCCGGGGTGTTGGCGGGTAATACGCTGGCGGTGGACAGCGGCACCGTGACTCACAGCGGCATCATGCAGGGCAATGCCGGGCTGACTCTGAACAGCACCGCGCTGAACGTGCTGGCCGGTGCACAACTGTTGAGCGGTGGTGAACTGACACTCAACGGTGGCGCAGTTACCAACGCTGGATCCTGGCAGGGGAATAGCCTGACCTTTGGCGTCGATAGCCTGGATAACAGCGGATCGATAAACGCGGTTACGGGCCTGACCGGCACCGTGGCTAACACGATGCAAAATAGCGGGCAGATGGGCAGCCTGGGGACGCTGAACCTGAGCGGCGACTATCTAACCAACAGCGGCAAGCTGGTTGCCAACCGGTTGACGCTGGATGCCGCCACGCTGAATAACACGGGATTATGGCAAGGTAGCGAGTGGCTGAATGCCCACGGTGATGCGCTGACGCTGGGGGCGTCAAGCCGTACGTTGGCAGGGGGCGCGTTGTCGCTGAAGGCTGGGCAACTGACCTCAGAAGGGTTGGTTCAGGGGGGACAAACCCACGTCACGGCCACGGGCTGGATGAACAGTGGCAGCCTGCTGGGGAGTGATTCTCTGGCCGTCAACGTCACCGATGAACTGGTGAATGAAGGGTCACTGCTTAGCCAGGGTAACAGTGAAATACAGACGCAGACGCTGACCAATGACGGTGCCGTTCTGAGCGATGGAAATCTGTCTTTGGTGGGCGCTACGTTGAACAACCAAGGTGCCGTACAGGGTAACATCCTCAACCTGACGCAGAACTTGGTGAATAACGCCGGTACGCTGATCGGCCTGCAGTCGCTGACGTTAGGCATTCAGGCATTCTCCGTCCCGTTATTGACGCTGGTGAACCGCAGTCAGGGCTCACTTCTGACGCAGGGAACGCTTTCTGTTAATGGCAGAACGGTGACCAATGACGGTCGCTGGCAGGGGCAACAGGTTCTGCTGAATGCTCAGACGTTGAATAACAGCGGCTCAATCCACAGTGCGGATGCGCTGCAAATGGCTCTGTCTGGGGCGTTGAGTTCGACGGCTGGCAGCAAAATTACCGCCAATGGTGCAGCTGTTTTACAGGCAAAGTCGTTGACCAACGCCGGGCAGTGGCTGGCAAAAAATCTCACCCTACGCGCTGACACCCTGAATAATCAGGGCGAAATCAGCGGCGTTGACGGCCTGATGGTCGCGCTAACCGGAGATTTCACCCAGCAGCAAGATAAAACCCTGCTGACGGCGGGGGACCTGAAACTGGATGCGGCCTCGGTCACCAACCTTGGGCGTATCCAGGGGAACGGCGTATGGGTTAACAGCGGTACGCTAACCAACAGCGGACGCGTACAAGGTGAAACAGGCTTAGCGCTGAACCTTAGCGGTGGGTTGACCAATAACGCCACGGGTACCCTTCTCAGCCAGAACGCACTCACCATTACCTCGCCGTACTGGGTCAACAGCGGCTTGATGCAAAGCGGTGCTGACACCCGGTTCAAAGGGACGATATCAGGGCGTAATGACGGTAGCCTGCTTGCTGGCTCCGATCTGTCACTCCATGGCTCGCAATTTACCAACACCGGTTGGCTACAGGCAGGATCCCTGTTACTGAATGCGGATGCGTTGGACAACAGCGGTACCTTGCTGGCAGAACTGCAGGGAACCTTGACCGCAGGTAGCCTGAACACTCAGGGCACGATCCAGGGAAGCAACCTGGCGTTGAATACCCAGCAACTGACTAACGGTGGCACGCTGCTTGGTACCTCCGGGCTTGGCATCAATGCCGGTCAGGTGGCGCTTCAAGAGACAGGGAAAATGTTCAGCGGGGGCGATTTACTGCTGAGCAGTGGCGATTTTGACCAGCGTGGCCAGGTCGTGGCGTTGGGCAACCTGACGCTGCAACTGGTGAACGCCTTTACTAACCAGAACGTGATTGCCGCAGGCCAGAGCCTGAACCTTGACAGCCAAGGGGCGTTGACCAACCAAGGCACTCTGCAGGGGCAGAGCATCAACCTCACGGCGTACGGCATCTTGACCAACAACGGGCAAATCACCGGCGGAAGTGGGGCCAGCATCCTCAGTGGCAACGCCATTGCCATGAACGCGGCCGGAACCCTGCAATCAGGGGGCGACGTGACCCTGAACAGCCAGAGCGATATCACCGTTGACGGGTTTACCGGCACGCTGGGCTCAATGACGCTGAATGCGGCTGGCAGCCTGATTAATACTGCCTTGCTGTATGCCGGTAACAACCTGTACCTGCTGGCCAACAGCATCACAAACCTGCGCGGTGACATCCTGGCGGGCAACAGCCTGTGGATGCAGCGTGATATGGCAGGCCATGCCAACGCTGAAGTGGTGAACAGTTCCGGCACCATCGAGACACAAAATGGTGATATCACCATTAACACCGCCCATTTGCTGAATCAGCGCGATGGGTGGTTGGTCAATGAAGAACAACAGGCCGTAACGCAGGATACGCTTTGGAATGGCCGTTCGGTTGTCGCACTTAAACTGGGTGACTTGCCAGTGGATGAGCTGGGATATTACGTAAAGACGGTACGGACTGGCGGCAGTTTTGGGCACGGTAACGGCTCAATTGATTATTACTACTATCTGGCTCCCAAGGTTTCTGCAGTCGACAAAAAGATCCTGGTTTCATCCTCTACTGTAACCGTAAGTGCTGGTGGTGGTGCGGGCCAGATTGCTGCTGGGCGTGATATGACAGGGGGAATTGCTCGGTTGGATAATATTGCCAGCAATATTCTGGCTGGTGGCAATGTGTCGCTGACGGGTGAAACGCTCAATAACGTCAGTGCAACGGCAGGGACTCAGGGAAAATATCTTACTTATCATTATGATGGTAAAACGGCAAAGGGAGAATTTAGCAAGACACTAGGCTTGGATTTCTTTAAGAAGCCACATAAAAACGGTTATATACGACAGGACGTGGACACGATTGTTCAATATTACTTAACCGGACAGCCGGAGTATGAGAGCCGTGATATCACACTCTACCGCGCTGTTATTCAGGCGGGTGGTAACGTTGTGGCCAACTTTGCCAACGATCTGAGTAATACCACCACCTCACCCAACGCAGGTGGTGTAAGTCACACTCTCAATACCCCGACGCTCAGTACCCTGAGCCAACAGACTATTGGCGGTGCCGTAGAGAAACAGTCGCTGTCAGCCGGTGATAAAGCGGCGGTCAATTCCCCTGAATGGCAAGACAGCCTACAGAATGCCCTGCAGCAGATTAACGGGGGCAGCGGCCTGGATAGCGTCACGCCTGAGCTCACCGGATTAGAAAAATATAGCGACGCTGGCCAGGGCAGTGCCAATCTGGGGGATGGAACCCAGTTACAAAATACTGCCACCGATGGCCAAGATCTGGTCGGCACGGATGGCAAAGGCTTAAACCGGTATCAAGGCAAAACGGTCGATACCAGCGCGTATCCTCTGCCTACGGGCGAGAACGGCTATTTTGTGGCGTCCACCGATCCGGACAGCCCGTATCTGATCGCCACCAACCCGAAACTGAACGGCCTGGGGCAACTCGATCCGAACCTGTTTGGCGATCTCTACGCGTTACTGGGGAGCAACCCAGGTCAGAGCCCACGTGAAACCAACGAACAGTTCACGGTAGAAGACAAATTTATCGGCTCCTCCTATTTCCTGAACCGCCTGAACCTCCACCCGGATTACGACTACCGTTTCCTGGGGGATGCGGCCTTTGATACCCGTTACGTCAGCAATGCCATGCTCAATCAAACGGGGAGCCGTTATCTGAACGGCGTGGGTTCAGATCTGGAGCAGATGCAAACCCTGATGGACAACGCCGCCAGGGCGCAACAGTCGCTGGGACTGAAGTTCGGGGTCGCGTTAACGGCGGAGCAGATCGCCTCGTTGGATCACAGCATCTTGTGGTGGGAAGCGACCAGCATCAATGGCCAGACGGTAATGGTGCCGAAGCTCTACCTGTCACCAAAAGATGTGACGATCAATAACGGCAGCGTGATTTCAGGGAAAAATGTCTCGCTCACCGCCGGTAACATCACCAACAGTGGCAGTACGCTGACCGCACAGAACGCGCTGACGCTCGAAAGCCAGAACAGCATCAGCAACCTCAATGCTGGCCTGCTCAATGCGGGCGGTAACCTGCAACTGAGCGCGATTGGCGATATCAACAATATCGGCTCAATCATCAGCGGCAAAACGGTACGGTTGGAAAGCCTTGATGGCAGCATCATCAACCAGACGCTGACGAATCAGTGGAATACCCAGGGTTCTCTGGGCGGCTGGATGCCACAAAGCCTGTCGCTGTCACGTACGGAAATCGGTGATATCGGCACCATCCAGGCCTTGGACAGCTTGAGCCTGAGCGCTGGCAACAACATCGATATTCTGGGAGCCAAATTGACTTCCGGCGGTGCAATGGATCTGCTGGCGGGGGGCGATATCAACGTCCTGGCCAACACCACCTACAGAGCCGATAAATATCAGGGCTGGCGGAACGTAAGAGAGAGCGAAACTCACAGCAGCCAGGGCAGCGAAATTAGCGCTGGTGGGCCGCTGACGGCCGATGCAGGCCGTGATGTCAACGTGAAGGCCAGCCAGGTTGGCAGCCAGAGTGATACTGCCCTGATGGCTGGGCGCGATATCAACCTGCAAACGCAGGAAGCGAGCACCCGGCAGAAAGATAACGGCACCGAACAGCGCAGTAACGATGCCACGCGCACCACCCTCACTAGCGGCGGCGATTTAACGCTGGATGCAGGCCGGGATGTGAACTCGCAGGCAGCGGCGATAGTGGCGGATAACAACGTCAACCTGAACGCCGGGCGTGACGTGAACCTCAACACCCAGCAAACCAGTGAATACCGCGAAAGCAAGGAAGGTAAACGCCAGCAGGTGGATGAGTCTATACGTCAGCAAGGAACGGAGATCGCCAGCGGGGGCAACACCACCATTCGCGCCGATCGAGATACCACCTTGAATGCGGCACAGGTGCAGGCCAGCGGTGATGTGGCGGTAAGCGCCGGGCGCGATCTGACGCTCAACAGCGCCACCGAAAGCGACTACTCCTTCTTCGAAGAAACCAAAACCAAGAAAAGGTTCCTGTCAAAGACCACCACCCACACGGTGCGGGAAGATTACGCCACGCAGGAAAAAGGCACGCTGCTGAGCGGCGACAACGTGTCGCTGTCTGCGGGTAACGATCTGACGGTGAAGGGGTCTTCGGTTGTGGGTGACGGCAAGGTTAACCTGCAAGCGGGTAACAACGTCGAGATCGTGGCGGCGACGGAAGAGCAGTCCAGCTACCGGTTGGATGAGAAGAAAAAGAGCGGGCTGATGGGCACCGGTGGTATCGGGGTGACGATTGGTAGCTCCAGCTCTCGCCATCAGGTGAACGAAGGCGGTACCACGCAGAGCCAGAGTGTCAGCACTATCGGCTCGACCGGTGGCGATGTGAATATCGTTGCGGGCGGCAAGGCACATATCGACGGTGCGGATCTGATTGCCGGTAAAAATCTCAGCGTTACTGGCGACAGCGTCGTTATCGAACCGGGACATGACCTGCGTACGGTAGAAGAGCGGTTTGAGCAGAAGCAGAGTGGCCTGACGGTGGCGTTGTCCGGTGCGGCAGGTGCAGCGGCCAACTCAGCAATAGCGGCAGCGCAGAGTACCAAAAATGAAAGCGATGGCCGTTTGGCCGCCCTGCAAGGCACCAAAGCCGCGTTGTCTGGGGTGCAGGCAGGGCAGGCCGCAGTGTTGGATAATACCAAGGGCGATGCGGGTAATGCGATTGGTATCAGCCTTTCTCTGGGGGCCCAAAAGTCGTCATCCACGCAAAAACAGGTCTCTGACAATGTCACCGGTTCGACGTTGACGACGGGTAATAATCTGTCGGTGACCGCAAGCGGCAAAGGCAGCGGTGCCAACAGTGGCGATGTGGTGATTGCGGGTAGTCAGTTGAAGGCGGGTGGCGATACCACCATCGATGCCTCTCGCGACATTTTGCTGGCCGGGGCTGCCAATTCCCAGCAGCAGACGGGGAGCAACAAGAGCATCGGCGGTGAAATCGGTATCGGCCTGAGCCTGGGTAAAGACACGGGTATCAAGGTGTTCGCCAACGTCAACGCTGGCAAAGGCAGCGAGAAAGGCACCGGTACGCAGTGGACAGAGACAACCATCGACAGCGGTAAGACGCTTGCCATGAACAGCGGGCGCGATACCACCCTGGCCGGTGCACAGGTCAGCGGTGACAAGGTGGATGTTGACGTCGGACGTAATCTGACACTCTCCAGCCAGCAGGACAGCGATCTCTACGACATGAAGCAGCAGAACGCCAGTGCGGGTGGCAGCTTCACCTGGGGCTCGATGAGCGGTTCCGGCTACCTGAACCTGAGCCAGGACAAGATGCACAGCAACTACGACTCGGTGCAGGAGCAGACCGGGATCTTTGCAGGCAAGGGCGGCTTTGACGTTAAGGTCGGCGAGCATACCCAACTGGATGGCGCGGTAATCAGTTCAACGGGCACGGCGGACAAAAACAGCCTGGATACCGGGACGCTGGGCTTCAGTGACCTGCACAATAAGGCGGACTACAACGTTGAACATGTCGGGGTCGGGATAAGCGGCGGTGGCGACTTTGGTGGTAAGGCGTTCCAGGGCAACCTGGCGGGCGGGATGCTATCGGGCCTGAACGGCAGCGGCCATGCCAGCGGCACCACGCAGGCGGCGGTGAGCGAAGGTAACATCACTGTTCGTGACCAGGACAAGCAGCAACAAAATGTCGCCGACCTGAGCCGGGATACGGCGAATGCCAACGGCAGCATTGCGCCGATCTTTGACAAGGAGAAAGAGCAGAAGCGGTTGAAACAGGCGCAGTTGATCGGTGAGATCGGTGGGCAGGCAGCGGATATCATCCGCACGCAGGGTGAGATAAACGGGCTGAATGCGGCGAAGGCCGATCTGGCGAAAGATGGCAAACTGCCGCCGGAGCCGGGAAAAAATGCCAAGCAGGAAGAGATTGACCGGTACGTCAACATCCTGAAAGACACCGCTGCGTATAAAGGGGCCATGAAGCAGTATGGTACGGGCAGTGACGTGCAGAAAGCGGCACAAGCCGTGACGGCGGCGTTGCAGGGGCTGGCAGGAGGAAATATCTCCCAGGCACTTGCTGGTGGTCTGAGCCCGTACGCGGCAGAGCAAATCAAGAAGTATACCGGCACGAATGAAACGGCCAACGCGCTTGCCCATGCGGTGTGGGGCGCGATAGCGGCGCAGGTGAGCGGCAACAGCGCTGCGGCAGGGGCAGCGGGTGCTGCTGGTGGTGAATTGGCCGCGCGTTATCTGGCAGAGAAGTTATATGGAGCAGACACGCCAGGAAAAATTGCTAAACTGAGTGAGGAGCAGAAGCAGAGTCTCAGTGCGCTGTCGACGCTGGCAGCGGGTTTGGCAGGCGGTGTGACGGGCGATAGCACCGCGAATGCTCTGGCGGGTGCTCAGGCCGGCAAGAATGCGGTGGAGAATAATGCGCTGAATGCAACTGACGAGAAGCAACGTCAGGATGCGAAATGGTTGCTGCCGTACTTGGAAGGTGAGAAGAAACAGCAGGCAGAGCAGTTAATTAGTGACCTGAACGCGAAGGATAAGGCGTTTGATGCAGCGATTGATGATGCGTGTAAGAGCTTGTCTTCAGCGCAATGTAGCGGGTTGCGTCAGGAACTGACCGCGATGGGCAAGAGCTACGACGAACAGATGGACGGTCAGTATATTGGCACGATGGCCAGTGTATACAAAGAGGGTGCTGATAAAGTCGATGGTCTGATGTGGCAATACGCAACCGCAGACGCTCAAGCCCAGAAAGCCAAAGACATCCAGACCATCGCCAGTAACTGGGGTGTCAGCATCGAAACAGCGTCTGCGCTGTATACCGGAATGGCGATAACACACACCACAGCAGCTATAGGTGGTGCTGTATGGGGGTTGAAAGGCCCAAGTACTGTAACTGTATATCGTGTTGAGGGAGCACCAAACACTCGTATTTTAATTGGAGACAACGGGCAGGTTAGCATCACTGGCAGTACAACGTTATATTTAAATTTTGGTGATAAAGCCAGGGCGCTGGAATTCTTCGAAAAACGTGGCACTCAGAATATGGATGGTGCAACGATAAAAACGTTTGAAGTACCTCACTCTGTTCTGGATGATTTAAGAAATACTGCTGTGAAAGAAAGTGTTGCTCGATTGCCAGAAAATAAAGGAAAACCTGTTATTGCTGATCCAACGAAAGCTAAGGATCAATATGGAATAAGGCCCGAAAAACTGAAAGAGTTACAAGGCAAAATCATTCAGGGGACAGGAAAAGATGCAAGTAAGTGATGAAAAATTGCGGCAAATATTACTGGAGAGGGAGAGGTTGCAAAACCCTCCCCAGTCAACAGAAAAAGCTACTGGTGTTGGAATCGCCAGATTCATTGTGTCCTGTCATGATGTACGCGCAGTATTAGACTTGGCAAAAGAGGTGCTAATCACTGTAAATAATCATTCTACGCAAAACTGGCCTTCTCTTGATGAATGGTCAAATGTTCTTCCATCACAGTTTGTTGATGGTTTTTTGCCTGAACCAACTGAAACAGAAAGAGAAAAGCAAATTCAAAACTGGGGAGGGTTATCTTATGAAGAAAAGCTTACTGAAGCTTCCATCGATAATGAATGGACATTATCATCATGGTTATCTTGGCTAGAGCCTGGTGAGCGAGAATGGTTTTGGTGGAATGCAGTGTTATTTGATGCACCGTTAAATAATAGCCATTTCATAATCGAGGTAACTGCTCTTGACTCCCCTTTTATGTCTGGTGCTTTGAAATGGTTATTTAAAGTCTGTGGGGCGGAGGAAGTTATCTCAGAAGATGATTTATAAATCCAAATCCCAGCAAAGTTAGGTCTAGGTTCCTAAACCTAAGCCCTAAATTCCCCTTTTCTCCCGCCAGATCACACAGGGGAAAATGGCGTAGCGGGCTGAAAAAGCACGTCTGGGAAAAAAGTTGCCTAGGTTAAAGTTCATAGGAAAAAATTTTGTAATATTATGATTTTTTTATTAAAAAGCCCGAGCAACGACGAGCTTCGCACTGGATGAAGTTGTTGTGGAGAATAACTATCTGAGTCATGCCCAAAAGGCTCAGAAGAAGGAAGAACTGGCAGAATGTAAGACTGTTGCCTGTAAAGCTCAGACCGAAGCGAAATGGACGGCGATTGATCTGGGGCAGGATGGCAGCTTCGCAGCAGGAATGATCGCCGGAGTTCCGGCAGGGCTGTATGATGCCGTTGACGGGATAGTGAAAACAGCCAGCAGTCCGCTTGAAACCTATGCAGCGTTGAAATCGCTGTTTAACAGCGGTGATGTGCTGGGCAATGTCTCGGATGCAGTGAAGCAATCCTATATTGATCGCATTGATCGAATGGAAGCGGAGTACCAGAGAGCCGGGGCCAGCGGATCGTTTAATGCCGGTGTTGAGGGCGGTAAGCTGGTCACGGATATAGCCGGATTGTTGGCTGGCGGTGCTGGCGTTGTGAAAGGTGGTGCGGTACTTACGGAGAAGGTTGTTGCGAGGGTCGCAGGTAAGGCTGAATCAGCGATTGTGAATGCAGGAAAAGCAACCAGCGGAGCTGAGAATGCAGCACTCTATCCGAAGCTGAAAAACGACCTGTTGCAGCAGAATCTGAATAATATAGCGAAGCAGGATCCGAGGCTGGCGGCAGCGGTTAAGGGTAGCGGCACAATAAACCCTAATTTCTCTGTCGGCATGGGAACAGCGACTGAAGCTGAGCGGTTAGGTAAAATTTGGGTAGGGGATGGTGCTAAATTGTTTACAAATCAAAAAGATTGTCCTGGTTGTTTGGTTAGTGCAGACGGCTCTCGTTTATACAGACCGCCAACGGAGAAACCAAATACCCCAACTCAATATAATCCTACAGGTGTACAGGCTAATTTCCAGGTGCTAGAGGTTAATCCCACTACTGGTAAGTCGGTAACGGACATATGAATATAAACCAATGAAAGCGATATTAAGAGGTATGTGGGTTGATTCTGCTGATTTCAGCCTGGAAAGTTATCAACCTGATGAGAAAGACTGCTTTATCTTATTGGTTAACATTAAGATAGGGCCAGAGAGTGAAATAGGTTCGGATTATTTCCAAGTAAATATCTGCACCCCGGAATGGCTCTGCAAGCACCAGTGGCTACCTGAACTGATGCGCCACACACTGCTGGTACGTAAATACGATCTGGATGAGATCACCAAAACCATCACGGATTATATCGATCAGTGTGAAGGCAAAGACTGGATGGAAATAGCACAAAAGCTCTCTCGCGTATTTGCCTGGGAATATGAAGACTACCAACCTTAAACGACAATCCCGGCCAACTGGCCGGGATCTTTGCTTCTAAGCCCTAAAAACTTCCTCTTCCCGCCGCTGTAACCGGATCACTCCGGTTGCAGCGGTGACCTTGATCTCCCCCCTGAAAACAGTACCAGGCTAAACTGGAGTATCCGGTCCTTCTTATCACGGCACCTGCTGCTCCAGAGTCTGCCCATTCTTGCTGGTAGCCTGCAACTGGCCCTTCAAAGACGCCTTAAACGGCCCATCGCTGTTCAACAAGCCTTTCAATTGCAGTTGCAGATTGCCATCGCCCTCCAGCGGTACCGGCTGCCATCCCCATTGCTGCAAGGTATTCAACGGTATCGAACGGCCATTCAGTGCCAGGGTGAACGGCTTGCCCGGCAGTTGCGACACGCTGGCTTTGGCGTCCAGCAAGCCATTCGGCATAAACGCACTGAGTTCGGTAACGGCAATCTGCTGCGGATCTGCCGTTAGCGCCAGAGAAGGGCGCCTGACGTCGATCTTGTTAAAGGTGGCTTCACTGGCATTCAGGGTCAGCGAGCCTGAACCAATGCCCCAGTGATGATCGTTCGCCAGCAGCAAATTGCTGCCATAACCGTCCAGCGATGTCAGCTGGAATGGGAATTCGGGATTGATATCAATGATCAGGTTGCGGTTGGTGGTCAATTTGGTGACGTACACCTGCGCCAGCCAGTCCGGCAGCGGTTGCAGCCACAGTTCGCGCCAGTTTTGCGGCAGAGTGTATTCCAGCGCCACCACGGCGACATCGTCCAGCTGCAGGCGATGATTGGCGCGCAGCCAACTGCCGGAGGCGCGCAGCAGCCCGCCTTCCCAGCGCGAAGTGAACTGCTCGATGGCAATGCCCGCTGGCGACAGTCGCATATTGATGATCGGATCGATCAGGTGGACACGGCCGTTGATCATATCGCCGGCGTTGAAGTTCAGTGAGCCGTCCTGGCTGCTCCAGTCCCCCTGATGGAAGCTGACGTTTTGCAGCGACAGATCGAGATCGTTAAATGCCCACTCTTTGCCTTCCAGCCGCGCATCAATCAGATCGAAACGTTTTACGGTGACCGGCGGCAGGACGGTAAAACGTTGCCAAAACTGGGTCAGCGTCTGCGGCGTTTGCAGCCGTACATTGCTCAACCGCAGACGTTCCACCAGCCAACTGCCATCGGCGGCGCGGCTGGCCTTGCCGGTCAGATCACCCTGCGCCAGGTCGGCGCCGAAATCGTTCAGCAACAGCCGATTTTGTTTGATTTCTCCCTGTACCAGCACCTGGGAGGCGGGGATACCGTTCAGCGACAGTGAACCGGCGCTGAACTGGAACTGGTTGTTTTCACCCAGTACATAGCCGGCTTTTGGCTGCCATGGCGTAATGCCGGCATTGACCTTCTGCGCGTTGAGCTGCCAATCGGTATCGCTGGATTGCAGCGCCATATTGCTCAATTGCAGCACGTCCGCCTGCAATGGCAGCGCGGCCTGCGGCTGCAAGTTCAGCGTACCGTCGCGCAGCGTGACGCTGTGGAAATAGCGCGGGTTGGTAATTTGGCGCAGACTCAAGCCGAGATCGATCCGTTTGGCGGCCAGCGACTGCGGCTGGTTGCGGCGCGTCAGCGTCACCTCTTCCAGGCTGATTTGAGCCGGCTGACGCCAGGCATGGCTGATTTTGCCTATGCTGAGCCGATAGTCGCTGTTATCGCTTACCCAGTTGCCGAGCCGCTCGGCGGCCCAACGCGTTTGCCCGATGACATACAGCAGCACTAGCGCGAGCACTACCAACAGCAGCAACGTCAGCAACAGTTTCCCGATAAATTTCATCGCCTATACCTGCGTCGGTCAAAAAAGATACCCTGTTTATGCCGTAATTGGCCCATCATCTCAAGGGCAATGGTCTGATAGGCAATAAAAAAACGGCCGATGGAGGCCGTTTTGTCACATCGCGCGGAGATTATTCTTTTTCTTGTGGGAACAGCAGATTCAGCACGATAGCGGTAATGCCGCCGGCGGCGATGCCGGAAGACAGCAGGGTCTTCAGCCAGTCTGGCGCAAACTGCAAAATCAGCGGTTGCTGTGAAACCCCCATGCCTACCGCCAGCGACAGGGCCATGATCATGATGGCGCGACGATTGAGCTTTTCACGTGAAACGATGCGTACGCCCGACGCGGCGATGGTGCCGAACATGACGATGGTCGCACCACCCAGCACCGGTTCGGGAATGTGCTGTACGAATCCGGCTACCGCCGGGAATAGGCCAAGCACAATCAGCATCAGCGCGACCACGAAGCCGACGTAGCGGCTGGCGACGCCGGTCAGTTGGATGACGCCGTTGTTCTGGCCGAAACAGGAGTTCGGGAAGGTATTGAACACCGCCGAGAGCATCGAGTTCAGGCCATTGGCCAACACCCCGCCTTTCAGACGCTTCATGTACAGCGGGCCACTGACCGGCTGCTCGGAGACGTCAGAGGTGGCGGTGATATCGCCGATGGTTTCCAATGAGGTGACCATAAAGATCAGCATTAGCGGCAGCAGCAGGTTCCAGTCGAAGCCCAATCCATAATACAGCGGCGTCGGGATGGTGATCGGTGAGCCCGGCGGCACCGGCTGGGTTGCTGGCAACATGTCGAGCGCCCAGGCCAGCAAATAGCCGACCGCCATGGCGATTACCAGCGATGCGACGCGCAGATACGGGTTGCGTTGGCGGTTAAGCAGGATAATCACCGCCAGTACCGCGCCGGCCAGGAGCAGATTTTTTGGCGTCCCGAAGGTGTGATCGTTCATCGCGGCATAGCCGCCGCCGATCGACGTCAGGCCGACCTGGATCAGCGACAGCCCGATAATCATCACCACGATACCGGATACCAGCGGCGTAATAATGCGCCGTGCCAGATGCAATACGCGCGACAGTAGAATTTCGGTACAGGAGGCGACCATCAGGGTACCGAACAGCGCAGCCATCATGGTCGGCACATCGGCGCCGCCATTTTTCAGCGCCAGGCCGCCCATAATCAGCGGCGAGACAAAATTGAAACTGGTGCCCTGAATCGACAGCAGGCCGGATCCGACCGGACCCCAGGTTTTGATTTGCAGAATGGATGCCAATCCGGAGGCAAACAGCGACATACTGATAATGTGTTGCGTGTCCTGTGCCGGCAGGCCCAGCGCCTGACAGATCAGCAACGCCGGAGTAATGACGGCGACAAACATCGCCAGCAGATGCTGACCGGCGGCAAACAGCGTTTGCGGCAGCGGTGGGCGATCTTCCAGTCGATAAATCAGTTCACTGTTGCGGGGAGTCGTTGAGACGGACTTTGCGGCATCAAGCTCGGCGGATGGCATGGTCATGGTGAGGCATTTTCCAGAAACGGCAAAGAGCGCATTTTAATCGCCCAGGCAGCAAAAGCAAACGGTTGCGCCTAAATATTATGTTAGGCTGTTTTTATGTTATGTCGCATTTTTATTCATTTTTTCTTGTTTTTTCAGCGGAATTTTCTTCTAATCCTGCACTCGTCAAGTTTAAAAACGATATGGTTTTATATAACTTATTATTTTAATTGGATCTTTTCCCCTCACATGGAGTAGCTAGATGTTTCATCTCGATACTTATGGCACGCTAGTCGCGGCAACCCTGGTTTTGCTCCTTGGGGGCAAATGCGTTAGAACCATCCCCCTGCTCAGAAAATACACCATTCCAGCCCCGGTTGCCGGTGGTCTGCTGGTTGCTCTGTTGCTGCTGATCATGAAAAAGACCGTTAACTGGGAAATCAGCTTCGATATGTCGCTGAAAGATCCGTTAATGCTGGCGTTCTTCGCCACTATCGGTCTGAACGCCAATCTGGCACGGTTGCGCGCTGGCGGCAAGGCGCTGGTGGTGTTCCTGTTTGTGGTGCTGGGCTTGCTGCTGGTGCAGAACGCCATCGGCATTGGCATGGCGAAAATGCTGGGGCTGGATCCGTTGATGGGTCTGATCGCCGGTTCGATCACCCTGTCGGGCGGTCACGGTACCGGTGCGGCCTGGAGTAAGCTGTTTATCGAGCGATATGGCTTTGAAAACGCAACGGAAGTTGCGATGGCCTGTGCGACCTTTGGTCTGGTATTGGGTGGCCTGATTGGCGGGCCGGTAGCGCGCTATCTGGTAAAACACTCCTCTACCCCGGAAGGTTCGCCGGATGACAGTCAGCAACCGAGCGGTTTTGAAAAGCCGGAAAGCGGCCGTCTGATCACCTCATTGGTAATGATTGAAACCATTGCCATGATCGCCATCTGTTTGAGTCTGGGACAGTTGATTTCCGGTCTGTTGCTCGGCTCGGTGCTTGAACTGCCGACCTTCGTCTGCGTGCTGTTTGTCGGCGTGATCCTCAGCAATACCCTGGCGTTTACCGGCTTCTATACCGTATTTGAACGTGCGGTGTCGGTATTGGGCAACGTCAGCCTGTCGCTGTTCCTGGCGATGGCGCTGATGAGTCTGCGACTGTGGGAACTGGCCTCGCTGGCATTGCCGATGCTGGCTATCCTGGCGGTTCAGACGCTGGTAATGGCGCTGTACGCCATTTTCGTTACCTATCGTATCATGGGCAAAAACTACGACGCGGCGGTACTGGCTGCCGGGCACTGTGGTTTTGGCATGGGCGCAACGCCAACGGCGATTGCCAATATGCAGGCGATTACCGATCGCTTTGGTCCGTCGCACCTGGCCTTCCTGGTAGTGCCGATGGTTGGCGCATTCTTCATTGATATCGCCAATGCAATCGTCATCAAGCTGTATCTGCTGCTGCCTGTTTTCCCGGCGGTTGGCTAACGCGAATTGCTAGAGAAGGGCAGATGAGCATCATGCCGGCCACCTTGGGGTGGCCGGCATTTTTTATGCGTTGGAGTAACGGGCTTTTTCTGGCAGCCAGCGTTCGATCAGGGCGTGAGCATGTTCAGGATAGTTTTGGTGAATATGGCGTGCGACGCGCTGCACCTCCGGGATCATTGCCTGATCGCGCAGTAAGTCCGCCACTTTGAATTCGGCGCTGCCGGTCTGTCGGGTGCCCAGCAACTCGCCGGGGCCGCGAATCTCCAGATCGCGCTGGGCAATAACGAAGCCGTCATTGCTGTCGCGTAACACCTGTAAGCGCTTTTGCGCCGTTTTGCTCAACGGCGTTTTGTACAACAGCACGCAGTGCGAGGCTACTGCGCCCCGGCCAACACGACCGCGCAACTGGTGCAACTGCGCCAGCCCCAGACGTTCCGGGTTGTCGATAATCATCAGACTGGCGTTTGGCACGTCCACGCCGACTTCAATCACCGTAGTGGCTACCAGCAGTTGCAGCTCACCCTGTTTGAACGACTGCATTACCGCCTGCTTTTCCTGGGCTTTCATGCGCCCGTGTACCAGCGCGACCTTCAGTTCCGGCAGCGCGGTTTTCAGTTCTTCCCAGGTAGCCTCTGCCGCCTGTGCTTCCAGCAGTTCGGATTCTTCGATCAGCGTACAGACCCAATAAGCCTGGCGGCCTTCTTGCAGGCAGGCGTTTCTGACCCGTTCGATAATATCGGCGCGACGGGTATCAGGGATGGCGACGGTGGTCACCGGCGTACGACCGGGGGGCAGCTCATCGATTACCGAGGTATCGAGATCGGCATAGGCGGTCATCGCCAGCGTGCGTGGAATGGGCGTGGCGGTCATGATCAACTGATGGGCATGGTAGCCTTGCTCTTCGCCCTTTTCCCATAGAGCGAGGCGCTGATGCACGCCAAAACGATGCTGTTCATCAATGATAACCAGGGCCAGCCCGTTAAACTGAACCTGTTCCTGGAACATGGCGTGAGTACCGACCACCATCGAAACCTGGCCACTGGCGATGGCTTCTTGCTGCGCAATCCGCGCTTTTCCTTTCTGTTTGCCAGCCAGCCAGCCGACTTCGATGCCCAGCGGTTCAAACCACTGGCGGAAGTTATTGGCATGCTGTTCGGCCAGCAGTTCGGTGGGCGCCATCAGCGCTACCTGTTTGCCATGCGCAATCGCACGCAACGCTGCCAGCGCCGCAACCAGCGTTTTTCCAGAGCCAACGTCACCCTGTACCAGCCGCATCATCGGGAAATTCTTTTGCAGGTCGGCTTCAATATCGGCAACCACGCGCCGTTGCGCTCCGGTAGGCGCAAAGGGCAACTGGGCGAGAAATTGGTTTTTCAATCGATCGTCCGGCATCAACGGCTGCGCGTGGTAACTTTGCGCTCCGGCGCGGACTGCCAGCATGCTGAGATTGTGCGCCAGCAGCTCCTCCATGATCAGCCGTTTCTGCGCCGGGTGTCGGCCCTGTTCCAGATCGGCCAGCTGGATATCCGGCGCTGGACGATGCAAGGTATGTAACGCCTGCGGCAGGCTCATCAAGCCCCCGCTCAACTCGGTTGGCAGCAGTTCGGCAATCGCGCAGGTATCCAGCAGGGTCAGCGCCTGATCGGTCAGCTTGCGCAGCGTGGCCTGACGGATGCCCTCGGTGGTCGGATACACCGGTGTCAGGGATTCCTGCAGCTCCACCTCGCTGTGTTCCCCCTGAATGCGGTATTCAGGATGGATGATTTCCGCGCCGTGATTGCCGCGTTTGACTTCACCGTAGGCGGTAACGCGCCGGCCGGTGGCCAGGCTGTTTTTCATCGCCGCATTGAAGTTGAAGAAACGCATGGTGAGGATGCCGGTGCCATCGCTGATCTGACAGGTCAACATGCGACGGCGGCCAAAACTGATGTCGGTGCGCAGCACTTCGCCCTCTACCGTGGCGAAAATACCTGACAGCAGCTCGCCAATCGGATATAGCCGAGTGCGGTCTTCATAGCGCAGCGGCAAATGCAGCAGCAGATCCTGGATGGTTTCCAGGCCAATTTTGGCCAGTTTTCCCGCCTGGCTGGCTCCAACCCCGGAAAGCGTGGTCAGTGGGACGGCGTCCAGCAGGCGGCCTTTCATTTTTGTACCGTTGCCTGCATGGCTGCCCACCATTCGGCGCTGGCGACCACCTGGCCCTGTTGATCGATCTGCGGCCGGGGCAGCCCTTTGCGCTTGGCAACGTTGGCCAGCACCGGATATCCCCCTTCGAACAGCAGACGCTGCTGCTCTTCCTGTTCCAGCGTGCTGGCTTCGCGACGATACATGCCGGCATTTTGCCGTTGCCGCTGTGCTTCATACAGGATAAGCGCCGAAGCCACCGATACGTTGAGCGACTGCACCATGCCGATCATCGGAATAATGATGTCACGATCGGCCAATTGCAGCGCTTCTTCGCTGATACCGGATTTCTCCTGGCCCAGCAGAATACAGGTTGGACGGGTATAGTCGATGTCTCGGAAATCTACCGCACGGGCCGAAAGGTTGGTCGCCAGAATTTGCATGCCCTGGCTTTTCAGATGACCGACCGCTTCGCCGATAGTGCGGTGCGTTTTGACATTGACCCAGCTGTTGCTGCCGGCGGCGGAAGAAACCAGCGTACGCATGCGAGTGGTTGGCCACACGGCATGCACCTGGTGCACGCCGACGGCGTCGGCGGTACGGATAATTGCGGAGACGTTATGCGGTTTGTGAACCTGTTCCAGGCAGACCGTCAGATCTGGCTGGCGGGTTGCGAGCATTTCACAAATCCGCGCATAGCGTTCGGGGCTCATAGGCGCTAATTTCGGTTACGGTTAACTTTAATCACATCCGGCATGATACGGATTTTACGCATGATATTCGCCAAATGAATGCGATCACGAGTGGTCAAGCGAATAAAGGCGCTGTAAACCCGGCCATCTTTCTCTTCGGTATTCAGGCTTTGAATGTTCGATTCGGCCGCATTGATCGCCGCCGTCAGGTTAGCCAAGGCGCCCTGATGGTTGAACATATCCACTTTAATTTCGGCAATGAATTCCTGTTCGGTTTCTTTGTCCCACTCTACCGCCATGAACTTTTCCGGTTCTTTCTGGTAGCCGCGGATATTGCGACAGGATTCATGGTGGATAACCAGCCCTTTGCCTGGGCTGACGTGGGCAATGATCGGATCGCCCGGTATCGGTCGGCAGCATTTGGCAAAGGTGATCAGCACGCCGTCGGCACCTTTGATGGCCAGGTTGCGCACGCCGGAAGAGGCGCCAAGGCTGGAACGATCGCCCTGCAGATTCTTCGCGACCACCACGCTCATGGCGTTGCCGAGGCCGATTTCCGCCAGCAGATCGTCCAGCGACGTCAGCTTCATGCGCTCGAGTTCGTGCTGGATGTTTTCCTGTGGAATTTCAGCCAGCTTGCGGCTGCCGCCCAGCGCATGATTAAGCAGGCGACGGCCCAGACTGACGGAATCATCGCGTTTGAGGTTCTTCAGCATTTGGCGGATCTTCGCACGTGCTTTGGAGCTGACGACAAAGTTCAGCCATGCGGCGTTCGGCCGCGCGCCCGGTGCGGTGATGATTTCCACCGTTTGACCGCTGCTCAGCGACTGTGACAGCGGATACGGCTGCCGATCGACACGCGCGCCAACGCAGGCGTGGCCAATATCGGTATGCACCGCGTAGGCGAAATCGACCGGCGTTGCGCCCGCCGGCAGTTCGACAATGCGCCCTTCCGGGGTGAAAACGTAAATCTCATCGGGGAAAAGATCGGATTTGACGCTCTCGATAAATTCAAACGAGCTGCCGGCGCTTTGCTGCAACTCCAGCAGGCTTTGCATCCAGCGCTGGGCGCGGATCTGCGCAGTGGTGCCGGTTTCGCCCTGTTCTTTGTAAGCCCAGTGCGCGGCAACCCCCATTTCCGCCATCTGATCCATGTCTTCGGTACGGATCTGCACTTCTACCGGTACGCCATGCGGGCCGATCAACGAGGTGTGCAACGATTGATAGCCGTTGGCCTTGGGAATGGCGATATAGTCTTTTACCCGGCCCGGACGCGGTTTGTACAGGCTGTGTGCCTGGCCAAGTACCCGATAGCAGGTATCGACTTCCTTCACGATCACCCGGAACGCATAGATATCCATAATGGAATGGAAGCGCTGTTCCTTGAGGTGCATCTTGAGGTAAATGGAATACAGGTGCTTTTCTCGCCCGCTGACGCGGCAGGGGATGCCTGCTTCGGTCAGCCGCCCTTCGATCTCGGAAAGAATCTTCTGGATCATCTCTTTGCGGTTGCCGCGAGCGGCTTTCACCACTTCCTTGATCACGCGGTAGCGATTGGGGTAAAGCGCTTCGAAACCCAGCTCTTCAAGCTCGGTTTTTAGGTGATGAATACCCAGGCGGTGGGCCAGTGGGCTGTAGATTTCCAGGGTTTCACGCGCGATGCGTCGGCGCTTGTCCGGCCGCAGCGAACCGAGGGTGCGCATGTTGTGCGTCCGGTCGGCCAGTTTGATCAGTACCACGCGGATGTCCTGCACCATCGCCATGATCATTTTGCGGAAGTTTTCCGCCTGCGCTTCTTTTTTGTCCTGGAACTTCAGTTTGTCGAGCTTGGATACGCCTTCAACCAGTTCGGCAACGCTTTTGCCAAACAGCTGTTCCATATCCTGGTAGGTGGCCGGGGTGTCTTCGATGACGTCATGCAGCAGCGCGGCCATCAGCGTCTCATGATCGAGACGCATTTCCGCCAGAATGCAGGCCACGGCGACCGGGTGGGTAATATAAGGCTCACCGCTGGAGCGTGTCTGTCCCTCGTGAGCATCACGTGCAACGAGGTATGCCTGTTTGAGGCGCTTAATCTGCTCCTCAGGCAGGTAACGTTGAATCAGCAGATTCAGGCTTTCAAACAGGTACAAAGGCAGACTCGCAGTCTAATTAACGACGACCTTCAGCAATCGCGGTAACCGCTTGAATTTCTGCGGCTTCCTGCTCTTGCTGCTCTTGGCGCTCACGCACATCCAGGATCTGGTTATTGATCAGACCCTCTTCGATTTCGCGCAGGGCGATCACGGTGTACTTGTCGTTCTCTTCTGGAACCAGAGCGTCTTTACCGCCGGTCTGGATTTGACGTGCCCGACGAGCAGCGACCAACACCAGGTCAAAACGGTTACCAATTTTCTCTACAGCGTCTTGAACAGTTACGCGTGCCATATTTGTGCTACTCCACAGGTGACGAAAAGACTGGGCATAATACTGAAACTGACTTCAGTCTGCCAATAGTTTGCTGATTAAAGCGTCATGCCGCAGCATTTGCCGGCCTAAACGCAGGCGCTCAGCGCGAATAATGGTTTTCAGATCGGACAGCGCCAGATCGAAATCATCATTCACAATCAGATAATCATACTCCGCATAATGCGTCATTTCTGCAACCGCCTGCGCCATGCGCCTGGCGATCACGTCTTCGGAATCCTGACCGCGTCCGCGCAGGCGGCGCCCCAGTTCTTCCTTCGACGGCGGCAGAATGAAGATGCTGCGCGCCTGCGGCATTTTGGCGCGAATCTGCTGCGCCCCCTGCCAGTCGATATCAAGGAAAACATCGACGCCGGTCGACAGCACCTGCTCGATGGCGGCGCGTGAGGTACCGTAATAATTGCCGAACACTTCGGCATGCTCAAGAAACGCATCCTGCGCGATCATGTGACGGAATTCGTCGTGCGAGACAAAGAAATAATGCTCGCCATGTTGTTCACCCGGGCGACTTGCGCGCGTGGTGTGCGAAACCGAAACCTGTGTGTCGTACAGCGGTTGCGTCTTTAACAAAGCCTGAATCAGACTTGATTTACCTGCGCCACTGGGAGCAGAGACAATATAAAGCGTGCCTTGAGCCATGATGATGTTCGTTGATAGCGGTTGATGTGCCAATAACAGCGGATGTGTATTTTCTCCGCACAGTATACACGGCTAACGCCCTTGTTGCAGCGTTTGCGCGCATTTTGCCCATTGCTTTGTGTGAAAACGTCGGCAAAAAACAAATCTGCGCAACGTATCGCGATATTTCCGTAGTTTTCTGCAAACAACAATTTCTTTTGGAAGACATTTTGCAGCGTTATTTATGGTCGCTGGCCTGGTTTGCGCATGGGGGGTTTAATGACGTCAATCAGGGAGGTGCAGCATGCAGAAATATCGGGTCTGGCTTGTCCTCGCGTTGTGGTGGGCAATGTGCTGCGCCGCCGCCGGGGCGGAAACATGTCCCGCGTGGCGCCAGGAACGGCTGTCGTTGGAAATGACGGCACTGGAACAGCAACTGACGCGCTGGGATGTCGCCTATTATCAGCAGGGACAGGGGCTGATTGACGATGAACTCTACGACAGCCTGCGACAGAAACTGCGTCTTTGGCAATCTTGTGCGGGGAGCGGTGACGGCGACGCATTACCGGCGTTGCCGGTGGGGAAGACGCCACATCCCGTTGCCCATACCGGGTTGCGCAAACTGGCGGATCGTCAGGCAGTGGTGCAATGGATGCGCGGCCGCGACGCGCTTTGGGTGCAACCGAAAGTGGACGGCGTTGCGGTAACGCTGGTGTACCAGCGGGGCACGCTGATCGGCGCCATTAGCCGTGGCGATGGCAAACAGGGTGAAGACTGGCTGGAAAAAGTGAAGTCCATCCCTGCGGTACCGTCCAGCTTGCCAGATGCGCCGGAAAGGTTGGTATTGCAGGGAGAGCTGTTTCTGATGATGACCGATCATCAGCAAAACCTTACCGGCGGGGTGAATGCGCGCTCAAGGGTGGCCGGTGCGCTGTTGCGCCAGCGGCCGTCGCCGTTATTAGCGCAGATTGGGCTGTTTGTCTGGGGATGGCCCGATGGCCCGGCAACCATGGCCGAGCGGCTGCGGCAACTTGCCACGCTCGGCTTCCCGCTGGCGCAGGCTTACACGCGGTCGGTCAATGATGTCGACGGCGTTGAACACTGGCGTAGTCACTGGCATCAAAACCCGCTGCCTTTCGTCACCGATGGCGTGGTCATTCATCAAGACAGCCCGCCGCAAGGGCGTTACTGGCGTAATAAGCCGGCGGAGTGGGCGGTAGCCTGGAAGTATCCGGCCGTGCAGCAGGTGGCGCGAGTAAACAAGGTTATTTTCCGCATTGGTCGCACCGGCAAGATTGCGGTGGTTTTGGCGCTGGATCCGATACGTCTGGATGACAAGTGGGTTCGCCGAGTCAACGTGGGGTCGCTGCCGTTGTGGCAACAGTTGAACGCGCTGCCTGGCGATCATGTCGCCATCAGCCTGCAAGGGCATGGTATTCCGTATCTGCGCGACGTGGTGTGGCGTGCGGTTGAACGACAGCCGCTTACGGTACCCGATGCCAATCGTTACCATGCTTTGAGCTGCTTTGAATTACAGCCAGGCTGCCGACAGCAGTTGATTGCGCGACTGGTCTGGCTGAGCGGGGCGCAGGGATTAAATCTGCGCGGTGTGAATGAGGCGAGTTGGCGAGCGCTGATTGAACAATCGCTGGTAAAGAATCTGGCGGACTGGTTAACGTTAACGCCGCAGCAGCTAATGGCGGTACCGGGTATCGGCCACAAACGTGCACAAGACATTTATCAACAATTCAGGCTGGCGCTGCAACGACCTTTTGCGCGCTGGCTGATCGCGTTGGGTGCGCCCTTGACGCCGTCACAGAGCCTTGGCGTTGAGCATTGGGTGCCGGCGCTGCAACTGACGACGCAGGCATGGCAGCAAAATGCCGGGATTGGCGCGAAACGAGCCAATAATATCAGGGCGTTCTTCCAGCATCCGTCGGTCAGGCAACTGGCCGACGCGCTGGCCGAACAGCAGATTGACGGCTTTTCTTCCCAGCCTCAGTGATCGTGATGCTGGTAATTGAATACCGGCAGACCCAGACGAAAACGCAGTGCGATCAGACGGGCGCTTAAACCGGCGACCAGCGTGATGATCACCACCACATTATGCGGCAGGCTCAGGTGAAGCAGGCCGATGTACAGCCAGGCGGCGGCAAAGGCGATGCCGGCATAAATTTCTTTTTGAAAAACCAAAGGGATGCGATTGCAAAACATATCACGCAGTACGCCGCCAAATACGCCGGTGATTACCGCGGCAATGGCGGCAATGATCGGCCCGTGACCCATATCCAGGGCTACTTGTGCGCCAATGATAGAAAACACTATCAAGCCGACGGCATCCAGCACCAGGAACAGGCGGCGTAAGTGACGCATCAGCGGGGCAAGCCAGGTGGTAACGATCGCGGCGATGGCAACAATCACAATGTATTCAGGATGTTTGACCCAGCTCAGCGGATAATGACCGAGCAGCATGTCACGTACCGAACCGCCGCCGATAGCGGTGGCAGAGGCGATAAAGATTACGCCAAACATGTCCATTTGGCGGCGTCCAGCGGCGAGTGCACCGGTCATGGCTTCGGCAGTGATACCAATGATATAAAGAATGCTCAATAACATGAGGGCTTCGCTGAGGACAAGAGTAAGTCGTAATCTGAAGAGTAACGAGCACGACGTCATATCGCCACTGAGTTTTTCTAACTGATTAAATTTCGGATTAGTTTATTTTATTTATATTGCGCCGCACTGCCCTGTCAGGGTGCTTTATGGCGCGTGAAGCAATATTAGCGCATAAGGAAATATGATGGTAAAGACCTTGACCTGGCTGACCACCGTCGGTGCAGCGTTATTACTTGCTGGCTGTGTTGCGTCCAGCTCCACGCCGCTGTCTGCGCCTTCCTCGCAGGCACGCTGTGTAACGGGTGAACCGATGGTGCAAACCACGCTGTATTTTGGTCTCAACCGACCGCATGGTCCGGCGCTTAGCGGGCAAGAATGGCAGAGTTTTGTCGACCGGCAAGTGACGCCGCGCTTCAAGCAGGGGTTATCGGTATTTGACGCTCGTGGTCAATGGTTAGGTCACGAGGGACAACTGGTGCGCGAAAACAGCAAGGCATTGGTGTTGATTCATATGCCCGGCACAGCAAGCGAAGGCGATATCGAGGCGCTGCGCACGAGTTATAAACAGCAATTCTCGCAGGATTCGGTTATGCGCGTTGATGCGCCGGTTTGTGTGGCATTTTAATCAAGCTTGGCCCGTGAATCGTTCACGGGCCACTTGCGCGTTACAACACCAGCCCGGCAATCGCTGCGGAAAGCAGACTGACCAGCGTGGAGCCATAAACCAGTTTCAGGCCAAAGCGGGAAACCACGTTGCCCTGTTGTTCATTCAGGCCTTTGATGGCGCCGGCGACGATGCCGATTGAGGCAAAGTTGGCAAATGACACCAGGAACACCGACAGAATGCCCACGCCGCGCGGGCTCATTTCCGCCGCAATCTTTTTCAGTTCGATCATCGCGACAAACTCGTTGGCAACCAGCTTGGTCGCCATGATGCTGCCGGCCTGTAAGGCGTCGTGAGCTGGAATGCCAATCAGCCATGCCAACGGGTAGAACACATAGCCCAGAATTTGCTGGAAGCTGATGCCGAATATCGCCGCGAAAATGGCGTTGACCGCGGCAATCAGCGCGATAAAGCCGATCAGCATGGCGGCAATAATCATCGCGATCTTGAATCCCGCCAGAATGTATTCCCCCAGCATTTCAAAGAAGCTTTGATCTTCATGCAGCTTGTTGAGCTTCAGTTCGGGTTCATCATCCTGTTGATAGGGATTGATAATTGACAGGATAATAAAGGTACTGAACATGTTCAGCACCAGCGCAGCAACCACGTACTGCGCATCGATCATCGCCATATAGGCGCCAACGATCGACATCGACACCGTCGACATAGCCGTGGCGGCCATGGTGTACATACGGCGTGGCGAGATATCGCCAATAATGCCTTTATAGGCGATAAAGTTTTCCGACTGGCCTAGCACCAGGGTGCTGACCGCATTGAAGGACTCCAACTTGCCCATGCCGTTCACTTTTGACAGCAGGGTACCGACCAGGCGGATAATCAAAGGCAGAATGCGAAAATGCTGCAGAATACCGATCAGTGCGGAAATAAAGATTATTGGGCACAACACGCCCAGGAAGATAAATGACAGCCCTTCCTTGCTCATACCGCCAAACACGAATTCGGAACCTTGCGCAGCATAGGTCAGCAGCAGTTCGAAGAAACCGGCGATGGATTTAATCACGCTTAAACCGCTGGCGGAGTGCAGAAAGAAATAGGCCAGAGCGCCTTCGATCGCTAACAATTGCAGAATATAACGTGGGCGAATTTTTCTGCGGTCATGACTGACCAGCAGCGCCAGGGCAATAATCACCACCAGCGCCAAAAGGAATTGCAAAATTTGCGACATACAGAGTCCGTACAACAAGCGGGCTAGAAAAACGATATTTAGCCACAGCTTGCGCCGCCTTTCATTACTCTGAGTGATAATTAGAACAAAATACTATTGCCGGGCCACAGGCCGCGCCGTTTGTCATTGCCGGTGCGAATTCTTTGGTTTTTCATAAATAAAACCAGTTATCCCAGCCGACGCGGTATCCGCCTGGCAGGGACAACGGCATCCCCATCAACATCAAGGGAGTGTTGTACGGTATCGCGGCGGCGCTGCCGGTATTCGAGCGACAAAACGGCGGCCATTTCATTAAAGTTTCTTCGGTGGCCGGCGTGAAGGTCTTCAGCCCTGGGGGGACGGTTTACAGCGGCACCAAATTTGCCGTGCGCGCCATTTCTGAAGGGTTGCGCCATGAGGTAGGGGCGCATATCCGCACCACGACGATTTGCCCGGGTGCGGTGGACTCCGAATTGAAGTTTGGCAGCTCGGACGCCGACAGTTCGCAGTTCGTGCAGGAATTTTACCAGCAGGCGATCCCGGCGGATTCGGTTGCGCGTGCCGTGGCGTATGCGATCGAACAGCCTGCGGAAGTGGATATTAACGAGATTGTATTGCGACCCAGCCAACAAGAGTTCTGACGGGGCGCCAGCGGCAATAAAAAGCCCGCACCTTCCAGTGCGGGCATATGAACCGCGAGGCGGGTTACTCGATGTTCTGAATCTGCTCGCGCATCTGTTCGATCAGCACTTTCAGTTCAATCGCGGAGGTGGTGACCTCGGCATTGATTGATTTAGACGCCAGGGTGTTCGATTCGCGGTTGAACTCTTGCATCATAAAGTCCAGACGACGGCCGACGGCTTCTTTTTTCTTCAGGATGTTGTGCGTTTCTTTCACATGCGCGTCAAGTCGATCCAGCTCTTCGGCGACGTCAATGCGCTGTGCCATCAGCACCAGTTCCTGCTCGAGACGGGTGCTTTCCAGCTGTACCTGCGCTTCTTCCAGCTTGCTGACCAAGCGCTCGCGTTGCCATTGTAGAATATTGGGCATCTGGGCACGCACTTTGCTCACTTCGCCACTGACACCGTCCAGACGCTGCTCGATCAGTGCCTTCAGCGCGGTGCCTTCGCTTTCGCGTGCGGTGATAAAGTCATCCAGCGCACCGTCCAGCGCCTGCATCAGTTGGGCGCTGATGGCGTCCAGATCCTGCTCCTGAGCGGACATCACGCCAGGCCAGCGCAGTACGTCGATGGGATTGATTTCCCCTTCGTCGCTCTGCATTTTTACCCAGTTGGCCGCTTCTACCAGCTGTTTGGCCAGCTTTTCGTTGAGCAGTAGCGAACTTTGCGCGCTGGGATCCAGTTCAAAACGCAGGTTGCATTCCACTTTGCCGCGCGTCAGCCGGGCGCGAATACGTTCGCGGATCACTGGCTCCAGGCTGCGAAATTGTTCCGGCAAGCGGATATAGGTTTCGAGATAGCGTTGGTTAACGGAACGCAGCTCCCAAGCTGCGCTGCCCCATTCACCCTTGATTTCACGCCGGGCGTAGGCGGTCATGCTGCGGATCATTTGTGCGTACCCGTAGAAGAAAAGATGAATCGATTATAGCGTCGCGTCCGCAGGCAGGATAGGCATAACGTCACGAAGCCCGTATAATGCGCAGCCAATGATGAATTAAAGCGGAGAAAGCCCATGCGTCCTGCTGGCAGAGCACCACAACACGTTCGCCCCCTGACACTCACCCGTCACTACACGAAACACGCTGAAGGTTCAGTGCTGGTTGAGTTTGGCGATACCAAGGTTTTGTGCACCGCCACGGTTGAAGATGGCGTTCCGCGCTTTCTGAAAGGTCAGGGCCAGGGTTGGATCACCGCGGAATACGGCATGCTGCCGCGCTCTACCCACAGCCGTAATGCGCGCGAAGCTGCCAAAGGCAAGCAGGGTGGGCGCACGCTGGAAATCCAGCGTCTGATCGCTCGTTCGCTGCGTGCGGCGGTCGATTTGAAAAAGCTCGGTGAGTTCACTATTACCCTCGACTGTGACGTATTGCAGGCGGATGGCGGCACGCGTACCGCATCGATCACCGGCGCCTGCGTCGCTTTGGCCGATGCGCTGAATGCGCTGGTGGCGGCCGGCAAGCTGAAAGCGAACCCGATGAAAGGCATGGTGGCAGCGGTGTCGGTGGGTATCGTGAACGGCGAGGCGTTGTGCGATCTGGAGTATGTAGAAGATTCCGCCGCCGAAACCGACATGAACGTGGTGATGATGGAAGACGGCCGTATGATTGAGGTGCAAGGCACCGCCGAGGGCGAGCCGTTCAGCCATGACGAGCTGCTGGCGTTGCTGGCGCTGGCTCGAGGAGGCATCGAAACCATCTTCCAGGCGCAGAAAGCGGCGTTGGCAGACTAATTTTCAAGGCGACCGAGAGGTCGCCTTTTTTACGCCCGCCGATCGGGCGCAGCATCAATCAAGACCAAACGAGGAGAAGCAGTAATGAAAGCCTATCAGCGCCAGTTTATCGAGTTTGCGCTCAACAAACAGGTATTGAAATTCGGTGAGTTCACGTTGAAATCCGGCCGTACCAGCCCGTATTTCTTTAACGCCGGCCTGTTCAATACCGGGCGCGATCTGGCGCTGTTGGGGCGCTTTTACGCCGAGGCGCTGGTGGATTCCGCGATTGACTTCGATCTGCTGTTTGGCCCGGCCTACAAGGGCATTCCGATTGCTACCACCACCGCGGTGGCGCTGGCTGAACACCACCAGCGCGATGTGCCTTACTGCTTCAACCGCAAAGAAGCCAAAACCCATGGTGAAGGTGGGTCGCTGGTGGGTAGCCCACTGCAAGGCCGGGTGATGCTGGTGGATGACGTGATCACCGCCGGTACCGCTATTCGCGAATCGATGGAAATCATCAGCGCCAGCGGCGCCAGCCTGTCCGGGGTGCTGATTTCGCTGGATCGTCAGGAGCGCGGCCGTGGCGACATTTCTGCCATTCAGGAAGTTGAACGTGATTACCACTGCAAAGTGATTTCGATTGTTACGCTGAAGGATTTGATTGCCTATCTGGAAGAAAAACCGGAAATGGCCGATCACCTGGCGGCGGTACGCGCCTATCGTGAGCAATACGGCGTTTGATTCAGGCGCTGACGGTATAAAAAACGCCGGGCATGCCCGGCGTTGTGTTATTGCAATTGAGCCGCCAGCAGCGGCCAGCGTCCGTCAAACTCTTCCGTTGGGCGGTAGCGGAATTCGGAACGTACGTAGCGCGACAGCATGCCTTCGCAAAATGCCAGCAGTTGGCTGGCCAGTAGCGTTTCGTCCACGATAAACCCTTTGCCTTCCCGCAGCTTGCGCTCTTTAAGTACCTGGCGCAGCTGCGCCTCGATACGTTCAAACAGCTGATTGATGCGGCCTTGCAGCCGATCCTGTTCAAACATCAGCGCATGACCGGTCATGATGCGCGTCAACCCAGGATTGCGTTCGGCAAACCCGAGAACCAGCAGCAGAATCAGACGCAGGCGACTGAAAGTCTCTTTCTCGTCCTGAAGAATCAGGTTGATGCGCGTAATCAGGCTGTCTTCAATAAACTCGATCAGGCTGTCAAACATTCGTGTCTTGCTGGGAAAATGCCGGTAAAGCGCGGCTTCGGAAACACCGACGTTTGCTGCCAGCTTTGCCGTGGTGATGCGCTGACTGCCATCGCTGGATTCCAGCATCTGGGCTAACGCCTGCAAAATCTCCTCGCGCCGATTCCTTTTGGTATTTTCTTTTTCTGCCATGTCTGATTAGACCCTTGCTAAAACGGCTTGGACTTTCGAAAACCCGGCACCGGCCGCGCCAGAGAAAACTCTGTGCGGCTTATGTGATAGCTTTTTTACGGTGTGGGGTCAACGGCCCTTTTGGGCCGGTATTCTCCGCGTTGCCCGGCATGCGATGCCGCATTGTCGAGGACGTCTGTCGCAGGGAGATCGTACTCTCTGGACGCCAACGTTCCTGGCGACATTCCCTGCCGGGTAACGTGCTAACGGGGCCTAGTGGCGCCCGGAATGGCCGAAGCCGCCTTCGCCGCGCTCACTGTCGTCGAACGCTTCCACCAGGTTGAATTCGGCCTGAACGACCGGCACAAAAACCATCTGCGCGATGCGTTCGCCGGGTTCAATAGTGAACGATTTCTGCCCGCGGTTCCAAACGGAAACCATCAGTTGACCCTGATAATCGGAATCAATCAGGCCCACCAGATTACCCAGCACCACGCCGTGCTTATGGCCCAGACCGGAGCGTGGCAGGATCACCGCAGCCAGGCTGGCGTCGGCGATGTGAATTGCCAGCCCGGTAGGCAGCAGCGTGGTTTCACCGGCAGCCAATTCCACCGCACTGTCCAGGCAGGCGCGCAGATCAAGACCGGCGGAGCCAGGCGTGGCATAGGTCGGTAATGGGAAATCCTGACCGATACGCGGGTCGAGAATTTTAACGTCGATTTTTTTCATCATAACGGCTGACTATCTCGTCTATTAAACGTTGGCCAAGGAGTGCCTTATCGCTGAGCGCCAGGCGTTTTTCCCCATCCTGCCAAAAAAGATGCAATGCATTGGTATCACTGTTGAAACCCTGCCCTGCAAGCGATACATCATTGGCGCAGATTAAATCCAGTTTCTTGCGCACCAGTTTTTGTCGCGCGTATTCTTCCACATTCTGGGTTTCGGCGGCAAACCCAACGACAAAAGGCCGATTTTTGTTCATTGCGCCAACGCCGGCGACAATGTCGGGGTTTTTTACCATCTTGAGGGTGATGTCATCACCCTGTTTTTTTATTTTTTCGTCGGCGATCTGGGCGGCGCGGTAATCCGCCACCGCAGCACAGCCAATGAAAATGTTTTGTGCTGCCGCACGTTGCTGTACGGCGAGCTCCATTTCCAGCGCGCTGGTGACGTCAATGCGCGTCACTCCCGGCGGTGTCGGTTGGCTGACCGGCCCGGCAATCAGCGTGACCTGCGCGCCACGCGCGGCGGCAGCGGCGGCAATGGCAAAACCCATTTTGCCGGAGCTGTGGTTGGTGATAAACCGTACCGGATCCAGCGCTTCACGCGTTGGGCCAGCGGTGATCATAACCTTTAAATGTGTCAGATCCTGCGGCGCAGAAAAATAGGCGTTCGCCAGATCGATAATATCCAGCGGATCCAGCATGCGGCCCGGGCCGACGTCGCCACAGGCCTGGTTACCGCTGTCCGGCCCCCACAGCAGCATGCCGCGCGCCTGTAGCGTTTGCAGGTTTGCCTGGGTTGCGGCGGCGCGGTACATCTGCTGATTCATGGCCGGTGCTGCGGCGATCGGTGCGGCGGTGGCCAGGCAAACGGTGGTCAGCAGATCGTTGGCCATACCGGCGGCAACGCGCGCCAGCAAATCGGCGGTCGCCGGCGCCAGAATCACCAGATCGGCCCATTTGCCCAGTTCGATGTGACCCATGGCGGCTTCCGCGGCGGGATCCAGCAGATCGTCCGACACCGGATAACCCGACACCGCCTGTAGCGTCAGTGGGGTAATAAATGCCTTGGCCGCATGCGTCATCACCACGCGCACCTCAGCGCCTCTGTCTCGCAGACGGCGTACCAGTTCCGGACATTTATAGGCAGCGATGCCGCCACTAATGCCCAGTACAATACGTTTGCCGGAAAGTCCCGTCATCATCATTGTCCGATTGAAAACCGAAGGATAGGCCATTTTAGCATAACCGCCGGGCAGGTGAGCGCTTCTGCGGTGCGTGCAAATCGTTACATCTGGCTTTGCGCGTTGCCTCGCAAGGTTATCAATCACTTGTCGTTGCACCATCGTTGGCATGGCATGATTTGGCGCTGTCAGGGAGGCCGATGATGAGCTGTGAGGATATGTCGTTATGGCCAGGGGAGCTGGCGCCAAGGGAAAAGCTGTTGCGTGATGGCGCGGCGGCCTTGTCGGACGTCGAGCTGTTGGCGATTTTTCTGCGAACCGGATTACCCGGGGTGCATGTGATGCAGCGGGCGGAGCAAATGTTGCTCCAGTTTGGTTCGTTGCATCAGTTGATTGCCGCGGATTATGCGCAGTTTTGCAGTCAGAAGGGCGTGGGTGACGCCACTTACAGTCAGCTGCAGGCCATTTCGGAGCTGGCTTTCCGCTGTTTTGCCTGTCAATTGGCGCAGGAAAACGCATTGCTGAACCCAAAGGTTACCCGCCATTACCTGCAAAGTTTGCTGGCTCACCGCGAGCGCGAAGTATTTCTGGTGCTGTTTTTGGACAACCAGCACCGGGTCATTCGCCATCAAGAGATGTTTACTGGTACCATCAGCAGCGTCGTCGTCCACCCGAGGGAAATCGTGCGCGAAGCGCTGAAGGCTAATGCGGCCGCGATCATTCTGGCGCATAATCATCCTTCGGGTAAGGCCGAACCCAGTCATGCCGACCGTCTGATTACGGAACAGGTGGCGAACGCCTGTCAATTATTGGAGATCCGAGTGCTCGATCACTTGGTGATTGGCCGGGGTGAATGTGTCTCTTTCGCCGAGCGCGGATGGCTTTAGGCAAATTTTTCGCGATCCTTGCGGGATCTTTAGCTGTTCGGGACTTGAGCACTTACGCTTCAGAGCGTATACTACGCCACCTTTGAGAATCTTGGGTTTGGCGTTAAGAGCCTATCTCAGCAGGTTTCTGACCTGGTGTGCGGTTTCTGACCTGATGACGAGAGTCTCCTCAGTATGAAGTTTGCTGAGATGGGCTCTAAAGCCTGACGAGGCGGCCATACCCTATACGAAGCTCGAGCTGATTTGATTTTTGGAGAATAGACATGTCCCGAGTCTGCCAAGTTACTGGCAAGCGCCCGGTGAGCGGTAACAACCGTTCCCACGCAATGAACGCGACCAAACGCCGTTTTCTGCCAAACCTGCACTCACACCGTTTTTGGGTTGAGGCTGAGAAGCGCTTTGTAACTCTGCGTGTATCTGCTAAAGGTATGCGTGTTATTGATAAGAAGGGTATTGAGACGGTCTTGGCCGATCTGCGTGCCCGTGGTGAGAAGTATTAAGGAACTGCATCATGGCTAAAGGTGTTCGCGAGAAGATCAAGCTGGTTTCTTCTGCTGGTACTGGTCACTTCTATACCACCACGAAGAACAAGCGTACTAAGCCGGAAAAATTGGAACTGAAGAAATTCGATCCAGTTGTCCGTCAACACGTGATCTACAAAGAAGCTAAAATTAAGTAATCGTTAATTTAGCGGATTAATTGAAACCCGGCTTCGGCCGGGTTTTTTGTTTTATAATAAAGGGTTAAGTCTGAGGGAGAGCACGCCATGCCTGAATTGCCAGAAGTTGAAACCAGCCGTCGTGGTATCGAGCCTTATCTTGTTGGCCACAGTATTCAGTACGCCGTGGTGCGCAATGCACGTTTGCGCTGGCCTGTCTCAGAACAAATCCTGGCATTGAGCGACCGGCCGGTGCGCAGCGTACAGCGTCGTGCCAAATACCTGCTGATTGAGCTGGATCACGGCTGGATAATCGTACATCTCGGCATGTCAGGCAGCCTGCGTATGCTGGCGGAAGAGAGTGAGGCGGGCAAGCATGACCACGTTGACCTGGTAATGAGCAACGGCATGATCCTGCGCTACACCGATCCACGTCGTTTCGGTGCCTGGTTATGGTGTGACGATCTGGCAGCCAGCAACGTGTTGGCCCACCTGGGGCCGGAACCGTTGAGCGAAGCGTTTGACGGCCAGTATCTTTTTGATAAATCACGTAACAAGCGCACCCTGATCAAACCCTGGCTGATGGATAACAAACTGGTGGTGGGCGTCGGTAATATTTATGCCAGCGAATCGCTGTTTACCGCTGGAATTCTGCCCGACCGTCAGGCCGGGTCGTTGACGCGGGCCGAAGCTGACCTGCTGGCGGAGACCATCAAGGCGGTATTACTGCGTTCGATCGAGCAGGGTGGCACCACGTTGCGGGATTTCCTGCAATCAGACGGCAAGCCGGGATATTTTGCGCAGGAATTGCAGGTGTATGGGCGAGCGGGGGAACCTTGCCGTGTTTGCGGCACGCCGATTGAAAGCGCCAAACACGGGCAGCGCAGCACTTTCTTTTGCCGCCGCTGCCAGCATTGATCACTGGGTCGACAGTTTTGCCATCAGCGCCTGGGTGACGACATCCGGCAAGAACGGTGAAATGTCTCCACCGTGACGAGCCACTTCTTTTACCAGCGACGAGGAGATGAATGACCACTCTTCCGACGGCATCAGAAACACGCTCTCCAACTGGGGCATCAGGTGGCGATTCATGTTGGCCAACTGCAATTCATACTCAAAGTCCGAAACCGCCCGCAGGCCGCGCACCAGAATATTGGCGTTCTGATGGGCGGCGAAATGGGCCATCAGTTCGCTAAAGCCCAGCACTTCGACATTGTCCAGATGCGAGGTGACCTGCGTCGCCAGCGCTACGCGCTCCTCCAGGGTAAACAGCGGTTTTTTGCTTGGGCTGGCGGCAATGGCCAGGATCACACGATCGAACATCAGCGACGCGCGGGTGACCAAATCCAGATGACCGTTGGTCATCGGATCGAAGGTACCGGGATAGATGGCTTTACTGGTCATATTCACTTCTCAGCGTTGTTACGGCCCAACGCCCACAGGGCGGCGTATTTATTGAAGGTATATTGCGCGTTAACCACCGCCAACAGCAACCCCTGTTTGCCGTCAAGGAAGCCCGCACGCAGCAGCCAGGTTTTGCAGAAGGCACCCAGCGTATGGCTGAGAATCGACGCATAGCCACAGTGCTTGCCGGCCGCATGGCGTTGATTGGCCCATTCCTGCGCGTAATGCAGCTGCTTGCGCTGGAAGGCGAAGAAGTCACGGCAGGTCAGGTGCAGCAGATCGCCACTTAACGGCACTACGCGGGCGCTGCCGATGGCCAGCGACTCATGCACCAGGTGGTCGTTATAGCGGTAGCGTTCACGGGCGTACAGACGATTGACGCGGTCTGGATACCAGCCGCTGTGGCGCATAAAGCGGCCGAGAAACAGGTTACGGCGGCCGATGCTGTAAACCACGTTGTCGTCAGCGGCGCTCAGCGTCTGTTCAATCGACTGACGCAATTGCGGGGTGACGCGCTCGTCGGCATCGATCATAAAAACGTAATCGCAGCTGGCGTAGCGCTGGGCGAGTTGGCGCTGTTTGCCAAAGCCTTGCCAGTCGCTGTTCTCCAGTACTTTGGCGCCCAGGCCTTCGGCGATGGCGCGGCTTGCGTCCTGGCTGCCGCCGTCAAGCACGATGATTTCATCGGCCCATTGCACCGATTGCAGGCAATCCGGTAGCAGGTCGGCTTCGTTTTTCGCAATCATGACTACCGACAGGCTTTTGCGGTTGCTCATTAGTGACTCCGAGGCGGCAGATAGGGCTCCAGCAGTTGCAGCAGGCGCTGGAGCGCTCCCTGATTTTGATACAGTACTTCCACGGCATGGCGGCCATAGTAACGGCGGTAGTCTTCATCGGTCAGCAGTGTTGCCACTTCTTTGACCAGTGAATCGACATCGGTGATGGTAATCAGCCCTTCGGCCTGTGACAGCTTGGCGCAGATATCCTTGAAGTTGAAAGTATGCGGTCCCATCAGCACCGGAATGGCGTGCGCCGCGGCTTCCAGTGGGTTATGACCGCCACGCTCCACCAGGCTGCCGCCGACGAAGGCCAGATCGGCAATACCGTACAGCAGCATCAGTTCGCCCATGGTGTCGCCGATAACCACCTGCGTGCTACCAGAGGGGATCTCGCCGCTGCTGCGGGTGATGTAACTGAAGCCGGCTTTTTGCGTCAGCTCTTTGGCGGTGGGGAAGCGTTCCGGATGGCGGGGTACCAAAATCAACAGCAGCTCGGGGTGTTGCTCCAGCAGCTTGCGGTGCGCCGCCAGCAGAATGGCCTCTTCGCCTTCGTGGGTGCTGGTGGCTATCCACACTGGGCGACGCGGCGCCCATTGTCGCCGCAGCGTGACGGCTCGTGCCGCCAGTTCCGGCGTGACGGAAATATCAAACTTCAGGCTGCCGGTGACCGTCAGTTGCGAACGCTTGAGACCCAGCTCGATAAAGCGCTCGCCATCCTCCTGATTTTGTGCGGCAATCAGCGTAATGCGCCGCAGCATATCACGCACGAAGCCGCCAATTTTCTTGTAGCCCGCCGCAGAACGGGCGGAAAGACGCGCGTTGGCGATCACCAGCGGGATTTGGCGCTGGTGCAGCGCATTGATCATGTTTGGCCACAGCTCGGTTTCCATGATGATCACCAATTTGGGATTCACCTGATCGAGGAAACGACGCATTGAGCCGGGCAGATCGTAGGGCAGATAAACGTGATGGACGTCTTTGCCGAAGGCGGACTGAACGCGCTCTGAACCAGTCGGCGTCATTGTGGTCACAGTAATCGGCAAATAAGGGTAGCGGTGACGCAGCGCGCGTACCAGCGGGATGGCGGCGAGTGTCTCACCGACAGAAACGGAATGCAGCATGATACCGCCCGGCACCACTTTGCCGGCGCAGAAGCCATAGCGCTCTGCCCAGCGTTTTCGGTAGGCTGGCGCTTTGCGGCTACGCAGTAATAAGCGGAGCCAGATCAGGGGTTGGATGAGGTAGAGTAGTACCTGATATAAACGCAGCAACATTCTATCAATTTCATTTATATGGGTTAATCGGAATAGTACCATAACTGGAAGGGAAAGGCGCTAATTTGGTAACCTTGGGTGGCAGTTTCAGACAACAGGCGAGCGTTTTCGTCGATAGGCTTGGTATGAAAAATATTTTAATTATTCGCCGCGACAACATTGGCGATCTGGTTTGTACGACCCCGCTGATTGAAGCGGTAAAAATTGCCTATCCCGAGGCCAAACTCTACCTGTTAATCAATAAAATCAGTCAGGACGTCGTTAAGAATAATCCCCATATCGAACGGGTTTTTGTTTATAAGAAAGCCAAGCACAAGGCGAAAAATGAAACCACGCTGGGGGTTTATCTTGAACGCCTGATGATTTTTCTCAAACTGCGTAAAATTAACTTCGATGCGGCGATTCTCGCCAACCCGGTGCCCTGTAAATACAGTTTACGACTGGCGAAAATGGCGGGAGCCAAACATATTATCGGTGCCGATCTGGGCACGCCGGAAATAACCCGCCCGTTTAAACATGACGATTTTTCCGGTAAGCATCAGGTAGAGCACACCTTCAGCTATCTGTCTGCCATTACCGATAAACCGATCGCCATTCCACCGGTGCGGGTGTATTTGACCGCCGAAGAGCAGCAGTTGGCGCAACAACGGCGGCAGCGACTGCTGCCGGACGCCACGCGTATTTACGCGGTGCATATCAGCAGCCGTATTGCCAATCGTCGCTGGCCGCTGGAGCGTTATGCCGAGATCGTGCGCCGCTTGACCGTCGATAGCGATAATGCCGTGCTGATTTTCTGGTCGCCGCAGGGCACGCTGGCGCCGGACGACATCGGCGATCAAAAGCGTGCGGAGCAGTTGCTGGCGCAATGCCAAAGCGAACGCGTTGCCCTGTATCCGACGGCCTCGGTGCGCGAGCTGCTCGCGGCATTCGATTTATGCCACTTGGTGTTGTGCAGCGACGGTGGGCAAATGCATTTGGCGGCGGCGTTGAATAAAACCCAGGTGGTGTTCTTTGGCGATACCGATAAAGAATCCTGGCATCCCTGGTCAGGGCAATATGAAATATTGCAAACCGAATCCGGTGACTGTATTGACGTGCCGGTGGAGGACGTCTGGCAACGGATACAGGCGCTCGGTTAATTATTCTGGGCAGGGGGCTAACCCCTGCCGCGATTATTTTTTCAGTGCCAGATATTGCTCGCAAATAGGCTGTAGACCGTAGCGCATCAGCCGTTGGTGATTTATTTCTGGCGGCTGACGATATATCAGCGCCATTTTCTCCGCCAGCGAGTTTTCATTCAGCTCCGCCAATGCGTCGGTCATGCCGGCATTTTCCAGAATCTCCGCCGGACCACCCGGGCAGCGGGTACTGACCACCGGCGTGCCGCACAGCAGCGCTTCCACCAACACGTTGCCGAACCCTTCACTGTCTGAACTGAGCACCAACTGAGCCGCATGCTTGATAAACGGGTACGGATTTTCCTGGAAGCCGAGCAGCAGGACGCGCTGTTCGATACCCAACTGGCTCGCCAACTGCCTGACGGCGTCGAGCTCGCTCTCTTTACCCGCGCCAATCAACGCCAGAGGCGCCTCAATGCCGGATAGCGCATAGGCCTTCAGCAGCCGATCGTGGCGCTTGTGCGGGTGGAAGCGTCCGACATGCAGCAGATAGTCTTGGCCGGCCAGCTCGCACGGTTGCGCGGCCAACTGTTCAATGGCGGCGATATCAAACGGGTTGTTGATCACCGCCAGCTGTTTGGCGCGAATGGGCAGATTCTGTTGCAGATCGTCGCCCACCGCGCGTGAAACGGCCACGATATTGCGCTGGTGGTAAACCTTGGCAATCTTGCGCTGCTTCAGCCAGCGGTCCAGTCCGCTGCGGTGACCGAGATAGGAGGTGGACAGCATGCCGTGAATGCAGAACCAGACTCGATCGCCGCCAAGCAGCGTGCTGCGGCTGACGATACGATCGGTTTTGTGCAGATTGGAAAATACCAAATCGTATGCGCCATGCTGCCGCTCGTTGGCGGTGACGGCCTGGTCCAGCTGTGCGGCACGGCGTGAAAGCTCGGTCAGCTTGCGCCACGGCGCGCGGCTGCGATCTGCCACTACCTGATAGTGAATGCCTGGGGGGATCGGGTAGTTACATACGTCGCGCAAGGAGATCAGACTGACCTCATGACCCAGTTGCTGCATGCCCTGACACAGGGTCAGTACCACCTTTTCTGCTCCGCCGCCGGGCAGCCCGTCGATAATCATCAGGATACGCATAGGTTAATCCAGTAGTCGGTTATACAACGAAACCAGTTGTTCGGAGAGTCGCGCCGGCGTTGCCGACATAATGCCCAGCCGCGCCGCTTCGCCCATCGATGAGCCGATGGCCTGGCGTGGCAACGCGCGGATGGCCTCGGCAATCGCCGTGACGTCCAGCGCATCGGTGACATAGCCATTCTGCCCTGGCGTAATAAACTCGCTGCCGCCGCAGGTGTTGCTGGTGATCACCGGCAGCCCGCAGGACATTGCCTCCAGAATCACGTTGGGGAAGGGATCGTACAGCGTCGGCAGTAACAGCGCGTCGGCACTCTGGTAGAACGGCAGCGTCTGCTTTTGTACCCCCATGAAACGCACCCGTTCACCACAACCTAACGACTGCGCCAGTGCGCGGTAGCGCTTTTCCGCCTTGTCCTTGCCAACCACCAGCAAATAGCTGTCGGTGGCGGCGACGGCGCGGATCGCCGTTGCCAAGCCTTTGCGCTCAAAACCGGAACCGACAAAAATCAGACAGTGCGCCTGTTGCGGGATCTGGTACTGCTGACGCAGCTGCTGTCTGAGCTGCTGATTGGCCGGCAGGAATTTCTGGTTATCGATCGCGTTGTAAATAACGGTGATTTTATCCGCCGGCACGCCGAAGTCGGCAATGATTTCCTGCTTGATCATTTCTGCGTTGCAGATGACCGCCTTCAGTTCCGGTGCAGCATACATCGCGCGCTCAGCACACATCACATAACGGTGGTAACGATTGGAAAACAGCCACTTGCGCCGCCATTCCGGCAACAGGCGCGCACGTTGCAACAGCCAGCGCCGGTGTACCCCATCGCCGGCACGATAAATATCGCAGCCGGCAATCCGCTCATGGCTCTGCACCAGATCGAACCGTTCTTTCTGCCAGAGCGCGCGTGCCGCTTCGGCGAAACCGCGTTCACGACTGATGCGGCCGAACTTCATTGGGTTACATAAATGAATATGCCAATTTGGGTTAGCGTCACCCTGCCATTCACGGGTGATCACGTTCAGTTCGAGGTCCTGTTGCTCCAGAGCCTCCAGCGCTCGGGAAACGAAACGCTCGGCTCCGCCGTCCGGTCGATATTTTTGGCGCACAATCGCCAAACGAAATGCTTTCATGCAAGCTGGCTCCGCGCGGCTGCAATCACCGCGTCTGTAGGAATAAGGTCAAGGTAGCGTTCATCGGTGCCGGTATTGATATCATCCGGATCGGGCAGGGTGCCATAATCGCCGGCCCAGATAACGGTGCCGATGGCCTGCCACGGGCGCCAAAACACCAGTTTGGACGGGCCAAACAGCGCGATGCACGGCGTTTGCAGCGCCGCCGCCATATGCATGGGCACCGAATCTACGCCGATAAACAGTTTGGCATGATCGATAAGCGCGGCCAGTTGCCGCAGTGTCAACTGGCCGGACAGCGACACCACACCCTGCGGCGGGCTCTGGGCCACAATACGCTCGACCATCTGGCGTTCTTTAGCGTCCGGACCGGAGGTAATGACGATGGTGTGACCATCGGCGTGCAGCGCGCTGATGGTGGCGGCCATTTTTTCCTCACTCCAGCATTTAAAAAACCAGCGAGAGGTAGGTTGCACCATGATGTAACCGTCGCTGATGCCGTGCTGCTGCAACAGCGTGGCGCACGCCTGCCAGTCTTGCGGCGCGTAGCTCATGGTGACCTGGCTGTTGGTGATTTTCAGGCCCAGCGGTTGCAGCAGCGACAGGTTCTGCTCGACGGTATGAAGATTGGCGTGGTCGTCGACCGGCACCAGGTGAGTATGGCAGTGACGCCACAGCGCCCCGCGTCGCTTGGGGAAATCAAACCCCAGGCGAACCGCTGCGCCGGTGAGGCGAGTAACCAGCGCGCTGCGCCACTGATCGGCCAGATTGACCACCAGATCGTACTGCCGGGCCTGCAATTGACGGATCAGGCGCCATTCTTGCGCCAGGTGGGCTCTGGTGCCCTGTTTTTTCCATTGGCGATCGATGATGAACACCTGCGTCAACGCCGGGTTGTCGGCCAGCATGTCCTGGGTTTCTTTATACAGCAGCACATCGATCTGCGCCTCGGGGTAATTGGCTTTCAGCGTGTTGATAACCGGTGTCGTCAGCAGCATGTCACCGTGGTGGCGCAGCTTGACGATCAAAATACGCTGTGGAGGAGTGGCAGGGATCTGTGCTGGCGCGTCGTTCATCATCATTCGCTATATGGGAAACCAATGGATGATTCTAAATGACACTATCCCATGTGGCTACTGTTGCCGGTTTTTCTTGCCGTGAAGCAAAAAACAGCGGCCGGTGCGCGACAAATGCGCCTCAACGTTGTCCAAACCTCGCAGCGAAGTCGTTTGCCCTGGACACGCGGGCTGCGTAACATAATGCATTCTATTGATATCAGGCACGATATTCATGACTAAACCGGCATTTCTCATCACTATTGATACCGAAGGCGACAATCTGTGGCAAAATCACGATCGTATTTCGACGGAAAACACCCGTTTTCTACCGCGTTTCCAGGCGCTGTGCGAGCGATACGCCTTTAAGCCGGTTTATCTGACCAACTATGAAATGGCGGTAGACCCGCAGTACGTCGAATTCGCGCGCGATGTGATAGCGCGCGGCGCGGGTGAGATCGGCATGCATCTGCACGCCTGGAACAGCCCGCCGTTGACGCCGCTGACCGATGACGATTGGCGCCACAAGCCCTATCTGATTGAGTATCCAGTTGACCAGATCCGCGCCAAAGTCGATCACATGACCCAGTTGCTGGAAGACACCTTTCAAACCAAAATGCTCAGCCACCGCGCCGGGCGCTGGGCGTTCAACGAATATTATGCCGGTTTACTGCTGGAATACGGCTATCAGGTCGATTGTTCCGTTACACCGCGGGTCAACTGGCAATTTTCTCCTGGTAGTCCGCACGGCAACGGCGGTACCGATTATCGCCATTTTCCGGCGCATGCCTATTTTATCGATCCGCAGAATATTGCCCGTCCGGGTCAGTCGCGTCTGCTGGAAGTTCCGATGAGCATTCAGTACAAACATTCGGGGATGATGAACGCGCTGAAGCAGGGGTACGATCGCCTGCGCGGCAAACGGCGTTCACCTTCGGTGCATTGGCTACGCCCAACCGGTAACAACCTGAATCACATGCAGCGGGTCGCCGAACAGTCGCTGGCCGAGGGGCATGACTACGTTGAATTTATGCTGCATTCCTCCGAGTTTATGCCCGGTGGCAGCCCAACGTTTAAAACCGAGCAGGATATCGAGGCGCTGTACCGCGATTTAGAACAATTATTTGCCTGGCTGCACTCACGAACGGTGGGAATGACGCTGGCCGAGTACTATCAACGTAAAGTGAATTGACATGTCGAAGAAATGGAAAATAAAGTTCGCGGACTGGTTTTTACGGCGATACGTCGCAAAACGTGGGCGTTTTCAGGATAAGGCCACTTTCGATCCCGGCATGCAGTTTGCCAATATCGTGATTTATTCCACCACGGCGCTTGGCGATTTTATGTTTAACACGCCGGCAATCCGCGCAGTGCGCGAACGTTATCCCGACGCGCATATCACGCTGGTGGTGCATAAAAAGAATCAGGAGCTGGTGGAAAACGGCCGCTACTTTAACCGCGTGGTGTACTGGGACAGTAAATTCAAAAGCATGGGGCCGTTGCTGAAATCGTTGCGCCAATTTGAACCCGATTTGGCGTTGATTCTGCATTCCCATCAGCCTTATGACGTTATCAGCGCGGTATTGGCCGGAGCCAAATACATTATTCGCGATAATTACCGTAACGGTATTTGCGGCCTGGAGCCGTGGCTGACCAACTATGTATTTGACTATTACGGGCACTTTATTCGCCGTAAGCTGGAGCTGATTTCCATTTTGGGGTGCCGCACCGACGATCCGAGCATGGAGGTACCGGCGCCGTTCCCCGCAGGGGAAAAAGATCCCGCGTTATGCACCATCGGTTTTCAACTGGGGGCTTCAACGGAATCGCGTTGCTGGCCGGTGTCGCATTTTGCCAGCCTGGCGGATCAACTGGCGGCGCAGCATGACAACGTTCGCATTGTGCTGATCGGTGCGCCGTTTGATGAGGGCAAAGCGCAGCAATTCTTGCAGCTGGTGCAAGACAGAACCCGTGAACGGGTGGATAACCGTATCGGCAAAACCGGTTTGCGACAATTACTGACGCTGCTGGGCAGTTTCGAACTGTTGGTCACCGGCGATACCGGGCCGCTGCATTTGGCGGTCGCGCTGAAGGTAAAAACCGTCAGCCTGTTTGTCACCGCCGATCCGCGTACCACCGGGCCGATTCAGGATCTTGAACTGCACCGGATTGTTCACGCCTCGCGTTCCGGCTATACGCTGCCACTGGAGGCTGAAGGTCCGATGGGCGTCATTCAGCCGCAGCGGGTGTATCACGAGGTGGTGGCGCATGCGAACTTACTGCCCGCACACCGTGAAGCGGGCGGCGATAACGCCTGAGAACGGCGTTACTTTTGCTGACGGCGCAGCTTTGACAACAGCGTGTCAATTTGCGGATAACGCATCTGGCATATTTTCTTGCGGGGCACTGCGGTGCCCCGGCACACATCGGCCGCGCGCCGAAAATCGTCCAGCAGTGCCGGCGTATAGTAGTAATAGCCATGCACAGATTTGGACATATTCTTTATTTCACTGAAGCAGTTGGCAATCATCAGCGCTGCCAGCGGGCGTATTTGCGCTTTATTTTCATGCTGCAATGCGAAGCAAACCATCTTGTTCATCGCGAAGCGCAGGTCTTCAATGTCCTTGGCGGTGTTATTGCGAGTGATGCCCTGACAGTTGTCCCGATAAAAATAGAGTACCTGATTCAGGCGCGCGATCTTTTGCGTTTTGAAATACAGGAACGGGGTAAAAATGACGTCTTCGTAGCGGCGGCCGGTGGCAAAGGACTCACCCGCCAATAGGCTGCGTTTGTAGACCCGGTTCCACAGGTGCCACATCGAACGGGAAAATAACGGCGCCAGACATGCCAGTTGGTTATTTTCTATCGGGTAGGGGCTGAGTCCGACGGCGTCATCGATCGGATGATCTGGCACCGTTGTCGAAAACTTCTGATAATTAAAATCGATCAGGTCGTATTCGTCGCCCAGCAGTATCGGGCGCAGCAGGCGCAGGTAATGGCGGCTGAGGGCATCATCGCCATCAAGAAAAGTGACGTAGCGGCCATGGGCATTAGCCAACCCGACGTTACGGGCATGGGCAATTCCGCCGTTCGGCTGGCTAATCAGCGTTACGCCGGCGGGTTGATACTCGTCCAGCAATTGCTTCACCAGGCGCGCAGAATCATCCGTTGAACCGTCATCAATGATGACTGCTTCGATATCATCGGTCATCTGGCTGAACAGCGAGCGTAAGCTCTCCACCACAAAGTCGGCATTGTTGTAAAACGGCACAATGAAACTGAGTAAATAGGGGCGTTGGCTCATTGACGAAGATCCTGTGCATCAGGCGTTTTTTTCATGGATATGACGCTGGCAATAATCGCCAGGCAGAACATGACGGTGCCTTCGGTACTGAAGAAAATAACGTCGGTAAGGCCAAAGGCAATAAGGCTCAGCATGACGGTAAACAGCAAGACGTTGTTATATATTCTTAACGCGGCAAAAATGTAGGTCAAATAAAACGTCAGCAGCAGCACGGCACCCACAATACCTTTCAACGAATAGGCTTCGATAAGTTCGTTATGCAAATGCACGGTCAGGTAAGGCATGACCCCCATCAGTTCAGGATCCTGTTTGACCATGGCGGTTATTTCTTTGGCCCGCTGCTCGGCTGACTGACCCAGCAGGGCCTGGTTGCCGGCATGGAAGCCGGTGCGCTGCATCGATAGGCGTGACATGATGGAATTGTCTTTCTGCGGATCGTTGATCGACGCCATATCCTGATGGAAGTCGTGAATGCGTTGTTCTATTTGCGACTTGAAGATCATCGCACTCAGCAGCAACAGCAACGGGAAAGCCAAGGCGATGGTCATTTTCTGGCGACGCGAGAAAAACTCGCGCGACGTGAAGACGAAAATAGCCACCATCACCGGGAACACCAGCATCGCAGCCCGCGTGCCGGTCAGGCCGATCACCGAGAAACTGACGATAAACGCCAACAGGAACAGCATCAACCGATAGCGTGTTTTCAGCAGCAATACCGCATGCAGCATGACGAGATTAATGGCGGTGATGATATAGGCAACGATGGTGGCGCGATCGAAGTTGAGCTGTACGCGCGGATAATGCAGCCATAACCCCTGGTAGATGGCGTAAGCGTTGACGGCCAGCGCGCCGCCAATGGCAACGGCGATATAGCTTTTTTGAAAATCCAGGCGTTCATTCAGCGCAATAAGCAAAATAAATGCGGTGGCCAGCTGTAATTTGCCGGTAGAGAAATAGCTGCGGTAAATATTTACATAATCATCCGGCTGTTTATTGAGTGGAGCCCAGATCATGCTTGCGGCTCCCAACAGGCACAGGGATAAGAATAGCGTCAGGTGGACTTTGTTTTTGGTATAAAACCTGAAGTTAAAACACAGGGCGATAAAAGAGATGTAGCTAGAAATATAAAAAATGTTTCGCCCTGTCTCAACGCCAAAAGGAATGGTGCAAAAAGCGATCGCGCAGCCTAAAAAGATCAGGTAGCTAAAAGCAGGATGTGGACGTTTCTCACTTGGCATGGGTCGGGTTCCGGCTTACTTTATTCTAGAGTTAAAACGATTCGAGCGAACGGTCGAACTCGGTCTTGAAGACCGAATAATCAAAATGTTCGGCAGTAAATTGGCGGGCATTGGCGCTCATGCTGCGATAGGTTGCAGGCTGCAGCATTTTTTCCACCGCATCGGCGCAATCCAGGTGCGACACCAGTTTGGGCGTCACCAGGCAATCCTGCACCGGATCATAGACCTGATGCGGGAAATCGACCTTGAGGCCGGTAAGCTGTTGGTGTTCTTCAATGGTGACCGACGGCGTCAGGCCGATACCGCATACGCCGTCTTTGACGGCTTCCGGCTGGCCGTCAACCAGAGGGAAGATCACCGGCACGCCAAAATACAGCGATTCCATGCAGGATAAGCCAAAGGGTTCGGTTATCGGCGTGCTCATATAAATATGGGTACGGTTGAAGAAATCCGCGACGTTGTCCTGAAAACCGCTGAACCGCACGCGATCGCCCAGTTGCAGACGCTGGGCCAGCGCTTCGAATGCCGGCTGGTCAGGGCCTTTGCCGGCAATTTCCAGCGTCACGTCATGCCCACGACGCAGCAGTTCTTGCATCATCAACAGGGAAACGCTGATCCCCTTTAGTGTGACCAGGCGGGAGGCGGTACCGATCCGCAGCGGCGTCGCCAGCGTTTTGGGTTCGCTGTCGATCCCGGCTGGCGTCTTGATTCGATTAATCACCACCGGATTGGGACAAGGCAGGTTAAAGCGCATTTCCATCACGCGTTTTGAGGCATAAGAGGCTGAGATAACCCCATCGAGCATCGCGAAGAAGCGCAGCGTTTTGCCGTTTTTGGCATAACGCCACGAACAGCCGTGGTCGTAATAAATCAGTTTGCCGCGCTTGGGTTTCGCCACCAGGCCCGGGATCAGGTCCCAGACGATCACTACATCGGCGTCGGCGCGCTCAACTTTCCATTTCAATAGGTATTTGCGCAGAAACTGCGGGCAGCGCAGAGAAAAGGCATTGAACAGGCGATTGGCAAACGTCACTTTCTGCTGTGGCATCTTTTTGCGGATCTCTTCACCCACCTCGCTGCTGATGCAAATGACCTGGTTGCTGCCGTCGGTGGTGTCGTTGAGATACTGCAAAAACAGGCGTTCTACGCCGCCCATTTTTTCCAGGTTGATGATGTGCAATTTCTTCATCACATATCCTTTTGCAATGCTGCCCAAACCGATTCGGCGCTGATGGTAGCCATGGTCTTATCCGCTGATACCAGCGACCGTTGGTTTTGCCCATAGCCGCCAATCAATCCCGGGTCGGTAGGGCCGAACAGCGTAATGTTCGGGCGATCGAGCGCGGCGGTCAGGTGGCTGAGTCCGGTATCGACCGACACCACGCCTTGCGCACCGGCCAGTACTTCGGCTATCTGTTGCAGGCTGAGCTTTGGCAGCACCTCGACGTGCGGGAAACCGTCTGCCAGCCGCTGTGCTCGCTGATGTTCATGCTCCGCACCCCACGGCAGCTTGATACCGAGCCCGGTCGGCTCGATCAGTGCAATCAGTTCACGCCAGTTTGCTTCTGGCCAGTGTTTCTCATCGCGCGTGGTGGCGTGCAAAAACACCAGGTATTGCCCGGCATCCGCTGGTGGATCGCCAAGGAAACGGGCGGCAATGGCATAATCGCCGTGGGTCGTCGGTTTTGGATAACCCAGACTCTTGGCGAACAGTTCACGGGTGCGTTCCACCGCATGTTGCTGCTTGTCAATGTCATGGCGATGGTTGTAAAACCAGCTGGCGAAAGGTTCGCGCGCGCTTTTACAGTCTTGCCCATGTTTGCTGCCTTTGGCGATGCGGGTGATCAGCGCCGCGCTTTTCATCAGCCCCTGGGCATCAATGACCACATCGTAGTTGCGTGCCTGCAGCTGACGTTTGAAATCGCAGCGCTGCTGTCGGGTTTCGCTACCGAACCAGTTTTTGCGCCAACGGCGGATAGCCACCGGAATAACGCGATCGACCGCCGGATGCCAGCTTGGGATCTGGCTGAAGCTCTCCTCCACCACCCAGTCGAAACGGATGCCGGGAATGGCATTCATGGCGTCGGTCAATGCCGGCAACGTATGAAGCACGTCCCCCATGGAAGAGGTCTTAACGATCAGCACCTGCATGATTATTCCTCGCTGGCGGCAAGCAACGGCGTCAGCGCGTCCAACACCTGCTGTGGCTGGATGTCGATCAGGCTTTGATGATAACCCTGGTCGGCATCGCCTTTGCGTACTTTGTGATAACCGCTGATAAGGCGGATGACCCGGGCCTTGTCAGATAGCGGCGGGGTAAAGTCGGGGCTGCTTGGGCCGTACAAGGCTATCAGAGGCTTGTTCAACGCCGCCGCAACGTGCATCAATCCGGAGTCGTTGCTGACCACCGCCCGACAGGAGGCAATCAGAATTACCGCCTGCTCCAGCTGGGTTTCACCGGCCAGATTGACGCAGTAATCTCGCGCTTCTTCGACCAGTGCTGCGCGGATTTGTTCACCGGCTTCATGGTCTTTGGCGGAACCGAACAGCGCGATTTGATAGCCTTGGTCGATCAGCATCTGCGCCAATTGCGCATAGTGATAGTGTGGCCAGCGCTTGGCGGGGCCGAATTCAGCGCCAGGGCAAAACCCGATGGTCGGTCGTTGGTCGGTAAGGTTGAAGGCTGAGGCGGTTTCGGCGATCTCTTCGTCGCTGACCTGTAATCGCGGCCATAGCAACGGCTGCGGCAGATCTTCCGCGCGCCGAATCTGCTGTTTGTCATAGGCCAGCGCAACGTAGCGTTGCACCATTAACGGGAAGGCGGCTTTATCCAGTACGCGAATATCGTTCAGCAGACCGTAACGCATTTCGCCGCGCCAACCGGTACGCTGTGGCACGTTGGCGAAAAATGGTATCAGGGCCGATTTGAACGAGTTTGGCAGCACATAGGCGCGATCGTAGCGATTGGCGCGCAGCTCGCGGCCGAGACGCCGCCGTTCGCCGATCGCCAGGGCCCCGTGGCCAAGCGGCATCGACAGCGCCTGACTGACCTCAGGCATGCGCGCCAGCAATGGACGACACCAGGCCGGTGCCATCACATCGATCTCTGCTGACGGGTACTCGGCCTTCAGGGTGCGGTAGAGACTTTGCGACATCATCATATCGCCAACCCAGGAAGGGCCGATAACCAGTATTTTCATACCGTGCAGATTTCCTTCAGCTTAGGCGGTGCGGTTTAACCAGGCCATGTACTCTTTGACGCCTTCGGCGACGGTTTTGAATGGCGCGTCATAACCGGCTTCGCGCAGCTTGGTCAGGTCGGCCTGGGTGTAAGCCTGGTAACGGCCTTTCAGTTTTTCAGGGAATTCGATGTATTCCACCGCGCCTTGCTGATGGTATTCCACCACCGCATCGGCCACCGCCTGGAAGGTTTCCGCCCGGCCGGTACCGCAGTTGAAGATGCCTGACACGCCGCTCTTCCAGAACCACAGGTTGACTGCCGCCACGTCGCCAACGTAAATGAAGTCGCGCTTGAAGTTTTCGCTGCCGGAGAACAGTTTCGGGTTTTCACCGCGATTGATCTGGCCGTTCAGATGGAACGCCACGCTGGCCATGCTGCCTTTGTGCCCTTCGCGCGGGCCGTAGACGTTGAAGTAACGGAAACCGCAGATTTGCGAATCCGCCTGCGGCAGGATTTCACGCACGTACTGGTCGAACAGGAATTTGGAGTAACCGTAAACGTTCAGCGGTTGTTCATACTGACGCTCTTCGATGAAGTTTTCGCTGCGGCCGCCGTAGGTGGCGGCGGACGAGGCGTACAGGAACGGGATCTCGCGATCCAGGCAATAGTGCAGCAGATCCTTGGAGTACTGATAGTTGTTATCCATCATGTACTTGCCGTCCCACTCGGTGGTGGCTGAACAGGCGCCTTCATGGAATACCGCGTCGATGTCGCCGAGATCGTCGCCGGCCATGATGCTGGCGATAAAATCTTCCTTATCGATATAGTCGGCAATATCCAGATCGACCAGGTTGACGAACTTGGTGCCGTCTTTCAGGTTGTCTACCACAAGAATGTCGCGATACCCGCTATCATTCAATGCTTTAACGATATTGCTGCCGATCATGCCGGCGCCGCCAGTGACGATAATCATTGGGCTTACCCCTGTCATTCTGCCTGGTGGTGCACAATGCCCCACGCTATATGTTGGCTATAATAGCATTTCGTGTCGCAGCAAACATCGGATGGGCTCTTATTCTGTTGCCAACCCGCGTCTGACGCTACATCGCCGTGATATCTGCTGCATTTTTCATATTCTCTCCTGCCTATTGTCGTCAGTCAGCCAACAAATCAGTAAAATATGCCGGAAATAAGCCCATCCTGGAGATAACCGAATGTCCGCGTCTTTTTATCAGCAGTTGGAACAACAGCTTGCCACTACCCGAGCTGAAGGGTTGTTCAAAGAAGAACGTATTATTACGTCTGCGCAACAGGCCGATATCGCCGTGGCAGACGGGAGCCACGTCATCAACTTTTGCGCCAACAACTACCTTGGCCTGGCGAATCACCCGGCGATGATTGAGGCCGCAAAGGCGGGCATGGACAGCCACGGTTTCGGTATGGCATCGGTGCGTTTTATCTGCGGTACCCAGGACAGCCACAAGCAGCTGGAGCAGAAGCTGGCCGACTTTCTCGGCATGGAAGATGCCATCCTCTATTCCTCCTGTTTTGACGCCAACGGCGGCCTGTTCGAAACGCTGCTGGGTCCGGAAGACGCCATCATTTCCGATGCGCTGAACCACGCGTCGATCATCGACGGCGTGCGACTGTGCAAGGCCAAACGCTACCGCTACGCCAACAACCACATGGGCGAGCTGGCAGCGCAGTTGAAACAGGCCAAAGCCGATGGCGCACGGCACATTCTGATTGCTACCGATGGTGTATTTTCAATGGATGGGGTGATCGCCAACCTGAAAGGCGTATGCGACCTGGCCGACGAATATCAGGCGCTGGTGATGGTCGACGATTCGCACGCCGTCGGTTTCGTTGGCGCGCACGGGCGTGGTACGCATGAATATTGCGACGTGATGGGCCGTGTCGACATTATCACCGGTACGCTGGGTAAAGCGCTGGGCGGGGCTTCCGGTGGCTACACCGCCGCCAGGAAAGAAGTGGTGGAATGGCTGCGTCAGCGCTCGCGTCCATATCTGTTCTCCAACTCATTGGCACCAGCGATCGTGGCGGCCTCGATCAAGGTGCTGGAACTGCTGGAGCAGGGGGATGCGTTGCGCGATCGCTTGTGGTCCAACGCCCGTCTGTTCCGTGAAAAAATGACCGCAGCCGGCTTTGAACTGGCCGGGGCCGACCACGCCATTATCCCGGTGATGCTGGGGGAAGCGAAACTGGCGCAGGATTTCGCCAATGCGTTGCTCAAGGAAGGCATTTACGTAACAGGTTTCTTCTATCCGGTGGTGCCGAAAGGCCAGGCGCGTATCCGCACCCAAATGTCTGCCGACCACACGCCGGAACAAATTGAGCGCGCCGTTGAGGCGTTTACTCGTATCGGTAAAGATCTTGGCGTTATTGCATAAGGTAAACCCATGAAAGCATTGTCAAAATTGAAAGCGGAAGCAGGGATTTGGATGACCGACGTGCCGCAGCCGGAGCTGGGCCACAACGATGTCATGATTAAAATTCGTAAAACCGCGATCTGCGGCACCGATGTGCATATTTATAACTGGGATGAATGGTCCCAGAAGACCATCCCGGTTCCGATGGTGGTTGGTCATGAGTATGTCGGTGAAGTAGTGGCGATTGGCCAGGAGGTCAAAGGCTTCACTATCGGCGATCGGGTTTCCGGCGAAGGCCATATTACCTGCGGGCATTGCCGCAACTGCCGTGGCGGTCGCACTCATCTGTGCCGCAACACCATTGGCGTCGGCGTTAACCGTCCTGGTTCCTTTGCCGAATATCTGGTGATCCCGGCCTTCAACGCCTTCAAAATCCCCGACAACATTCCGGATGAACTGGCGGCGATTTTCGACCCGTTCGGCAACGCCGTGCACACCGCGCTGTCGTTTGACCTGGTCGGCGAAGACGTGCTGGTGTCCGGCGCCGGCCCGATCGGCATCATGGCGGCCGCGGTTTGCAAGCACGTGGGCGCACGTCATGTGGTGATTACCGACGTTAACGAATACCGGCTGGATCTGGCGCGCAAAATGGGCGTCACCCGCGCGGTCAATGTGAGCAAGGAAAATCTCAGCGACGTGATGACCGAGCTGGGTATGACCGAAGGTTTTGATGTCGGGCTGGAAATGTCAGGTGCTCCACCGGCGTTCCGTACGTTGCTCAACGCCATGAACCACGGTGGGCGTATCGCCATGCTTGGCATTCCGCCGTCCGACATGTCGATCGACTGGAATCAGGTGATCTTCAAAGGGCTGTTTATCAAAGGGATTTACGGTCGTGAGATGTTTGAAACCTGGTACAAGATGGCGGCGCTGATCCAGTCAGGACTGGATCTGACGCCAATCATCACCCACCGCTTTTCGATTGACGAGTTCCAGCAGGGCTTCGACGCCATGCGCTCCGGCCAGTCCGGGAAAGTGGTGTTAAGCTGGGATTAATTCCGGCGATTTGTCCTCAGGGTCCGGCTCGCCGGACCCTATGATTTCCGCTCCGGCGTTGTCACCCAGCGCTGCCACTGATTTTTGATGAACGTTACGGCCGGTGATTGCGCCAGGCTTTCACCAATCACCTTCAACGCGCTGCCGGCGTTGGCTTTTTCCTGCGGCAGTTTCACCTTGCACTGTTTGATACCGCCCTTGAACGGGTTCTTCGACTGTGGATGCTGTGGCTTGGCCGGCGGCAGATAACCGCTACCGCCTGACTGCGGCGCATTGAGCAGCGAGCTTGGCCGCACCAGCACGATATCGGACGGCAGGGTTGCCAGCATCTGCCGGAGTACCTTGACGGTCGCCGGCCGAGGGTGACCGATGGCGATGGCCGAACCGTTGCGTCGCGCAAGCTCTACCGCCCGGTTGAACTGATGGCGAATATCGGCTTCGCTCGCAGTGTCGTCAAGAAATACCCGACGTTTGATCACTTTCACGCCGGTACCGGCGGCCGCACGGGTTGCCTGGCTGTTGCCGATGGTCATGCTGTCGAGAAAATAGAGGTTGTAGCTTTCCAGCGCCTGCATCACTTTTTGCATTGCCGGCAGGCTGGAGGTCATGGCGCTGCCCATGTGGTTGTTCATGCCAACCGCATATGGCACGTTATTAACCGCATTGCGAATGATGCGCTGTACCTCGTCGCTGCTCATCGAGGGTTGCAGCGTGTCGCGTTCCAATGGCTGCTTGCTGAGCGGCGCCATCGGCATATGAATCAGCACTTCCCGGCCCTGGCTGTGGGCGCGGGTCGCCATTAAATGCGCGTGTGGCGCATTGGGCAGCACTGCTACCGAAATGGCCAGCGGCATCTGCAACACGGCGTTTTCTTCATGTGGGCGGTAGCCCACATCATCAATCACAATCGACAGTTTACCTGCCTGTGCGGCACTGGCCAGCAGCAGGGCGCCAATCAGTGCGGCGCTTCGCGTTTTGATGTAATGCAAATCTTATTTTCCCAACCACGGCAGTGGGTTAACCGCCTGACCCTGGCGGCGAATTTCGAAATAGAGCGCAGGCGATCCCTGGCCTCCGCTGGTACCCACCAAGGCGATTGGCTGGCCGGCGCGTACCTGGGCACCGACGTTGACCAGCGCACTCTGGTTGTAGCCGTACAGGCTCATGTCACCCTTGCCGTGCTCGACCACCACCACCAGGCCGTAGCCTTGCAGCCAGTCGGCCATCAGCACACGACCATCGGCGATGGCTTTGACTTCGCTGCCTTCAGGTGCAGAAATCACCATGCCTTTCCAGCGTAACTCACCTTGCTGCGTTTCGCCAAAGCGGTGCAGGGTGCTGCCGCGTACCGGCCAGTAGTCTTGGCCATTTGGTCGGCCAAGGCCGCCGGTGCGGGCCATCAGCGAGCGTTCGCTTTCGCTTGGCTTGTAGCTGGAGCCGGTTTTCTTCGCCTGTTGCTCTTTCTTGCGTACCTGCTCACGTACTCGGGCGGCTTCGCGCGCTTCGCGTTCGGCACGGGCGCGGGCTTCACGTTCGGCACGGGCGATTTTGTCGCGCAAACGGCTTTCGTTCTGGCGTAGCTCGCTCAGACGTTGCTGATCTTTATCCAGCGACGCTTCGAGTGCGGTCAGGGTTTTCTTACGTGCGCTGCGCGCCTGTTCCAGCTTTTGCTGCTGTGTCTGTTGGGCGCTTAACAAGGTTTTTTGCTGGTTCTGCTTGGCGACCAGCGTGGTCTTTTGTGCGGCCAGCTCGATGCGCGTTTGCTTCAACTGCTCGATGGTTTTTTGGCGTGCTTCGTTCAGATAGCCAAAGTAAGCCAAAATGCGCTCGCTGCGCTGGCTTTCTTCACCGCTGAGGATCAACTGCACCGCACTGTGCTGCCCTTGACGGAAGGCGGCATCCAGCTGTTTGGCCAGTATGTCTTGTTGCGTGCTTTGTTGTTGCTGCAGTTTGGCGATCGAGGCATTCAAGCCGGAAATATCCTTGCCCAGGGCGTTTAACGAGCTCTGGGTATCACGCAGAGAACGACTGGCCTGCGCGATGGTTTTTTCCTGTGACTTGAGTTGATCCTGCAACGTGTTGCGTTGTTGTTGCTGTTGCTTAACCGCTTTTTCTTTTTCAGCAATGCTTTGCTGAATGTCTTTCAGCTCGGATTTGCTGTCGTTGGCAGCATGGCCGAATAGCGGCAACAACAAGACGCCAGCGCAAAATACGCTGGCGCACAGTGTGGTCAACTTCCTTGGCGCACTGCGAAGCGGCAGCGATTGGCTGCCTGCGTTTGCGCTTCGGGTTACCCTTGATAGTGCAAAATACGCCTTTTCCCTCATGGAGAGGGATTATTCCACGATGAACAGCGGCTTACCAGTCATCTCTTGCGGGATTTCCATTCCCATCAGCGTCAGCATGGTCGGCGCGATATCCGAAAGCTTGCCGCCACTGACTGCCGTGGCCGGTTTGCCAACGTAAATCAGCGGCACCGGCAGACTGGTATGCGCGGTGTGTGCCTGGCCGGTGGCCGGGTCCCGCATTTGCTCGGCGTTGCCGTGATCGGCGGTGATCAGCAGTTGGCCGTCAACGGCTTTTACCGCGTCGACGATTTTTGCCATGCAGCCGTCCAGTGTTTCAACCGCCTGGATTGCGGCGTCATAGATACCGGTGTGGCCGACCATGTCGCCGTTCGGGTAGTTGCAGATAATGGCGTCGTATTTACCGCTGGCGATGGCATTCAACAGCTTGTCGGTCAATTCGGCCGAGCTCATTTCCGGTTGCAGATCGTAGGTGGCGACCTGCGGCGAATTGATCAGCACCCGATCTTCACCGGTGAACGGTTGTTCCACGCCGCCGTTATAGAAGAACGTAACATGGGCGTACTTTTCGGTTTCGGAGATGCGCAGCTGGGTTTTGTCGTGCTTCATCAGCCATTCACCAAAGGTATTCACCAGCGACGCTGGCGGATAGGCGCAGGCGGTGTGGATGTCGGCGGCGTATTCGGTCAGCATCACGAAATCCGCGAGCTTGACGATTTTGGCACGAGGAAAGCCGTTGAAGTCGGCGTTGACAAAGGCGCGAGCGATCTGGCGTGCGCGGTCGGCGCGGAAGTTCATGAAAATCAACGCGTCGCCATCCTGCATTTCCGCGCTGGCTTCACCGGCTGCGCGAATCACCGTGGGTTTGACGAATTCGTCGTTTTCATTGCGAGCGTAGGCGGCTTGCAGCCCGGCGACGGCGCTGTCGGCATGAAACTCGCCTTTTGCCTGAGTCAGCAGGTCATAGGCCAATTGCACGCGATCCCAGCGGTTGTCGCGATCCATGGCGAAGTAACGGCCGACGATCGACGCAATGCGCCCGGTTCCCAGCGCGTCGAATGCGTCGCTAAAGCGTTGCAGAGAGTCTTCGGCGCTGCGTGGCGGGGTATCGCGACCGTCCAGAAAGGCGTGCAGGTAAACCGCTTTGGCGCCACGTTGTGCGGCCAGTTGCACCATTGCCAGGATGTGCTCTTCATGGCTGTGTACGCCACCCGGCGACAACAGACCCATGATGTGCACCGCTTTACCGGCCTGAACGGCGTTGTCTACCGCTGCCGTCAGCGTCGGGTTGGTATAGAAGCCGCCGTCTTGAATGTCTTTATCCAGGCGAGTCAAATCCTGATAGACGATGCGTCCGGCGCCCAGATTGACGTGGCCGACTTCGGAGTTGCCCATTTGTCCGTCCGGCAGGCCGACGTCCAGGCCGGATGCGGCAATCAACGTATGTGGCTGCTGTTGCCACAGGCGATCCATTACCGGCGTACAGGCGTTGAGAATTGCGTTGTCCTGCGGTTCTTCCCGGTGGCCATAGCCGTCCAGAATCACCAGCACCATAGGCTTTTTATTGCTCGACATGGTATTAACCTCATAAAGTATGAATAGCCATCTGCCCGCGGGGGATGATGGCTATGCACGCTGCAAAGCGGGGGATTCTAGCGCGCGGCGGGTTAAAAAGAGCCCAGAGAGATCAAAGTTGCGTTGAACTGTCGGCAACTTTTTTGTGCTGACATGACAATTTTTTATCGTAGCCCGCAGTTTCTGCAATCACAGCCGCTAATTGGCTGTAATTGCCGCATTCGGCAGGTATACTCTGGAGCCTTGACTTATTTTCCCTTAACTGACGGGAGTTGTTACACCCCATGCTGCAAGAAATTATGCAATTCGTTAGCAATCATCCCATACTTAGCCTGGCCTGGATTGCCCTGCTGGTCGCGGTGATTGTGATGACCTTCAAAAGCCGTTTCTCCAAGGTTAAAGAGATCACCCGTGGTGAAGCTACCCGCTTGATTAACAAAGAAGATGCGGTGGTGGTCGATACCCGCAGCCGTGAAGATTTCCGCAAGGGTCACATTGCCAATGCCATCAACCTGACGGCGAGCGAAATCAAGAGCGGCAGCCTGGGCGAGCTGGAAAAACACAAGGCGCAGCCGGTGATTGTGGTGTGCGCTAACGGTACAACGTCGCGCGAGCCGGCAGAAAACCTGAGCAAAGCCGGGTTTGACAACGTTACGACTCTGAAAGACGGTATTGCCGGTTGGAGTGGTGAAAATCTGCCTTTGGCACGCGGTAAATAATTCTTTAACGTAGTAGAGGTGGTTCCCATGGCTAACATCGACATCTACACCAAGGCGACTTGCCCGTTCTGCCATCGCGCCAAGGCGCTGCTGAACAGCAAGGGCGCGGCTTTCAACGAGATCGCTATCGACGGCGACAACGTAAAGCGTGAAGAGATGATTGCGCGCAGTGGGCGCACTACCGTGCCTCAAGTATTCATCGACGGTCAGCATATTGGCGGCTGTGATGATTTATATGCACTCGATGCACGTGGCGGCCTGGACCCGCTGCTCTAGACGGCAGGCCGTAACAGCGTATTCATACTCACATTATTCACGTTGCCTCAGGGCGGCATCTGAACGGCGCCTTGCCAGTCTGGCGCCGTCAGGCTATGCGGTCGAGTGGCCGACCGCTATCAACGGGCGGCGTGAAGCATGACGGGTATATAAGGACATTTAACTAAGGGTATTACACACATGTCAGAACAAAACAGTACCGAGATGGCTTTCCAGATCCAGCGTATCTACACCAAAGACATCTCTTTTGAAGCGCCAAATGCACCACAGGTTTTCCAGCAGGAATGGCAGCCAGAAGTTAAACTTGATCTTGATACCGCATCCAGCCAATTGGCAGATGAGGTATATGAAGTGGTACTGCGCGTAACCGTGACCGCGTCGCTGGGCGAAGAAACCGCATTCCTGTGCGAAGTGCAGCAGGCGGGTATCTTCTCCGTGGCCGGTATCGATGGTACGCAACTGGCGCATTGCCTGGGTGCATATTGCCCGAACATTCTGTTCCCGTATGCGCGCGAGTGCATCACCGCTCTGGTTTCCCGTGGTACGTTCCCGCAGTTGAACCTGGCACCGGTCAACTTTGATGCGCTGTTCATGAACTATCTGCAACAGCAGGCCGAAGGCGAAGGTGCCGCACCACATCAGGATGCCTGATGAATACCGTCAATGCTTCAATGACCGTTATCGGTGCCGGCTCGTACGGCACCGCTTTAGCCATTACGCTGGCACGTAACGGCCACACGGTAGTGCTATGGGGCCATAACCCCGACCAGATAGCCACACTGCAACGCGAACGCTGCAATCAGACGTTCCTTCCCGATGTGCCGTTTCCCGATACTTTGCTGCTCGAAGCCGATTTGGCACGTGCACTGGCGGCCAGCCGCGATGTGTTGGTGGTGGTGCCAAGCCACGTCTTCGGCGACGTATTACGCCAGTTGAAGCCGCTGTTGCGTACCGATGCGCGCATCGTATGGGCAACCAAGGGACTGGAGGCGGAAACCGGCCGGCTATTGCAGGACGTTGCACGCGAAGCGCTTGGCGATACCATTCCATTGGCGGTGGTGTCCGGGCCGACGTTTGCCAAAGAGCTGGCGGCTGGCCTGCCGACCGCCATTGCGCTGGCGGCGACGGACGAACAATTTGCCGACGATCTGCAGCAGTTGCTGCACTGCGGCAAAAGTTTCCGCGTTTACAGCAACCCGGACTTTATCGGCGTGCAACTGGGTGGTGCGGTTAAAAACGTGATTGCCATCGGTGCCGGGATGTCTGACGGCATTGGTTTTGGCGCCAACGCCCGCACCGCGCTGATTACCCGTGGCCTGGCAGAAATGAGCCGACTGGGCTCCGCGCTGGGTGCCGATCCGTCGACCTTTATGGGCATGGCCGGGCTGGGCGATCTGGTGTTAACCTGCACGGATAATCAATCACGCAATCGCCGCTTCGGTATTATGCTGGGGCAGGGGAAGGGTGTGGAAGAAGCGCAGCAGAGCATCGGCCAGGTGGTCGAAGGCTATCGCAATACCAAAGAAGTGCTGGCGCTGGCGCAGCGTCACGGGGTGGAAATGCCCATCACCGAACAGATTTACCAGGTGTTGTACTGTAATAAAAATGCCCGCGAAGCAGCGCTGAGCCTGCTAGGGCGTACACGGAAAGACGAAAAACACAGTGCCTGATCTGGCAATGGGCGCAGTACGCTGAGCCCACCGGGCGCGATTATCGCGCCTGTTACGTATAATTGGCTGCCTTGCCGGCGTCGGCGGGGTTGCCTGTTTTTGTAAGGCAGAGAGGAAAACGATGTCGTCAGAAGAGTTAGAACAGGTCTGGAGCTGCATTAAATCAGAGGCGCGGGCGCTGGCTGATTGTGAACCGATGCTGGCTAGCTTTTTCCATGCGACGTTGCTCAAGCACGAAAACCTGGGCAGCGCGCTCAGTTACATACTGGCCAACAAGCTGGCCAATCCGATCATGCCGGCGATTGCGGTGCGCGAAGTGGTGGAAGACGCCTATCGTGCCGATGCGCAGATGATTGCCTCAGCGGCGCGCGACATTCTCGCCGTGCGGTTGCGTGACCCGGCGGTGGACAAATACTCTACGCCGCTGCTGTACTTGAAAGGCTTCCACGCCTTGCAGGCTTACCGTATCGGCCACTGGCTGTGGCTGCAAGGCCGTGAGGCGCTGGCAATTTACCTGCAAAACCAGATCTCCGTTGCTTTTGGCGTGGATATTCACCCGGCGGCGAATATCGGCTGCGGCATCATGCTCGATCATGCGACCGGTATCGTCATCGGCGAAACCGCCGTGGTGGAAAATGACGTTTCCATTTTGCAGTCTGTCACACTGGGCGGTACCGGCAAAACCAGCGGCGATCGCCATCCCAAAATCCGTGAAGGGGTGATGATTGGCGCGGGTGCGAAAATCCTCGGCAATATCGAAGTCGGCAAAGGGGCAAAAATCGGCGCCGGTTCGGTGGTATTGCAACCGGTACCTGCGCATACCACGGCCGCTGGGGTGCCGGCGCGCATCGTCGGCAGACCGGAAAGCGATAAACCGTCGATGGATATGGACCAGTATTTCAACGGTTCCAATCATGGGTTTGAATACGGCGACGGCATTTGAGCGCCAACCGGACGTCAGACTTTTCAGGCCGCCATCAGCGCGGCCTTTTTGTTATTGCTTGATCAGCGCTCCGGCATAATCCAACTGACGCCAGGCTTCGTATACCACCACCGCAACCGCATTGGATAAGTTCATGCTACGGCTTTGCGCCTGCATGGGAATGCGGATTTTTTGCTGTGGCGGCAAGGCATTGAGGATCTCCGCCGGCAGGCCGCGCGTTTCCGGCCCAAACAGCAAATAATCCCCTTGCTGATAATTGACCGCGCTGTGCGCCGGTGTGCCTTTGGTGGTCAGGGCAAACAGGCGCTGCGGCTGTTCGCTGGCCATGAATGCCGCATAATCGGCGTGGCGCTTGACGCGAGTAAACTCATGGTAATCGAGCCCGGCGCGGCGCAGGCGTTTGTCGTCCCATGGGAAGCCCATGGGTTCAATCACGTGCAACTGAAAGCCGGTATTGGCGCACAGGCGGATGATATTGCCGGTATTGGGTGGGATTTCGGGTTCAAATAAAACGATGTTCAGCATGGTAAAAGCCCCTCATGAGAGGGGCGCAGAATAGCAAATCCAAGCGGGGTTTGTCGCGGAGCGGCGCGCGCCGGTTAATGATCGCGCGATGATTTACGCTGGTGCAACGGTAACCACAGGATCAGACGCAGGCCGCCGAACGGGCTGTCTTCGGCTTTCACCCAGCCGCGGTGCTGCGTGACCGCCGCTTCGACGATCGCCAGCCCCAGGCCGGTACCACCGGATTCTCGATCGCGTGCTTCATCGGTACGGTAGAACGGCCGGAAGATTTGCTCACGGTCTTCCGGGCTGACGCCCGGGCCGTCATCGTCAACCACGATGGTAATACCCTGATTATCGGCGCTGAATGCCACCACGATGCGCGTATGCGAGTAACGTAGGGCATTACGCACAATGTTTTCCAGCGCGCTGTCCAGGGCGCCTGCGTTGCCAAACAGCGTCCATGGCCCCGGTGGTGACGCGACCTCTAGCTGTTTACCCATCTGTTCGGCTTCAAAGCCGGCGTTATCCAGCACATCGGCCCACAGTTCATTGGCCTTGAGCAATTCGCGTACCAGCTCGCTTTTTTGCTGCCCGCGGGACAAGACCAGCAGGTCGTTAATCATCGAATCCAGTCGCTGCGCTTCGGTTTCGATACGTGCCAATTCATGACCTTCGCCGTGACGGCGGCGCATCAGGGCTGTGGCCAATTGCAGGCGCGTCAACGGCGTGCGCAGCTCGTGGGAAATATCGGAAATCAGCCGCTGCTGGGCGGTCATCATGCGCTCCAGCGCGCTGACCATCTGGTTGAAACTGGCGCCGGTAGCCAGGAACTCCTGCGGCCCAGCCTCCAGTTCCGGATGCTGCTTCAGGTTGCCGCGCGCCACGTCATCCGCGGCGTTTTTCAATTTGCGCGCCGGTTTTGCCAGGCTCCAGGCCAACCACAGCAGCAGCGGCGCGCTGATCAGCATGGTGACAATCAGCAGCAGCAAGGGTCGGTCGAACATCAGATTGATAAAGTCGGATTGCGGGCTGTTGGCAGGACGAATCAGGTACAGTTGATAGTTGTCTTCCCCGTCGCGCACCGAGAAGGGGCCGACCAGCTCGACGCGACCATACTTTTTCTTCTTGGGATGATCGGAGTTGTCGGACTGGCCAATGAAATTACGCACGATTTGCATTTCATTGCGCTGTGCGCCAATAACGCGGCCTTCGCTGGTCACCAGCAGCAAACGCTGGCCGGGCGGTGCCCACTTGTCGATGGCGCGAAACAGGCGCCGCCACCACATCAGGTCGTTGGCCGGATCCTGTTGCAATTCGGCCTCGACATGCTGTTCCAGCATCAGCCCCTGCCGTTGTTCGCTGTCCAGCAGCGAAGTCATTTGGCGGGAGTCGAGCTTGGGCACCATCAACACCAGCATTAGCACCAGCGCTAATGTAAACCAGAAAATGGCGAAGATGCGTGCCGTCAAACTGTTGATCATGTTGCAGATACCATTAAATAGCCGCGGCCACGCAGGGTTTTGAACCATGGGTGGCCGTCTTTACGGTCGGGCAGTTTACGTCGCAGGTTGGAAATATGCATGTCGATGGCGCGATCGAACGGCGTCAGGCGCTTGCCCAATACTTCCTGGCTCAGCAATTCGCGTGATACCACCTGGCCAAGATGCTGGGCCAGCAGATAGAGCAGCGTAAATTCGGTACCGGTCAGATCAAGCACCTGGCCGTCGAAACTGGCTTCCTGACGCCCCGGATTGAGCTGCAGGCCGTCGACATCCAGCGTTGGTGCGCTGGTATCAACGTTTTGTTGCTGCTCGCTCCAGTTGGAACGGCGCAAAATGGCGCGGATGCGTGCCACCAGCTCGCGATCGTTGAACGGTTTCGGCAGGTAGTCGTCAGCGCCGAGCTCCAGACCGAGTACGCGATCCAGTTCGCTACCGCGTGCGGTCAGCATAATTACTGGCGTTTGATGGTGTTGGCGTAATTCTTTCAGGGTGTCGATACCATTTTTCTTCGGCATCATGATATCGAGAAGCAGGAGATCGATGGAGCTGTCCAGCAGTGACAACGCCTGTTCGCCGTCATGAGCAACGACAATGGTAAAGCCTTCCATTTCAAGCAACTCTTTCAACAGCGAGGTCAGCTCGCGGTCGTCGTCCACTAACAGAATCTTGTTCATTATGATTTACCTCCTGACGCAAAATACGTCATCAACCGTTGGTATTCCATGACTTTACGTAGTTTTACATGCCCTGACGGATGTTTGCAGGTGCGGCAGTACACTGCTCTTCGTCGATTCGCAAAGTGGAAAGAACGAGGAGTAAAAATGCGTAAGGTGACCGCATTAGTTATGGCATCAATGCTGGCGATAGGTTCTTCCGCCGCCACTGCTGCCGAGACTATATCGGAAACGCTCCCGTCTGCTACGCATGTTGCGATCAACACGCTTCCCGGCCAACACCACATGTTTGATGGTGTCAGCCTGACTGAACAGCAGCGCCAGCAAATGCGCGACTTGATGCGCCAGGCTCGCAACGATCTGCCTGGTGTCAATGTAGCTGAAATGGAAGCCATGCATAAGCTGGTAACCGCAGACAAATTTGATGAAGCCGCCGTGCATGCACAGGCGGAAAGAATGGCTCAGGAACAGGTCAAGCGACAGGTCGAAATGGCCCGAGTGCGCAACCAGATGTATAACCTGCTGACGCCTAAGCAAAAAAGTGTTTTAGACCAGAAGCATCAGCAGCGTATGCAGCAGATGGAGCAACAGATTTCTGGTTTGCAACAAACTTCTGCCCAGAAGTTGAGTGCGACTGAGTAGTACCCTGTTTTTCCTTGCCATAGACACCATCCCTGTCTTCCCCGCCATGATGGCGGGGCTTTTTTTGCCTGACATTCCGTTATACTGAACCGAGAAAAATCAATCGGGACTGGTTATGCAACAGCAATATGCGCGCCTGGTGAAGTCTGCCGCCCTGGCCGCCACCGTATTGGCCGCAACGTTACTGCTGATCAAAATCGTTGCCTGGTATATCACCGGGTCGGTAAGCGTGTTGGCTGCGCTGGTGGATTCACTGGTGGATATCGCCGCTTCGCTGACCAATCTGCTGGTGGTGCGCTATTCCCTGCAGCCGGCCGACCAGGAACACACCTTCGGACACGGTAAGGCCGAGTCATTGGCTGCGCTGGCGCAAAGCATGTTTATCTCCGGCTCCGCGCTGTTCCTGTTTCTTACCGGCTTTCAACATCTCTATTCCCCGCAGACGATGCGCGAGCCTGGCGTCGGCATTGCCGTCACGCTGGTGGCGCTGCTCAGTACCCTGATGCTGGTGACTTATCAACGATGGGTGGTAAGAAAAACTCGCAGTCAGGCGGTAAGAGCAGATATGCTGCATTATCAGTCAGATGTCATGATGAATGGTGCTATTCTTATAGCGCTTGGTCTAAGCTGGTACGGCTTTCAGCGAGCAGATGCGCTGTTTGCGCTGGGTATTGGCGTTTACATTCTCTACAGCGCGTTGCGCATGGGTTATGAAGCGGTGCAATCATTGCTCGATCGCGCATTGCCGGATGAAGAGCGGCAGGCGATCATCGAGGTGGTATCGTCATTGCCGGGGATAAAAGGCGCCCATGATTTACGCACTCGCCAATCCGGCCCGACCAAGTTCATCCAGCTGCATTTGGAAATGGAAGACAATCTGCCGCTGATGCAGGCGCACATATTGGCCGAACGAGTAGAAAAAACCCTGCTGGAGCGTTTTCCCGGTGCGGATGTCATTATTCACCAGGATCCTTGCTCTGTAGTTCCCCCGGGTCGCCAGGGGCAATGGGAGCTATAATCAGCCTATGCGGCATGGCTGATATGACGTTGGGCTAGATGGCTTTAACTCAGCGTGCGATGAGGTTTTTTACCTTGATTTAGTGTGACCTGAATCAATTCAGCTGGGTGTTTTTGTTATAATATCCAGCAATAAAATCCGTAAAGCGGGGTTGCTGCAACCGGAGACGCGGAAGGCGCAATCGGCGAATACAAAATTCTTAAGAAATTGCATCTACAAGTTCAGAGGTAGTCATGATCAAGAAAATCGGTGTACTGACGAGTGGCGGTGACGCGCCAGGTATGAACGCTGCGATCCGTGGTGTTGTGCGCGCCGCGCTTACGGAAGGTCTGGACGTTTTTGGTATTTACGACGGCTACCTTGGCTTGTACGAAGATCGCATGGAGCAGTTGGACCGCTACAGCGTGTCCGATATGATCAATCGTGGCGGTACCTTCCTGGGGTCGGCTCGCTTCCCGGAATTCAGAGATGAAAACGTACGCGCCAAGGCCATCGAAAACCTGAAAAAACGCGGCATTGATGCGCTGGTAGTGATCGGCGGCGATGGGTCGTATATGGGCGCCAAGCGCCTGACCGAAGAAGGTTTCCCATGCATCGGCCTGCCTGGCACCATCGATAACGACGTGGCCGGTACCGATTACACCATCGGTTACTTCACCGCGTTGGAAACCGTGGTGGAAGCGATTGACCGACTGCGTGATACCTCCTCTTCACATCAGCGTATTTCCATCGTAGAAGTGATGGGGCGTTACTGCGGCGATTTGACGCTGGCGGCGGCCATCGCCGGTGGTTGCGAATTCATCGTATTGCCGGAAATAGAATTCAACCGCGAAGATCTGGTATGTGAAATCAAGGCCGGTATCGCCAAAGGCAAGAAACACGCCATCGTGGCCATTACCGAGCACATCTGCGACATCGATGAGCTGGCGGCTTACATTGAGCAGGAAACCAAGCGTGAAACCCGTGCCACCGTGCTGGGCCACATTCAACGCGGCGGCTCCCCAGTGGCGTATGACCGTATCCTGGCTTCGCGCATGGGTGCGTATTCCATCGAACTGCTGCTGAAAGGTTATGGCGGCCGTTGCGTGGGCATCCAAAACGAGAAAATGGTGCACCATGACATCATTGACGCGATTGAAAACATGAAGCGTCCGTTCCGTGGTGATTGGCTGGATACTGCCAAAAAACTGTACTGATCTTTCGGTGCTATCGCCTAAAGCCCCCGTTTACGGGGGTTTTTTATGCTTTCACGCTGGCATATTCCAGAATCGTCTAGTCATAAATTTTTTAGTCTTTAATCATCAGGCCAGTTTCTGGCAGGCTCTGGGCTATATCAACCGATTGAGGTTGCGATTATTTTCCTGGGAGAGCGTGCGATGCGTAAATGGGGTGTAGGGCTGTCATTGTTGTTATTGACCACCGGGGCGGTGGCGAAAGACATTCAATTACTGAACGTTTCGTATGACCCGACGCGTGAGTTTTATCAGGAATATAATGCCGCATTCAGCAAATACTGGCAGCAGCAGAGCGGCGACAGCGTCACCGTGCGCCAGTCGCACGGTGGCTCCGGCAAGCAGGCGACCTCGGTGATTAACGGTATCGAAGCCGATGTGGTGACGCTGGCGCTGGCCTATGACGTTGATGCGATTGCCGAGCGTGGCCGTATTGATAAAAACTGGATCAAGCGGCTGCCGGATAACTCCGCACCTTATACCTCCACCATCGTTTTCCTGGTACGCAAAGGCAACCCGAAGCAGATTCACGACTGGCCGGATTTGGTGAAACCAGGCGTTTCCGTCATCACACCTAACCCGAAAACCTCCGGTGGCGCACGCTGGAACTACCTGGCGGCGTGGGGCTATGCGCTGCACCACAACAATAACGATCAGGCCAAGGCGCAGGAATTTGTCAAAAACCTGTATAAAAACGTCGAAGTGCTGGATTCCGGCGCGCGTGGTTCAACCAACACCTTTGTTGAGCGCGGCATCGGCGACGTATTGATCGCCTGGGAAAACGAAGCGTTGCTGGCGGAAAAGGAGTTGGGCAAGGATAAGTTCGAAATTGTCACTCCGAGCGAGTCGATTCTGGCAGAACCGACGGTGTCGGTTGTCGATCGGGTGGTCGATAAGCGTGGGACTCGAGACGTTGCAAACGCCTATCTGAAATATCTGTACACGCCGGAAGGCCAAACCATCGCGGCGAAAAATTATTATCGTCCACGCGATCCGGCGGTCGAGGCCAAATTTGCCACGCAGTTCCCGAAACTGAAACTGTTCACCGTGGATGATACCTTCGGCGGTTGGACCAAAGCGCAGAAAGAACACTTCGCCAGCGGCGGAAAATTCGACGAAATCAGCAAGCGTTAAGCCAGTTAGCGCAATAAAAAACCCCGGCATGCCGGGGTTTTGTCATTCAGCGCTGTAGGTTATCAGGCTTTTTTCGCTGCGGCCGCGGCCTTGACGATCACCGCGAACGCGTCGGCTTTCAGCGACGCGCCGCCAACCAGTGCACCGTCGATGTCCGGCTGTGCGAACAGTTCTGCGGCATTTTTATCATTGACCGAGCCGCCGTACTGGATGATCACGCCTGCCGCAACGTCGGCGTCGTGCTTGGCGATGTGGTCACGAATGAATTTGTGTACCGCCTGTGCTTGCGCAGGGGTAGCAGATTTGCCGGTACCGATGGCCCACACTGGCTCATAGGCGATAACGGTGTCTTTCATTGCCGGTGCGCCCAGGGTTTTCAATACGGCATCGATCTGGCGTGCACAGACTTCTTCGGTTTTACCCGCTTCATTTTCTGCTTCGGTCTCGCCGATGCACAGCACCGGGATCAGACCAGCTTCTTTCAGTACGGCAAACTTCTCTGCGATCGCTTCATCGGTTTCCTTGTGATAAGTGCGACGCTCGGAGTGGCCGATAATGATGTATTGCGCACCAACGTCCTTCAGCATGTTGGCGGAAACTTCGCCGGTGAAAGCGCCGGACAGGTTGATGTCCACGTTTTGCGCACCCAGCGCGATACGGCTGCCGGCCAGCTGATGTTTGGCTTGATCCAGGTACATTACCGGTGGGGCGATGGCTACGCCGCAGCCTTCTACGCTGCTCAGTTCGCTGCGCAAGCCGGCGATCAGCTCGTTAACCATGTGAGTGCTGCCGTTAAGCTTCCAGTTACCCATAACTAATGGATGACGCATGTTTTTTCCTCCAACAAGGGAACGCGAGAGTCGAAATTAATACTGCCGGACCGGCAGTCAACCTGCCCAACAGTATAGAGATGAAAAGATGAGAAGGCTTTGCTTTTCGTCATTAATTACCCGGCAATCACGGTTCCGCCAGCGTTAATTTTACCGGTTCAACCGCAAAGGTCAGGCCCTGGTCGCCGTTGTCCGCCACCACGTAGCGGATGGCACCCACCTGCTGCGAGTAAAAGTGGGAGCCTTTGCCTTTCTCCAGCAGCGAATTAACCTTGATGATGCTTTGTTCGACCGACAGCGTCGGTTCGAACTGGCGCATCAGCGCCGCCATATAGTTAACCGCGATGGCTCGGGCGGTTTTTGCGTCGTTGCCCTGCAACGGCAGATGGGTTATCTGCAACGTTTTGATTTTACCCGTACCTTTTTCCAATGCGGTGGAAGCGTACAGGTTTTCATTCAGTTTGCTGGCGGCGCGGGTCAGCAACGGCGTATCGTCTTCGCTGGCGGCGATGGCGCGGAATTCGCCAATCGGCAACGTCGGATTGTCGCGGTTGTATTTTTCGCGGAATTTCACCACCGTCAGATCGAACGTCGGCGCGCCGGCCAACAGGTATGGCGCCGTCGGTGGTGCATCCGCAGCGGCTGGCGGATCGGCCCAGGCAGCGCCCATTCCATATGCCAGACAGGCAATAAGGGTGATTTTTCTCAGCATGATAGTAGCGGCATCAATAGCAAAGCGGACTCCGATTAAAGCGATAACCGAGGGGGCTTGTCAAAGATCCCGCAGGATTAACGCCAACTGACAGCGAGACTGCGTGGTATTACGCATTCTGCATGGCGAAAACCTCGCCGCTGCGTTGCCTATGTTACACTGCGGCGCAGAATATGGGCAGGTTAACGATGCAGGATTCAATGACAATACAACAGTGGTGTTTTTCGTTTAAGGGGCGCATTGGACGGCGTGACTTCTGGATCTGGATAGGGTTGTGGCTGGTGCTGATGGCGATAGCCTTCACCTTGGCCAATTACCAGTGGGTGGCGATTCAGACCATTGCATTTTTCATTGTGGCGCTGCTGTGGCCAACGGCGGCGGTGCTGGTGAAGCGGTTGCATGACCGCAACAAAGCCGGTTGGTGGGCGTTGCTGCTGATCCTTGCCTGGATGTTGGCGGCAGGCAACTGGCAGATGCTGGCGCCGCTCTGGCAGTGGGGCGTCGGGCGTTTTATCCCGACGTTGATTATCGTGATGATGGTTATCGATCTGGGGGCGTTCGTCGGCACGCCTGAAGATAACCGTTTTGGCCCGCCGCCCGAGCCGGTGAAGTTCCGCGCCGAGTGAATGATGGATTACCAGTAATGCTCGCTGGTCATATGCCCGGGTTTGCGCCGCAGGTGCTTGCGCATGCCGTGCAGATCCTTGAGCGTCTGCTGGGTATCGCGCACCATTTGCGGGTTGCCGCACAGCATCACATGGCTGGTTTCGGCATCGAGCGGCAAACCGATCGCCGACTCCAACTGTCCATCGGCTATCAGCGCCGGTACGCGACCGGTCAGCGAGCCGGCGATCTCTTCCCGACTGACGATGGTCTGGATACGTAATTTGCCGTTGTAGCGCTGTTGAAGCTGTTGCATCAGCGGCAGATAACTCAAATCGCGCGCAAAGCGGGCGGCATGCACCAGCACCAGATTGCTAAAACGCTCCAGTCCTTTGCCTTCCTGCAACATCGACAGGTATGGGCCAATGGCGGTGCCGGTAGCCAGCATCCACAGGGTGTCACAATCAGGCACTTCATCCAGTACGAAGAACCCGGCAGCCTGTTTGGTTACCATGATCTCGGCGCCTGGCGCCAACTGGTTCAGCCGTGGGCTGAGTTTACCCTCCGGCACGGTGACCAGATAGAACTCGAGATTGCTATCGCTCGGCGCATTCACGTAAGAATAGGCGCGCTGCACCCGTTCGCCGTCAATTTCCAGCGCCAATTTGGCAAATTGCCCGGCGATGAACGGGTCAATCGGTGCATCGACGGTGAGGCTGAATAGACCGTCGGTCCACTGTTCCAGGTGAGTAACCTTGCCTTTAACCCATTCGGCCATATCTTAAAGCTCCCGTGGTTGAATCAAATAAGCGCAATGCCGCGAGCCGGCGATGGCGTGCGCGGTACGCTCAATGTGGTAATCGCCACCCAACAGCCGATGAAACAGGCGTAACTCTGAATTGCACAAACTGCTGCAGCTATTGGCGGCAACGCCAATCGGGCAGTGGTTTTCCACCAGCAGCGTGCCGAGCGGGTGCCCCAGCAGTTCAGCCATATAGCCATCGTGCCGCCGCAGGTGCACCAACCGGGCCAGTCTACCCTGATGATCGCTTTCTTGCGCCAGCTCTGCGGCGTAGCGCTGGAACAGGTCGTCTTCACGAGCGCCAATCAGCGTGCTCAGCCCCGCACCACCAAACAGCGTATGGGCGGTGGTGAGTAACGCCTGCGCCAGCTCAGCGTGCCGATCGGCAAATTGCGCGTGCCCTGAGCGGGTGAGCGACCAATAGCGTGTCGGACGCCCCACTTTGCTGCGCGCTTCCTCGTAGCAAACCAGCTCGCGTTGCTCCAGGGATTGCAGATGCTGGCGAATGCCCATCGGGGTGATACCCAGATGCTGTGCGAGCATCTTGGCCGAGTGCGGCCCCAGGGTTTTTAACTGCAATAAAATCAGCGCTGGTGTTTTCATCTACCCAATCCCTATGGCGTTATTTTATTTCAAGATGATGAAAAGAATTATCGATTAAATGCTAAAGCGGAGCTACTGCAAGTGTGGCATGGGTATCGGCCGGGGCGAGTCGTACAGTTTAATTTACGACGCTGGTCGGCATTGCTGCCAGTGTGAGCGCGATCAAAGTTTGCTGGAAACTCGCTAAAAAAAATAGATTTGTTAGCTTATGCCGCGATAAAGGGCTGGCGGCATCGGCGTCGGACAACGATACCTGCACAGGCGGTTTTGGCGAGTTAATACGTTAACGAAGATAATGAGAAAATTAGAAAATTTTCACCTGTTGGTGATGTTGATCCTGCTGGTGGCCGTCGGTCAGATGGCGCAAACCATTTATGTTCCTACCATTGCCGATATCGCTCACGACCTGTCGGTACCTAACGGTGCAGTACAGCGGGTGATGGCGGCTTATCTGATGACCTACGGGTTTTCCCAGCTGATTTACGGCCCGCTGTCGGACCGTATTGGTCGCCGCCCGGTGATTTTGGCGGGGATGGTGATATTTATCGTCGGCGCGACGGGTGCCTTGATGGCCAGTAGCCTGACGATGCTGGTGGCCGCCAGCGCGATCCAGGGGATGGGCACCGGCGTTGCCGGGGTGATGGCGCGCACCATGCCGCGCGATCTGTATGCCGGCAGCGCGCTGCGCTACGCCAACAGCTTACTGAATATGGGGATTCTGGTCAGCCCGTTGTTGGCACCGGTGATCGGCGGTGCGCTGGCGATGATGTTCGGTTGGCGTGCCTGCTACGCGTTTCTACTGGTGCTGTGCGTCGGCGTGGCGTTTGCCATGTTGCGCTGGTTGCCGGAAACGCGGCCGCAACAAACGGAAAAGCGCCGCATGCTGGCCAGTTTTCGCCAACTGCTGGGTGATGGTACCTTCAGCTGTTACTTGGTGATGCTGATTGGCGCGCTGGCGGGTATTGCGGTGTTTGAGGCCAGCTGCGGCGTATTGATGGGCGGGGTGCTGGGGCTGAGCGGGCTGACCGTTAGCATTCTGTTTATTCTGCCGATCCCGGCGGCCTTTTTTGGCGCCTGGTATGCCGGCCGTGACGGCAAGACCTTCCACAGCCTGATGTGGCATTCGGTGATCAGCTGTCTGCTGGCAGGCCTGATGATGTGGATCCCCGGTTGGTTCGGGGTGATGAACATCTGGACATTGATCGTACCGGCGGCGCTGTTCTTCTTTGGTGCCGGCATGCTGTTCCCGCTGGCAACCACCGGCGCGATGGAGCCGTTCCCCTATCTGGCCGGTGCCGCGGGCGCGTTGGTGGGCGGTATGCAAAACATGGGGTCCGGGCTGGCGACATGGCTGTCCGCCATGCTGCCGCAGACCGGGCAGTTCAGTCTGGGTCTGTTGATGTTTGCCATGGCGCTGCTGATTTTGCTGTGCTGGTGGCCGCTGTCCAATCGGATGCAGCACCAGGGGCACACCGCCTGATGCTGGCAGGCCAGGCAGGCCTGGCCCAGGGGCGGCGGTGGCCGCTGACTACAGTAGGAACGGGTGCAGCGCCGGGTCTTTGCGATCGAGGTAATGGGTCGAGCGAATACGGCGGATGGTACGGGACTTGCCCCGAATCAGCAGCGTTTCCGTGGTGGCCATATTGCCCTTGCGGCTAATGCCTTCCAACAGATCGCCTTTGGTGATGCCGGTAGCGGCGAAAATCACATTATCGTTGCGCGCCATGTCGTCCAGCCGCAGGAGCTTGCCAGCTTCGATGCCCATTTCCTTGCAGCGTGTCAGCTCTTCTTCACCGATGCGCCGGTTTTCCGCGCTGTCGCCCTTCACCTGATGGCGCGGCAGCAGGCGAGCCTGCATATCGCCATCCAGCGCGCGGATCACCGCCGCCGAAATAACCCCTTCCGGTGCGCCACCAATACCGTACATCACATCCACTTCGCTTTCCGGCATGCAGGTGAGAATCGATGCCGCCACGTCACCGTCGGGAATGGCGAACACTTTGACGCCCAGTTGCTGCATTTGCGCAATAACCGCCTCATGGCGTGGTTTCGCCAGCGTAATCACCGTCAGCTGTGCCAGAGGCTTGGCCAGGCGCGCGGCGACGTTTTTCAGGTTTTCCGCCAGCGGCAGGTTGAGGTCAATGGCACCGTGTGCGGCCGGCCCTACTACCAGCTTTTCCATGTACATGTCCGGCGCGTGCAGAAACGTGCCGCGATCGCCCACCGCCAGCACCGCCAACGCGTTGGACTGGCCCATGGCGGTCATGCGGGTGCCTTCGATGGGATCGACGGCGATATCCACCGCGTCGCCGTAGCCGCTGCCAACCTGTTCGCCGATATACAGCATTGGTGCCTCATCGATTTCCCCTTCGCCGATCACGATGCGTCCATCGATATCCACCTTATTGAGCATAATGCGCATGGCGTTGACGGCGGCGCCGTCGGCGGCATTTTTGTCGCCGCGCCCCAGCCACTTGTAGCCGGCCAGAGCGGCAGCTTCGGTCACGCGGGAAAATTCGATGGCTAATTCACGTTTCATGGCAGAACCTGTCAGTGAGAAGGAAGAAAATATCGACAAAGTCTACCACAGCGGGGTGCCGGCGGGGCGAGGCAAAAAAAACGCCGCCCGCAGGCAGCGTTTGTTCAGAAGGATACGCCGTGGCGCTTATTCGTGTTCTTCCCATGCCTGGGCACGTGCCACCGCTTTCTTCCAACCGCTATAGCGGTAGTTACGCTCGGTGGTTTCGATGCTTGGGCGGAACTCGCGTTCAATGACCGCCTTGCTCTTCACTTCGTCCAGATCGTTCCAGAACCCGACCGCCAGACCGGCGAGGAAGGCAGCACCCAGCGCGGTAACTTCCCGTACTTCAGGGCGCTCTACGCGGGTGCCGAGAATATCTGACTGGAACTGCATCAGGAAGTTGTTGGCCACCGCGCCACCGTCGACGCGCAGCGATTGCAGACGGGTGTTGGAGTCTGCCTGCATGGCGTCCAGCACGTCGCGGGTTTGGTAGGCGATGGATTCCAGCGTCGCACGGATGATGTGGTTGCTGTTCACGCCGCGAGTCAGGCCAAAGATGGCGCCGCGGGCGTACGGATCCCAGTAAGGCGCGCCGAGGCCGGTGAAGGCCGGCACCACGTATACGCCGTTACTGTCCTTCACCTTGCTGGCGAAGTATTCGGAGTCGGTGGCGTCGCTGATCAGCTTCAGCTCGTCACGCAGCCACTGGATGGAGGCACCGCCGATGAACACCGCGCCTTCCAGCGCATAGTTCACTTCGCCGCGCGGGCCGCAGGCGATGGTGGTCAGCAGGCCGTGGCTGGAGCTTACCGCTTCGGTGCCGGTGTTCATTAACAGGAAGCAGCCGGTGCCGTAGGTATTCTTGGCCATGCCCGGTTGAACGCACAGTTGGCCGTACAGCGCTGCCTGCTGGTCACCGGCAATGCCGGCGATTGGGATGCGCGTGCCGCCTTTGCCGCCGATGTTGGTCTGGCCGTAGATTTCAGAAGACGGGCGCACTTTCGGTAGCATGGCGCGCGGAATATCCAGCGCCTGCAACATGCGATCGTCCCAGTCCAGCTCATGAATGTTGAACATCATGGTGCGCGAGGCATTGGTATAATCGGTAACGTGCACCCGACCCTGAGTCATTTTCCACACCAGCCAGGTGTCGACGGTACCGAACAGCAGTTCGCCGCGCTTGGCGCGTTCGCGTGCCCCTTCGACGTGGTCGAGGATCCATTTTACCTTGGTGCCGGAAAAGTAGGGGTCAACCACCAGACCGGTGTTATGGCGAATGTACTCTTCCAGGCCGTCGCGCTTGAGCTGTTCGCAGATTTCTGCAGTACGGCGACACTGCCAGACAATGGCGTTATAGATCGGCTTGCCGGTGTCCTTTTCCCAGACGATGGTGGTTTCGCGCTGGTTGGTGATGCCGATGCCGGCAATCTGATCGGAACTGATATCGGCCTTGGCCAGTACTTCAACCAGCGTTGAGCTTTGTGACGCCCAGATTTCCATCGGGTCGTGTTCTACCCAGCCCGCTTTCGGGTACACCTGGGTGAATTCGCGCTGTGAGACTGCCACGATATTGGCGTCATGATCCATCACGACGGCGCGTGAGCTGGTGGTTCCCTGGTCGAGAGCGACAATAAATTTTTTAGCTGTGGTCATGGTTTATTCCTGCTGTTGTTAACCATTTAAAACTGCGCCAATCACGCTTTGCGCTGCTGGGTCTTGGCGGCGGGCTCGTCTTCCTCGATGCAAACATCGCAAGGCAGATGACGACCAATCAATGCGCGGTAGCCGAAGGCACCCAGACCTGCGCCAAGGATTGGGCCAAAGATTGGCACCAGGAAGTAAGGGATGTCACGTGCGCCAGTGAAGGCCACCTCACCCCAACCGGCGATGTAGGCGAACATTTTCGGACCGAAGTCACGCGCCGGGTTGAGCGCGAAGCCGGTCAATGGTCCCATAGACGCGCCGATAACGGCAATCAGAATACCGATCAATAAAGGCGCCAGCGGGCCGCGCGGCACGCCGTTGCCATCGTCGGTCAGCGCCAGGATCAGGCACATCAGGATCGCGGTAATGACGGTTTCCACCAGGAACGCCTGCATCACGGAAATATGCGGGTTTGGATAGGTGGAGAAAATGCCGGCCAGATCCAGGCTTTCGTTGCTGCCACGCACCATGTGGTGGGCCGCTTCAAAATCAAAGAACAGGTTGTAATACAACCCGTAGACCAGCGCTGCGGCGCAGAAGGCTCCAGCCACCTGAGCAACGATGTAGGGGAGTACTTTGCGTCCATCAAAGCAGGCGAACAGCCACAGTGCGAGCGTGACTGCCGGGTTCAGGTGAGCGCCGGAGATCGCGGCGGTCAGATAAATCGCCATGGCGACCCCGAAGCCCCAGATGACGCTGATTTCCCATTGGCCGAAGCTGGCGCCGGCCAGTTTCAATGCGGCAACGCAGCCTACGCCAAAAAAGATCAACAGACCGGTGCCGAGGAATTCAGCAATGCACTGGCCTTTTAAGGTCGGACTGGTGGTTTGGCTCATAATGTTGTTGTCCTGCAAACAGCGGTTAGAGGTTTATAGGCTCTGCGCGTGGCGCCAGGTAGCCTAGGGTACAGTTTTTTTTATCTCGTCCAATTTTATTCGGAGGACGTGATGTAAATTTATCGTTAACGAACATAAACGAGAAATAGCGAAATCAAAATGTGTGTGCTTCGTCATAAAATTGAGCGAATTCGCGTCGTTTAGTGTTCTTTCTAGGCCAAAAAGCACAGTGCTTATTCCTTTTTCCTAGTCGGTTGTTAACAAACCACCAACCCGGAGCGGCGTTTTTTTCAGTTTTTGCTGATGGTAGCGGTAGGAAATTTGCAACAGACTGCGTGATGAGCCGGTATGTTGCTAGACAGTGAGAGGCAGGCTACTTACAATCGTTTTTATCGAAAGAGCGTTTTATCGAGACAGGCGCGTTTTCCATAAAAGCGCGTGTCACTTGGCGCGATGCATATTCGCAGTAGCTGCAAGCCTTTGCTGCGGCCGCTACTTATAGATGTACGCCTTGCTATCATGAGGGGACTGAAGAATGTCATTTGAAGTATTTGAAAAACTGGAAGCAAAAGTTCAGCAGGCGATCGATACCATCACGCTGTTGCAGATGGAAATTGAAGAGCTGAAAGAGAAGAATAATACCCTGTCTCAGGAAGTTCAGAACGCCAGCGGTAATCACGATGCGCTGGTACGTGAGAACCAACAGCTGAAAGAAGAACAGCACGTATGGCAAGACCGCCTGCGCGCGCTGCTGGGCAAGATGGAAGAAGTCTGATTATTCGGCAATACAGAAAGGGCGCCTTTGGCGCCCTTTTTCATGGTGGGATGCTGCTTATTCGATATCGAGCGGATCTTCGGAAAGAATAATGCCGGTATTGTCAGCGTACAGATGGTCACCGGAGAAGAAGGTGACGCCGCCGAAATTAACCCGGATATCGCTTTCACCGACGCCTTCGCTCGGCGCGCCGGCCGGAATGGCCGCCATCGCCTGGATGCCGATATCCAGCTCTTCCAAATCGTCTACCTGACGCACAGCACCGTAAACCACGATGCCTTCCCATTCGTTCTGGGTTGCCAGACGCGCCAGTTCTGCGTTGATCAGCGCCCGGCGTACCGAACCACCGCCGTCGATCAACAGCACCCGGCCACGGCCGTTTTCTTCAAGCAGGTCAAAAAGCAGGCCGTTATCCTCGAAGCATTTCACCGTAGTGATCTGCCCGCCAAATGAAGTACGCCCGCCAAAATTGGAGAATAGAGGTTCAACTACGTTAACCTCTTCATGATAGATGTCGCAAAGTTCGGAAGTATCGTATTTCATAGGATTTTACGTCTGTTTGCCGCTGGAATAACCAGTATATCCCTTTATTTGCCATGTTGGCAAAATCATCGGTTTTTAACTGAGCACCACGCCGATGGCGAACAGTACATTGGCCAGCAGCGCGGCCTTGACCATGTGTTCCAACATCGGGCGCATACCGGCCGGCGACGGATCGCGCACGACGCGCAAGGCATGACGCCACAGCAGCGGCACCGCCAGTACGAACAGCCAGCCCCATGGGCCGCTGAGGTTGAACAGGGTAAACAGGGCGAAGCACAGCACTGAGCCGGCCAGCAACAGCGCATGATAGCGTCGGGCATTGGTCGGCCCCAAACGTACCGCTAGCGTGTTTTTGCCGTTGGCACGGTCGCTTTCGATATCGCGCAGATTATTGATGTTCAGTACCGCCGCCGCCAATAAACCGCAGGCGGTGGCCGGCAGCATAATGACGCTGTCGAAATGGTGGGTTTGCAGGTAATAGGTGCCAGCGACGCTGAGCCAGCCGAAGAACACCAGCACCGAAATGTCGCCCAACCCCAGATAACCATAGGGCTTATTGCCCACGGTGTAGGTGATCGCTGCAACGATCGCCAACGCACCCAATACCAGGAACCCGACCACGTCGCTCGGTTTTTCGCAGGCCAGCGCAATCAGCGAACTGCCGGCAATGGCGATGAGCACCACGGTAATCACCAACGCCCGTTTCATCTGCGCCTGGCTAATCATGCCTTTTTGCATGCCACGCAACGGCCCGATGCGATCTTCGTTATCGCTGCCCTTGACCGCGTCGCCGTAGTCATTGGCCAGATTGGAGAGGATTTGCAACAGACCGGCGGTCAGCAGCGCAAGCAGCGCCACACCCGGTTTCAGGCTGTCTTGCCAGGCGGCGATCGCCGAACCGACAACGATGGAGGCAAAAGCCAGCGGCAGGGTACGTGGTCGTAAACTTTCCAACCAGGCTCGGGCCGGGGTGGTAGTGATAGATGAGCTCATTTTTCGCTTCAGCAGGTCAGGTGGCGGTGTCCCGGCCAAAAAATGGGAGGCGATGCCTCCCATATAATTGACTGACAGGACAATGATAGAGCGATTATAGGATAAAACGACTCAAATCTTCATCTGCTACCAGCTCATCCAGATGATTACCGACATATTGCGCATCAATGGTGATGCTCTGGCCGCTACTTTCGCTGGCATCGTAGGAGATATCTTCCATCAGACGTTCCAGTACGGTGTGCAAACGGCGCGCGCCGATGTTCTCGGTGCTTTCGTTGACCTGCCACGCCGCCTCTGCGATGCGGCGGATGCCGTCGGCGGTAAAGTCGATGGTCACGCCTTCGGTCGCCATCAGCGCTTTGTACTGCTCGGTCAGCGAGGCGTTCGGCTCGGTGAGGATGCGCTCGAAGTCTTCAGTGCTCAACGCCTGCAGTTCAACGCGGATCGGCAAACGACCCTGCAATTCCGGGATCAGATCCGACGGGCTGGCCACCTGGAATGCGCCGGAGGCGATAAACAGAATGTGGTCGGTTTTCACCATGCCGTGCTTGGTCGACACGGTGCTGCCTTCAACCAGCGGCAGCAGATCGCGCTGCACCCCTTCACGGGACACGTCCGGACCTGAAGATTCGCCGCGCTTACAGATTTTGTCGATCTCGTCGATAAACACGATACCGTGCTGTTCCACCGCTTCGATCGCCTGTTCTTTCAGCTCTTCCGGGTTCACCAGCTTGGCCGCTTCTTCTTCCACCAGCAGTTTGAAGGCTTCTTTGATCTTCAGCTTACGTGGTTTCTGCTTTTGGCCGCCGAGGTTTTGGAACATCGACTGCAACTGGTTGGTCATCTCTTCCATGCCTGGAGGCGCCATGATTTCGACACCCATCGGCGCAGCCGCCAGATCGATCTCGATTTCCTTGTCGTCCAGTTGGCCTTCACGCAGTTTCTTGCGGAAGGCCTGGCGCGCGGCGGACGGTTCCTGGTGTTCTTCCGGCTGGCCCCAGTTATTCTTGGCCGGCGGGATCAGCACGTCGAGAATGCGTTCTTCGGCCATTTCTTCGGCGCGGGTGCGGTTTCTTTCGATCGATTGCAGGCGTACCATTTTGATCGCAGAATCGGTCAGATCGCGGATAATCGAATCCACTTCTTTACCAACATAGCCCACTTCGGTGAATTTTGTCGCTTCAACCTTGATGAATGGCGCATTGGCCAGTTTAGCCAGGCGACGGGCGATTTCGGTTTTACCGACGCCGGTCGGGCCGATCATCAAAATATTTTTTGGCGTTACTTCATGGCGCAGCTCTTCGTTGAGCTGCATGCGGCGCCAGCGGTTGCGCAGGGCAATGGCGACGGCACGTTTGGCCTTGCTCTGGCCGATAATGTAACCGTCCAGTTCGCTGACGATCTCGCGCGGAGTCATTTCAGACATAGTATTCGGTCCTTACGCTTTGGAAGGCAATTCTTCGATAGTGAGGAAATGGTTGGTGTAGATACAGATGTCACCGGCGATGCCGAGGGATTTCTCGACGATGTCGCGGGCGCCCAGATCGGTATTTTCCAACAACGCGCGAGCGGCAGACTGGGCGTACGGGCCGCCGGAACCGATCGCGATCAAATCATTTTCAGGCTGTACTACGTCACCGTTGCCGGTGATGATCAGCGAGGCGTTCTCGTCGGCGACGGCCAGCAAGGCCTCCAGACGACGCAGCATACGGTCGGTACGCCAGTCTTTTGCCAGCTCCACGGCGGCTTTCACCAGGTGGCCCTGGTGCATTTCCAGTTTACGTTCGAAGAGCTCAAACAGCGTGAAGGCGTCAGCGGTGCCCCCGGCGAAACCGGCGATCACTTTATCGTTGTACAGGCGACGTACTTTCTTGACGTTGCCCTTCATCACCGTATTTCCCAATGTTGCCTGGCCATCACCACCGATGACCACCTGGCCGTTGCGACGTACGCTTACAATTGTTGTCACGAGCAGACCCTCGTTGCAGACGGAAAGAAGCCCTCGCAGCGCCGGTCGGCACCGGCACTACGAGGCATATTGAGAGTATAGATGGGGGAGGATTAACGCTTTTCAACCCCCAACGGAGAGGGGAATGCAACTTGACATGCCAACGCCCTTCAGGCGCGAAAGTGTTTTATCGGCTGCAGCGCGGCTGCTGAACGGCCCGAGCACCACGCGATTCCAGCCGCCGCCATTGGTAATGCGACTTTCAATGCCTTCAAACGCCAGCCGGGCACGTACCGATTCTGCCTGATCGGTGGCGCGGAACGAGCCGCACTGCACCATCCAGCGCTGTTTCGATTCCTGCTTGGCGGTTTCCTGCTTCGCTTCCGGTTTAGGCTGCGGTTTTGCTTCAGGCTGTTTGGTCTGCACCGGCGGCGTGACGGCCGGCTTGGGCTGTTGCTGCACCGGAGCCGAACCGCTGTTGAACGGATTACGTGGCTGGTTCACCTGCTGCTGTTGCTGCTGTTGCTGCTGTTGTTGCCGTTGCTGCATCTGCTGGCGGCTACTGCCCTGCGCCGCCATCGCATCGTTGTACGGCACTTCGTTCAGTTGGGTCGGCCGTTGCTGCATATCTGCCTGCATCTGCTCCAGCAGTTGGCGCTGTTCTGGCGTCAGTTGGGTTTTGGAGTTCACTTCACCGCCGGCCGTTGGTTCGGTCGGGGCCTGTACGCCAATCTGGCGGTTTTCCAGCTCTTTGATATAACGCCAGCGTTCTTCCGGCTTCGGTGGCAGGCCATTGCCCGGCCGGCTGCTGTGCGTAGGCAACAGCGGTGCGTCGTCCGGTTTGTTGTGCGTAATGAAATAAAGGCCACCGACAAAGATCACCAGCAGGGCAACAGCAAGCGCCACCACGGTTTTAGATACCTTCGGAGAACTGCTTTTTTTACGGCTGGGGGTTTTGCGCCGCGCTCCAGAGCGCCCGCGGCTTACATAGTCTTTCTGTGCCACTATTCTTCCGCTGTGTCTTTATAAGGAATTAAGTCCGTCATGTTACTGAACCCTAAAATATTTGACTAGCGTTTAGGAGCAGCGGTGCTGCCTCTGACGATCAGTTCGCTGTCCAATAAGCGGGAACCGCTGGCGACTGCCTGTCCGTGCAGTTGTTCCAGCAGCAGTAACATGGCCTGCTGACCAATCTGATAGCGCGGTTGCGCCACCGTGGTCAATGGCGGGTCGCAATACTGCACCAGCTTGATGTCGTCGAACCCGACAATCGACAGATCCTGCGGTACGCGCAGGCCCAATCGCTTCGCCTGCGACAACACGCCGATCGCCATCACATCGCTGTGACAGAATACCGCCGTTGGCGGTTTTGGCAGCGCCATCAGCGCCGCCAGCGCTTGCGCGCCTGCCTCGTAGGTGAAATCACCCCGGGTAATATAGCTGCTTTCGACGGTAATGCCATTACGACGTAATGCCTGAATGTAACCTTGCAGACGATAATGGCTGAGTGGCATCTGCTCCGGCCCGGCGATACAGGCGATGTGCGTGTGGCCGAGCTGATGCAGATAGTGCACCGCTTCGAAGGCGGCAGTGAGGTTGTCGATGTGCACCGTCGGCAATTCCAGTTCAGGTGCAAATTCATTGGCCATCACCATCGGCGGCAGGTTGCGCTGCTCTTCCTTGCTGGCGTCGAACGGCAGGTTGGAGCCCAACAGCAGCATACCGTCAATCTGTTTGGTGATTATCAGGTTAACGAAGGTGCGTTCCTGCTGATTTTGCTGCGCGCAGTCGCCGATCAGCACCAGGTAACCCTGCTGCGCAGCGGTCTGCTCGATCCCCTGGATCACGTCGGCGAAAAACGGGTCGCAGATGTCCGGCACGATCACCAGGATGGTGCGGGATTCGTTGCGCTTGATGTTGCGTGAGAGTGCATGGGGAGAGTAGCCCACGGCCAGTACGGCCTGTTCCACTTTCTGACGCGTCGGCGTTGACACCTTTTCCGGGTTCATCAACGCACGCGATACGGTAGCCGTTGAAACGCCCGCCATTTCGGCAACGTCTTTCATGGTCGCCATGGATAGTTCTTTCTTGTGTTCCAACGCCTTTCTCCTTGCGCCAGCCCCATGCCAACGCGACTACTGCAATACCCGACCTCGCTGACGTCGCCTGTTCAGCGTTGGCGGGCAGGTATGCTCACAAATGACAAAAAACCTTAGCAGACATTCTAAACAGATTACGTTCTGCTTTTGTTACCTAATTTGCATAAAAAATGTGACTTAGGAAGGTTTTTTCGCGTTCGCTCGCAAATTCAAGGGTAAACGTTTGCTTAACAGGAACTGAATCAGACTTTTCTGGGTTCAACTGTCGATGGGATCGACATCCAGCGTCCATTTTACTTTGCGTGCCTGCGGCAGCGTCCCGATCAGCGGCAGCGAACTTTTCATCAGTTGCTGCAACACGCGTCGCGACGGGTGCTGCAACAGCAACTGCCAGCGGAAACGGCCGCCGCGCTTGGATTGCAGCGCCGGCACTGGACCCATGATCCACAGCGACTCGTCCTTTAGCGGGCTGGCTTCCAGTAAGTTGCGCAGCTGCTGGAGGAATAGCGGCGCCTGCTGATTATCGTGATCGTCCGAACGCAGCAGAATATGGCTGGTATACGGTGGTAGAAACACGCTGTTACGCTCCGCCAGCGCCTGTTTGGCAAAGGCGTCGTAACCCTGTTGCAGCAGGATTTGCAGCAACGGGTGCTCCGGGTGGTGGGTTTGCAGCAACACTTCGCCCTGTTTGCCGGCGCGGCCGGCTCGGCCGGACACCTGGGTATACAGCTGGGCAAAGCGCTCGGCGGAGCGAAAGTCGGCGGAAAACAGCGCGCCGTCCACGTCCAGCAGCGCCACCAGCGTGACGTCCGGGAAGTGGTGCCCCTTGGCCAGCATCTGGGTGCCGATCAGAATACGTGCGCCACCGCGGTGGATATCCGCCAGATGCTGTTCCAGCGAGCCTTTGCGACTGGTGGTATCGCGATCGATGCGGGTAATTGGCGTGTCCGGGAACAGCGGCGTCAGTTCATTTTCCAACTGCTCGGTGCCGACGCCGACCGATACCAGGTGGGTTGAGCCGCATTGTGGACACTGGTGCGGCACCGGGCGCTGGCTGTCGCAGTGGTGGCAACGCAGTTGGCGATGATTCTGGTGCAGCGTGTAATAGCGGTCACAGCGCTGGCATTCGGCTATCCAGCCACACTCGTGGCATAGCAACGCCGGCGCGTAACCGCGACGGTTGAGGAACAGCATGACCTGATTGCCGTTCTTGAGATGATGCTGCATGCTTTTCAACAACGGCTGCGACAGGCCGACTTTCAATGGCAGGCCTTTCAGGTCAATCAGATGCTGCGCCGCCGGTTTGGCGTTGCCGGCGCGCTGGGTTAATTTTAACTGGCGGTATTTCCCCAACTGCACATTGTGCAGCGTTTCCAGCGCTGGGGTGGCGGAGCCCATCACCATCGGAATGTTTTCTGCGTGCGCGCGAAACACGGCCAGGTCACGTGCGTGATAGCGCCAGCCTTCCTGCTGTTTGTACGAACTGTCGTGCTCTTCGTCGATGATGATCACGCCCAAGCGGGCAAACGGCGTAAACAGGGCAGAGCGCGTGCCGATGACAATCGCCGCTTCGCCGCTGCGCGCCCGCAGCCATACCGCCAGACGTTCGCTGTCGTTGAGGCCGGAGTGCAGAACCTCGACCGGCGCATTGAAGCGTTCGCGAAAGCGGGCAATAGTTTGTGGCGTCAGGCCGATTTCCGGCACCAGTACCAGCGCTTGGCGGCCCTTGGCCAGAATGTTTTCCAGCACGCTGAGATAGACTTCCGTTTTGCCGGATCCGGTGACGCCTGCCAACAGCCAGGCGGCAAACTGTTGATCCTCGCTGCGTATGGCACCGACGGCGGTGGCCTGCTCGGTATTCAGCCGAAGTCGCTCGCCCAACACGGCGAAATCGCGCCGCCAGTCCTGTGTGGCGACGGCCTGAGCACGCAGGTCAACCAGCCCCTTGGCGCGCAGCGCCTGGAGCGCAGGCTCGCTCAGTTCCAGTTCGCTGACCTGATGACGGTAAACCGGCCGCTGCAGTAGCGCAGCCAGCGCCTGTTGCTGCTTGGGCGCGCGTTTCAGGCTTTCCGGCGGGGTGGCGCGCCCCTGCTCGGTGGCGAACCATTGCCATAGCGGGGCGGCCTCTGCGGGTTTGCCCTGACGCAGCAGGATCGGTAGCGCATGAGACAGCACTTCGCCAAGCGGGTAGTGGTAGTACTCGCTGGCCCAGTTGAGAATACGCCACAGGCTGGGTGAAAACAGCGAGGTGTGATCGATGACGCTGTCGATCGGCTTCAGTTTTTCCAGCGGTACCTCGCTGGCTTCACTGCAGCCGGTTACGATGCCGATCGAGCGTTGCCGTCCCCAGGGAACGCTGACGCGTGCACCCATGACCGGTTGCACGCCATGCGGCAACAGATAGTCGAAGGTACGAGCGAGAGGAACCGGTAAAGCAACGTGAACAACGGGCATGAGGTCATCCAGGAGGTAAAGATTGTCGGCTAGTTTACACGCTAGCCGTTCAAATGTACGGATCCGATTGCGCGGGTGATATTATTCTGTATAATTTGCCGCCTTTGGTATAATTCGATACCAAAAAATTATCATCAATCACGTGTGGTGTCTGGCGAAACAGGGCTGGATAGCGACACGGCCTTAACTGAGGTTTCCCCATGAAACAAGGTATCCACCCAAAATACGACGTTGTTACTGCAAACTGCTCTTGCGGTAACGTGATCACTATCCGCTCTACAGTGGGTCACGATCTGAACCTGGACGTGTGTGGTCAATGCCACCCGTTCTACACTGGCAAGCAGCGTGACGTTGCTACCGGTGGCCGCGTTGACCGCTTCAACAAGCGTTTCAGCGTACCAGGCGCTAAGAAATAAGATTTCTTATCGTCCGATAAAAAAGGCGCCTCAGGCGCCTTTTTTGTTTTTGTCGCCTGCGTTGGCAGACGGCATTCAATATTCCCAGGTATCGGGATCCACACCCAGTTCGCGCATCAGCACTTTCGCGGCTTCCGGGATTTCATCGTTGCGCTCTTTGCGCAGGTCTTCATCGTTCGGCAGCGGCTGGCCGGTAAAGGCATGCAGGAACGCTTCGCACAGTAATTCACTGTTAGTGGCGTGGCGCAGGTTATTCACCTGGCGACGGGTCCGTTCATCGGTGAGGATCTTAAGAACCTTCAGCGGAATGGATACCGTGATTTTTTTTACTTGCTCGCTTTTTTTACCGTGTTCAGCGTAAGGGCTGACATACTCGCCGTTCCACTCAGCCATGGGACACCTTAAATTTGTCAGAAAAATTACAAAATTCTAAAAACCGGCTAATTATGCCCGATCTTCACTGTTCTCACTAAATAAATGTCAACTTTACGCGACCAAAGTCACTGATTGCTGTCGTTCGATAGCTTTAGACTATGCTTAGCGCAACAACATCTTAACGTCATATCAAATCGCCATAATTTTAGCGGGTATTATGCCGATGCTCAATCTATACGCAAAGAAGTTTAGATGTCCAGATGTATTGACGTCCATCCTTCTTGCGATTAATCTTTAGGCCTCATTCACCGTATTCGAGAGCCGAGCCCCCTAATGACGCGTAAACCCGCCACCATCGCCGTGCGCAGCGGCCTGAACGATGACCAACAGTTTGGCTGCGTTGTTCCGCCGATTCATCTGTCCAGCACCTATAACTTCACCGACTTTAACCAGCCGCGAGCCCATGATTATTCGCGGCGCGGCAACCCGACGCGTGACGTGGTACAGCGTGCGCTGGCCGAGCTGGAAGGCGGTGCTGGTGCGGTGATGACCGGCAGTGGCATGTCGGCGATCCATCTGGTGACGACGGTACTACTGCAACCCGGCGATCTGCTGGTGGCACCGCACGACTGCTACGGCGGCAGCTATCGGCTGTTTGACAGCCTGAGCAAGCGTGGCGCCTATCGGGTGCTGTTTGTCGATCAGAGCGACGAGGCTGCGTTGCAACAGGCGTTAGCGCAAAAACCAAAGTTGGTGCTGATCGAAAGCCCGAGCAACCCGCTGTTGCGGGTGGTGGATATTGCCGCCATCTGTCAGGCGGCGCATGCCGCCGGTGCGCTGGCGGTGGTGGATAACACCTTCCTCAGCCCGGCGCTGCAGCAGCCGATTGCGCTGGGGGCGGATCTGGTGGTTCATTCCTGCACCAAATACCTTAACGGTCACTCCGACGTGGTTGCCGGCGCGGTGATTGCCAAAGACGCCGAGCTGGCGGTGGAGCTGGCGTGGTGGGCGAACAATATCGGCGTCACCGGCGGCGCGTTTGACAGCTACCTGCTGCTGCGCGGTATGCGCACGCTGTCGCCGCGCATCAAGGCGGCGCAACACAACGCCGATGCGATTGTCGGTTATTTACAGCAGCAACCTTTGGTCAAAAAGCTGTATCATCCTTCCCTGCCGGAAAACCCAGGCCATGAGATTGCGCGCCGGCAACAACGCGGTTTTGGCGCGATGCTCAGTTTTGAGCTGGACGGGGACGAGGCAGTACTGCGCCGCTTCCTGTCGGCTCTGGAGTTGTTCACATTGGCGGAATCGCTGGGTGGGGTGGAAAGCCTGATCTCGCATGCGGCGACCATGACCCACGCCGGCATGGCGGCGGATGCGCGAGCGGCGGCTGGCATTTCCGAAAGCCTGCTGCGTATTTCCGTGGGTATTGAAGACAGTGAAGATTTGATTGCCGATCTGGAACGCGCTTTCCAGGCGGCGGCAACGAGGTAAGCATGAATGCAATTGCGGTAGCAGGGCCGGTCAGCGGGCGTCAACTGCACAAATTTGGCGGCAGCAGCCTGGCGGATGTGAAGTGTTATCTGCGGGTGGCCGGAATTATGGCCGAATACAGCCAGCCGGGCGATCTGATGGTGGTATCGGCGGCCGGCAGCACCACTAACCAACTGATTAACTGGCTCAAGCTGAGCCAGAGCGATCGCCTTTCCGCGCATCAGGTTCAACAGGCGCTGCGCCGCTACCATAGCGAGCTGATTAGCGGCCTGTTACCGCCGGAAACCGCCGAGCCGTTGATTGCGGCATTTATTCACGATCTGGAGCGTCTGGCGGTGCTGCTGGACGGCAACGTCGATGACGTGACCTACGCCGAAGTGGTGGGGCACGGTGAAATCTGGTCGGCGCGCCTGATGGCGGAAGTGCTGAAGAAACTGGATATGCAAGCGGCCTGGCTGGATGCGCGCGATTTTCTGCGCGCTGAACGTGCGGCGCAGCCGCAGGTGGATGAAGGACGCTCCTACCCGCTATTGCAGCAGTTGATGGCACAGCATCCGGGCCGACGCCTGGTGGTGACCGGGTTTATTTCGCGCAACGACGCCGGTGAAACCGTGCTGTTGGGGCGCAACGGCAGTGACTATTCCGCCACGCAGATCGGCGCCTTGGCCGGCGTTGAGCGGGTCACTATCTGGAGCGACGTCGCCGGGGTGTACAGCGCCGATCCGCGTAAAGTGAAAGACGCCTGTCTGCTGCCGCTGTTGCGGTTGGACGAGGCCAGCGAACTGGCGCGCCTGGCGGCACCGGTATTGCACACCCGTACTTTGCAACCGGTATCCGGCAGTGATATCGATCTGCAACTGCGCTGCAGTTATCAACCGGAGCAGGGCTCTACGCGCATTGAGCGGGTGCTGGCCTCGGGCACTGGCGCGAAAATCGTCACCAGCCATGATGATGTCTGCCTGATCGAGCTGACGGTTGCACCCCAGCATGATTTCAAGCTGGCGCAAAAAGAACTGGATCTGGTGCTGAAACGCGCGCAGATCAAACCGCTGTCGATTGGCATCCACACCGATCGCAGCCTGATTCAGCTGTGCTATACCGCAGAAGTGGCCGGTAGCGTACTGCGCGTTTTGCAGCAAGCGGCGTTGCCGGGGACCTTGCAACTGCGGGAAGGGCTGGCGCTGGTGGCGCTGGTTGGTGCCGGCGTGTGTAAGAACCCGCTGCACAGCCATCGGTTCTATCAGCAGTTGAAAGATCAGCCGGTGGAGTTTATCTGGCAGGCGGAAGACGGCATCAGCCTGGTGGCGGTACTGCGTCAGGGGCCGACCGGCTTGCTGATCCAGGGGCTGCACCAGAGCCTGTTCCGGGCCGAAAAGCGCATCGGCCTGGTGCTGTTCGGCAAAGGCAATATTGGTTCGCGCTGGCTGGAACTGTTCGCACGTGAACAAAAAAACCTGTCTGCCCGTACCGGTTTTGAATTCATTCTGGCCGGGGTGGTGGACAGTCGTCGCAGTCTGCTCAATTACGACGGACTGGATGCCAGCCGCGCGTTGGCGTTTTTCGATGACGAAGCGCAGGAACTGGACGAAGAGTCGCTGTTTCTGTGGATGCGTGCTCATCCGTTCGACGATCTGGTGGTGCTTGACGTTACTGCCAGTGAAAACCTGGCGGATCAGTACCTGGATTTCGCCAGTTACGGTTTCCATGTTATTAGCGCCAACAAACTGGCCGGCGCGTCCTGCAGCGATACCCATCGCCAGATTCGCGACGCGTTCGCAAAAACCGGCCGCCATTGGCTGTATAACGCTACCGTGGGTGCCGGTTTGCCGGTGAACTACACGGTGCGCGATCTGCGTGATAGCGGCGACAGTATCTTGGCGCTCAGTGGTATTTTCTCCGGTACGCTGTCGTGGCTGTTCCTGCAATTCGACGGCACGGTGCCGTTTACCGAACTGGTTGATCAGGCGTGGCAGCAGGGGCTGACCGAACCCGATCCGCGCGTTGACCTTTCCGGACAGGACGTGATGCGCAAACTGGTGATTTTGGCGCGAGAGGCCGGTTATGACATCGAACCGAATCAGGTGCGGGTGGAATCGCTGGTGCCGGCAGGTACCGAACAGGGCTCGGTCGATCAGTTCTTTGAGAATGGCGATGCGCTGAATCAGCAGATGCTGCAACGCTTTGAGGCCGCCAGTGAAATGGGGCTGGTGTTGCGCCACGTGGCACGCTTCGATGCCAACGGCAAGGCGCGCGTCGGGGTGGAGGCGGTGCGACCAGAGCATCCGCTGGCGTCGCTGCTGCCGTGCGACAACGTGTTTGCCATTGAAAGCCGCTGGTATCGTGATAACCCGTTGGTGATCCGCGGGCCGGGCGCCGGGCGTGATGTCACCGCCGGAGCGCTGCAGTCGGATCTCAATCGTTTGGCACAGCTGCTGTAATCCCTCGAGCGCGGCTTGCCGCGCTCTGTGCGTAGTCTGTCTCTGGGCGCTGCCTGCGGCGCCCGGTACTCAATCCTCGATCGTGAAATTCTCTCGCCTAGCCGATGAGGATTAATCATCTTATTGCCCCAATTTTCCTGTTGACTCTTTAGCCAACTTGCGGCATTTTCTATCTAGACGTCTAAACGTATAGACGCTTATTAAAATGAAATAAAACAGCGATCGACGAGAGGCAGACAGGGTATGAGTTTTTTCCACGCAAACCAGCGAGAAGCGCTGAACCAAAGCCTGGCGGAATTAAACGGCCAGATTAACGTATCGTTCGAGTTTTTCCCGCCGCGTACCAGCGAAATGGAAGACACCCTCTGGCAGTCGATCGATCGTTTGAGCAGCCTCAAACCCAAATTTGTCTCCGTCACCTATGGCGCAAACTCCGGTGAGCGCGATCGCACCCACAGCATCATCAAGGGGATTAAGGATCGTACCGGGCTGGATGCGGCGCCGCACCTGACCTGTATCGATGCCTCACCGGCGCAGTTGCGCGCTATCGCCAGCGATTACTGGAACAGCGGTATTCGCCACATTGTGGCACTGCGTGGCGATCTGCCGCCGGGCAGTGGCAAACCGGAAATGTATGCCACCGATCTGGTGACGCTGCTGAAAGACGTCGGGGATTTTGACATTTCGGTAGCGGCCTACCCGGAAGTGCACCCGGAAGCCAAAAGCGCCCAGGCGGATCTGATTAACCTGAAGCGTAAGATTGACGCCGGTGCCAACCGTGCCATCACGCAGTTTTTCTTCGACGTGGAAAGTTACCTGCGTTTTCGCGATCGTTGCGTGGCCGCCAGCATCGACGTGGAGATCGTACCGGGCATTTTGCCGGTATCCAACTTCAAGCAGTTGCAACGTTTCGCTACCATGACCAACGTACGGGTGCCGAGCTGGATGACCAGTATGTTCGAAGGACTGGATGATGACCCGGAAACACGCAAAATGGTCGGTGCCAACATCGCGATGGATATGGTGAAGATCCTCAGCCGCGAAGGCGTAAAGGATTTCCACTTCTATACGTTGAACCGCGCCGAGATGAGCTATGCGATTTGCCATACGCTGGGCGTGCGGCCAATAGCGGCGGCCTGATAGATAGATGAACGATGCAAAAAAGCGCTGTATAAACAGCGCTTTTTTTATCGCGGTTGGAAAGACGAGGAAAGGAGGTGCCATCGCACCTCCTGCTTGCCAACTTAGCCGGTATTGCGCATCCCGGCGGCGACGCCGGCGATGGTGACCATTAATGCCTGCTCGACGCGTGCGTCTTGCTGGCCGTTTTCCTCTTGCTGACGTGAGCGGTGCAGCAGCTCCGCCTGCAGAACGTTCAGCGGATCGGTATAGACGTTGCGCAGCGCGATGGATTCAGCAATCCACGGCAAATCGGCCATCAGGTGATCGTCGTTGGCGATGGTCAGCACCACTTTGATGTCGCTGTCCAGCTGATCGCGCAGCTGTTTGCCCAACGGCCACAGAGACTTGTCTACCAGGCGCTGATCGTAATATTCCGCCAGCCACAAATCGGCTTTGGCGAACACCATTTCCAGCATGGCGATACGCGTCGAGAAGAACGGCCAGTCGCGACACATCGCCTCCAGCTGATCCTGCTTGCCGGCTTTCACCGCTTCTTGCAGACCGGCGCCGGCGCCCAGCCAGGCGGGCAGCATCAGGCGGTTCTGCGTCCAGGCGAAGATCCAGGGGATGGCGCGCAGGCTTTCTACGCCGCCGTTCGGGCGGCGCTTGGCCGGGCGTGAGCCCAGCGGCAGTTTGCCCAGCTCCAGCTCCGGTGTGGCGGCGCGGAAGTAGGGGACGAAGTCCGGATTTTCACGCACGTAGCCACGATACATTTTGCACGAGGTGTCGGACAGCTCGTCCATCAGCGTACGCCACTCTTTCTTCGGTTCCGGCGGTGGCAGCAGGTTGGCTTCGAGAATGGCGCCGGTATACAGCGCCAGGCTGCTGATGGTGACTTCCGGCAGGCCGTATTTGAAGCGGATCATTTCGCCCTGCTCGGTAACGCGCAGGCCACCCTTCAGGCTGCCCGGCGGTTGGGACAGCAACGCGGCATGCGCCGGTGCACCGCCACGGCCGATAGAACCGCCGCGCCCGTGGAACAGCGTCAGTGCGACCCCGGCTTTTTCGCAGGTTTTGATCAGCGCATCCTGCGCGCGATACTGCGCCCATGATGCCGCCATGACGCCGGCGTCCTTGGCCGAGTCGGAATAGCCGATCATCACCATTTGCTTGCCCTGAATGAAGCCGCGATACCAGTCGATATTCAGCAACTGGGTCATCACGTCGTCGGCATTATTCAGATCGTCGAGGGTTTCGAACAGCGGGGCGACCGGCAGCGCGAACGGGCAGCCGGCTTCCTTCAGCAGCAGATGCACCGCCAGCACGTCGGATGGCGTGCGCGCCATCGAAATCACGTAGGCGGCAATCGAGCCCTCTGGCGCTTCGGCAATCACCCGGCAGGTTTCCAGCACTTCCTGAGTGTCCGCGCTTGGTTGCCACTTCAATGGCACCAGTGGACGCTTGGAATTCAACTCGCGGATCAGGAATGCCTGTTTATCCGCTTCTGACCAGCTTTCATAGTCGCCCAGCCCCAGATAGCGCGTCAGTTCGGCGATCGCTTCGGTATGGCGGGTGCTTTCCTGACGCACGTCGATACGCACCAGTGGCACGCCGAAGCAGCGCACGCGGCGCAGGGTATCCAGCAGTTGGCCATTGGCAATGATGCTCATGCCGCACGCCACCAGCGATTGATAACAGGCGTACAGCGGCTCCCACAGCTGCTCGTTGTTCACCAGCAGGTCGTGCGGGCGTAGCATGCGTTCGCCCTTAAGGCGGCCTTCCAGGTACGCCTGTGAGCTCATCAACTGGCTGCGCAGGCGTTTCATGATTTCACGATACGGTTCTTGTACCGCGTCACCGCCGGCCAGCTCGCGCAGTTCCGGTGTACATTCGGTCATCGACAGTTCGGAAACCAGCACCTGAATATCGCGGGTGAATAGATCGCAGGCTTTCCAACGGCTCAGCAGCAGCACGTGGCGGGTGATTTCGGCGGTGACGTTCGGGTTACCGTCGCGGTCACCGCCCATCCAGGAGGTGAAGCGCACCGGCACCGCTTCCACCGGCAGGCGGTAGTCGATGGTGTTTTCCAACTGCTCGTTCAGTTCGCGCAGGAAGGCCGGGACGCCCTCCCACAGGCTGTTTTCCACTACCGCAAAGCCCCATTTGGCTTCGTCGATCGGCGTCGGTCGATTGTGGCGAATTTCGTCGGTATGCCACGATTGGGCAACTAACTGACGCAAACGGCGCATGATCTTGTTGCGTTCGTAATCGGCCAGGTCGTTGTGGTCAAGCTGGCTGAGGCAGCTATTCACTTCCACCAGTTTGTGGATCAGCGTGCGGCGGGTGATTTCCGTCGGGTGCGCGGTCAGCACCAGTTCGATCGACAGCTGATCTACCGCATCCTGCAGCGCTTTATTGCTGAGCTTTTTGTCTTTCAGCCGGCTGAACAGCTGCGTCAGCACTTCCGGGTTGCTGGCCGCTTCGCCGTTGGGCGAAATGCTGTGGTACTGCTCGGCGACGTTGGTCAGATTGAGGAACTGGCTGAAGGCGCGCGCCACCGGCAACAGTTCGTCGTTGGACAGGTTTTGCAGCGTGTTCAGCAATTCCTGACGGTGCGCCTCGCTGCCGGCGCGTGACGATTTGGAAAGCTTACGGATGGTTTCAACGCGATCGAGAATATGCTCACCCAGCGCTTCTTTAATGGTTTCGCCGAGCAATTTGCCGAGCATACTGACATTACTTCGCATTGCCGAATATTGTTCGTTCATATAACCCCTGACCCATTTCGATATGATTTTTATCTTGTAAGTAAATTTCACGCGTGAGGCGAAGGGCGCCTGTTCCATGCAATCGCGTGCCTGTCCAATGGTCAATTGACACTATTTTTAGCAAAAAAACATCAAAATCGGCGCTTTTTCTGAAATTTAATTACGCCCCGCGGGTTATCAGTCTGGCTTATCACGCGAGCGTTCTACGCCTTTATAGGTAGGGGCATGATAAGACATTGCCCCTATCATTTCTCTGGTTTATTGATGGCAGAAATGATCGACCAATTGGCCCAACAGCTTGCGCGTCGGCTCGATAAAGGCGGTATCAATGTATTCATCAGGCTGGTGGGCCTGATTGATTGAACCCGGTCCCAGCACCAGCGTCGGGCAGACTTCCTGTACGAAAGGCGCCTCGGTGCAATAGTTGACCACTTCGGTGCGCGAGCCCAGCAGCTTTTCGATCACCGCGACCATATGATGATCGGTTGGGCACTCATAGCCGGGGATCGGCGGGTGCAGTTCGTCAATGGTCAAGCGTCCTGGCCAGCGTTCGCTGACCGGCGCCAGCGCGCTGTGCAGCAGTTCGTTGATGTTATCCAGCGTCATGCCCGGCAGCGGGCGAATATCCATATGCAATTCACAGCAGGCGCAGATACGGTTAGCCGCATCGCCGCCATGGATATGTCCAAAGTTCATCGTCGGATACGGCACGGCAAAGGCTGGATTGTTATAGCGTTGCTGCAAGGTGTTACGCAGTTCCATTAAATGGCCAATGGATTCATGCATCAGATCGATGGCATTGACGCCGCGCGCCGGATCGCTGGAGTGGCCGGATTGTCCGGTGATACGAATCGCATTGGAAATATGCCCCTTGTGCGCCCGCACCGGTTGCAGCGAGGTCGGTTCGCCGATAATGGCGAAATCCGGCCGGATCTGACTGGAGGCGGCAAAATAGCGCGCACCGGCCATGGTGGTTTCTTCGTCGGCGGTGGCCAGCACATACAGCGGTCTGGTCAGTTTGCTGGCGTCAATGTCACGTACTGCATCGAGAATAAAGGCGAAGAATCCCTTCATGTCGGCGGTGCCGAGGCCGTACAGCTTGTTGTCGTGTTCGGTCAGGGTGAACGGATCGCGCGTCCAGCGCCCTTGATCGTAGGGCACGGTATCGGTGTGGCCGGCCAGCAGCAGGCCGCCGCTGCCTTCGCCGATACTGGCCAGCAGGTTGAACTTGTTGCGGGTGTCCGGTACCGGCTGCACGTCGACACGGAAGCCCAAATCACTAAACCATCCGGCCAACAAGTTGATTAATGCTTCATTACTCTGATCGAGAGCGCCATCGGTGGCACTGATCGAAGGAGTGGCGATCAACGCCCGGTACAGCTCAATAAATGGAGGTAATTTCATCTTCACTGTTGACAGCCTTTGGTTAGGATAGTATCAATATTCATGCATTTATTTTGAATAAAAATACAGTAAGCTGGAGCGTAAGGGAACCCGAAGCCCGGATGTTTATAAAAACATCAACGCTCACCCACGTGGGCGATCGGCGTAACAACGCGAGTGAGCCCTGCTACCGGGGTCGCAAGCGACCACATTGCACGTTTAGAAGGTGAAAGGCCACATGTTGAATACGCTGATTGTTGGTGCCAGCGGCTATGCCGGAGCAGAGCTCACGGCTTACCTGAATCGCCACCCACATATGAACATAACCGCTTTAGCGGTTTCAGCGCAAAGTGCAGATGCAGGAAAATTGCTTTCCGATCTGCATCCCCAGTTGAAAGGTATCGTCGATCTGCCGCTGCAGCCGCTGGTTGACGTTGCACAAGCGGCCAAAGGCATCGACGTGGTGTTCCTGGCCACCGCCCATGAAGTCAGCCATGACATTGCACCGGCGTTCCTGGCTGCCGGCTGCGTGGTGTTCGATCTGTCCGGCGCCTTCCGCGTACAGAGCGCCGAGTTTTATCAGCAATATTACGGTTTCGAACATCAACATGCCGATTTGCTGGAACAGGCGGTATATGGACTGGCGGAATGGCAGAGTGAACATATCAAACAGGCGCAGTTGATCGCGGTGCCGGGCTGCTACCCGACCGCCGCCCAATTGGCGTTGAAACCGTTGCTCGAACAGCAGTTGCTGAATCTCGATCAGTGGCCGGTGATCAACGCCACCAGCGGCGTCAGCGGTGCCGGGCGCAAGGCCAGTGTGAATACCAGTTTTTGTGAAGTCAGCCTGCAGCCGTATGGCCTCTTCAACCACCGTCATCAGCCGGAAATCGTCGCGCACCTGGGGACGCCGGTCATCTTTACGCCACATTTGGGGAATTTCCCACGTGGTATTTTGGCCACCATTACCTGTCGCCTGAAGGCCGGCGTAAGCGCCCAGCAGGTAGCGGCCGCTTACCAGGCCGCCTATCACGACAAACCGCTGGTGCGGCTGTATGCCAACGGCGTGCCGGCGCTGAAGGCGGTGGTTGGCCTGCCGTTCTGCGATATCGGTTTCGCGGTGCAGGGCGAGCATCTGATCGCCGTGGCGGCAGAAGACAATCTGTTGAAAGGCGCGGCCGCACAGGCGGTGCAGTGCCTGAATATTCGTTTTGGGTTCCCGGAAACCCAGTCACTCCTTTAAATCAGCGTGAGTAAACAGCGATGAATCCGTTAATTATCAAGTTAGGTGGCGTGCTATTAGACAGCGAAGAAGCGCTGGAGCGTTTGTTTACCGCGCTGGACAGCTATCGCGCCCAGTATCAACGTCCGTTGGTGATCGTTCACGGCGGCGGCTGCGTGGTGGATGAGCTGATGAAGCAGCTTGCCCTGCCGGTGGTGAAGAAAAACGGTCTGCGGGTTACTCCGGCCGATCAAATTGACATTATTACCGGCGCGCTGGCCGGCACCGCCAACAAGACCTTGCTGGCATGGGCGGTGAAGCATCAAATCAATGCGGTCGGCCTGAGCCTGGCGGATGGCGGCAGCGTTACCGTGACTCAGCTCGATCCGGCGCTGGGCCACGTTGGCAATGCGCAGCCGGGTTCGCCGCTGCTGGTACAGACCTTGCTGACGGCCGGTTATCTGCCGGTAATCAGTTCGATCGGCATTACCGCCGAAGGGCAACTGATGAATGTGAACGCCGATCAGGCCGCGACGGCGCTGGCCGCCACGCTGGGCGCCGATCTGATCCTGTTGTCGGACGTCAGCGGTATTCTCGACGGCAAAGGCCAGCGTATTGCAGAAATGACGGCGCAAAAAGCGGAACAGCTGATCGCACAAGGCATTATTACCGATGGTATGGTGGTGAAGGTGAACGCGGCGCTGGATGCAGCCCGTACCCTTGGCCGCCCGGTAGATATCGCCAGCTGGCGCAATGCGGAAAAACTTCCGGCCCTGTTTAACGGCGAGTCTATCGGCACCCGGATCCTCGCTTAAATCAAGAATTAAAAAGGAATCAACAACATGCAAAACCAAGGCATCAAAAAAATCGTTCTGGCGTACTCCGGTGGCCTGGATACTTCCGCCATCATTCCGTGGCTGAAAGAAAACTACGGCGGCTGTGAAGTGGTCGCTTTCGTTGCGGATATTGGCCAGGAGCGCGGCGATCTGGAAGGCGTTGAGCAAAAAGCGCTGCAATCCGGTGCCTCTGAATGCCATGTGGTCGATCTGCGTGAAGAGTTTATTCGCGATTACGTTTATCCGGTGCTGCAGACCGGCGCGCTGTATGAAGGTACCTATCTGCTGGGAACCTCGATGGCGCGGCCAATCATTGCCAAGGCGCAGGTTGAGCTGGCGCTGAAAGTAGGCGCCGATGCGCTGTGCCATGGTGCGACCGGCAAGGGCAACGATCAGGTGCGTTTCGAAACCACCTACACCGCGCTGGCGCCGCAGTTGAAAGTGGTGGCGCCGTGGCGTGAATGGAATCTGCGTTCCCGTGAGGCGCTGCTGGATTACCTGAAAGAGCGCAATATTCCGACCACCGCATCGCTGGAAAAGATCTACAGCCGTGACGAAAACGCCTGGCATATCTCCACCGAAGGCGGCGTACTGGAAAGCCCGTGGAACGCGCCGAACAAAGATTGCTGGGTATGGACTGTCGATCCGCAGGACGCGCCGGACCAGCCTGAGCAAGTCACCATCACCGTCGAAAAAGGCCGCGTGGTGGCGGTGGACGGCGAAGCCTTGACGCCGTACCAGTGCCTGGAAAAACTGAACGTGCTGGGCGCCAAACATGGCGTTGGTCGTATCGACATCGTGGAAAACCGCCTGGTGGGCATCAAGTCCCGTGGCTGCTACGAAACCCCGGGCGGCACCATCATGGTGGCGGCGCTGCGTGGCATTGAGCAGCTGGTTCTGGACCGTGACAGCTTCAAATGGCGTGAACAGCTGGGCTTGGAAATGTCCTATGTCGTTTACGACGGTCGCTGGTTTGCGCCGCTGCGTCGTGCCATCCAGGCCTCGGCCGAAGCGCTGGCGGAAGAGGTTAACGGTGAAGTAGTGCTGCAACTGTACAAGGGTCAGGTCACGGCGATTCAGAAGAAATCCACCAACAGCCTGTATTCGGAAGAGTTCGCCACCTTCGGCGAAGACGAAGTTTACGATCATAGCCATGCCGGCGGCTTTATCCGTCTGTTCTCACTGTCTTCACGCATCCGTGCGCTGAACGAAAAGAAAAAGTAAGTTTTCTCGGCGCTGACGTTGAGGGGCGCACGCTGTTGCGCCCCCGATGTTCTGAGCGACAAGCATAAAATATTCAGGAGCAAGATTATGGCACTTTGGGGCGGACGGTTCAGTCAGGCGGCGGATCAGCGGTTCAAACACTTAAATGACTCACTGCGTTTCGACTATCGTCTGGCAGAGCAGGATATCGTTGGCTCCGTGGCCTGGTCAAAAGCGCTGGTGACCGTCAACGTACTGACGGCGCAGGAGCAGCAGCAACTGGAACAGGCATTGAACGCATTGCTGCAACAGGTGCAGGCCGATCCGTTGGCGATTGTGCAAAGCGATGCCGAAGATATTCACAGCTGGGTGGAGCAGCAGCTGATCGACAAAGTCGGCGATCTGGGCAAAAAGCTGCACACCGGGCGTAGCCGTAACGATCAGGTGGCGACCGACCTGAAACTGTGGTGTAAACAGCAGATCGGTGAACTGCATCAGGCCATTGTGCAATTGCAGCAGGCGCTGGTGGCAACCGCTGACGCCAATCAGGACGCGGTGATGCCGGGTTATACCCACCTGCAACGCGCGCAGCCGGTGACCTTTGCACACTGGTGTCTGGCGTATGTCGAAATGCTGGCGCGCGACGAAAGCCGCCTGCAGGATACGCTGAAGCGTCTGGACGTCAGCCCGTTGGGCAGCGGTGCGCTGGCCGGCACCGCATACCCGATCGATCGCGAACAGCTGGCGGGCTGGCTGGGTTTTGCATCGGCAACCCGCAACAGTCTGGACAGCGTGTCCGACCGCGATCACGTGCTGGAACTGCTGTCTAATGCGTCGATCAGCATGGTGCATCTGTCGCGCTTTGCCGAAGACCTGATCTTCTTCAACAGCGGTGAAGCGGCGTTTGTCGACCTTTCCGATCGGGTGACTTCCGGCTCTTCCCTGATGCCGCAGAAGAAAAACCCGGATGCGCTGGAACTGATCCGTGGCAAGTGTGGCCGCGTACAGGGCGCATTGACCGGTATGATGATGACGCTGAAAGGCTTGCCGTTAGCCTATAACAAAGACATGCAGGAAGATAAAGAAGGGTTGTTCGATGCGCTCGACACCTGGATGGACTGTCTGCAGATGGCAGCGCTGGTGCTGGACGGTATCCAGGTGAAGCGCCCGCGTTGCCAGGAGGCGGCGGAGCAGGGCTATGCCAATGCCACCGAACTGGCGGATTACCTGGTTGCCAAAGGCGTGCCGTTCCGCGAAGCACACCATATCGTCGGTGAAACGGTGGTGGAGGCTATTCGGCAAGGCAAGGCGCTTGAAGCATTGCCGCTGGCGGACTTGCAAAAGTTCAGCAGCGTGATTGGTGACGACGTGTATCCGATACTGTCGCTGCAATCGTGCCTCGACAAGCGTGCCGCCAAGGGCGGGGTATCGCCGCAGCAGGTCGCCAGCGCCATTGCCGAGGCAAAGCAGCGTCTGGCGTAACGCCAACGGCCAGTGAACATGGTAAAGGCGCGGCATGATGCTGCGCCTTTTGCTTTGTTGGCATGTATGACGCAAAAACCGGGCGGGTACCCGGTGAGTGGGATGCTTTGGCTGGTGAGGTTACTCGCCCGGACAGCGCTGGCAGCGTTCGGATTCGGCGGTCCCCAGTTTCAGCTTGGCCTGCAAGTCGCGCAGCGCGGTACGCAGCCCTTCTTCGATTACCGGATGGTAGAACGGCATGTCCAGCATTTGGTTGATGGTCATCTGCTGTTGATGCGCCCAGGCCAGCAGGTGCGCGATGTGTTCGGCGTCCGGGCCGATCATTTCGGCACCCAGGAAGCGACCGCTGCCCTGCTCGCCATAAACATGCAGCATGCCTTTGTTACGTAGCATGACGCGTGAACGCCCCTGGTTTTCGAACGACACCGCGCCGACCTCAAAGCAGCCGCAGGCGCTGAACTTCTGGCTGAGTTCGCGGAAGGTGGCACCGACCATGGCGATTTGCGGATCGGAGAACACCACCGAAATCGTGCTGCGGCGCAGGCCCTGTTTGACTTCCGGGTAACTGCCGGCATTTTCCCCGGCAATGCGCGCCTGATCGCTGGCTTCATGCAGCAGCGGCAACTGATTACTGGCATCACCGGCAATGAAAATATGCGGCACGCTGGTCTGCATGGTCAGGCGATCGGCCTGCGGCACGCCTTTGGCGTCCAGCTCCAGATGGGTGTTTTCCAGTCCCAGTTTATCCACGTTGGGCCGGCGACCGGTAGCGGCCAATACGTAATCCACCAGAATTTCCTGCGGGTTGCCATCCTGCCCCCGATAGCGGATGAAGACCTGGTCGCCCTCACGCTGCATCATGTCTACCTTGACGTCCGGATCGAGGTAAAACGCCTCCCCCAGCGTCTGGCTGGCGTATTGGCGCACCGTGCTGTCGGTCAATGGACCCACCGCGCCGCCAACGCCGAACACTTTGGTATCCACTCCCAGACGATGCAGTGCCTGGCCCAGTTCCAGACCGATGACGCCGGGGCCGAACACTGCTACCGAGCGCGGCAGATCGTCCCAATCGAACACTTGATCGTTGACGATCAGGCGATCGCCGAGAGCGTCCCAGGCGGCTGGCCAACTGGGGCGTGAACCGGTAGCGATGACGATGCGCTGGGCCGTGATGCGGGTATGTTCGTCCACCTGCAAGGTATTGTCGTCAATAAAGCGGGCATAACCGCTGATTTTGTCGTCCGCCGGAATGCTGTCGACGCCTTCTTGCACAAAACCGACGAACCGGTCGCGCTCGCGTTTGACGCGCGCCATCACTTCGCGGCCATTGATCGTGGTGTTGCCCGCCGGATGCACGCCGAAACCAGGGGCGCGTTCGATATGGTGCACCGCCTCTGCCGCGGCAATCAGCAGTTTGGAGGGCATGCAGCCCACGCGTGCACAGGTAGTACCGTAAGGGCCGCCTTCAATCATCACCACGCTCGGGGTGGAAAGTTTGGCTGCGCGGTAAGCGCCAAGCCCGGCGGTGCCGCCGCCGATCACCGCGACGTCTACATTCAGCTGTTTCATGTCAACACTCCGCTAGGATAAAAAAAGGCGGGTCATTTCACTGAGCCCGCCAAACGTTCACGTTGGATTTGCTTTTACTTATAAATCAGGCTGACAGGAATGATTCCAGATCGTCGCTGCCGCCAATGTGACGCCCGCCGATGAACACCTGCGGTACGGTAGCGCGGCCGCTGACGGCGCGCAGGCTGACGGTGGTGGCATCTTTGCCCAGCACGATTTCTTCATACTGAATACCGCGTTCTTGCAGCATCTGTTTTGCCTTGGCGCAGAATGGGCAGCCAGGTTTGGTGAACAGCGAAACGGATTCCTGCACTTTGAATTCCGGCGCCAGGTATTTCAGCATGGTGTCGGCGTCAGACACTTCAAACGGGTCGCCTGGCTTGTTGGGTTCAACGAACATTTTCTCAACCACGCCGTTGCGCACCAGCATCGAATAGCGCCATGAACGTGGGCCAAAGCCCAGATCGGCTTTTTCGACCAGCATGTTCATACCCTTGGTGAATTCACCGTTGCCGTCTGGCACAAAGGTGATGTTTTCAGCGTGTTGATCGGCTTTCCAGGCATTCATTACGAAAGTGTCATTGACGGATACGCACAGGATGCCGTCGACGCCGTGCTGTTTGAACACGTTGGACAGCTCGTTATAACGTGGCAAATGGCTGGAAGAGCAGGTTGGCGTGAATGCGCCCGGCAGTGAGAACACAATCACGGTTTTGTTTTTGAACAGGTCATCAGTGGTTACATCAATCCATTGGTCGCCCTGGCGAGTGTGGAAAGTAACCTGAGGGACTTTTTTGCCTTCTTGACTGGTAAACATTGAATAACCCCTTAATTAGGAAAAATAATTTTTTGCTGTTGACGTCATGTCGTTTGCTTGGTGGACATTATTCACGCTAGGGCTTGATAGATCTAATCGCTGATTGCTATCTTATCTATCGCTACGAGCTATCGTGGCCTGGAGGGAAACAATGAATATTCGTGATTTAGAATACCTGGTCGCCTTGGCCGAGCACCGCCACTTCCGGCGCGCTGCCGACTCATGCCATGTCAGTCAACCAACGCTCAGTGGGCAGATCCGTAAACTGGAGGACGAACTGGGCGTAATGCTGCTGGAACGCACCAGCCGTAAAGTGCTGTTCACCCAGGCGGGTCTGCTGCTGGTGGAGCAGGCGCGCACCGTTCTGCGGGAAGTCAAGGTGCTGAAAGAAATGGCCAGCCAGCAGGGGGAAGCCATGTCGGGGCCGTTGCACATTGGTCTGATCCCGACCGTTGGGCCGTATCTGCTGCCACAGATTATCCCGACGTTACATAAAACGTTCCCGAAACTGGAAATGTATCTGCACGAAGCGCAAACCCAGCAGCTGCTGGCGCAGCTCGACAGCGGCAAGCTGGACTGTGCCATTCTGGCGCTGGTGAAGGAAACAGAAGCGTTTATTGAAGTGCCGCTGTTCGATGAGCCAATGAAGCTGGCGGTGTATTCGGATCACCCATGGGCACAACGTGAGCGCGTGGCGATGCCGGATCTGGCGGGCGAAAAACTGCTGATGCTGGAAGACGGGCACTGTCTGCGCGATCAGGCGATGGGCTTCTGTTTCCAGGCCGGTGCGGACGAAGACACCCATTTCCGCGCCACCAGCCTTGAAACGCTGCGTAACATGGTAGCGGCCGGCAGCGGCATTACGCTGTTGCCGTCATTGGCGGTGCCAAACGCGCGTGAGCGCGACGGCGTGTGCTATCTCGACTGCTACAAACCGGAACCGAAGCGCACCATTGCCCTGGTGTATCGCCCCGGTTCCCCTTTGCGCAGCCGCTATGAGCAGTTGGCCGAGGCGATCCGCGAGCACATGCAGAGTTACATGGGCTCGGTGTTAAAACAGGCGGTTTAAGCCGTTTAACGCCGCCACCCGATAGGCTTCGGCCATGGTCGGATAGTTGAAGGTAGTATTAACGAAATACTCGATGGTATTACCTCCATTCTTCTGTTCCATGATTGCCTGGCCGATGTGGATGATCTCCGCCGCACGCTCGCCAAAGCAGTGAATGCCCAGGATTTCCAGCGTGTCGCGGTGGAACAGGATCTTCAGACTGCCGACGCTCATGCCGGCGATCTGTGCGCGCGCCAGATGCTTGAACTGGGCGCGGCCCACTTCGTACGGCACTTTCATCGACGTCAGTTCCTGCTCGGTTTTGCCGACGGAGCTGATTTCCGGAATGGTGTAGATCCCGGTCGGGATGTCTTCAATCAGATGCGCGTTGGCTTCCCCGGAGGCAATGGCCTGCGCGGCAATGCGACCCTGATCGTAGGCCGCCGACGCCAGGCTCGGGTAGCCAATTACATCACCGACGGCATAGATATGCGCCAGCGCCGTCTGGTACATGCTGTTTACCTTCAGCAGGCCGCGGCTGTCGGATTCCAACCCGACGTTTTCCAGACCCAGCGCGTCGGTGTTGCCGGTACGGCCGTTGGCATACAGCAGGCAGTCGGCTTTCACCTTTTTGCCCGATTTCAGATGCACGATGACGCCGTCTTCGGTGCCTTCAATTTTCTCGAACTCTTCGTTGTGACGGATCACCACGCCATTGTTCCAGAAGTGATAAGACAGTGAGTCCGACATTTCCTGATCGAGGAACGCCAGCAACCGGTCGCGGGTGTTGATCAGATCAACCTTGACGTTCAGGCCGCGGAAAATCGACGCGTATTCGCAGCCGATCACCCCGGCACCATAGATAATGACGTGGCGCGGTTCATGGCTCAATTCGAGAATGGAATCACTGTCATAAATACGTGAATGGGTAAAATCAACGCTGGCCGGGTGATAGGGCCGCGAGCCGCAGGCGATCACGATGTGATCGGCGCGGATGGTATCTTGGGTGCCGTCCTGATAGGTAACGCTGACGGTATTGGCATCGATAAAACGCGCATCGCCGGCAAACAGTTTGCACTGGTTGCGCTCGTAAAAGCCTTGGCGCATGCGGGTCTGTTGGTTAATGACGTTGTCGGCGTGGCGGAGAATGTCAGGGAACGTGGCGCTGAGCGTACGGGAGTTATTGTAGAGCGGGTTCTGGTTGAATTCGATAATACGGCTGACGGCGTGGCGGAGGGCTTTGGACGGGATTGTGCCCCAATGGGTACAGCCGCCGCCGACATTATTGAACCGCTCGATCACCGCCACTCGGGCGCCTTGTTTAACCAGTCCCATGGCGGCGCCTTCACCACCAGGGCCCGAGCCGATAACAATGGCATCAAATTGATAGTGCTGTTGCATGTGAGGTTAGACCTATTCTTATACAAAATTACAACGGTATCTTAACATCATAGCGCTGTGCGCCCAATCACCATTAGGCTTTTTGAGGCAAAGCACAATCTGCACGGGTTGGAATTGTGAGCAGGCGCGTTTGTATAAATGCTGTTGCAATAAAATTTGCTATATTGCCACCCTTACGGCGTTAGACTGAGTGAATGGAATTTATCTGGATATGCATATGGGCGTCAGAGCACAACAAAAAGAACGGACGCGTCGCTCTTTGATCGAAGCGGCGTTCAGCCAGCTGAGCGCCGAGCGCAGTTTTGCCAGCCTGAGTCTGCGAGAGGTTTCTCGTGAGGCAGGTATTGCGCCAACCTCGTTTTATCGCCACTTTCGCGATGTGGATGAGCTGGGGTTGACCATGGTCGACGAGAGCGGCCTGATGCTGCGCCAACTGATGCGGCAGGCACGCCAGCGCATCGCCAAAGGCGGCAGCGTGATCCGTACCTCGGTCTCGACGTTTATGGAGTTCATTGGCAATAACCCCAATGCATTTCGCCTGTTGCTGCGTGAGCGCTCCGGTACGTCCGCGGCTTTTCGTGCGGCGGTTGCGCGCGAAATCCAGCATTTTATCGCCGAACTGGCGGATTACCTCGAACTGGAAAACCATATGCCACGTAGCTTCACCGAAGCTCAGGCCGAAGCCATGGTCACCATCGTGTTCAGCGCCGGCGCTGAAGCGTTGGATATCGACATCGAGCAGCGGCGTCAGTTGGAGGAGCGGCTGGTACTGCAATTGCGGATGATTTCCAAAGGAGCCTATTACTGGTATCGCCGCGAGCAAGAAAGATCATCTGTCACCCACGTATAAGAAGGTAAAAAGTAATGGAAAAACCAGGCCGTGAGAATGGCACCTTACTGCTGGCGTTGATTGCCGGCCTTTCGATCAACGGTTCTTTCGCCGCGTTGTTCAGCTCGGTGGTACCGTTTTCGATCTTCCCGCTGATCGCACTGGTGTTGGCGGTGTACTGCCTGCATCAGCGTTACCTTAACCGGGTGATGCCGGACGGCATGCCCAAGTTGGCCGCGGCGTGTTTCGTGCTGGGTTTATTGATATACAGCGCCATCGTACGTGCGGAATACCCGCAAATCGGCTCGAACTTCCTGCCATCGATCCTTTGCGTGGTGCTGGTGCTGTGGATTGGCATCAAACTGAAGGCGCGCAAGACGCTGGGTGGTCAATCGCAGCCATAATGCTGCCGGCCCGGGTGTCCCGGGCCTTATTGCTGCCGGTTGGCGCTAGACGCGTTTTTCCAACAGTACGCCGCATTCCATATGGTGGGTGTAGGGGAACTGATCGAACAGCGCCAGGCGGGTAATGTCATGCGTGGCCTGCAAGGTATCCAGGTTGGCGCTCAGCGTTTCCGGGTTGCAGGAAATATACAGGATGCGTGGATAGGCCTGTACCATCTTCACCGTTTCGTCATCCAGCCCACTACGTGGCGGATCGACAAAAATTGTCTCACAGTTATAGCTGCTTAAATCAATGCCTTGCAGACGATTAAAGCTGCGTACGCCGTTCATCGCCTGGGTAAACTCTTCCGCTGCCATACGAATGATTTGCACATTGTCTACCTGATTGGCGGCGATATTGTATTGTGCGGCGGCCACCGATGGCTTGGCGATTTCCGTTGCCAGCACGCGATCGAAATTGCGCGCCAGCGCCAGAGAAAAGTTACCGTTGCCGCAGTACAGTTCCAGCAAATCCCCCTTGGCATGCCGTGTGACGTCCAGCGCCCATTCCAACATGGCAACGTTTATCGCCGCGTTGGGCTGGGTGAAGCTGTTTTCCACCTGGCGGTAAATCATGTCGCGCCCTGCGACCGGCAGCACTTCATCGATGTAATCGTGATCCAGGGTGATTTTCATTTTAGAGGCGCGGCCAATCAGTTGCAGATCGAAACCCTGGGCGCGCAGATCATCGCGCAATTGCTCCGCGTGCCGTTGCCATTCATCGTCCAGCTTGCGGTGGTACAGCAGCGACGCGATGATTTTACCGCTTCGGGTTGACAGGTAATCGATCTGGAACAGTTTGCGGCGCAGAACGGGCTGCGGTTTGATGGCGGCGATCAGCGCGGTCATCAGGCGGTTGATCAGTTCGCTGGCGGCGGGAAAGCGGTCAACGCGAATCCGCTGCTTGGTCTGCTGGTCGAACATGATGTGGTACATCTCATCATCGTCGTGCCAGATGCGGAATTCGGCGCGCATACGGTAATGGCTCACTGGCGAGCGGAACACTTCCGGCTCGGGTGCCCCGAACGGCGACATCATGGACGCCAGCCGCTGGGTTTTCTCCGTCAGCTGTTCGTCGTAGCGTTCAATAGGCAGGTTCTCGGGCGTCATGGTCTTCTCGTCAGTCAAATTGGATCAGCGGGGATTGTAGGGAATTGGGCAGTGAAGTCCAGTTTTGTCAGCCTTATTATTTGTTACATTATTGGAAGTCTAGACATCCATTTACATTGATCGTAGCATTGCTGTCCGGCCTCAAGCAGCGAGTGAAAAGGGAATCCGGTGAGAATCCGGAGCTGACGCGCAGCGGTAAGGGGAAGTCACGGCGATAGCATATATTAATGCAGACACTGTCCACTGCTGGATGGGAAGTCATCGCCCGGTGTCGATTGGGTTGCGCAATCGACAAGTCCCAAGCCCGAAGACCTGCCGGTACTACGTCGCATTATTCATGACTGTCGCGAATCACCAGTCCATGAACCTGCGGCATCCGCAGATATGTTTGGATGCTTTTCCCAATGACAATGATAAAAAATACGCTGCTGTCGGTGGTTACCTCCGTCACGGCCTTTTCTGGATGGGCGCAAGACAACACCACGACCAATCACAGCGATAAACTGGTGGTTACCGCCAACCGTTTTCCTCAGCCGGTATCTTCGGTTCTGGCGCCGACCTCCGTCGTCACCCGTACTGATATCGATCGCTGGCAGGCCAAAAGCCTGACCGATGTGATGCGCCGTTTGCCGGGAGTGGATATTGCCCAGAACGGCGGCTTGGGGCAAAACAGCTCGCTGTTTGTACGTGGCACCAATTCCAGCCACGTATTGGTACTGATCGACGGCATCCGTCTGAATCAGGCTGGCGTCAGCGGCTCTTCCGATCTCAGCCAAATTCCTATTTCGCTGGTGCAGAAAATTGAATATATCCGTGGGCCGCGTTCGGCGGTGTATGGCTCCGACGCGATTGGTGGCGTAGTCAACATTATCACTACGCGAGAAAACAACGGCACTACGCTTTCCGCCGGGCTGGGTTCCAACGGCTATCAGGCGTATGACGCATCGACCCAGCAGCCGCTGGGGGACGACACCGTGGCAACGCTGGCGGGCAACTATACCTATACCAAAGGGTATGACGTGGTGGCTTATGGCAATACCGGCATGCAAAGCCAGCAGGATCGTGACGGTTTCATGAGCAAGTCGCTGTATGGCGCCATACAGCACCAGTTTACCGAACAGTTCAGCGGTTTCGTGCGCGGTTACGGCTATGACAACCGCACGGCCTATGATAGCTATTATTCACCGGGCGCTGCGCTGGTGGATACACGCAAGCTTTATAGCCAGACCTGGGACAGTGGGGTACGTTACCAGCAGGGCATTTATGCGACGCAGCTGATTGGCAGCTACAGTCACAGTAAAGACTACAACTATGATCCGCGTTTAGGCCAGTACGCCAGTTCGGCGCGACTGGACGATGTGGAACAGTACAACCTGCAATGGGGTAACACGCTGCAGGTCGGGCGTGGCACGGTGAGCGCCGGCGCCGATTGGCAGGATCAGAAAATCAAACCGAACACCGCCTCGGTGAGCGAAGAGAAAAGCCAGCGCAATACGGGCCTGTACCTGACCGGTCAGCAACTGGTTGGCCCGGTGACGCTGGAAGCCGCCGTGCGTGGTGACGACAACTCCGAATTTGGCTGGCACGGCACCTGGCAGACCAGCGCGGCCTGGGAGTTTGTCGAAGGATATCGCCTGGTGGGGTCTTACGGCACCGCCTTCAAAGCACCGAACATGGGCCAGCTGTATAGCGACTTTTATGGCAATCGCGATCTGAAACCAGAAGAAAGCAAGCAGTGGGAAGGTGGCTTCGAAGGGCTGACCGGGCCAGTGACCTGGCGCGTTTCTGCTTACCGTAATGACATCGACAACCTGATCGACAGCGATCCGGTGAGCTACCGTTATTACAACATCGGTAAAGCGACCATCAAAGGCGTTGAGGCGACCGCTTCGTTTGAAACCGGCCCGTTGACGCATCAGATTGGCTACGACTACGTTGACCCGCGCAACGCCAAAACCAATGAGGTTCTGCTGCGCCGCGCCAAACAACAGGTGAAGTATGAACTGGATTGGCAGGTCTATGACCTGGACTGGGCGGTGACCTATCGTTATCTGGGGCAGCGTTTTGACAAAGATTACAGTAGCTACCCGAGCGAGACGGTCAAACTCGGCGGCGTCAGCCTGTGGGATCTCGCCGTTTCGTATCCAGTCACATCACATCTGACAGTTCGTGGTAGAATTGCCAACCTGTTTGATAAAGATTATGAGACGGCATATGGCTACGCTACTCCAGGAAGAGAATACTCCCTCACTGGAAGCTATACCTTCTAATTCCACCGCGACTCCACGCCCGACGGTGTTGGTATTTGATTCCGGCGTCGGTGGACTTTCGGTGTATCAAGAGGTCCGGCAATTGCTGCCGGACCTGCACTATATATACGCTTTCGATAACGTGGCGTTTCCGTACGGCGAAAAGTCTGAACAGTTTATCGTTGAGCGGGTATTGGAGATTGTCGGCGCGGTGCAGCAACGTTACCCGTTGGCGATTGTCATTATTGCCTGCAATACCGCCAGCACCGTTTCCCTGCCAGCCTTGCGCGCACGTTTCAGTTTCCCGGTAGTGGGTGTAGTACCCGCCATCAAGCCTGCCGCCAAGCTGACCGCCAACGGCATCGTTGGCCTGCTGGCGACGCGCGGTACCGTACAGCGTAGCTATACCCATGAGCTGATCGCCCGTTTTGCCACCGACTGCAAAATCGAACTGCTGGGTTCTTCGGAGCTGGTTGAACTGGCAGAAGCAAAGCTGCATGGCGAAGAGGTGCCGTTGGCGGCGTTGAAGAAGATCCTGCAACCGTGGCTCAGCATGCGCGAGCCACCAGACACGGTCGTGTTGGGTTGCACTCATTTCCCGCTGTTGGCCGACGAGCTGATGCAGGTATTACCGCAGGGCACCCGCCTGGTGGATTCCGGTGCGGCAATCGCCCGTCGGGCTGCGTGGTTGATCTCGTCACAGGAAAATTTGCGATCATCGCAAGAAGAGAACGTTGCCTATTGTATGGCGTTAAATGACGATACCGACGCTTTATTGCCCGTTTTACAGAGTTATGGCTTCAATTCGTTGAAAAAACTGGCGATATAACGGCGATTTGATTAAATGTTCGACGGTTGAAAAGTTTTTTGAAATTAGGGGTTGCGGCCTTCTGAGAACTCCCTATAATGCGCCTCCACTGACCGGGAACAACGACTGCTTAAACGCAAGACGAACCACCCAGTCAGTGAGACGAAAGCGAAA
>NZ_JBXUFT010000011.1:0-112803 GCF_057180665.1 Serratia sp. Sp408
TTAATTATATCGAGTGCGATTACAATCGCTGGCGTCGTCACAGTGCCTGTGGCGGTCTTAGCCCGGAACAGTTTGAAAACCAAAACCTCGCTTAGGGCCGTGTCCACATTACGTGGGTAGGATCAAAAAACCATCTAATAGGTGAACGGAGTTCCCGTGAAAAGTGATTATTTTTAGTTGCATCAAAGATGAGTTTGCTTATGAATGGCAAATCATCTTTGGTAGCTCGCCTTTTCATTTGGGCTCTCCCTCAATCACTGCCTGTTTGAGCATTAGCTTGGCACCCCAGGTTGTTAAATCTACGATCTCTTCCTGCTCCAGGCCAAAGGTATCTTTAAGTACGGTCATCGCTTCGGTGCCATAGAGCACTGACATCAACATGACCAGCTTTTGAACTTTGTCCTGTGGGAGTTGAGACTCCAGCGGTGCTAATGCTTCAGTGAGCGCTTCACGGCGGTTACTCTTTTTAAGCAAAGTATCTTCTTCACGTTCCTGCTCCTCATGGCGGGTCTGCCAGCGATGTTGCGAAATGCGCATTGCATCACGCATTAGTCCCTCATGAGAGTACAGTTCCCCATATCCCCAGCTCAGTAATCGGCTGATATTTTCCTCAGCATCCTCCCCCATGGTAGGCCTTTCAACAGACCCTATGACCTGTTTGACGACATACTCAACGAACTCGCTGTGCGTCGTGAAGTAACTCCGGAGGGTGACCTTCGCATATTCGGCTTCGCGGGTGATCTCTTCCGGGGATGGGAATTTGTCTTCCTTGTAGAGCTTCAGCGCTGCGTTAACAAGACGTTCAAGCGTTCGGCGCCGCACTGGTGACAGGTTGTTTTCGTCAAAAAGTTGCATTTTTTTGTCTCGCTCAACAAAAAATATCACACATGATAAAAATATCTTGCAGGTTATAAAATATTAGCCTAGCTTTATATTGCACGATATCAATCAATCTTTCACCCCCTTATCACGGAGTAAGTTGTATGGCCCAGTTTGTGTATGTCATAGGGACTGCGGACACCAAACTCGATGAGTTGGTCTGGCTGAAGTCCTGTTTGCATGCCGCCGGCGTGGATTCACATATCATTGATGTGTCCACCGGAACGCCGTCGGAGATAAGCGAAAACAGCAAGATAGATATTCCGTCGTCTCAGATTGCTGAATATCACCCTGAAGGCGCCGGCGCAGTGTTCTGTAATGAGCGTGGCCGTGCTGTAACGGCGATGTCTGTAGCGCTGACACGTTTTCTGCGCAGCACGTCGGAGGATATCTCCGGACTGATCGGCATTGGTGGATCGGGCGGCACAGCCCTCATTTCATCCGCCATGAAGTCAATGCCGATAGGCATACCCAAACTGATGGTGTCAACCATGGCATCGGGTAACGTTGGCGGTTATGTCGGCGGCGTTGATATCGCCATGCTGTATACCGTCACGGACCTCAGTGGCCTCAACTACCTGTCCCGTACCATTCTGACCAATGCTGCCAACATGATAGCCGGCGCGGTCAACCATGTTGTCGTACCTGACCGGGCACAAAAACCGGTACTTGGATTGACCATGTTTGGCGTGACCACACCATGTATCAACCAGCTGATAACTGTTCTGAATGAACAGTATGACCCGTTGGTGTTCCATGCCACGGGTAACGGTGGTACGTCCATGGAACGCCTCGTTGAGAATGGTGAGGTAGTGGGGGTTATTGATATCACGTTGACCGAAGTGGCCGACCTGCTGTTTGGTGGCGTTCTGGCGTGCCCGGAGACGCGGCTCGATAGTATCGCCCAGACTGAAGTGCCGTGGGTTGGCAGTGCCGGCGCCCTCGACATGGTCAATTTTGGGGAGCCTGACAGCATACCTGAGCGTTATGCTCAGCAAAGAAAGTTTGTCGAGCATAACGCTCAGGTGACGCTAATGCGCACAACACCAGAGGAAAACTACCAGCTCGGCGTGTGGATTGGCGAAAAGCTCAATCGATGCAATGGGCCGGTACGTTTCTTACTACCAGAAGGCGGATTTTCCGCGCTTGATGCTCCTGGCCAGCCGTTCTTTGATCCGAAGGCAAGGCAAGCCTTTGCCGAAGGGCTGGAGTCGACTGTGTTACAGACGAGCCGGCGCCGGATTATCAAAACGCCTCACCATATTAACGCACCTGAATTTGCAGCACTTGTGATTGAGGAGTTCAACGCAGTCATGCAACACCAGGGAACCTCTCATCACTCAGCACCAGGGAAACTTTAATGAATAACTACAAAGTACTTGTTGAAAGTCTGAAACAGAAAGTCGTCCGTGATGAACCCATTATCGGTGCCGGCGCCGGCACCGGTCTTTCCGCGCGCAGCGAAGAGGCCGGCGGTGTTGACCTGATAGTTATCTACAACTCGGGGCGTTTCCGGATGGCCGGCCGCGGTTCTCTGTCCGGCTTGATGCCGTATGGCAACGCCAACCAGATAGTGCGTGAGATGGGCGATGAAGTGTTGCCCGTTGTCAAAAAGACGCCGGTACTTGCCGGTGTCTGCGGTACGGATCCGTTCTGCAACCTCTCGCCGTTTCTGGACGAACTGAAGAGTCAGGGATTTGCGGGTGTGCAGAACTTCCCGACCGTGGGCCTCATCGACGGTAACTTCCGCAAGAACCTGGAAGAGACCGGCATGGGCTATCAGTTGGAAGTCGATATGATACGTCTGGCGCATGAGAAGGGGATGCTGACAACACCGTATGTCTTCAATCCGGATGATGCGGTAGCGATGACCCAGGCTGGCGCGGACATTATTGTCGTGCACATGGGGCTGACTACTGGCGGAGATATTGGCGCCGAAACTGCCCATGACCTTGAGTCCTGTATACCGATTATCAACGCCTGTGCCTGGGCGGCGAAAGCGGTGCGGGATGACGTGATTGTGCTGTGCCACGGCGGCCCTATCGCGGAGCCGGAAGATGCGGCGTATATCCTGGCGCATTGCCCGGATTGTCATGGCTTCTATGGCGCCAGCTCCATGGAGCGACTGCCGACTGAGAAAGCAATTAAAAATACCGTCGAAGTATTTAAAAAAATAAAACGGAATTAATTATTCATTTAATTCCCGAGTAATAAAAAGGGCTTAAATAATGATGGTAGCGCCCTGAATATAATAAAAATATTTAATTTCGCCTCAAACGCCCACGTGGATGATTTATCCACGTGGTCTTTTTGCGGGCTTTTGCCTCACCAAACTGCAGCAGTATGAGTGATAACGGTATATCACCCTGAATACGCCTGAACAGGATAAATCTTTTCTTCCGGGAAAAGAGTTTCCTGTGGTGCGTATCGAACTAACCTGCGCAGCATAGCGCCGGTTCCGTTTTAATGGAGTGCTGCTGATGTCTTATTCTGATACACCTGAACAGGCGGCCGTTATTGGCTGGTCTGGTCACCGCCTGGTCGTCAGGGCGTTTGCCGGCACGGGCAAAACGTCCACCCTGGTGCGCTATGCCCTGGCGAACCCGAACAGCAGGATGCTCTACCTTGCGTATAACCGTGCGGTCAGGGATGAAGCCGAACAGAAATTCCCGTTCAACGTTGAGTGCAAAACGTCGCATCAGTTGGCCTGGCCAAACTTCGGCCGGCATTACCAGAAGAGGTTAACGGGGAATCTGCGGATCACCGACGTTGCCCGCCTGCTTAATACCCGTCACTGGCCGCTGGCCAGAACGGCCATCATGACCTTCAATGCCTTTCTGTGTAGTGGTGACCACGAATTTGGGCCGCAACACCTGCCGGATGAGGATGACCGCAGCGGGGTGTCCGCTGAAAGGATCCTGACTGCCGCACAATTACTATGGCGAGAATCTGCGCGCCAGGATGGCACGTTCCCGGTTACGCACGATGTCTATCTCAAGCTGTATCAACTCTCTCAGCCAGATCTCTCCAGGCGCTGGCAAACATTGCTGTTTGATGAAGCGCAGGATGCCAATCCGGTGACACAAAGTCTGGTGCTGGCGCAGCACTGTAATGTGGTGCTGGTCGGCGATCGTCATCAGCAGATTTACCGCTTCCGGGGTGCCGAGAATGCCCTCGATGCGCCGGCACTGATTGACGCTGAACGGTTGAATCTGACCCACAGTTTTCGATTCGGGCCGGCAGTGGCCAGCGTGGCCAACATGCTGCTGGCCCGCCAGGGAGAAACGCTGCCCGTTGTGGGTGATGGCGGTGAAGACGCAGTGGTCACACGTTTGCCAGAAGAAAACCGGGGAGAGCACGTCACGGTATTAAGCCGAACCGTTGCCGGCGTGATTGGCGCAGCGCTCGATGCCAGTCTCGCCGGCCAGAAGGTGTTCTGGGTCGGCGGTATCGCCGGCTACAAGACTGAGGAGCTCGAGGACCTTTACTGGTTTTCGGCAGACATGCCGGAGCGTATGCGCTCGCCGGTGTTGTCGCGGGAATATCGTGATTTTGATGAATTTGAATCGGTGGCCAAGGCCACGAAAGATCCGGAAATGAACCAGGGTCTGCGCCTGCTTGAACAATATTTCCCGTTACCGCAGAAACTGCAGGTGATGCGTGAGCATGCCGTCACGGACGAAACTCAGGCTCAGGTCACGGTTTCGACGGCGCACCGCAGTAAGGGATTGGAATGGCCGGTGGTCGCCCTGAACGAGGACTTTGCCGATATCACTGACCCGCTGTTACCAGAGGATGAGCGCACGGACGAAACCAATCTGCTCTATGTGGCCGTTACTCGCGCGCGGAATACCCTGGTCATCAATGCCTTGCTTCAGGCGCTTCTCGATGAAGACGCCGGTGATGATATGGAAGGGGACATGGCGGCATGCTGAAGGCGATCAAGGAGCTGCTGGTCGGCACGGCGCCGACCAGGGCTAAATCATCCTCTGTGGCTTCATCGCCTGCTGGGCCGGCGGGGTATTTTATGCCGCAGTCCGCCACGCAGCTGCTGGACTTGCCCGCTCGTAAACAGTGCCTGCAGCAGCTGTGGGAAAACAGCTCACTGCCAAAGGATTTGTACGAGCAGTTTTATCTGCAGCCGCTGCATCACCTGGTGACGTTGATGCAAGTGCTGCCGGCAACCCGGCAGGGTGAGTATGCCAGCGAAGGGGGCCTGGTTGACGTCACGCTGCAGACGACGACCTATGCCGTTCGCCTGGCCAAAGGGCATATGTTACCCCCGGGCGCGGCACCTGAAGATCAGTCAGCGCAAAATATTCTGTGGAACGCGGTGGTGTTTTACGCGGCGCTCTGGCGTTACCTGCCGCAATTAGACCTGGTAGAAGGCGAGCTGCAAAGCGGCCGAGCGTGGTTACCTGGTGTTACGGTTCCCGCCGAACCTTACCGTTTTCGATTCAAGCCGGCGGCGCCAGAACCAGGTATCACGATGAGCCAAAGCGCGTTAATAGCGTGCCGTCTGCTGCCGGCGGAAGCGTTCAACTGGCTGTCTACCCTGCCGGCTGCAGCGCAAGCAATCATGCTGATAGCGTCACGTCAGCCGAGCTCCCTGCCGGTGATTGATAAAATTATCGGGGAGGCCGTCAAGCTGGCGCGCGGTGATGCCATTGTCAACCCAGTGGCCGTTGCCATTCCTTCCTCTCCAATGCCCGTGCCGTCAGAGATATCGCCAGTACCTGTTAGCACATCTGCTGCGCAGGTTGCGCTGGAGAGCAGTGTACCTGGTGTCGATGTGCAAAGTGCTATGTCGGGAGAGCCGGTTCCCGCTGAGGGCCAGGGCAATAGTGTTGACACTGCCGCTGCAGTCAGCTCGGAAGAAGCCATGCCAGCTCCATCCGGTGATGTACTGCTGAGCTCCGCGCTAGATACACCCGTTAATGATTTACCGCTGGCCGAGATGGTTGTTGCACCAGAGCCTGCTGTTGAGGTTGAGGAGGGTGTGCAGGCGCTGCTTTCGCTGATGAATGTCAGTGTATCTGCGCCGGAAGCCCCCGAAATTTTGGCTCAGGAGGACGCGCCCCAGAAGGAGGCTCCGGAGCCTACAGAAAGTGAGCGACCGGCAGCAGATTTACTCAATGTAGTGGATACGGTGACGACATTACCAGAGAAAACTCCGGCCCTTATACATGAAGCATCTGCTTCTGATGAAGTTCCAGCTGTTGCTGAAGCAGTCATACGTCAAGACGAACCTGAAAATTCTGAACCGGTGATGGGGCAAGGAGCCTCTGAGATTGGTAAAGGGGAAGTGCCGATCTCTGAGGAGCATTCAGGGGAGCAGTTCCTGCAGTGGCTGAGTACAGGTCTGACTTCAGGGGAAATTCCTATCAATACGGCAGGCGCCAGGGTTCATCTTGTTGCCGGATTTGTCTTCTTAACTGTTCCAGGGATCTTCTACCTCTACCTTAAGCAATCGGGACTGGAAGGTAATCAACGCGAGGCATTACAGGAGAGCTTTGAGCGATTGGATAAGCACCGACGAGTAAAGGGTAAGCGGTTTTATTTTGCTGAGTTGTACGGAAACCCTGAGCGTACAGGTCCTTTTAAACGTACCAAGGGGTATCTCATTAAAGCGAGTTTGCTCTATCGAGGGGCACCGGTGCCAGCCGACAGTCCGGTACTGGTCATCCCTTGATAGGGATTGTCCGTGTCTTTATATGGCACTTAATTTCAACTGGGGGGATATATCATGAACAAACGAGGAATGATGGACTGGGAAACATTGCTTGAGGAATATTGCTTCTCAAAACCACTCCGACCAGAAACTGAAAGCAGCTACCGAAAAGTGGTCGCAGTTTTCCAAAAATTTATTGGCGAAGATAAGTTTCCGGACGAGGTGACGCATCGTGATTTGATTCTCTGGAGAAGGGACATGCTTGGACGAGGTCTGACTACCAGTACGTGGAATAATAAGGTTCGCCATTTACGGGCGCTTTATAACCAGGGAATAAAGAAAAACTGGCTTACGATTACAGATAACCCGCTTGATGAAACGCAGGTTCCTCCTGGTAGTAAGCGAAAGAAGATACTAAATCGCAATCAGATCGTTAGGCTCAATTTAGTGTTGGCGCAGTTCGAAGAGCGTGAAAAGTTACGAATAGGAAAGCCTCGTCCGTGTGCTCTGTATCCTGTCTGGTATTGGCGCACGGTCATTGATGTGTTGCGTTCTACTGGCATGCGACAAAATCAATTGTTGCATATCCGTCTGATGGATGTCGATTTGGAAGCAAACTCGATGTTGCTTTGTAAAGAAGGCAGCAAGACACATCGTGAGTGGCTGGTACCCATAGTTAGCTTTGTTCGCGAACGCATGCGAATACTCGTAGAAAGAGCTAAAAACCAAGGTGCTGAGCCGGAAGATTATCTGTTTGATGTGGATCGATTTAAAAATCCTCTGGGGGAAGTAGGGCTAGAGCCTGAGATACAGCCTGTACGATCTTTTTTCACTCGGCTGAGTAAGGAATGCGGTTTCAAGGTAAGCCCACATCGATTTAGGCATACTCTGGCAACAGAGATGATGAAGTCACCAGATCGCAACTTGGCTATGGTGAAAGGTCTGCTGGGGCACCGCAGCGTGAGTACAACCATGGAATATGTAGAGTTGGATTTGAAGATAACTGGGCAGGCATTAGAAGACGAGTTGTCTCTCTATATGGACGTGATTCCTGTCCGGGAAGAAGAAGTTAGGCTTGCCTTGACATAACTTTAACAAGCTGTAAAAATCAACAGTGATCGAGAAAAGGACGCCTGTGCTGACACACAGGCATCCTTTTTAAGAGGAACCTAATTATCAATATCGAGTGTGCGGATGTCTCATAAACACTGCGATACCGGGTTTAAGTTCCTTTGTTTCGCCCGTTAAAGGGTTTGCCTCTAACCAGCGTGCTCTTATGCAGAATTAGTGGTGCCCGGACTCGGAATCGAACCAAGGACACGGGGATTTTCAATCCCCTGCTCTACCGACTGAGCTATCCGGGCAACGGGGCGCATTAAACCGTAAAGGCCGCTCGTCGTCAACGGCTTTCTGTCATCAAGCCGTTCGGTTGCTCTATTTTCAGTCAGTTAGCCATGATGCGCCACCGAACAGGGCGGCTGTTCCCTGATAATTATGCAGTAATTGCGTGTTTTTATACCGTTTTGATTTTACTGTGTTTTATTTTAAGTTAATAAATTACAGTAAGTTATGCAAACAATGTGTCGTTATCGTCACAGGAATTGTCACTTGAACCACGCAATAAAACATGCAATCATTGCGCAAATTTTGCCACCCCCTATCACATAACGGCGATCTCGCTAATCAAGCAGAGGATTACGGGCATGACTGGTTTTGTCGCATTAGCGCCATCGCGCACCAGACATTTACAAATGCCTTCCTGCCGCCGTGCGCTTTACCGAACGCCATTCTCCCGATCTTGCCATCTTTATATGCGGTAAGGCCAGCCGATGCTCGCTGTTAGGCATTATTAAAAATAGAGCCAAGGCTCTGATTTTACTGATGCCTATCGGACGCTGCCGATCCCAGTTGCCGATAGTTGCCTGATGCCCGTTCATCAGCCGGTTACGCCTGTCTCAAGCGCTGCCGGGCGTCATTTGCCGGGATAACCGCTGTTATCTCATCGCGTGCCTGTGGCACACCCTCATCCTTAACCGTTTGAGAGTTAGCTCTATGAAAGAATTGAAAATAGCAACCAGCGCCGGCCTGGTTGCCAGTATCGAAACCCTGCGTGAAGTGGTGCGCATCGAGCAGACCGATTATACCGATGTGGCGGCGGTGGTGGTGTCCGTCAAGGACGTTGACGCCGGTATCCTGACGCACTTACAGGCCACCGGGTTTGCTATCCCGACCTTCGTTGCCGTTGAGGGAGAAGATCACCTTTCGCCGGATTATCTGCCGTTTATTACCGGCGTATTCGCCCTGAGCCATGCCACCAAGGCGTTTTACATGGCGCAGCTGGAAGCGGCGGCGGATGCCTACGAGCAGGCGTTGCTGCCGCCGTTTTTCAAAACGCTGAAAACCTACGTTGAAATGGAAAATTCGACCTTTGCCTGTCCGGGGCATCAGGGCGGCGAGTTCTTTCGCAAGCACCCGGCCGGGCGCAAGTTTTTCGAGTTTTACGGCGAAACCCTGTTCCGTTCCGATATGTGCAATGCCGACGTGAAGCTCGGCGATCTGTTGATCCACGAAGGTTCGGCCAAAGACGCGCAAAAACATGCGGCGCGGGTGTTTAACGCCGACAAGACCTATTTTGTGCTCAACGGCACCTCGGCGGCGAACAAGGTGGTGACCAATGCCTTGCTGACGCGTGGCGACCTGGTGCTGTTCGATCGCAACAACCATAAATCCAATCACCATGGCGCATTGTTACAGGCCGGGGCGACGCCGGTATATCTGGAAACCGCGCGTAATCCGTTTGGATTTATTGGCGGCATCGATGCCCACTGTTTCGATGAAGATTACCTGCGCGCGCAGATCCGTGAAGTCGCGCCGCACAAGGCCGGCGAGGCGCGGCCATTCCGCTTGGCAATCATCCAGCTTGGTACCTATGACGGGACTATTTATAACGCTCGCCAGGTGATCGACACCATCGGCCATCTGTGCGACTACATCCTGTTTGATTCCGCCTGGGTGGGTTATGAAGGCTTTATTCCGATGTTGAAGGAGTGCTCGCCGCTGCTGCTGGAGCTGGATGAACTCGACCCGGGCATTTTTGTTACCCAGTCGGTGCACAAGCAGCAGGCCGGTTTTTCGCAGACCTCGCAGATCCACAAGAAAGACGACCATATCAAAGGGCAGAAGCGTCACTGCAACCATAAGCATCTCAACAATGCCTTTATGTTGCACGCCTCGACCAGCCCGTTTTATCCGCTGTTTGCCGCGCTGGACGTTAACGCCAAAATGCACGCCGGCGAGGCGGGGCGTCGCATGTGGATGGACTGCGTGAAGCTGGGGATTGAAACGCGCAAGCAACTGTTACAGCGTTGCTCGCAACTGCAGCCGTTTATTCCGTTACAGGTTGCCGGACAGGACTGGCAGACGTTTGCCACCGATGAAATTGCCAGCGATGCGCGCTTCTTTACCTTTGTACCGGGTGAGACGTGGCACGGTTTTGCCGGCTATGCGCAGGATCAATATCTGGTCGATCCCTGCAAGCTGCTGCTGACCACGCCGGGCATTGATGCGGCTACCGGACAGTACAGCGCGTTCGGCGTGCCGGCCACCATTCTGGCCAACTTCCTGCGGGAAAACGGCATCGTGCCGGAAAAATGCGATCTGAACTCGATCCTGTTCCTGCTGACGCCGGCGGAGAACCCGGCCAAGATGGCACATCTGGTTGATATGCTGGTGCAGTTCGAACGTTACGTGGAGCAGGATGCGCCGCTGAGCGAGGTATTGCCGACGGTATATCGCAAGAACGAGCAGCGCTATCGTGGTTATACCCTGCGCCAGCTGTGTCAGGAAATGCACGATCTTTACGTCAGCTACGACGTTAAGCAACTGCAAAAAGAGATGTTCCGACAGGATCATTTCCCACCGGTGATGATGAACCCGCAGGATGCCAACGTGGAATTCATTCGCGACAATGTCGAACTGGTACCGATCGCCCAGGCCGAGGGGCGCATTGCCGCCGAAGGCGCGCTGCCTTATCCACCAGGCGTGCTGTGCGTGGTGCCGGGCGAAGTGTGGGGCGGGGCGGTTCAGCGCTACTTCCTGGCGCTGGAAGCGGGCATCAACCGTCTGCCGGGGTTCTCGCCGGAGCTGCAAGGGGTTTATATTGAAAAGAAAGATCACGGCTGGAAGCGTATATTTGGTTACATGATCAAGCAGGCGTGATGCAAGGGCCGGCGATGCCGGTCCGAATTGCGGATATGACAAATAGGGCCGGTGCCACTACAGTGAATGGAGCGGTACTGGCAATGAGCATGGTGATGGAAGATAAAAATTATTCTGCCTGGGTGGCAAGCGAAAAGCGTGACTCGATCTTTCACAGTTTTGGCTGGTTTTTATTGGTCAATCTTCTGGTATCCCTGTTTCTGTTTTTTCATCGTTTTCGTTCAACCGATTACGATTCAAGCGCGGATTTCATGCAGAATGCGCCGGCAATCGTCGCGGTATCGCTGGTGTCGGCCCTGGCGTATCTGATGTTGAAGCTGCTCATCCCGCGCAGCAAGCGGGGCGCCTGGTGGGTGCTGGTGGGCTGCGTGGCGCTGTTGGCGCTATTGTGGTGCGTGGTGTTCGATCACCTGATTGACCTTAACGCGGTCAACCTGATTTACCCACTGACCGTAGCGCTGATGTTTTCGTCGCTGATCCCGTTTTACCTGTCCCCAATGCTGCTGTTTCTGTTTTCGGTGCCGATCCTCAGTATGGTGATTGGCGAAAACATTGTGATTCGCGGCGCATTCTCGCTGGTTAACCTGGCGTCATACGCGCTGATATTGATACTGATCTATTCCGCCAAACGGATGCTGGAAAAGTGGTTTATGCTGGCGATGGAACGTGAGCGGGAAAACCAGCGTCTGATTGAGCGCCTGAGCAAGCTGGCGCACCGCGATCCATTGACCGGTCTGTCCAATCGCCGATACTTCAATGCCTACTTCGATTCGGTGTTTGCCCGTGAATCCTCAGGGGTTGAGCACTTCTCGGTGATCCTGATCGACGTTGATTATTTTAAGAAATATAACGATCACTATGGGCATCAGGCCGGCGATGAGTGTCTGGTGCGGCTGGCGGAATGTTTTCTGCGCTGTGTGCGCCGTTCGCAGGATCTGGTTGCGCGTTACGGTGGCGAAGAATTTATCATTCTGCTGCCGAAGTCCGACCGGCGTGAAGCCATGGCGGTGGCCGAACGTATCAAGACGCAGGTGGCGGCGTTGCAAATCCCGCATGCGCAATCCGGCGTGTCGCCCTGGGTCAGCGTTAGCCAGGGCATTGCCCAGTGGCGGCCTGGCGTCGATAAGGAGCGGTTGATCGCCAGTGCCGATCGGGCGCTGTATCAGGCCAAATCTCAGGGGCGCAGCAGTTATCAGGTTGCCGACGGCTAATATAAAAAAGGCCGGGACAACTGCCCGGCCTGGCTGATGGCCGCGCTTAACGGCGGCGGTAACTCTTCTGCGCGTTGTTCACCTTCACCAGATAGCGGCGAGACTCGCCGGCCGGGTGCTTGCTGGCCAACGTGGTGTACACATCGCCCGGCTGCATGCCGTTGATGATGCTGACCGCTTTGGTCCTGTCGCTTGAGAATACCCGCAGTACGCTGCCCGCGCCGCCGTTATAGGCCGTAATCACCGCATAACGCCGTGAGGTCGGGTTCTGAATACCGCCCAGATAGTTATTCTGCAAAATCGCCAGATAAGCGGTACCGGTGTCGATGTTGTTCGCCGGATCAAACAGGTAGCTGCGGCTTGGCGTGCCCCACTTGCCGCGCATCTTGAACACGTCCTTGCCGGCGGTGTGCTGCATCACCTGCATCAAACCCAGCGCATCGGAGCCGCTGACCGCATACGGGTTAAAGCTCGATTCGGTCTGCATGATAGCCAGAATCAACGACTCTTCCACACCGTATTTTTCGGCCGCTTTACGCACCATCGGCAGGTATTTGTGCGCGCGCTTGTCCAGGTGGTTGGGCACCAGTTGCACGGTGACCGAGTAGATCACATGCAGGCCGGAGGTGCGTTTTTGCAGCTTGTTCTGTACCAGATAATCGGCAAAGTGCGAGGCGCGCCATTCCCAGCGGATCGCTTCGCCATTGTTGTCCAGTACCTGGCCGTACAGGAACGGCTCTTTGCTGATCTGAATGTCATTGGCGTCGGAATACAGATCCACCGAGCTCGGATCGTCACCCATCAGCAGGGTGGTAACGATCGCCTTACGCAGGCTGTCGGCCGGATCGGTCGGAGAAATGGTTTCAAAGGTGATGGTGCCCGCATCAAAGTTGATGTGGCTGCGCGTCAGATATTGATCGGTATATTTGACGTAATCTTTCGGCCCGGCGATCAGAACTTCGTTCAGACCCCAGATGTTTTCGATGTTATGGGCGAACTGGCCCATCAGAATGTCGAAGCCGTTGGTGTCTTTAACCCAGGCTTCGTTGAACTCGTCGCTTTTTTTACCGGAACAGGAAATCAGCAAGGGTGCTATCACTAGCAAAGCTAAAATTTTCTTCATCTTAAGCCGTAATATTTTTGGGTGATGCAGGGGCCAGCGCCCGGCCCCAAAACAGATTATTCGCTCGGCGGTGTATAGCCTTCAATGTGGACGTCGTGTCCTTCAAACAGAAAACGCACCATTTCCGCTTCCAGCAGCTTGCGATCGTCCGGGTTCATCATATTGAGCTTTTTCTCGTTGATCAGCATGGTTTGCTTCTTCATCCATTCTGCCCAGGCTTCTTTCGAGATTTCGTTGTAGATGCGTTTACCGATCTCGCCCGGATACAGTTGGAAATCCTGGCCTTCGGCTTCGCGTTGCAGGTAGGTACAAAAAATGGTTCTGCTCATGCTAATTCCTCGTTGATAACGCTAACCCGTTGATAGTTTTCTTTAAAAATCATCCGGGTATAAAGATGGCTGAGCCGGGGGCTGCTTGGCCAGTTGCAGCAGCAGGCGTTCGACCGGTGCGGCCAGCCCGACCGACGGCGGCTGCGCTAAGTTATACCAGAGACCGCTGCCTTCATCCATGGCGCCGCCGACCTGCTGCACCGGCAGCCACATTGGCACGATGTCCAAATGGAAGTGACTGAATGTATGGCGAAATGCGGTTAACTGCTGCAACCGATCGTCTTTCAGACCGCGTTGTTGCAGCCAGAGTTCCAACGCCTGCCGCTCACTGAACTGCGGGAAGCAAAACAGGCCGCCCCACAGCCCGACGGCCGGTCGCTGTTCCAGCCATACGCTCTGGTCACGTTGCAACAATAAAAAGTGGGCCGATTTTTCCGGCAGCGTCTGCTTGGGTTTTTTGCCAGGGTATTTCGCCCAGCTGTGATTGGCATAGGCGATACAGCCGGCGTTGAGTGGGCACAGTTCACATTTGGGTTTGGAGCGGGTGCACACCATGGCACCCAGATCCATCATCGCCTGATTGAACTGGCCGACGCCGTTAGCCGGCGTTACGTCGCTGCTGATTTGCCACAGACGATTTTCAACCTCTTTTTTACCCGGCCAGCCTTCGACCGCATAGCAGCGTGCCAGCACCCGCTTGACGTTGCCGTCGAGGATCGGATAGTGCTGGCCGAGCGACAGCGACAGGATGGCGCCGGCGGTGGAGCGGCCAATGCCCGGCAGCGCGGCGATTTGTTCAAAGGTTGTCGGGAACTCGCCGCCGTGCTGTGCGACAATGGTTTGCGCCGCCTTGTGCAGGTTCCTGGCGCGGGCGTAATAGCCGAGCCCGGTCCACAGATGCAGCACTTCGTCCAGCGGTGCTTCGGCCAGTTGGCGCACGTTCGGAAAACGTGCCATAAATCGCTGAAAATAAGGAATGACGGTGGCAACCTGGGTCTGTTGCAACATGACCTCAGAAAGCCAAACTTGATAAGGCGTCTTGTCGAGCTGCCACGGCAGGGTTTTACGGCCGTAGCGCTGGTACCAGTCAAGCACCACGTGCGAGAACTGCTGTGCTTGCATCATCATCGGGTATCGTATCAGGCTGATATTTGATGCGCGATTGCAGCATAGAGTCCGGGTGGTGTAAACCGGAACTTTCCGACGTTAAAATATGAACACTTGCTAAACCAGTCTATCTTTGCATAATGCGCGTTTCCCTAATTGGCAGCCAAACAGACAGAAAGCACTATGATTAATGACGTCATCTCTCCGGAATTTGATGAGAACGGCCGCGCGATGCGCCGTATCCGCAGCTTTGTGCGCCGCCAGGGGCGGTTGACCAAAGGCCAGCAGCACGCGCTGGAAAACTATTGGCCGGTGATGGGCGTGGAGTATCAGGCGCAGCCTGTCGATCTGACCGCGCTGTTTGGCCGCGATGCGCCGGTGGTGCTGGAAATCGGCTTTGGTATGGGCGCTTCGCTGGTGACCATGGCGGGCAACAACCCGCAGCAGAACTTTTTAGGGATTGAAGTGCATTCGCCAGGCGTCGGTGCCTGCCTGGCCGATGCCCACGAGGCGCAATTGAGCAACCTGCGGGTGATGTGCCACGACGCGGTCGAAGTGCTGGAAAACATGATCCCGGACGGCTCGCTGGATATGGTGCAGCTGTTCTTCCCGGATCCGTGGCACAAGGCGCGCCACAACAAACGCCGCATCGTACAGACGCCGTTTGTTGAACTGGTGCTGCGCAAACTGAAGGTCGGCGGTGTATTCCACATGGCCACCGATTGGCAACCCTATGCGGAACATATGTTGGAAGTGATGAACGGCGTGGCGAATTACCGTAATCTGTCGGAAAGTCACGATTACGTGCCGCGCCCGGACACACGTCCACTGACTAAATTTGAATTACGCGGCCAGCGTCTGGGACACGGCGTTTGGGATTTGATGTTTGAGAGGAAGGCATAATGGCTAACAACCGCAGTCGTCGTTTACGTAAGAAGTTGCACATTGATGAGTTTCAGGAACTGGGCTTTTCCGTCGCCTGGCGTTTCGCCGAAGGCACCGCGGTTGAGGATATCGACGGCACGCTGGACGCGTTCATTGACGAAGTGATCGAGCCGAACGGCCTGGCGTTTGACGGCAGCGGCTACCTGCAATGGGAAGGGCTTATCTGCCTGCAGAAGATCGGTCAGTGCACCGATCAACACCGCGAACTGGTCAAAAACTGGCTGGAAGCGCGCAAGCTGTCCGAGGTAAAGGTCAGCGATCTGTTTGATATCTGGTGGGATTAATCGCCCGAGATTCAGCGTTGGGGCCAGCTGCGACTGGCCCGTTATCGTTATACAGCAGAATTGTTTGAAGGTGCCTTAATGGCGCCTTTGTTTTGTCTGGAGCATGGCCTGGTGGAAATAACATTGGATAACGCGTTGCTGGAAGAGATCCTGCAACAGGTTCGCCCGCTGATCGGCAGCGGTAAAGTCGCCGATTACATCCCCGCGCTGGCTGAAGTGCCGGCCAATCGCCTGGGGATCGCCGTTTGCACCGTTGATGGCAACATGTTCCAGGCCGGCGACGCCGCCGAACGGTTTTCCATTCAGTCGATATCCAAAGTGCTCAGCCTGACGCTGGCGTTGACACGCTATCAGGAAAGCGAAATTTGGCAACGGGTCGGCAAAGAGCCGTCCGGTTTGCCGTTCAACTCGCTGTTACAGCTGGAGATGGAGCAGGGCAAGCCGCGTAATCCATTTATCAATCCCGGTGCGCTGGTGGTCTGCGACATGCTGCAAACCCGGCTCAGCGCGCCCAAACAGCGGATGCTGGAAGTGGTGCGACAATTGGCCGGTGAGGATGATCTGGCCTACGACGCCCGCGTGGCGCGATCGGAGTTCGAACACTCCGATCGCAATGCGGCGATCGCCTACCTGATGAAATCGTTTGGCAATTTTGAAAACGACGTGCTCACCGTACTGCAAACCTATTTCCACTATTGCGCGCTGCGCATGAGCTGTCAGGAACTGGCGCGCGGTTTCGTCTATCTGGCGAACCACGGCCGCGATCTGCAGGGCAATGAGGTGATCACGCCGTTGCAGGCGCGGCAGATCAATGCGCTGATGATGACCAGCGGTATGTACGACGGCGCCGGTGAGTTTGCCTATCGGGTCGGCATGCCGGGCAAGTCGGGCGTCGGCGGCGGTATTGTCGCCATCGTTCCGGACGAAATGGCGATCGTGGTCTGGTCGCCAGAGCTGGATCCGTCCGGTAACTCGCTGGCGGGAACTGCGGCGCTGGAACTGTTGTCTCAACGAATTAGCCGTTCGATTTTTTAATCCCCCGCTGTTACGGTTGGAAGGGAGTCTCAGGAGATACTATGTTGAAGAAAACCGGGTTGGCCTTGCTGTTGCTAACCGCATCACAGGCGCATGCTGCCTATCAGTGTGCCGTCAGGCCACAGGATGACGTGATTATCAGCCAACAGAATGTGCAGGTGGTAGGCACCAGCGGCAATCTGCAAATCTCACCGGATGGCGACGTGACCCGTAACGGGCAGCCGCTGACCCTCAATGATAGCCAGCGCCAGAAGGCGTTCAGCTACCAGAGCGCTCTGCGCAAGGAACTGCCGTGGATAGACAACGGCGCGCAGCAGCACCTGGAAAAAGCCCGTGTGGCGCTGGATAAGGTGATCGTCAAGGAACTGGGCAGCGACAGCAACGTACGCAATCGCCTGACCACGCTCAACCAGCAGCTGAAGCAGCAGATGAACCGCATTATCGAGCACCGCAACGACGGCTTGGCTTTCCATCATAAAGCCATCGATCAGGTCGAGCAGGATGGCCGCAATATCGTGCAGCAAAGTATGGGCGGCGTGCTGCAAGACAGTCTGAACGAAATGGGCGTCAAACAGGCGGCCAACAGCGGCGGTAACCCGTTGCAGGCGATTATGGGCAACCTGGGCGGTTTGCAAAAGGCGATTCAGAACGAGTGGAACAATCAGGAACAGGATTTCCAGAACTTTGGCCACGACGTCTGCAACCGCGTCACCGCGTTGGAAACCCAGCGTAAAGACCTGCTTAATGCCTTGAAGTAACAGCAAAGACGAGTCGCCTGGCGGCAATTTGCCGTGCTGGTTAAACTGCAATCAACCAAAGGCAGTTGTGTTGATGCCAGTGATACTGCGTTATCGCGGTTATACGATTTCGATTGAGGGGCTTTTGCAGGGTAGGGGGATGTGACTCGTCGGCTTCACCATGCAGCTTGATGATACTACCAATAAAAAAGCGCTGAATTCTCAGCGCTTTTTGCTATCTACTCGTCCGCCAAAAACAGCTCCAGCAGCGAATTGAGGAACAGTTTGCCTGTTTCGGTGATTTGCCAGTGTTGCGCCGTTTCGACCAGATAGCCTTTCGCCAACGCGGCGTCCAGCTGCGGGCGGATGGTGCTTTCATCCAGCCCGGTATAGGCGCTGAACTCCGCACGCGGCGCGGCTTCCAACAGGCGGAAACGGTTCATAAAGAACTCGAACGGCCGATCTTCGGTTGCCACTTCATGCTGCTTGTCGAGGTATTTGCCCTGCATAAAACCGCGCGGGTGCTTGGTTTTGGCCGTCCGCACGATGCGCCCGTCGCTGAAGGTCAGTTTGCCGTGCGCGCCGCAGCCAATCCCCAGATAGTCGCCGAAGCGCCAATAGTTGAGATTGTGTTGGCACTGATAGCCCGGCTTGGCGTAGGCCGAGGTTTCATATTGCTGATACCCGGCGGCGCTCAGCAGCGCGTGGCCCTGTTGGAAAATATCCCACAGCGCGTCATCATCCGGCAGGACCGGTGGCCGCGAGCTGAACAGGGTATTCGGTTCGATGGTCAGTTGGTACCACGACAGGTGCGGTGGATTGAGGGCGATCGCCTGGCGCAGATCGTCCAGCGCTTCCGCCAGCGACTGATCCGGCAAGCCGTGCATCAAATCCAGATTAAAACTGCGCAGCCCCAGTCCGGTTGCCAGATGTGCCGCTCGCTTGGCTTCATCCGGGCCGTGAATGCGCCCCAGTCGGGTTAACTTCTCGGCGCTAAAGCTTTGTACGCCGATCGAGATGCGGTTGACACCGGCCCGTTGGTAGCCGCTGAAGCGATCGGCTTCGACGGTGCCCGGGTTGGCCTCCATGGTGATCTCGGCGTCATCGTTCACCCGAATGCGCGCGCGCACGCCATCCAGCAACGACTGCATCGCTTCGGCGCTCAACAGGCTCGGCGTACCGCCGCCGATGAAAATGGTGCCGATGCTGCGCCCGCTGGTCATCGGCAGATCGGCATCCAGATCCGCCAATAGGTGATCGACATATTCCTGATGCGGCACCTCGCCCTTCAGCGCATGCGAATTAAAGTCGCAGTAAGGGCATTTTTGCACGCACCATGGAATATGGATGTAGAGGCTGAGCGGTGGCAGTTGTACGGCATTATTGGGCATTGCGCATCGCTTCCAGCAGCAGCGTCAATGCCTGGCCACGGTGTGATACCGCGCTTTTCTCATCGCGCGACAGTTCGGCGGCGGTGCGTGACAGCGCCGGTACGTAAAAGATCGGGTCGTAGCCAAAGCCGCCCTGACCGGCGGATGCAAAGGTAATTTCCCCGCTCCAACTGCCGTGACAGACCAGCGGCGTCGGGTCTTCCGCATGGCGCAGATACACCAGCACGCAATGGAATTGCGCGCCGCGTTGGCCCTGCGGTAGGTCTTTTAATGCCACCAGCAGTTTATCCAGGTTCTGCTGGTCCGAGGCGTCTTCGCCCGCGTAGCGTGCGGAGTAAATGCCCGGCGCGCCGCCCAGCGCGTCGACCGCGAGACCGGAGTCGTCGGCAATCGCCGGCAGGCCGGTAATTTTTGCCGCGTGGCGGGCCTTCAGGATGGCGTTTTCAATGAACGTCAGGCCGGTTTCTTCGGCCGAATCCACCCCCAGTTCGGTCTGCGCCACCACGTCGAGGCCGAAGTCGGCCAGCAGGTCGGCAAGTTCGCGTACTTTCCCGGGGTTGCCGGTGGCAAGAACCACTTTTTGCATAGTCATAACCTTGAATAATTACTCTGTGTACAACGCCGCGATGGTCGGCGGTATCTGGTGCGGATGCATAATGCGTAGCTGCTTATGCCGCCCCAGTTCACCCTTTTCGATCGTCACGTTGCTTTTTGCTACTTTAAACTGCTTGGCAATAAACTTGAGCAGATGCGCATTGGCCTGGCCATCAACCGGCGGGGCGGTGATGGCGACTTTGATTTCGTCGCCATGCAGGCCAATAATCTGGTCTCGGCTGGCTTTCGGCTGAATATACAGCCTGACCACCAGCCCGTCTTGTTCAACGCTGACGGCACTCACAACAAGAACCAGATCTCACCGAACAGATCCATACCCAGATAATTGATCAGATACAGAATCAGAATCACCACCATGGCCGAAAAATCAATGCCGCCCATCGCCGGGATCACGCGGCGGATCGGCGCCATCAATGGCTCGGTCAACTGATACATCACGTAGTCGATGGCGTTGCGCCCCTGGCTGATCCAACTCATCAGCGCGCGGATAATCATCACCCAGAAGATCAGATAACCGGCGGATTTAACCAGTGAAATCAGGCCAAACAGCAGGTTGTACGGACTGAGGGAGATGGCGCCGCCCTGGATCAGCAACAGCAGCGGATACTTGATGGTCATCAGCAGGAAAGCCAGCAGCAACGACGCGCTGTCGATCGGCCCCAGCGACGGAATGATGCGGCGCAACGGGCCGACAATCGGCTGGGTGATTTTCACGACAAACTGTGAAAACGGGTTGTAGAAGTCAGTGCGCGTCCATTGCATCCAAATGCGCAACAGCAGCACCATGACGTAAAGATCAATAACCGTCTTGACCAGAAAAGTCAGCGTTAACATGTAGTGGCCCTTCTCCTATTAAAATGATTTTTCCATTTCTTGTGCACGGGCAACGGCAGCCTGCATCGCCTTGGCGACGGTGTCGGGCAGCCGTTGTTCATTCAAAACGCGCAGCGCTTCGGCGGTGGTGCCGCCTTTTGAGGTGACCTGTTCCCGCAGGGTCGACAGCGCAAGCTGTGGATTGGCCTCCACCAGGGCGGCGGCGCCGCTGGCGGCCTGTTGTACCAGCTCGCGCGCCTGCTGGCTGCTAAAGCCCATGCGTTCCGCTTCTTGCTGCATCGATTCCATAAACAGGAAGAAGTAGGCCGGCGCGCTACCGGCGGCGGCGATGACGCCGTTGATGCCGTTTTCGTCATCCACCCAGCACACCTTGCCGACCGAACCCATCAGCTCGCCGGTGAACTCGCAATCTTGCCGGCTAACCTGCGCGGGGGCGTACAGACCGCTCATGCCTTTGCCAACCAGCGAGGGGGTATTTGGCATGATGCGCACCATATTCAGGTTGTCGCCCAGCAACTGATAAAAACGGCTGACCTGGATGCCGGCGGCAATCGACAGCACCAGTTTGCCGCTAAAATCGACCTGCTGGCGCAGCGGTTGGCACACCTGTTCCATCAGCTGCGGCTTTACCGCCATTACCACCACCTCGGCCTGCTGCGCACAGTAGAGGTTGTCGTCGCTGCTAATCACGCCGTAATCGGCGGCCAGCGCATCGCGGTTTTTCGCCGAAGGCGCGCAGACGCTGATTAATTGTGCCGGATAACCGCCGTTCACCAACCCGGCGATAATCGCACGCGCCATGTTGCCGGCGCCGATAAAGGTAATCTTACGATGTTGCATTGCGTCCCTCGTTGGTTCTGTCAGGCCTGCGAATAATCACGGGCGCCAAAAATCGCGGTGCCGATGCGCACCAGGGTGCTACCGGCGGCGATTGCTGCGACCATGTCGTCAGTCATGCCCATCGATAGCGTGTCGACCTGCGGATAGTCCTGTTGCAACTGCTGGAACGCCGCGGCCATTTGGCGAAATACCGCCAGCTGGCGCGGAAAGTCGCTCTCCGGCGCCGGTATTGCCATCACACCGCGCAGCGTCAGCCGTGGCAGTGCCGCTACCGCCTGCGCCAACAGCGGCAACTGTGCCAGTTCAATGCCGGATTTGCTCTGTTCATCGCTGATATTAATCTGGATCAGCACGTTCAGCGGCGGCAGTTCAGCCGGGCGCTGATCGCTCAGCCGCTGGGCAATACGCAGCCGGTCAACCGTGTGGCACCAGTCGAAATGCTCTGCCACCAAACGGCTCTTATTGGATTGCAGCGGGCCGATAAAGTGCCATTCCAACCCGGCACCGTCGGGCAGCGCGGCGAAATGACGGATCTTGTCGACGCCTTCCTGCACGTAATTTTCACCAAATGCCCGCTGCCCGGCGGCAATGGCTTCTGCGATCGCCGCGACAGGTTTGGTTTTACTGACTGCAAGCAGCGACACCTCTTCTGGAGCACGCGCGCAGTTTACGGCTGCGGCATCAATACGCCCCCTGACATCCTGCAGGTTCTGTTGGATAGTGCTCATGATTGACCCAGGAGATTGATATGGATTTCGATGAATTAGTGGCCCTTAGTGTAAAGCATAATGCCTCCGATCTGCACCTTTGTACCGGACATCTGCCAATGTTGCGCATCGATGGCGAACTGCAACCGTTGCCGCAGGGGGAAATCCTGTCGCCGGCAGCGATACAGACCCTATGCGCCAAGCTGCTCGGCCCACAACGGCAACAGGCGTTGCAACCCAGTGGCCAGCTCGATGGCACGCTGACCAGCCGCGACGGCCGGCGACTGCGTGCCAATGCCTTTGTGCATCACGGCGGTATTTCGCTGGCGTTGCGCATGATTGCCGAGCATATCCCCCGGCTTGCCGCCTTGCAGGTGCCGGCGATTATCCCGGCGTTGACCCGGCGCGAGGACGGTCTGATCCTGGTGACCGGTGCCACCGGCAGCGGCAAATCCACTACCCTGGCGGCGATGATCGACGAGATCAATCGCCACCAGCGGCGGCACATTCTGACGCTGGAGGATCCGATCGAGTTTATTCACCACAGCCAGCGCTCGCTGATCCACCAGCGTGAACTGGGGCGTGATACCCACAGCGTCGAGCTGGCCTTGCGCGCCGCGCTGCGTGAAGATCCCGACGTGATTCTGCTGGGTGAACTGCGTGACCTGATGACCATTCGCCAGGCGCTGACGGCGGCAGAAACCGGCCATCTGGTGCTGGCGACGCTGCACACCCGCAACGCGCCGCAGGCGGTGGAACGGCTGGTGGACGTGTTCCCGGCGGAAGAAAAACCCTACGTGCGCGCACAGCTGGCCGGCAGCCTGCAGGCGGTGATCGCACAAAAACTGGTGAACAAACCGGGCGGAGGGCGCACGGCGATTTTTGAGATCCTGACGGCGACGCCGGCGGTCAGCAGCCTGATCCGCGACGGCAAAATCCATCAGTTGGCCAGCGTGCTGCAAACCGGCGCGCAGTTCGGTATGCAGACCTTTGAACAGGGACTGCGACAGCGTATTGCGCAGGGAATATTATCCTGAACAGGCGCTGGCCAGGGGGAATCGGCTATTGCCGTTACGCCACGCTAACGCGAGCGTGCCACGCCAACTTATCCCAGATGCTGTTCGAACCAGCTTTCCAGTATCACCACCGCCGACGCCGAGTCGACGCTGCCCTTGTCCAGCGCGCGAAAGCCGCCGCGATCGAACAGGTGGGAACGGGCTTCTACGGTGCTCAGGCGTTCGTCGTGCAGGTCGATCTTTACTCCAAAACGCCCATGCAGGCGGTTGGCAAACTTGCGGGCGCGTTCGGTCAGCGGTTGTTCGCTGCCGTCCATGTTGAGCGGCAGACCGACCACCACCAGATCCGGCTGCCATTCCTTCAGCAGCTTTTCAATTTTTTGCCAGTCCGGCGTGCCGTCCTGCGCCTTGAAAGCTGCCAGCGCGCGCGCGGTACCGGTAATTTCCTGGCCGATGGCCGCGCCGATGCTTTTGGTGCCGAAATCAAAGGCGATGATGGTGCGGTTACTCATCAGGCGTGTCCTGCGTGATTGGCGATGCTGCGGATGTCGATGCCCAGGCGGTTGGCCGCCTCGCGCCAGCGGCTGGCTATCGGCGTGTGGAACAGGATATCGCTGTCGGCCTCGATGGTCAGCCAGACGTTTTCCAGCACTTCCTGCTCGAGCTGGCCCTTTTCCCAGCCGGCATAACCGAGAGCGACCAGCACGTCTTGCGGCTGCTCCGGCGTACCGAGGGTTTCCAGCACGTCTTTGGAGGTGGTTATCATGGTTTCCGGCGAAATCTGAATGCTTGAGCCAAAACCGGAACAGGGGGTGTGCAGGATAAACCCGCGATCGTCCGCCAGCGGGCCGCCGGCAAACACCGGTTTGTCGAGGTTGACGGCCGGATCGCGTTCGATAGGCAGAATCTGCAGTTTGCTCAGCACGCTTTCTACCGTGAACTGTTCCACGGGTTTATTGATCACCAAACCCATGGCGCCTTCTTCGTTGTGCTCGCAGATATAAATCACCGAACGCTTGAAGCGGGGATCCTGCATGGTTGGCATGGCAATAAGAAAGTGGTGCTGTAAATTCATGGCGATAAAAGGATTCGATCCATTGGCAGTTGAACAGCCGTCAGTATGCGGCTAAAAGGCGGTGAAGTCACGACAGCGGGCGACATCCATCGCCCGTATCATGGTCACATTAACGTGCGGCAAGGCGCTTTTCGATGGCGTCCATCAGCATCCCGGTAATCGAAACCGGGAAGGCGGCTTCGATCTCGCGCGCGCAGGTCGGGCTGGTAACGTTGATTTCCGTCAGACGGTCGCCAATGATATCCAGACCAACGAAAATCAGCCCCTTTTCTTTCAGCGTCGGTGCTACCGCGCGGGCGATTTTCCAGTCGCTTTCGCTCAGCGGGCGCGCTTCGCCACGGCCGCCGGCCGCCAGGTTGCCACGGGTTTCCCCTTGCGCCGGGATGCGCGCCAGGCAGTAGGGCACCGGTTCGCCGTCCACCACCAGAATGCGCTTATCCCCTTCCTTGATGGCCGGCAGGAAGTTCTGCGCCATGCAGAAGCGGCTGCCGTGTTCGGTCAGCGTTTCGATGATCACCGACAGGTTGGGATCGTCCTGCTTGACGCGGAAAATCGAGACGCCGCCCATGCCGTCCAGCGGCTTGAGAATGATGTCGCCATGCTGCTGATGAAACTTGCGGATATGTGCCGCGCTGCGGCTGACCAGCGTATCCGGCGTCAGTTCCGGGAACCAGGCGGTGAACAGTTTTTCATTGCAGTCGCGCAGGCTTTGCGGCTTGTTGACCACCAGCGTGCCTTTGACTTCCGCGCGCTCAAGAATATAGGTGGCATAAATATATTCGGTATCAAACGGCGGATCCTTGCGCATCAGGATCACGTCCAGATCCTGCAACGCCAGATCCTGTTCGCTGCCAAAGCTGTACCAGCTTTCCTTGTCTTCCTTGACCGCCAGCTGTCGCGTGCGGGCACGGCCGTCGCCGGCGTGCAGATAGAGATCGTTCATCTCCATGTAGTGCAGTTCCCAACCGCGGCGCTGGGCTTCCAGCAGCATGGCGAAACTGGTGTCTTTCTTGATATTGATGGATGCGATAGGGTCCATCACGATGCCGAGCTTAATCATTCTTTCTCTTCTCCTTAACCCAGATCGCCAAAACGCACCTGCAATGCGGTGATCGCGGTGAGCGCGGTGGTTTCTGTACGCAGAACGCGTGGCCCCAGCAGGATATCAGTAAATCCATGCGCTGAGGTCATCGCAATTTCGTCGGCGGATAGGCCGCCTTCCGGTCCAATCAACAGGCGAACGTGATTCACCGGCAACGCCAGCGTATTGATGCTGTGGCTGGCGCGCGGGTGCAGATTCAGCTTCAGGCTGTCGTCCTGCTCGGCGCACCAGGCCTCCAGCGGCATCGCCGGGCGAATATCCGCAATGCGGTTGCGGCCGCACTGTTCGCAGGCGGCAATGGCGATTTTTTGCCACTGTTGCAGTTTCTTGGCCAGGCGCTCGCCATCCAGCTTTACCCCGCAACGTTCCGAGAACAGCGGGGTGATGGTATTGACGCCCAGCTCGATGGATTTCTGAATGGTGAATTCCATCTTTTCGCCGCGCGAAATCACCTGCCCCAAATGCAGATTGAGCGGCGACTCGCGATCTTCCTGCCGTCCGGCACCGATCTGCACCTGAACGCTTTTTTTATCCACCCGCGTGATTTCAGCATCGAACACCTGGTTGCTGCCGTCAAACAGTTGCAGCAATTGGCCTGGACTCATGCGCAGTACGCGACCAACGTGGTTGGCCGCGTCTTCGCTCAGGACGATTTCCGTATCGGAACGCAGCGGCTCCGGGTGATGAATGCGAGGTATGCGCATAGATTTTTCTGACCCATAGATAAAAGATTCGGCGGGCAGCAATAGTGCCAGCACCGATGCAGCTTCAAATATGCAGGGTATAGTAGGTCAGCCCTTTTGTCGCTGACAAGCCTGTTGAATATACGGGTTGCGGTTGCCCTGTACCTTAGCGATGCGTGCCTCGCGCTGACATTCCCACTGGCTCACCGGATATTGACGGTTCCAGACCTCAAACAGCTGGGTCTGCTGGCGTGACAGGCGCAGATGATAACGATCGCGCATGTAGAAGTAGGTGCGGGCAATGGCGCCGCGTGCACGCGCCGGCGGTTCGGCCTGCTTGTGCTTGAAGTCGACCTTCATTGGGCACTGGCCATACTGGCCTTCGCCGCCGCGCCATTGGCTGTACATGAAGTTGTTGCGATCGCCGTTGACCTCGCCAATCGCCGGTTGCAGGTTATGCAGATCGGTTTCTATCTGACGGTAGACCGGATCGCGATTGCAGTTTTTGCGCCCGCCATCCTGCCAGCATTGCAGCTGGTGGCCGAACTGCCAGGCAGGCACCACGTGCTCCCATTCAATGCGCCCGGCACGCTGGGCGTTTTTACGCGGCTGGTAACCACAAGCGTTGAGATCGGGGAGGCCTTTTTTGCCGTGCCAATTGATTTTACATCCGCAGTAAAAGCTGCCGGGGGCGTCCTGATTGATTTTGGCTGCCGCGGCTTTGGCTTGTGAAAAGTTGTTGATACCGTGCGCCTGTACCGCGCCGGAGATAAAAATGACTGCGAACAAAATTTTGCGAAGCATATTCCAAAACAGCTCAAATTTGGCAAAGCAGGCAGGGTAACGGAAGTTATCGACAGGAGCAAATCTCGCAATATGCTTGTTTTAACTTATAAATCGTTTAACTCATGCGTTTCGCCAGCGATAAATCTTAGTTTATCGCCGCAGCGGCGGCAGCGGTATTCGCTTTCACCGCGCAACACCCGGTTATGGCGGCGCACCGTCAACTGATGCCGTTGGCAAGCGCATTGATAAGGAAAGGTTTTGCTCTGTACCGATGCGGTTTCAAAACCATGGGTGCGGCTGGCGGGGACGCGCAACACGCTTTCCATCATCCAGCGCCATTCACTGCCGTGCGGTGCCACGCGGCCAAAACGCCGGAATACCAGCAGGTGCGCCAGTTCATGCGGCACCACCTCATCGATAAAGGCGTGCTGATTTTCCAGCAGTAGCACCGGGTTGAGGCGGATTTCCCAGGCTTGCAGCCAGGCGGTGCCCGCGCTGGTGCCGCGTTGCTGGTAAACGATCTTGGGTTCGGCAAATTCTTCGGCAAAATGCTCTGCCGCCAGCTGCAGTTTTTCTCGCAGACAGCGCATTACCGCCTGTTGCAGCGCTATGGGGATTCTTACTTTGTTCATTGCCGCTAGCATAGGCCAGGCGAGCGTTCCAGACAATATCCCATCAATAATGATAACCCGATCGATAACCACAGATTGTAATCAAGGTGTTAACTGCGGGATAATAATTCGTGCTTGATGAGTCTGTACCCGCAGTTCTCAATGGATGAGGTTGAAAAAACTTGGCCAGTAGTAATTCCTTACCGTTAAAGGGGTTATTTTGCGATTTTGCGCAATAACCGACTCGCTGAAAATACGTAAGGTAAGGTGAGTTTTTTTGACGCAGCGAACCCGAATTACGCGCTGAAAGTGTGAATTTAACGCAGCTGATGTTGCAAGTGAGAGATAAATGTCGAATAAACCGTTCCATTATCAAGATCCGTTCCCGCTGAAGAAAGACGATACCGAATACTATCTGCTGAGCCGCGACCACGTTACCGTTGCCGAATTCGAAGGGCAGGAAATCCTCAAAGTCGCCCCGCAAGCCCTGACCCTCCTCGCCCAGCATGCCTTCCACGACGCGTCGTTCATGTTACGCCCGGCGCACCAGCAACAGGTGGCCGACATTCTCGCCGATCCGGACGCCAGCGAAAACGATCGCTACGTTGCGTTGCAATTCCTGCGTAACTCGGAAATCGCCGCCAAGGGCATTTTGCCAACCTGCCAGGATACCGGCACGGCGATTATCGTCGGCAAAAAAGGCCAGCGGGTGTGGACCGGCGGCGGTGATGAAGAGGCGCTGTCGCGCGGGGTGTACAACACCTATATCGAGGACAACCTGCGTTATTCGCAAAACGCGGCGCTCGACATGTACCAGGAGGTCAACACCGGCAGCAACCTGCCTGCGCAGATCGATCTGTACAGCGTGGACGGCGATGAATACAAATTCCTCTGCATTGCCAAAGGCGGCGGTTCGGCCAATAAAACCTACCTGTATCAGGAAACCAAGGCGCTGCTGTCGCCGGGCAAACTGAAGGATTACCTGGTCGACAAGATGCGTACGCTGGGGACCGCGGCGTGCCCACCCTACCACGTGGCGTTTGTCATCGGCGGCACCTCGGCGGAAGCCACGCTGAAAACGGTGAAGCTGGCATCTACCAAATATTACGATGGGCTGCCGACCGAAGGGAACGAACACGGCCAGGCGTTCCGCGACGTTGCGCTAGAGGCCGAGTTGCTGAAGGAAGCGCAAAACCTCGGTCTGGGGGCGCAGTTCGGCGGTAAATACTTTGCACACGACATCCGCGTAGTGCGACTGCCGCGCCACGGCGCCTCATGTCCGGTCGGTATGGGCGTTTCCTGTTCCGCTGACCGTAACATCAAGGGCAAAATCAACCGCGACGGCATCTGGCTGGAAAAACTGGAGCATAACCCAGGCAAATACATCCCGCAGGAACTGCGGCAGGCCGGCGAAGGCGAAGCCATTAAAGTGGATCTGAACCGACCGATGGGCGAAATCCTCAAGCAGCTGTCGCAATATCCGGTGTCGACTCGCCTGTCGTTGAGCGGCACCATTATTGTTGGCCGTGATATTGCTCACGCCAAGCTGAAAGAGCGCCTGGATCGCGGCGAAGGTTTGCCGCAGTACGTCAAGGATCACCCGATTTACTACGCCGGCCCGGCCAAAACGCCGGATGGCTACGCCTCCGGTTCTCTGGGGCCAACCACCGCCGGGCGGATGGACTCCTATGTCGATCTGCTGCAATCGCACGGCGGCAGCATGATCATGCTGGCGAAGGGCAATCGTAGTCAGCAGGTGACCGACGCCTGTCACAAGCACGGCGGTTTCTATCTCGGTAGCATCGGCGGTCCGGCGGCGGTACTGGCGCAGCAGAGCATCAAGAGTCTGGAATGCGTGGAATACCCTGAACTGGGGATGGAAGCGATCTGGAAAATTGAAGTAGAGGATTTCCCGGCGTTCATCCTGGTGGATGACAAGGGCAATGACTTCTTCCAGAAGATCCAAAGCGCGCAGTGCGCGCGCTGTGTGAAATAAGACGCATAAAAAAGCCGCCCGGCAACGGGCGGCAGAGGCACAGCATCGGCGGTTGACGTGGATTAGCGAGAGCCAATCTCGCGCAGCGGTTTGCCCGCCATCAGATTGCGTTCGATGTGTTCCAGCGAAATGCTCTTGGTTTCCGGGATCAGCACGATGGTCAGGACGATAAAGATCAGATTAAGCGCAGCGTAGACCCAGAAGGTATGCGCGCTGCCCAGGCTGTTTAGCATGGTCAGGAAGGTTGCGCCGACGATCATATTGGCAATCCAGTTGACGGCGGTCGAACAGGTAATACCGAAGTCACGACCTTTCAGCGGCTGTATTTCCGAGCACAGCACCCAGATCAGCGGGCCGGCGCTCATGGCGAAGCCGACGATAAACATCAGCAACATCAGGACGGCGAAATACTGTGCCACCGGCGTTGCCATACCGATGCTCATCATGGTGCCGAGCACGCCCATGCCGATAGCCATCACCAGGAAGCCCAGCTTCAACGTCGGTTTGCGCCCCCAGCGGTCAACCAGCCCGATGGCGATAAAGGTGGCCAGCACATTGACCAGCCCAACGATCACCGTTCCCCACATCTGCTGTGCGGTGCTGGCAAAGCCGGCCAGGTCGAAAATCTTCGGCGCGTAGTACATGATCACGTTCATGCCGGTGAACTGTTGCATCACCTGTAGCAGAATGCCGAGGTAGACCGCGCGGCGGAAGTTTTTGTTATCTTTGAACAACGCCCAGCCACTTTGCTTGATCTTCAGACTTTCGCGGATCTCATCCAGCTCGGCTTTGGCTTGCGCGCTGGTATCACGCAGCATTTCCAGTACCTGGTGCGCTTCGGCATCGCGGCCGCGCGACGCCAGCCAGCGTGGGCTGCGTGGCAGAAAGAACACGCCCACCAGCAACAGCAGGGCGGGGATAGTGATGATGCCGAGCATCCAGCGCCATGAACCGCTGTAGCTGAAGGCGGTATCCGACAGGTAGGCTGCCAGAATGCCGATGGTGATCATCAATTGATACATTGAAATCATGCTGCCGCGAATGCGCTCCGGGGCAATTTCCGACAGGTACAATGGCGCGGTGAATGACGCGATGCCTACCGCCAGACCGAGCAGCACGCGCGAAACCAGCAGCACGTCGACGTTTGGCGCGAAGGCGGAACACAGAGAGCCGGCGACAAACAGCACCGCGCCAATCATCAGGCTGTATTTACGACCCAGACGGAAGGACAGCCAGCCGCTGCCCACGGCACCGACCGCCGCGCCGAACATCATCGAGCTAACCACCCACTCTTGCTGCTGAGAGGTGATCTGGAATTCATGGGTAATAAACGGCAGAGCGCCAGCGATCACGCCGATGTCCAGCCCAAACAGCAAGCCGGCCAATGCTGCCAGAAAACAGACAAAAAAGGTCAATTGGGCATTGGTGCGGCCCTTGCCTGCGGAAGTTTTACTCATAACGCCTCCGAATGAAACTTGGTGAAACTGCTTTGGCCGCTATGTTATTGATCCTGCGGCTGGTTAAAAGTGCGCCTGATCACATTAATGTAATCGCTTACATTAATGGCGTATTTTGAGATGATTCCAATAGGTGATTAATTGTTAATCGGTATGCCATGCGGATTGGAAGATATAAAAAAGCGCAGAAAGCCATGTAAACGTTTTCAATTGAGGAAGGTAACCAAGTGGCCGCGGGAATCGCCCGCTGTCAGCGGGCTCAGACGTGGGTGCGGTTTTTTTGCTGCACGATGTCGGCCATCACCGCCAGGGCGATTTCCGCCGGGGTTTTACTGCCTAGCGGCAGGCCGATGGGCGCATGGATACGCTCGAGATCCTGTGGCGTAAATTCGGCGATCTGTTGCAGCCGTTGTCGGCGACGGGCGCTGTTGTGCTGCGATCCCATGGCGCCGATGTAAAACGCCGGGGTATGAATGGCTTCCATCAACGTCAGGTCGTCGATGCGCGGATCGTGGGTCAGTGCGACCACGGCAGTATTGGCATGGCAGCCGCCTTGTTCAATAAACCGCGCTGGAAACTGCTGTAGCAGCGTAACGTCGGCCGGTAACTGGTTGGCGAAGTTGTCCAATGCATCAGGGCGGTTTTCGCATACCAGAACTTCAAAGCCTAACGCGCGGGCAAATTCGGCGCAAAACAGCGCCACGCTGGACAGACCGGCGATCAGCAAGCGTGGCGCGGCGGCGATATGCAAGATAATCTCCCGATCCTGTCGCACCACCTGCGTCGCGCTGGTGAACTCGGTGACCTCCAGCGTGCTGCAGGCGTTGGGCAAGCGCAGTCGTTTCACCAGTGCATGATGCCCATCCAGTGCCGCGGCAATTTGCGCCAGATAGCGCATGCTGGCATCGCCGGCCGGCAGGTATTCGATCAACACATCCAACACGCCGCCACAGGGGAGCGCGACGTTGGGCGTCAACCCCCCCTCACCGTAACGGATCACCTGGCTGGCAGCCTGATAGTCACCCTCGCCGATGCGGCGTAGAAAATCCTCCTCCACGCAGCCGCCGGATAACGAACCGCAATAATGGCCGTCGCGCGTCGCAGCCATCAGTGCGCCGGGAGAGCGAGGCGATGAACCATAGGTGTTCAACACGGTACACAGCCACACAGGTTGCTGTTTAAGCCAGCTTATCGCCTGGCTGACGACGGTAATATCGAGGTGTTGCATCGGCTATTCACTCGCTGGCGGAGAGCTGAGATGGAAAATCAATATCCTGCATGATGTCCGCCGAATCAACAGAAAACAGATGGACTTGCTGGCCATGCAGCAGGCTACGCCCGCCGTCGTCGCCATGCAACGCACACAACGGCGCGCGCAACGCGGCAGAAAAACCCACCGGATGTCCCGGACGTTGAGCGAAACAGGGGCGTGCGATGGCGTATTGTCGCAGCGCGGCCGCGGTCTGGATGAAAATCTGCGGTGTGACAAACGGCATGTCCGCCAGATGGATCAGCCAACCGTCCCAGCGTGGCGTGGCGGCCACGCCGGCAGCGATCGAATCGCCCAGACCGGGGCTGGCCAGCAGCGTGACGGCGATCTGATGCGCGGCGCAAACCCGTTGCACCGGCAGATTGTCCGGCCGGGTAACCACCTGAACCGGCATACCGGAAGCCAGCGCCTGGCTCAGCGTTTGTTCAAATACCGTTACGTTGCCAAGTAATGCGTTCAGCTTATTACCGCTGCCACCAGCGCGAGTAAACCGCGTGCCGCGCCCGGCGGCGGCGATCACAATGCCTATTGTCATTTTCGCCCGCTCTCATTTGCGCAAGTTATATTTACCACACAAACCGTATGTGTTTTGTATATGTATTTTTGTTGAAAACAAGATGTTAATCATCACATGATTCTAGCGATAAGCATATGCTTATGTCGTCTAAGGCAACGGTATTCACGTTTGCGCAACAACACCACTAAAAATACTATAAAGAACCAAGGGATATTTATGAGCAATTTTAACCCGTCACGGCGTCGCTTTATTAAAAGCGCAGTGATAGCGGGGGTAGCCGTTTACCTCGCGCCACTTTACAGCCGCGCTTATGCCGCGCTGTTCGAACAAAAAATCCTTCAGTCGCCCGCATGGGATGCCCAGCAAAAACGTATCCGTTTCCGTATTGACGGCCGCGCAAAGGTGATGGGCCACAAGGTGTTCGCGCGCGACATTCGCGCAGTGGATATGCCGCACTGGCCACAACGGCAGGCGCATGCCTTTGTCCTGCGCGTCACCAAGGCCGACCGATTGTTCGACGGCGTCGACCTGTCGCTGCTGGGGGAGGAGTTGCAGCCGGATCGGCTGGTTACCGCAGACGATCTGGCGCGCGACGGACTGGCGTTGCCGGCATTTTACGGCGACGACATGTTGTTGCCGCGTGGTAAAACGCCGGCCTATCTCGGCCAGGCGGTGGCTATTCTGATCTATCACGACTTTGCCCGCTTCCGTTTCGCCAAAGACGCGCTGAAGTTCCGCGATGAGGTTATCCGATACGGTGCGCAAACCGGCCCGTTGGCGCGCGATCCGTGGGGCTCGTTCCGTTACGTGCGCATCGGCGGTGCGCAGCCGTTCGACGACGACCGCTTCTCCAGCCTCAAGGATAGCCCGATCTTCCCGATCGGGATGCGCAAACACCTGCCGGTCTGGCCGGAAGGGCGCGACGGCGGCAAGCTGGATCAGGAGGGCATGCATTACGCCGGGCTGATCGCCGATGAGTTGCGCTCGCCGCCAGCGGATTGGCTGGTGATGTCGCGTCGTTACACTACGCAGTCGATTGATACCGCTGCGCTGGAACCGGACAACGCCAACGGCTGGTACGACAGCGCGACGCAAACGCTGCATCTGGTGGTACCGACCCAGTCACCACAGGAAGTGGCCGCGGAAATGCCGCGCATGTTGGCGCAGCACAATCCGCCGCTGAAGCAGTTGATTCTGCACCCGTGCTACACCGTGGGTTATGGTTCAAAAGATCACTGTAACTTCCCGTATTACGGCGCGGTGGCGGCGATGTACGGCGACGGTCATCCGGTGCGGTTGGCCAATGACCGTTTTGAACAGTTCCAGACCTCATTGAAGCGCCACGCGTTTGATATGCACTACACCATTGCGGTGAACCGGCAAACCGGCGTGCTGCAATCCTTCCACGGCGAAATGACCGCTGACGGCGGAGGCCGCAGCAACTTCACGCCGTCGGTGGTGATGGTGGGGGCGACCGCTGCGCAGTCGATCTATTACTTCCCGAAAAGCGATCTGTCGTCGGTTGGCCTGGCGTCACGCGCCATTGATGCCGGTTCGGCGCGCGGTTACGGCACGCTGCAAAGCATGGCGGCAACCGAAATGATGGTGGACGAACTGGCTGCCGAACTGCAGATCGATCCGATCGAGTTCCGTTTGCGCAACGTGTTGAAGTCCGGCATGAAGAATACCCAGGGGGCGATCCCGGCCGGGGCGATCCGCGCGGATGAAGTGCTGGAAAAGGCCGCGCAGCACCCGATCTGGCTCAAGCGTCGCGAACGCAAACTCGAATTTAACGCGCAGCATCCCGGCAAGCGCTACGGCGTTGGCTTTGGCTGCGTGCAGAAGGATTTCGGCACCGGCGCGGAAACCTCTTTCGCCCGGGTTGAACTGAGCGAAGACGGTCGCATTACGTTGCACCATAGCGGCGCTGAAATGGGCACCGGCATGTCTACCTCCCAGTCGGTGCTCTGCGCTCAATGGCTGGGAAAACCGGCCGATGAAGCGCATTTTTCGGTGACCGACTGGTCACTGTTGCCGATGGTGACCAGTGGCGATCCCTATCTGATGTCGCAGCAGCAACAGGACGCGATGCAGGCCAATCCGCAGTGGACGCCAAGTTATTGCTCGCCCTCCAGCGCCAGTAACTCGGCGTTTTATTTCTCTCACAGTACGCGCGAAGCGGCGCGGCTGGTGTTTGAACATGGCCTGTGGCCGGCGGCGCTGGCCATTTGGCAGTCCGGCATCGGTGGCGGCCAGGCTGCGCCGCTGGTGGTGCGCAAAGAAGACGCCCGCTGGGTGGAAGGCGGTTTGACCGCCGCCGGTATGCAGGTACTGCCGCTGGAGATGTTGGCGAAAAAGGCTTTTCAACTGGGCGGCGTCACCGGTGCGGTGGTACATGTGTTCAACCGCTGGCAGTGGGCCGAAGCCGAGTTCAACCTGGGTAATCAGCGCCAACGGCTGCCGATTGACGGCCTGGCCTTGCGTCAGGCCGGCGGCGACTACCGTACGCTGGCGCGCGAGCAGGTTTATTACCCGCCGACCCAGCGCAATAACGCCGCCGTGACTTACTACAGCGCGGTCGGCACGCTGGTGGAGGTAGCGATAGATATCGCCACTGGCCGGGTAGAATTGCTGAATCATCATTCGATCATGGAGTGCGGCAACCTGATTGTGCCGGAACTGGTGTCCGGCCAGCTACAGGGCGGTGTCGCGATGGGTATCGGCCATGCGCTGCACGAATATTTACCGTTGTACGAAGACGGGCCGGGTAACGGAACCTGGAACTTCAACCGTTATCACCTGCCGCGCGCCAGCGATGTGGCGGTTTGGCAACAGACCGACCATATCCTGCCTGCGCTGTCGGAAACCGATCCGCCGAAGGGCATGGCGGAAGTGGTGATGATCCCGGTGGTGGCCGCGTTGGTCAACGCCATTGCCGACGCCACCGGCCATCGTTTCCGTGATTTACCTGTCCGTGCCGAGAATATTCGTGAGGTATTACCATGAGCATCAAAACCCAGCCAATCACCCTGACCATCAATGACAAACAGTACGGCCCGCTGGAAGTGCCGGAAGGGCTGATGATGATCGATTTTCTGCACGAATATCTCGATCTGACCGGTTCACGCCTTGGCTGCGGTCAGGGCATCTGCCATGCCTGCGTGGCGATCGTCGACCACCCGAGCGGTAGCAGTGAAGAAGTGCGTACCTGCATTACCGGCGCGCATTTCTTCAACGGTAAAAAAGTCCGCACCGTTGAAGGCCATGCGAAAGTGGACGAACAGGGCGCAGTGACGCTCTCGCCGATTCAACAGGCGTTTCTTGACCATTACAGTTTCCAGTGCGGTTACTGCACGCCGGGCTTTGTTAACGCTGCGACCCTTTTTGTGGAAAAACTGCAGCGAGAGCCGATAGCTCGCGAGGCGCTGGAAGCGGCGATTGAACAGGCGCTGGATAGCCACATCTGTCGCTGTACCGGTTATGTTCGCTATTACCAGGCGGTACGCGAGGTGGTATTGAACACGCCAGGACTGCTGAAGGAGACGGCAAAATGAAAAAACGTCTCGCTTTGTCGGTGGTGTTGCTGGTGATTATCGTGGTAGCGGTGCTGTGGTGGCGGGAAAACCGCAGCTACGACGGGGCCGCACAAAACGTAACGGCCAATGCGCAACAGCTTGAACGCGGGCGCTATCTGACGCGGGCGGCAGACTGTGCGGCATGCCATACCGCCGACGGCGGCGCGCCGCTGGCCGGAGGCTATCCGCTGGCAACGCCGTTCGGCACCCTCTATGGTAGCAACCTGACGCCGTCGGTCGAGCACGGTATCGGCCGCTGGACCAAAGACGACTTCTTCCTGGCATTGACCCAGGGCGTTGCGCCGGGCGGCCGACATCTGTATCCAGCGATGCCGTACACCTCGTATAAGGGCATGACGCGCCAGGATTCGGATGATATCTACGCCTATCTGATGACACGTCCGGCGGTGGATGTGGCTACGCCGAACAACGACCTGCCGTTCCCGCTCAATCAACGCATGGCGCTGATTGGCTGGAATCTGCTGTTCCGCAATAGCGATCCGTTGCCGGCCAGCTCGCAGGGGCAATCGGCAGACTGGCAGCGCGGCCGCTATCTGGCCGACGTGCTCGGCCACTGCGGCGAGTGCCATACGCCGCGCGGCGCTCTGGGCCAGATGACGCTGGACCACGCCATGCAGGGCGGCGACCTGGGGCGTTTCATCGCGCCGGACATCACGCCGAACGGGCTGGCGCAACGTGGCTGGACGCCGGCGGATCTCAGCCGCTTCCTTGCCAGCGGTTTGGCGCCGCAGGGATCTGCCTTCAGCGAAATGCATATGGTGGTGGATCTCAGCACGCAGCATTTGACGGCGGAGGATCAGCGGGCGCTGGCGACCTACCTGATGGGTGATCGGCCGCCGCCGGCGGTGGTAGCCAAAATTGGTCAGGGTGATGATGCCGGTCGGCGCACCTATCTGGATCAATGCGCTGGCTGCCACGCCCGCGACGGACAGGGTAAGCCGCACGTAGCGGTGGCAATGCGTGGTAATGCCACGCTGCGCCAGGCGGATGGCAAAAACCTGATCGTCTCGGTACTGGATGGCTTGCCGGCACAGCAGTTCCCCAATGGCGAAAGCATGCAGAGCATGCCGGGTTTTGGCCAGCGACTGGACGATGCGCAAGTGGCGGAGCTGGTGAATTATCTGCGTGTGACCTGGGGCGGGCTGCCGGCGGATATCACCGCCGAACAGGTGAAGGCATTGCGTAACGCGCATTAAGTGGCGGGGCGCCGCAACGGCGCCCCGCAGTCTGTTAGTGATTATCTGCCGGTGGTACGCCAAACACCGGCATGCCTTGCCGATCCCATGTCAACGGTTTGATCCGCGTATGCCGGTTCGGGTCATACAGCGGATCGCCATCGATTTCCGTGTAATTGCGCGCGTGGTATACCAGCACGTCGTTGCCGTCCTCATCAACGGTAAAGCTGTTGTGGCCTGGGCCGAACTGACGGTGCTCATAGCTGGTGCGAAACACCGGTTGCGGTGATTTATGCCACTGCGCCGGATCGGTGATGTCGCTGTCGATATCGGCCCATAACAGACCGATGCAGTAGTTTTCGTCGGTGGCGCTGGCGGAATAGCTGATAAACAGCCGCTGGCCGTGCACTATCGCCGCCGGGCCTTCGTTAACCCAAAAGCCGACGGTTTCCCACGGCAGCTCGGGCTTGCTGAGCATCACCGGTTCGCCTTGCAACGTCCATGGGTTGGCCATTTCGGCCAGGTAGAGGTTGGAATTGCCACGTATGGCCGGATCTTTCTGTGCCCATAAATAGTAGTGTTTGCCGCGATGGGTAAAGTGGGTGGCATCCAGCGAGAAACTGTCGATATGACTGTAAATGCGGCCTTTTTCCTGCCATTCCCCGCTCAGTGGATCCGCGTCACGGCACTCCAGCGCGAACATGCGATGCTGGAACAGGCCGTCGGCAATCTCCGGACTGTGCGCAGCGGCAAAGTAGATGTACCACTTGCCGTCGATAACATGCAGTTCGGGCGCCCAGATCAGCGCGCTCATTGGCCCACTGGCAGGTTTGCGCCACACCACCGTTGGCGTTGCCTGCGCCAGTTCGCTCAGGCTGGCGGCGCGGCGCAGTTCCAACCGATCGTATTCCGGTACCGAGGCGATAAAGTAATAGTAGCCGTCGCTATGGCGAACAATATACGGGTCGGCACGCTGTTCAATCAGGGGGTTGGGATACTGTTTCATCTCTGGTTCCTTACGGATGTTTGGCTTCAAGCTGTTGCTCGCGGTAGTCGGCCAGCTCCTGGTAGTTGGTGCGGCGCTTTTCCAGATCGATCTGGATTTGCTTCATCAGTTCACGGTCCACCTTCAGCAGTCGCACGACGCCGGCGGTGATCAGATAGCCGATGCCGGGGATCACGGTGAACAGCAATACGATGCTGTTGAGCGCACTGGCGCTTTGGCTGGCCGCATCGGCCTGGTAGCCGGAAAACGACATCAGGAAACCGACCATGGCGCCGGCTACCGCCAGACCCACCTTCAGGAAGAACAGGTTGCCAGAGAAGCTGATGCCGGTAATGCGTTTGCCGGTCTTCCATTCACCGTAGTCGTCGACGTCCGCCATCAGCGACCAGTGCAGCGGCGACGGGATCTGATGCAGGATGTTCAGCAGGAAGTAAGCCGCGACGATAAACCACGTCAGCTGTGGATTAAAGAAATAGAACCCGCATGAAAACAGCGCCAGTGCGATATTGGTCCAGAAGAACACCTTCAGCTTGCAGAATCGGTCGGTAAGCGGCTTGGCCAGCGCGCTGCCGAGCATCATACCGACCACCCCCAGGCTGATGAACAGGCTGGCGAACGAGGCCGACTGTTGCATGACGTAGGTGACGTAATACATGGTGGCCGCCATGCGAATAAAGCCGGGGCAGACGTTACAGAAGGTCAGCAGCAGGATGCGCACCCATTGATCGTTTTTCCACACGTCTTTCAGATCGGCTTTCAATGCGTCATGGGTGGGCACCGCCGGGCGAATGCGTTCTTTCACCGTGGCAAAGCAGAACAGGAACATGAACAGCGCTATCAGCGCCAGCACGCCCATCGCCATTTGATAGCCGCGCGCCTTGTTGTCGCCGCCGAACCATTCGGCCATTGGCAGTAGCGTCATGGACAGGATCAGCGTAGCGATGCCGACCATGATAAAGCGATACGACTGGCAGGAGACGCGCTCGTGCGGATCGGCGGTAATTACGCCGCCCAGCGAACAGTAGGGAATATTGATGGCGGTGTAGGTCAACGACATCAGAAAATAGGTGGCAAAGGCGTATACCACTTTACTGTCATAGCTCCATTCCGGCGTGGTGAACATCAGCACGCTGAACAGCACATAGGGCAGCGAAACCCACAGTAGCCACGGGCGAAAACGCCCCCAACGGCTCTGGGTACGGTCGGCAATAGCTCCCATGATCGGGTCGGTGACCGCGTCGAGCACTCGCACCGACAGCAGCAATATGCCGACCAGGGCCGGCGTCAGGCCAAAAATGTCAGTGTAGAAGTAATTGAGGAATAACATGATTGCACCGCCAATCATGTTACAACCGGCATCTCCCATGCCATAGCCGATCTTTTCTCTTACCGAAAGGGCAGTGCTGTTCATGGACATTCTCTCCGCGCTGGCAGGATCTGACTGAATGGCAACGATTATTGCCTTGCTCGGCGGCGAGTCATCAGGAAATCATGGTTATTGAGATGGACAAACCTGCCATGGCGGAAGAAGTGTGAGCTTGTTAGCAAACTTGACCCGGAGAAGGGACGGCAGAAGTCGGTGTTCCCTAGACGAGAACACGGCGTGAGCCGTGTTTTTTCAGGATGGCGTGGGCATTCAGTGGCTCACGATATGGGAACTGCCGAGACGGTGTCCCGGTTTGAAAGCGTATTCACGGGACGACCAGGCGATGGCGAACGCAACGGCCAGCAGGATCAGCAATGCCCAGGGGAAAACGCTGGCCTCCCAGGTATCAAGCAGCATGCCGCCGATCACGCCGCCGCCGGCGATCGCCGAGTTCCAGGCCACCACATTCATGGAGAGCGCTACGTCAGCGCCGTCTCCCGCCGCATCGGCCAGCGCGGTTTGCAACAGGGTTGCCGCACCGCCGAACGTGATGCCCCAGACGATCACCCCCAGATAAATCACGGCGGGATCTTGCGCACCGACGCCGAAGGCGAACGCGGTGAGCGCGAAGGCGGCGAGACTGGCCAGTACCGTGGTGCGCAGGTGGCGCTCCACCAGCCGGCCGGTGATCCAGATGCCGGCGAGCGCCGCTGCGCCGAAGGCGAACAGCACCAGATCGGTTCGGTCAGCCATTCCCGCCGGCGCGATAAACGGAGCGATATAGGTATAGAGAATGTTGTGAGCAAGCATCCAGGTGATTACCACCACCAATACCGGGCGTACGCCGGGCGTGGTGAAGACCCGGCGCAGCGGCATGTGTTGATGGGCGGACTGGCCGGGGTAATCGGGGACTTTGGCGTATACCCAGACGATCAGCAGCAGCGTCAGGGCCGACATGATCCAGAATGCGCTGCGCCAGCCGATAGTCGATCCCATGAAGGTCCCCAGAGGCACCCCCAGAGAGAGAGCAATTGGGGTTCCCACCATGGCGATGGCCAGGGCGCGTCCTTGCTGATAAGGCGCGACCATCCGCCGGGCGTAGCCGGCCAGCAGGCTCCAGGCCAGCCCTGCGGCGACGCCGGCAAAGAAGCGGGCGACCAGCGTGACGGCATAGTGGGTAGATAGCGCGGTGGCTGAGTTGAAGAGAAGGAAGCCGATGATAGTCAGCAGCAGGACGTTACGCCGCCGCCATCTGCGTGTTGCAATCGTCAGCGGGATGGCGGCCAGCAGCGAGCCCAGCGCATATGCCGTCACCATTTGCCCGGTCAGCGCCGGATTGACGCCGAGTCCCTGACTGATTTGCGGTAGCAGGCCTGCAGGCAGCGTTTCGGTCACGATACAGATAAATCCTGTCATGGCCAAAGCCAGCAGGGCGGCGACGGGCAGGCGGGCGGCGGTGGCCGATGTCGCCTGAGTGGATGAGTGATTCACGCAAAAGATCCTTTCGACGATGAGAAGGTTCCGGCGTCGCTTGGTGAGCCGGCGTCCGAAGCATATCGATATATATACCGATCGGTATAAATGTAATCATCATCGTCGCTACGTTGTCAATAAATTATATATCGATTAGTATATATGTCGTAAAAGATAAGGAGTCAGCGATGGCGCAAATGGGACGTCCCCGCAGCTTTGACCGCCAGCAGGCCATCGAACAAGCGATGCACCTGTTCTGGGAGCAGGGCTATGAATCAACCTCGCTCAGCCAGCTAAAGGCGAGCATTGGAGGTGGTATTTCCGCCCCGAGTTTCTATGCGGCTTTCGGGTCGAAAGAGGCGCTGTTCAACGAGGCGGTGCAGTGTTATCTGGCGAGTTATGCGCGCGTCACGGCGTGCCTTTGGGACGACGCGCTGGCGCCGCGGGAGGCCGTTGAACTGGCGCTGCGTCAGTCGACGACCATGCAGTGCGAGCCGGGGCATCCGAAGGGGTGTATGGTCGCTTTCGGCGTCATGAGTGCGCCGACGCCCGCGCATGCCGACGTGGCCAAACCGCTGGCGGAATCGCGTGCGCGAACGTATGGCGGATTTATCCGCTGCGTCGAACGTGCCATTGCCGCAGGCGAGCTGACGGCGAGCACCGACGCCCGGGCGCTGGCGACCGTATTCAACAGCTTTTTGCTGGGCATCTCAACGTCAGCTCGGGATGGTGTTGACGTAGCGACCTTCCAGGGCGCGATTGCCGAAGTGATGAAAGTCTGGGACGCGCTGCGTAAGCAGGCGTAGCGGGCGGGAAAAGGCGTGATATGAAACAGGCCCGCCGTGGCGGGCCTGCGGCAGAGATGAAATCAGCGCGTGGCGCTGCCGAGCGCCCGCTGGCTGCGCTGCTTGATGGCGTAGCCAATCGCCAGCACCGCCACCCAGACCGGGATCAGCAGCACCGAAATGCGAATGCCCGGTGTCAGGTACATAATCACCAGGATACCAGCCATAAACAGCAGGCACAGATAGTTGCTGAACGGATACCAGAAGGCCTTGAACTTAGGCTCTACGCCGTCGCGATTTTTGGCAGCGCGGAATTTCAGGTGCGCCAGGCTGATCATCGCCCAGTTGATCACCAGAGCGGAGACCACCAGCGCCATCAGCAGTTCGAAGGCGCGCCCCGGGATCAGGTAGTTGATCAATACGCAGAACGCCGTGGCCAACGCAGATACGCCGATGGCGATCACCGGTACGCCGCGGCCGTCGACCTTCAGCAGGCTTTTCGGTCCGTTGCCCTGTTTCGCCAGGCCGTACAGCATGCGGCTATTGCAGTATACGCAGCTGTTGTAGACCGACAGCGCGGCGGTCAGCACCACGATATTCAACACGGTGGCGACCAGATTGCTGTTCAGCGCGTGGAAGATCAGCACGAACGGGCTGCCGCCTTCGACCACTTTGCCCCACGGGTAGAGAGAAAGCAGAATGGTCAACGAGCCGATATAAAAGATCAGGATACGGTAGATGACCTGATTGGTGGCTTTTGGAATGCTGGCCTGCGGGTTGTCGGCCTCCGCCGCGGTGATGCCCACCAGCTCCAGACCGCCGAAGGAAAACATGATAACCGCCATGGCCATTACCAGTCCCATCACGCCGTTCGGGAAGAAGCCGCCCTGTGCCCACAGGTTGGTCACCGTGGCTTCCGGGCCGCCCATGCCGCTGAACAGCAGGTAGGCACCGAATACGATCATGCCGATAATCGCCACCACCTTGATAATGGCGAACCAGAATTCCATTTCGCCATACACTTTGACGTTGGCCAGGTTAATGGCGTTAATCGCCAGGAAGAACACCGCCGCCGAGACCCAGGTCGGAATTTCCGGCCACCAATACTGTACGTAGATCCCGACCGCGGTCAGTTCCGCCATCGCTACCAGCACATACAGCACCCAATAGTTCCAGCCGGAGGCGAAACCGGCGAAGTTACCCCAGTATTTATAGGCAAAATGGCTGAATGAGCCGGCAACCGGCTCTTCCACCACCATTTCACCCAGTTGGCGCATAATCAGGAAAGCGATGAATCCGCCGATGGCGTAGCCCAAAATCACCGACGGGCCAGCCATTTTTATTGTTTGCGCGATACCGAGAAACAACCCGGTACCGATAGCGCCACCTAAGGCAATAAGCTGAATATGGCGGTTTTTCAGGCCGCGTTTCAGCTGGTCACCCTGTTGTTGACCATCCATCCATTTACCCTCTGTTGTTGCAGAATGCTCACATGCTGTAAGGCAGTGATTACGATGTGTGTATTATTTTCTTTACGGCATTTGATCTATTAATTCGACGGCACCGCTACCGTTTGCAAAAGAATAATGATATGCGCGGAAGTTTGCACCTGCTTTGTGTTGTGAGTGACCAAGATTTCAGCAGTTTAGGAAACAAAATGCGGATTGTGTGACCGTAAGGGGGGTTATGTGCATGAAATAAGCATCAAGTCACATTACTCGCAAAAATAGCTCAGGTTTGACCAATTGCTCTCTCCATCACGCTCGTGATCTGGATCACAGAACCGAACATTGGCAGGCGATCACCAAAGTTTCATCGACCTGCCATAAAAGCCCGATATTAACGGTGCAGTCTGCCTAACCAAACGTTTCGCAAAAGTTAAATCACACGCTTAGGCCGTAAATGGTATTACCAGCACGGGGTTAGCGGATTGCAGCAGGGTATCGGCTGGGGTGTTAAAATGTGCGGGTATCGGCAATTCGGCCCGAGCCCATATGGACAGGAGGTGAATACTTTGTTACTTTACCGTCACGTTTTTGAAATTGGTATTACCAATTGACTCCGCGCCATTCGCAGAGAAGAAATCACTCATGGCCTACAGCAAAATCCGCCAGCCCAAGCTGTCAGACGTTATCGAGCAACAGCTCGAATACCTGATTCTCGAGGGTACGCTGCGCCCAGGCGAAAAACTGCCTCCGGAGCGTGAACTGGCGAAACAGTTTGATGTTTCCCGTCCTTCTCTGAGAGAGGCGATCCAGCGCCTGGAAGCGAAAGGGCTGCTGCTGCGTCGTCAGGGCGGCGGTACCTTCGTACAAACAAATCTCTGGCAGAGCTTCAGCGATCCGTTGGCTGAACTGTTGGCCGATCACCCTGAATCACAATTCGACCTGCTCGAAACCCGTCATGCTCTTGAGGGCATCGCTGCGTACTATGCGGCGCTGCGCGGCACGGAAGAAGATCTGGCGCGCATCCGCGATTGCCATATCGTGATTCAACAGGCCCAGGACAGCGGCGATCTCGACGCCGAAGCAGACGCGGTGATGCAGTATCAGATCGCCGTTACCGAAGCTGCCCACAACGTGGTGTTGCTGCATTTGCTACGCTGCATGGGGCCAATGCTGGAACAGAACGTCCGACAGAACTTTGAATTGCTCTACTCGCGCCGTGAGATGTTGGCAAAAGTGAGCAGCCACCGCGCCGGGATTTTTGAGGCGATAGTGGCACGTGAGCCGGAAAAGGCCCGCGAAGCCTCGCACCGCCACTTGGCGTTTATCGAGGAAATTTTGCTGGATCTCAGTCGGGAACATACCCGGCGTGAGAGATCGTTACGGCGACTCCAGCAACGCAAGGATTAAGAGCGGTTATCTACAGGGGAAACACCAGCCTGTGGGCATAAAGCTCGAAGTGCTTAGTTAAGTACTTAAGCGGCAACAAACTGATGAGCCTGTCTTCGTGCGCTTTGGTACAGAGTGCAGGAAGACAGGCTCCAAACAAACCATTAGACAGATAAGGAATACCACCATGTCAGAACGTTTAAACAATGACGTGGATCCGATCGAAACCCGCGACTGGCTGCAGGCGATCGAATCGGTCATCCGTGAAGAGGGTGTTGAGCGAGCTCAGTTTCTGATTGATCAGGTATTGGGTCAGGCCCGCAAAGGCGGCGTGAGCGTAGCGGCAGGTGCCGCAGCGAACAACTACGTCAACACCATCGCGGTGGAAGAGGAGCCTGAATATCCGGGTAACCTGGATCTGGAACGCCGCATTCGCAGCGCCATCCGCTGGAACGCCATTATGACCGTTCTGCGTGCTTCCAAGAAAGACCTGGATCTGGGCGGCCACATGGCTTCCTTCCAGTCTTCCGCGACCTTCTATGAAGTCTGCTTTAACCACTTCTTCCGTGCACGTAACGAGAAAGATGGCGGCGATCTGGTGTATTTCCAGGGCCACATCTCTCCAGGCATTTATGCACGTGCCTTCCTTGAAGGCCGCCTGACCGAAGAACAAATGAACAACTTCCGTCAGGAAGTACACGGCAATGGTCTGTCATCTTATCCGCATCCTAAGTTGATGCCTGAATTCTGGCAGTTCCCGACCGTTTCCATGGGCCTGGGGCCAATCAGCGCCATTTACCAGGCGAAGTTCCTGAAATATCTGGAACACCGCGGCCTGAAAAATACTGCAGAACAAACCGTTTACGCTTTCCTGGGTGACGGCGAGATGGATGAGCCGGAATCCAAGGGCGCCATCACCATCGCGACCCGTGAAAAACTGGACAACCTGGTCTTCGTCATCAACTGCAACCTGCAGCGTCTGGACGGCCCGGTCACCGGTAACGGCAAGATCATCAACGAACTGGACGGCATCTTCAGCGGCGCCGGCTGGCAGGTGATCAAAGTGATCTGGGGCGGGCGTTGGGACGAACTGCTGCGTAAAGATACCAGCGGCAAGCTGATTCAACTGATGAACGAAACCCTGGACGGCGATTACCAGACCTTCAAATCCCGCGATGGCGCTTACGTTCGCGAGCACTTCTTCGGCCGTTATCCAGAAACCGCGGCGTTGGTCAAAGACATGACCGACGATGAGATCTGGGCGCTGAACCGTGGTGGTCACGATCCGAAGAAAGTCTTTGCTGCCCTGAAGAAAGCACAGGACACCAAAGGTAAACCGACCGTTATCCTGGCCCATACCATCAAAGGTTACGGCATGGGTGATACCGCGGAAGGCAAAAACATCGCTCACCAGGTCAAGAAAATGAACATGGAAGGGGTTCACCACTTCCGCGATCGTTTCAACGTGCCGGTTGCCGATGCCGATATCGAAAAACTGCCGTACCTGACCTTCGAGAAAGATTCCGAAGAGTACAAGTATCTGCACGAACGCCGTCAGGCACTGGCCGGTTACCTGCCAAGCCGTCTGCCGAACTTCACGCAGAAGCTGGAGCTGCCGACGCTGGAAGATTTCAGTTCACTGCTGGAAGAGCAGAACAAGGAAATCTCTACCACCATCGCCTTCGTGCGTGCGCTGAACGTGATGCTGAAGAACAAGTCGATCAAGGATCGCCTGGTGCCAATCATCGCCGATGAAGCGCGTACCTTCGGTATGGAAGGCCTGTTCCGTCAGATCGGTATTTACAGCCCGAACGGCCAGCAGTACACCCCGCAGGACCGTGAGCAGGTTGCTTACTACAAAGAAGACGAGAAAGGCCAGATCCTGCAGGAAGGCATCAACGAACTGGGTGCGGCATCTTCCTGGCTGGCAGCGGCGACCTCTTACAGCACCAACGATCTGCCGATGATTCCGTTCTACATCTACTATTCGATGTTCGGTTTCCAACGTATCGGCGACCTGTGCTGGGCGGCGGGCGACCAACAGGCGCGTGGCTTCCTGATCGGCGGCACCTCTGGCCGTACCACGCTGAACGGCGAAGGTCTGCAGCACGAAGATGGCCACAGCCACATTCAGTCGCTGACCATCCCTAACTGTATCTCTTACGATCCGGCTTATGCCTACGAAGTGGCGGTCATCATGCATGACGGTCTGGTGCGTATGTACGGTGAAGCGCAAGAGAACGTGTACTACTACATCACTACGCTGAACGAAAACTACCACATGCCGGCCATGCCGCAGGGCGCAGAAGAGGGTATCCGCAAGGGTATCTACAAGCTGGAAACCCTGGAAGGCAGCAAAGGCAAGGTACAGCTGATGGGCTCCGGCTCGATCCTGCGTCACGTACGTGAAGCCGCGCAGATCCTGGCAAAAGATTACGGCGTTGGTTCCGACGTGTTCAGCGTGACCTCGTTCACCGAACTGGCGCGCGATGGTCAGGACTGCGAACGCTGGAACATGCTGCACCCAACCGAAGAGCCGCGTGTTCCTTACGTTGCTCAGGTGCTGAGCGATGCGCCAGCGGTAGCCTCTACCGACTACATGAAGCTGTTTGCCGAGCAGATCCGCAACTTCATCCCGGCCAGCGATTATCGCGTTCTGGGCACCGACGGTTTCGGCCGTTCCGACAGCCGCGAGAACCTGCGTCACCACTTCGAAGTGGACGCGTCTTACGTGGTGGTTGCCGCTCTGGGTGAACTGGCCAAACGCGGTGAAATCGATAAGAAAGTGGTGGCTGATGCGATCACCAAATTCAATATCGATGCAGATAAAGTCAACCCGCGTCTGGCATAAGAGGTAAAGAACAATGTCTATTGAAATTAACGTGCCGGACATCGGTGCAGACGAAGTTGAAATCACCGAGATTCTGGTGAATGTCGGCGACAAGGTTGAAGCGGAGCAATCGCTGATCACCGTTGAAGGCGACAAGGCTTCGATGGAAGTTCCCTCGCCGCAGGCCGGCGTGGTGAAAGAGATCAAGGTTGCGGTCGGCGACAAGACCGAAACCGGCAAACTGATCATGATCTTTGACGCAGAAGGGGCAGCGCAAGCTGCACCGGCGGCCAAGGCAGAAGAAAAACCGGCGGCGGCATCTGCGCCGGCGGCTGCGGCGGCCAAAGACGTCGAAGTACCGGATATCGGTGCGGACGAAGTCGAAGTGACTGAAATTCTGGTGAAAGTGGGCGACAAGGTTGAAGCGGAACAATCGCTGATCACCGTTGAAGGCGATAAGGCCTCGATGGAAGTCCCTGCGCCATTCGCCGGCACGGTCAAGGAAATCAAGATCGGCACCGGCGATAAAGTGAAAACCGGCTCGCTGATCATGGTGTTTGACGTGGCGGGCGGCGAAGCTGCCGCACCGGCAGCGGCTGAAGCGCCATCGGCTCCGGCGGCAGCGCCAGCGGCCAGCGCGGCGAAAAACGTTGAAGTGCCTGACATCGGCGGCGACGAAGTTGAAGTCACCGAAGTGATGGTCAAAGTGGGCGATAAAGTGGCCGCAGAGCAGTCGCTGATCACCGTTGAAGGCGACAAGGCTTCAATGGAAGTGCCTGCGCCGTTCGCCGGCACGGTCAAAGAGATCAAGATCGGTACCGGTGATAAAGTGAAAACCGGCTCGCTGATCATGGTATTCGAAGTGGAAGGCGCAGCGCCTGCGGCGGCACCGGCTCAGAAAGCCGAAGCGGCACCGGCTGCGGCCAAGCAGCAAAGCCAGGCGCCGGCACCGGCTGCCAAGGCCGAAGGCAAAGGCGAATTTGCCGAGAACGACGCTTACGTGCATGCGACCCCGGTTATCCGTCGTCTGGCGCGCGAGTTCGGCGTTAACCTGGCGAAGGTCAAAGGAACCGGTCGTAAGGGCCGTATCCTGCGCGAAGACGTACAGAGCTACGTGAAAGACGCGGTGAAACGCGCTGAATCCGCTCCAGCGGCGGCGGCCGGCGGCGGTCTGCCAGGCATGCTGCCATGGCCGAAAGTGGACTTCAGCAAGTTCGGCGAAATCGAAGAAGTGGAACTGGGTCGCATTCAGAAAATTTCTGGTGCCAACCTGAGCCGTAACTGGGTGATGATCCCGCACGTGACCCACTTCGACAAGACCGATATCACCGATCTGGAAGCGTTCCGCAAGCAGCAGAACGAAGAAGCTGCCAAGCGCAAACTGGACGTTAAGTTCACCCCGGTGGTGTTCATCATGAAGGCCGTTGCTGCCGCTCTGGAGCAGATGCCGCGTTTCAACAGCTCGCTGTCGGAAGATGGCCAGAAGCTGACGCTGAAGAAATACATCAACATTGGCGTGGCGGTTGATACGCCGAACGGTCTGGTGGTTCCGGTGTTCAAGGATGTGAACAAGAAGAGCATCACCGAACTGTCCCGCGAACTGATGGCGATCTCCAAAAAAGCGCGCGATGGCAAGTTGACCGCGGGCGAAATGCAGGGCGGTTGCTTCACCATTTCCAGCCTGGGCGGGATCGGGACTACCCACTTTGCGCCAATCGTCAATGCGCCTGAAGTGGCTATCCTGGGCGTATCCAAATCGGCCATGGAGCCGGTTTGGAACGGTAAAGAGTTCATGCCGCGTCTGATGATGCCGATGTCGCTCTCCTTCGACCACCGTGTTATTGACGGTGCAGATGGTGCGCGCTTCATCACCATTATCAACAATATGCTGGCTGATATTCGCCGTCTGGTGATGTAATGAAAAAGGGGCGCAGCATGCTGCGCCCTTATCGATTCAGTAGCAGTTTTGTCGGTTTTTGCATGACTCGACAAGATTGTTGAGACACGGGTCACTCGAACGTGCTTTGCAGTTTATTAACAATTCTGTAAACTGCTCGCGGTGTAAGCGTCCCGGTGGATGAAGGGCGTTATGAATTCGATTAATAATATGCCCCAAATAATTGGCGTGACATCAAGGCGGCGAGCGAACGCAGCCAACACCGATGCCGCTTCAACTATGACGGGTATAAATGACGTCTGACCCGCCGGACAATAAATTAAGAGGTCATGATGAGTACTGAAATTAAAACTCAGGTCGTGGTACTTGGGGCGGGCCCGGCAGGATACTCTGCTGCCTTTCGTTGCGCTGACTTAGGTCTTGAAACCGTTCTGGTTGAACGTTATTCCACGCTGGGCGGGGTTTGCCTGAACGTGGGGTGTATCCCTTCCAAAGCGCTGCTGCACGTAGCCAAAGTGATCGAAGAAGCCAAAGCGCTGGCTGAACACGGCATCGTTTTCGGTGAGCCGAAAACCGATATCGACAAGATCCGCACCTGGAAAGAAAAAGTCATCAATCAGTTGACCGGCGGTCTGGCTGGCATGGCTAAAGGTCGTAAAGTCAAAGTGGTTAACGGCCTGGGTAAATTCACCGGCGCTAACACCCTGGTTGTTGAAGGCGAAAACGGTGCTACCACCATCAACTTCGATAACGCCATCATCGCTGCAGGTTCTCGTCCGATCCAACTGCCATTCATTCCTCATGACGATCCGCGCGTGTGGGATTCCACCGATGCGCTGGAGCTGAAAAACGTGCCTGAGCGTCTGCTGGTTATGGGCGGCGGCATCATCGGTCTGGAAATGGGCACCGTATATCACGCGCTGGGTTCGCAGATCGACGTGGTTGAAATGTTCGATCAGGTTATCCCGGCGGCCGATAAAGACGTGGTGAAAGTGTTCACCAAACGCATCAGCAAGCAGTTCAACCTGATGCTGGAAACCAAAGTCACTGCGGTAGAAGCCAAAGAAGACGGCATCTACGTGACGATGGAAGGCAAGAAAGCGCCGGCGGAACCACAGCGTTACGACGCGGTGCTGGTGGCTATCGGCCGTGTGCCGAATGGCAAACTGCTGGATGCCGGCAAAGCCGGTGTGGAAGTCGACGACCGTGGGTTCATCCGCGTTGACAAGCAGCTGCGCACCAATGTGCCGCACATCTTCGCTATCGGCGACATCGTCGGTCAGCCGATGCTGGCGCACAAAGGCGTGCATGAAGGTCACGTTGCCGCGGAAGTCATCTCCGGCAAGAAACACTACTTCGATCCGAAAGTGATCCCTTCCATTGCTTACACCGAGCCGGAAGTTGCCTGGGTTGGTCTGACCGAGAAAGAAGCGAAAGAGCAGGGCATCAGCTACGAAACGTCCACCTTCCCGTGGGCTGCGTCTGGCCGTGCTATCGCATCCGACTGTGCCGACGGCATGACCAAACTGATCTTCGACAAAGAAACCCACCGTATCATCGGCGGCGCGATTGTCGGCACCAACGGCGGCGAGCTGCTGGGTGAAATCGGTCTGGCCATCGAAATGGGCTGTGACGCGGAAGACATCGCGCTGACCATCCACGCCCACCCGACGCTGCACGAGTCTGTAGGCCTGGCGGCGGAGATTTTCGAAGGCAGCATCACTGACCTGCCAAACCCGAAAGCCAAGAAAAAGTAATTTTTCCGCGTTGAACGGTTGATAGACGGCTCCTTTGCAGGGGCCGTTTTTTTTTACAGGGCAGGGTGAAAGGCCGCTCCGCGAACGGACGGCTGCTTGGCTGTCAGGCTATTGCCATTCATCGATCCGCTTCCTGTGCTGACAGCGAACGGAACGGGAGAACCGCCTTGACGGCGGTTTTTTTATGCCTGCGGCTGTGCTTTTCCTCGCCTGCCAGACGATTAACCATTGCAATATTATGGTTATCGTGGTGTGCTCAGCAGGCTAAACCGCCGTGCTGGCAACGCCGCCAATGCCGGCTTGCAGCCGATTACACTGTGCTCAACGATTCAGCAAAGATTTAATGTTGCTTTTATGTGAACGAATTAACAACCGATTCAAATCCTGATATGCTGGCTGGGCGGAACCGGGCACTGTACCTTACAGTCCAGGACATCGACAGCAGTGCCTCGTAATATCACCGTGCGCTAAAAACCCGGTTTGAATATTGAGCGCCAGGCACCATAAATGACAATGAGAGCGAGGAGAAAGTCGTGCTAGAAGAATACCGTAAGCACGTGGCCGAGCGTGCTGCAGAGGGCATCGTCCCTAAGCCATTAGATGCAACACAAATGGCAGCGCTGGTTGAATCATTAAAAAATCCGCCAAAAGGCGAAGAAGAATTCCTGTTAGACCTGCTGATTAACCGAGTACCACCGGGCGTCGATGAAGCCGCCTACGTCAAAGCAGGTTTCTTGGCTGCGGTCGCCAAAGGCGAAGCTACCTCCCCCCTGATTACCCCAGAAAAAGCCGTTGAACTGTTAGGCACCATGCAGGGCGGTTATAACATTCATCCGCTGATTGAAGCGCTGGACAACGAAAGCCTGGCACCGATCGCAGCCAAAGCGCTGTCGCATACCTTGCTGATGTTCGACAATTTCTACGACGTGGAAGAAAAAGCCAAAGCAGGCAACCCGCACGCCAAGCAGATCATGCAGTCATGGGCCGATGCCGAATGGTACCTGTCCCGCCCGCAGCTGGCAGAAAAAATCACCGTCACCGTGTTCAAGGTCACCGGCGAAACCAACACCGACGATCTGTCGCCGGCACCGGATGCCTGGTCGCGCCCGGATATCCCGCTGCACGCACTGGCGATGCTGAAAAACGAACGTGACGGCATCGTGCCCGATCAGCCGGGCAGCGTTGGCCCGATCAAGCAGATCGAAGAACTGAACAAGAAAGGCTTCCCGCTGGCTTACGTCGGCGACGTGGTCGGTACCGGCTCCTCGCGCAAATCCGCCACCAACTCGGTGCTGTGGTTTATGGGCGACGACATTCCGTACGTGCCGAACAAGCGCGGCGGCGGGGTGGTTCTGGGCGGCAAGATTGCACCGATCTTCTTCAATACCATGGAAGATGCCGGCGCGCTGCCGATCGAAGTCGAGGTATCCGACCTGAACATGGGCGATGTTATCGACATCTTCCCGTACAAAGGCGAAGTGCGTAACCACGAAACCGGCGAGCTGATTGCCGAATTCGCATTGAAAACCGACGTACTGCTGGACGAAGTCCGCGCCGGTGGCCGTATCCCGTTGATCATCGGCCGTGGCCTGACCACCAAGGCGCGTGAAGCGCTGGGTCTGCCGCACAGCGAAGTGTTCCGCATTGCCAAGCCGGTTGCAGCCAGCAACAAGGGCTTTTCACTGGCGCAGAAAATGGTGGGCCGCGCCTGCGGCGTAGCCGGCGTGCGTCCGGGCGAATACTGTGAACCGAAGATGACCTCGGTAGGCTCGCAGGATACCACCGGGCCAATGACCCGTGATGAGCTGAAAGACCTGGCCTGTCTGGGCTTCTCGGCCGATCTGGTGATGCAGTCATTCTGCCACACCGCGGCCTATCCGAAGCCGGTGGACGTAACCACCCACCACACGCTGCCTGACTTTATCATGAACCGTGGCGGCGTTTCGCTGCGTCCGGGCGACGGCATCATCCACTCATGGCTGAACCGCATGCTGTTACCGGACACCGTGGGTACCGGCGGCGATTCGCATACCCGTTTCCCTATTGGCATTTCGTTCCCGGCCGGTTCCGGTCTGGTGGCGTTTGCCGCCGCCACCGGCGTGATGCCGCTGGACATGCCTGAATCGGTGCTGGTGCGTTTCAAGGGCAAAATGCAGCCTGGCATCACCCTGCGCGATCTGGTGCATGCCATCCCTTACTACGCGATTCAACAGGGTCTGCTGACCGTTGAGAAGAAAGGTAAAAAGAACATCTTCTCCGGCCGCATTCTGGAAATCGAAGGCCTGCCGGAACTGAAGGTAGAACAGGCATTCGAACTGGCCGACGCCTCGGCCGAACGTTCGGCGGCCGGCTGCACCATCAAGCTGGATCAGGCGCCGATCAAAGAGTACCTGAACTCCAACATCGTACTGTTGAAGTGGATGATCTCCGAGGGTTACGGCGATCGCCGTACGCTGGAGCGACGCATCCAGGGTATGGAAAAGTGGCTGGCGGATCCGCAACTGCTGGAAGGCGACGCGGACGCGGAATACGCGGCGGTGATCGACATCGATCTGGCCGAAATCACCCAGCCTATCCTGTGTGCGCCGAACGATCCGGATGACGCGCGCCTGCTGTCCGACGTGGCTAACAGCAAAATCGATGAAGTGTTCATCGGTTCTTGCATGACTAACATCGGTCACTTCCGCGCGGCGGGTAAATTGCTGGACCAGCACAAGGGCCAGTTGCCGACCCGTCTGTGGGTGGCGCCGCCAACCAAGATGGATGCCGCTCAACTGACCGAAGAGGGCTATTACAGCGTGTTCGGCAAGAGCGGGGCGCGTATCGAGATCCCGGGCTGTTCACTGTGCATGGGCAACCAGGCACGGGTAGCCGACGGCTCGACGGTGGTCTCCACCTCGACCCGTAACTTCCCGAACCGTCTGGGTACCGGCGCCAATGTCTATCTGGCTTCGGCGGAGCTGGCAGCGGTGGCTTCCTTACTGGGCCGACTGCCGACGCCGGATGAATACCAGACCTATATGGCGCAGGTGGACAAGACGGCGACCGATACCTATCGCTATCTCAACTTTGACCAACTGAGCCAGTATACGGAAAAAGCCGACGGCGTGATTTTCCAAACGGCGGTGTAATTACCGCCAGGGTACTGGGTTAGCCATGATGCCAGTCAGCTACGCTGACTGGCATTTTTTTTGCCCGGCACATGGCCGCCAACGGCCCGATACGCCTCGGTTGACGCGCCACGCTGGCTTCACTTTCCAGCGCTAAGTCGTTATATTGCGCGCGCTCACTAATAAGGGCCGAATTAATGATTACACTGATAAAAAGGCCTTGGGAGGGCGCGCTATGGATTACGAATTTCTGCGGGATGTGACCGGCCAGGTCGTGGTCAGATTTTCGATGGGGCATGAAGCCATCGGCCATTGGATCAATGAAGAGATCAAGGGCGACCTGAATCTGCTGGACCGTATCGAAGCCGGGGCGGCAGAGGTGAAAGGCAGCGAGCGCCAATGGCAGCTCGACGGTCACGAATATACGCTGTTAATGGATGGCGAAGAAGTAATGATCCGGGCCAATCAACTGTCGTTTGAAGGTGACGAAATGGAAGAAGGCATGAATTATTATGACGAGGAGAGCCTGTCTTTCTGCGGCGTTGAGGATTTCCTGAAGGTGTTGAAGGCCTATCGACACTTTATGCTGAACTATTAACCACACCGGTCCCGATCGCCAGCCCAGCCGATCAGGGCTGGCGCCCCCCTTGTCCGGCTGATGCCGGCGCGGTCTCCGGCAGGTGTTCACGCTAACCTGCCATCCACACCCGATATCCGTTACGTCATGCGTGGCAGATGACGAAAAATAATCATTTAATCTCTTATAACTGCGATCAAGCTCTCTAATTTGTTAAATTTGATTCAATATAATCATTGTGATTAAAATAAATCATAGCGAGGGTGAGATGAAACTAAAAGCGTCAATAGAAAAAGTCCCTGGCGGGATGATGGTCATCCCTCTGGTGCTCGGTGCGCTGTTAAATACCTTCGCCCCGGCCGCACTGGATATCGGCGGTTTTACCACCGCATTGTTTAAAAACGGTGCGGCGCCGTTGATCGGTGCGTTCTTGCTGTGCATGGGGGCGGGGATAAGCTTTAAAGCCGCGCCGCAGGCGTTGCTGCAAGGCGGCACCATCACCCTGACCAAGCTGCTGGTTGCCATGGCACTGGGGCTGGGCGTCGAGCGGCTGTTTGGTGCGGAAGGCATCTTTGGCCTGACCGGCGTGGCGATCATCGCGGCAATGAGCAACTCCAACGGCGGTCTGTATGCGGCGCTGGTGGGCGAATTTGGTAATGAACGCGATGTCGGTGCCATTTCCATTCTTTCTCTCAACGATGGGCCGTTCTTTACCATGATTGCGCTCGGCGCCGCCGGTATGGCCAATATTCCGCTGATGGCGCTGGTCGCGGTGCTGGTGCCGCTGCTGGTGGGCATGGTGCTTGGCAATCTCGATCGCAACATGCGCGAGTTTCTCACCAGGGGCGGGCCGATTCTGATTCCGTTCTTCGCCTTTGCACTCGGCGCCGGTATCAATCTGGAAATGCTGCTGCAGGGGGGCCTGGCCGGCATTCTGTTAGGCATATTGACCACCTTTGTTGGTGGCTTCTTCAATATCCGTGCCGATCGTCTGGTCGGAGGCTCGGGCATTGCCGGTGCGGCGGCATCAAGCACTGCCGGCAATGCGGTAGCAACGCCGCTGGCCATCGCGCAGGCCGATCCATCACTGGCCGAGGTTGCCGCGGCCGCGGCGCCGCTGATAGCCGCTTCGGTGATTACCTCCGCGATCCTGACGCCGATACTCAGTTCCTGGGTGGCGAAGCGCAACGCTGCCAAAACGGCGGTAGAGGAGAATGCCGCATGAAGATGATCGTCATTGCTGATGATTTCACCGGCGCCAACGACACCGGCGTACAGTTGGCGAAAAAAGGCGCGCGCACCGATGTTTTGCTGAGCCCGCAGCAAAAACCGCCGCGTGGCGGCGACGTCCTGGTGATCAACACCGAAAGCCGTGCGCTGCCGGCTGCCGACGCGCACCAGCGGGTAAGTGCTGCATTGCGGCCCTACTGCTCCGGTGGCAAGCAGCCGTTGATCTACAAAAAGATTGATTCGACCTTTCGTGGCAACGTAGGGGCCGAAATTGACGCGGCGATGCAGGCCAGCGGCGCCCGGCTGGCGATCGTGGCGGCGGCGATCCCGGCCGCCGGGCGAACCACGCTACACGGTGAATGTCGGGTGCATAACGTACCGCTGGCGCAAACCGAGTTTGCCAGCGATCCGAAAACCCCGATCGTCTCATCCCATATCAAAACCCTGATCGGCTTGCAGACCGAGATACCGGTGCACGAAGTGGATCTGGCGGTGGTGCGCAGCGCTGGGCTGAGCGATGCGTTGCAGCGGCTGGGACGGCAGCAGCGGTGCATCGTGGTGGTGGATGCCGAGCAGGATGGCGATCTGGCCCTATTGGCGCAAAGTATCGGCCGGCTCGAGGTGCCGCTGCTGCTGGTTGGCGCCGCCGGTTTGGCCAATGCGCTGCCATCGGCGTGTTATCTGACGGCCCGGCAACGCTTGCCGGTGCTGGTGGTGGCCGGTTCGATGAGCGACGCCACCCGGCAACAGATTGTTTTTGCCGAACGGGAGCTGGCGCTGGGCATTGTCGATATCGACGTGGAAGCGTTAGTGGCGGCGGACGGCGCGCGGGTCGTGCAGCAGACGGTCAGGCGGGCGGTGGCGTTGTTGCAGGATCGCCAGCATTGCGTGTTGCGCACCTGCCGTGACGCCGATGCACGGCAACTGATCGATCGTTTGTGCGAACGCACGCAGCTGTCCCGGCAGCAGCTGGGCGATCGCATCAGTCAGACGCTGGGGGAGATCGCGCTGGCGATAATCAACCATACGCAGATTGGCGGGCTGTTCCTGACCGGTGGCGATATTGCGATTGCCGTCGCGCGCGCCCTGGGCGCCGAAGGCTACCGGATCGATGGAGAAGTGGCTCCCTGCGTACCTTGCGGCACCTTTATCAATAGTGAAATCGACGATTTGCCAGTGATCACCAAGGCTGGCGGGTTTGGTGGCCCATCCACCTTGCGCGATGCGCTTTATTTTATCGAGGAGATGTACAGTGGCGAATAACACAATTGCAGTCACCATGGGCGATCCGGCGGGCATTGGCCCGGAAATCATCATCAAGGCATTGGCCTCTGGCGAGCTGTCCGGCGCCAACGCGGTGGTGGTCGGCTGTTTGCAGACGCTACAGCGCATTCAGGCGTTGGGGATTACCCCACCGGTAGAGCTGCGGCCGATACAGCAGGTTGCACAGGCCCGCTTTGTGCCGGGGATCGTTAACGTTATCGACCAGCCGCTGGCCGACCCTGCCGCGCTGATGCCGGGGAAAGTGCAGGCACAGGCAGGAGATCTGGCCTACCGCTGCGTGAAACGTGCCGCCGAAATGGCCATGGCCGGCGAGGTACAGGCTATCGCTACCGCGCCGTTGAACAAGGAAGCGCTGCACCTGGCCGGCCATATGTATCCGGGGCATACGGAACTGCTGGCCAAACTGACCGACAGCCGCGACTACGCGATGGTGCTGTATACCGATAAGCTGAAAGTGATCCACGTAACCACCCATATCGCGCTGCGCAGGTTCCTCGATACTCTCAGTAGCCAACGCATTGAGACGGTGATCGGCATGGCAGACACTTTCCTAAAGCGCGTCGGCTTCAGGCAGCCGCGCATTGCCGTCGCCGGCGTTAACCCGCACGCCGGCGAAAATGGCCTGTTTGGTGATGAGGAAATCACCCTGGTCAGCCCGGTGATTGCCGCGGCCAAACGGCGCGGCATTGAGGTATACGGCCCGTGCCCGCCGGATACCGTCTTCCTGCAGGCGTATGAAGGGCAGTACGATATGGTGGTGGCGATGTATCACGATCAGGGGCACATTCCCCTCAAGCTGCTGGGCTTCTATGATGGCGTAAATATTACCGCCGGGCTGCCGTTTATTCGCACTTCTGCCGACCATGGCACGGCGTTTGATATTGCCTGGACAGGAAAAGCCAAGTCTGAGAGCATGGCGATCTCGATCCAATTAGCCAGTCAGCTTGCTTAATCAAGAGCCTATGAAGTCACAACATCGTCTGGACCAGATCCTGGACTATTTAAAGGGCCATAATCTGGTCACGGTTGAACAATTAGTGCATGCAATCGATGCGTCGCCGGCCACCATCCGGCGCGATCTGATCAAACTGGATGAGCAGGGCATTATCAACCGTAGTCACGGTGGCGTGGCGCTCAACCGTTTTATTCCCGCACAGCCAACCACCAACGAGAAGCAGCTGCGCCACCAGCAGGAAAAACAGGCGATCGCCAAATATGCCTTGTCGATGATCAATCCCGGTGATGCGGTGGTGCTGGATGCCGGCACCACCATGCTCGAACTGGCGCGTAATTTGACACATTTGCCGTTGAGGGTGATCACCGCCGATCTGCGCATTGCCCTGTTCCTGTCGGAGTTCAAGCAAATCGAAGTCACGATTATCGGTGGGCGTATCGATGACAGCAGTCAATCCTGTATTGGTGATCACGGGCGTAAGCTGTTGCGCGGGATTTATCCGGATATTGCCTTTATCAGCTGTAACTCGTGGAGTCTGGAAAAGGGAATTACCACGCCGACCGAAGAGAAGTCCGGCCTGAAGCAGGATCTGGCGGCCAATGCGCGCCGTCGAGTGCTGTTGGCCGACAGCAGCAAATATGGCGCCTATTCCCTGTTTTGCGTTGCGCCGCTCAGCAGCCTGACCGATATCGTCACCGACCGCGCTCTGCCGCAGGAGACACAACGCCAGCTTGACCAGCTACCTGGTCAATTATGCCTGGTTTAGCACGCTGCCAACGAGTGACCGACGGCGGGGCGACCCGCGCCGAACATCAAAACAACGGGGCAGCCAAGGCCGCCCCGTTTTGTTACAGATGCGGAATGTTCCGCCCGTAATAGATCTCCTGCATCTCTTTCCACAGCAGATCGGTAATCCGTTGCCGTTCTTCCTCGCTCAACGCTTCCGGCTTGGCGTTAAACAGATAGTGCTTCAGATCGAAATCCTTCAGCAGCATCTTGGTATGGAAGATATTTTCCTGATAAACGTTCACATCCATCATGTGATAAAGCGACTTCATATCTTCAGACATAAAGTTCTGGATCGAATTGATCTCATGATCGATGTAATGCTTCACGCCGTTGACATCACGGGTAAAACCGCGCACGCGGTAATCCATGGTGACGATATCCGATTCCAGTTGGTGAATCAGATAGTTGAGCGCTTTAAGTGGTGAAATGACGCCGCAGGTCGACACTTCGATGTCGGCGCGGAAGGTACACAGTCCGCCTTCCGGATGGCTTTCCGGGTAGGTGTGCACGCAGATATGGCTCTTGTCCAGGTGCGCAACCACCGTATTGGGCAACGGGCCGGGATGTTCCGAGGTATCAACGTCTTTCGGATCGACCGGCTCTTCGCTGACCAGGATGGTGACGCTGGCGCCTTGTGGCTCGTAGTCCTGACGTGCAATGTTCAGAATGTTGGCGCCAATGATTGAGCAGGTCTCGCTGAGGATCTCGGTCAGGCGATTGGCGTTGTACTGTTCGTCAATGTAGGCGATATAGCCGTCGCGATCGTCTGCGGTTTTGGCGTAACAGATATCGTAAATACAAAAACTCAGGCTTTTGGTCAGGTTATTGAAGCCGTGCAGTTTTAGCTTGTGCAATTTGGTTCACCTCCTGCGACCCCAGTCATTCTGGAGATAGGGCATTGAGTAAATATTGCGGCAGGGCAAAGCTGCCGGTGTGGATAGCCGGGTTGTAATAACGGCAGTGTAAACCGCTTTGGTTAAAGCGCTGTTGCAGCGTGGCCAGATCGTGTTGACGCAGCGCCGGATCCTGGCTCGCCCAGGCAAAGGTCATGATACCGCCGTAATAGGTCGGGATCGCTGCCTGATAGAAGCTGACGTCCTGGAAATATGCACTCAGGCGGGTGTGACTGTTGACGGCCTCATCCTGTTGCAGGAAACACACGCCGTTCTGTGCCACAAAGACGCCGCCGTCGTTCAGACAACGTGCGCAACCCTGGTAAAACGCCGACGTAAACAGGCTTTCGCCAGGACCGATCGGATCGGTGCAGTCAGAGATGATCACATCGAACTTTTCATCGGTCTGATTAACAAAGTTAACGCCGTCGTCAATCACCAGCTTGAAGCGCGGGTCGTCATATGAACCGGCATTGTGGTTGGGCAGGTACTGGCGGCAGAACTCCACCACTCCGGCATCGATTTCTACCATGGTGATGCGCTCAACGCCTTGATGTCGGCTGACTTCGCGCAGCATACCGCCGTCACCGCCACCGATGATCAGCACGCTTTTGGCTTGTCCATGCGCCAGCAACGGCACGTGGGTCATCATTTCATGATAGATGAACTCATCGCGTTCGGTGGTCTGAACCACACCGTCGAGCGCCATGACGCGGCCCAGCACCGGGTTTTCGAAGATAACCAGGTCCTGATGATCGGTTTTCTCACGGTACAGCACCTTCTCTACCGAGAAGTACTGGCCGAAGCTGGCATGTAACGTTTCATGCCAAATATCTTTCTGGGTCATGTCGGGAAACTCCGTAATAACAGCCATGAAAAATTGGCGCAACATCATAGCTAACTCTGCCTGAGGTTGCACGGCTGAATTTCAATCAATCGGGATGACGGGCAGGAGGGCGGCGGCCAGTAGCCGACCGCAGTTAGTTGGCGTAAGCCAGAAGGCTGAGCGAGTCGCGTGCCAGTGACTTGCATTTTTTCGGGGTTGGAATGGCAATGCCGCTAAGATCGCGGTAGCTCTCTTCCCCCAGCGCCTTCATATTGAAACTATTATAGTTGCTGAGATCCCAGCGATTTTGCTGGGCAAAGTACACGATGGCGCGTTTGATCTGGGCGTTGGGTAAATCACCGTAACCGCAATCGTTTTTCAGGAAAACGAACACCGCGGTCAGATCGGCCAAATCTTCCGCTTCTGATTCGTTCAGCGCCAGGCTGGCGTTGGAAAAGCCCAGCATGGTCAGCAACAGCAGCAATAACCTGGTTTTTTTAATCATGAAAGTAGACCTGTTTGTTGTCCACAGACGTTATCACACTTGGCCGCGCGGGCACCAAATATTATTAGTGGCAGTTAATGCTTGACCTTCCTCCAAGGGGAGGGTTTAGGCTGTCATCGTAGAGTCGTGTCACTAAGGAAAGGGAGCATACCGATGTTACGCCGTGATTTTATCCGATTGACCGCCGCGCTGGGCGCGGCAAGCGCGCTGCCGCTATGGAGTCGAAGCGTCTGGGCCGCCGATTTGCCGGCGCTGCCGATACCGCCGCTGCTGGAGCCAAACGAACAGGGAAAGCTGACGCTGGCACTGCAAACCGGCGAAGTGAAATGGTTACCGAACGCCGCCACCAAAACCTGGGGCATCAATGGTGCTTTGCTGGGGCCGGCGGTGCGTTTGCAGCGCGGTAAATCGGTGACGGTAGACATGACCAATCGTCTGCCGGACGCCAGCACCATCCATTGGCACGGTCTGGAAATTCCAGGCAACGTCGACGGCGGCCCGCAGGCGCTGATCCAACCGGGCAGCACCCGCACGGTGAATTTCACCGTCGATCAACCTGCCGCTACCTGCTGGTTCCACCCGCATACCCATGGCAAGACCGGTCATCAGGTGATGATGGGATTGGCTGGGCTGGTGCTGTTGGAAGATGATGAAAGCAGCAAATTGCCGTTGCCGAAAACCTGGGGTAAAGACGACGTGCCGGTGATTCTGCAAGACAAACGGCTGGGTAAAGATGCGCAGATTGACTATCAACTGGACGTGATGAGTGCGGCGGTTGGCTGGTTTGGCGATCGCATGTTTACCAATGGCGCGCAGTATCCACAACATATCGCCCCACGCGGCTGGCTGCGCTTGCGTTTGCTTAACGGTTGCAACGCGCGCTCGCTCAACGTGGCAACCAGTGACAACCGTCCTTTATACGTGATTGCCAGCGACGGGGGTTTTCTGGCCGAGCCGGTAAAACTGAGCGAATTGCCCATGCTGATGGGGGAGCGCTTTGAAGTCCTGGTCGATGCCAGCGACGGCAAGCCTTTTGATATCGTCACCCTGCCGGTGAAGCAGATGGGCATGACGTTGGCGCCGTTCGACCAGCCATTGCCAGTGCTGCGCATTCAGCCGTCACTGGGACAGGGAGTGAAGAGCATGCCGGACAGCCTGGTCAAGTTACCGGCGCTGCCGGCGGTAAGCGGTATTCAAGAGCGCTGGTTGCAATTGATGATGGATCCGAAACTGGACATGCTGGGCATGCAGGCGCTGATGGACCGTTACGGCCACCAGGCGATGGCCGGTATGAGCATGGATCACGGCGCGATGCCGGGCATGGATCATGGTGCGATGCCGGGCATGGATCATGGTGCGATGAAGGGCATGGATCACGGCACGATGAAGGGCATGGATCACGGTGCAATGAAAGGCATGGATCATGGCGAGAAAGCGTTCGATTTCAGCCAGGGCAACAAGATCAATGGTAAAGCCTTTGATATGAACCAGCCGATGTTTGCCGCCAAACGGGGTCAGTACGAAAAGTGGACCATTTCCGGCGAAGGCGACATGATGCTGCACCCGTTCCATATTCATGGCACGCAATTTCGTATTTTGAGCGAAAATGGCAAACCGCCAGCGGCGCACCGTTGCGGCTGGAAAGACACCGTGCGGGTCGAAGGTGGGCGCAGTGAAGTGCTGGTGCAGTTCAACCATACCGCCAGCGCCGAGCAGGCCTATATGGCGCACTGCCATCTGCTGGAGCATGAAGATACCGGCATGATGCTGGGCTTTACCGTCGCGGATTAAGCGGGCTACCGTCTGTCACGCTGTGGCCACCATCGGCGCCAGCGTGACAACGGCCGAGCGATTTCCACGGCTCGTCAACCGGCAGTAGCGGTGGACTCGCGTCGCCAGCGTCGGCAGGCTATGCTAAACTCTGCGCCTTTCTTCCGGCAACTGACCTGAAAACTATGAAACACACTGTAGAAGTAATGATTTCCGAGCAGGAAGTTAAGACCCGTATCGCCGAACTTGGCCGTCAGATCACCGAACATTACCGCGACAGCGGCAGTGAAATGGTGCTGGTCGGTTTGCTGCGTGGTTCATTCATGTTCATGGCCGATCTGTGCCGTACCATCGAAGTCTCCCATGAAGTCGATTTCATGACGGCTTCCAGCTACGGCAGCGGCATGTCCACCACCCGGGACGTGAAAATCCTCAAGGATCTGGACGAAGACATTCGCGGCAAAGACGTGCTGATCGTGGAAGATATTATCGATTCCGGCAACACGCTGAACAAGGTGCGTGAAATTCTGGCGCTGCGTGGGCCGAAATCGCTGGCTATCTGTACGCTGTTGGACAAACCGGAACGCCGCGAAGTGGACGTGCCGGTCGAATACGTCGGTTTCACCATTCCCGATGAGTTCGTGGTCGGCTACGGCATCGATTATGCTCAACGCTATCGCCATCTGCCGTACGTCGGCAAAGTGGTATTGCTCGACGAATAATCGCCACGTTTCAGGGCGCGTGTTACCGCGCCCTGAGGGTTTAAATGTCCTTCAGGCCTTTCTCTTGCAGCAGCGTTGAGATCGCCTTGCGATAGCCCATTTCCAGGCTTTCGCGGCTGGTGGCCACCACTTCCAGATCGCGCAGTCGACCATCTTGAATACCGTATACCCAACCGTGAATCATCACTTTTTGCCCGCGTTTCCAGGCGGACTGCATGATGGTGGAATGGCCGAGGTTGTAGACCTGCTCGATCACGTTGATCTCGCACAGCACATCCAGACGCTCTTCCGGTTCGAGTTCTCCCAGCAGCGAGCTATGCTTGTACCACAGGTCGCGGATATGCAGCAGCCAGTTGTTAATCAATCCCAGTTCCGGGTTTTCTACCGCCGCCTGCACGCCGCCGCAACCCAGATGGCCGCAGATGATGATGTGTTCAACTTCCAGCACGTCAACGGCGTACTGCACTACCGACAGGCAGTTCAAATCGGTGTGAATCACCAGGTTGGCTACGTTACGGTGCACGAACAGTTCACCCGGCTCCAGTCCGGTCAGACGTTCGGCGGGGACTCGGCTGTCCGAGCAACCAATCCATAAAAAGCGCGGTTTTTGCGCCTGAGCCAAACGTTCAAAAAAACCGGGGTCTTCCTGGTTGATATTGGCGGACCAAGCCTGATTGTTGGCGATGAGTCTTTCGATTTCTTTCATGGAGGTTATTGACCTGTAATGAACAGTTTGCGTTGGGGTAATATAGGGCAAGCATCACAATTTTGAAATCGGAACAGTGATGTTAACCGCACGGATTCGACTCAGTGAAAGCGCTGCCAATGATAAGATATAGCCAATCATTACAAAAGACAGCAGCATACTCATCGTCATAAGGTACTCTCTAATTTATGAATTATGCACTGGAATTAGCGCAGTTGACCAAGACTTACGCCGGTGGCGTCAAGGCATTGCGCGGTATCGATCTCAACGTCGAGGCAGGGGACTTTTATGCCTTGCTGGGGCCTAACGGCGCAGGTAAATCCACCACTATCGGCATTATCAGTTCGCTGGTGAACAAGTCTACCGGCACGGTGCGGGTGTTCGGTTACGACATCGACAAGGATATCGTCAACGCGAAGCGCCAACTGGGGCTGGTGCCGCAGGAGTTCAACTTCAACCCGTTTGAAACCGTGATGCAGATTGTGGTCAATCAGGCCGGCTACTATGGCGTTACGCGCCGTGAAGCGCTGGAGCGGGCGGAAAAATACCTGTCGCAGCTCGATCTGTGGGGCAAGCGCAATGAGCGGGCGCGCATGCTGTCCGGCGGCATGAAACGCCGTTTGATGATTGCCCGTGCGCTGATGCATCAGCCGAAATTGCTGATCCTCGATGAACCGACCGCCGGGGTGGATATTGAACTGCGCCGTTCGATGTGGGGTTTTCTAAAAGAACTCAACGCGCAGGGCACCACCATTATCCTGACCACGCACTACCTGGAAGAAGCCGAAATGCTGTGCCGCAACATCGGCATCATTCAAAACGGCGAGCTGGTGGAAAACACCTCGATGAAAGGCCTGCTGGCGAAGCTGAAATCTGAAACCTTCATCCTCGATCTGGCGGCGAAAAGCCCGCTGCCAACGCTGGATGGTTATATCAGCCGACTGGTGGACACCTCGACGCTGGAGGTGGAGGTGATGCGCGAACAGGGCCTGAACGGCCTGTTTACCCAGCTGAGCGCGCAGGGCGTGCAGGTGCTGAGCATGCGTAACAAGGCCAATCGCCTGGAAGAGCTGTTTGTCACCCTGGTTAACGGTAATGGAGAAAAAGCATGACACGTTTGTATTGGGTGGCATTGCAAAGCATTTGGGCCAAAGAAATCAACCGGTTTGCGCGTATCTGGATCCAGACGCTGGTACCACCGGTGATCACCATGACGCTGTATTTTATTATCTTCGGTAATCTGATTGGTTCGCAAATCGGCAATATGCATGGTTTCACCTACATGCAGTTTATCGTTCCCGGCCTGATCATGATGGCGGTTATCACCAACTCCTACGCCAATGTGGCCGCTTCGTTCTTCAGCGCCAAGTTCCAGCGTAATATCGAGGAGTTGCTGGTAGCGCCGGTGCCGACCCACGTAGTGATCGCCGGCTATGTCGGCGGCGGCGTGGCGCGCGGGATTTGCGTCGGCATACTGGTAACGGCGATTTCGCTGTTCTTTGTACCGCTGCAGATCCATGCCTGGTGGGCGATTGCCGTCACGCTGTTGCTGACCGCGATCCTGTTCTCGCTGGGCGGTTTGCTCAATGCGGTGTTCGCCAATACCTTTGACGATATCAGCCTGATCCCGACGTTTGTCCTGACGCCGCTGACCTACCTGGGCGGGGTGTTTTATTCGCTGTCGCTATTGCCGCCGTTCTGGCAGGCGGTGTCGAAGCTGAACCCGATCGTCTACATGATCAGCGGCTTCCGCTACGGTTTCCTTGGCATCAGCGATGTGCCGCTGGCGTTTACCATGGCGGTGCTGGTGGCATTTATCGTGGTGTTCTACCTGCTGGCGTGGTATCTGATTGAACGCGGCCGCGGTCTGCGTAGCTGATAACCGTTTCCCCGCGTCGATCCGGCGCGGGGTACATTATTGATGTACCCCAATGATTCGACGTTAACTGCTTGCTTCCCCTTGATCGAATCGTGCTAAGCTTAGGCTCCATTTTTCCTCCATTTTGTTATTACGCACTCGTAAGCAGAACACACTCATGCGCCTTCAAATCAAGATAGCGGCGGGTCTGGCCGGCATTTTCATGTCGATGCTGGCACCGGCGGCAGTTGCCAACCTGTTGTCGCAAGACGGCGTGGTCAAACCGGCCTATATGGAAGTCAAACGTGACAGCGAAGTCTATTCACTGATAGGCGAACAGGTTATTCCGGCAGGGGAAGTGAAGGAAGGGCAACTGATCCAGGTATTTCCGGCCGACGCGGAATACTATGAACTGAAATTTGGTCACGGCATTGGCTTTATCGATAAGGACGACGTGGCGAGTCTTGGCAAGGCGCGTAAGGTAAAAGACGATTTGGGCGAGCTGAACAAGCCGCTGAGCAATCAAAACCTGATTACCCAAAAAGCCATCAATATTTATACCGATGCCGACAACAAGAGCGAGATTTTCGGCATTCTGGAAGAGAACCTGCGCTATCCGATCATCGGCAAGCTGAAAGACCGGCTGAACAATACCTGGTATGAGATTAATGTCGGCGAACGCCTGGGATTTGTCAGCGAGCTGGACTGCGAGATCGATAACGGTATCCCGGTGCTGACCTACCATCATTTGCTGAAAAACGACGAGAACAAACGCTTCCGCCATACCTCGACCACCACTTCGGACGTGGCGTTCAGCAACCAGATGACCTATCTGAAGCAGGCGGGTTATGACACCCTTTCGCTCTACCAGTTGGAAGCCTATCTGAAGAATCGCATCAATCTGCCGGGCAAGGCGGTGGTGCTGACGTTTGACGACGGGCTGAAGTCGGTTTATCGCTATGCCTATCCGGTGCTTAAACAGTATGGTTTCCGCGCGACGGCGTTTATTATCTCGTCACGCATCAAGCGCCAACCGCAGAAGTGGAATCCGGACTCGCTGCAGTTTATGAGCGTTTCCGAACTGAAGGAAATACAGGACGTGTTCGACATTCAATCGCACACCCACTTCCTGCACCGCGTCGACGGCTATCGTAAACCGATATTGCTCAGTCGCTCGCTGCACAATATCGAGTTCGATTTTGAACGCTCACGCCGCGCGCTGTCGCAGTTTAATCCGCACGTGCTGTATCTGTCCTACCCGTTTGGCGGCTATAACCAGCGAGCCATTCAGGCGGCGCAGGACGCCGGTTTTCGTATGGCGGTGACCACCGTGCAGGGCAAGGTCAAACCCGGTGACAATCCGTATACCTTGAAGCGGCTGTATATTCTACGTACCGATTCGATCCAGACCATGGCGGACCGCATTGCCAACAAGCCGGGAACGGTGGTGGTGCAGTAAGGGGATAGCGGGCGCCGACGGGCGCCCGTTGGAGCATCAGGCGACCTGAACCGGCACCGCTTTCGCTTTGCGCTGCAGCTGGTTATCACCTTCGAAGTAGGCGACCTTCGGATGGTGCTGGCGTGCGTCGGCGTCGCTCATCTGAACGTAAGAACAAATGATCAGCTTATCGCCAACGCAGGCGCAACGCGCTGCCGCGCCGTTGACCGAAATAATGCGCGATCCGCGCTCGGCGGCAATCGCATAGGTGGAAAAACGTTGTCCGTTATCAACGTTGTAGATATCGATCGCTTCGTATTCCAGAATGCCGGCCGCCTCCAGGAAATCCTGGTCGATGGCGCAGGAGCCTTCGTAGTGCAAGTCGGCCTGAGTCACTTTCACCCGATGCAGCTTGCCTTGCAGCATAGTACGTATCATAGCTTTACCTAACTGAATATCGGCCTTTGCAGGCGCTGGGTTGAATATTGATCACCGGTATCGTCACCGATATCCCGCAGGTTGTCTACTTTCCAGCACGGGAATCGATGACGACTGTACAAAAAACAACTACTGCGTCAGATCCACCTGCTGGTTGTCAATCAGCCGCGCCTTGCCCAGCCAGGCGGCCATCAGCACTACCGCGCGCCGGCTGTCGACGCTCAGCGGTTGCAGGCTGTCGGCGTCGCGAATGAACAGTTCGTCCGGCGTAAAGCCGGCGGCGCGTAGCTGGTCGGCGGCCTGCGCCAGCAGATCGTCGACCTGACGTTCACCATTGCCCAGTCGCTCGGCCAGCGCGTTCATGATCTTGCTGAGCTGTGGCGCCAGCTTGCGCTGTTCCGCGCTCAGGTAGCCGTTACGCGAACTGAGTGCCAGCCCGTCCTTGGCGCGCACGGTTGGCACGCCGATGATATCGATGTCGTAGCCCATATCGGCGACCATCTTGCGGATCAGCGCCAACTGCTGATAGTCCTTTTCGCCGAAGCAGGCCAAATCCGGCTGCACCAGATTGAACAGTTTGCTGACGATGGTCGACACGCCACGAAAATGACCCGGACGGCTGGCGCCCTCCAGCATGGTGGAGATGCCCGGCACGTCAACGTAGGTCTGTTGCTCCAGCCCTTGCGGATACACTTCGACCGGTGCCGGAGAGAACACCAGATCGACATTGCGGCGGTTGAGCTTTTCGCAGTCCTCTTGCAGGGTGCGCGGGTAACGCGTCAGATCTTCAGGGCGATCGAACTGCATGGGGTTGACGAAGATGCTAACCACCACCACGTCACCGCGGGCGCGCGCTTCGTCGACCAGCGTCATGTGACCTTCGTGCAGGTTGCCCATGGTTGGCACCAGCGCGATGCGTTTGCCTTCCTGGCGCCAGCGGCGAATGTGCTGGCGCAACACTGGCAGGGTTTGAATAATCAGCATAATGGCTCCCGAGGCGCTGTGTTAGTTGAAAGAGTGCTCTGCCGCAGGGTAGATACCCTGTTCGACTTCCTGAATATAGTGTTGCACCGCGCTGCGTAAGTCGCCGCTTTGCGCCAGGAAATTCTTGGCAAATTTCGGCGTATGCCCGCCGGTAATGCCAAAGGCGTCGTGCATCACCAGAATCTGGCCGTCGGTACCGTTGCCCGCGCCGATGCCGATCACCGGAATGCTCAGCGCTTCAGTGATGTTGCGCGCCAGTTCGGTTGGCACGCATTCCAGCACCAGCAGCTGAATGCCGGCAAACTCAAGGTTTTTCGCGTCTTCCATCAACTGTTTGGCGGCCAGTTCGTCACGCCCCTGCACCTTGTAGCCGCCGAACAGATTAACCGACTGCGGCGTCAGTCCCAGGTGGCCGCACACCGGCACCGCGCGCTCCGTCAGCATTTTCACCGTCTCGCACAGCCAGCTGCCGCCTTCGATTTTCACCATATTGGCGCCGGCGCGCATCACTTCAGCGGCGTTGGCAAAGGTTTGCTCTGGTGTGGCGTAAGCCATGAACGGCAGATCGGCCAACAGCAGACATGCCGGCGCGCCGCGGCGCACCGCGCGGGTGTGATAGGCGATGTCGGCCACGGTAACCGGCAGTGTAGAATCATGTCCTTGCAGCGTCATACCCAACGAGTCGCCGACCAGCATCAGTTTGATGCCTTGCTCTTCAAACAGCTTGGCAAAACTGGCATCGTAGGCGGTCAGCGTCGCAAATTTGCGCTGTTCCTGTTTCCATTGGCGCAAATGGGTCACGGTGGTGGGTTTCATCACGGGTCTCCTGAATAGCGCCGGGCGTTCTGTGTCGGCGCTGGCTGCAAAAAAGTGCAGTCATTCTACTGTAACCCAACGGGGGTGGGTAGCGACGATAGCGGTGGTTAAGATGTTCTTAAGAACCTTGTGATGTAATCGACCAAAACCAGAAAAGGACGCACATGAGAATTCTGTTGATTGAAGACGATAAGATTATTGGCGACGGCATCAACGTTGGGTTGACCAAACTGGGCTTCAATCTGGATTGGTTCACCGACGGCGTTATCGGTCGGCAGGCGTTGACCAGCGCCCCCTACGACGCGGTGATCCTTGACCTCAGTCTGCCGGGCATCGATGGGCTCGATCTGCTGCGTGAGTGGCGCGAGGCCGGGCACGACGTGCCGGTGCTGATCCTGACCGCGCGCGATGCGCTGGAACAGCGGGTCAGCGGCTTGCAGAACGGCGCCGACGATTATCTGTGCAAGCCGTTTGCGCTGGCGGAAGTGGCCGCGCGGCTGCAGGCGCTGATCCGGCGCCGTCACGGCCAGCTGACGCCACAACTGGTGCACGGCAAACTGGTGTTTGATACCGCCGCACGTAGCGTCTGCCTGAACGGTGAGCCGGTGATCCTCACGCCGCGCGAACTGGCGGTGCTCGAACTGCTGCTTAACAACAAGGGGCGGGTGCTGGCACGGCCATTGATTCAGGAAAAATTGTACAACTGGGATGACGAAGTCAGCAGCAACGCGGTCGAAGTGCATATCCATCATCTGCGCCGCAAGTTGGGCAATGGCGTGATCCGCACCGTGCATGGCGTGGGATATACGCTGGGAGACGCCGAGTGAAGCGTCTGAGCCTGCGGTTACGCCTGATAATCATCTTCAGCCTGCTGGCGTTACTGACCTGGTGCATCGCCAGCGCGGTGGCGTGGAATATCACGCGCCATAACATCGACCAACTGTTCGACACCCAGCAAATGCTGTTCGCCAAGCGGCTGGCGACGGCCAATCTGGGCGATCTGTCAACGCAGCAGGCGGCGCGCAGCCTGCCGGCGACCAAAAAACTGGTCAACCACGGCAAACGCGGTGAGCAGGAGGACGATGCGCTGGCATTTGCCATTTTCAACAGTGACGGCCAGATGCTGCTCAACGATGGCGAAAACGGCGCCGATATGACGTTTGACGGCAAACGCCAGGGGTTTGTCAATGGTCGGCTGAAGGACGATGACGACCTGTGGCGACTGGTATGGCTGACCAGCCCCGATAGCCAGCATCGCATTGTGGTCGGGCAGGAACTGGATTACCGGCAGGATATGGCGCTGTCGCTGGTGACCGGGCAACTGACGCCGTGGCTGGTAACGCTGCCGCTTTTGATGCTGCTGATGGCGCTGATGGTCGGCCGCGAACTGCGGCCGTTGCGCACGGTCGCCGCCGGTTTACGCCAGCGCGCGCCGGACGATGCCACGCCGATCGCAGCGCAGCGGGTGCCGACCGAAGTGCGTCCGTTGGTGGATGCGCTGAACGCGTTGTTTGCACGGATCAATACCATGCTGCTGCGCGAACGGCGTTTTACCTCCGACGCGGCGCACGAGCTGCGCAGCCCGCTGGCGGCACTGCGGGTGCAAACCGAGGTGGTGCAGTTGGCCGGCGACGATGTCGCGATGCGTGAACGGGCGGTGGAAAACCTGTCCGTCAGTATCGATCGCGCTACGCGGCTGGTGGATCAGTTGCTGACCCTCTCGCGGTTGGACGCGCTGCCCAACCTGGACGGGCAAGCGCCGGTGGACTGGGGGCAACTGGTGCCGGCGACGCTGGCAGAGCAGGAACATCATGCCCACCAGGCGGGCGTAACGCTGCGCTATCAGCCACAGGGCGCGCCGTCGCCACGTTCAGGCGATGGGCTGCTGCTGTCGCTGCTGGTGAGAAACTTGCTGGACAATGCGGTGCGCTACACGCCGACGGGGAGCGCCGTTACGGTGACATTGAACGCCGCTGAACTGCGGGTTGAGGACGAGGGGCCTGGCGTTACGACGCAGCACCTGGCTCGGCTGGGTGAGCGCTTTTACCGACCGCCAGGGCAGGAACAGACCGGCAGCGGATTGGGGGTTTCCATCGTGCAGCGCATCGCCGATCTGCATGGTTTGCGGGTCAGTTTCGCCAATCGGCGCGAAGGGGGATTTGTCGCCAGGGTGCTGTTCTAGCGTGAGCTGCCTGGACGCATCGTGTCTGCGGCGTCAGGCGGAATGCCACAGCCTCATACCGTTCATCGGCACGCGCTTCAGGCAGTCGGCCAGCGCTTCGCCGTCGGGCAGAATCAGATCCGGGGCGATTTCCGCCAGCGGATACAACATGAACTCACGCTCTTTCAGGCCGTAATGCGGCACCGTCAGGCGGTCGGTGTTGATGACCCGATCGCCATACAGCAGCATGTCGAGATCGAGCGTGCGCGGCCCCCAGCGTTCGTCCTTGCGGACGCGTCCCTGATTGCGTTCAATCGCCTGAGTGTGATCGAGCAACTGTTCGGCGGGCAGTCGGGTGTCAACCGCCACCACCGCATTGAGGAAGTCCGGCTGGTTCTGCGGCCCCAGCGGTTTGGTACGGTAAAACGAGGAGCAGGCGATCAACTGGGTGCGAGGTATATGCGCCAACGCCTCCAGGGCCGTGTTCACCTGTTGCAGCGGCTGCGCCAGGTTGCTACCCAGCGCGATGTAAACTCTGAAGAATTCAGGCTGCGTCATCAGCGTTACCAGGCAAAACCCCGGCCGCCTGGTTTACCAGGTGCCCGGGAAGCGCCAATGTCGACGCAGCGTGAAGTATGACGAGTAACAACGCAGATCATTATGCTCCTTCTTTGCGTGGCGCTCTGCGGCGCGGTCGGCGCTGACGCGAGCGTCGCGGTGCCGGATCTTCGCCCAGCGTGCTCAACATGGTTTTCTGGCGTGCCGGAGTGGCATCCTGGAATTCGTCCCACCATTCGGCCAGGCGCAGCATTTCCGGATTGTTTTCCACCTGGGCGCGCAACGCCAGCAGATCGTAGGCGGCACGGAACTTGGGATGCTCCATCAGCTTGTGTGCCCGTTTGCCCTGACGGCGCGATAGGCGCAGCTGCAGCTGCCAGATATCACGTACCAGCGTGGTGATCCGTTTTGGGATCGCCAGTGAACGACACTGTTCGTCCAGCACGTCATTCATCGCCAGCGCAAAGGCATCGTAATACGCCAGACCGCTTTCCTGTGCCAGCTTTTGCGCATGTTCCAGCAACGGATACCAAAGCATAGCAGCAAACAGGAACGCCGGGTTGACGCGCATATCATTCTGCAAACGGTGATCGGTGTTTTTCAGCACCTGTACCAGCATGCGCTCCATTGGCGTGTCATGGTTTGGCGTAAAGTTGCGGGCGATCAGCGGGAACAGCGGCTGGAACAGCTGGTATTCGCACAGCTTCAGATAGGTCGGGAAACCGTAGCCGGATTGCAGCAGCTTGAGGGATTCCTCAAACAGCCGGGCCGGTGGGATTTCATGCAGCAGCGATGCCAGGCGCGGAATCGGCTCGGCCGTTTCGTTGCTGATGGTCATATCCAGTTTGGCGGCGAAACGCACCGCGCGTAGCATGCGCACCGGATCTTCGCGGTAGCGGGTTTCCGGATCGCCAATCAGGCGAATCACGCCTTGTTGCAGATCGCGCATGCCGCCAACGTAATCACGCAGGGTGAAGTCCGCCACGCCGTAATACAGGCTGTTGATGGTAAAGTCACGACGTTGGGCATCTTCTTCGATCGAACCGAAAATGTTGTCGCGCAGCAGCATGCCGTTTTGTGCCTGCTGGGAGGAGTTCTTGTCGTGCTCCGGGTTGGGCTCATGATGGCCGCGGAAGGTGGCGACTTCGATGATTTCCGGCCCGAACATCACGTGCGCCAGACGGAAACGGCGCCCTACCAAGCGACAGTTGCGGAACAGCTTGCGTACCTGTTCCGGCGTGGCGCTGGTGGTGATGTCAAAATCCTTCGGCTTTTTGCCGAGCAGCAAATCACGCACGCCGCCGCCGACCAGATAGGCTTCATAGCCGGATTTGTTCAGGCGGTAGAGCACCTTCAGCGCGTTTTCGCTGATGTCCTTGCGCGAAATGGAATGCTGTTCGCGTGGGATCACGGTCATTGGGCGCGTTCCCTCGCTGGCGGGCACGGGTGGACGTTTGCGCGCCGGGCGACGGGCTGGCTGATCTCTGCCGCCGTCGGCCTGTGGCGCTGGGGATGGGGTTGCCACAACGCTTTCTTCGCGAACTACGTTTTTATCGTTGGCCGGCGTTGTTTCGCGGGCCACCTTGTCATCGCGGATTAGTACCTTACGGCAGAAATTGGCTACTCGGGTAAAAATGGTACACCTCGATAGTGACTGATAAAAATGGAGCTGCCCTGCATATTTCAAGCTGCAACGCCATCGACTACGCGCTGGCCTGTCTCGGCGGGGCTTTCCCCCTGCGAGAGGCGCGGCATGCCACGGCGGCTTCTGTTCGCGGCAGATTTGCCAGCCGATCGCTGCCTGGCTGCACCTTGAAATCTATTGGGCATATAAAAAATAGCGGCTAATCATAGCTCACCATGGCTCTTTTGAGAATGCCGTTGTGTTTTCGTCCAGGGTAATTGCCTGTCGACGCGGTACGTTTTCCAACCGCCAATGGGCGATTGCAAAGCGTAATAATAATGGCAGATCAAGATCTTGCCAGTTTTCCGGCAGCGGCTGGTGCAAAAATTTCAGTGCGGCGACCAGCAGCGGGCGCGGATCGCCGGTAGGCAACGGCGGTGCATGATTCTGTTTGGACAGTTTCAGGCCGTGTTCACCGAGCGCCAACGGCAGGTGTACATAGCGCGGTACCGGCGCCTGCAACTGATGATACAGCGCAATCTGCCGCACGGTAGGTTCGATCAGATCCGCGCCGCGCACGATTTCGTTGACGCCCTGGAAGTGATCGTCGACCACCACCGCCAGATTATAGGCGAACAGGCCGTCGCGCCGACGGATGATAAAATCCTCCTGCGCCAGCGCCGGGTCGGCCTGCAGGCGGCCCTGCAGGCGATCGTCAAACGCGTAAACCGGAGCGCTTTGCCGCAGGCGAATGGCGGCAGCGTGTGCGCCGAGCTGCAGGTCGCGGCAATGGCCGTCATACAGCCCGCCAATCTGCTGGATGCGGCTGCGGGTACAGGTGCAGTAATAGCTGAGCCCCTGCTGTTGTAGCCAGTCCAGAGTAGCGCGGTAAGCGTCGTGACGTTGGGATTGATAGACGACCTGGCCGTCCCAGTGGAGACCATAGTGTTCCAGCGTGGCCAGGATACGATCGGCGGCACCGGCGACTTCGCGCGGCGGATCGATATCTTCGATGCGTACCAGCCACTGCCCGCGTTGGGCGCGAGCCTGAAGAAAACTTCCCAGAGCGGCAATCAGCGAACCGAAATGCAAATCTCCGGAAGGTGAGGGGGCGAAGCGCCCCACATAATGACGTTCTTGCATAGCCTGGGAAGTTGGGTTCCCTGTTGCTTAAAACGGCGCGTGGTGAAACGCGCCGCCAGCGTTGACAACGGTATTAACCGGCCATCTGCTTTTCGCGGATTTCAGCCAGTGTCTTACAGTCGATGCACAAATCGGCGGTCGGGCGCGCTTCCAGGCGTCGAATGCCGATCTCCACGCCGCATGATTCGCAGAAGCCAAAATCTTCGTCTTCTACTTTCTTCAGCGTTTTTTCGATCTTTTTGATCAGTTTGCGTTCACGGTCACGGTTACGCAGTTCAAGGCTGAACTCTTCTTCCTGCGCGGCACGGTCGACCGGATCCGGGAAGTTGGCAGCTTCGTCTTGCATATGCGATACAGTACGGTCTACTTCGTCCCTGAGCTGGTTGCGCCACGCTTCAAGAATGCGCTTAAAATGCGACAGCTGGGCGTCGTTCATATACTCTTCGCCCGGCTTCTCTTGGTACGGCTCCACCCCAGCGATGGCGAGAATGCTCAAGGACGAGGTTTTACGGTTTTGCCCTTCTTGCATGTTGCTTCTCCTACATACACACGCACTATCGAATCCCCAATGCGGGGGAAAAACAGGCCGCTATAAATAACAGATGGGAAGTAGGTTGGCAATTATTCCTGTCGCCTGCTTGACAATCGTGTGAAGGAAGGCGTATTTGGCGACGCAATATCCGGTTGTCGAAATATTTGTTCCCGGAATCGCTAATCGATAAAAAACGGTAACTTATCTTCAAGATATATACCGTCAGGTGATAATTTAGCCCCATAACAAACCACTTCTACACCCTGCAGCCGAACCTGAGCCAACAGTGACGCATAATGCGCATCTATATGATGAGCGGGGGCGACATGGTCGATGCCACTGTGTAACACGGCAAAAAACAATACCGCCCGCTGCCCGCTTGCAGCCACGCTCTGCAACTCGCGTAAATGCTTCTGCCCTCTGAGCGTGACGGCATCAGGGAAGTAACCACGTTTCTGTTGCAATAATGTGACCGACTTGACTTCAATATAGCAGTTAACGCGGTTTTCTGCCTGTAATAACAAATCGATACGACTGTTTTCACCGCCATATTTTACTTCGCCGGTCATTTTACTGTAACCGGATAATTCACTGATTAAATTACGTTCAATGGCTTCGCGTACCAGAGCGTTGGCACGCAGAGTATTGACGCAGATCCAGTCGCCCTGTTGGGTGTGCGTCAGCTCCCAGCTATGGGCATATTTGCGTTTGCCATTGGTCGACGTGGAGTACCACACGGTGTCGCCGGGCGTGGCGCAGCCGGTCATGGCGCCGGTGTTGGCGCAGTGCAGGGTAAAGGTATCGCCTTGCGGCGTCACTACATCGGCCAGAAAGCGCTTGTAACGTTTAATCAGCGTGGCGGATTGCAGCGGCGGGGTAAATTCCATGGATGTTCCTGCTTATTTTAGCGGCCAGTGCGCCAGCGGCTGATAGCGCGTGCGGCCATGTTCGAATACCGATTGATACAGGGAAAATTGTGTGGCTGGCATCACCCAGCCCGGAGTCGACGGCGGCAGCGCTATCGGTCGGGTGGCGGCGCGCAGTAGCGTAATATGTGGATGGAATGGCAGCGGGCTTTGGAAGCAGCCGCTGCGTGCCGCCTGCGAGCGCAGCATATCGGCCAGTTGCAGCAGTCCGCGCGGCGCGCGCTTGCAGCCGAGCCATACTACGCCGGGTCGCGGCCAATGGCCGAGATCGTCCAGGGTAATGCTGAACCCCGGCTGACGGATGCGTCCGGCCAGTTGCGTCAACGCCGCTTCTTTCTGCGCGCTGACGTCACCGAGAAACGCCAGCGTCAGATGCAGATTGGCTGCGGCCACCGGGCGGCCGTGTTCAGGCTGAAACGCCTCGGCGCGCCAGCGAATTACCGGTTGCTGCAAGGCGTCGGGCAGGCTGAGGGCAAAGAACAGGCGGCGGCTACTGGACATAACGATCTCATTGATTGAAGGCAACATACTGTACAATGCCCGGTTTTGAATGTTAACCACCACGGAGAGACTGTGTCTTCATTGCCCGTCAGCGCGATACTCGATGAACTGCTCACTGCATTGCACAGCGCACCGCAGGTGCTGCTGCACGCCCCTACCGGTGCCGGCAAATCGACCTGGCTGCCGTTGCAGATCCTGGCGCGAGCGGGATTGCCGGGGCGCATTATCATGCTCGAGCCCCGCCGGCTGGCGGCAAAAAACGTCGCTTACCGCCTGGCGCAGCAACTGGGGGAAGAGCCGGGCGCAACGGTGGGCTACAGCATGCGGGCCGAAACGCGCAGCGGGCCTGATACCCGCCTGATGGTGGTGACTGAAGGGGTGCTGACCCGCATGTTGCAGCAGGATGCCGAATTGCAGGGCGTCTCGCTGGTGATCCTCGATGAATTTCATGAGCGCAGCCTGCAGGCGGATTTGGCGCTGGCGCTGCTGCTCGACGTGCAACAGGGGCTACGCGACGATCTGAAGCTGCTGGTGATGTCGGCGACGCTGGACAATGCGCGCCTGTCACCGCTGTTGCCGGACGCGCCGGTGGTGGTGTCGGCAGGGCGCAGCTTCCCGGTAGAGCGTCACTATCATTCTCTGGCCAGCTACCCGCGGCTGGAAGATGGCGTGGCGGCGGCGGTCAAGCGCCTGCTGGCTGAGCAGCACGGCTCGCTGCTGCTGTTCCTGCCGGGGGTGGCGGAGATCAACCGGGTACAGGAACGCCTTAATGGTGCCGTCGCCAGCGATGTCGATCTTTGCCCGCTGTACGGCGCGCTGCCGCTCGCACAGCAACAGCGGGCGATCCAGCCGGCGGCTGCCGGGCGACGCAAGGTGGTGCTGGCGACCAATATTGCCGAAACCAGCCTGACCATCGAAGGCATACGGCTGGTGGTCGACAGCGGGTTGGAGCGCGTCGCGCGTTACGACCCGCGCAGCGGTCTGACACGGTTGCTGACACAGCGTATCAGCCAGGCGTCGATGATCCAGCGAGCCGGCCGCGCCGGACGCCTGGAGCCGGGCATCTGCTGGCATCTGTTTGCCAGGGAGCAGGGCGAGCGCGCCGCCGAGCATGCCGAGGCGGAAATAGGACAAAGCGATTTGTGCGGTTTTTGGCTGGAGCTGCTGCAATGGGGCTGTGTGGATCCCGGGCAACTGACCTGGCTCGATGCGCCCCCCGCAAGCGCACTGGCGGCGGCGCAACGCCTGCTGCATTCCCTTGGCGCCACCGACGACGGCGGCAAGCTGACCGTCGCCGGGCGGCAAATGGCGATGATGGGCTGTGAACCCCGACTGGCGGCGATGCTGCATGCCGGCGCGCAATCAGGCGCCGATGGGCTGGCGACCGCGGCGCTGCTGGCGGCACTGTTGGAGGAGCCGCCGCGCGGGGGAGCCATGGATATCGATTACTGGCTGAGTCGCCCGCAGCCGCATTGGCAACGGCGCGCGCGCCAGCTTGCCCAACGGCTGCCGGGGCGTGCCGGTCAGGTGGATGTCACGCTGGCGCCGCGTTTGCTGGCGCAGGCCTTCGCCGACCGCATTGCCCAACGGCGTGGCCAGGATGGCCGTTACCTGTTGGCAAACGGCATGGGTGCCGCAATGGATCAGGATGAGGCTCTGTCGCGCACGCCGTGGCTGATTGCACCCGCGTTGTTACAGGGAGCCAACAGTCCCGATGCACGCATCCTGTTGGCGTTGCCGGTAGATATCGAGGCATTGGCCGCACAGTTGCCGCACCTGATACGGCAGCAGACCGCCGTCGAGTGGGATGAGGAGAAGGGCACGCTGCGCGCCTGGCAGCGCCAGCAGATTGGCCGCCTGACGCTGAAAGCCCGACCGTTGGCAAAACCGGCGGACGACGCGCTGCAACAGGCGCTGATCGAGTGGGTACGCACGCAGGGGCTGGCGGTGCTGGGTTGGGATAGCGCAGCCGAGCAACTGCGTATTCGTTTACAATGCGCACAGCGCTGGCTGCCGGAGGCCGACTGGCCAGCGGTGGATGATGAGACCCTGTTGGACTCGCTGGAGCGCTGGCTGCTGCCATCTCTCGGCGGCGTGCGGGATTTACGCGGGCTCAAGCAGGTCAACCTTGCCGAGGCCCTTGGTCGGCTGCTCGACTGGCAACAAAAGCAGCGGCTGGATAATGCGTTGCCCACTCATTACACTGTGCCGACCGGCAGTCGCCTGCCGATCCGTTACGATGCGGACAAGCCGCCGCTGTTGCCGGTGCGTTTGCAGGAAATGTTTGGTGAACAGCGCAGTCCGATGCTGGCCGAGGGTCGCATCGCGGTGGTGCTTGAGTTACTCTCTCCGGCGCACCGACCGCTGCAAATTACCGGCGATCTGGCGGCGTTTTGGCAAGGGGCCTACCGCGAAGTGCAAAAAGAGATGAAAGGGCGCTACCCGAAGCACTTATGGCCTGACGACCCGGCCAACGCCGCTCCGACGCGGCGTACCAAGAAATACCAATAGGCGGATGTGCTGGTCGCGACGGCGACCCGGGCTGAGCCTGGCGACGTGCCGTGATGCAGTGGTGCTGGTTTAGGGTATAGAATTCAGATGTTTCTTCTGTTCACGCGTCCGGTGCAGGAACAGATTAAGCGATTCATTTACGGCCACGGGCCGTTCAGCGTGGAGAACAACGGCAATGGCTGGGGATGACCGCGAACCCATTGGGCGCAAAGGCAAGCAACCGAAACGCAGCGCATCGCGCAAACCGCTGCGCCGTCGCAGAGACGACGACTATGATGATTTTGAAGCAGATGACTATCAGGATGAGTATGAGGATGAAGACTATGATGACCAGGAGCAACGCATGCCGCGTAAGGTAAAAGCTGCCCCACCGCGTAAAAAACGCCGCTGGCTTGGCCTGATTGTTAAAATCATTCTGGTGATTGCCGTGCTGCTGGCGGTGTACGGCGTCTACCTTGATTCCCAGATCCGCAGCCGCATTGACGGCAAGGTCTGGCAGTTGCCGGCGGCGGTCTATGGCCGCATGGTCAACCTTGAACCGGGCATGCCGTACAGCAAAAAGGAAATGGTCGATCTGCTGGAAGGGATGCAGTACCGCCAGGTGAGTCGCATGACGCGTCCGGGAGAATTTACCGTACAGGCCAACAGCATCGAAATGCTGCGTCGTCCGTTTGACTTCCCGGATGGCAAGGAAGGCCAGATCCATGCGCGTCTCGATTTCCAAAACAATCGGCTCGCCAAAATCGAAAACATGGAAAACCGGCGCAGCTTCGGTTTCTTCCGCCTGGATCCGCGACTGATCACCATGTTGCAATCGCCTAACGGTGAGCAGCGACTGTTTGTACCGCGTAGCGGTTTCCCCGATCTGCTGGTGGATACGCTGATCGCTACCGAAGACCGCCACTTCTATGAGCATGGCGGCGTCAGCCCGTACTCCATCGGCCGTGCGCTGGTGGCCAACCTGACCGCCGGTCGTGCGGTGCAGGGTGGCAGTACCCTGACACAACAGTTGGTGAAGAACCTGTTCCTGACCAATGAACGCTCGCTGTGGCGTAAGCTCAACGAAGCCTACATGGCGTTGCTGGTCGATTACCGTTACAGCAAGGATCGCATTCTGGAGCTGTACCTCAACGAGGTGTATCTCGGCCAGAGCGGCAGCGATCAGATTCGTGGTTTCCCACTGGCCAGCCTGTATTACTTCGGTCGCCCGGTCGATGAGCTGAGCCTCGATCAGCAGGCGTTGCTGGTCGGCATGGTAAAGGGCGCGTCGCTGTATAACCCGTGGCGTAACCCGAAACTGGCGCTTGAACGCCGTAATCTGGTGTTGAAACTGTTGCAGAACCAGGGGGTTATCGATGCCGAGCTGTACAATATGCTCAGCGCGCGTCCATTGGGCGTGCAGCCGAAAGGCGGCGTGATTACCCCGCAACCGGCCTTTATGCAATTGGTGCGTCAAGAATTGCAGGCCAAACTGGGTGACAAGGTCAACGACCTGTCGGGGGTGAAGATCTTCACCACCCTCGATCCGGTATCGCAGGATGCGGCGGAAAAAGCGGTGGAAACCGGCGTGCCAGCACTGCGCGCCGCGCGTAACGTCAAGGATCTGGAAGCGGCGATGGTGATCGTCGATCGCTTCAGCGGCGAAGTGCGTGCCATGGTCGGCGGCTCCGATCCGCAATATGCCGGCTTCAACCGTGCGATCCAGGCGCGCCGTCTGGTGGGCTCTCTGGCCAAGCCGCCAACCTATCTGACCGCGTTGTCTGAACCGGACAAGTACCGTTTGAACACCTGGCTGGCGGATGCGCCACTGTCGTTGAAGCAGCCGAATGGCAGCGTATGGCAGCCAAACAACTACGATCGCCGATTCCGTGGCAAGGTGATGCTGGTGGATGCGCTGGCCAACTCGCTGAACGTACCGACGGTAAATCTGGGGATGGCGGTCGGGCTGGATCAAATCAGCGCCACGCTGCAACGTCTGGGTATTCCGAAGGCGGAAATCAACCCGGTGCCGTCGATGCTGTTGGGGGCGATTGGCCTGACGCCGATGGAAGTGGCACAGGAATACCAGACCATCGCCAGCGGTGGTAACCGTGCGCCGTTGTCGGCTCTGCGTTCGGTGATCGCCGAAGATGGCAGCGTGCTGTACCAGAGCTTCCCGCAGGCGGAACGCGTGGTGCCGGCACAGGCGGCCTATCTGACGCTGTATGCGATGCAGCAGGGCGTAGCGCGCGGTACGTCGCGCTCGCTGTCGGTGAAGTTCCCGAATTACCATCTGGCGGCCAAAACCGGTACCACCAACGACCTGCGTGACAGCTGGTTTGCCGGCGTGGACGGCAAAGAGGTGGCGATTGCCTGGGTGGGGCGCGACAACAATGGCCCGGCCAAGCTGACCGGCGCCAACGGCGCGCTGACGCTGTATCGTCGTTATCTGGAGAACCAGACGCCGTTGCCATTGATGCTGCAACCGCCGGAGGGCATTAGCCAGATGAACATTGACGGCGACGGTAACTTTATCTGCGGCGGCGGCGGTCGCACTCTGCCGGTATGGACCGATAACCCGGACGGGTTGTGTCAGGCCAGTCAGGCGGCGATCCAGCAACAGCAGGAACAGCAGCAGCCGCAAAACGAGCAGAAGGGTGCTGACGGCGTTGCCGGCTGGATTAAGGATATGTTCGGCCAATAATTCAGGCGCAGAAATGTAAAATCGCCTACAAGAATCCGCTTGTTTTGTTACTCGGCCCGCAACGTTCAGTTGCGGGCTTTTTTGTTTTTGGCATCAGGATATTTAGCGCGGGTTAAACGGGCTGAATGCGCATCGTTACTGGTTTCCCTTAACGGAAATCAGCTTGCAGTTCAATTACGCTTCTGCATAAAATGCGACGCTTATAATAATTATTATCGTTTACATTCGTTATCACCGACATCAGAGAAAAAACCATGCCGACCAAGCGTCCTTCTTCATCTCCGGCTGTGTTCAGCCGATTTCCCGTGCGCGGTGCGGCAATTGCCATCGCCGCCGCGTTAGGCTCCTTCAGCCTGCCGTCTTTGGCCGCCGACAGCGCGACCAGCAACGGCAAGGAAGACACGCTCACCGTGGTGGGCAGCAGCAGTGCGCCGCAGGAGAGCGCCTGGGGGCCGGTAGGCACCTACGCCGCCAAGCACAGCGCCACCGGCACCAAAACCGATACGCCGCTGGTGAAAACGCCACAGTCGGTATCGGTGGTGACGCGTGAAGAGATGGACATGCGCCAGCCGGACACGGTGAAAAGCGCACTGGCCTATACGCCAGGCGTGATGGTCGGTAACCGTGGCGCTTCCACCGCCTATGATTCGGTGAACATTCGCGGCTTCAGTTCGGTCGGCACCAATATGTATCTGGACGGTTTGAAGCTGCAGGATGACAACTATTCGATTTTTCAGATCGACCCCTACTTCCTGGAGCGTGCCGAAGTGCTGCGCGGGCCGTCTTCGGTGCTGTACGGCAAAAGCAATCCGGGCGGGGTGGTGGCGTTGGTCAGCAAACGCCCGACCACCGAGCAACTGCGCGAAGTCCAGTTCAAGATGGGCACCGACAATCTGTTCCAGACCGGGTTTGACTTTGGCGGCGCGCTGGATGACGCCGGCGTTTACTCGTATCGTCTGACCGGCCTGGCGCGTGACGAAGATCAGCAGCAGGTGGGAGAGAAGAGCAAACGCTACGCCATCGCGCCTTCCTTTACCTGGCGACCGGACGATCGCACCTCGCTGACGCTGCTCAGCAGCTTCCAGGACGATCCGAGCGTGGGTTATTACGGCTGGCTGCCGAAAGAAGGCACGGTTGAAAACGGCATCAACGGTAAGCTGCCAACCAGTTTCAACGACGGCGAGCCCGGTTACAACAACATCTCGCGCAAGCAGCAGATGCTCGGCTATGCCTTTGAACACGGCTTTAACGACGTGTGGACCGTGCGGCAAAACCTGCGTTACTCCAAAATGGACGTCGATTACCGTTCTATCTATGGATCGGGTATCAGCGCCAGTAACCCTGCCGAGCTGACGCGCGGGGTGATGAACTCGAAGGAGCACCTGTCCAGCTTCGCGGTGGATACGCAGGCCCAGGCCAGGTTCGCTACCGGCGCCGTCGATCACACCCTGTTGCTGGGGGTAGATTATATGCGCATGCGTAACGACGTGGTTTACCAGTATGGCAGCGCGTCCAGTCTGAACGTCATTGCTCCGCAATACGGTAACCAGAGTTACACGATTAACGGCGGCGCCAGCCAGGTCAATCGGCAGGAGCAGACCGGCCTGTATGTTCAGGATCAGGCCGAGTGGCATAACTGGGTGCTGACCATGGGCGGCCGGTATGACTGGAGCGACACCAACAGCACCAACCGTTTGGACGGCGATTCGGTATCCCGACAAAAGGACAATCAGTTCACCGGGCGTGCCGGTCTGAACTATGTATTTGATAACGGCGTTGCGCCTTATATCAGCTACAGCGAATCCTTCGAGCCGACCTCCGGTGCCGATATTGATGGTAACGTGTTCTCGGCATCCAAAGGTCGGCAGTATGAAGCCGGCGTGAAGTATGCACCGACGGATCGTCCGATCACCGCCAGCATGGCAATTTATCAGTTGACCAAAACCAACAACAAGGTAGCAGATACCGACCATCCCGGCTTTACCAAGCAGGGCGGCGAAATCCGTTCGCGTGGCGTAGAGCTGGAGGCCAAGGCGGCGCTGACCGCCAATGTCAACCTGCTGGGGTCGTATACCTATACCGATGCCGAATACACCAAAGACACCACCCTGCAGGGCAATGCCCCGGCAGCCATTCCCAAGCACATGGCATCGCTGTGGGCGGATTACACCTTCTACGAAACGGCGCTCAGCGGCCTGACCCTGGGTTCCGGGGTGCGCTACGTCGGTTCCAGCTACGGCGATGAAGCCAACAGCTTTAAAGTGAAAGACTACACGGTGTTTGACGCGGCGGTGAAGTACGATCTGGCGCGCTTCAATCTGCCAGGCTCTTCCATCGCCATCAACGTCAACAATGTGTTTGACAAGGAATACGTCTCCAGCTGCTTTGCCACCTATGGCTGCTACTGGGGCGCAGAACGTCAGGTGGTCGCTACCGCAACCTTCCGCTTCTAACCGGACAACCGCAGGGGGGCCTAGGTTGCCCTGCGGTGAAAACAGGGCCTATGCAGGATACACAACATCTTCAAGACGCAACCTTCACGTTGGACAACGCGAGCTTTGCCGTTCCCGGGCGCATACTGCTGCAACCGCTGTCGCTGTCCTTCCCCCAGGGGAAGGTCTGCGGACTGATCGGTCACAATGGCTCCGGTAAATCCACCTTGCTGAAAATCCTTGGTCGTCATCATCAGCCAACCGGCGGCCAGGCGTTGCTTAACCAAAAGCCGCTGCCGCAGTGGGACAGCAAGGCATTTGCACGTCAGGTAGCCTATCTGCCGCAGCAGTTGCCGGCCGCGGAAGGGATGACGGTGCGCGAGCTGGTAGCGGTTGGCCGCTATCCGTGGCATGGCGCGCTGGGGCGTTTTTCTGCCGCCGATCGTCAGCATGTCGAAGACGCCATCGCGTTGGTGGGGCTAAAGCCCTTTGCTGCGCGGCTGGTGGACAGTTTGTCCGGCGGCGAGCGGCAACGTGCCTGGCTGGCGATGATGGTGGCGCAGGATAGCCGCTGCCTGCTGCTGGATGAGCCGACCTCCGCGCTGGATATCGCGCATCAGGTCGAGGTGTTGGCGTTGATCCAGCGCCTGAGCCGGCAGCGTGGCCTGACGGTGATTGCGGTATTGCATGACATCAATATGGCCGCACGTTATTGCGATAGCCTGGTGGCGTTGCGTAGCGGCGAGGTCATTGCACAGGGCGCGCCGCTGGAGCTGATGCAGGGGCCGGTGCTGGAACAAATCTACGGTATTCCAATGGGCACGCTGCCGCACCCAAGCGGCGGCGCGCCGGTGAGCTTTGTCTACTGATGCGTCATTTTCCTCATGATCCTGTCCGACGCCGCCTGCTGGCGGCAATGGCGGCGGCACCGTTGCTGTATGGCCTGCCGGGCCGCGCTGCCGCGTTGCCGGACCTGTCGCGCATTGTCGCGCTGGAGTGGCTGCCCACCGAATTGCTGATGGCACTGGGCGTTACGCCGATGGCGGTGGCCGATATTTACAATTACAACCTGTGGGTCAATGAGCCGGCGTTACCGGCGTCGGTGATTGACGTCGGTCAGCGCACCGAACCGAATCTGGAGCTGCTGCAACAGCTGCAACCGTCGCTGCTGCTGCTGTCACAAGGTTATGGCCCCTCGCCACAGCAATTGGCGCCGATCGCGCCAGGCATGGCGTTCAACTTCAACGACGGCAGTGGCAAACCGCTGACGGTGGCCCGGCAATCGTTGCGGCAGTTGGCACAGCGTCTGGGGTTGGAGGCGCGTGCGCAACGGCACCTGATGCAGTTCGATGCCTTTATCGGCGATGCGCGCCGGCGGTTGCAGGGATATACCACGCAGCCGCTGCTGCTGTTTTCGCTGGTAGATACCCGTCATGCGTTGATCATCGGCCAGCAGAGCCTGTTCCAGGAGGTCATGGACCAACTCGGCATCGCCAACGCCTGGCAGGGCGAAACCAATTTCTGGGGATCGGCGGTGGTGGGGATTGAACGGCTGGCCGCGGTGAAAAACGCGCGGGCGATTTATCTCGATCATGGAAATCAGGCGATGTTGGAGCAGGTGAGTGCGACGCCGCTATGGCAGGCGTTGCCGTTTGTTCGCCAGCGGCAACTGCGCAAGGTGCCGGCGGTGTGGTTTTATGGCGCGACGCTGTCGGCGATGCGCTTTTGTCGTCTGCTGGAACAGGCGCAGGAGGGCAAGCGATGAGCGCTCGACTCCGTCTGATGCCGGTGGCGTTGATATTGCTGCTGTTGGCAGCGGCAGGCGGCCTGACCCTCTACAACCTGATGCAGCAGTTGCCGGCGGCGCTGTGGCCACAGGCGCTGAGCGCACCGGATATCGACGATGTACGGCAAATGGTGTTCCATTACAGCCTGTTACCACGTTTTGCCGTTTCGCTGCTGGCAGGCGCCGGGTTGGGGCTGGTGGGGGTACTGTTCCAACAGGTACTGCGCAACCCGCTGGCTGAACCGGCAACGCTCGGGGTGTCTGCGGGCGCTCAGCTGGGCTTGACCATCGCGACGCTGTGGATGCTGCCGGGCGGCGAACTGACCCGGCAACTGGCGGCGATGGCGGGTGCCATCGTGGTCGGTGGATTGGTGTTCGGCGTGGCCTGGGGCAAGCGCATGTCGCCGGTGACGCTGATTCTGGCCGGTCTGGTGCTGGGGCTGTATTGTGGCGCGGTCAGCAGCCTGCTGGCACTGTTCAATTATGAACAGCTGCAAGGGCTGTTTATGTGGAGTACCGGTTCGCTCAATCAACAGGATTGGAGTGCGGTGCAGTTCATTTGGCCGCGGCTGCTGGTGGTTGCCGTGCTGGCGGCGTTGCTGATCCGGCCGCTGACGCTGCTGGGGCTGGATGACGGCGTGGCGCGCAATCTGGGACTGGGGCTGGCGCTGTCGCGTTTCTGCGCGTTGGCGTTGGCGATTATCTTCAGCGCTATGCTGGTCAATGCGGTGGGGGTGATTGGCTTTATCGGTCTGTTTGCGCCGCTGATGGCGAAGATGCTCGGCGCGCGGCGTTTGGCACACCGTATGTTACTGGCTCCGCTGCTGGGGGCTCTGCTGCTGTGGCTGACCGATCAGGCGATGATATGGTTGACTCAGGTGTGGCGTGAAATTCCTACCGGTGCCGCTACGGCACTGATCGGTGCGCCGTTGCTGCTGTGGCTGTTGCCACGTCTGCGCAGCGCTGCAACGCCGCCGCCGATGAATCTCGGCGATCGTGTTCCGGCCGAGCGTCGCCATCTGCTGCTGTGGTTGCTGCTGGGCAGCGTACTGTTGCTGGCCGGGTTGGCGGTGGCGTTGATGTTTGGCCAGAATGCCGCTGGCTGGCACTGGAGCCACGGCGCGGAGTTTGAGGCTTTACTGCCCTGGCGCTGGCCACGGGTACTGTCGGCGCTGGCGGCCGGCATGATGCTGGCGGTGGCGGGCACGCTGATCCAGAAACTGACCGGTAACCCGATGGCCAGCCCGGAAGTGCTGGGGATCAGTTCCGGTGCGGCATTTGGCGTGGTGATGATGCTGTTCCTGGTGCCGGGCGATGCCTTTGTCTGGCTGTTACCGGCGGGCAGCCTCGGCGCGGCGGTCACGCTGCTGATCATCATGATTGCCGCCGGGCGTGGTGGTTTCTCTACCGAGCGCATGCTGCTGGCGGGGATCGCGCTCAGCACCGCGTTCACCACCACCATCTACCTGCTGCTTGCCAGTGGCGATCCGCGCATGGGCGGCCTGTTGACCTGGATTTCCGGTTCGACCTATTCGGTGACGGCGCCGCAGGCGGTGCGTACGGCGGTGATTGCGGCGCTGCTGGTGCTGTTGGCGCCGCTGTGCCGCCGTTGGTTGACCATTCTGCCGCTGGGAAGCGCCACCGCGCGTTCGGTCGGCATTGCGCTGACGCCGGTGCGGCTGAGCATTCTGCTGCTGGCGGCGACGCTAACCGCCATGGCGACGCTGACCGTGGGGCCGCTGAGCTTTGTCGGCCTGATGGCGCCACATATGGCGCGCATGCTGGGATTCCGCCGTGCATTGCCGCAGATGTTGATCGCAGCAATGCTGGGCGGCCTGCTGATGATGTTTGCCGATTGGTGCGGCCGCATGGTGATGTTCCCGAATCAGATCCCGGCCGGGTTGCTGGCGACGTTTATTGGCGCGCCGTACTTCGTGTACCTGCTGCGCAAGCAGACGTCGTAAGCCGCGTCTCCACGGTACTCTCTGCCATCAGGGGCCCGGCGTTGCTGGGCCTTTTTTTATATTTTCAACGCTCTGCAATACGTTGCGTGCCGTTGCGCAAAAACGACATTTAGCGTGAAGAGGAACGAGGGAAGGGAGGATAGGGTGAATATAGTGCGCGCGGGTGCTCTGGATCTGTGTATCTGGAGCCAGCGTGAAGGGGACAAAGAGATAAGCCCCGAGTCGATGTTCATCAACCCGAGGCCTACTTTAACGCACGACAACGTCAAACTCGCCTCTTACCCGCTGCCAGGCAAGGAGAAGAAGGCATGATGCCGAACAAACGAAGCCTGTTAAAACTGGTGGTTATTTGTGCCACGGCAATATCACCGGCATGGATAACCCGCAGCATGCTTTGCGAGCTGCGGATCCGATCGGGCAATACGGAGGTTGCGGCCATTTGGGCTTACGAATCCGGGCGGTAAGGCAACCCGGTGGCGGGGGGATTGCCTCCGCTGGCCGGCAGTCGATGCGTTGATCCATGAGCACCCATCCGTTCAAAAAAAACGGCAAGCCAAGGCTTGCCGTTTTTATGTTGATGCCGGGACTTATTTCAGGCCGGCAGCGTCGCGCAGCAGTGCGGCTTTGTCGGTCGCTTCCCATGGGAAGTGTTCACGACCAAAGTGGCCGTAGGCGGCGGTTTCGCGATAGATCGGCTGCAACAGATCCATCATCTGAATCAGGCCGTATGGGCGCAGGTCGAAGAATTCGCGTACCAGCAGCGTCAACTGCTCGGTTGGCACTTTCTCGGTACCGAAGGTTTCCACCATGATGGAGGTCGGTTCCGCCACGCCAATCGCGTAGGAAACCTGGATCTCACAGCGGTCGGCCAGGCCGGCGGCCACGATGTTTTTGGCAACGTAACGCGCCGCATAGGCGGCTGAACGGTCAACCTTGGACGGATCCTTACCGGAGAACGCACCGCCGCCGTGGCGTGCCATGCCGCCGTAGGTATCAACGATGATTTTACGCCCGGTCAGGCCGCAGTCGCCCATTGGACCACCGATGACGAAACGGCCGGTTGGGTTGATGTGGAATTTGGTGGCGGCGCTCAGCCACTCTGCCGGCAGTACCGGCTTGATGATCTCTTCCATCACCGCTTCTTGCAGGTCTTTCAGCGCGATGTCTTCGGCGTGCTGGGTAGACAGCACTACCGCATCGATGCCGACGATCTTGCCATCATCATACTGGAAGGTGACCTGGCTTTTGGCATCCGGGCGCAGCCACGGCAGAGTGCCGTTTTTACGCACTTCGGACTGACGCTGTACCAAACGGTGCGCGTAAGTCACGGGAGCTGGCATCAACACGTCGGTTTCGTTGGTGGCGTAACCAAACATCAGGCCCTGATCGCCGGCACCCTGTTCCAGCGGATCGGTACGGTCAACGCCCTGGTTGATGTCTGGCGACTGCTTGCCGATAGCGCTCAGTACGGCGCAGGAGTTGGCGTCAAAACCCATGTCTGAATGAACATAGCCGATCTCACGTACGGTCTTGCGGGTGATCTCTTCGATATCGACCCAAGCGCTGGTGGTAATTTCGCCACCGACCAGTACCATGCCGGTTTTTACGTATGTTTCGCAGGCTACGCGAGCTTTTGGATCCTGTTCCAGGATGGCGTCAAGAACCGCATCAGAGATCTGGTCGGCGATTTTATCAGGATGACCTTCAGAAACGGATTCTGACGTGAAAAGGTGTTTAGCCATTGTATTCTTTACCTTGCATAAGACGGGTTGGAAATTACTGCACAGCGCTGGAGATCCGGGCACCAAGGCGAAGGGTCTCCGCGGATGGCGCGAGATGCATCCTGCAACGCCCCTCTGGCAAAGCCGTTAAGCAGCTTGTCGGTTAACCAGTATAGATGGATTAACATCTGGACGTCTATTTTAGGTTATGCTTTAGCCGGATTGCCAGTATTTTTTTGCCGCATCGCTCTTTTACGCAAGCCAGGTGACGCCATTTTCATCGCTTGAAACAGTTGTCAGCCAATTTTCATTTTGCATTTTGCCCCGGTTACCGGTATAAACTGCGCGCGCGGTTCATTTGGTGCACAGTACGCGGCGGGACAGAGGGTCAGTTCCCGTGTCTGCCGACGGTGACAGCCTGACCAACCGTAGGCGTCGCTGCGACGCCGCCGCTTCATCGAACGGTCACGTTCGTTCACTATATATAGAGGCTGGGTCGTTCATCATGAACGACGCGCGTGGAGGTGGTTGGATTAATGATCCGTTGTCTACCGGTTGTTGGTTCTCAACAGCAGTGCCGTTCTGGCGCCAATTCTTCTGCTATCTTCCGTTTTGTCTCTACACCATCAACCCGATGTTACACGCATCTGGGCGCTACTCAGGATTCTCGGGCCGGCTAACGGTCGTCTGACGAACTGAACAAGGGTAGCCTACAGCCTTCCTGTGGGATGTTTCTTGACCCGATTCACGAGGTTTGAACAGGGTGTCTTACAATTATATGAGTAATAAACCGATCGCTACCGGCGAACGGCAGGGTAATTCACTGCCGCAAAGGCGGTTTGTCGGGTTGTTCTCGCGGGATGTAGCTGCGATAGTGGCTGACTATATCGTCAGTACGGGAAGTGAGGCGAGTAATGTCTGATGATCAGTTGAAACACCGTCCGCCGGTTGCGGACGAATCTATTTCTTTGCGCTCCATGCAGGAGGTTGCCATGAATGATCGTAATGCCAGCAAGATGCTGCGTACTTATAATGTCGCCTACTGGGGCAACAACTATTATGACGTCAACGAGCTTGGCCACATCAGCGTGTGCCCCGATCCGGACGTCCCGCAGGCGCGCGTCGATCTTGCCGAACTGGTGAAGGAGCGGCAGAAAGAGGGACAGCGCCTGCCGGCACTGTTCTGCTTCCCACAGATTTTGCAGCACCGTCTGCGTTCGATTAACGCGGCGTTCAAGCGCGCGCGTGAATCGTTCGGCTACGAAGGTGGCTACTTCCTGGTTTATCCGATCAAGGTTAACCAACACCGCCGGGTGATTGAATCGCTGGTCAACTCCGGCGAGCCGCTGGGGCTGGAGGCCGGTTCCAAAGCCGAGCTGATGGCGGTTCTGGCGCACGCGGGCATGACTCGCTCGGTGATTGTCTGTAACGGTTATAAAGACCGTGAATATATTCGTCTGGCGCTGATCGGTGAAAAGCTGGGGCACAAAGTGTACCTGGTGATTGAGAAGATGTCGGAAATCAACCTGGTGCTGGAAGAGGCCGAGCGGCTGAACGTAGTACCGCGCCTGGGCGTGCGTGCGCGTCTGGCGTCGCAGGGCTCAGGTAAATGGCAGTCCAGCGGTGGCGAAAAGTCCAAATTCGGTTTGGCGGCGGTGCAGGTATTGAAACTGGTAGAAACGCTGCGTGAAGCGGGTCGCCTCGACAGCCTGCAATTGCTGCACTTCCACCTGGGGTCGCAATTGGCCAACATTCGCGATATCGCTACCGGCGTGCGTGAATCAGCGCGTTTCTACGTTGAACTGCACAAACTGGGCGTCAACATCCAGTGCTTCGACGTGGGCGGCGGTCTGGGGGTCGACTATGAAGGCACGCGCTCCCAGTCTGACTGTTCGGTGAACTACGGTCTGAACGAATACGCCAACAACGTCATCTGGGGCATCGGCGACGCCTGTAACGAGCACGGCTTGCCACACCCGACAGTGATCACCGAATCCGGCCGTGCGGTCACCGCCCACCATACGGTGCTGGTGTCCAACGTGATCGGCGTGGAACGTAACGAATTCGGCGAACCTCATCCGCCGGCAGAAGACGCGCCGCGTGCGCTGGAAAGCATGTGGGAAACCTGGCTGGAAATGAACGAGCCGGAAAACCGCCGTTCGTTGCGTGAATGGCTGCACGACAGCCAGATGGATCTGCACGATGTGCATACCCAGTACGCGCATGGCATGCTGGACCTGACCAAGCGTGCCTGGGCGGAACAGCTGTACCTGAACATCTGCAACAAGATCCAGCAGCAGCTCGATCCGAGCAACCGTGCGCACCGTCCGATCATCGACGAACTGCAAGAACGCATGGCGGACAAGTTTTACGTCAACTTTTCGCTGTTCCAGTCGATGCCCGACGCCTGGGGGATCGATCAGCTGTTCCCGGTATTGCCGCTGGAAGGGCTGGACAAGCCGCCGGAAGGCCGTGCAGTGCTGCTGGATATTACCTGCGATTCCGACGGCACCATCGATCATTACGTCGACGGTGATGGCGTAGCGACCACCATGCCGATGCCGCCGTACGATCCGGAAAACCCGCCGGTGCTGGGCTTCTTTATGGTTGGCGCCTATCAGGAAATCCTGGGTAATATGCATAACCTGTTTGGTGATACCGCATCGGTTGACGTATATGTCTTCCCGGACGGCACCATTGAAACCGAGTTGTCTGACGAAGGCGATACGGTGGCGGATATGCTGGAATATGTACAGCTGGATCCCATCGCGCTGCTGGCCAAGTTCCGCGATCAGGTCAAGGAAACCGACCTGGACGACGGGCTGCAAGCGCAGTTCCTGGAAGAGTTCGAGGCCGGGCTGTACGGTTATACCTATCTTGAAGACGAATAAGTAGAGCCGAACTGAAAGGCCGGGCATCTCCCTGATGTCCGGCCTTTTTAATGGTTTCCCCCCCGCAATCCCCTTCGATATTTCTTTGCCCCATATCAGTTATCACAAATTTGTTAACTCTCCGTGAGGATTCGGACAGGGTTTTCTCTGTAGGTTGTCACTATTGGTTTGATCGGTTTTGGGGGGAATGATGTTCAACAGACGGCGGTTTATTCTATAACCTAGTCGTCACTTTTTAATTTTAACACATGCTGTTTCCACCATGTGCTGGTGAGAAATAAGTACGCTAAAGCAATCAGCAGAGCGTAGCTTATTGCTTTGAGAACGATAGGGCCGGTAATGGTTATTCCTTGGAAGAGGTAAGCAATCAAATAGCAGATAAAAATAGTGCAAAAATTTTGAGAGTTTTTTTCATGCACATATCCCGATCAAGGCCGGGAAGTGCCCGGCCATATCGACATTACCAATGACACTGACCATTAACACTGTTGCGACTAGAATTTCCACCTAATGGGTCATTGCTATTGTTATTATCTCCACAGTTACGAGAGTATGAGCGAATACCTTCGATAGCAGCACCACGAATAGAGCCATATGCGAAACCTGAAATAGCACCCGCTGCAATCCCTGCTGGCCCACCAGGCAATCCTCTTGGTCCTCCTACTATTGCACCTGCATATCCCCCTGCCAAAGCTCCTCTTTTGGCATCGCTGGCAACCTGTGAAGCACATCCTTGGCCCTCATAGCCAGAATATGCGTTTCCAGCAGAAATAGTGAGTATTTCCTTTGTTGTTAGTTCTCTCATAACGCTTATTTTCTTTCAAAGCGTTGATAAAGATAATCCACTGTGATCATAGATACAGGGATATAGATGAGAATGATTCCTAAGGTAATATCATTCAGTGAGTCAATTTGAGAACAAAGATAGCCTAGAGGAATACTTAATAGGAACGTCATAACCTCTAGTGCTATATAAAGTTTTTTATTTTTAATTGTCTGTTTGTGACGTGTTGGCATGATATTAAACATCTGGTTTATTTTTCTCTATTTTATCTTTATATGTTAGATCTAGCTGTTATGCGTGCTGTTAACTTGTGTTATTTAACTAAATTTTAAATGTGATTTTCTTTCCGTGCTTAATGTCTTCGCACTGTGAGTTTGTTTCATTAATAGTATGACGGAAATTAACTTATATATTTTCACCTTCAGATAAAGGGATTGAAATCACAAAACTAATCATCGGGAGCTTAATGGATGTCAGCTCCAAAGCTCGTGAAGGCGGCCACGTTCACATGCCTGAAGGATGCAGGGTCTATACTGGATGACGACGAGCAGTCGGGATGATGATGCGCGCTCTTGAAGCGCGAACCAAATACGGCGATAATCTGCGCCATCAGCAGTGCCAAAAGATTTTTGAATAGATCCCTTTCTCGTCGGGCTAACGACGCGGGAGGGATTTTTTTTTGCTCCGGCCTGTGCGCTTTCACAACAGGCAAATCGTTGAACTATGAGGGTTTAATATGAGTACTCTAGGCCATCAGCCCGATAATTCTTTAGTGTCCAACGCCTTTGGTTTCCTGCGCTTTCCGCTGAATTTCATGCCTTACGACAGCGATGCAGAGTGGGTAATCACCGGCATTCCTTTCGATATGGCAACCTCCGGCCGTGCCGGCGGCCGTCATGGCCCGGCGGCGATTCGTCAGGTATCGACCAATCTGGCCTGGGAAGGTCACCGCTGGCCGTGGAGTTTTGACCTGCGCGATCGGCTGAACGTTGTCGATTGTGGTGACATCGTGTTCAATTTTGGCGATGCGCAGGACATGAGCGACAAATTGCAGGCGCACGCAGAAAAACTGCTGAAGGCCGGCAAACGCATGCTGTCCTTCGGCGGTGACCACTTCGTGACGCTGCCGCTGCTGCGCGCGCACGCCAAGCATTTCGGCAAAATGGCGCTGGTGCATTTCGATGCGCACACTGACACTTACGCCAACGGCAGCCAATATGACCACGGCACCATGTTCTTCCATGCGCCAAACGAAGGTCTGATCGACCCGCACCATTCGGTGCAGATCGGTATTCGTACCGAGTTCGATCACGACAACGGTTTTACCGTGCTGGATGCGGCGCAGGTGAACGATCGCGGCGTGGACGATCTGCTGACCCAGATCAAACAGATCGTCGGCGACATGCCGGTATATCTGACCTTTGACATCGACTGTCTGGATCCGGCATTTGCTCCGGGCACCGGTACGCCGGTTATCGGCGGCCTGACCTCCGATCGCGCGCTGAAGCTGGTGCGTGGCATGCAGTCGCTGAACATTGTCGGCATGGACGTGGTAGAAGTGGCGCCGGCTTACGATCAGTCTGAAATCACTGCGCTGGCGGCGGCGACGCTGGGGCTGGAGATGCTGTACCTGCAGGCGGCCAAAAAGCAGCCGTAAGCGACCAAAACAGTATCAGCTCAAGGCCCTGAGCCGTCAGGTCAGGGCCGTATGGAGAAAGCATGCTGGGCAAACCATCTATACGTCTTAACAAATATATCAGCGAAAGCGGTATCTGCTCGCGTCGCGATGCCGATCGTTATATCGAGCAAGGCAACGTATTTATCAACGGCAAGCGCGTGGCGCTTGGCGATCGCGTCTTCCCGGGCGACGTGGTCAAGGTTAACGGCCAACTGATCGAACCGCGCAATGAAGACAACCTGATCTTTATCGCGCTGAACAAACCGGTAGGGGTGGTCAGCACCACGGAAGACGGCGAGAAAGACAACATTGTCGATTTCGTCAACCACAGCACCCGTATCTTCCCGATCGGGCGGTTGGATAAAGACTCCCAGGGGCTTATCTTCCTCACCAACCACGGCGATCTGGTGAACAAGATCCTGCGGGCCGGCAACGATCACGAAAAGGAATATCTGGTAACCGTCAACAAGCCGGTTACCGATGAGTTCATCCACGGGTTGGGTGCCGGCGTGCCGATGCTGGGTACGGTGACCAAGAAATGCAAGGTGAAGAAGGTCGCGCCGTTTGTCTTCCGCATCGTGTTGGTACAGGGGCTGAACCGCCAGATCCGCCGCATGTGCGAACACTTCGGTTATGAAGTGACCAAGCTGGAGCGCACCCGCATTATGAACGTCGGGCTGGCCGGCCTGCCGTTGGGCGAATGGCGTGACCTGACCGACGATGAACTGGTTGAGCTGTTCAAGCTGATTGAAGATTCCAGCTCGGAAGCCAAACCGGCCAAAAAAGCCAAACCGGCGGTGAAAAAACCTGCCAGCAGCGGCAACGGGCAGAGAACTGTCGACAAGCCGAGCGGCAATCCGGCTGCGCGCAAGCGTTTTACCCAGCCGGGCCGAAAGAAGAAGGGCCGCTAAGCCCCGCTCGACGACGGTAACGGGCGCCCGGCCATCACGGCGGGCGCGCTATCAGGCCCGTGAGGTCGCACGCGTCAGCAGCATGCGGCTGAACAACACTCCCCCCGCCAGCAGCGTCAGCAATTGCGACGCGATCAGCACCGTAAACCCTGAAGAAACCTTGCCCTGACTGGCCATCACCATTCCCATGATCGTCGGCACAAATGCCGAGAACAGATTGCCGATGCCGTTGATCAGACCATAGGCGCTGCCCACCGCCTGCGGTTGGGCATAGTATTGCAGCAGAGTGGGGATTGCCGCGCCCTGCGCCCCCCAGCAGGCATTGGCCATCAACAGGAAAAACGCCATCCAGCCGAGCTGGTGGCTGTGCATGACGCCATAGATGCACAGCGCGGTTGCCGCGCCGCCAAAGGCGAAAATCAACGGCGCCTGATAGGGGCGGATAGCATCGAGCAGCACGCCCCCGAGATATTTTGAGGCGATGCTGACGACAAACGGCAGCGATGCCAACCATCCCATTTGTCTGATGGAAAACCCTTTCTCATCGGTCAGATAGGCCGGCAGCCAGGCGCTGGAGCCCCACAGATAGCTGAGAGTGGCGATCTCGATCAGCATGATCCAACCGAGCATCGGCGTGCGCCAGGCCAGCACGAAGGTCTGCCAGACGCGCGCCAACGCCGCTGGCCTTGCGACGGCAGGCTGCGGTCGCAGGGGCGGGCGGATAAACAGCCGTACCAGCGTCAGTCCCAATAGCAGATTGATCGCCGCCAGCAGATAGAACGACATTGCCCAGCCGAAGTGCGCCATCAGGAAACTCACCAGTGGAAAGCCGATCACCAACCCCAGTGATACCCCCAGCGCACTGACCGCGTTGGGCTTGCCGCGTTCGTCGGCGGCGAAGCGATCGCCGACGTACATGGTTTTCAGCGAAAACAGCGGTCCTTCGCTGGCGCCAAGCAGCGCGCGTACCGCCAACAGCAGCAGCAGTGAACCGGCCAGCGGCGAGGCGGCGGTGAGCAATGCCCACAGCACAATGCTCCACGTCAATGCACGGCGATAGCCCATCAAGGTTTCCAGGAACGGCGTCAACAACATGGCGGAAGCCCCGTAGCCGAGCAGAAACGCCGTCATCAACATTCCCTGATGCGCGCGGCTGCCGTCGAGCTGAAAGTGATGCAGGAAGTCGGGATTGACCAGCATCACGGCGATATTTACCCGATCGGCGTAGGCGATAACGATCAAAAACAGCAGCGCGAGCACCCCGAACCAGCGTTGACGTTGTTGCACCCTGCGTTCCATACACGCTCCTGTAGCAAAAAGATCGCGACTTCAGACAGCAGAAAACCCGCCTGTCGCCGCCGCAGGGCGAAACAGGGGATTTAGCCTTGAAGTGTAAGTTTATTGTTAATTGCGATGGTGGGTTAACCCTTGCCAGAGCTGTTTTACTCGCAGGTTACGACGCAAATCAACGCTTTTTTAACCCTTTTTTTGCGATGAAACACAGGTTATTGATAGCTTTTTCATATCGGTGCATTTTTTCGTGATCCCCACCGCATTTGCAACTTTTAAATAACCAACCATTAACTTTTGCCGCGTTGCTCGCTTGACGAAAGTTTCGCCAGACCTATAGTGGCTGTATTAAATAATAAACTGAGTTTCATATATGAAACAATCAGATAGAGGAACGAAGCAATGAGCTGGAAGAACGTGTGCGAAGTATCACAGGTGAAAGAAGATTTCCCTTACTCGGCGACGGTAGACGGCAAAGAGATCGGCGTTTATCTGATCGATGGCCAATTTTACGCGCTGGAAGACGTCTGCCCACACGCCTATGCCTTGCTCAGTCAGGGGTTTGTTGATGACGGCAAGGTCGAATGTCCGCTGCACGAGGCGTTATTCGATGTGCGCACCGGCAAGTGCCTGCGCGAACCCGGCGGCCGCGATCTGCACACCTTTCCCACCCGGGTGATCGACGATCGTATCCAGATCACCCTTATCGAGGAGGAGTAACCCATGCAGCACATCACCGATTTCAATCCCTGGCTGCCGGACACCCAACAGGTGATCCCGGCGCGGGAGGGCGGCAACGGCCAGATCCATCAGCCAGGCCAGTATCAGAACGTTATCTGGCAAACCCGCGCCCGGGTACCGGACGGTTTTGAAACCGCTCTGGTCGCGGCGCTGGAGCAGATCTTCGATGCGGGTGCGGAACAGCTGGATCAGATTGTCAGCGCGCTCAACCAGCGTCGGTTGTTCGATCGTAACGGTCAGCCCTGGAGTGAAGCGGGGTTCCGTGAGTTCCTTCAGGTTAATGGTTTCTGAGCAGCACAGGGAGAAGACAATGACAGCAAACACAACATCCTGCGCGCAGACCGTGCAAGGCTATCTTGACCAGGGGTTACGCGGCATGTGGTATCCGGTGCTGGCGAGTTGGGAAGTGGGCAATAATCCGCTGGGCATCACCCGTCTGGAGCAGCAAATCGTGCTGTGGCGCGACGGCGAAGGTGCGATCCATGCCCTGGAAGATCGCTGCCCGCACCGTGGCGCACGGCTTTCGATGGGGTGGAATCTTGGCGATCGTATCGCCTGCTGGTATCACGGCGTGGAAGTTGGCGGCGACGGTACGGTAAAGGATGTCCCGGCGGTGGATCGCTGTCCGCTGGTCGGGCAAAAATGCCTGCGTTCCTATCCGGCCAAAGAGGCCTACGGTGCGATATTCCTCTTTTTCGGCGTCACCGCCGACCAACCGCCCAGCGAACTGGCATTCCCGCAGGAACTGGCCGATGACGAGTCGTACAGCAACTTTCTGTGTACTGCCAGCTGGGACTGCAATTATCAATATGCGCTGGAAAACGTCATGGATCCGATGCACGGCACTTACCTGCATTCGTCCTCACACTCGATGGCGGACGGCGATCGCAAGGCCGATATGGCGTTGGAACCTACCGACAGTGGCTTTATTTTCAAGAAAAACGGCCAGATTGGCGTCAATTTTGACTGGGTGGAATTTGGCAACAGTGGCGCGTACTGGATGCGTCTGTCGATCCCCTACAAAAAGCGCTTTGGGCCGGGTGGGCATTTCTGGATCATCGGCATGGTGGTGCCGGAAGACAAGGATCATTGCCGAGTGTTCTTCTGGCGCATTCGCAAGGTGCAGGACTGGCAGCGTTCGTTGTGGCGTTTCATGTACCGCAATCGCCTGGAGCAGCTGCATTGGGACGTGTTGGAGCAGGATCGCATCGTGCTGGAAAACATGGCGCCGAACGCGCGCGGCCGCGAGTATCTGTATCAGCACGACGTCGGGCTTTCTCGCCTGCGCCGCATGATGCAAAAAGAAGCGCAAAGGCAGCTGGCGCAGCTCCATGAGCTGGAGGCCGCGCAGTGAATGGCCTGCTGAGCGGCAAACGCATTGTGGTGACCGGCGCCGCGCGCGGGCTGGGGCGCAGTTTTGCCGGGGCCATTGCCAGGGCCGGTGCCAGCGTGGTGATGTGCGACATCCTGGCAGATGAACTGCACGCCGGCGCAGCGACGCTGCGAGAACAAGGTGCGCAGGTAGAAGCGCTGGCGTTCGATCTGGCCGATCCGGCATCGATTGGCAACGCATTCGACGCCATTGCCAAGGGCGGCGCGCTGGATGGGCTGGTGAACAACGGCGCGCTGGCGACCGGAGTCGGCGGCAAAACCATGATGGAATATGATATCGATCTGTGGGATCGGGTAATGCAAGTCAACGTGCGCGGTACCTGGCTGGTCAGTCAGGCAGCGGTGCCGCTGTTGGCGCAACGGCCGCACGCCAAAATCGTCAACGTGGCATCAGACACCGCCCTGTGGGGGGCGCCGCGCCTGATGGCCTACGTTGCCAGCAAGGGGGCTATCGTGTCGATGACCCGTTCGATGGCGCGCGAGCTGGGTGAGCTGGGGATCTGCGTCAACGCCATTGCGCCGGGGTTGACGCGGGTCGAAGCCACCGAATATGTGCCGGCCGAGCGTCACCAGCTGTACGAGCAGGGCCGTGCACTGCCCGGCGCGCAGCATCCCGATGATGTCACCGGCAGTGTGCTGTACCTGCTGTCACCGCTGGCGAACTTTGTCACTGGACAACTGTTGCCGGTCAACGGCGGCTTTGTATTCAACTAATCGCGTCAAGCGAGAGATAAGGATCCGAGCATGGCAGACGAACAAGCGTGTAAATATCTGATCCCGGGATTGGATCGCGGTTTGCAACTGTTGCTGGCATTTGGCGAGCAGCACAAGGAAATGACCTTTGCAGAATTACATCGCCTGGTCGACATGCCCAAGGCTACCGCCTACCGCGTGGTGCAAACGCTGGAGCATTTGGGCTTCCTCGAGCGTAATCCGCGCACCAACACCTTCGCGTTGGGCATCAAGGTATTGCGGCTCGGTTTCGAGTATATCGCGTCGCTGGACGTGGCGCAGGCCGGACAGCCGGTGATCGAACAGCTGCGCGATCGCAGCCAGTGCAGCAGCCATCTGGCGATCCGCGATGAGCGCGACGTGATCTACATTGCTCGCGTTAGCGCCGCCGGCTCGCAGATCAACCAGGTCAGCGTCGGTACTCGCCTGCCGGTGCATCAGACCTCGCTGGGCCGCATGTTGCTGACCAGCACCTCGCGCGCCGAATTTGACCTGCTGTACCCGGATGAAAGCTTGCCGGACAACGCGCCGGGGGCACCGACCAGCCGCGAAGCGCTGTGGCAGATGGTGCAGCAGGATAAAGCGCGCGGCTACGTGATCGGCGAATCGTTTTTCCGTCACGGCATTTCGTCGATCGTCTATCCGATCTTCAACCGTGAACAGCGGGTGGAAGCGGTAGTGAGCATCATGGTGCCGTTCGATCAGATCCCGACGGCGGATCGCGAACGGTTGCGGATGGAAGTTCGCGATGCGGCGGAAAAGATCTCCGGTTTCCTCGGCGCCGCACCACAGGCCAACGTCGGATAACACCTATTTACTCAGGCAGGGATGAGGTTCCTGATGCACAGGGGCCGGGGGGCGATCGTGCCTGAAAACAGCATTCAGCGAGAACGTGAGGCAGAAAAGATGAGCGTAATCGGTATCGAAAAACTGGAATTTGGCGTTGAAGATCTGTCAGCGTGCGCAAAATTCATGCAAGACTTCGGCCTGCAGGCCAGCGCCGGCAATGGCGCAGAGTTCACCACGCTGAGCGGTGCCCGCGTGGCGTTACATCCGCTGGCAAGCAGCGAACTGCCGCCGGCGTTCGAGGCCGGCTCCACGCTGCGCCGCATGACCTGGGGCGTGGCCGACTCGGCACAGCTGGCGGCGCTGGCGTCAAGATTGGCGCAGCAGCCGGGCTTTCGCCAACGGGATGACGCGCTGGAGTGCCGCGATCCCAATGGCATGACGCTGCGCATTATCGTCAGCCAACAGCGCGACGTGTCGCTGCCGGTGTCGCCGATCAACCAGTGGGGCGACGTGCGGCGCATTGATGAGCCCAGCCCGGTCTATGCGCAGGCGCAGCCGATCAACATCGGCCACGTGGTGTTCTTTGTCGAAGATCTGGCGGCCACCGAGCGTTTCTACTGCGATTTGCTGGGCTTCCAGGTGTCTGACCGCTACATCGATCGCGCGGTCTTTCTGCGCACACAACCGCGTGGTGGCCACCATAACCTGTTCCTGCTGAAATTGCCGAACCGGCCGCGTGGCCTCAACCATGTGGCATTCACCGTGCGTGACATTCACGAAGTGATTGGCGGCGGGCTGGCGATGAATAAACAGCAGTGGAGCACTTTTATCGGCCCCGGTCGTCACCCGATTTCTTCTGCCTATTTCTGGTATGTCAATAGCCCGACCGGCGGCGCGTTCGAGTATTACACCAACGACGATTTTCTGACGGAAAACTGGCAGCCGCGCGAACTGGAGCATTCGCTGGTGTCGTTTACCGAATGGGCGGTAGAAGGGGGGATCGATCATGATACCCGCCGCCAGCACAAACCGGTGAATGCGTTATGAGCCCGATACCTGATGCGGGCATGGTGATCGTCGGCGGCGGTCAGGCCGGCGGCTGGGCGGCGAAAACGCTGCGCGATCGCGGTTACACCGGCCGGCTGTCGGTGGTGAGTGACGAACCCTATGACTTTTATGAACGTCCGCCGCTGTCCAAGGCGGCGCTGCTCGATGCTAACGCACCGCTGAGCCGTTTGTTCAGTGAGTCGGCGGTGGCAGCGCTGAACATTGACTGGTATCGCCCGCTACGCGCCGAACAGATTGATGCGCAGGCACAGACGGTAACGCTCAGTGACGGCCGACGGTTGCGTTTTACCCAGCTGTTGATCGCCACCGGTGGTCGACCGCGCCTGCCGGATGCCCGCTGGGCCGCACAGCCACAGGTCATGACGCTGCGCTCGTGGGATGACGCCGCGCGGCTGCGCCAGGCGCTGCAACAGAGCCGCCGGTTGGCGATTGTCGGCGGTGGCTGGATCGGGCTGGAGATTGCCGCTTCGGCGCGCAAGCTCGGTGTGGAAGTGACGGTGTTCGAGCGCCAGCCGGCCCTGTGCATGCGCAGCGTCGGTGCCGAGGTCTCGCAGGCGCTGTTGGAACTGCATCAGCAGCAGGGCGTTACCCTGCACTGCGACTGCGGCGAGATAACGCTGGCACAGCGCGACGGCGCGGCGTGGCTGGGTAGCGCGGTCAGTGCGCAGCAGCCATTTGATTTGGTGGTGGTCGGCATCGGTGTGGAACTGAACCTGGAACTGGCACGCAGCGCCGGATTGCAGATTGAGGGCGGCATTGTAGTGGACGGGCAGGGGCGTACCAGCCACCCGGCGATTTTCGCCGCCGGCGACGTGGCGCGCCATCCGACGCTTGGCCTGTGTCTGCAGTCGTGGGCCTATGCACAAAACCAGGCGATCAGCACTGCCTGCGCCATGCTGGATGCCGCCGCCGCGCCTTACGACGACGTGGCCTGGCTGTGGTCGGATCAATACGACGCCAATATTCAGATCCTTGGCGTGCCAACCGGCGGGGTGCATCAGGTGGTGCGCCGCACGCCGCAGTCGCAGCTGTTTTTTACCCTGAATGCCGATCGGCAACTGGTGCAAATGGTGGCATTCAACGACGCGCGCGCCATCAAGCTCGGCAAACGCTGGTTAGCCAGCGGTCGGGTATTGGATCCGCAGCAATTGGCGGATGCGGAATTTTCTCTGATGGCGTTGAAATAATTCCCCGCTGCCTGCCGCGTAACGGCCAGACGGCAACGCGCCTCCTCGGTTAAGCCACGAGGAAGGCGCCGCGGGCAGGCCTGGGAAAACCGGGAGCGTTTCATGACTACGCAACATATTGACACCCGCGCTGGTCGGGTGGGGGAAACCGTTGTCGAAAATCAGCCGCAGCGGGTGCGCTGGTCGGTGCCGATGGCGCTGTTTGCCTGCGTATTGCTGGCGTTTTTTGACAAGATCAGCATTGCGGCGCTGTTTTCCGACAGCGCATTCCAGCAGGCGTTGGGCATCAGTTTTGATCCGACGCGGCTTGGCTTGCTGATGAGCGCCTTCCTGTTTTCCTACGGATTTTCGTCGATGCTGTTAAGCGGCATCGGCGATCGGCTGAACCCGACCAAGGTGCTGGTCGGCATGATGATCGTCTGGGGCGTGCTGATGGTGCTGATGGGGCTGACGCGCTCTTACCACACCATGATGACGCTGCGCATCCTGCTTGGCATTGCCGAAGGGCCGTTGCTGCCGATGGCCTACGCCATCATTCGCCAGGCTTTTCCCCAGCGTTTGCAGGCGCGTGCCACCATGCTGTGGCTGCTGGGGACGCCGCTCGGTGCGGCGCTCGGCTTCCCGGTCACGTTGTTTATTCTCAACACCTTCAACTGGCAGGCCACCTTCTTCTTTATGGCGTTTCTGACGCTGCCGGTGATGCTGCTGGTGCTGTTCGGTCTGCGTCATCTGCAGGTACAACGGGCGGAAAAAACGCAGCAAACCCTGCCGGCAGAACGCCGACAGCATCGTCGCGCACTGCTGCGTAATCCGCACTTCTGGATGATCTGCCTGTTCAATATCGCCTTCCTCACCTACCTGTGGGGGATGAACGGCTGGCTGCCGAGTTATCTGATCAAGGGTAAAGGCATCCATCTGGAACACGCCGGCTATCTGTCTTCGCTGCCGTTTATCGCCATGCTGCTGGGGGAAGTGCTGGGGGCGTGGCTGTCGGACAAGCTGGATCGTCGCGCGCTGGCCTGCTTTTTCTCGCTGGGTGGCGCAGGGCTGGGGCTGGCGGCGGTGCTGCATTTGCATGGTACCTACAGCGTGATTGCCGCCATGGCGTTCAGCACCTTCATGTGGGGCGCCGGCGCGCCGAACATTTTCGCCCTGCTGGCGAAGGCGACCAGCAGTAAGGTGAGCGCCACCGCCGGCGGCATTTTCAATGGATTGGGCAATTTTGCCGGCGCGTTGGCGCCGGTGCTGATGGGGGCGTTGATCGCCGCTACCAGCAACATGGATAACGGCCTGTTGTTCCTGGTGGTGATGGCCTTTGTCGGCTGCATCATTCTGCTGCCGTTACTGAAGAAATACTGAGTGAGCCACGTAATTAAGGAGTGAAACCATGTCACAGATTGAGCAAAAAACCGCGATCAAGCCGCAGGATATGACCATGGCGAACTGGGTGGAATCACGCATCGCCCGTTTTGAAGGTCGTAAATATGACTGGAACGCGCTGAAGTTCCAGGCGGATTTCGATGCCAAATACCGCCGTGCGCAGATGCGCTACATCGGCACCGGCGCTACCGGCGTCGCCAGCGACGTTAACACCGTGCCCGCCGGCAACTTCACCTTCTCGACCATGGTGCTGCCGTCGAAATGCGAAGGGCCGCTGCATTTGCATGACGACGTTGAAGAAGTGTTCTTCATGCTGAAAGGCAGCATCACGCTGATGATTCAGGACGGCGAGGCGTATTACGAAACGGTGCTGAAAGAGCGCGATCTGATTTCGGTACCGGCAGGCATTTATCGCGGCCTGTTTAACCATGGCGAAGAAGAGGCGCTGATGTGCGTGATGCTCGGCACCGCCAAGCCGGAAATCCCGACCTATCCGGCGGACCATCCTTTGTCGAAAGTGAAGCGCAACGGATGAACGCATTGCCGGAACGCCGACAGGCGAACTGTAACGGCCATCTGTTGAGCTGGCGCGAAGCCGGGCAGGGCCGACCGGTAGTGTTGCTGCATGGTATCAGTTCCGGCTCGGCGTCATGGGTGAAGCAGTTGACCGACGCGCGCCTGGCTGCCGGGCATCGGTTGATCGCCTGGGATGCGCCGGGTTATGGCGGCAGCGCGCCGCTGGCCGACGCTCAGCCGGATGCCGCCGCTTACGCCCGCGCGTTGGCGGCGCTGATCGACCATTTGCAACTGGCGCAGCCCCTGGTGATCGGCCATTCGCTGGGCGCGCTGATTGGCAGCGCCTATGCGGCGGAGTATCCGTATGGCCTGAACGGCTTGGTGCTGGCGGATCCGGCGCAGGGTTATGGCAGCGCAACGGCAGAAAAACGCCGGCAGGTTTATCAGCAGCGCCAGCAGATGATGGCAACGCTGGGGCCGCAGGGTTACGGCGAACAACGGGCGGCGGCGTTGTTACGTGAAGGCGCCGACCCGCAGGATCTTGCCTGGGTGCAGAGCGCTATGCGGCAGCTCAATCCACCCGGTTTTCTCAGCGCCGCCTGGATGTTGGCCAATGACGATATCGGCGCTTATTTGATGCGTTATCGCGGCCCGTTGCAGGTGTGGTGCGGCGACGTTGACCAGATTACACCACCGGCAGCGGCAGGCGAACTGGCACAACGGCAGGATGCCGAACTGCGGTTGATAACCGATGCCGGACACGCCAGCTACCTTGACGCGCCGTCGGTGTTTAACCGTTATATGCAGGAATTTACGAGGGCAATCCAAGCATGAATTTCCAGATAGAGGGACGGGTAGCGGTCGTGACCGGCGGCTCCTCGGGCATCGGTTTCGAAACCCTGCGGCTGTTGCTGGCGGAAGGCGCGCGGGTGGCGTTCTGCGGCCGCAACCAGGACAAGCTTGACGCCGCGCTGGCGCAGCTGCGCGAGGCGTTTCCGCAGGCGGAGATCGTCGCCGCACGTTGCGATGTGCTGGACGCCGCGCAGGTGGCGCAATTTGCCGCCGAGGTCACGCAGCGCTTCGGCGGCGTGGACATGCTGATCAACAACGCCGGGCAGGGCTTTGTTGCCGATTTTGAGCAAACGCCGCGCGAGGCATGGCTGCATGAAGCCGAACTGAAACTGTTCGGCGTTATCAATCCGCTGCAGGCGTTCCTGCCGGCGCTGGAGCGCTCGGACATCGCCTCGATCACCTGCGTCAACTCTCTGCTGGCGTTACAGCCGGAAGAGCACATGATCGCCACCTCGGCGGCGCGTGCGGCCTTGCTGAACATGACGCTGACGTTGTCAAAACAGCTGGTCGACAAAGGTATTCGGGTTAATTCGATTCTGCTGGGCATGGTGGAGTCTGGCCAATGGCGTCGCCGCTTTGCCGAGCGTAGCGACCAGCAGCAGAGCTGGGAGACGTGGACGGCGGCGATCGCCGAGCGGCGAGGCATCCCGATGAAGCGATTGGGTAAACCGCAAGAGCCGGCGCGGGCGTTGCTGTTCCTGGCGTCGCCGATGGCCTCCTTTACCACCGGAGCGGCGCTGGACGTGTCCGGCGGCTTCAACCGACATCTGTAAGCAGGAGCGACAATGAAAAAGATCATGATGATCGGCTACGGTGCGATGGCAAAAGAAGTGCTGGCGCGTTTGCCGCAGGGGGTCGTGCCAGGGTGGATCGTGGCGCGTGACGCACATCATGCAGCGATTGCCGAAGCCTATGGCGATCGGGTGCCGGCGTTGACCGATCCGGCGCAATGTGACGGCCGGCCGGATCTGGTGCTGGAGTGCGCCAGCCAGCAGGCGGTGGCGGAATTTGGCGAAGCGGTGGTGCAGCGCGGCTGGACGCTGGCGGTGATTTCAACCGGCGCGCTGGCGGACGCGGCGCTGCAATTACGCATTCAGCAGGCCTGCCAACGCCACCACGGGCGGTTGTGGGTGCTGTCTGGTGCCATTGCCGGTATGGACGGGCTGGCGTCTGCGCGCGAGGGCGGGTTGGAGAGCGTGACCTATCAGGCCAGCAAAAGCCCGGCCAGCTGGCGCGGCAGCCTGGCGGAAAAACTCATTGATCTGGATGCGGTCAGCGAAACGCGGGTGTTCTTTGACGGCACGGCGCGCGAGGCGGCACGGCTGTTCCCGGCCAATGCCAACGTTGCCGCCACCATCGCCCTGCATGGCGTGGGGATGGATGCTACCCGGGTTCGTTTGCAAGTGGATCCGCATACCCGCCACAACAGTCATCAATTACGGGTCAGCGGCCGCTTTGGCGAATTCCAGATGCAGCTGAGCGGCAATCCGTTGGCCGGCAACCCGAAAACCTCGACGCTGGCGGCGTTAAGCGCGGTGCAAGCCTGCCGCCGTTTGGTCGACGGCGGCTGCTAGCTGCCGAACTGTAGGAGTCATAGCATGGAAACGTTAAAGATCTTCCTGGCCGGGCGCTGGCGTGAAGGGCGCGGCGAACTGATGCAATCGCGATTCCCGGCCGACGGCTCGCTGAATGCCGAACTGCATGCGGCCAACCTCGACGACGTCAACGATGCGGTTGCGGCAGCGGAACGCGCCTGGCGTGCGCCTGAATGGCGGCAGCAGCTACCGCACCAGCGGGCGGCGATCCTGCAGCGCGTCAGCGAGCTGATCGTCGAGCAGTTGGAGCCGTTGGCGCAGTTGCAAACCCGCGACAACGGCAAACCGCTGGCAGAAACCCGTGGACTGGTGGCCAGCGCGGCCGCCACCGCGCGTTATTTTGCCGCCGCCTGCGAAGTGCTGGAGGGTGAACTGCCCACCCAGCGCAGCCACGATGCGATGACGCTCAGCCAGTACCAGCCGCTGGGGGTGATCGCCGCCATTACGCCGTGGAATTCACCGATTGCCAGCGAAATGCAGAAAGTGGCTCCGGCACTGGCGGCGGGCAATGCGGTGATCCTCAAACCCGCTGAAGCGACGCCGCTGATGGCGCTCAAACTGGCGGAACTGTTTGAACAGGCCGGATTGCCGGCCGGTTTACTCAGCGTGTTGCCGGGCAAGGGCTCGGTGATTGGCGAAGCGCTGGCGCGTCACCCTTTGGTGAAAAAAATTTCGTTTACCGGCGGTACCAGCACCGGCCGCCATTTGGCGCACGTAGCGGCAGAAAAGCTGATCCCGACCTCGCTGGAGCTGGGGGGCAAGTCGCCGACCATGGTATTGGCAGACGCGGATCTGGAGCAGGCGGCGCGTGGCATCTGCTACGGCATTTTCAGTTCCGCCGGGCAGGCGTGCATCGCCGGTTCGCGGCTGTTCGTGCACCGTTCGCTGTACCAGCCGTTGCTGGCGCGGCTGTGCGAACTGGCGAGTGGGCTGCGCGTCGGCAACCCGTTACAACCGGGGGTACACCTTGGCCCGCTGATCAATGCCCGCCATCGGCAAAGCGTGGCCGATTACGTCGCGCTGGCGCAGCAGGAAGGCGGGCGAGTGCTGATCGGCGGCGAGATACCGGCGGATCCGCAACTGGCGAACGGCAGCTACTACCTGCCAACAATTATTGAGGGGCTGAATAACGAGGCCCGGGTGTGTCAGGAAGAAATTTTTGGTCCGGTGCTGGTGGCGATGCCGTTCGACGATGAAGCACAGCTGATTGAAATGGCCAACGATTCGGTTTACGGGCTGGCGGCGGGCATCTGGAGCCGTGATTTTCCGCGGGCGATGGCGCTGGCGTCGCAGTTGGAAACCGGCACCGTGTGGATCAACACCTATAAGACGTTCTCGATCTCGACGCCGTTCGGCGGCTTTAAACACAGCGGCCTGGGGCGTGAAAAAGGGCTGCACGGCATCAAGGCGTATATGCAGCAAAAGAGCGTGTATCTGGCATTAAACCACCAGATCAACCGCTGGAGCGACTAAGCGTCAATTGGTACAGATGATTACTTTTGCATACCCTCATAAAAGAAGGCAGATGATGAGCGATAAAATAACGGTAGGCGAGGCGATAGCCCGGACTCTGGAGCACTACGCGGTGTCGGCGATTTACGGCATCATCTCGATCCACAATCTGCCGATTGCCGACGCCGTCGGGCAGCGCGGGGCGATCCGCTTTGTGCCGGCGCGCGGCGAAGCGGGGGCGGTGACCATGGCAGACGCGCATGGACGGTTTTCTGGCCTGGGCGTGGCGCTGACCAGCACCGGTGCGGGCGCCGGCAATGCGGTCGGGGCAATGATTGAAGCGCTGAACGCCAACACGCCGCTGCTGCATATTACCGGTCAGGTGGAAAAAGCCTATCTTGACGCCGACGCCGGGTTTATCCACGAAACCAAAGACCAGTTGGGCTTCCTGCGCGCCTGTTCAAAAGCGGCCTATCGCGTCAATTCACCGGAACAGGCGGTGGCGGTGATCCAGCGTGCAATCCAGCAGGCGCAGACCGTGCCGTGCGGTCCGGTGGCGGTAGAAATCCCGATTGATATCCAAAGTAGCCTGGTGTCGAGTGCGGTGCTGACGCCGGCACGTTTGCCGCCCGCGCTGCCAGCAGCGGACGACGCCGCGGTAGAACGGCTCTACCAACGCCTGCGTGCGGCCAAACGTCCGCTGCTGTGGTTGGGGGGCGGCGCGCTATCCTGTGCGCCTGCGGTGAAGCAACTGGCGGACGCCGGGGTTGCGGTGATCTCCAGTACCCACGGGCGCGGCATTCTGCCAGACAGTCACCCGCGCAGCCTGCGGGCGTTCCATAATTCGCCGAGCATAGAAAAAATACTCAACCGCTGTGATTTGACACTGGTGGCCGGATCGCGGTTGCGCAGTAACGAAACCCGCACCTGGACGTTGCCGCTACCGCGCCCGCTGGTGCAGATTGATATCGATCCGGCGGCGGCCAACCGCAACTATCTGGCCGACGAACAGATCAACGGCGATTGCGCAGCCTTGCTGAGCGCGTTGGCGGCGCGTTATGCACCGCACGCCCGGGTGGATGCCGCATGGGATGCCGACATCGCCGCAGCGGTGCAGCAGGCGGAAACGGCGTTGCGCCAGCAGTCCGGCGAATACGTCAAGTTGAACGATGCCATCGCCGCAGCGCTGCCGAACGACGGTCTGCTGGTGCGTGATATCACCGTTTCAGGCAGCGTGTGGGGCAGTCGGCTGTTCCGCGCCGTGGCGCCGCTGTGCAACATCCATTCGCTGGCCGGGGCGATTGGTCTGGGGCTGCCGATGGCGATCGGCACGGCAATCGCCAACCCGCAGCGTAAGGTGGTCGGCCTGGTGGGGGATGGCGGTCTGGCTCTGGGACTGGGAGAACTGGCCACCATGGCGCAGGAACAGGCCAACATCACCCTGCTGATCATGAACGACGGCGGGTATGGTGTGATGCGCGGTATTCAGGACAAGTACTTTGCTGGCCGTCAGTATTACAATGAGCTGCATACGCCAGCGTTCGCGCAGGTAGCGCAAGCCATGGGGATCAAGGCCTGGAAGGTTGACGATGCGGCGCAGTTCAACGGCGTGCTGGCGGAAGCGATCAACTACCCGGGACCGACGGTGGTGGAGGTGGAGATGAAACGCGTCGGGCCACTGACCTTTGCCGGCCCGCCGCAGAAAACCCTGTATTGAAACCGGGCGAGGCCAGGCCTCGCCCCCAGGGGTTATTTACCTGCCGCAATGCGCTCGCGGATGTGCTGCGCGCGCGCTTCCGAGGACGGGTGGTCGTCAAACATGCTGCTTTGACGGCCGGCTTCCATCTTGGCCAGTTTTTCGAAGCTGGTCACCAGGCCGTTCGGGTCAATGCCGCGTTTTTTCAGCAGATCGAAGGAATAGTCATCCGCTTCGCTCTCCTGCTTTTGCGAGAACTGGGCGCTGACCAGCTTTTCGCCGATATCGGCCAGCTGCGACTGTGACAGGGAGCCGATAATGCCGCCGGTAGAGGCCGCTGCGGTGCGCAGAGCAACGGTGCCGTAGGCAACCTGCATCGCCTTGCGGGTATGACCCAGCGCCACGTGGCCCATTTCATGACCCAGTACGCCTTCCACTTCGTTGTCGTTCATCATGTCCATCAGGCCGCTGTAAACGCGGATACAGCCGTTGGCCATTGCCCAGGCATTGACGTCTTTCGTCAGGTAAACCTTATAGTTGGCCGGCGTGCCGTCGATATTGTCGCCCAGCGCCGCCGCGATTTTATTCAGACGTTTGGCATAGGAGCTGTCGGCCGGCGCGATTTGTGCCTTGCTGTCCATCTCGGCGCAGGATTTTACACTTAACGTTTTTACGTCGTCATTGCTTAGCGTTGCCGCTTGAAACGCCTGTGCGCCAGACTGCATCAGGGTATTGGTATCGAGGTTTTGACAGCCGCTTACCAAGGTGGCAATGCTTAATGCAATCAAAGATGTACGAATTTTCATGAAGCCATCTTCCTGTGATAGTAACAAGGGGAGCGTGTGATTTTAGCTGAAACAATCGGGTTGCAAGAGCCTAGTGTAGCTTGGCGCGGTGTGAAATAGTGATATTCCGAAAATCAGCCGATTGGTGCTAATAAGTCGTGAACTCGCTCTCATTTGGCATTAGGGATTGCCGTTTTAATACGGAGTCTGAGAAAATAGAAAACTTGACTGCTTTTTTAATCCGACCTGGAGTAAAACATGTCCTCTCGTAAAGAGCTTGCCAACGCCATCCGCGCACTCAGCATGGACGCCGTGCAAAAAGCAAAATCCGGCCATCCGGGTGCCCCTATGGGAATGGCGGATATCGCCGAAGTCCTGTGGCGTGACTACCTCAACCACAACCCGACCAACCCGCACTGGGCTGACCGCGACCGTTTCGTGCTGTCCAACGGCCATGGCTCCA
>NZ_JBXUFT010000012.1:0-36721 GCF_057180665.1 Serratia sp. Sp408
AGTTACATCGCGGGCGCCAACATGGTGGTGACGGTTGCGCTGAAGGATACGCACGGCAACCCGGTGTCCGGGAAGGTGGCTGTGCTGACGTCGGCAGCGGTGAACGTGTCGGGTGCGGCGAGCCAGACCGTGACCTGGGCGGAAACCTTGGCCGGGTCGGGCAGCTACAAGGCGACCTATGTTGCGGCAGCGGCGGGCACGACGCACAAGGCCGTCCTGGCGTTGGGAAGCGATCACAAAGACTCGGCTATCTACACCATTGCGGCGGGTGAGCCAGCGGCGAGCAGGTCAAGTCTTATTGTGAATAAAACCAGCTACCTCATTGGCGAGAAGCTAGATATCACTGCTGTGCTGAAGGATGCGCATGGCAACGCGGTGCTCGGACAGGAAGCTATGCTGCATGAGCGCGCGACGATCGGGGGGGCTAAGAATCCGCATGATTCTACCTGGATTGCGGTACCGGGCACGCCGGGCGCCTACAAGCTGGATGCTGTTGCGGCAGGAGATAATGGAGGGGCTGGATCATTCGGAAGTTCTATTGAACTGCATGATGGGGATGTCTCACAGGATAAATATTACTTTATTAGGGTGGGTGAAGTGGTGCTGGCCAAGTCAACCATCGAACCGGACAAGCAGAGTTACACTGCGGGCGAGGGCATGAAAGTGACCGTTGTGCTGCACAATGCGGCTGGTGGGGGGGTGACGGGGAAGGAGGCTGAACTGAAAGGGGCGGTGAACGTGTCGGGTGCGGAGAGCCAGGGCGTGACCTGGGCCCCGGTATCGGGCGCGTGGGGTAGCTATACGGCGACCTATGTTGCAGTAACGGCGGGTACGACGCACAAAGCCACCTTGACGCTGGGAGGCGAGCGCAAGGAGTCGGCTATCTACACCATTGCGGCGGGTGAGCCGGTGGTGGTCGGGTCAACCATGACCCCGGACAGCCGTGTGTACAGAATTGGCAGCAACATGGTGATGACTATTGTTTTGAAGGATGCATACAGCAACCCGGTGGATGGAAGGGCGGAGTGGCTGAAAGGACGTGCGCAGTTTGGGGGGCCTCCTGATGTGTACGGGGCCTGGACTCCGTCACCGGATTCGCCGGGCACCTACACGCGTGCCGGTCCTGTGATGGCTAAGGGAACATACCGCGGGCAAGTTGTGGTGAGTAATGGAACTATATATACGGGGGACTACGATGCTTGGTAAATGATGTAAGTAAGGAGAGGTTGGCGTTGATTACCCATCCGGAAAACTTTGCACTTATTCGGATGGGGCTATTTTTGAATGAAATATTTAAACATCTTTGTGCTCTCCCTGGTGCTTTAAGAAAGTATGTCTTTGGATTCTCAATAGAGAGTCTATTGAGAATCGGATGGGCAGCACATAGGATAAAATGATTGGCTGAGACTCTTCCAAATGTAATAAGTGCTTTGAAAGTTATTTTTATCTTTCTTGGTTGGTTTTTATGCAAATGTCTATCCAGGGTCTTGTTGTGATAGTATGTGTTGCTATTTTTTTTTGAAAGATAAGCTCTTCAATTTATGAGAGGTTTAATGTGAGGGGTGGATAATTCACATTGATGTTTTCTTTTTTAGGAGGGGCTGTGCTTTTCTTTTTAAGGCAACAAATATATTTCGTAGAAAAGTGTGCAAAGTAATGTCGTAGCAAAATTGTGATGTGCGCAGCTTTGCTATTTATAGCCATGTTTACACACATGGGAAAATCAACGAGGGTAGTAAATAGAATGAATATGCTTATAAACACAAAGAAAAAGCCGTTGGTGGTTGCACTGTCGATGGCGTTGTTGGCGGTGTCGCAGACGGGGTTTGCCGCCCCTCCTTTGTGGCATACGACGATACCTGGCAAACCTAACATAAATACAACCCACATGGTCAATGTCCTTAAAGGGGAGTCTATTGTAAGTCAGGATGTTGGTGCTGGGGGGAAGTATAATATCCTTGATGGTCGCGTTGTAAGATCATCATTCTCTGGGGGGGCAGTGTTGTTTCTTGATGGTGTCGATAGGGGGAGTCCTCAGAAAAGTGATGCCAATGCTGCGCACTCCGAAAATAATACCTTTCGAGATGATGCTCATTCAATCATTAAGTATGGGAAGTCAATGGGGGATAACTTTACTGATGCCTCTGCACAATTTTTAGGGAGTCCAGTTGAATTGAATTCTACTGGCGAAGGAAGCTCAGCGGTAGCTGGCAATTTTAACAAGAACGCCTATCAGGTGCTTGAAAGTGACAGTTCTGCTTCGAAAAGTCATTTTAATGATGACTCAGCACAGTGGCTCACGGATAATGCATCATCTATCAATAACGAATTTACTGGTAATAGTAGCCAATTCTTGGTTCCTACCCAAAAGCTGAACAATGAAAATGGAGCAATTCCCCGGTCTACTTCTGATAGTTTTAAAGGAGCGGCAAAGCAATATGCTTTAAATAGTGGTGAAATTACTAATGCTAGCTTTACAGATGAAGCAGGACAGGGGTTGTTAGGCAACGCAACATCAACTGTCGGCAGCTTCAGTGGTCATTCTACACAGTCTGTGGGGGAAGGGGCTAATTCTGTCAGAGATAAATTCACCGACGATGCAATACAAACTGTTCACAATGGTGGTGTGGCCACCGGGGTCAGTTTCTCTGGCAGTTCCGCATTAATACTTGAAGATGGTGGTGAGTCAAATAGCGCCACCTTTAATGACAACGCGAGTGGCATAGTGGCAAACAGTGCGCGAATGTCTGGCACCACCACGATGAACGGCGGTTCGGTTCTAACCGCTCTTACTGGCGATCGAGTGTCCGACGAAAATACACACGTAGACCTGTCAACCAACCAAATTGAAAGCCTTGTAATCAACAACGGTGCACGTCTTAATATTGTGAATGCTGGCAATGGCAGCAGCGCGAACAACGATGTGACTGCAGGCACTATTACTATGAATGGCGGTACCATTCAGTTTGGGCATGAAAGCGGCAGTGACCACTACAGCACTTTGTTGGCAGACACCGTGACAGGTAGCGGTGGTAATCTGATTATGAATGGCAACCTTGGAACCCATCATAACGACGTGTTGAGCACTGGAACCATGTCGGGGTGGTACGCTATTACATTGAATAACCAAGACTCTGGCCGCGAAATCGCGGGTGATGGCGACTTGCGTAACCTGATTCAGATTGATGAGGATAAGGGCTCCGTGTTTACTCTGAATACTATCAATCCAGATAATCATGGCACTGACCAGGGGACGCACAAGGTTGTTGTTGGCACCAAAAAAGACCCTGTAACCGGCAAAACCATTGTTGGCCTGATTACGGATACCAGTAAAACTTCCAACGCCACCGATGCCGTGATGGCCCTGGCTTCCTCTACCCAGTACATCTTCGATGGCGAGATGCAGGCGCTGCGTACCCGTCGTGGTGACATTCAGCGCTTTGACCAGGGGAATGGCGGTGTCTGGGGCCGTTATCTGCACAACTCCAGTGATATCAAGGGAGGCGCCGGTGCAGATTATAAACTGGGCCAGAACGGTATGGAGCTGGGCGGGGACAAGGTGTTTGATGTGCCCGGCGGTAAGCTCTCTGTCGGCGCCATGACCTCGTACTCCAAGAGTTCGGTGAAGCAACGCGGCGACAGCAGCCAAGTCAGTAGCTATGGTGTCGGCCTCTACTCTTCCTACCTAAGCTCCGTCGGCTATTACATTGATGGCGTATTGAAATTAAACCACTTCAACAACGACCTGCGCACCCACACCGACCGTGGTCAGTCCGTCAAGGGCAGCTATGACCAGGATGGCTACGGTGCCTCTCTGGAAGCCGGTTACCAGTTCACCCTGGGTGATGGCATCAACATTGACCCGTATGCACGTGCCAGTTACTTTGCCGCTCAAGGCAAGGACATGGAGCTGAGCAACGGCATGAAGGCGGCCATTGGCAGCCAGAAATCCGCAAAAGGTGAGCTGGGTGTGTCCGTGGGCAAGGCCTTTGAGGTGCGCAGCGTGACGCTGAGTCCGTACATCACCGCCGCCGTGGAGCATGAGTTCCTAAAAGACAACAAGGTGACCTTCAACGACCGTTATACCTACAAAAATGACCAGTCAGGTACGCTGGGCAAGTTTGGTGCCGGCATGACTGCCCAGGTGACCAAAAACGCCCAGGTGTATGTGGAAGCGGATTATCGCAAGGGTAACAAGGTTGAAAGCCCGATTATGGGCAATGCCGGCTTCCGTATTAGCTTCTAAGTGTAATAAGCGGCCGGAATGCTCAGGTGCTCCGGCCGCCCCCAACACCTCGTTGGAGAGCTGTTTGTTCTCTTTAAGTGCTTTTGCTGTGTATGGCCTGCTCCATTTGCCCAACTTCGCTGTTGGGCTTTTTTTGTTGTGTGTGGCCATCAGGTTTTAAGGCGTACAGGGGGCATATTGTGTTTGAACACCCATCCGTGTGCTGCAGAACCTGTGATTCGCACCTCTTTCAGTAATGAGTTTTGTTCGTATGTGAAGACAGAATTCATTGATTCAGCCTGGGCTCAGATTTGTTAAAAACCGAAAGCCTGGGTGTTTATAGTGATGAGTCAGTCGCTCGGCTGTATAGATAGCAGCTCCCTGATCCCGGCATGTCGATGCCATTAGGGGCGGTTTTGTCGGTCATCGAAAAGTTCAAGGGATGTATTATGAACCGGAAGTTGGCGTCGTTGCAGGCTCTGCGTGGTATTGCAGCACTGCTGGTCTTATTGTTCCATTACCACTTTTATCTCCAGGGAGATAACGAGAGTGGTGCAACAATCTGGGATGCATTGTTTGGTTGGGGGATTATTGGTGTTGATTTGTTTTTTATCATCAGCGGATTCATCATGGTCTACACTACCCAGCAGTATATTCAGGGGTGGGGGGCAGCCAAGCGGTTTCTACTGAGTCGAGCAATACGTATCATCCCGCTATACTATTTTTGCCTTCTGGTTGCTTTTCTTTTGGGGGGAGCCATGAGTACCTTTCATTACCCCGAGAAAGTGAAAAACCTGTTGAGCGCATTAACTTTCACTGTGTATAAAATCTCTGAAACACCCCACTATATCGATAAAGGGGGCATGTATAATATACGCTGGACCCTCAACTATGAGGTTTACTTCTACCTTGTATTTGCTTTATGTCTTCTGTCGAGATATCGAGTTCTGGCGCTTATTACCTGGGGAGGCTTGGTGACGTGTGTTGTACCGATGATTGCGGGGTTTCATCCGACACTGCATGTACAAGGGTATGACTTCCAAACACCGACGATGGCTTTTATCACCAATCCCCTGTTGCTTGAATTCTTAATGGGGGCTTTGGTGGGTTATGTATACCTCCAATTGGTGAAACGGAGGGACGCGGTAACGTTAGCTCGCATTTCAAGCATATTGGCTAGTGTCCTGCTGCTCATTATCGTCATTGGCATTTGCATCGGCAGCATCAGAGCATTGCACTTGAAAAGCACACTCGTTTTGAGTGTTTTCGTTCTTTGCCTTACGCTTGGTGAGTCGGTACTGAAGGGGATGATACCTCGCGTCCTGACATATGTTGGAAATATTTCATTTTCGCTTTACCTTCTGCATAACCCCATTGGCATGGCCATTATGAAACAAATGGGGCCAGTCGGTGAGTCGCCCTTTAAAGGTATACCCACTCTATTGCTGGCGACAGGGTTATCAATGTTGGCTGCCCATATGACACATAAATACATAGAGGTTGGGCTGAGTCGAAAACTAAAAAATAAGTTAACGTCGTTTAAATATGCAAGGCGTTCTACACGGTCAGTCTGAACCAATTGGTGGTGAGGGATGTGAGTCAGCATGCAGAGTTAGGTTCTGTCGTATTAAAATACCCCATTAACTGCACCGTTACGATTTTAACAGATAACTCCAGGTGGTTAGTATACATGATATGCAAAGGGCAATTTCAGCACCCCTGCATAGAACGTTTATTACCAAAGGAACAATCTATAGGTTGGCAGGATAAAATGTAGTCGTTCAAACGTTTGCTGACTCGCTTGCGTTAATGCAACAGCGTTGTTACATGAAAAGATTATCGGGGGATTGCCGAGAAAGACATGTCTGAAGTGGGGTGTTGACAAGGTATAAACGACTGATTGGAGGTTATTAGCTGTATGATTAATCAGATGGGTGAATAGCAGGGTTAAATATAATTGGTTGGTGGTTAATAAAATAAATGCAGGTAAAGTCTCGCTCTGTACGGAGTTGGTTAATTAATGATGTTTGTTTTGCCCGCGGATTGACACGTTCTATGGTTAAGGGTGAAATAAAAAGAGTAATGCATGAAGGGAGGCATTCTGTTTGTTTGCGGTGCGTTATCATAAAATTAGAGTAAAGGTATTTTTCTTGTCAGTCATGATTTTCTAATCTACCTATCAATTGTACGGCAGAGGTAGGTTATAAATAATGCAACGGCAAATTCATCACAGATTAAACAGTACGATGTAAAGGTGGGTTATAACCTGCTTATAGACGCGCACTTATATCCTAATGGTGATGAGGTCATATCACACTTATAGGGATAAGGACTAAATACAATTAATGCGAGGTGATGAGTTACCCGCGTTATCGCCCGTTAGCAACACAACGGGTGAGTAGTCACGGCTGGCTATGGCCATGCTGGACAGGAATACATCTAAAAAAGGAAACAGGAAAGATGATGGTGAAGCATGTAAATCTTAGTGTCCGAGTGGGGATCTTGTGTCTGGTGGTGATGGGAGCTACGGGGTGTCAACACCTGAAGTCGACAGCTCCCTTGGCCACCGGAAAAGTCAGCGCCCCCAAGGAGATAATGAAGGATACCTTACGTCAACAGCGTGAGATGGAACTGCTACAGCAGTGCCAGGATTTACTGGGCGTGCTGCATAATATCAATGTTAAAGATTTTCAACAGTATAAGCAGGCTTTCGACAGTTTGATGAGCGGCGCTTCGCAGTATGCCGGGGTGCGAACCAAAGTTAATGGTGATACTCAGGAAACCGTGGATGCACTGTATCGCTATAAAGCTAATTACTTGTGTGCCGGGGTGAATCAGGCGGTGCTGACGAGTCTGGCCGAGCGTGGGGAGCTGGTGAAATGATGCGGGGGACCCGGCTGGCTTTTTTGGGGGTTACGGTACTTATTGTCATGAGTAAGGCACAAGCAGATGAGGCCGAGCCTGCTCTGCTGCAATTTGCCGAGCAATACCAGCGTCAAAATGTAAAAACGGAGACGCCAGCAAGTGACAAAGCGCACAATCGCGAAAAAACGGCTGCGCTGCTGAACAAGAAACATGACGGTTACCGCCAGGTAAACTCGCAGACAAAACCCCTGAAAGTTGCTGCTTCGACAGCTGATCGGAGTAATAGTAAAGTTTCCATGACTTCTTTAGAAAAACCAGCGAAGAAAAAATTGTCTGAGGTTAAGGCATCAATAGCGGATAAATTAAGGAAACCAACAACTCAAGATAAGGCTGGAGGCATAATGTCACTGGGCAGAGTTGATGCTGATGCAGGGAAAAAAAACAGCATTGTAAACACGGTGACAAAATCCGATGTTCCAGTAAAAAAGCCACAACCTGTTAGTCTTCTTGTCTGGCGTAGCGAAGTCGGATCGACGTTGAAAGACACTGTATTTCGCTGGTCTGCATCTCAGACCTGCATCGATGCTGGGAATTGGCATGTTGTTTGGGATACGCCGGTAAATTATCGTATTGATACGCCGTTGCATTTTGAAGGGGACTTTAAAACAGCCTTGAAAGGCATATTTAGTCTATATCAACATGAGCAAAAGCCGCTGTATGCGTTCATCAACAGTACACAGTGTTTGATTAAGGTGACTGACAAGGGGTAAATGCGAAGGATTATCCTGTTTTTTCGCTATTCCCCGTTATTTTTTATCTCGTGATCTATATCGATAATCGCTTGAGAAAAAATATGCAGATAAAAACAGTCATAACACAATGTGCTATTGACTAAAGGCAATGTGCAACACCAGGTAGCACTGAATGGCCAGGTCACAATAGCGAACCTGGCCGCCTGGTGTGAAGTGGGTAATCGCCTTCCCTGTATAATATCCTCCAGCATGAATGCGAACGTCAGGTTAGCACATTGCTTCACTACGGCGTCGTATTGTGGCCAATATGTGGTGGATATTCTGGGGGTAATGTGCTGACACATGTTAGCGCCGTGCATCTGCGGCATGGTGAGCTCATTTCTGAATAGACTGGCTATTAGCTATCCCTATAACAACGGCACCGCCTATGGCATGTATTCAGAACTTTCCGTGAAGCTCAACATATTCAGCTTAAAAATAATGCAGGCTGTGATAGGGGATACTGATTTGGAATGTTTGATGTGGTGTCCAATCTCTTGTCTCTCCCTAATGGACTAGGAGAAAAAAAATGATATTCAGCGAGTTAGAGCTTCATAACATCAAAAAGGCACTTTGGCCGTTAATGGAGAAGATCCGCCCGCAGCAACAGCTTAGAGCCCTTTTGGATGTTGCTTATCGGATTGACGGTCGGAGCATCGAAATTTTTATGGTTCAGCCGCAATTGGGTTCTGAACCCCATGAAACATCCACCGTCAAAATAAGCCACATCCGTGACCAAGATGAATGGCGAGTGTATTGCATGCGGATCACCCAAAAATGGGCACTCTACGACAAGGCAAAAACACTGGACGATGCGTTGGAAATTGTACGCATTGACAAACATGGCTGTTTCTTCGGATAGGGCTGGGGAAATGAATTGGGGGGAGCAATGTGGAAAAAATCGTTTTTGCATTAATGGATACACAGGTCGTCTGGAGCGATATGGCCATGCTGATGCGAAGCAGTTTACCTTTGCATTCTTGAGATTGACCGACGGATCTACATTCTTATTTTCCCTCATGTTGAAAACTTATCTGTCATGTGCTTCCTCATTGGCAATGATGACGTCGCGTCTCTAAAGCATGAGGCATAAGTCGGAATATTGTAATGTCACTGAACAAAAAATTGAATGTTCCTTTGCGGGCTTATGGTGTAAAAAACATCGGCTACAAACATTTCGCTTTTACGATCGTGTTATTTGCCCTGGTGGTTCGATTTGTTTTCTTAACCACCCGATATCTCTGGTGTGACGAAGCCTCGAGTGTACTTACTGGCCGTTATGACGTAGTGGCTTTACTGTATCATGCCTCTTTCGACGTACATCCTCCGCTTTATTATTTGTTATTACATGGCTGGATGGAACTGTTTGGCGACAGCATCTTGGCAGTCCGTTCGCTGAGTGTGGTTTTTGGCGTTATGGCTGTCGCGCTGTCGATGGTGTTTACGCGCCGCTTGGTCAATGAACGTGCTGCACTGGCGGTGGGATGGTTGATGGCGATCATGCCGATAGCGGTGCGTTACAGTCAGGAGGCGCGTATGTACGCGCTGATGGGCTTGCTGACGATCGCTGCGACGATGACATTGGTAATGTGGTTGCATAAACCAAAAAATCGTCATTATCTGGCATTGTATGCGGTATTGACGACACTAAATCTTTATACCCATTACTTCGCTATTTTTACGGTATTTACACATTGGTTGATCCTGCTGGCGCTGTCGTGTCGGCCTAGAGCTGAGCGCGTTATAAGCGAGCCTGCATGGTGGTTGGCTAATGCGTCTATCGGGTTAGCCTATATACCGTGGTTATTGGTATTGCTTAACCTATTGGTGCATATCCCAGAGTTGCGCGTCGGGGGTGACGTTGGTTGGATCCCCAAAGTCGGGTGGGACGATTTTCCGGCCATGTATTGGCGTTTTTTTACCGGCCATGATGGTAGCAACTATCCGATGCTCCTCTTCTGGTTGTTGCCGGCGTTTTTCGTCGGGCTATGTTGCCTGACGCTGACTCGACGAGGCATAGCGAGGAAATTCAATTTACTGTTGGTCGGCGGTATGGTGATCCCGGTGACTCTCGTGTTTGCGATCTCTTGGCATACTCCACTCTTTGTTGACCGCTACTTTTACTCTGTTGCACTGGGGATCCCCCTAGTGTTGGGCATGCTGATTACGGGAATAAAAAACCGAAGATATGGCATTTTTCTGCTGGTATTTTTCAGCGTGATTTTTGGCGGCGGCTTACGCAATGATTACCCGGACGAGAAGGACAATTTCAAACTTATGGTGCACAACATTAACGGTCATTACCAGTCTAACGATATTGTGGTGGTGAGCAATATGTTCTTCTACCTGAGTTATGTCTATTACAACAAGGGAAATTACCTGGCCAGGTTATACACACCAGACAGACCCAACGGTATTTCTGGTAAGCCTAATGCCTATGGCTTCGGCACTTTTTTCCACGATAGTGCGGACCAAACGTACATTGATGATTTGAGCGGGTTGTCCAGCGGATATCATCGTGTATGGCTGGTCAGCGGCGGGGATTACAATCAGGACTTTGGCTCTTTGCCCAAGGGATGGGTTAATACAGCGACGTTCAAAAATGGTGACTTCGAGACACGGCTGTTCGAGGTTCGCTCTACTCCATCAAGCGGTGAGTTCATCGCAAAGTGGGGACTTCACGGAACGAGCAAGGCAGTTTTGTCGCAGTAATGGTCTTTATTATTGTTAACAGCGGATTTAGACGCTCAGTAGGAGGGCATCAGACCACCAATCTGGCACGAATACTAACGACTGCGCACTTGAAACAAGGCCAAAATTGATTGCTCAGGCGCTGACTCGCATGGCGAGAAAAAAACGCCGGAAAAACGTTATAGTCTGGTGTTATGCAGGTATCTTGAATTTTGCGAGTTGCTTACCGTTATTTTCCATTTCATCCTTGTTTACGTATTGCGATCAATAATTGTTCTGACACGTTGAGGTGTTAAAAGGAGATAGTTATGCCCGATAATAGAGAAGCAATTACTGCCGCATTAATGGCCAATAAAACCGCCTGGAGCTCGCTACTCGGCGCACTGATTATCCAAGGTTCGGTTGACCCACAACTTGTATACCAACACCTGAAAAGCAGTCAAGAGGCGTTGTATCTTAAGGATCTGCCGTCGCTTGCTGAAGCCATAGATATGTATATTCTCGCCGTCGAAGCCTGGACTTTGGCGAGTTTCGAAGCGTAATTCGCTCACCACGACACGTATCTCAGCGCCTTGACCCCTCGTGAGTTTGAGCGGCTATGCGATGAGCCGTCATTTCGCCTGGAACCGTAAATGGTTACTACAAACTGGCGAGTCGCCTGAAGACATCTATCATGGTAACTTAAGCCTCCTGGCTACATGCGTTTATCACTGCGTATTTTTAGCGGGTTTAACTTATGCTGATGCGATAGCCAATTTTTTAGCTTCATCACAGCAGGCTTTTATGAAGAAAAGTATAAGCGGTTGGACATCATCGGATTTCACTACTTATCGTGAAGCATATTCGCGGTTTGGAGGAAGCGTATGTTCACATCCTGATGTCATTCACTTTCTCAGTGAAAGAGGAACTGCTCCGGAATTTTATGTGTATAAAAAAGACGAAGAAGTCATTTGTGCGACCTTTGCTTCAGGTAAACATCTTCATGTCGATTGTGCATCCTACCCCTTTGTCTTTGATGATGTCATAATTCCGATCAAGAAGAACGAAGGGAAAGTTTTTCTACCATTTCGAACCAAGCAACTTTCTCCCTATCATGATGGGGATTTTTATAATTGTATTTATTGGAAGGGATTAAAGAGGAAAACCTGTGTGGTAAAAGACGAATTGTCTAACTCAAGCCATAAGAAACGACGTCAAGCTTTCCAAAAGTTTGTTAAGGCAGGTGGGGAGTGTCGGTCGATTGATACTTTTTCCAATGATGAACTGTGTGATATTTACCGCACGCTGTTTATGCAGCGTTGGGGTGAAACTCTCCCATGCTTTTCAAGAGAAGCATTGTCCGCAGTTTTTGGTGAACTTCGGCACTTGGTGTTTGGCTATGTTTTGATGATGCACGGGTGGCCTTGTGCTTACGATTTGGTGTTTAAGGCTGAGTGTAGCGAGTGGATCTTCTTCGATTGTATTAATGGGGGGTATGACCCCGCGTATGCGGACTTGAGTGTTGGCAGTATTCTCATGTATATGAATATCCAACGGGCAAGGGATATGTGTCAGAGTAACAATACCAAAATGGCTTTTTCCCTGGGGATGGATAATCCCAGATGGGGATACAAAAAACAATGGTGTAACACGTTTACGTTGGGACGCAGTCTGACATTATAAGATTGATTTCATTGAGATGGTGTAAGGTGAGGTGTAAAACTTGTTTTCCAAGACTGCCATCTCTCTCGGTGAGAGGTCAGTCAACGGTTTTATATATTGTCCTGTAATGATACGTACATCCAAAGATGTTTTAGAGAATATTTTTCTATCCCTGTCGTCATGCTTGAAAGAGGGTGTTGAATTGGTGATGGGGCATGTCAACTATCCTCTAGCACCGTACCCCATACTCTTGGCACTTCATGTCAACGCTTATGCTATTCATTGCAAGAGTGCTAATCCATGCATCTGTGATGAAAAAAGAGTGGGCTGTCTAATCGATGTCTTTTAGATAATAATAGCGGTTGTTAAGAATAGATTGAGAATTAGAGCCGTATACTATCCCAAACTGAAAAAATCGGTAGGGTGAATGGTGTTTAGACGATGGTGCTTGTTTATATTTATTACCTCTCTACCATTGGTGGGGAGCCTTGTTCTCCTCAAAAGCATGCATACCCTATGTGGCCATGAGTTTATGGCCATCGGTATATGTAAATATATTCCGGAAGTTAGCTATTTTGAAAAGGGACATTCACCACTGCATATGTCATGGTTGACGCCTCTGGCATGGGAACATTCTTCTCTATGAAATCATAGTGGGTAAAAAGGTGAGGGTTCCTCAGCGTGATTTTGTGGGGGGGGTAACCCAATGCGCAGGGAAGAGGGTTAATGCCCTTTGGATAAGGTTTTTTCAGCTTTCACTATATAACGTGGGGATGAATGCCAAAGGCATGGCCTCCATTATTTTTATCGGTAATGTATCAGTATTTTTAATCAGCATCGATATCCTATTTTCGTTAGGCGAAAGAATGATTGTAGAGGGCTATCGCAATGGGATGTTTTTTGATGGAAATAGTGGGTTTTACATACTCAGGCCCACAGGGTGAAACTTGGCAATACATACTTTCGAATTAGCCGAAAACAAACGATAACCTACAGAAGTTGTGATGTTCCTTAGTGGTAGGTCTGTGAAATTAAAGCGCGTGAAGTTCCACTGTGGCCAGTAGGCTCAGGGTTTTCAGATTATATTATCTGAGATGGTTGATATTAATAACAAGAGTGGGAAGGTTTTTATGAATATTGAATCGGGATGTTATTATCTAGGGTGTTAAGCGCGATTTGTTTTTTCCATTTCTAAATTTATTTATATCATGTTAAATTGCGTGATTACTCAATGAGAGAAATATGCGTAGATAAATGTGAATGTCGGTGGGATAAGGCGAGTAAATTATTACCAGTTTTAGCTTGGCATCATGGTATACCTTGTTGACGGGTTTTCTGCTCGCTAAGGCTGAATTTTATTTGTAAGGTAACATAAGGGTTTTTCTGATGTTCAAGAATAACATCATGGATAATGACATTTTAAATTATATTTGTGTTGGTGTGCTTAATACCATAATTCATTGGGTTGTTTTTTTTTGCGTGTTAATGTATCTACATGAAAGCCAGGCCTTTAGTAATTTTGTTGCATTCTGCGTTGCAGTCAATTTTTCTTTTTTTGCAAATACGGTGTTCACTTTTAAATCGACGGCAACCATAGGGCGTTATGTCATGTATATCGGATTGATGGGGTTTCTGAGTATGCTCACAGGCACTATCGCGGACTCGCATTTAATTAGTCCATGGGTAACGCTTTCATTCTTTTCAATAATAAGCCTGGCGCTTGGGTATGCTTATTCAAAATACGTTATTTTCAAGGATAAAAAATGAGGATTTCCCTTGTTGTGCCGGTTTTTAATGAAGAGGATGCCATTCCTATTTTCTACAGAACTGTCAGGCAGTCTACCGAGCTTTCTGACCACGACATAGAGGTTGTTTTCATCAATGATGGCAGTGTTGATTCAACAGAGTCAATCATCAGAGCCTTATCTATTTCAGATCCCCTTGTAAAGGCCATTAGTTTCACACGCAACTTCGGAAAGGAGGCCGCATTATTCGCAGGACTCGAGGCTGTATCCGGTGATGCGGTAATACCCATCGATGTCGATTTACAAGATCCAATCTATGTCATTCCTCAGCTCATTGATAAATGGTTATATGGAGCTGACATGGTGTTGGCTAAGCGGGTGGACAGATCAAGTGATAGCAGACTAAAGAGAATATCTGCCGAGTGGTTCTACAAGCTTCATAACAAAATCAGCTCTCCTAAAATTGAAGAAAATGTTGGTGATTTTCGATTGATGTCTAGAGAGATCGTAGAAACAATCAAAAAAATGCCAGAACGAAATCTTTTTATGAAAGGCGTTCTATCATGGGTTGGTGGTAAAACTGTTATTGTTGAGTATGTACGCGCCGAACGTGTAGTTGGCAATTCTAAGTTCAACTGCTGGAAATTGTGGAACCTGGCGCTTGAGGGGATCACCAGTTTCTCTACCGTCCCTTTACGGGTATGGACCTATATTGGACTTTTTGTTGCGACTTTATCTTTAATGTACGGCTCTTGGATGTTATTGGGTACCCTTTTTTTTGGTAATCCTGTAAACGGGTATCCATCTTTACTTGTATCCATTCTATTTCTTGGTGGGGTTCAGCTAATTGGTATAGGTGTTTTAGGTGAATATATTGGCAGGATTTATATTGAGGTTAAACACAGACCAAGGTATATCTTAAAGGATTAATTGTAATGAAAAAGATAAACTCTTTATCTGTATTTTTGTTGATTGCATGTATGCTTGTGTTGTATCACTTTTTGAGTTTGAATATATACCCTACAAATACAGACGGAGCGACAGCACTTCTTATTGGTAAAGACATATCCGATGGTAATATTCTTCTTAAAGGATGGCTGTTATCTACAGTACCATTTTATTTTACAGAGGCTATTTTCTATGCATTAGCAATCGCATTCTTTGGCTACAGCAACGTATTGGCTTTTATCATTCCACCTATAATGTATACCTGCCTAATATGCTTGATGTATTTGTTATCGACAAACAAAAAATTAGCAATTTCCCTTATGGTTTTCTTTTTTGCATTTCCTTCGAGCATGGCTGTTACGTCCATGCTTTCAGTTTGTATTCATATGGGGACATATATTTTTGTTTTACTTTGCTTAATATCAATGGAAAATTATGTCAAGCATGAAAAAAATCATCGCTTGTATTTTCAACCATGCTTTCATCGTTAGCTATTTTTAGCGATAATATAACCATATGTATATATTTGGCGCCATTGATACTCTCTTCTTCAATGCTATTGTATAAGTTAAAAGATAAAAAGTATTTATTTGTTATAGTTGGGGTGATTTCTTCCTGTTTAATTGCAAAGATTGTGGCTTGGCTGTTTTTGACATTGGGCGGTTTCACGTTACCAGGTCTGTTTGATATTCGATTTGTAGAATATAACCATATATTCACCAACCTAAATACCGCAATGCAAGGGGCTTTGATTTTCTTTAATGCTGATTTATTTGGTGAGGAAGTAAAGCTGTCATTTGATACGGCGGCAAAAATTATCAGATTGTTAGGCCTTTTGGCTTTGTTCTATTTTACAGTTAAGGCCGCTTTCATAAAATATAATTACAGCTTGGTTGGCTTATGTTTGGTCTTTTCAGTTTTCATTATGTCAATGGCTTTTTTAGGGAGCAACCTCCCTAGGAATATATGGACTGTAAGATACTTGGTGCCTGTCTTTATAATGGTGGTCATTATCTTGTCAAGATCTCAATTTGAAAATAAAATAATCATTTATTCGATTTCATTTTTCGGTGTTTTGTCTGGCTTAGCTACATTGAATATTGATAACTTTTACATCCCCAAAGAAAGCCAGATATCCTGCATTAGAAATGAAATTCATGATAATAAACTGAGTTATGGCTACGCGCCTTTTGCCTTCACTAACTCAGTTAGTATTAATGGAGATATAATAATAGCCAATATCACATTCAAAGATGGATTGGTGGTTAGGGATAACTGGCTAACCAACAGCGACTGGTATAATAAAGGGAATGATTTTTTTATTCTTGAGAATAAAGAACAATTAGAAAAGGTAAAGCGGGTTTATGGTGCGCCTGAATATATAACCGAAGCTTGTGGTGTTTTATTGGTGAAGTACAATAAAGGCATTGACGTAAAATAGCATTCTGGAAAGGCGCTCTCACAATCCATTCATTGCAAAGGATAGGGTGGTAAATGATGGACGTGCAGGGGTAATTCTATATGAGGTTGGCGGGGGTAGCTATACACAAAAAGTAAACAGTGAGGAAAGCAATATTTTTGTGGTGCTATATATTAGTGTGAGTCGTAGTTTTATATGGCTGTTGAATTTGCAAAGTTGGTTTTGCCGGCCTTGATATTAGGGTTTAAAGTATATAAAAAGTATAGGGTGACTCGCACAAATCCTTTCATATTCCCATTCCCATTCCCATTCCCATTCCCATTCCCATTCCCATTCCCATTCCCATTCCCATTCCCATTATGATTAATACTGCTATGGGATGACACTTCAACCTAAAAATGCCCGATGAACTTCATCGGTCTTTTTATATTGTAACGACAGGGGCGTCATAAGTTGTAGAGCAGCATTGATGCCCTTGCCCATTTCCCTAAGCAGTATTCATTTTTCCGTTCCGTCAAGGCGTTCTGTTACATTCCAGCTCATCATTGAGCTGGCTATGCCATGATGTGAATATACTGCGTGATGTTTGACGAACAATACTGAATACCCCGGTCTGAGTGATGCAGCAGCGGTTGGGCTGCGTGTCAATGAAATCATGCCATTACTCGTGCGATGTGCCGGGTAGGGAGGCTGCCACATATCATACTCCTCAAAATTTTTCTTTGTCGGCTATCCATTCCCAAACAGACAGCAGGCTCATTATTTATTTCAACCCAGAAGCATTCTTCACAGGCTCTGGTTCAGAAGGCCGTTTGATAGAGGGCATCACTTTATTCAATATCTTGCACTGGTCCTTCTTTCATAATGCTCAACATTATCTGGGCGGAAGACGGATGTGGATGACGTTGCCCCAGACTGTAAAAATGGACACGGTTAAGCCTTGCTTAGTGAAGGAAAAAACTTTTTCAATTCAATAAAGACTTCTTTGCTGCCTTTCTGATCACGTTATCGCACCCTGTGTGGATCTTATCCATGCAGGAGTGCACGTCATGAAACTCAACACATTGCTGACATTTTTCCCCTTACTGATGCCAGCCTCTGTATTTGCCGGCACGGTACTCTATACCGATTCCCATCATCCTCCGACCAACATCGATGCCTCGGTATCCGTTATTTATCTTGATGGACCGGAACAGCTGCAAAAGCAAATGTTCGGCGAACTGTCGTCAAATCCAGGTGAAGCCGAGCGTCAGGCGCAGACCGTACTGAAATCCCCGCAATGGCAGGCGCACGAGCAGCAGTTGGCCACCGTTTACCGTGCGGTGGTGCGCGCCTGGGAGCTAGGCGTCAAAAAAGTGCCGGCGGTGGTGTTTGACGACAAGGACGTGGTGTATGGCACGGCTGACGTAGCCCAGGCCGTGGCACTGCGCGCCCAGTCATCGGGGGCAGTGATATGCAACGAACCCCTTTGATGCCCCCGGAGCAACCCCGCCTTACCCTTAAATCCCTCAGCGTGGCCATTATGTTGTCTGCCTCCAGCGTGCCGACAGCAAACGCCGCTCTCAATAGTGCGCAGATTGTTGCCAGTGCCGTGTCACAGGCCTGTATCAGCTGGCGTGTGTCCGGCATTTGTTATTGGATGTTTTGCGGCCTGCACGGCTGTACGGTGCGGACCTCCGTTAAAGTCACCCACTTTATCCCTGAAGCGGTGGTCTCGACCTACAACAGCCAGGGCGGCAATCCCTGGCGTGAGATGTCGATGGTTAGCCAGGCCTCCGGCGGCCTGGAGAGCAGTATCACCGGCGCGCTGAGCGGCGTATTCGCCGGCGGGGGCAATAACGAGCTGAAAACTCCCGGGCAGCGCAAAACCAACTTGCATTTCAAATATGCCGATGCCATTGGCCACCCGGCGACGTCCATTATTGGCGGCAGCATCCCCGGGTATTCCTGCCGCAGCGCCGCCATGCCGTTTGTGCCGTATTTCCTCAGCACGCTCGACAGCCTGGCATGGCGTACCGGCATGCCCGAGTCCCTGTATCCAGAAGCCCTGGTGCCTGGCCAACGCGAGATTGGCAGCCAAGCCGGCGCCAATATGTGGGGCAACATTTATCCCCGGTCGGGATTTGTGACCCAGGTTGATGGTGACAAGGCCGGTGCCGTCGTGGCGCAGCGGGTGGCTGACATCATTACCCACTCTGGCCAGCCTCACGTTTACCAGCCATTAGTAGGCCAGCGTTCGGAAGGGTACTGGCCGCCGGGCGACGTTCAGGAGAATACCGGTACCCGCAACCACAAATGGCAGCGCCTTTCGCCGCAGTTGAGCCAGTCCTGCGCCGTCTTCCCCGACGGCGACCATCCGCCCGCAGCGGATGCCAATGCCGCCTTTGCTCTGTGGCAACCTTACAGCTGCTGCCAGCGCCGTGGGCAGCGTTTCCTCTACAGCACGGATTTCTGAGGTCTTAATGATGAATAACACGATGAATAAATGTTCCCGGGGACGGTGCAGCCTGCTGTCACTGTTGATTGCCGGCAGCCTGGCGCTGGCAGGCACGATGAGTGCGCATGCCGATGACAATGACGACAACGGTGCGCTGTTTGGCATCTCACTGCCGCAGGTCAATGACAGCAATATCGGTTACGGGAAGAGCGCCAACGGCGCGGTGTCCGACAAGCTGTTTTATTCCCTGGGTGGCGGTTCGGTGATTTCGCAGCCGGCGACGCGCAGCAACATGCAGCGGTTGGGCATGAACCTGGGCTGGAGCTCGGATTTGATGTGCGGCAACTTCGACCTGAAAACGACGATCGGCAACCAACTCAACGGCGTTACCGACGGGTTCAAGAACCTGATGGGTGATGTTATCCAGGGTGCCACCGGTGCGGTGGCCAGCCTGCCGGCCATGGCCATCCAGCGCGCCAACCCGGGTCTGTATGAAATGCTGACCAACGGGGTGCTGCAGGGCGGCGTCGCGTTCGACAAGGCGCAGCTCAACTGCCAGAACCTCTCCAAACGCATGATGGACATGGCCGATACCGGCGCCTGGAGCCAGGCGGCCGCAATGGAAGAGGCCAAGAGCCTGGTCAACAGCAGTGGTGGCGATGCCGTCCGCTCGATGAATGCGACGGAGAAGGTGACCGGTCAGTCCGGGCAGACCTGGATTGGCGGGCAGAAACGCGGCGGCTCTGGTCAGCCGGCCATCAAGCCGACCCATGACCTGGCGGCTGCCGGCTACAACATGATGAATGCGCTGCCCGTAACCAGTACCTCCGGTGTGTCCGGCAGCAGCTGCACCGGCGGTGCCTGCGCCAAATATGCCAGCAGCGAGGAGGCCGCGGCCGCAGTGGTGAAAGTGGTGGGCGACACGTCATTACGCACCTGTAAGGACGCGTCGCAATGCACCAGTGGCGAGGGCGATGAGCAGCCGGGCAGCACCGTGGCCGGCACCGGCTTTGCCCCGATGCTGGAAGAGGCGACGAAGGCCAATAATGAGCAGTTGGCCAAGTTGGTGAACGGTGCCGAAAAGCCCACCACCGCGAACCTGGCCAAACTAAAAACCGGCAGCCTGGCGGTGACGGCCGGTGTGGTGCGCGCGCTGCAGCGCGACCCGGATAATGCGGCTCTGGTCGGGCGTCTCGCCAGCGAGCTGGCGATGGCCGATACCATCGAGACGGCCTTCCTGATGCGCCGCATGATCACCACCGGCATGTCCGAGCCGAACGCGGCCGCACAGAAGGTGGCGATGCAAGACGGCGACCGCCGCATCGAAGCGCTGGACCGCGAAATCACGGCGCTGAAAAACGAGATGGAGATGAAACGTGAAATCTCCCGCAATGCGGTGCTGACCATTATCGATCGCGAGAACAACCGTGCCGAAACCAACCCGCAGCGTCAGTCTGCAGACAGCCCGGATACCAAGTTTAATCAGCTGGCCGTGCCGGAAACAGACCAGTGAGTGTGGAGACATTTATGACGAAATCAGAGAACAAAGACCTGCTGCCCCGTCGGGGCGGCAGGTTTGCCCGGGGAGTCAAACGTTTCCTGCAGCTGTTTGCCATGCTTGTGGTCGCCATGGTCATGGCGCTGGGGCTCGCGCACTGGGGCGTTACTCACCCCGGTGAAACCGCAGCGCTACGTAGCTGGGTGCATAGCACCCGTTACGGCTGGCTGTTCTGGCGTCTGGCGCTTTATGCGGCGCTGGCCTGGGCATTCTGGAAAATCTGGCATGCACCCGGGGTTAAACCGGAACATCGTCAGCCCCTCAAGCGTATGGTCATCGCTTGCGCGCTGTTTGCCCTGGCGTGTGAATACTCCATCTTTGGTGGAGGGCTGACGCTATGATGACCAAAAGTTACCTGGAGTATTTCCTGACGCTGCTCGGCTGGATCGTGAACAACGGCCTGTGGGAGCTGCTGATCAGTACGGGGTTATTCGTGCTGCCGCTGCTGTTCAAGGTTGTTGGGATCTGGTTGAAGGTCCGGGAAGAGGGGGAGGATGAAGGTAACAAGGGGATGCTGTCCCTGCCGCGCATCGAGAACCTGCTCTATGGTGCATTTTTCGTGATGCTTGCCTGTTGCCTGCCGCTGATGAATGTCAGCCTGGACACCATCAAGTATGACAGCAGCCGGTCGAGCACCTGCGGCACCTGGACACCGAAGAAACCGGATGAGACGGGGTATGCGAATATCATGTCGAGCATGAACGGTCAGACGGCGAAGGTGCCGGTGTGGTGGCTGGTCGTGCATAAATTGTCGAAGGGGTTCACCGCGGTGGCTGTAGCTAACATTCCGTGTCGGCCAGATCTGCGACAAGTCCGTTTTGAGGTTCAGCACAGCCGGGTCAATAACCCGGCGCTGGCGAAGGAGCTGCAGGACTTCACCAATGACTGCTATGCGCTGGCATTGTACACCTGGCAGAACCGTGACCAGGGGCAGACGACGGACAAGGCGACGCTGCGTGATATCGAGTGGCTGGGGTCGAAAACCTTCCTGAACGGCGGGTACTACAACAACCTGCAGTCGAAAACGCCGCGCGCCAGTTTCCCGTGGAACGAATCACGGGACAGTGGCCGGGCTAACACTGGGCGAGGTGGTTATCCGACATGCAGCGAGTGGTGGTCGGCGGCAGACACCGGCCTGGAAGATCGGGTGGTGAAGCAGGTCGATCCGGGCGTGATGTTGCGGATGTCTGCAGCGCTTAAAATGATGGGACAGGCAGACGCGGACTACAAAGAAGCCGTGGTACGTCGTCTGGTCAGTCCGGATAACCTGACAGTCTCTCAGGGAGGACGAGCCTATGCCGGCTATGGCGGCAACGCTGATTTCACCATGGACAACTCGGTTAACCGTGTCGCATCAACCGGTGGAACCGCGCTGGGAAGCCTGGCGGCATTCCCTGCCTTTGATGCGATGCGCCAGGCGCTGCCGATGGTGCAGGCCGTCCTGCTGATGGCGGTGTATATCATGATCCCGCTTATCCTTGTCTTTGCGACGTATGAGTTTAAGGCGGTGATCACCGTGACGTTCGTGGTGTTCGCACTGAACTTCCTGACGTTCTGGTGGGAATTGGCGCGCTGGCTGGACAGCTGGTTGCTGGAAGCTCTTTACGGTTCGGATACGCACAGCCGATGGAACGTGGCCGGTTTCCAGAACAGCTCTGATGATCTGATCATGAACATCGTTATGGGGGCTATGTTCATCGTCTTGCCTACATTATGGGTTTCCGCTTTAGGTTGGGCCGGAATTCGAGCTGGAGCCTTGTCAGAAATGCTTTCAGGGGGAGCCAAGCAAGCACAAAACAGTGGTGGAAAGGCGGTAGACGTCGCTACTAATGCTGTATTGCAAGGGGGCAAGAAATAGAATGAGAACGGGGGGCTTTCAGTCCCCCTTGACTGGTTTAATCGTCATCTCTGAATCCTCCCATATAATGCCCATAACCTTCAGGGCCATTTCTGTAGCCATCGTGCAAGTTGCTTTCATCATCAGATGTAGATTCAGTTAATTGAGCATTGCTTAGATCCGCATTTTGGAGGATAAAAGCGATTGCCCATATGAAGAGTAAACTGCCAGCAATGGCCAGTCCCCCTAGTAATGCTGCGGTAAGGGAACCGAAAAGTGCAATAGCTATAGGTATATGACCAGCCCAACCTGGTAACTTATAGCTACGTGCTTTAGACACGCAAACGTTATCCCACTGAAGAATGGTACCTTTAATTCGCTTCCACAGGTTTGCCATGCGAACCCCACGCTGATAGGCGTGGTGCTGTGTTGTATTGTTCATCATCACTCCTTAACCAGGTGATAGCCTAACCTCATCCTAGCTTAAATAACATTCAATTGCTATTTGCCTGGTTCCTCTGATGGTAAGCGACCAAGCCTGTCTTTTTGAGCACGATGATGCGCCAGACGTTCTTTGAAATAAGCCCTCAGATGTTCAGGCTGCTCAGCTTCGACCAGCTCGGCGATCACCGGCATATTGTAGCGTTCCTTGAAGGCAACGCCGCCGGCAGCCAGGTCGACGTTCACCTTATCCATATCCTCTTTGGACAAGTTGGCCAGGTAGTATGAGTGGGTCATCGTCAGGTCTCCTTTTTCTCATTGTAACTCATCGCGTTGCTGCTCTTGCCTGATTTCTCCCTTGTCATAGCAAAATTCTTATCATTATACTGTATGTATGTACAGTTTATTTATAGAGGTGAGCTATGTATCTGATGGCTTATAACCCTCCTGAAATGAAAGAAGATTCGCAGGGGAAGAGGACCGGTGTCCCGATTTTTTGTGACGGGGTATCGTGCGGCTTCCCGTCGCCGGCGCAGGACTATATCGAAAAGCGCCTGTCACTGGATGACTTCTGCATTCGGTATCCGGAGAGCACATACCTGGTACGTGCTGAGGGTAATTCGATGCAGAACGCCGGCATTCGTGATGGAGATCTTTTGGTTGTCGAGTGCATTCGCCAGGCGCGCCACGGTGACATTGTTATTGCGGCCGTTGACGGTGAGTTCACCTGTAAACGACTCCAGTTGCTGCCGGCCAACCCGGAAAATTCACCGATCCCCCTGACGGAGGATGTCGACACCGTAGTGTTTGGCGTTGTACGCCATCTCGTCCACAGCTTTAAATCACGGGATTCCTAACCATGTTTGCCCTGGTTGATGTCAACAGCTTCTATGCATCCTGCGAGACCGTATTTCGGCCGGATCTAAGGGGGAAACCAGTCGTGGTTTTGTCCAACAATGATGGCTGTATTATTGCGAGATCGGCTGCCGCCAAACGGCTCGGATACAAAATGGGGGATCCCTGGTTCAAGGTGGCCAGGGAGGCCGAGCGCAGAGGCGTAGTGGCCTTTTCCAGCAATTATAGTTTGTATTCTGACATGTCTGACAGAGTCATGACTATTTTGCAGCAACTGACCCCTTGCGTCGAAATATACAGTATTGATGAGGCATTCTGTGATCTCACTGGGATGAGAAGGCTAACCGCGCTGGATGAGTTCGGCCAGCAGCTGCGTGAGCAGATACGGCGCCGCACGCATCTGACTATGGGAGTTGGGATAGGCCCGACGAAGACGCTGGCCAAGCTGGCCCAGTACGCCAGTAAACGTTGGCCAGCGACAAAGGGGGTCGTTGACTTGAGTTGCCGGCAGCGTCAGGAAAAGCTGATGGCCCTGGTGCCGGTAGAGGAGGTCTGGGGGATCGGCAGACAGTTGGCCAAAAAGCTGCAGTTGATGGGGATCGACACTGCGCTGAAACTTTCCAGGCTCTCGCCGGCATTCGCACGCAAACAGTTTTCCGTAGTGGTCGAAAGGACCGTTCGGGAGCTGAACGGAATATCGTGTCTGGGCTTGGAGGAGTTTGCGGCGCCTAAAGAACAGATCATTTGTTCCCGTTCTTTTGGTGAAAAACCAACGGATGAGGACAGCGTGCACCAGGCAATTTGCGCTCATGCTGAGCGTGCAGCTGAAAAGCTACGGGCAGAGCACCAGTATTGCAAAAGGATCGGTGTTTTTGTCAGTACCAGCCCATTTGCTGAAAATGAGATATTTTATAAGAACCAGGCTTCAACCGAATTAGCCGTTGCGACTTAAGATACCAGGGACATCATTGGAGCTGCGCTCAAAGCGTTAGAAGCCATATTTATCCCGGGGCATCGTTATCACCGGGCTGGCGTAATAATGACTGACTTCCGTAGTGAAAAGGTATCCCAGTTGACATTATTTGATGAATATCAACCCCAGCATAATGGTGATAAATTAATGGAGCTATTGGACAAAATAAATGGCTCAGGAAAAGAGAAATTATAGTTTGCCTGGCAAGGAATACAGAGTGCGAATGCTGACTGGAAAATGCGACGTGGAAAGCTGTCTCCGAGTTGGACAACAAAATCTTCTGATTTTCTTAAGGTTCATTGATAAATGTTAATGGGGGCACGTTAATACATCGCTTACCCCCTATTCAGGGAGGGTGTTAGATATATTCGCTGGCGATGCCAATAATAACACATAATGCGTGTAGTGCGATAGGTAGCGCTAAACCTTTGCTATAATATCTGACCGTGAAAAAATAACGGATACAGTAAACATCAGTATTTGTGTTTGGATGGAATACTGACTGTGCATCCATGCGAATACTGTTCATACTATTATCCCGCCAGCAATGTATCCTAATCTCTCACCCAGTAGGTTTAGGAATGAGCTCAAAAATATTCCGCGAAAGATTAATTCTTTCAAGATAGAGGTGAGTATTATTGTGCTTATTACTCTTACAGCAATTTCTTGTGAGCTTAACCCTTTTAAGAAATTTTGCATGTAAGGTTCGTCTGGCGTTAAGTAATATGCTGCTGTGTAAGAGGCCAGGATCGCAAGAGCAAACCAGGTCGATCGAGGATTGACTTTCCCAAGCGATATCCGGTTACCCTAGAGGGAGTTATTTAGAACGTTAACGAGTGATATGGCAAACATTATACCTATTACAGTTTTAGTGATGGATAACCCCAGAAAAGAGAAATGAAGTGTTTTCAGTAACCACAAGTTTAATAAAATACTGTCTTAAAAGAACATAAAGAATGCAATGGATGCGACTCCATAAAGAAGAATGCTGAAATTAGTTATTAACGAAATCATATCACTCACTTTGGGTAATCGGATGTGATGGGAACATTACCAAATAACAGATAAATGTCTACAGCCTATTTGACGAACATTGTTCTGATTGCTAGGATGACCGCGTTGTACTGTCGTCTATGGACGACCATCCAATGTCTCAGCACTCTGTGAGAGACGCCTTCGGGTGAGTGCCAGCCAATGTTTCAAGTGACCTGTGAGAAACGCCTTCGGGTGGTCACAATATCCTCGTAGCCTGGAAGAGGATGCCTAATTGGCGGTACCTCCGTTTACCCTTTGAGAACGGAGATCACGATAGTGATGAAGGTTATTTAACGACTCAACCTAGCCTGTTCCGGCACGGTTCCTTTCACCGATGACGTAAATATTACGTCTTCCTGCAGAATGGCTGTTTTGCAAGCACTTCTGTATCAACGTTTTTGAATTTCAATCTCTTATGACGTCTTAGTGACGATGCGACTTTTGAACGCACGTATAAGGCCATTTGGTACATTTGGCCGCTTACGTGAGTCTCATTAGGAGCAGAGGAGCGCGCGTCACTTGTGAAGTGGCGAAGACACTACCAAGTGACGCGCGTAGCGCATAACGTCTCAACCCACGCACGACGTGGCTTTCAACGTTTTACTACCATCTGACCAACATGTAGTCCGTGTCAGTACGGTTTTAAACACCCATTAACTTCAACGTAATTACGACGGAAACACCGTTTTGAACGTTTCACTATCTAAAAGGAGGAAATCGACTCGGTATCGATGGCGACACTACGAACAGTAGTGTGTGGAAGCAGTCTGACGAACGTCAGCCCGGCGTAAGCCGCGAACAGGTCAGAGACCTGGGGAGCTTCGAAATAACTCAACATTTCGCCGCCCCGATGCACAGATACCAGTCGAGACGCAGGAAGCGCAAAAGTAACCGTGCCGTCGGGGTTGAAATTATCGGGATACAGATCCGTCTGCTTTGTGGAAAGCAGAGGGCTGTGTATCCCGTGGGAGGAGAAGTTATGTCAAAGCTCAGCAAGCAGCTGGTTACGCTCGCCCGCCAGGGACGAGGGGGATTTAAAACTGTCGCAGATCGTTCGAGAATAGCAGAGCGTTTTGCTGAACGCCTTGCGAAATTAAATATCCAAATCCGTGATGTAAAACACGTCAAGACGTCTCATATCGAAAAGTATATTAGTAGCCGTAAGGCTGAAGATTTATCAAAGCGGACACTCCAAAATGAAATGTCAGCGGTACGTGTAATCATGTCAGTTGCAGGGCGGAATAAACTCGCTGATCCTTCGCATGAGAAATTGAGTAACCAGGCATTAGGTATCTCAGGGGCAAGTCGAGACGGAACTAAAACACCACTTCCGGATGATAAGTTGGCAGCAATTGTTAGCTATGCGTTTAAAAAAGATGAGGGCGCAGCAATAGGTGTGCAGTTGTCCCGTTACCTGGGATTGAGAACAGAAGAAACAGTCCAGTCCGCTAAATCACTAAAAACCTGGAAGCAGGCCATTTTGAATGGCAACGATAGGGTTAAGGTGATTTTCGGGACGAAAGGTGGACGCGCTCGGGAAACGACCGTGTTTAATCGTGAGAAGGTTTTGGCCATTTTGGATAAGGCGATAAAACATTGCGGTGAGAATAGGGGGGAGTTGATTGATAAGCCGTCTCTACATACCGCGATAGAACGATACAGAAATATCGTACGTGATGCAGGTATGATTGGAAAGGATGCACCCCATAGTTTGCGATATGCCTATGCCAGGGATGCTGTAACACATCATGTAAAAAATGGCATGAGCAGAGATGAAGCAAATGCATTGGTCTCGATGGATTTAGGTCATGGGGATGGGCGGGGACGTTATATTAGACAAGTCTATTTTAAAGATGATATTGAGTAAGTAGTGGTAAGCGGTCGCAGCTCACACAGGGCTGCGACCTCCAAAAAATTAATTAAAACCTCCTTTTTATATTGGTCAATATGTGATTTTGGATTATAATTATACTTTGTTTTGATTGCTTTTTTGGGGGGCGCATGCTCAGCTTTGTATCTTACATTTTATTCTTGTTGGGGTTGGTTGTCTTCCCATACAAAAAACTATTCTCCTATGTAAGTAGGTTTTCCAAAGTTAGAGTGGTTGCCGCTGGTTTGATTATTATATTCTTGCCTTTCCTCAAGGGTTGGATTATCGATGATGAGTATGGTGGGAGTCATTTAGAAAGCACAGGAACCATTCCGGAAAAAGTAGGCCAACCCAGTCATCTATGAAAATTATTTTTCTGGTGATTGGTGTGTTAATGATAGTGTTCTCGTTGTATTCGGCAAAGAAGACAAATAGACAATGATGCTTTATTCCTTGCGATACGGAAACTAATTGATAATGAGCTTGTATCCGGTTTTCTGCTGCAGTATATGAAGGTGTCCATCATAGATATTGCACCTGCGCATTTTTGCAATATCACCACGACTATACATAGCAAAAGTATGCCGATGCTGTAAGAGTGTCAATATATCGTTTCTCCGGGGTTGACACATCTAAGGTTTGTTCTGAAAATGAACAGGCTTACTTGTTGTCTTCGGACAACCAGCCAATGCTTCAGCACTCTGTGAGAAGCGCCTTCGGGTGAGTGCCAACCAAAGTTTCAGCGGTCTGTGAGAAACGCCTTCGGGTGACTGCAAATAGCCTCGTAGCCTGAAAGAGGAAGCCCCAGTGGCGGTAACCCTGTTTAACCTTTGAGAACAGGGATCACTGAACGGTGATGAAGGTCATGACTGATGTACTGACGATTGCGGTTGCCGCAGTCCAATCCCCCGGGGAGATATCTCCCTTCGGGCAGGTGTCTCCTCATTACAGGAGGTTCACCATGTCTGTTTTTACTTCTTCAGTTGTTCCTGATTTCTTCTCAACCCTGCACCGTGTCAAATCGGCTGTCCAGCGAATACCTTTTCGCATGGCGCCGCCGCGTTTTACTGACTGGTACGTCAATGCAGCAGGTAATTTTGCCGTTCGCGCGCATGTTATCTGCAGTGATGATGGTTCGGTCAGCGCGTTACTGACGCTGCGCAAAGGTTGGTACAAAGGAGAATATACCTACGCAAGCACCCATGTTGTGCTGCCTTGCAAACATACCGAACGCAGAAAAGCCTACCGACTCCCCTGTCAGCAGGCCGAGCACCTGGCCAGACTGCGTTACCGCTTCTAAAGCGCTTGCTTTAACCACTTATACCCTGACGGGGATTTATACCCGTCTGGGGATAGATCCTCCGTTTCAATATTTGAAAGAGGATTATCCCATGAATGGTATTTCACTTGTTGTCACCGCCGACAGTAATGAATGGCATTACATGTGGGCAGAATTAGCCAAACAGGCAGCAAACCGTGAACTGCCGGATCCCACTGTCGCTGAGAATTTTGGTGAAGTGTGGCAGTACATGGAAACGCAAGAAGTCAGCTCATTTTGGTCAGGAAAGCGCTTGTTCCATTGTTTCAGGCATAGGCTGCATCCTGTCAAAGAGCCTCGCTATCAGCTCAAGATACCCGCAAGTCGGGGGTTTGAATCTGCTGATTTGCAGCCTGCTTTTCAACGTTAGTTTAATACCCAACCCTGACGGGATTTACTCCCGTTCAGGGGGTAAATCCATCTTATAAGAGGATTTACCGATGAATACGCAAATTAACTTTCGCACTAATGTTTTCGACCTCAAGACGTCACAGGACGTGCTTTTCTACCTTTGCGCGATTGAAAGCGAGCTCTATACCGCAAGAGCCTATCGACGACTCGGACTCTGCCAGGAACGGAAAGCGCCTTGTGAGCTGACCGACCTGGAAAACATCGTTGTCAGTGTCGGTGAGGCTTTTGGTTTCTTCCTCTACTTCCTGCAAAGGGATGTTTTGCCGACGTTGTCTGAAGCCGGCCGGGAAGTCTTGAGCAACCTGGACCGTCTTGGCAACGACGCCGGCAAAGAAGCGTGGGCGTGGAGCATGTCCAACGGCAAGGTTAACGGTGAAGCCGATGAAGCCATTGCGGCGTTCGGCTTCTGAGTTTGAAAACAATGACATTGCGACGACGATACAGTGGTCGGCGCTCAACCCTGTCGGGGATTTATTCCCGCCAGGGGATAAATCCCCCACGTGCGAGGATTTATCCATGAATACCACTATCGATTATCTGAAAACCCCTCTCGATATGCTGCGCTATCTGTGCATGCTCGAAAGCGAACTGATGAGCGCGCGAGCGTTCCATCGGCTTGGTTTTGACGTGGAGCGCGATCCGGCAAGCGGTATGACGATCGTCGAGGTTGCCGTTCATAGTGCCGGCTTTGCGTTTGGGTATTTCCTGTTTGCTCTGCAGAGGAACGGCTTACCCTCACTTTCCGAAGCCGGAAAGGGTGTGATGAATGCCCTGGACAAAATAGGGAAGGAAGTGAACGCATCTGTCTGGGAGCGCGCCGTCAATGAGGGAAAGCGTGACAGAGAGTCTGATGAAGTGATCGCCGCGCTCGATACTGCGTATTGAGGTACGGCGATTTGCGTAACACGTAAGTAGCACAACCCTGACGGGATTTATTCCCGTCCGGGGGATAAATCCCCCCATTTTTTGTTTCTGGAGGATTTATCGTGAGTACTACTGTGTATTTTGACGCACCACCGTCCCAGGACGCGTGGATTGATTTTACCCTGGCGGTGACCGAGATGTTCTGGTTGCTGCCGGCATCTGCAAGACCTGCAGGTATTGATGCGGCGGGGCAGCTGTTTGCCGGCGGCGCATTTGCAGGTCCTGGTATCCGTCTGTCGTCATGGCCGGCCGATAACCTGCCCGTGCAGGAGATTGTCCCCGGGGATGAGGCGTCGGATTTCTTTAACCGCCTGGTACTCATCCTGATACACAATCTGTGTCCTGGATGCGTGCGCATTGAGCGGGAGCTCTCCAGCCAGTCAGGCTGGGAGCAACCGCTGATATGGCTACGTCATCACCTGCAGCGTCCGGCGCTTTCTGCACCGGGAGATGTTGACGCCGCAGCGATGGGGGATAGCTCGATCCGTTTGCACCTTGAACGGTATCGAGACAGTTTGTGCAATGCCGAGATTCCGTACCACTGGCGCGTTATTACGTGGATGGATGAGGTGTTATCCCAACGCAGAAAGTTGACTCAACGCGTCGCCTGATTAAGGCGCGCATTTTACCCGGCAGGGCCTCCCTGCAGGGGAGCTCCTGTCCGTTTACCGAGAGGAGTGACCCATGGGACTGGATATCAACTTTTTCCGTCAGCGTAAGGCTGACTATTCAATGTTGCCGGTAAACGGCGACTGGACACCCGTTGGCGACTGGGTGCCGTGTTCACCAGCGTGGCTGGAGGATGGCGGTGATTGTGCGCAGGCGCCGCGAATATACAACCACAAAACGTGTAATCACTATCATCCGCCGCTGCTGGTTAACACCTGTCATTTTCGCGGTTTTACTGCGTTGATGCACTGGGTGGCCAACAGTGTCGGGGACGTCAAAAGCGGCGAGCTGATAGCGTTCGACCGCAACGATGTCCAGATGCTGCAGATGCTGTTGTCACGATTGAATGAAGCGAACTGCCATGAGGCGTTCCCTTCTGAATGCCGCGACTACGGCGATGTGTACTGGATGCTGGTCGACTCACTGAAGACGTACGTTAACAGCGTACTGACCGGTTTCGACTTTAGTCGGGATCACCTTTACTTCCGGGCATCGTGGTAAAACCACCGCGCTGGCCATAACGTTTTATTTCCCTGGAGGGGCTTCCCCTCCGGGGGAAGCCGTCTCCGCTTTTTAAGGAGACTTAACATGTTGCACTTTGACCCTGAGGCATTGCGCCTGGTCGTAGCCGAAGTTAAGGCCAATCAGTGCGAACTGGTGTTGGCCAAAGACGACGGTGTTTACCTGATATCAGCAGTGGCCGAACGTGGCGATACGGGCCGCGTGAAGCACATAGCGTATGCCGATGGCTGTCATCCGGAAAAGGATGACGCCTGGTACGAAACCTCCCGCGTGTTGGTGGGAGGCGACGACTTTTGTGAGCATCTGCAGCTGACCGACGAAAGCATAGAACGAATACTTTCAGACGGCTTTGAGCTCTGGATACACGTGCTGCACGACCAGATCCATGTGCATGCGTCACCCGTCACCTGGGAGCCGGTGGCCGAGTACCGTCATATCATTAACCGCATGCAGCGCCTGGCTCATGTCCATTACCGGGCATGCGTGGGCAACGCGGAGTACAAACGCTGGCGCGTCAGCGCCATCGACTTGCTGGCGATCGCCAGTCATACCGACGCTAAACGGGTGAAACCGGACGACAGGGAGGAATTCCTCTCGATGTTCGAACGTCTGTATCACCTGACCGACACGGTTAATGCGGAAGGGGCGATCCGTTTCCCTGCTCATTAATCGTTAACCCATTCTTTGTCCCCTGGGGCGTATTCTTCGCCGCCAGGGGAGGAGTGCGCCTTATTACTGAGGAGCCTCCCATGAGAAAGACATCATCATCACGGCCAGCGAAAAAACGGCCTGAACGTCCCGACCTGTATCAACAGGTGACGGACAAAATTATCGCCGCCATCGAGCGCGGTACGCTGCCGTGGCGCAAGCCGTGGCAGACGGACCGCTCCCGGATGGCACAGGGTTCGGTAATGCCGCTCAACGGCACCACCGGTAACTTTTACAGCGGCGTCAATGTGCTGCTGCTGTGGTTGTCTGCCTGTGACCAGGGCTTCAACTCTAACCGTTGGCTGACTTATCTGCAGGCGGAAGCCGCCGGCGGCCACGTGCGTGCCGGCGAGAAGGCGACGCTTGCCGTGGTCTTCAAGCCCTGGGAAAAGGATGCGAAGGATGCCGACGGCCAGCAGCTGTTTGACGACGAAGGGAACGCCCTGAAAGAGCGTATCCCGATGCTGAAGCCGCTGTACCTGTTCAATGTCTGCCAGTGTGACGGACTCCCGGATGAGGTGGTTGGCTCACTGCCGGCAGACGCTCCGGAAGAGGAGTCCCGACAGGTTGATGAGCGAATACAAGCGCAGGTCAGCACAATGGTGGAGGACTGCGGTGTTCACCTTGAGCATGTTTACCAGAACAGGGCGTTTTACACCCCGAGCCGGGATCTGATTGTGCTGCCGGAAGTTCGACAGTTTAAGGCGGAACCGGACTACTGGTCGACGTTGCTGCATGAGCTGGTGCATAGCACCGGCCATGCAACACGTCTTAACCGGGAGGGGATAACCTCTTCTTCACGTAAGCGGGGTGACCCGGTCTATGCGTTTGAGGAGCTGGTTGCCGAGCTGGGCAGTGCATTTCTCTGTGCCCGGGTCGGCGTTGCCGGCGACGTCCAGCATGAGAACTACCTGGAAGGGTGGCTGAAAATCATGAAGGAAGACAAACGTGCATTGTTCCGCGCGAGCAGCCAGGCGCGTCAGGCGACCGAATTTCTGTTAATGCCGGCGGCAGAGACAGAAGCGGTAAAGACTGACACCGCCCAGGCGGCCTGACGGGGAGGGATTATGACCGAGGAACAACACCGCTGGCAGACCGTTGCCGGCGCGCTTTTGAGCCGGCATTACGGACTGACACTGAATGACACGGACCTCTGTGAAGATGTTTGCGTCATTGCCTTGCAGGAGGCCGGTCTTCGGCCGTATGAGGCGATTAACGATCTGGCTGAGAAGTATGACCTCGAACGTATCGATGTCAGTGACTATCAGCAGCTGTCGCCGGCGATCCGCCTGGCCCATGAGTTACGGGTCTTACGCGAACTGTCCGGCCACTGACGGCGGTTGAGCCAACAGGCTGACCGCCACTGTTTTACACCTTAACCCAACGGGGGAGATGCTCCCCCGATGGGGGACGTCTCTCTTTTTTCTTGAATGAAGAGGAGAACTACGATGTCTAACTGGTGCAAAAACCGTTTAGTTGTTACCGGCCAATCCGTGTTTGTCGACGAGCTGCAGCAGTGGGTGAATGGCCATGTCGTTTCTGACTACCGCCATGCCATCCAGCAAAGCTGCAGGATGTTCCTGGCAGGCTGTGCCGGCATCTTGAAGCCGGCGACGGTAAAACCAGGTGTTTATGTCCCTTACCCTGGTTTGCTGGCACATCCCGGCGTGTCGTCAGCGCAGAACCTGGCGTTTGAACAGTGGTTCTGGCTGCTGAAAGCCGATGCGCCGCTGACGGCTGAAAACATCCGTCAGATTGAGCGGCTCTACAGCCAGTCCGGGATGGCGTCAGTCAAGTGGGAGAACATCCCGCCACTTGCCCAGGCGCGAATAGCGGACGTCATTGAGCGCCAATTTGCCGACTGGTTCGGCATGGTGGGGCTTGATGGCCAGGTGGATACCGGCAGTTGTTGGGAGCGGCTCGGGAACATGCCCGAGTATACCGTGCCCTGCGACATGCTGATGTTAATCCCCACGCGTCTGGCGACAGAGCTGAACGGGGCCGGCGGCGCGCTGCTGCGTGGTGTGCCGGCAACGGTTGACCTGTACGGTCGTCAGTATGGCGTTGAATGGCCCTGTGGCCATAACGTCGGCTGCGTGCGTGACAGCATCAATGTCCTGACGGTGCACTTTGATTCTCCGTGGTACGCGCCGGCAGGCGAGGTGATCGGGGAGCTGTCAAAACAGTTCAACTGCCAGGTTGAGCACAGCTGGCACATGTTTGACGCTGGCCGTAGTGGTTACGACCGTTACGACCACGGAGAACATGTTGATGGCGGCCGAATAGAGCCGGAAGTCCTGGGCGGTGAGGTGATCCAGTTTACCTATGCCGACAAGGACTCCTTGCCGTTACCACCAAACGCCGTAGCGAGTTAAACGCCCGATGCAGCACCGACCCTAAACAATGACCACCGGATTTTCCAGTGGTCTTTTTTCATCCCTCGGGAAACATTGTTTCCCGCCCGGGATACGTGTTCCCTTTTTTTGGAGAACACGTATGTCCGGACTCATTAACCATGAAAAAGCGTTCATCTCACTTTTCAATGAGACGGCGCGATATCACAGGCGCGCCAAGGTGTTTGAGGACTTCGTCAGCTGCAGCGTCATCGCGCTGGAGAATCGTCTTTGCTTCAACCAAAAGAGCGAAGACAAATACCTGAAGATCATCAAAGGCTATGAGAAAGCTGATGCCTCGCGAATGGCGCAGCTGCTTGCCCTGGTGTCGACGAGCATGATGGATAAATTCAGTGACTTCCTTGGGAAGGTCTTCATGCAGCTTGACCTGGGGGACAAATACCGCGGCCAATTTTTCACACCGTGGGACGTCAGCAGGATGATGGCGCAGATGTCTCTGGGCGATGTTGACACCGTTTTCCGGGATAAGCCGTTCATTACCCTTGCCGAACCGGCGTGCGGTGCCGGCTGTATGGTACTGGCCTATGCCGATGTGCTTAATCAAGCGGGTTATCTGTCACACCATCACATGTGGGTGTCAGCGACGGACATTGACCCACTGGCGGCCGGCATGGCGTATATACAATTGTCACTGTGTGGTGTAGCGGGGGAAGTGGTGATCGGCAATTCGCTGCATAATGAGCGGCGCCGAATACTTTATACGCCTGGTCACTACCTAGGGGATTGGCATGCTCGTCTAAAACTCACACAGCGATAGTTGTTTAAAATAACCCTCCTGAATTTTTTTGGAGGGTTATTCATATAACATATAAGGTCTGATTGACGAGTTATTGTTCTATTAATCACGCATCGCTTTTTCATATAGATAGTTACAATAGCTACATCGGCCACCAAGGTCTTGCTCATCTTGACTCAATATGGCCTCGCAAAGAATGCATTCTTTATAATCTAATTCATAGTTACACCAAAGGCATTGCTGTTTAATTACATCAAATGTTTCGTGATCACATGAGTAACACGTATCAATAGTAGGCTCTCCACCATCTCTTGGGTCGAGGAAATTATCTTCATTGAGCGTATCTACCAGTAACCATGCTGCCAGGCCACTATTATTGCAAGCAAGGCAATTATATAAGAAACCTTCTTCACTATATTCTACTGTATCCCCACCTTCTAATTGTTCTGTGTCGGGGGAGATAAGCAATGAACCACACGCCTCGCATTTTGCCTTTTTTGTTAATGGGAGCATTTGCTCTGGAACCCCAGCTGCAAGCCATTTTTTATCATTTTCTTCTCTTGTATCAACAAAAAATTTGTGATGCTCCAACATGATTTTCCATGATTGACCAAGAAGTTCTTCAGGGTGTTTGTCTAACTGCTGTTGAATGAAATCCCTTAATATTGGGAACAACTCAGCCACAAAGTCAGCAACCTCTCCTAAAGTATTAGCAGGGTGAAGATGCTCTAAATGATTACGGCAGTCTTGAAGCTTATTAATTACACACCAGTCAACATCGATTCCGAATCCTTTAAATCTCTTTATTATTGTCCCTACATCTATAATTGACTTCTTAAACTTACCAGATGGTTCCCATTTGACTCCACCATTTCCATCAGGCACCGGAAGCACTTCTAGCGGGTTAAATATTAATGAGGCTGCATCTGATGGTTCATCAACCGATTCGGCTATTTTATATTTAAATAGCAATGGAACTCCAGAAAATAAATTTCTTACAGCTGATAGGGCTCTATCAGGATCCCCACCCTCATCTAGGCTTTGTTGGCTTTTATTAAAATCTTCCACACCAAGCCGTATTGAAGTTAATGCATTTTCTAAGAGTCTTTCAACATCTAGTTCTGGGAGTGTTTTTTTAGTGTTCATAAATAAATCTCAGCTATATTTTTGCTAACTATAATCCTGATAGGTTATTAAGTGATATATCTATAGCCTATGGTTAGGAATGTGGATTTTTTATCAACGCCTAAAGGTTTAAATCCTCTACGAGTTAGATAAACTAACATAACTTTGGATTCCCAATAGCAACGTGCGTATACAGTCTCTTTATCTTTCATGAACTTTGATAAGAAATTGTCAAGCATTTCTCTACCATGACCTTCTCCTCTGTATTCAGAAGATATCGAAGCCATTCTTAACTCCCAACCACCTAATGAGTCCCACCCGAGGATCACGAAACCGATGGGAATATTCAGTTTTTCCCAGATGTAAACCTCTGTCGAAAAACCTCTTTTGTCACGTCCTTTAATGACCATGGAATTAAGATTGCGTTTGAAAAAATGATCTTACCCAGCAATAGTGGACACGCGACTAAGTGAGTAAACTCTCAAGCAAGAGGTGACTCACATGACAAAACCAGCATCAACCACTAAAAAGCCACGCAAGCAACATACACCTGAATTCCGCG
>NZ_JBXUFT010000013.1:0-34380 GCF_057180665.1 Serratia sp. Sp408
CGTATATTACGCTTTCCTCTTTCAGAGTCAACCCGTTTTTTCAGGATTTTTTCTCTTTCGCCCTGGCTAGCTTGTGAAGTGAATCACTTGCCGTTGTGCCCGGTCGATGGAGGCGCATTATAGGGAGTTCAGCGCAGGCCGCAACAGGTATTTTCAACAAAATCGATCGTTTGCTGCATTCCACAGCAAAACACGGCTTTATACCCTGTTTTGCACAAACTTATCCACAGAAGCCATTTGAGGGGAAAATTTACGAGCGCCGCGCAAACGTTTTCGCTACAATTCCCGACGATGAAACGGTCCCCTTTTACGGGGGCGTTAGCTGAATCTGTTCCTGCCGTTCTCTATATAGACGCTAAATAGAGGCAAAAGGTAGAGATTCACGTAACGCTCTTATTATTGCGACTCAAAAAGCCAAGGGATAAAACCATGCAACAACCTCGTCCAATCCGCCGGGCGCTGCTCAGCGTTTCTGACAAAGCCGGTATCGTTGAATTTGCCAACGCGTTGGTAAGCCGCGGCGTTGAACTGCTCTCCACTGGCGGCACCGCCCGCCTGCTGGCCGATGCCGGTCTGCCTGTTACCGAAGTTTCCGACTATACCGGCTTCCCGGAAATGATGGACGGACGAGTCAAAACCCTACACCCCAAGATCCATGGCGGCATTCTGGGACGTCGCGGGCAGGACGATGAGATCATGGCCCAACATGCCATCCAGCCGATCGATATGGTGGTCGTCAATCTGTATCCATTTGCCCAAACGGTAGCGCGCCCGGACTGCTCACTGGAAGACGCCGTCGAGAACATCGATATCGGCGGCCCAACCATGGTGCGCTCGGCGGCCAAGAACCACAAAGACGTTGCCATCGTCGTAAAGAGCAGCGACTACGCCGCCATCATTACCGAGCTGGACAACAACGCCGGTTCTCTGCTGTACAGCACCCGCTTTAACCTGGCGATCAAGGCCTTTGAGCATACCGCAGCTTATGACAGCATGATCGCCAATTACTTTGGTGCATTGGTGCCGGCCTACCACGGTGATACCGAACAACCTGCCGGCCGCTTCCCGCGTACGCTGAATCTGAACTACGTGAAGAAGCAGGATATGCGTTACGGCGAAAACAGCCACCAGCAGGCCGCCTTCTATATAGAAGAGAACCTGCACGAAGCATCGGTCGCTACCGCCACTCAGCTGCAAGGCAAAGCGCTGTCTTACAACAACATTGCCGATACCGACGCCGCACTGGAATGCGTCAAGGAATTTGCCGAACCGGCCTGTGTGATCGTCAAGCACGCCAACCCGTGCGGCGTGGCCATCGGCGAGAGCACGCTGTCCGCCTATGAGCGGGCCTACCAAACCGATCCAACCTCAGCGTTCGGCGGCATTATTGCCTTCAACCGCGAGCTGGATGCCGCCACCGCGCAGGCGATCATCAGCCGCCAGTTTGTGGAAGTGATTATCGCGCCAGCCATCAGTGAAGAAGCGCGCAGCCTGCTGGCAGGCAAACAAAACGTGCGCGTACTGGCCTGTGGCCAGTGGCAGCAACGCGTCGCCGGCCTGGATTTCAAACGCGTCAACGGCGGTTTACTGGTACAGGACCGCGATTTGGGCATGGTTAGCGAAGACGATCTGCGCGTAGTGACCGAACGTCAGCCTTCGGCACAGGAACTGCGTGATGCGCTGTTCTGCTGGAAGGTGGCTAAATTCGTCAAATCCAACGCCATCGTTTATGCCCGCGACAATATGACCATCGGTATCGGCGCAGGCCAAATGAGCCGCGTTTACTCCGCGAAAATCGCCGGTATCAAAGCCGCCGATGAAGGGCTGGAAGTGAAAGGCTCCGCCATGGCGTCTGACGCCTTCTTCCCGTTCCGTGACGGCATTGACGCGGCAGCGGCGGTTGGCATTACCTGTGTCATCCAGCCAGGTGGTTCAATTCGCGATGATGAAGTGATTGCCGCCGCCAATGAACACGGTATTGCCATGATCTTCACTGACATGCGTCATTTCCGCCATTAATTCTCTTTCATTGCGTGCGCACCGCTGCGCACGCCGTTCGTGGAGCACCTGATGAATATTCTAATTATTGGCAACGGCGGGCGGGAACACGCCCTGGCCTGGAAAGCCGCTCAGTCACCGCTGGCAGAGAAAGTGTATGTCGCGCCGGGCAATGCCGGCACTGCGCTGGAAGCAAACCTGGAAAACGTCGCTATCTCCGCGACGGATATCCCAGCACTGTTAGCCTTTGCACAAGACAACGATATCGGGCTGACCATTGTCGGTCCTGAAGCCCCACTGGTGATCGGCGTTGTGGACGCATTCCAGGCCGCCGGCCTGAAGATCTTCGGCCCGACGCAAGCCGCCGCCCAGTTGGAAGGCTCCAAGGCCTTTACCAAGGATTTTCTGGCGCGCCATCGCATTCCCAGTGCGGAATACCAGAACTTTACCGAAGTCGAGCCGGCGCTGGCCTACGTGCGCAGCAAAGGTGCACCGATCGTCATCAAGGCCGACGGCCTGGCCGCGGGTAAAGGCGTTATTGTCGCCATGACATTGCAGGAAGCCGAAGCCGCAGTTCAGGACATGCTGGCTGGCAATGCGTTCGGTAATGCTGGCCACCGCATCGTGGTGGAAGAGTTTCTGGATGGTGAGGAAGCCAGTTTTATCGTTATGGTCGACGGTGAGCACGTGGTGCCGATGGCCACCAGTCAGGATCACAAACGCGTCGGTGATGGCGACAGCGGCCCGAATACCGGCGGTATGGGCGCTTACTCTCCCGCACCGGTGGTGACCGACCAGATCCACCAACGCGTGATGGAGCAGGTTATCTGGCCAACGGTGCGTGGCATGGCGGCGGAAGGCAATACCTATGTCGGTTTTCTGTATGCCGGGCTGATGATTTCTGCCGATGGTCAGCCAAAGGTGATTGAATTCAACTGCCGCTTCGGCGATCCGGAAACGCAACCCATCATGTTGCGCCTACGTTCCGATCTGGTCGAGCTATGCCTGGCGGGCGCCGAGGGCAAACTGGATCAGAAAACCTCCGAGTGGGACGATCGCCCTGCGCTGGGCGTGGTGCTGGCGGCCGGCGGTTATCCTGCCGATTACCGCACCGGTGACGTGATCCAGGGATTGCCGCAGCAGGCCAGCGCTGACGGTAAAGTGTTCCACGCTGGTACGCAAATGGCAGGCGATGAGGTAGTGACCAGCGGTGGGCGCGTATTATGCGTAACCGCACTGGGCGCAACGGTTGCCCAGGCACAGCAGCGCGCTTATCAATTGGCGGAAGGCATTCAATGGCCGGGCAGTTTCTGCCGTAAGGACATTGGTTACCGCGCTATCGCACGCGGCAAGTAACCCGGCTGCCGGTAGGGCGTAGTCCGCTGCGCCCTATCCACAACTTTCCAGCCCTCCTGCACACCGAGCTGCGCTCGATGCCTACAGCGAGCTTTCCTTCGGTTCCCAGTTGCAGAAGTCTTCGTTAGCCACCAGCAATAGCTCACGCCCTTCCGGTGCTTCAAGCCAGGCAATACTCAATGGCCCACTGCTGTTTTGCGCACGCCGTTCAATCCAGGCGTTCGACGAGCTATTCAGCCCCGGATTGATCCGTTCTCCCGCACAGGTTTGCACCGTGCCCTGCTGCCAACGCCCCTGCAGCAATTGCACCTTGCCGGCACGCAATGCGTTACTTAACTCCAGCACGCGTCGCGCCTGGTATTTGTAGCGCGCAATATCATCACTGGATAACTGTTCACGTCGCGTGGCAAGCTGGCGCTGCATAAAGCTTACCGTGCCGTCATCGGCGAAGCGCAGTTGGATCGAGTCTTTATTACCGTCGGCGTCGACACGTTTGATCTGTCGTAGCTCGCCGTTCTGGTATTCATAGTGGGTGGTTACGGTGCCTATCCCGCGATAAGGGCTGTAAACGGTCATCAGCACCAGCGGGTGCTGCCGATCGTCATCTTTACGCCACAGGCGAATCGCCCCTTGATCGGCCACATAGCCGCTGGCGGTAAAGCTGGGAGGATCCTGATGCCAACTGCAGGCGCCCAGGCCAGCGGCAACGCCGATGACAATGAGCGCCCGTCGGACAAACAAAAGGGGCTTCAAAGCCCCCCTGTTTAATCTTTTCACCAACACGCGGTCTTACTTAACAGCGTCTTTCAGTGCTTTGCCAGAAACGAACGCAGGTACGTTAGCGGCTGCGATTTTGATTTCTTTACCAGTTTGTGGGTTGCGGCCAGTGCGCTCTGCACGATGGTTTACTTTGAAAGTACCGAAACCAACCAATTGTACTGCATCACCTTCTTTCAGAGACTCGGTAATGGCAGCCAGGGTAGATTCCAGAGCCAGTTTAGCCTGTGCTTTGGAAAGGTCAGCCTTGTCTGCGATTACATCAATCAGTTGAGTCTTGTTCATAAGTTATCCTTACAGTGTGTTTATCGTTTGCAAAGCATCGAGTGCGACGGATATGCCGATTGACAGCACTCTCCTGCATACACGCACCGATAGCCACTTTTTTTACGCCCCCCAAATGTAGACCAGACAGGGTGCGGATGTGAAGCCTTAAGGCATGACAAATCAGGCGTTAAATCACGTTTTCTTGCCTTATTGCGTTAAATTTATCCCGATGTTACTCACACCAGCCTCGCGAAGGTCGGATCGCAGCCCTTTGATCAGGTCTACATCGCGCTCCTCGCAGGCTGCCAACAGGCGGAAAATTTCCCATTGGATGTCCCATTCCTCCTCAACTGCCGGCATCACCTTCAGTTCTTCATCGGTCATTTCTTTCCCGGCCTGGGTCATTTCCAACATCGCCACGGTGCGAATTGAGGTTTCGCTGATGGCGACGGCGTGCTCCAACGTCTCCCCGCTGAGCCGCGAATGAATCAGTTCCCCTAATGCGATGCAGGCATCGATCGCCGGGTAAACGCCGTAAAGATCGTAATCTTCTGCCGAAGGAATCGCCTGTTCCAACTTCTCAAGCTGACTATCGAAGTTGACCTTGGCGTCTTTCACTACCAGCGTTTCCCACACCAAATCCAGAATACGACGATAAATCGCCGGATCGCCAAACTCGGTTTGTAGGCAGAACATCTGGTAATTCGGGTACATACGCTCGCACAGACTAGCCATAAAGGTCAAATGTTGCCAGCTTTCAAGCTTTTCCAGACGTAAATGAATCGGGTTACGTAGCATTGTCTACTCTCTTACGCGTTATCTGCGGCGCAGTGTACCCGAAATCGCTCATGGCGACACCTCTGGATGCGCGGCCAGCCAGCGCTGGAAGGCCGGGCGGCGCGAGGCGATAGCATCGGCCCAGCGTGTCGGCTCCGGCAAACGGTAACCCGCCATGCAACGTTTTACCCAGGCCAGCGCGCTATCGGCGCTGACGCGATGGCCGGTGGCGATAAACAACGGGTTGCAACGTGCCTTGCTGCGCCATACCCAACCGAGCTGCTCGCCCTTGTCGAGCAGCGGCTCCAGAGCTCCCTGCACATCCTCCAGCGGCTCAAACGTACCGCACAGGCGTTTTTTCGCCACGCCAATGGTCGGTACGTCCACCAGCAGGCCAAAGTGGCTGGCGACCCCTAACCGGCGCGGATGCGAAATACCGTGCCCGTCGACAAAGATCAGGTCGGGTTTCTGCTGCAACTGTTGCCAGGCCGCCAGTAATGCCGGGTATTCGCGAAACGAGAGAAAGCCGGGGATGTAAGGCATGGTGGTGGCAACGCGGGCGATTTGATATTCCACCAGCGCCAGTGAGGGATAACGCAGGATGGCGATAGCGGCGCGCGTTACCGCGCCTTCCTGCTCGAAGCCAACGTCACAGCCGGCGATAAAGGCCGGCGGATCGACAATAAAATCATCCGTGCGGATAACGTCGGAAGCGCGCTGCAGCTGCTCGGCGCGCAAAGCCTGCGTATCAATCACTGCCCCTCCCCTTGAATCAGGTTAACGGTGATACCTGGCCGACAGCGCATGCACAGCGTCAACGAACACGCCGGCGTTTTCCGGCGGGACGTCCTGATGAATACCGTGCCCCAGGTTAAACACATGCCCCTCGCCGTGGCCGAAGCCAGCCAGGATAGTTTCCACTTCCTGTTCGATGCGTTGCGGTGCAGCATAAAGCATGGAAGGATCCATGTTGCCCTGCAGCGCAACTTTATTGCCAACCCGGCGGCGCGCATCGGCAATATCGCAGGTCCAATCGAGGCCCAGCGCATCGCAGCCGGTCGCCGCCATCGCTTCCAGCCACTGGCCGCCGCCTTTGGTAAACAGCGTCACCGGCACCCGCCTGCCGTCATGCTCACGGATCAGGCCGTCAACGATCTTATGCATGTAATTGAGTGAAAACTCGGCATAATCGCGACCGGTCAGTACGCCACCCCAGGTATCGAATACCATCACCGACTGCGCACCGGCCCTGATTTGGGCGTTGAGATACAAAATGACGCTATCCGCCAGTTTATCCAACAGCAGATGCAGCGTCTGCGGCTCGGCATACATCATTTTCTTCAGCTTGGTAAACGCCTTGCTGCTGCCGCCTTCGACCATATAGGTCGCCAGCGTCCACGGACTTCCGGAGAAACCAATCAGCGGTACCTGCCCCTTCAGTTCACGGCGAATGGTGCGTACCGCGTTCATCACATAACCCAGTTCGTCTTCCGGATCGAACAACGGCAGTTTTTCTACCTCGGCGCGGCAGGTAATCGGCGACGAGAAACGCGGACCTTCGCCGGTTTCAAAGTAGAGCCCGAGCCCCATGGCATCAGGGATGGTCAGAATGTCGGAGAACAGGATCGCCGCGTCAAGCGGATAACGGCGCAGCGGCTGTAACGTCACCTCGCAGGCCAGCTCGGCATTTTTGCACAGCGACATAAAATCACCGGCCTGAGCGCGTGTTGCCTTGTACTCCGGTAAATAACGACCGGCCTGGCGCATCATCCATACGGGGGTGACGTCCACCGGCTGGCGCAGCAGCGCGCGCAGGTATCGATCGTTTTTCAACTCATTCATTTATCGGGCTCCCTTATTCATCTGCCGCTATTGTATACCCAAAATAATTGAAGATGCATCACGACGGCCGATCCATGCCCGGTGAACCGCCTGGTCGCGGCGATGCGGCAACAGTCCGTAGGGAGCCAGCGTGACGTGCCACTGGCATCATCGCGCGAGCGCATCATTGCGCGCGGCACAGGGCCACGGTGTCCTCGATTAAACGCCGCGCTACGGTGCCTGGCGGCGGCAACAGCGGCAGCCGATCGTAGCGATACCAACCGGCGTGCAACAGCTCCTTGGGATCGTGGCGCAGCTCGCCGCTGTCATAATCCGCCATAAACGCCATCATCAGGGAATGCGGAAATGGCCACGGCTGTGAGGTGACGTAACGCAGATTCTTGATGTGAATGTTGCTTTCCTCCATCACTTCGCGCGCTGCCGCCTGCTCGAGGGTTTCGCCCACTTCAACAAATCCGGCCAACACGGTATGAATACCGCCACGGTGACGAACGTGTTGCGCCAGCAGGATTTCGTCATCACGACGGATGGCGACAATCACGCAGGGTGCGATTTGCGGATAATAGCGTTCGCGGCAGTTATCGCACAGGCAGGCGCTTTCGGTACGGCTCAGGTGCATTTGGTGGCCACAGTAACCGCAGAACTGATGCGAGCGGTAAAAATCGGCCAGTTGAACGCCACGCCCGGCTAGCTGGAACAACCCGCGATCGAGATCGAGCAATTGCCGCACCGACCCCATCTCCTGCGGCATCGGCTGGCGCACCAGCCACACCGGCGCCCCCTCCCACTCGCCAATCTGTCGCCCCGAACGGCCGCGCAACCCGAGCGCGTCGGCAGTCCCAAACGGCAATTCACCGTTTGGTAACCAAAGTTTGCTTTCATGGCTGACTATCCACCAGCCATATTCGTTACCCGTTAATGCAAGTTCCATATCGTTGTTGCACAACCTCAGCTTCACTGGCACTCTAGAAATCGGTCTTGTTACATTTTCATAACTTACCGTTACTTTTTCTTACTTACGGAGTCAAAAATGCTCAACCACTTGGAAAGCCTGACTCAGCGCGTTGGTGGTAGTAATGAATTAGTTGATCAATGGCTTGAGGCGCGCAAGCAGTTACTCGTCGCCTACTGCACCCTCGTAGGGATCAAACCGAACAAAGAAAAGCATACGCCGCTGAATGAAAAAGCGTTGGAGAACTTTTGCCATAATCTGGTGGACTATCTCTCCGCAGGGCATTTTCATATCTATGACAGAATTATCAAACAAGTGGAAGGCGCAGGTAGCCCAAAAATGGCGCTGGCCACCCAGATCTATCCCAAATTATGGATCAACACCGAGCAGGTGATGGCGTTTCACGATCGCTATTCCGATATCGAGATCGACCAGGATCTGTGCCTGGAGTTTCATCAGGCGCTGTCAGACATCGGTGAAGTGCTGGCCGCTCGCTTTGCGCTGGAGGATCGTCTGATCCTGCTGGCGGCGGAGACCTGGCAGCAGGACAACCCCGACCCGGCCAGTAACAAAACGCTGTCCCATCCAGCCTGATTTTTCTTGCTGCCCTGGCGCGGCAGCACAATAACCGCTGGCCTCACGCACTCCATCCTGAAATATGCGCGTGAGGCTTGTAGTTTTTAAACGCCCTTCTATACTGGGGGCTCTTGTCGGAGTGCCTAGCGTCGCGCTTTTTTAAAAGTCGGCCAGGCTGAGACCGTTAATTCGGGATCCGCGGAACCTGATCGGGTTAATACCCGCGAAGGGAACAAGAGTAATCAATCACCGCCGGCAGGCAGCCAATATTCAGCAATCGCCTGCCGATCGGCTAACATCGTTACTCCCTCCGAGCTCCAGACAAGCAATTTTCCCAACTCACCCGACTTGTAGGAATTTGCTATGTCTAATGTGAACAAAAACCGTCCTCGTAAAGAACAACGTGAAGAAGCGCAGCAGTTTATCGACAATCTGCAAGGCGTCGCCTTCCCCAATTCTCGCCGCATTTACCTCGAAGGCTCGCGACCGGATCTGCAGGTGCCAATGCGCGAAATCCAGCTCAGCCCGACGCTGATCGGCGGCAGCAAACAACAGCCGCAGTATGAACAGAATGAAGCCATCCCGGTGTATGACACCGCCGGCCCCTACGGCGATCCGCAAGCGCAGTTGGACGTACATCGTGGACTGAACAAACTGCGTGCCGGCTGGATTGACGAACGCCATGATACTGAAACGCTGAACGGCGTCAGCTCCGGTTTCACCCAGCAACATCTGGCAGATGAAGGATTGGATCACCTGCGCTTTGAACATCTGCCGCAACCACGCAAGGCCCTGCCGGGCAAATGCGTCACCCAATTGCACTATGCGCGTGCCGGTATCGTCACGCCGGAAATGGAGTTTATCGCCATCCGCGAAAACATGGGGCGCGAGCGCATCCGCGGTGAAGTTTTGCGCCAGCAGCACCCAGGTCAAAGCTGGGGCGCCAACCTGCCGGAAAACATTACGCCGGAGTTCGTACGGCAAGAAGTGGCCGCCGGCCGTGCCATCATTCCGGCCAACATCAACCACCCGGAATCCGAGCCAATGATCATTGGCCGCAATTTCCTGGTCAAGGTGAATGCCAATATCGGCAACTCGGCGGTTACCTCCTCCATTGAAGAAGAAGTGGAAAAGCTGGTGTGGTCAACCCGCTGGGGCGCCGATACCGTGATGGATCTTTCCACCGGCCGCTACATCCACGAAACCCGCGAGTGGATCCTGCGCAACAGCCCGGTGCCGATCGGCACGGTACCGATTTACCAGGCGCTGGAAAAAGTGAACGGCGTCGCAGAAAACCTGACCTGGGAAATGTTCCGCGACACCCTGCTGGAGCAGGCCGAACAAGGGGTGGATTACTTCACCATTCACGCCGGCGTTTTGCTGCGCTACGTGCCGATGACCGCCAAACGCCTGACCGGCATTGTGTCGCGCGGCGGCTCGATCATGGCCAAGTGGTGTCTGTCCCACCATCAGGAAAACTTCCTGTACCAGCACTTCCGTGAAATCTGCGAAATCTGCGCCGCCTACGACGTTTCCCTGTCACTGGGCGATGGCTTGCGCCCAGGGTCGATTCAGGATGCCAATGACGAAGCGCAGTTTGCTGAACTGCACACCCTGGGTGAGTTGACCAAAATTGCCTGGGAATACGATGTGCAAGTCATGATCGAAGGCCCGGGACACGTGCCGATGCAGATGATCCGCCGCAATATGACCGAAGAGCTCGAGCACTGCCACGAAGCGCCGTTTTATACCCTGGGGCCGTTGACCACCGATATCGCGCCGGGTTATGACCACTTCACCTCCGGTATCGGCGCGGCGATGATTGGCTGGTTCGGTTGCGCCATGCTGTGTTACGTCACGCCGAAAGAGCACCTGGGTCTGCCCAACAAGGAAGACGTTAAACAGGGCCTGATCACCTACAAGATTGCCGCACACGCCGCCGATCTGGCCAAAGGCCATCCGGGCGCGCAAATCCGCGATAACGCCATGTCGAAGGCGCGCTTTGAATTCCGTTGGGAAGATCAGTTCAACCTGGCGTTGGATCCGGCCACTGCCCGTGCCTACCACGACGAAACCCTGCCGCAGGAATCCGGCAAAATCGCCCATTTCTGCTCGATGTGCGGGCCGAAATTCTGCTCGATGAAAATTTCGCAGGAAGTACGCGACTACGCCGCCGCGCAAGATAAAGCCGCCGAACAGCAAGCTGGCAAACCGATTGAAGTGCTCTCCGGCATGGAGAAAATGTCCGCCGAATTTCGCTCGCGCGGCAGTGAGTTGTACCACAGCGCAAGCGCCTTGCAGGAGGACAACAATGGCTGATATCACCATGCCTTTTCCGGCGACGCCGCATCGCCTCGGGTTATACCCGGTGGTCGACAGCGTCGTCTGGATCGAACGACTGCTGGCGGCAGGCGTCACCACCATTCAGCTGAGAATCAAAGACTTACCTGAAGAGCAAGTTGAGGCTGATATCGCCACCGCCATCGCTCTGGGCAAGCGTTATCAGGCACGGGTGTTCATTAACGACTACTGGCGTCTGGCAATCAAACACCGGGCTTATGGCGTGCACCTGGGACAGGAAGATCTGGACGACAGCGATTTGGCGGCGATTCATCAGGCCGGACTACGCCTGGGAGTTTCAACCCACGATGATGCCGAACTGGCGCGCGCCAAGGCGGTCAAGCCGTCCTATATCGCGCTCGGGCACATTTTCCCGACCCAGACCAAAGATATGCCCTCCGCACCGCAGGGGCTGACCGAGCTAAAGCGCCACGTCGCCGGGCTGGCTGACTACCCGACGGTGGCTATCGGCGGGATTGGCATCGATCGCGTGCCGGCGGTATTGGCATGCGGCGTAGGCAGCATCGCCGTGGTCAGCGCCATCACCCAGGCTGCGGACTGGCGTGCCGCCACCGCCGAACTGCTACGGTTGATCGAAGGCAAGGAGTAACACCATGCTTAATTCTCCGTCTCTTAACGATCGGGAGTTCTTACGCTACAGCCGACAGCTGTTGCTGGAAGACATCGGCCCACAAGGCCAGGAAAGCATCAAGCGCGCCAGCGTGCTGATCGTCGGCCTGGGCGGGCTCGGCTCGCCCGCCGCATTGTATCTGGCTGCCGCCGGCGTCGGCACGCTGTTGCTGGCCGACGACGACAAGCTGCACCTGACCAACCTGCAGCGGCAGATCCTCTATCGCAGCGCCGATGTGCCGCAAGGCAAAGCGCGTTTGGCGCAGCGCCACCTGCAAGCGTTGAACCCGCTGGTTGAGTCGATCGCGCTGGAACAGCGTCTACACGGCGAAGAACTGGCCGCTGCCGTGCGCCGCGCCGATCTGGTGCTGGATTGCAGCGACAATATGACAACGCGTCACGCGGTGAATCAGGCCTGCGTCACCGCCGGCAAGCCGTTAATCAGCGGCAGTGCGGTTGGATTCAGTGGCCAGTTACTGGTTATCGAACCGCCCTATAGCCAGGGATGTTATGCCTGCCTATACCCCGAACATGCCGAGCCACAGCGTAACTGCCGTACCGCCGGCGTGCTTGGCCCGGTGGTAGGGGTAATCGGTACCTTGCAGGCGCTGGAAGCGATCAAGCTGCTGGCGGGCATGCCTTCCGCACTCAGCGGCAAACTGCGGCTGTTCGACGGCAAGCAGCACAGCTGGAGCACCTTGCAACTCAGCAAGGCGCGTAGCTGCCCGATATGCGGAGGGCAGCAATGAAGATTCTGCTCAACGACAGTCCGCTGGAACTGGCGCAGCCCCTCAGCGTCAGCGCGTTGCTGGAACAGCTCGACCGCCACCAGCCGGGTACCGCACTGGCGATTAATCAAACCATTATCCCGCGTGCCGAATGGGACAGCCATTGGGTGCAAGACGGTGATGACATCCTGCTTTTTCAAGCGATTGCCGGAGGCTGATATGCTGCAAATCGCCGATACCCACTTTACCTCGCGTTTATTTACCGGCACCGGCAAATTCGCCACCCCGGCCTTGATGCTCGACGCGCTGCAGGCTTCCGGCTCGCAGTTGGTGACCATGGCTATGAAGCGCGTTGATCTGCACGGCGGTAACGATGCCATTCTGGCGCCGCTGCAACGGCTTGGCGTACGTCTGTTGCCCAACACTTCCGGCGCCAAAACCGCGGCGGAAGCGATATTTGCCGCTCGCCTGGCGCGTGAGGCGCTGGGAACCCACTGGGTAAAACTCGAAATTCATCCGGATGTGAAATACCTGCTGCCAGATCCGATAGAAACGCTGAAGGCGGCGGAAACCCTGGTCAAAGAGGGGTTTGTCGTCCTGCCTTACTGCGGTGCCGATCCGGTGTTGTGCAAGCGGTTGGAAGAAGCCGGCTGCGCTGCGGTGATGCCGCTGGGGGCGCCGATTGGTTCCAACCGTGGGCTGCGTACCCGCGATTTTCTGGAGATCATCATTGAACAAGCCAATGTGCCGGTGGTGGTGGACGCCGGCATTGGTGCGCCAAGCCATGCGCTGGAAGCCATTGAGCTGGGGGCGGATGCGGTATTGGTCAATACCGCCATCGCCGTGGCGCGCGATCCGCTGCAAATGGCGCACGCATTCCGTTTGGCGCTTGAAGCTGGCGAACTGGCGCGCCAGGCCGGTTTGGGCAGCCGCCAGCGCAGTGCAGTAGCCTCAAGCCCGCTGACGGCGTTTCTTAGCCAGAGTGAGGAGGCGCGACCATGACTCAGGATTTCAGTCAACGCTGGCAACAGCTGGATTGGGACGACATCACCCTGCGCATCAATAGTAAAACTGCACATGACGTCGAACGCGCGCTCAATGCTGAAAAACTGACGCGTGACGATTTTATGGCGCTGATTTCACCGGCCGCAGCCGGTTATCTGGAGCCGCTGGCACAGCGCGCCCAGCAGCTGACTCGTCAACGCTTCGGCAACGTGGTGAGTTTTTACGTACCGCTGTATTTGTCCAACCTGTGCGCCAATGATTGTACTTATTGCGGCTTTTCGATGAGTAACCGCATCAAGCGAAAAACTCTGGATGCCGCTGAAATCGAGCAGGAGTGCACGGCAATCAAGGCGCTGGGCTTCGAACACCTGCTGCTGGTCACCGGCGAGCATCAAACTCGGGTCGGCATGGCGTATTTCCGCCGCCACCTGCCGCACATTCGCTCCCGTTTCAGCTCGCTGATGATGGAGGTACAGCCGATGTCGCAGGAGGATTATGCCGAACTGAAAACGCTGGGCCTGGATGGCGTACTGGTTTACCAGGAAACCTACCACCCGGCGACCTATTTGCAGCACCATCTGCGCGGGCAGAAACAGGATTTCCATTGGCGGCTGGCAACGCCGGATCGGCTTGGCCGGGCCGGGATCGACAAGATCGGCCTCGGTGCGCTCATCGGTCTGTCCAACAGTTGGCGGACCGATTGCTACATGCTGGCGGAACACCTGTTTTACCTGCAACAGACGTACTGGCAGAGCCGTTATTCGATCTCCTTCCCGCGGCTGCGGCCCTGTGCCGGCGGCATCGAACCGGCATCGCTGATGAGCGAGGCGCAACTGGTGCAATTGATATGCGCATTCCGGCTGTTTGCTCCCGACGTTGAACTGTCGCTGTCGACACGCGAATCACCCCACTTCCGCGATCATGTGATCCCGCTGGCAATCAATAGCGTCAGCGCCGGTTCGAAAACCCAGCCAGGGGGTTATGCCGATGACGTAGCACCGGAACTGGAGCAGTTTGAACCACATGACGGGCGTTCGCCCCAGCAGGTGGCGCAGGCGATCGGCGATGCCGGTTTACAACCGGTATGGAAGGATTGGGATAGTTTCCTGGGACGCGTCACGCAATAAGCCGCAACGTTTGCAGCGCGGCCAGCAAAGTAACTGGAAACGCCGCGCAACCTGTTCAAACCGTGCTGGCATCAAAAACCAGCGGCGTTATAGTGACGCCGTTGGCTATCATTCCCGAAGCCAACCGGGGTACCCCGCCCACGCCGGGCGCAACGCGCACCAGAGTCTATCTTCCGCTGACCGCAAATCAGCAGGCGCACATCGCTCGCGGAACGAGAACCGTTACTCTGCTACCTGCGGCTTCATTCTCATCCCGACAATGGCCGAAAGCAGACAGCCCATAGCCAAATAGGCCGCCACCAGGTGCCAGGAACCGCCCATAAACTGCACCAGCAACACGGCGATAAACGGTGTAAAACCGCCGCCGACCACGCTGGCGACCTGATAGCCAACCCCTGCGCCGCTGTAACGGTAGGCGGTACCGAACAGTTCGGTAAACATCGGCTGTTGCACGCTGACCAGCATGTCATGGGCCATATTGCCGAGCATGATGGCGAAGAAAACGATCAACAGGATATTGCGGCTCTCTAACGCCATGAAAAACGGTATCGCGCTGACGACACCGATTAACGCCCCGGTAACGTATATCCGCCGCCGGCCAAAGCGATCGGCCAGGTAAGCAAAACACGGGATCGATACGCAGCTGACCGCCCCCACCAGCAAGCCGATATTGAGAAAGATATCGCGTGACAGGCCAAGGTGAGTGGTGGAGTAGTTCATGGCAAAAGCCGTCACGATATACATCGTCAACAATTCGCCAAAACGCAGGGCGATAATCAGCAAGAAGGCTTTGGGATTCTGGCGCAAGGCTTCAAAAATCGGGAAACGGCGTATTTTTTCCGCCCTGTCGTGCAAGGTTTTATTGGCCTCGAACTCCTGTGACTCATCCATGCCGTTGCGGATCCACCAGGCGATAGCGACCAGTACCAGGCTGAAGATAAACGGCAAGCGCCAACCCCAGCTGATAAACGCCGCGTCCGAAGTGAACTGGCTTACCAGCGATACCGAGCCGGTAGCCAATAGTAACCCGACGCCAAAACCAATCTGCACACCGCTGCTATACAAAGCCTTTTTCTTTTTCGGTGCACTTTCTACCGCCAGCAAGGCCGCCCCGCCCCACTCTCCGCCGACGGCAAAACCCTGTATCGCGCGCAGCGTCACCAGTAGCACCGGCGCCCACCAGCCGATCGCGTCAAACGACGGCAGCAGGCCAATCAATGCCGTGGAAATCCCCATCATCCAGACGGTGATCATCAACATGCGTTTGCGGCCCAGCTTGTCACCGAAATGACCAAATACCATGCCGCCTAATGGACGAAACAGGAAACCGACGCCGAAGGTGCCAAACGCTGCCAGCGTACCCATCGTCGGGCTTATCTGAGGAAAGAATTCGGTGTTAAAAACCAGAGCGGCAACTATTCCGTACAGTAAAAAATCGTACCAGTCGACCACCGCGCCGACGAAGCTCCCCCAGGCCGCGCGACGTGCCCGCGCCGGCGAGTGGCTAATTAACTGGTTTTGTGTGGATATATCGCGATCCGCTGGAGCAGCGACGCTGACCGTTGTTGAGGTGTCCATGCCTATCCCGTTATTTTAACTTTACAGCACTGTACAACAAAAAGCCCCGGCTAGGATAGCCAGGGCTTTGGTCATTTACTGCTTAATGTGCAGCCAGGGATAGCGATGACTTATTGGTCGTCGTTACCGCCCAGGTTGCCGGCATTCAGCAGCTCAGCCAGGTTGGCCGACGCTTCTTCCGCGCTCACCTGTGGTGCAACCGGGGTTTCACCCAGAGCACGACGACGCATACGGTCCTGATGATAAGCGTAACCGGTACCCGCCGGGATCAGGCGGCCAACGATGACGTTTTCTTTCAGGCCACGCAGTTCATCACGTTTACCGGCCACGGCCGCTTCGGTGAGAACGCGCGTCGTTTCCTGGAACGATGCGGCAGAGATGAACGACTCGGTCGCCAAGGAAGCCTTGGTGATACCCAGCAGGTCACGTGTAAAGGTCGCTTCGATTTTGCCTTCGGCAGCAAGCTGACGGTTGGCAATCTTGACGCGAGACACTTCAGCCTGTTCACCTTCCAGGAACTCGGTGCCACCAGCGTTGACGATGGTGCCTTTACGCAACATCTGACGAACGATAACTTCAATGTGTTTATCGTTAATCTTAACGCCTTGCAGACGGTAAACTTCCTGCACTTCGTTGGTGATGTAGCGGGTAACCGCATGCACACCACGTAGACGCAGAATGTCGTGCGGTGACTCTGGACCATCGGATACCACGTCGCCGCGTTCCACACGTTCGCCTTCGAACACGTTGAGCTGACGCCATTTCGGAATCATCTCTTCGTAGGCATCGCTGCCATCCAGCGGCGTGATCACCAGGCGACGTTTGCCTTTGGTCTCTTTACCGAACGAGATAATCCCGCTGATTTCAGCCAGGATTGCCGGCTCTTTCGGACGACGTGCTTCGAACAGATCCGCAACGCGTGGCAGACCACCGGTAATATCCTTGGTACCGCCGGATTCCTGTGGAATACGCGCCAGGGTATCACCCGCACCGATCTGAATGCCGTCTTCCAGCTGTACAATTGCCTTGCCTGGCAGGAAGTACTGGGCAGCCATATCGGTGCCTGGGATCAGTACGTCGTCGCCTTTGGCGTCAACAATCTTCAGCGCCGGACGCAGGTCTTTACCGCTACCGGTACGCTCTGCACTATCCAGTACCACCAGGGAAGACAAACCGGTCAGTTCGTCGGTCTGGCGAGTAATGGTCTGGCCGTCAACCATATCGGCGAAGCGAATGAAACCGCTCACTTCACTGATTACCGGCATGGTGTGCGGATCCCAGTTAGCAACGGTTTCGCCGCCGTTAACTTCTGCACCGTCACCTTTGCCCATCACGGCACCGTAAGGCACCTTGTAGCTTTCCTTGGTACGACCGAATTCGTCGATCAGCTTCAGCTCGGTGTTACGCGAGGTGATCACCAGCTTGCCGGCCGCGTTCATCACGAACTTGGCATTGCTCAGCTTGATGCTACCCTTGTTTTTCACCTGAATGCTGGATTCGGCAGCCGCACGAGATGCCGCACCACCGATGTGGAACGTACGCATCGTCAGCTGGGTACCCGGCTCACCGATGGACTGTGCCGCGATAACGCCGATGGCTTCACCTTTGTTGATGATGTGGCCACGTGCCAGGTCACGACCATAGCAGTTGGCGCACACGCCGAAGTCGGTTTCACAGCTCACCACGGAACGGACTTTAACGCTGTCGACAGAGTTCTCTTCCAACAGGTCACAGGTCTTCTCGTTCAGCAGGGTGTTACGCGGCACCAGGATGTCTGCCGTACCCGGCTTGAGCACATCTTCTGCCGTTACACGACCCAGAACGCGTTCACGCAGCGGCTCTTTCACATCGCCACCTTCGATAACCGGAGTCATCAGGATGCCGTTGTGAGTGCCACAGTCGTCTTCGGTGACAACCAGATCCTGCGCGACGTCTACCAGACGACGGGTCAGATAACCGGAGTTTGCCGTTTTCAGTGCGGTATCCGCCAAGCCTTTACGCGCACCGTGCGTGGAGATGAAGTACTGGAGTACGTTCAGACCTTCACGGAAGTTCGCGGTGATTGGCGTTTCAATGATCGAGCCGTCCGGTTTCGCCATCAGGCCACGCATACCGGCCAACTGACGAATCTGCGCGGCGGAACCACGTGCACCGGAGTCGGCCATCATAAAGATGCTGTTGAAGGAAACCTGCTGTTCCACTTCACCGTCACGGTTAACCACGTCTTCTACCGACAGGTTTTCCATCATCGCCTTGGCAACGCGTTCGTTAGCCGCAGCCCAGATATCGATCACCTTGTTGTAGCGTTCGCCCGCGGTTACCAGACCAGACTGGAACTGCTCCTGGATTTCGGCAACTTCGGTTTCCGCTTCTTCGATGATCTCGGCTTTTTTCGCCGGGATAACCATGTCATCGATACCAACGGATGCGCCGGAACGGGCAGCGTAGGCAAAACCGGTGTACATGATCTGGTCAGCAAAGATAACGGTCGGCTTCAGACCCATGATGCGGTAACAGGTGTTCAGCATCTTGGAGATCGCTTTCTTACCCAAAGGCTGGTTAACGATCGAATACGGCAGACCTTTTGGTACGATCATCCACAGGATGGCTCGACCAATGGTGGTGTCGATGATCGAAGTCTGGTGTACAGACTCGCCTTCGGTGTTCTTGATCTCTTCGGTAATACGCACTTTGACGCGCGCATGCAGAGAGGCCAGGCCAGCGCGGTAAATACGCTCGGCTTCTTTCGGGCCGCTCAGCACCATGCCTTCGCCCTTGGCGTTAACACAGTCGCGAGTCATGTAGTACAGACCCAATACAACGTCCTGAGAAGGAACGATGATTGGCTCGCCGTTCGCTGGAGACAGGATGTTGTTGGTCGACATCATCAACGCACGCGCTTCCAACTGGGCTTCCAGCGTCAGCGGTACGTGAACGGCCATCTGGTCACCATCGAAGTCGGCGTTGTATGCCGCACAAACCAGCGGGTGCAGCTGGATGGCCTTGCCTTCGATCAGTACCGGCTCGAATGCCTGGATACCCAAACGGTGCAGCGTTGGTGCACGGTTCAGCAGTACCGGGTGTTCGCGGATGACTTCGTCCAGGATATCCCAAACGACGGCTTCTTCGCGCTCAACCATTTTCTTGGCGGCTTTGATGGTGGTGGCCAGGCCACGCAGTTCCAACTTGCCGTAGATGAACGGTTTGAACAGCTCCAACGCCATTTTCTTCGGCAGGCCACACTGGTGCAGACGCAGGTATGGACCGACGGTGATAACCGAACGACCGGAGTAGTCGACGCGCTTACCCAACAGGTTCTGACGGAAACGCCCCTGCTTACCTTTGATCATGTCGGCCAAAGATTTCAGAGGACGCTTGTTGGAACCGGTGATCGCACGACCGCGACGGCCGTTATCCAGCAGGGCGTCTACCGCTTCTTGCAGCATACGCTTTTCGTTGCGCACGATGATGTCAGGCGCAGCCAGATCCAGCAGGCGTTTCAAACGGTTGTTACGGTTGATGACGCGGCGATACAGATCGTTCAGATCCGAGGTCGCGAAACGGCCACCATCCAACGGAACCAGTGGACGCAGATCCGGCGGCAGTACCGGCAGCACGGTCAGGATCATCCACTCTGGCTTGTTACCAGACTGAACGAACGCTTCCAGCAGCTTGATACGCTTGGTCAGCTTCTTGCGTTTGGTTTCGGAGTTGGTTTCGTTCAGCTCTTCACGCAGCAGTTCGCATTCGGCTTCCAGATCCATGTTTTTCAACAGGGCCTGGATGGCTTCGGCACCCATTTTAGCGTCGAACTCGTCACCAAACTCTTCCAGCGCGTCCAGATACTGCTCTTCAGTCAGGATCTGACGGCGCTCGAGGTTGGTCATACCGCCTTCAATCACCACATAGGATTCGAAGTACAGTACGCGTTCGATGTCACGCAGTGGCATATCCAGCAGCAAACCGATGCGCGATGGCAGTGATTTCAGGAACCAGATGTGCGCAGTCGGGGAAGCCAGTTCGATGTGGCCCATGCGCTCACGACGCACTTTGGTCTGGGTCACTTCAACGCCGCACTTCTCGCAGATCACGCCACGGTGCTTCAAGCGCTTGTACTTGCCGCACAGGCACTCGTAGTCTTTTACCGGCCCAAAGATACGGGCGCAGAAAAGGCCGTCACGTTCTGGTTTGAACGTACGGTAGTTAATGGTTTCCGGCTTCTTAACTTCACCGAACGACCACGAACGGATCATGTCTGGCGATGCCAGAGCAATCTTGATCGCATCAAACTCTTCGGTCTTAGTTTGCGCTTTCAGAAACTTCAATAAGTCTTTCACGGATTGGCTCCTGTCGGAGTTAAACCTGTTGGGTACCCACAACCGTCGTGGGTACCCGTGTGACCTGAACAACCACCCTCTGGCTCCCTAAGGCCGGGAGCCAGAGCCGGAACGACGATTACTCGTCTTCCAGTTCGATGTTGATACCGAGCGAGCGGATTTCTTTCAACAGTACGTTGAAGGACTCCGGCATGCCTGGTTCCATGCGGTGATCGCCATCCACGATGTTTTTGTACATCTTGGTACGCCCGTTAACGTCATCCGACTTAACGGTAAGCATTTCCTGCAGGGTGTAAGCCGCGCCATATGCTTCCAGCGCCCACACTTCCATCTCACCGAAGCGTTGACCACCGAACTGCGCTTTACCACCCAGCGGCTGCTGAGTAACCAAGCTGTAAGAGCCGGTTGAACGGGCGTGCATTTTATCGTCAACCAAGTGGTTCAGTTTCAGCATGTACATATAGCCAACGGTAACCTGGCGCTCGAACTGCTCACCGGTACGGCCATCGAACAGCGTAATCTGACCAGAAGTCGGGATACCACCCATTTCCAGCAGTTGCTTGATTTCAGTTTCTTTCGCACCATCGAACACTGGCGTTGCGATTGGCATACCTTTTTTCAGGTTCTCGGCCAGACGCAATACTTCGTCATCGCTGAAGGTGTTCAGGTCAACTTTCTGGCAAACGTCATCACCCAGATCGTACGCTTTCTGGATGAACTCACGCAGTTTGGCCACTTCCTGCTGCTGCTTGAGCATCTGGTTGATTTTCTCACCGATGCCTTTGGCAGCCATACCCAGGTGGGTTTCCAGGATCTGACCGATGTTCATACGTGATGGTACGCCCAGCGGGTTCAGTACGATGTCAACCGGCGTGCCGTTTTCATCGTAAGGCATATCTTCGATCGGGTTGATCTTGGAGATAACACCCTTGTTACCGTGGCGACCTGCCATCTTGTCACCCGGTTGGATCTGACGTTTGACCGCCAGATACACCTTGACGATTTTCAGCACGCCAGGTGCCAGATCGTCGCCTTGAGTGATCTTGCGACGCTTGGCTTCCAGCTTCTTCTCGAAGTCGGATTTCAGTTCGTCGTACTGCTCTGCCAGCTGTTCCAGCTGGTTTTGCTTGTCTTCGTCGGTCAGGCCCAGTTCCAGCCAGCGATCGCGTGGCAGCTTGGCAAGCTTCTCAGCTTCAACGCCGCCGGCAACCAGCACCGCATGGATACGTGCAAACAGACCGGCTTCCAGGATTTGCAGTTCTTCAGTCAGGTCTTTCTTCGCCTGCTTCAGCTGCATCTCTTCGATTTCCAACGCACGCTTGTCTTTTTCCACGCCATCGCGGGTGAAGACCTGCACGTCGATAACCGTACCGGAAACGCCGTTTGGTACACGCAGAGAAGAGTCTTTAACGTCAGACGCTTTCTCACCGAAGATCGCGCGCAGCAGTTTCTCTTCTGGCGTCAGCTGGGTTTCACCCTTCGGCGTTACCTTACCAACCAGAATGTCACCACCGGTCACTTCAGCACCGATATACACGATACCGGACTCATCCAGTTTGGAGAGCGCTGCTTCACCTACGTTAGGGATGTCGGCAGTGATCTCTTCCGGCCCCAGCTTGGTATCGCGAGACACGCACGCCAGTTCCTGAATATGGATGGTAGTGAAGCGATCTTCCTGTACCACGCGCTCGGAGACCAAGATGGAATCTTCGAAGTTGTAGCCGTTCCACGGCATGAACGCGACGCGCATGTTCTGACCCAGTGCCAGTTCACCCAGATCGGTGGACGGGCCATCTGCCAGCACGTCGCCGCGCTCGATTGGCTCACCCAGGTTGACACACGGCATCTGGTTGATGCAGGTGTTCTGGTTGGAACGGGTGTACTTGGTCAGGTTATAAATATCGATACCTGCTTCGCCCGGGTACATCTCGTCTTCGTTAACCTTGATAACGATACGGGAAGCATCCACGTACTGGATCACACCGCCACGCTTGGCTACGGCGGTAACGCCGGAGTCAACGGCGACGGCACGTTCCATACCGGTACCAACCAGCGGCTTGTCAGCACGCAGGGTAGGAACCGCCTGACGTTGCATGTTCGCACCCATCAATGCACGGTTGGCGTCATCGTGTTCCAGGAACGGAATCAGTGAAGCACCAACGGAGACAACCTGCTGGGTCGATACGTCCATATAGTCAACCTGGTCGCGGCTGAACAGGCTTGATTCGCCCTTGCTACGACAGGTGACCAGGTCTTCCACGAAGCGGCCTTCTTCATCCAGGTTGGAGTTCGCCTGGGCGATAACGAAGTTGCCTTCTTCAATGGCAGACAGGTAGTTGATTTCATCGGTAACCACGCCGTCACGCACGCGGCGGTACGGGGTTTCCAGGAAGCCATACTCGTTGGTCTGTGCGTACACGGACAAGGAGTTGATCAGACCGATGTTCGGACCTTCCGGCGTTTCGATTGGACATACGCGACCGTAGTGAGTCGGGTGTACGTCTCGCACTTCGAAGCCGGCACGTTCACGGGTCAGACCGCCTGGGCCCAATGCGGAGATACGACGCTTGTGCGTGATCTCTGACAACGGGTTGTTCTGGTCCATAAACTGAGACAGCTGGCTGGAGCCGAAGAACTCTTTCACCGCCGCCGAAATCGGCTTGGCGTTGATCATGTCCTGAGGCATCAGGGTATCCAGATCGCCCAGTGACAGACGCTCTTTAACCGCACGCTCAACACGAACCAGACCTACGCGGAACTGGTTCTCTGCCATTTCGCCAACGGAACGGATACGACGGTTGCCGAGGTGGTCGATATCATCCACTTCGCCTTTGCCGTTACGGATATCGATGAGCTTCTTCATCACTTCAATGATGTCGTCTTTGCTCAGGATACCCGAACCTTCGATCTCGTCGCGCAGCAGGGAACGGTTGAACTTCATACGGCCAACCGCAGACAGATCGTAGCGGTCTTCCGAGAAGAACAGGTTCTCGAACAGGCTTTCAGCGGCTTCGCGCGTTGGCGGCTCACCAGGACGCATCATGCGGTAGATTTCTACCAGCGCGCTCAGACGATCGTTAGTCGGGTCGACGCGTACGGTTTCAGAAATGTACGCACCGTGGTCCAGATCGTTGGTGAACAGCGTTTCAATACGCTTGTGGCCTGACTGGCTCAGTTTGGCCAACAGATCCAGCGACAGCTCCATGTTGGCGCTACAGATCAGTTCGCCGGTATTGGTATCGATGTAGTCCTTCGCGACAACCTTGCCCGCGATGTACTCAACCGGTACTTCAATGCTCTGGATTTCGTCTTTTTCAAGCTGACGGATATGACGAGCGGTGATGCGACGGCCTTTCTCTACGTAGATCTTGCCGTTGGCTTCGATATCAAACGAAGCGGTCTCACCACGCAGACGCTCTGGAACCAGCTCCATCTGCAGCTTGTTATCACGAATCTCGAACGTAATCTTTTCAAAGAACAGATCCAGGATCTGCTCGGTGGTGTAGTTCAGCGCGCGCAGAATGATGGTCGCAGGCAGTTTGCGGCGACGGTCAATACGCACGAACAGGTTGTCTTTCGGGTCAAACTCGAAATCCAGCCAGGAACCACGGTAAGGGATAATACGTGCGTTATACAGCACCTTGCCCGATGAGTGGGTTTTACCCTTATCGCTGTCGAAGAACACGCCAGGGCTGCGGTGCAGCTGAGATACGATAACCCTCTCAGTACCGTTGATCACAAAGGTACCGTTGTCGGTCATGAGCGGAATTTCGCCCATATAGACTTCTTGTTCCTTGATGTCTTTAACCGTACCTTCCGGTGCTTCTCGCTCGTAGATTACCAGGCGCAGTTTGACGCGCAGCGGTGCAGAGAACGTCACACCACGAATCTGGCACTCTTTGACGTCGAACACCGGCTCACCAAGACGGTAGCTAACGTATTGCAGCTCCGAATTGCCACTGTAGCTCTGGATTGGGAATACAGAACGGAATGCGGCTTCAAGGCCGTACTGCCCTTCTGGGTCTTGCTCGATAAACTTCTGGAACGAGTCAAGCTGGATAGAAAGGAGATATGGTATGTCCAGAACTTGTGGACGTTTACCAAAATCCTTACGAATGCGTTTTTTCTCGGTATAGGAGTAAACCATAGGGTTCCTCAGCTCGCTGATCAGTGACCCACTCTGTCCGTCCGAATAGGACAGTTCATGCAACACCATTTTGTCGACCGGAAAGCGGGAACACTTTCCGCAATACCTGTTTCTATCACTCTTAAATCATTTCATTGTGCTGTGCGGCAGATTCGGCTGCGGCAGGAAGGACAGTATATTAAGTCGTCGATAGAAAAAAATATTGGGGTTAGCCAGTAGCCAAACAGTGTGAAACTCTACTGACGCCCTACAGCGCAAAAAGGCTGGTGACCAAAAAGTCACCAGCCATCAGTCTGTTAAGCCAGACTGTACTCTGAGAAGTTAAACTTATTTAACTTCAACAGAAGCACCAGCTTCTTCCAGAGATTTTTTCAGAGCTTCAGCGTCGTCTTTGCTGATGCCTTCTTTCAGTACTGCTGGAGCAGATTCTACCAGGTCTTTAGCTTCTTTCAGGCCCAGACCGGTTGCGCCACGTACTGCTTTGATAACAGCAACTTTGTTGCCACCAACAGCAGACAGTACAACGTCGAACTCAGTTTTTTCTTCAGCAGCTTCAGCTGGACCTGCAGCAACAGCTACAGCGGCAGCAGCAGAAACGCCGAATTTTTCTTCCATAGCGGAAACCAGCTCAACAACGTCCATTACGGACATAGCTGCTACTGCTTCCAGGATTTGGTCTTTAGTGATAGACATAACAATTGTTCCTAAAATTCAGAAATAGTGTAAATACGTTAGCAAAGGCTAAGAAAGAGCGGCTTATGCAGCTTCTTTCTGATCGCGCACAGCAGCCAGAGTACGAACCAATTTGCCGGCAGCGGCTTCTTTCATGGTTGCCATCAGGCGTGCGATTGCTTCATCGTAAGTAGGCAGAGTTGCCAAGCGGTCGATTTGTGCCGCAGGGATCAGCTCACCTTCAAAGGCCGCAGCTTTAACCTCGAACTTTGCATTCGCTTTCGCGAACTCTTTGAACAGACGAGCAGCAGCGCCCGGGTGTTCGTTAGAGAATGCAATCAAGGTAGGACCGACAAACGTGTCTTTCAGGCATTCGAATGGAGTGCCTTCAACTACGCGACGCATCAGGGTGTTACGAACAACACGCATGTAAACGCCAGCTTCACGACCTGCTTTACGCAGTTCAGTCATTTTATCTACGGTAACGCCGCGGGAATCCGCAACAACCGCAGACAGCGCGCCTTTGGCTACTTCGTTGACTTCAGCAACAATCGCTTGTTTGTCTTGAAGATTTAATGCCATTAGCTTTTTGCTCCTGGATTAGCCGGGGGAATACCCCGGAACTCACTTCACTCGGCACCTTGCAAAAGCGCCATGCCGAGCGGCTTAACACGGTGAGCAGAATCCAGCAAAGACATTCATTAAAAAATTTCTTTAGGCTCTGTCACCGTCTACGCAGGAAGATTAAGTATCTTTCGATACACCTGCGGTCTTGGACGGAGGCCTGGATTAGGCCAGGCTCCAACCGAAAATTCTGTTGTCCCGCTATTGGCGATTCGCCTATAGCAAAACCTTGGGGCATAAGATTCTAGGTGAAAATTTGCCCCAAGTCAAAGCGATTAATCGTTAAACGATTAATTCGCTGCGGCAGACAAACCGCTTTGATCGATAGCAACGCCAGCACCCATGGTGGTGGAGAGGCTAACTTTCTTGATGTACATACCTTTAGCCTGAGATGGTTTTGCTTTTTTCAGCGCAACCAGCAGAGCTTCCAGGTTTTCTTTCAGTTTGTCTGACTCGAAATCAACCTTACCGATAGTGGTATGGATGATGCCGTTTTTGTCGTTACGGTAACGAACCTGGCCTGCTTTAGCGTTTTTCACTGCTTCAGCAACGTTCGGAGTAACGGTACCCACTTTCGGGTTTGGCATCAGACCACGTGGGCCCAGAACCTGGCCCAGTTGGCCAACAACGCGCATTGCATCCGGAGAAGCAATAACCACGTCGAAGTTCATTTCGCCTTTCTTGATCTGGTCTGCCAGATCTTCCATACCTACCAGCTCTGCGCCAGCTGCTTTAGCAGCTTCAGCGTTAGGGCCCTGGGCAAATACGGCAACGCGAACTGAACGACCGGTACCGTGTGGCAGAACGGTAGCGCCACGAACGTTTTGGTCAGATTTACGCGCGTCGATGCCGAGGTTCACGGCAACGTCAACGCTTTCTACGAATTTAGCGGTGGCCAGCTCTTTCAGCAGAGCAACAGCTTCGGTGATGTCATACTGTTTAGTAGCATCAACTTTGTCACGGATCACGCGCATGCGCTTGGTCAGCTTAGCCATCTCTTAATCCTCCACTACCAGGCCCATGGAACGAGCAGTACCTTCGATGGAGCGAGTCATCGCTTCAACGTCAGAACCAGTCATGTCCGCAGCTTTGGTTTCTGCGATTTCACGTACCTGCGCACGAGTCACTTTACCAACTTTGTCTTTGTTCGGCTTGCCGGAACCAGACTTGATACCAGCCGCTTTCTTCAGCAGTACTGCTGCTGGCGGGGTTTTGGTAACGAAAGTGAAGGAGCGATCAGAATAAACGGTAATAACAACCGGGATCGGCAGGCCTTTTTCAACGCTGTCAGTCTTAGCATTGAACGCCTTACAGAATTCCATGATGTTAACACCTTGCTGACCCAGAGCTGGACCGACTGGCGGGCTCGGGTTAGCCATACCAGCTGCAACTTGCAGCTTAACGTAGGCTTGTACTTTCTTGGCCATGTAAATTTCCTCGTTTGGGTAGTATCGCCTCGCAAGAGGCTCCCCGTGTTTCACCCCGCTCATCATGCTGAGCAAGGCATCTAAAAACAAAAGGCGCGAAATTGTAGTTCAATTTCACGCCTCTTACAAGCATCAATTCGGCCTGTATTGCTGATTATTCAATCAGCCTTTTTCAACCTGGCTGAAGTCCAGTTCCACCGGCGTAGCACGGCCGAAAATGGAAACCGAAACTTTCAGGCGGCTCTTCTCGTAGTCAACTTCTTCAACCACGCCATTGAAGTCGGCGAATGGACCGTCGTTGACACGCACCAGTTCGCCTGGTTCGAACAGCGTTTTCGGCCGTGGCTTGTCACCCACCTGCTGCAGACGATTCATGATGGCGTCGACTTCTTTGTCGCTGATAGGCGCCGGGCGATCGGAAGTGCCGCCGATGAAGCCCATCACGCGTGGCACGCTGCGCACCAGGTGCCAGCTGGCATCGTTCATCACCATCTGCACCAGCACATAGCCGGGGAAGAACTTGCGCTCGCTCTTGCGACGCTGACCGCCACGGATTTCAACCACTTCTTCCGTAGGCACCATAACTTCGCCGAACAGCTCTTCCATATCATGCAGTTTGATGTGCTCGCGCAGCGATTGTGCAACGCGACCTTCAAAACCGGAAAACGCCTGAACGACGTACCAACGTTTTTTTGGAGCTTCAGACATTTTAGAACCTCAGGCCAGTAATAAACGATACCAAACGGACCAGAATGCCATCCAGCCCCCACAGAATCAGTGACATCACGGCAGTTACCGCGGCGACGATCAACGTGGTATGTAGCGTTTCCTGGCGGGTTGGCCAAATCACTTTACGGACTTCGGTACGCGCTTCACGCGCAAACGCTACGGTAGCTTTGCCTTTGGTGGTCATCAGGGCAATGGCGCCCGCAACAGCAATAACCACTACAACAGCCAGCGCGCGCAATGGCAGGCTGAAATCACGGTAGTAATAATTACCGACAATAGCCACAACCAACAGAACGGCGACAATCAGCCACTTAACCGCTTCCAGGCCGCGCCCGCTCCCTTGAGCCTCGGTATTCGCACTCATAAACCAACCTGTCACTTATGATTCAGAACAAACAACTTTGCCTCGCAAAGCGAGGCAAACCAAACCGATCAGATGCTGCTAAACAGCACTCGGTGTTTACGCTATGACGTATTTCAGTCAATACGGTTTAAGAGCCCATCTCACCAATGATTATGACTGCAAAATCGCTGATGAGATAGGTTCTAGTTCACAGCGTAGAAAAAGGGCATCAAATGATGCCCTTTTACCGCGTGTCGCGTCAAATGTTATCAGCGATTAAGCGATAACTTTAGCAACAACACCCGCGCCTACGGTACGGCCGCCTTCACGGATTGCGAAACGCAGACCGTCGTCCATTGCGATTGGGTGAATCAGGGTAACAACCATGTTCACGTTATCGCCTGGCATTACCATCTCTACGCCTTCTGGCAGTTCGATGGTACCGGTCACGTCAGTAGTACGGAAGTAGAACTGTGGACGGTAGCCTTTGAAGAATGGCGTGTGACGACCACCTTCTTCTTTGCTCAGGATGTACACTTCTGAGTCGAATTTGGTGTGCGGCTTGATAGAACCTGGTTTAGCCAGAACCTGACCACGTTCGATGTCTTCACGCTTGATACCACGCAGCAGAACACCAACGTTCTCACCAGCACGGCCTTCGTCCAGCAGTTTGCGGAACATTTCTACACCGGTACAGGTAGACTTAACGGTGTCTTTGATACCAACAATTTCAACTTCTTCGCCAACTTTGATGATACCGCGCTCAACACGACCGGTAACAACGGTACCACGACCGGAGATGGAGAATACGTCTTCGATTGGCAGCAGGAACGGCTTGTCGATAGCACGCTCTGGTTCTGGGATGTAAGAATCCAGCGCTTCAGCCAGTTCTACAATCTTAGCTTCCCACTCTGCTTCGCCTTCCAGCGCTTTCAGCGCAGAACCGCGGATTACTGGCAGGTCGTCGCCAGGGAAATCGTAAGCAGACAGCAGCTCGCGAACTTCCATTTCTACCAGTTCCAGCAGCTCTTCGTCATCAACCATGTCACATTTGTTCATGAACACGATGATGAAAGGAACGCCAACCTGGCGACCCAGCAGGATGTGCTCACGGGTCTGAGGCATAGGGCCGTCAGTCGCTGCAACAACCAGGATTGCGCCGTCCATCTGCGCAGCACCGGTGATCATGTTTTTCACGTAGTCGGCGTGCCCTGGGCAGTCAACGTGCGCGTAGTGGCGAGACGGGGTGTCATACTCAACGTGAGAGGTGTTGATGGTGATACCACGAGCTTTTTCTTCTGGCGCGTTATCGATCTGATCGAAAGCACGTGCAGAACCACCGAAGGTTTTAGCCAGAACGGTAGTGATTGCGGCTGTCAGGGTAGTTTTACCGTGGTCAACGTGGCCGATAGTACCGACGTTAACGTGCGGTTTTGAACGTTCAAATTTTTCTTTAGACATCGATTGTCCCTCTAAGACACGGATAAATCGGTGGTATCACCACATCAACCAAGCATATGCTTGCTGAATCTATAACAGAATGAAAATCAGGGGGCGAGAAAATAAGAAGTGGTGCTGATAGGCAGATTCGAACTGCCGACCTCACCCTTACCAAGGGTGCGCTCTACCAACTGAGCTATATCAGCACATCTTGGAGCGGGCAGTGGGAATCGAACCCACATCATCAGCTTGGAAGGCTGAGGTAATAGCCATTATACGATGCCCGCATCCTGGAACTCGGCTACCTGATTTTTCTGTAGAATTTTGGGATGGAAACAGGATTGTTGATCGCTTGATTCCTCACCCTTCGCGTTATACAGCATCAGATGCGCTGTACAACCCGAACCGTCGAAGGCTTTCGCCTTCATCTTCCGCAATTTTCTGCCGAAGACAAGATTGGTGGTGGGGGAAGGATTCGAACCTTCGAAGTCTGTGACGGCAGATTTACAGTCTGCTCCCTTTGGCCGCTCGGGAACCCCACCAGATTTTATCTTTTTGTACTTGATGGTGCCGGCTACCGGAATCGAACTGGTGACCTACTGATTACAAGTCAGTTGCTCTACCAACTGAGCTAAGCCGGCATCAAGTGCAGCGCATTCTAGGTAGAGCGGGCGGCCTATGCAACAAAAAAATTGCGTTACGTGCACTTTCGCTCATAAATTACCCAGATTTGCAAAATGTACGGCAATTCTGCCTGACAGATGTGCAAATAAACATCAACCATTCGCTTCGTTTCGACTGCTGCATGGGTTTTAGAACCGGGTTAATCAAACCTTTTGCCGACCCATAGTGATAGCTTTCATTGATGCATCCACTGTGTCTGGTCCCACGACTCAGAAAACACGTATCCACGTTGTTAGCCAGTGATGGCCAGCAATATCCCCCTCGTGACACCCGGTTGTCGGTAAATGACCGCCACGTCCCCCGACACGCAGGCAACCTGGTGCAATTAACCAGACAGTGGATAGGTCGTTCACGTTGCGGTAGCAGCAGACGATACGCCCATGAATGGCGTTTGCAGCCCTCTCATTATCAAGTGCGTGCCTGTTCGCACAATTGACATAATCTGCTGTCGATCGACAACATTTTCGAAAAAAGTCTACGCCTGAAAGCCAGCTATCTATAATATGCAGCTTGTTTATTATCTGGAGTTGGCGTCCGGCGCCGTTCCCAACCTGCGTTAACAGGCAGAATTTGGCTTATGATAAAAAGAGATCAATCTTTAGCGACGCCTTATCTACAGTTCGATCGTACCCAATGGGCTGCGTTGCGAGATTCGGTGCCGCTGACGTTGTCGGAAGAAGAGATTGTTAAACTAAAAGGGATTAACGAAGATCTCTCTTTGGAGGAAGTGGCACAAATCTATCTGCCGCTTTCGCGACTGCTGAACTTCTATATCAGTTCGAACCTGCGTCGTCAGGCTGTACTGGAACAGTTTCTTGGCACTGACGGCCAGAGAATACCGTATGTGATAGGTATTGCCGGCAGCGTAGCCGTAGGCAAAAGTACCACCGCGCGCCTGCTGCAAGCCCTGCTTAGCCGCTGGCCGGAACATCGCAGCGTAGAACTGATCACCACCGATGGCTTTCTGCATCCCAACAAGGTGCTGAATGAACGTGGCCTAATGAAGAAAAAAGGCTTTCCGCAATCTTATGATATGCATAGCCTGGTAAAATTTGTTTCAGAAGTGAAGTCTGGCGCCAAGCGCGTCACTGCGCCGGTCTATTCGCACCTGATATATGATGTTGTGCCTGAAGGTAATAAGGTAATAGAACAGCCCGATATATTGATTCTGGAAGGCCTGAATGTCTTGCAGAGCGGTATGGATTACCCACACGATCCGCATCATGTATTTGTTTCAGACTTTGTTGATTTCTCCATATATGTCGATGCGCCTGAAGATTTACTGCAAACCTGGTATATCAACCGGTTCCTTAAGTTCCGTCAGGGCGCATTTTCCAATCCGGACTCGTATTTTCATAACTATGCCAAGCTGTCTGAAAGCGAGGCGGTAAATATTGCCACGCAGTTATGGAACGAGATTAACGGACTGAATTTACAGCAAAATATACTACCAACCCGCGAACGTGCGAGCCTGATCATGACCAAAAGCGCCAATCATGCGGTTGAAAGTGTACGCCTAAGAAAATAAACCAGACATATCAGGGGACTGAATGTCCCCTGATAAATTATGTTTATTCAGCGCTTCGCAGTGATATTTCTCCACCAATAAACGGTTTTAACTCACCGTCTTGTTCGAGTAACAAAGCGCCCTGCTGATCGATACCACGGGCAATACCAAATATCTGCTGTTCACCAATCAACAACTTTACCGGCCGGTCGATAAAATTATCCAAATTGCGCCAGCGCGAAATAAATGGCGCCAATCCTTCTTGTTCAAACTGCCGTAACGCCCTGCGCATTTCATTAAGCAACATTGCGGCCAGTTCGTTACGATCGATAGTAATACCGGCTTCCTGCAGGTTAATCCAACCTTGATTGATAGCGTCTGCATTGGTTTCGCGCATCGCCAGGTTAATACCAGCGCCAATCACCAATTGCGCTGCATCCCCAGTTTTACCGGTCAGTTCTACCAGGATCCCAGCCAACTTTCGATCGTTCAGATATAAATCGTTTGGCCACTTCACTCGAACCTTTTCGGCGCCGAGACGCTGCAGCACCTCGGTCATGACGATACCGATAACCAGACTCAGGCCAATTGCCGCCGCAGGGCCTTGCTCCAAGCGCCAGAACATCGAAAGGTAGAGGTTGGCACCGAACGGAGATACCCAATGCCGTCCACGTCGTCCCCGCCCCGCCTGCTGATATTCAGCGACACAGGCATCGCCTGATGCCAGTTCGGCGATACGGTCAAGCAAGTACTGGTTGGTTGAATCAACGACCGGCAGTACGGTTACACGCTTATCAGCCAGCTGTTGCAAAATACGTTGCGCATCAAGCAGCTGGATAGGCGCAGGTAAACTATACCCCTTGCCCGGCACCGTAAAGACGTCCAAACCCCATTCACGAATCGTCTGGATATGTTTATTAATCGCTGCCCGGCTCATGCCCAGCTCTTCACCTAACTGCTCGCCAGAATGAAATTCCCCATCTGACAATGATGAAATAAGCTTTAACGGGATTTTGGTATCTTTCATGAAAGCACCTCCACGGCATTTACCTCGCCTGTAGCGCTAATGAAACGCACCTCAGGTTCGAGCCAGACATCGAACCTGTCGGCGACCGTATTACGCACGTGCCGTGCCAAAGCGACGACATCCTGCGGGAGTGCTTCGCCCTGGTTTATCAGTACCAGAGCCTGTTTACTGTGTACGGCGGCTCCGCCGATACGGTAACCTTTAAGCTGGCATTGATCGATCAGCCAGCCCGCGGCCAATTTTACCTGCCCATCACACTGCGGGAAATGTGGCATGGTTGGATAGCTCGCCAGCAGACTGGCCGCCGCCTCTGCGCTAACAACCGGGTTTTTAAAAAAACTCCCGGCATTGCCGGTGATCCTTGGATCAGGCAATTTGCTACGGCGCATCTCACAGACGGCATCAAAGACCTGTCGTGGCGTTACGCACGCAGGATCCAGTTTGGTCAGTTCGCCATAGCCCAGCGAAGGTTGCCACGCCTTGTTGAGCTTTAGGCCCACGGCAACGATGATATGCCCGGTTCTATATTGATGCTTGAAGATGCTTTCCCGATAGCCAAATTCGCAACGCTCTGGGGTCATGCGATCTATTTCACCCGTTTTGAAGCTCAGCAAATCAACATATTCACAGACATTTTTCAGTTCAACGCCATAAGCGCCAATATTCTGTATAGGTGCCGAGCCGACGCAGCCCGGTATCAGCGCCAGGTTTTCCAGGCCGTGCATCCCCTGTTCCAACGTGTGGCTGACCAACTTATGCCAATTTTCACCGGCGCTGACGTGCAAGTGCCAGGCATCCTGCTCTTCGCGAACCTTAATGCCATGCAATTGATTGATCATGACCGTGCCGGCGAAATCTTCAAGAAACAGGACGTTACTTCCCTCACCGAGTATCAGCAATGGCTCTTGTCGTTTTTGCGACTTTTGCCAGACCTTTATCATCAGTTCGATTTTTTCTGCTATGACCAGTTGCGCAGCATTGATCGGGAGCGCAAACGTATTGTGATTTTTTAAAGAAGCGCTTTCAGTAGACATGATAGTAAATACTCTTGCAGAACATATTATCGCTTAGTCTACTCGATTAAACGCGCGTGGCTATTGTTTGTTGTCATTGTCACCCCTTTGACGGCGTAAACCAGACAAATATCACTTAATAGCGCCACGATACAGGAATAATCTCATATCAATCAATAAGATATATAAATACTTGATATAAAAACCATCAAGTAGACAGCGATATAAATGAACTTAGCCGCTTATTTAACGAGGCAGGATAAGTCGGAATAGGGCTATATCGATAAAGCGCTACCTATGGTCATTCGCGTTTATTTAAAACGTGTATGAAGACATGAATACTCTGACTGGATAACAGACAAAACAAAAAGCCCTACGTTTTCACGTAGGGCTTGTTGCTTTATTTGATGCCTGGCAGTGTCCTACTCTCGCATGGGGAGACCCCACACTACCATCGGCGCTACGGCGTTTCACTTC
>NZ_JBXUFT010000014.1:0-23735 GCF_057180665.1 Serratia sp. Sp408
GTTTAATTATATCGAGTGCGATTACAATCGCTGGCGTCGTCACAGTGCCTGTGGCGGTCTTAGCCCGGAACAGTTTGAAAACCAAAACCTCGCTTAGGGCCGTGTCCACATTACGTGGGTAGGATCACGGAATATCGCCGGCCACAGCCTAACATTGACAACTGCGTGTGGTTTCCACTGAATGGTTTAAAGATTGGCGGAAAGAAAAAACCTCAGCATTTTCATGCTGCCACAGTTGTTGGACGGCTGAAGTTTCCAGTACGACAAATCAGGCAGTAACGTTCACCATGGTAATCGGTAGCACATTGTGTGCAGTGCCAGTCGGCTTTAGTAACCTAGGGAGTGGCATCGGGGAGAAAGCGTTACAGACGTTTAGCGAGGTGTGCCTCATCCGCTTCAGGACTGACATAAGGACAATGGTACTGACCATTGTGATCCTACCCACATTACGTGGGTAGGATCACATTTTAAGATAACAGGGTTGTGCTTAGGGGTTCTCCGCTTTATGCGCCCAGGCGGGCATCGCCGTCAGGTAGCGTTTTGCCCGCTTGCGCGCCTCTACTTCGCCGACCTTTTGCCAGGAATCAAGGAAACCCGCCAGACCGGAAACGGCCTCATCCCAGGATTTCAGATTGCCGTTGCCATCGCTGCAGTAAGCGCAATATTTATCGCTGGCTCCTTGCGCATCAGGTGCGGACATCGGCATCCCGCAGGCCTGACAAAACCGTTCGTGCTGTGTCATAAAACGCTCCTTCTGTCGTTTGATTGTCTACCAAATATACAGAATGAATGCGTGACGTTTAGCGTGTCAGATCAATAGATTCTGCTGGAACTATCATGAATATTGATCGAACTCATATACCCGATAATTGCCGCTTTGCTAGTCTCGGCGTATCTCTTTGGTCGTCGACAGGATTGTAGCGTTGGAAATCTTTTTTTAACCCACTGAAAAATATCCCTTAAATATTTTTCATACATAAACATCCATGGTCCGCTCAGTACGGATCCGGTTTGGTATGGGTTAAAAAAGGTAAGTTATGAAAGTTACATGGACTGTTACGCCCGTGGGGTATCAGCGCATTGCGAAACGCTGTCCTTCATGCAGCGTAAAACGGGAGTTCACGCCTTCGGGGGCATTTCGGGTGAATTCGCAAAAAAAACGGCTGGATGTGTGGAGTATCTATAAATGCACACACTGCGATTACACCTGGAACATCTCGCTGTTTTCGCGCCTGCCGGTCAGTAAAATTGACCGTGAACTTTATCGCCGGCTGATGGCCAATGATGCCGCCACGGTTCAACATTTTGCCTATGACAAAGTGACGCTGAAGCGAAACAACGCCGAGCTGGCGGGGCGGCCTGATTTTCAGGTTCAGGAGCGCTGGCTGGTCAGCATTACCAGCCGCTGGCGGGTCAGCGTAAGCGTCAGGGTTTCCCGTTCTTTTCAGGTCAGCCTGCTGTCGATTTTGAAGAAGCAGCTTATGCTGAGCGCTAGCGAAATCAAAAAACGGATGGAGTCAGGGCAAATACGAGGTCTCACCATCAACATGCTTAAATCACGAAAGTTACAGGCCGCGGAATATAAGTTTCAGCTGTCTATGGAAACGTTGTATACCCGGCGCAGGATCGTGCTGACGCGTCGGTAAAAATCAGCAGCTCACCCTGAGGTAATAAACGCCAGTATGGCAGCCGTTCAACAGCATAACGGATATACCAAGGAAGGGGGAGCTTCTACTGCTCCGGTGCTGAGTTGTGAACCGTCACAGAGAGGGCGATAAAACTATCGTGTGACTGGTATTGGCTGCTCGCTGCCAGAATACATATCGACCCAACCCAACCCAACCCAACCCCAGCGGTAAACCAACCCCCAACCAAATTTCAAATTTGCTAAGCGCCCCACAGGCTTGCTGTTGTACTTGCGATTGTCAGGGCTTTACGACAGGTTAAATATGTGTGAAATTAGTTGCGATATGTAACTAAAGTGATCCACGTAAGTTAACTCTCACGCTAGACGGCGCATATAGGCAGTAGCCCGGAGTCAGGCAGGTCCACTGCGCACTGATCAGGGCATCAACGAAGGGGTTGGATTGCATGAATGAATTTGTCAATGCCGTCAACGGCGTGATTTGGAGCCAGGCGCTCATCTACCTGTGTTTGGGAACCGGCCTGTACTTTTCTCTGCGCAGCCGCTTTTTGCAGCTACGACACCTGAAGGAGATGGTAAGCCTGATATTTCAGGGTAAGGGTAACGACGCCGGGGTGTCGTCCTTCCAGGCGTTGTCCATGACGCTGGCTGGGCGGGTCGGGACTGGCAACATCGCCGGGGTCGCCACCGCGATCACCTTCGGTGGTCCGGGGGCGTTGTTCTGGATGTGGATGGTGGCCTTCCTCGGCGCCAGCTCGGCGTTTGTGGAATCGACATTGGGTCAGGTTTATAAAGAAAAGCTTGATGGCGAATACCGCGGCGGTCCGGCGTTCTATATCGAGAAAGGTCTCGGCATGAAGTGGTACGCCTGGATTTTTGCCATCGTCACCATCTTCTCCTGTGGGGTGCTGCTGCCGGGCGTGCAGGCCAACTCGATCGGTGCCAGTCTGGACATTGCGTTTGGCATCAGCCCGAACGTGACGGCCGCGCTGCTGGCGATGCTGCTGGGGTTCATCATCTTCGGCGGGGTTAAGCGCATTGCCAACTTTGCCGGTACCGTGGTGCCGTTTATGGCGCTGGGTTATATCATCGTCGCCTGCGTGATTGTGGCACTCAATATCGATCAACTGCCGGGCGTTATCCTGCTGGTGTGGAAAAGCGCGTTTGGTCTCGACGCCGGGTTTGGCGCGATCCTCGGGCTGGCGATTATGTGGGGGGTCAAGCGCGGCGTTTACTCCAACGAAGCGGCTCAGGGTACCGGCCCGCATGCGTCTTCTGCCGCGGCGGTCAGTCACCCGGCCAAGCAGGGGCTGGTGCAGGCGTTCTCGGTGTATATCGACACGCTGTTCGTCTGTTCTGCTACCGGCTTCATGTTGCTGATTACCGGGTTGTATAACGTGCAGGGGCCGGACGGTGCCGCACTGTACACCGGGATAGCCGGCATTGCCGCCGGTCCTGGCTATGTGCAAACCGCGATGGAAAGCATGATGCCTGGCTTCGGCAGTTACTTTGTCGCCATTGCGCTGTTCTTCTTCGCCTTCACCACCATCGTTGCCTACTACTACATTGCCGAAACCAATATCGCCTACCTCAACCGCAAGATCCACCGCCCATGGCTGACCTTCGTACTGAAGATCGGTCTGATGGCTTCTGCGGTGTACGGCACGGTGAAGACCGCCGATCTGGCGTGGGGTCTGGGGGATATTGGCGTGGGGCTGATGGCCTGGCTGAACATCGTTGCCATCTTGCTGCTGCGCAATACCGCCTTCAGCTGTCTGAAGGACTACGAAAAGCAGTTGGCCGAAGGGGTTGACCCGGTGTTTCACCCAGAAAAACTCGGTATCAAGCGGGCCGACTATTGGGTAGAAAATCGCGCCGAGGTAAACCGGATCCAAGAGGCCACCGGCAAGATTGACGGCAAAGCGGGGCTTGGCTGACAGCGGCTCCTCGCCGGCGCTGGGCGCTGATGAGGTCGCGTACAAGGTATTCAAACCGGCTGCGGCCGGTTTTTTGTTGACGTAGCCCCCGACAGGAGGCTACTGGTTTTCTCCGTCAATATAAATCAATCTGATTCAAACGGCAGCGCGGCGACGGAGCACCACGCTTGCCGATTAGCGCGCCATCAGTGCAAATACGCCCCATCCTACATATTCACGGGTATACATCACGTGGCGTTTTGGCCAGTCGGTCAGATGTGCCCGGATTTCATCCACTTCCCGATCGTCAGGATGTTGCTGCAACCAGCGGCGCATGGTCAGCCACTTGGCCGCCTCGTACCTGTCCCAGCCTTCCTGATCCGCCAGTACCATTTCCACAACGTCATAACCAAGTTGGTCAAAGTAGCCGACCAGCTCTGGCAGCGAAAGAAAATCGGCCAGCGAAGTGGCGCCGCACTGTTGGGCCACGTTTTCAGACGGGGGGAACTGGCGCCAGTAGGGTTCCCCGAGAAGCAGTATCCCGCCTGGTTTCAGGCTGCGGTTCAGCAGTTCCAGCGTGCCGGCGACGCCGCCAGCGATCCAGCTGGCACCGACGCAGGCCGCCACGTCGCATTTTTCTTCGGCGACGTAGCCTGCGGCATCGTTATGGATAAAGTTAACCCGATCGCTGACGCCGAGCTGCTGCGCGCGCATTTTTGCCTGTTGGCTGAATAACTGGCTCATGTCGATACCGACACCGGTGATGCCATAATCGCGTGCCCAGGTGCAGAGCATTTCGCCCGAGCCGCTGCCGAGATCGAGAATGCGCCAGCCCGGCTCCATGCGTAACACGCGTCCAAGGGTGGCGTACTTCTCGGGCGTGAACGGATTATGGATGCGGTGTTCGCTTTCGCTAATGGTAAAAATACGTGGGATATCCATAGGTTAATTCCTTTTGTTGCGTTGTTTAATCAGGGTGCTGCTCACGCCAGGGCGAGCCATTTTGTTCCGCCCGGCTGCCGCCAGGGTTGCCACGGCCCTCCGGTATGACGGCGCCGGTTCACTCACGGCTCGGCAGCGGCTGGCCCGGCGATACGGCAGCGCTAGCGCGTCCCTGGCGGGGATGCCGGCGGCTGGCCGGGGATGGGCAGCAGAAAGACGGGGGCTGATAGTCATCATCCTCTCCTTAGCGGTTATCCAACTGGGCGCGAACGTTGCTCAGCCCAATGGCGTTGATGCGGTAAGGTTGTCCCTTGACGGACTTGATCAGTTTTTTGGTTTTGAGTTTTTTGAAGACGGCGAGCGTGCAGTCGCTGAGCAGCAGCCCTTCGCGGCTGTAGCATTCAACGGCGGTGACGCGGCCTGAAGCATCGCGGACGTGCGCAATACGTCCACCTTTGGCGAGAACGTGTAAGGTACGTTGTTCCTGACGGGATATGTTCATACTGGAAAACCTGTTAATCATCATGTGCAAAACGTGCAAACACACAGCGGTGTCCGCATTCGATTTCAGCGCATTGATAATCAGTCCGGCCTGATAAGGTCGGTAAGCTGATTATCGGATGATTACATTCTCCAGCATCAAAGCCTCGGTATGAGTTGATAGGTATTTACGGGGTGAATGATAACACCTGATATTGATATGGGTATAGGTTAATCGGAAAAATGTGATCGCGATTGGAGTTCCGCCCGCCTTAGCGCGGTCAGCGGTGCTCGCATTGCGTAGGCGTTGAGGTGGCGGATCGGACGCAGGCCAGCATCTCCAGTGGCCCCCAACAGCGATGCGGGGTAGCGTAACATCGCGCTCCGCTGAGTGGAGCGCGATGGCCGGGCTTATGGCAGGGGTTTCAGCTGTGCCACAAAGTGGCGCAATACCGGTGGTTCATAGGTGAAGGTCAGTCCTTTAAGGCTGGAGGCGCGCGCTTTGACCGCAATCAGCGCATCGGCGATATAGTCCATATGATCGTTGGTGTATACGCGGCGCGGGATGGTCAGACGCAGCAGTTCCATCTGCGACGGCTTTTGCTTGCCGGTTTGTGGATCGCGGCCAAGTAACAGCGAGCCGATTTCCACGCTGCGGATCCCCGCTTCCAGATACAGCTCATTGTTCAGCGCCTGCGCAGGGAACGCTTCCGGCGCAATATGCGGCAGCAGCAATTTTGCGTCGACAAACACCGCGTGGCCGCCGGTCGGATACTGAATCGGGATGCCGCCGGCACGCAGGCGTTCACCGAGGTATTCCACCTGGTTAATGCGGTAGGCGAGGAACTCTTCGTTGGTGCCCTCTTCCAGGCCGATAGCCAGCGCTGCCATATCGCGTCCCGCCAGGCCACCGTAGGTGACAAACCCTTCCATCGGCACGCAGCGGATACGCACCTCGTTAAACAGCTGTTCGTCAGCGCGGAAGCAGCACAAGCCGCCAATGTTGACCATCGCATCTTTCTTTGCCGACATGGTAAGCATATCGCCATACTGGTACATCTCGCGGACGATCTGTTTAACCGATTTATCGGCGTAACCCGGTTCGCGCTGCTTGATAAACCAGGCGTTCTCGCAGAAGCGGGCGGAGTCGATCACCACCGGAATGTTGTTGCGCTGGGCAATCTGATACACCTCGCGCATATTGGCGATGGAAACGGGCTGGCCGCCGGTGCTGTTGCAGGTCACGGTGGTGACGATGGCCACCACGTTTTCCGCGCCGTATTCGGCGATGGTGGCGTTCAACTGGTCGATATCAAAGTTGCCTTTCCAGTCGTCCCAGGAGGTGGTGTCAAAGGCTTTTGGCGTCACCACATTAATGGCCTTGGCACCGTTCATTTCGACGTGGGCCGCGGTGGTGTCAAAATGGAAGTTGGAAATAAACACCGGCTGCGCCGCGTTACGGCGGGCAATCAGGCTCGGGAACAGGATCTGCTCCGCACCGCGCCCCTGGTGGGTGGGAATGGTATACGGATAGCCAATCAGCTCTTGCACGGCGTCGCACAAATGATAATAGTTGCGTGAGCCGGCATAAGCTTCATCACCGACCATCATCCCGGACCACTGGCGGTCGCTCATCGCGCCGGTACCGGAATCGGTCAGCAGATCGATATACACATCCTCACTTTTCAGCAGAAACGGGTTGTAACCTGCCTCGGCCAAGGCTTTCACGCGATCGTCGTAGGTGGTCATGCGGATATTTTCGACCATTTTAATGCGGAACGGCTCAGGAATACGCTTCATCTTATATTCTCCAATAGCTTCCCACGCAGCGCAGCGGTTATTTGCCCCTTATCGAAGGCGCAGCAAATAACCACCGAACGCAGCGTTCAGTTAATTTTAATCAGATAGGGAACAGCGCGAAGAATTAGCGAGGGAAGTCGTTAGAGAGGCGTGGATCGAGGTTGTACCAGGAGTACAGACCGCCTACAGCAATGAGCCGATAAAACGATTTATGGTTCATTACAAGATTCTCTGCGTGTGAAAGGGAATCTAAAAAATAGCTAATGCTTAAAATTTATCCTAGAGATGGCTCACAATTTTCACGCTGGGTGTTTATATACATCGGGTAACAGGCATAAAAGGCAATTTTGTTATTAATTATCCCATGACCTGCGCCTGCGTTAATTATCGTTGCCAATTCCCAACGCCGATCGCCCGTAAGCCTTGAGCCCGAATTAACGCAGGGGATTATACGGCCAAAACCGCCGCCAGGCTGACCATGATGTTGTTGGAAAAGCGCCGTTTGGGTGCGCGCGGCAATATTTATGACGATTTTGTTACATCCATTGCATAACCACCCTTTCGCCATTGCCAGCGTGCGCGCAGTGGGCATCATGGAGTGATTTCAGGCAAGGTGTATCCGCTAATGATTAAAGTGGCTCTGGTAGACGACCACGTGGTTGTACGTTCTGGGTTTGCCCAACTGTTGGGGCTGGAGCACGATATCACGGTGGCAGGTCAATACGGCTCTGCGGCGCAGGCCTGGCCTGCGCTGCTCACCGATGACATCGACGTGGTGGTGCTGGACGTGGCGATGCCGGATGAAAACGGCCTGAGCCTGCTCAAGCGTCTGCGCCAACAGCGGCCGGCGTTTCGCGCCATTATCCTCAGTATTTACGATACCCCGGCGTTCGTGCAAAGCGCCCTCGATAGCGGTGCCAGCGGCTACCTGACCAAACGCTGCGGCCCCGAGGAGCTGGTGCAGGCGGTGCGCTCGGTCGGACTGGGGGGCCATTATCTGTGCGCCGACGCGGTCAAGGCGCTGCGTGGCGGTCAGCAGGATGCCAACGTGCTGGCGGCGCTGACCCCGCGTGAGCGAGAAGTGTTTTATCTGCTGGTCAAGGGCGAAAGCGTCAAGGGAATTGCCTATCAGCTCGAACTTAGCCACAAAACGGTCCACGTCCACCGCGCTAACGTGCTTGGCAAACTGCAGTGCAGCAGCACCATCGAACTGGTGCATTTTGCGTTGCAACACCAGTTGCTGGCGGGGCATTAATGACGCGTCGTTTGCGGCATATGCTGCTGTCGCTGTTCATTCTGTTCGCCTGGGGCACCGGCTGGCTGATGCTGTGGACGCTCAGCTTTTATCTGACCGACAACGGGCAGCAGGCGGCGCTGTTTCTGCCGCAGGGCGTGTATCTGGCGATGCTGATTTTGCTGTCGCGTCGCTTCTGGCCGGCGCTGCTGCTGCCGCCGTTGGGCATGATGATCTGGCTGTATCATGAACAGTTGCTGAGCGCTAGCGTCATGCTGCTCTCGCCGCCGCTGGCTCTGCTGCCGGCGTTTGCGGCGCAGCGTTATTGGCACCGTTTCCCGCTGTATTGGCAACGGCTGTCGCTGCTGCTGATGGCGGTGACGGCAAATGCCCTGTTGCAGACCGCGCTGCTGGCGCCGTGGCTGTCCAGTTCGCTGACGCTATTGGCCTTGGCGTCGTTTACCGGCGGCGTACTGCTGACGCCCTTTGTCTACCTGATGTTTGAGTTTTTACGCCAACAGCACCGCTACCATTTACTCGGTCTGGACACCAGTAACCCGCCGCTGCGCGCGTCGCTGCTGATCTGGTGCAGCCTGTTCTTTATCATCGGCATCGCCACCCAGATGGCGCTGTCGCCGGCGCTGGAACGCCTGTTGTTAATCGTGGTGTTTTTACCCAATGTGATCATGGCGTGGAAGTTCGGCTGGCAGGGCGGGGTGCTCTCCGGCCTGTTGGGCAGTATCACCATCACCGTTGCCCGGCAAATCGGCGTCGGGTTCAGCGATCTGCTGGAGTTGGAGATCTTCCTGGCCACCCAGTCGCTGTTGGGTATCGGCCTGGGGATCGCCATCAGCCGTCAGCAACATCTGGCGCTGAATCTGGATCATTATCGCCATCGGCTGGAAGGGGAGTTGCAGGCGCGCCGGGCGCTGACGGAACAGCTGATCCACACCGAAGAAGACACCCGCAAGCAGCTGGCTCGCGAACTGCATGACGAGATCGGCCAGAACATCACCGCCATTCAGATTCAGTCGCAGCTGATTAAGCGCACCGCCAGCAGCCCGCAATCCATCGACGCCGCCGGCCAAATCAACGAACTGGCACGGCGCATTCATCATTCCACCCGCCAACTGCTGCGCCAACTGCGCCCGCCGGTGCTGGATCAACTCTCCTTTGAGGATGCGCTGCGCCATCTGGTGGGCGAGTTTGCCTTCGCCGAACGCGGCATTCGCTGCCATTTTGACTACCGGCTGCCAGCACCGCCACAAAACGACACGCTGGTGCTTACCCTTTATCGGCTGCTGCAAGAGCTGCTGAATAACGTCAGCAAGCACGCTAACGCCAGCGCGGTGAACATCGTGCTGTGCCAGCAGGAGGCGTTTTTGCATCTGGAGGTGAACGACGACGGCGTTGGCATCAGCACGCAGAACATGCCCGGTTTCGGTATTCAGGGGATGCGTGAACGCGTCCATGCCCTCGGCGGCGAGCTGACGCTGGCGTCGCAGCGCGGCACGCGCGTAATTGTTAACTTGCCCACAGTTTTGCAACAAACCCCACGTTAACCAGGAAAAAGTCTTAGTCGCGCCAGACTTTGTCTCATCCCTTTTTACCCGCAGTTTCATAGAGTCGTTTTAAACGGAGAGCGCCATGCACGCATTGTCTGCTGAACAGGTTACCCAACGCTATCGGGCGCAGCGACCGCGCTTGCTGCTGTACATGGTGATCGGCTATGCGGCGTTTTATCTGACGCGCAAAAGCGTCAATTACGTGCTGCCGGCGCTGCAACTGGATTTAGGGCTGAGCAAAAGCGACATCGGGCTGCTCGGTTCGCTGTTCTACCTCAGTTACGGCTTGTCAAAGTTCGTCGCCGGGCTCTGGCATGACAGCCACGGGCAGCGGGCGTTTATGGGTATTGGCCTGTTGGCGACCGGGATGCTGAATCTGCTGTTTGCCTTTGGCGATTCACTGCTGATGCTGTTGACCATCTGGACGCTGAACGGTTTCTTCCAGGGATGGGGGTGGCCACCCTGTGCTCGCTTGCTGACTCATTGGTATTCGCGCAATGAGCGCGGCTTCTGGTGGGGGTGCTGGAATACCTCGATCAACATTGGCGGGGCGATCGTCCCGCTGATTTGCGCCTTTGCCGCCCAGTGGTGGGGTTGGCAGGCGGCGATGTTGACGCCGGGGATTGTCAGCGTGCTGTTGGGGCTGTGGCTGATCACCCGGCTGAGCGGTACGCCGCAGGAGGAGGGGCTGCCGCCGGTCGGCGAGTGGCGCAACGATCCGCTTGAACTGCGGCAGGTGGCGGCCAGCCCGCCGATGGCGCTATGGCAGATGCTGCGTAGCACCATGTTACAGAACCCGCTGATCTGGCTGCTCGGCGCGTCCTATGTGCTGGTGTATCTGATCCGCATTGCGCTCAACGACTGGGGCAACATCTGGCTCAGTGAAACCCATGGCGTCAATCTGCTGAGCGCCAACGCCACCGTGATGCTGTTTGAAGTTGGCGGCCTGCTCGGAGCGCTGTTTGCCGGTTGGGGAGCCGATTTGCTGTTCAGCGGCCAGCGCGCGCCGATGATATTGCTGTTCACCTTCGGCCTGATTATTTCCGTGGCCGCGCTGTGGCTGGCGCCGGTGCATCACTATGCGTTGCTGACGATGTGCTTCTTCAGCGTCGGTTTTTTTGTCTTCGGCCCGCAGATGCTGATTGGTCTGGCTGCCGTCGAGTGCGGCCACAAACAGGCGGCGGGCTCGATTACCGGTTTTCTCGGCCTGTTTGCCTACCTGGGGGCGGCGCTGGCCGGGTGGCCACTGTCACTGGTTATCGAACATTACGGTTGGTCGGGCATGTTCAGTCTGCTGTCCGTGGCTGCCGTATTGATGGGGTTGTTATTAATGCCATTGCTGATGGCGGGCGTTACCGCTTCTCGCAGTTATCTAACACACCAAGGATAAAATAATGAAAACTACGCTCCTCTCTACCCTGATTGCCTCCGGTATCGCGCTGGCGGCGTTGACCGGCAGCGCACAGGCCAAAGGCCGACTGGTGGTCTATTGCAGCGCCACCAACGAAATGTGCGAAGTCGAAACCAAAGCGTTCAGCGAAAAGTATCAGGTGAAAACCGCCTTTATCCGTAACGGCTCCGGCAGCACGCTGGCCAAGGTCGACGCCGAAAAGAAAAACCCGCAGGCGGATGTCTGGTACGGCGGTACGCTGGATCCGCAGTCCCAGGCCGGGGAAATGGGGTTGTTGCAACCGTATCAATCACCGCTGCTGCCCCAGATCATGGAGCAGTTCCGCGATCCGGCCAAGGTTAAAGGCAACTACACCTCTGCGGTGTACGTCGGCATTCTCGGCTTTGGCGTCAACACGCAACGCCTGAAGGAAAAGAACCTGCCGGTGCCGCAGTGCTGGCAGGATCTGACCAAGGCCGAATATAAGGGCGAAATCCAGATTGCCGACCCGCAAAGCTCCGGCACCGCCTATACCGCGTTAGCCACCTTTGTGCAGCTGTGGGGCGAAGAGCGGGCGTTTGATTACCTGAAACAGCTCAATGCCAACGTATCGCAATACACCAAGTCCGGCATTGCCCCGGCGCGCAACGCTGCGCGCGGTGAAACGGCGATTGGCATCGGCTTCCTGCATGACTATTCGCTGGAAAAAGAGCAGGGCGCGCCGCTGGAGCTGATCTCGCCGTGCGAAGGCACCGGCTATGAGATTGGCGGCGTAAGCATTCTCAAGGGCGCGCGCAACAGCGAAAACGCCAAACTGTTTGTCGACTGGGTGCTGTCAAAACAGGCGCAGGAGCTGTCCTGGCAAAAAGGCAAGTCTTACCAGATCCTCACCAACACCACGGCAACGACCTCACCCAACTCGCTGAAGCTCGACGGGCTGAAGCTGATCGATTACGACATGGATAAATACGGTTCGACGGACATGCGTAAAGCGTTGATCAACAAATGGGTAAACGACGTGAAGATGGGTAAATAAGCCCACGATCCGGCGTTAGTCGCGCCACCTTTTGCCCGGCTGCGGCCGGGCCTACTCAGAATCGGTACGCTTATGTCACAGACACTTACTCTCCATCCCGCACCACAGCGGGATGCGGTCTTCCTTTGGCTGTTACTCGGCTGGGCGGCGTTTGTTCTGCTGCCGAGCTGGAGCCTGGACTATGGCCTGATGGAGTCCACCGCTGACGAACTGCTGGCTTCGTATGGCTGGTCGCAGCTGAACGTCAGCATCTTATGGTACCTGTTGCCGAGCCTGCTGCTGATCCGCCCGTTCCAGCCGGCGCAACGCGAACGGCGCGCCCGGCATTACCTTGACGCCGGCTGGGCGCTGCTGTGCATGGCGTTTATCGTCATTAGCGCCACCGTTGTCGAGCGTGGCCTCGGCTATGCCGCCATCGTACTGCTGGTGGTTTTGGCCGCCATCATGACGCTGGCGCTGACCCGTCTTGAATGGCTGGGCGGCGACCGCTTTGTTATCGCTTCGCTGATCGCCATCATCGCACTGATCGGCATCTTTATCGTTTGGCCCAGCGTGGCGATTTTCATCCCGATGTTCACCAGTGAAAGCGGCGAGTTTGCACCGTTGGCGTTTCTCAACGTGCTGTCGCAGGCGCATATCGTCCAGGTGATCCTCAACTCGATCATGCTGTCGATTGCGGTTGGCATCGGCTGCACCTTTTTTGGCCTGGTGCTGGCGATTTACACCACCCGCATCGCCAAGCGCAGCGCGATTATCGGCCGCATTTTTTCCATTCTGCCGATTGTCACCCCGCCGTTTGTCGTCGGGCTCGGCGTCACGCTGATGATGGGGCGTTCCGGTTACGTTACCGAGCTGATGGTGAGCTGGTTCGGCCTTGACAACACCAACTGGCTGTATGGCTTTACCGGCATCTGGTTGGCGCAGGTACTGGCGTTTACGCCGATGGCGTTCATGATCCTCGACGGCGCAATAAAGACCATTCATCCGTCGCTGGAGGAGGCGTCGTATACCCTGCGCGCCAGTCGCTGGCAGACCTTTAACGGCGTGTTTGTACAACTGCTGAAACCGGCTCTGGCCAACGCCTTCCTGATCGTGGTGGTGCAATCGCTGGCCGACTTCAGTAATCCGCTGGTGCTGGGCGGCAACTATGACGTACTGGCAACGCAAATCTACTTCTACATCACCGGCTCGCAGCTGGATTATCAGGCAGCCAGCACCCTTGGCGCCTTCCTGCTGCTGTTCTCACTGCTGGTGTTCTGCGTGCAGTACATGTGGATTGGCAAACGATCCTACGTCACCGTATCCGGCAAATCCTACCGTGGCGACGTGCAGCCGCTGCCGGTAACGCTGGTGTGGAGCGTGATCGCCATTCTTGGCGTCTGGATCGTCTTCAACGCCTTGCTGTACGGCAGTATTTTCTATGGCAGTTTCACGGTGAACTGGGGAGTGGATTACACCCTGACGCTGGATAACTTTATCAAGCTGTTCGGCCAGGGTATGAGCGACGGCGCATGGCCTTCGCTACTCGATACGCTGTTGTATGCCGGCATTGCTGCGCCAATCACCGCGCTGTTCGGACTGCTGATCGCCTGGGTGGTGGTTCGCCAGCAGTTCAGGGGCAAAAAGACCATCGAGTTCAGTACCATGCTGTGCTTCGCCGTTCCGGGCACCGTAGCTGGCGTGTCTTATATCCTGGCGTTCAACAGCGCCCCGGTGTACCTCACCGGCACGGCGGCGATCGTCATTATATCGATGGTAATGCGTAACGTACCGGTTGGCATCCGCGCCGGGATCGCCGGGCTTGGGCAGATCGACAAGTCGCTCGACGAAGCCTCGTTAAGCCTGCGCGCCGGATCGCTGCGCACCATCACGCATATTCTGTTGCCACTGCTGCGCCCGGCCATTTTGTCGGCGCTGATCTACAGCTTTGTCCGCGCCATTACCACCGTTAGCGCCATTGTGTTCCTGGTCACGCCGGACACCCGCGTGGCGACGGCCTATATCCTCAACCGGGTAGAAGACGGCGAATACGGCGTGGCGATTGCCTATGGCTCGATCCTGATTGTGGTGATGCTGGCGATTATTTTCCTCTTTGACTGGCTGATCGGCGAGGCGCGAACCTCCCGTTCAAAAGCCAAACAACAGGCGTAATATTATGACTGAAAAACATTTCGTGGAACTGCGCAACGTCGCCAAGCGCTTTGGCGATAACACGGTTATCGACAATATCAACCTCGCCATCCCGCAAGGGCAAATGGTCACGCTGCTTGGCCCGTCCGGTTGCGGCAAAACTACCGTGCTGCGACTGGTGGCCGGGCTGGAAAAACCCAGCGCCGGGCAAATCATTATCGACGGCGAAGACGTGACGGAGCGTTCTATCCAGCAGCGTGACATCTGCATGGTGTTCCAGTCTTATGCCCTGTTCCCGCATATGTCGCTGGGGGACAACGTCGGCTATGGCCTGAAGATGCTGGGCGTCGCCCGTAGCGAAATCAAAACGCGGGTGAAAGAAGCGCTGGCGATGGTCGATCTGGACGGCTTTGAGGATCGTTACGTGGATCAGATCTCCGGTGGCCAGCAGCAGCGAGTGGCGCTGGCCCGCGCGCTGATCCTGAAACCGAAGGTGTTGCTGTTTGACGAACCGCTGAGCAACCTCGACGCCAACCTGCGGCGCAGCATGCGCGAGAAGATCCGGGCGCTGCAAAAGCAGTTCAACATCACCTCGTTGTATGTCACTCACGATCAGAGCGAAGCGTTCGCGGTGTCGGATACCGTGCTGGTGATGAACAAAGGCGAGATTATGCAGATCGGCTCCCCGCAGGCGCTTTATCGCCAGCCGGCATCGCGCTTTATGGCCAGCTTTATGGGCGACGCCAACCTGTTCCCGGCCAATATTAGCCAGGAGTTGGTAGAAATTTATGGTTATCGCCTGCCGCGCCCGGCCCATTTTACGGCACGGGGAGCCGGCAGCGTCGGCGTCAGGCCAGAGGCGATTACCCTCAGCCAGCATGGCGAAGACAGCCAGCGCTGCACCATTCGCCACGTCGCCTATATGGGCCCGCAATATGAGGTGAGCGTTGACTGGCACGGGCAGGAAATTCTGCTGCAGGTTAACGCCACGCGCCTGCAACCGGACGTTGGCGAAAGCTATTACCTCGAAATCCATCCTTATGGCATGTTTATGCTGGTGGATGCCGCGTAGTCTGCGCCCCTTCCTTTGCGGAAGGGGCGTTGGATATCAGCGCTACGCGCCGGATATTCCTATCAGTGCGACGGCAAAACGTCACGGTGACAGCTGCGTCTATCCGCCATCAAAAGAAAAAGAGGTGCCGGACCGGCTGTACATCACCACCGGAGCGGAGGAAAAGCTTGTGGCGGGAGTAAACAAATGCTGTCAGAGGGGATCTGCGTTACCCATGGCGACTACGGTGTTAAAGAAAACCATGCCTATAACATGAGGCTGGATTTTGTGCCTATTGAGGAGCGAAACAGCTCTCAGGATGTTTACGGGTGGGCATTTATGGCGTGTTTTAAAGTGACAAATCTCCACGGGGGTTTATCGCGTTGAAAACTTACCTGCGGAAAAGTCTTTGCCGAATGCAATGTTATTGGTTTTTCTCAGCTAGCTGATGATGTTCTAGAGCCTGGTTACCCAGGCTCTGCATCATAAACAACATGATTAATGCATCTCCCCTCACTGAATCAGCGCCTTATCACCGAGCATGGCCAATGCTGGAATCAGGTGCGCGCTGGCGTTTAAAAATGCGCTTAGCTGCTGCACACTTTCAGGCGGATAAATAACTTCCTGCTCCAATGAGTCACTAATAAATAGCAAGCCATGGCAGAGGCCTTCAATGCCGCCGGCGCTCAGCGCGTTGAGATCGGCGAGATCGATATCGGATAACGCAGACAGATCAAAGGTGCTAACCAGACGGCAGAATAGGGTGATGGAGGAGGGTAATGTATCTTGATGAGAGTCGTTCATTAAAGAAGTTCCTAAAGGTAAGGTCGACTTCACCACCCCAGGTTCCAAACTTGGGTGGTGGCCCAGACAGGTTTGGAACTCCGGCCCCTTAGCTACCGGCCAACCTTGCGGTTGCCCTGCCTGAGCCACCGAACTGAGTGTGTACGCAGGCACTGAAAAAAGACAAGTATTTTCAGTCATAAAGGGGATCAGGGTTCCAATCCTGAGCGCGGATTTTGCCGCAGCACGGTTACCTTAGCGCACACTATTTCGGTGCCAATAGGCTGCTCGCATTTACAGTAAGTTGTTGTCATTTATGGAATCACGATCCCAACGTTAGTGCATTAATATTAATTTTAAAAATCAATCCATTGCGATATATTCAGTCAAGTTATGTTCTGACGTGAGTAGCGTATGTTGTATACCGTGATTGCTGAAATGGATGAGTCGAAGTGGGATGACAAACCGGGAGAGGAATACCATTTCCCCAAGCGTTACGCCAAGATGCTTACACCGGGTACCCGCGTGGTTTACTACAAAGGCCGGCTGAAAGATAAGCGGTTCCGCGAGCAGCGCCTGTCTGACGATCCGCATTACTTCGCGGTGGCGACTATTGCCAACGTCTATCCCGATCCGCAGGCAAAAAGGGGCGAACTCTACGCCATGGTGAAGGATTTCCAACCCTTTACTCAACCGCTGCTCGCCAAAACGGCGACCGGGTACTATGAAGCGATACCGGCTAACCGCCAGTCCAATTATTGGCGCGATGGCGTCCGGCCTATCACGCAGGACATCTTCCACACCATCGTGTCGCAGGTACAGCTGGCCCCGATTGCCGTTACAGCGATAGAGGATCCCGACGTTGATCCCAACCTTGAGTCCGTTAGCTATCAAGAAGGCGGGAAAATCAGCTATTACACCACCAAGTATGAACGTGACCCGCAGCTACGGCGTGCAGCGCTGAAATTGCATGGCGTGACCTGCTGCGCCTGTGGTTTCAACTTTAAGGCCTATTACGGTGAATATGCGGAAGGGTTTATTCATATTCATCATATCGTGCCCGTTTCTGAATTTGGCGGTCAAAAAGAGGTGGATCCCGCCACCGATCTGGTACCGGTGTGTGCCAATTGCCATAGCATTATCCACCGTAAAAAGAACAAAACGCTGACCATCGACGAACTAAAGGCAATGATTCAACAGCAAAAATAATCATTATTGCTGCCGATTGCGGGATGTCGCCCTGCGGCGTTGTTTGCCAACATCCCCTCTGTGCGGAGTATCGATAGGCAGGCGCTGCCTGGCGGCATAATCGACGGTTTTTCCCCTCCGTTGGGGCGGCGCAGCGTATCGCTCGCTAGCCCAGTTGCCGATCCCACTCATAACTATCCCTTACCGATATTTCCATCACCGCCGGCTTATGTCATTCTTGGCATCCTGTTTAGCAAAAGGACCCTGCGTGATGCCTGATTTTTCTCGTTGCACCTTCACCGAAGGCAGTGTGACGTTGCCGGAAGGTTATAGCGATCGTACCGTCAACGTGCTGTTGGCCGGTGATGATGCTTCCCCCTCGTTGAATATTTCCCGTGATGCGTTGCAGCCGGACGAAACGCTGGCGGACTACATCACGCGCCAGCTCGAGACGTTATCCCACAGCCTGAAGGGCTGGGTGCTGAAGGGGCGTGAGCCGGTGGCTTTGGGTAACTCGCGTCTGCCGGGGGAAAGCGTGCACGCCAGTTATCTGCGCGACGGTAAACGCATTTGGCAGCGTCAGGCGGTGTTTGCGCTGGAGCAGGGGCAGGTACTGGTGTTCACCCTGGCGCAGCCACGCAAGCTGGCACCGCAGGACGAGGCGCTGTTGCAACAGGTATTGGACAGTTATCAGCCGGCTGCCAACGTGGCCGATCGGGCATAAAAGGAATTTGTCATGAGTGAAGCGGCACGCGTCGGTGACGCCATCGGCCATTCCCACGCCTTGGCCGGTATGATTGGCGGCACTATCGTCGGCGGCTTGATTGCGGCGGCGGGAGCGGTGGCTGCCGGTGCGCTGTTTGTCGCCGGGCTGGCCGCGTCCTGCGTTGGCGTTGGCGTGTTGCTGATTGGCGCCAGTCTGGCGGTGGGGTATCTCGCCGGGGAGGCGGCCACTGCGGCCCGCGACGGCATTGCCGATGCCGGGGCCGGCAGTCTGACGCCGAAAGGCACCATACTGACCGGTTCCCCCAATGTGTTCATCAATGGCAAACCGGCGGCGATTGCTACCCTCAGCCAGGTCACCTGTGCGGATGACGGCCCTAGCATGCAGATGGCGCAAGGCTCGGACAAGGTATTCATCAACGACTTCCCGGCCTCGCGCGTTGGCGATAAAACCAACTGCGACGCCACGGTGATGGAAGGTTCGCCCAACGTCACTATTGGCGGTGGCACCGCCACCACTTTACCGATCAAACCCGAAGTGCCTGACTGGTTGTACAAGGTCTCTGACCTGACGCTGCTGTTTGCCGGCCTGGTCGGCGGCGTTGGCGGTGCGGCCAGCAAGCTGGGCGCCATTGGCCGCATGCTCAGCAAAGCGCCGGGCATCAACAAGCTGGGGCGAGTTGCCTGCCGTGCCGGCACGCTGATGACCGCTACCGCGGCTGCCGGTATCATCGCCCGCCCGGTCGACGTGGTCAGCGGCCAGAAGTTTCTCGACGGTGACGATGAGCTGGACTTCGTGCTGCCGTCACGCCTGCCGGTGGCCTGGCAGCGCTACTGGCGCAGCGGCAATCCGGCAGACAGCGTGCTCGGCCGTGGCTGGAGCCTGTTCTGGGAAAGCAGTCTGCAACCCTATCAGGACGGCCTGGTGTGGCGCGCGCCGTCCGGTGATTACGTGTCGTTCCCGATGGTACCGCTTGGCCACAAAACCTACTGCGAAGCCGAAAAATGCTGGTTGATGCATAACTGGGACGGCAGTTGGCAGCTGTTTGACGTCGGTGAACAAAGCTATCACTACCCACGTCTGGACGGCGAACAGCCGAGCCGCCTGAGCATGCTCACCGATGCCATCGGTAACACCACGTCACTGTTTTATAACGACAGCGGCCAACTGAGCGAGCTGGTGGACAGCGCCGGGCAACGCCTGAGCTGCCGCTATCTCACCACCGCCAACGGGCTGGCCCGCCTGAGCGCGGTGTTGTTGCATACGCCAGACGGCGACGTGACGTTGGTCAGCTACGACTACGACCAACAGGGGCAACTGATTGGCGTCACCAATCGCGCCGGCGAAATCACACGGCGCTTTGGCTGGCATGACGGGTTGATGGTCAGCCATCAGGACGCTGCCGGGCTGCTGAACGAATACCGCTGGCAGGAGCTTGATCATTTGCCGCGCGTGGTGGCCTACCGCAACAACGCCGGCGAACAGCTGGACTTCAGTTACGATTTTGCCGGTGGCCGCCGCAGCGCGCTGCGCGACGACGGCAAGCAGGCGGTCTGGCAGTTGGATGACGACGACAACGTGGCGCAGTTCACCGATTTCGACGGGCGTCAGTACGGCTTTATCTACGCGCGCGGCGAGCTGTGCAGCGTGGTGCTGCCGGGCGGCGCGCAACGGCAAAGCGAGTGGGACAGCTACGGCCGCCTACTGAGCGAAACCGATCCGTTGGGGCGCACCACCACCTATCAATATTCACGCAACAGTGGTCGCCTGTTCTCCATCACCTATCCGGATGGCAGCCGCGAATGTCAGCATTGGGACACACAGGGGCGCCTGACCAAAAGCCTCGACGTGCTGGAAAACACCACGTTGTACCACTATCCGGACGATGAGGAGAGCCTGCCGTCGCGCATTACCGATGCGCTGGGCGGCGTGGTGCAACTGGCCTGGAACGGCCAGGGACTGCTGACGCGTTACACCGACTGTTCTGGCAGCGTAACCGCGTATGCCTATGATGCGATGGGGCAACTGACCGCGCGCACCGACGCCGAGGGCAACCTGACGCGATACCGTTGGGACGCCGCCGGTCGCCTGCAAACCCTGCTTCATCCGGACGGCAGCGAAGAGCAGTTTGACTGGAATGCGCAGGGGCAGTTGGCGAGCCACCGGGATCCGCTCGGCAGCGAAACCCGCTGGCGTTATAACTCGCTGGGTCTGCCGGTCAGCATCACCGATCGCATCAACCGTACGCGTCAGTATCACTACAGCCCACGCGGCTGGCTGATGCGGCTAGAAAACGGTAACGGCGGTGACTACCAGTTCAGCTATGACGCTAGCGGGCGCTTGCTGGCAGAACAGCGGCCAGACGGTCTGCATCACAATTACCATTACGACGCCGCCGGACTGCTGCATGAGCGCAGTGAAACCAGCGGGCAAACCCGTTCTGGCGAACTGGCGCAGCGGTATGAGCGCTTTCGTTTCGACGAGGCGGGTCAACTGGTGTGGCGCGGCAACGACAGCGCGGAATGGCAATACCAGTATGACGCTGTCGGCCGCCTGAATGCACTGACGCGCACCCCTACCGCCGCCGGCGTAGCGCTGGGTATCGCCGCCGACAGCGTGCGGCTGCAATACGACGCGGCGGGCAATCTGCTAACCGAACAGGGGATTAACGGCGAACTGCAATATCAGTGGGATGCGCTGGCCAATCTGCAGGCGCTGACGCTGCCGCAGGGCGACCGGTTGCAATGGCTGTATTACGGCTCTGGCCACGCCAGCGCGGTGAAGTACAACCAGCAACTGGTGAGCGAATTTACCCGCGACCGCCTGCACCGGGAAACCGGCCGCACGCAGGGCGCGTTACAGCAACAGCGCCAGTATGACGCATTGGGGCGTCGCCGTTGGCAAAGCAGCGGCTTCCTGCACGGGCAAATCGTCAAGCCGGAAGACGGTGCGCTATGGCGAGTGTTTCACTATACCGGCCGTGGTGAGCTGGAGGGCGTCAGCGATGCCCTGCGTGGCGATATCCATTACGGCTATGACGCCGAAGGGCGGCTGCTGCAACATCGCGAGAAAAATCTCGGCAAGCGGGGTCTGCGGCTGGTGTATGACGCCGCCGACAACCTGCTGGGCGAGAAAAGCCCGCATAGCGAGGTGGAAAGTCATTTGCCGCTGGCGGCGGTCAGCAACAACCGACTGCCGCAGTGGCAGCAATTATTCTACCGTTACGACGCCTGGGGCAACCTTGTCAGCCGCCGCAACGGGCTGTATGAACAACATTACCGCTACGACGCCGATAACCGTCTGATTCATGCCCAGGGGCGCGGGCCGGAAGGCGAATTTGTCGCGCACTACCACTATGATGCGCTCGGTCGCCGTAGTCGCAAACAGGTACAGCTGAAAGGCAAACCGATGGTCAGTACGCGCTTCCTGTGGCAGGGCTACCGGCTGTTGCAAGAACAGCGCGACGACGGCACGCGCCGCACCTGGAGTTACGACCCGGCCAGCCCGTGGACGCCGCTGGCGGCGATCGAACAGGCCGGCAGTGGCCGCCAGGCGGATATTTACTGGTTGCACACCGATCTCAACAGCGCGCCGCTGGAAGTGACCGACGCCGACGGCCAGTTACGTTGGTCCGGGCAGTACGACACCTTCGGCAAACTGACCGGCCAGACGGTGGCCGGTGCAGCCAAACGCACCGGACCGGTTTACCATCAACCGCTGCGTTATGCCGGGCAGTACCAGGATAACGAAAGCGGATTGCACTATAATTTGTTCCGCTACTATGAGCCGGAAGTGGGGCGTTTCACCACGCAAGATCCGATCGGATTGCAGGGCGGGCTGAACCTGTATCAGTATGCGCCGAATCCGTATGGGTGGGTGGATCCGTTGGGGTTAACCCCTGACACATTAATACATTACACTACTGGGGATGGCTTGGCAGGGATATTGGAAAGTGGTGAACTCAGGGCTTCTTCTGGACCTATACATGCTCGTTTCGGGGATGGGCAATATCTGACTGATATTAGACCTGAACAGATCGGTGGCCGAACATTAAAAGATGCAGCTGGCACAGGAAAATTATCATTGGGTCAAGTGGCAAATAACCTCTATGGCGACTCCAGAAAGATTAACAGTATTTCCCATTACGTGGAAATTGATGTGACGGGTCTCGATGTTTCTGAACCAAGGAAAAATACTTTCAGGATTGCTAATAATGGTAATCTGGATATCTCTAATCGAATAGTTAAGAGCGGGAAAAGTTGTGGAAATTGATAAGAGTTATTACCTAAGTAAATGTGAACTTCCTCAAGGCGAAGGGACGGTTATTACTGAGTTTTATGGTGAAGTAGCGACTCGGCAAATTACCATTTTTAATGGTATTATGTATTCATCTTCTTCGCTAGAGGATTGGGACGAAAATGTTGGTTATCTGTTGTATGATGGTAAAAAAAACGAGCTTGATTTACAGGAATCAGAAGTTATAGATGAGATGCAGTTCGAATATGAATGGGATAAAACTCTTTCCGATTCCGTTGTGAACTCTTACATCAGTTATCAAACTGGTGATGCAACCATTCCTATTTCTTCATCTCGTTTGATTATTCATATTGTAAATAACATGGGGAAATGGGGGAAGGGATTTGTTGTTGCTCTATCAAAGCGCTATCCAGTGGTAAAGAAAATGTACCAGGATTGGGTTAATGACGATAAGTCTTTTGCTCTAGGTAATGTTCAGTTCGTTGTTGTAGACGAGGTTGAGAATGTTTTCGTAGCAAATATGCTTGCCCAAAATGGGATTAAAAGAAATTACAAAGACAGTACGCAGTATATTTCCTATGAGCATCTTGAGAAATGTTTGTCACTTGTTGCTGACTTTGCTCTAGAAAAAAGATTAAGTATACAACTGCCTATGATTGGCGCTGGGCTTGGTGGTGGTGATTGGAATGTTATTGAAAAAATTATCAAAAATAAAATAGCAAGAAATAAAATAAAGTGTGATATTTTAAGGTTGTAGTATATGATAATGAATTCAATAGTTATTTTTTAGTATAAGCCAGTCACTAACGACTGGCTTATACTTTTATGTTATTCCTATAGGTATTGATAATATCGAGATGTTTATCATTATTCCATGAAGTAATGACCTAATAACACAGATGGAATATATCTATTATTTTACTACAGACGGGGAGTACGCTTCACCTGCCCAAATTTGATAGTATTTCATGAGGTTAGAATTTGTGCGTGCGTGAACTGAATCCGATGCTGTGGATGGCTGTTTTTGGGATTAATAAAGGTAAGTTTTCCGTGATTAATATAAACTATGTTTTTCCAAAAGATATGTCAGGCCCAAGGGTAGATACCATGCTGATAAAGAGTGCGTTAGTCGTGATAATTAATCTGTTTATAATCGGCTGCAGGTAGACCCTGATTTTAAAAGGGAAATGAAAACGAAGTATCCTGGTTTGGTTGAGCCTGTGCAACCTAATGCCAAAGGAAAGTTTAGTAAGTATTCTCCACCTGACATGACTTGGCACCATGAAAATAGACCAGGTGGGTTAAGCTTGGTTGACTATAATGACCACCGGTCTTACCACAAAATTTATCACCCTGATGGGTCCGGGGGACGGAAAAAATGGGGTGGTGGTACAGATTGTCGTTAATAGGATGATGATATGAAAACAATTGATGGCTTCAAAGGGTTACTCTCTATTTATAAGGATTTGATCTTACCCAGCAATAGTGGACACGCGACTAAGTGAGTAAACTCTCAAGCAAGAGGTGACTCACATGACAAAACCAGCATCAACCACTAAAAAGCCACGCAAGCAACATACACCTGAATTCCGCG
>NZ_JBXUFT010000015.1:0-23198 GCF_057180665.1 Serratia sp. Sp408
GCGGAATTCAGGTGTATGTTGCTTGCGTGGCTTTTTAGTGGTTGATGCTGGTTTTGTCATGTGAGTCACCTCTTGCTTGAGAGTTTACTCACTTAGTCGCGTGTCCACTATTGCTGGGTAAGATCATATTTCCGGTTTTAACTTTCCTCATCTCTATGGGGATTTGGTCACGCCATCGACTTTCCCAAGATATCAACAGCGATTCTTGTGTCATGCGGCATTTCACATAACAGCTCCATTTAGCTTTGGTTGAATGTTAATTCTTCATAATAAATGATGCGAGCTCACATAATGAGGCTAAGTATGAAAAGGTTTGTAGTAACCGTTTTAAGCATTATTATGCTGAGCGGTTGCATGGAGAATAATGCATCCATTCCTACTCATCTCAATTGCATTAGCGACGAGCACGATATAATCACCTGTGATTAAAATATCATGTATAGTGCCAGGATCTCCGACAGCTATCATTGTATTGCACATTGTCGATGTGCAATCGAAATGACGAGGGAGGCAAACGAAATAAAAGATAACCGTAAGGTACTTTCTGTCAATGTCATTGAGGCTATGTTTACCTTCAGGTGTATATAGTTCCTATTGGTAATTTAGTTGTCTGTCTAGTAAATGCTCTCCTATTTCCCTAGTCTGGTTTTTCGTTGAACCCTCTCTCCGAAGAGGGTTTTTTTTCGTAGGAATTAGATATGTTTCTTTCAGTTGATGCGGCGTTTAATCTCACTTTGGTATAGTTGAGATGTGGGCTGATGTAACTATCTGCCTTCATCCATGACTTTCTTATCCAATGGTTTCGCCTCCACCGCGGGGCGTTTTTTTTAATTCAAAATCCTGTGCATCATTGTTCGCTGAAACCCGCGATACGCTCTTTTTTCGAACTTATCTATACGCCAACATAATGCTGAAATACGCAACCCTTTAATAGCATAACCAATCAATCTTTACGCCTCGAGGGTCCGATTTTATCCGTAATGGAGGTGTTTTGAGACGAAACTCAACGTTAAAATGGAGAAGTTTCATGACAGAACAATAATTGCACTTGAAGATATAGTTTTTTTTCCAGGGAAAAGCGTGTTTGCATAATATCGTGGGCTTGCTGAAGATTCCATAAAGTATTTGCCTCTTGTGCTACGGACTAAGGGATCTTAGTCTATCGGACGCACTCCCAATAATTGAAAAATCCCTCCTCGTAGGAATTTTTCAATTATCGGGCCGAACTCATGTACTTCTGTGACCCCGACGACATTGCTTAGCAGAATGCAAAGTTTTCCTTGGGTCGGTGCGTAAAGGAAAAAACGGTGGGTCAAAGACGGCAATATTGATGACCATTCTCTATTTTCGGTAATTAACCTCAGTGAATCACCACCAACAGTTGGATCCTGAACCACCCAAACGCAAAAAATACCGGTATTAGACCAGGGTTTCATCGGGATACTGATCTTCACCGGCTGTTGTTTCACATTAGAGGGACGCATTTAGAAAATCCCCATTAAAGGAATCGATAGTGCGTATCAAAACTAAATGCGCCCTTTTAATGCGCTTTCCAGCCACTCCAGGTGATCCCATCTTCGCAGGCTGGAAAGCTTATTCTGGAGCGGCCAGTCACAACATTTTCGTGAAAGGCAGCTGTAATAGCTATTATATGATGTCTTAAATGGTCCGCCATCGAGGCCTCGAACCCCGTACCTACAACTTAATGGTCGTCGTTGCTCTTCCTGTTGAGCTAATGGCGGTTTGGAAACCTTTACTGGGCTGGAACCAGCGAACTATTATGAGTCGTATGTTCTAACCAATGGAACTAAAGAACCTAAGCATAGAATAAGATACCAACATTAAACCGCACAATAACCACTTCATATCGCCTATTAGAAAGTATCAGGAATTGCTAAGAATTCGGGTTAAATCAACCGATAAATTACCTATCAGCTTACCGGTGAGATTGTAGGGTGTAATGCAACAAATTATCGTGCCACATGTTTCCATGCGGCATAAATAACAAGAGTCGCGCTGCGGCGGGGCAAGCAAGATCAGGCGAAAAACACCCATCATTAGAGCTAACTTGTTCCCATTTCGGGAAAACAAAATAACCATTTTTAACAAACGACGTTAAGCGCCATGGTTTCATTCTGGAGGAAAATACAGCAACATTTTTTAAATTTTCCGAGGTTCCTGATTTGGGTATCTCGACAACATTGCCACTACATTAATAGAGGGCGACTGGGTTTCAATCCGCGTAATTTATATTCTACGGGCATGTTCCCTTTCAGGAAATTGTATTTTCGCCTCGCCACTCGCTTTTCTTGGAAGTTTCTACGTTATGTTGCAGGTATAAAAAACTGTAAGCTACCGGGGGCGGGAGGCTTCAAGGTATTCAAGAGTGGTTAGTTTTCGAACAGGTTTTACAGGATTGGCAACCCAGGGTGGGAGTTGTACGGAATTGGTCTTATCGGAACAGAGATCCGGAGAGTCTTGCCGCTACTCTCATAATCCACAATAATGGAAGTTGTAGCTGTACGTTACGTATAAAAAATGCTGGCGTGACATGTGTGCTCTGTTATCCGAGTCCGATAACGTACCGGATAATGAATTTTCGGCACGTCTGGATAATTTATTGATTATACAAAAAGGCTGGTTCTTCTCCTGAGAAATCAGTTACAATTGAAGGTAATCTTTTTCTCATAAACAAAGATCTGTTTATCGCCAACGTTAATAATCTTTGATGGGGTACCGAATTGTTTGATTGTTATCTCTCTCATTAAACCATCGTCAGTTATGATGAAATTTCCGCCGCGTTCGTACCACTTATTATTTGACAACCATTTGTTGCAAGATAGGACATTCAAACCCTTGTTTACGTCAAGTGGGGCAACAGATATATCACCATCAATGCTAACAGATGATGCAAACCAGAACGAAGCGTAGCCATTTTTTAGATGACTTACTCTAATGGTATTTTTTATCTGGTTTATGATGTCACTCGATATATCTTTTTTATCACTAACAGCAACGGAAGAAAGAAATGTTATAATGACAATACCACCAAATGTGAAAAACTTCCATCCTTTTGATAGTGAAGATCTACCAATAACCACTGGTACAAGAATAAAGAAAGGAACGATATACCTTATCGACCATTCATCTATGGGGCGATTACTGACAAGAAAGGCTGGGATCATAACAAGGCAGGCTATGCATATGGCCATATTGAACATCGAGGTAGGGAATATCTCTCTTATTGATAATGCAGAGAAAATAATCAAAATGATCATAATAATAAAGCAGAAAACAGAAAGTATAGTAGTAATATCAAATGGTGACTTGCCAAAAAAAAATGCTCCGGTATAGAGAATAAATCCTTTAGCGAAGAGGTATAGGTTTTTCCCAATATCATCGAATGCAACAAAGGTTGGGTCTGGTATCCCTGGGAGGATGAACCAATTATTTGCTGTTGCATAGATAATCATGGTCTTTGATAAAGCGCAAGAAAATATAGTTGCAAGAAATATTGTGATATATACCGGTCTTTTTTCCTTTGTGAAAAAGTAAAGCGAAGATGTTAATATTGGTAAAACTATAAGTAGTTTTATAATATCATCACTGAAGCATGTCAATGTTAATGCTATAGTGTAAATGATTATCGAGAATAATTGGTTTGTTTTAATATAACGTTCAATCGTCATGAAGCATAAAAGCATGGATGCATAGGTACCAACATGTATAACCGATATTAAAGTGCTTAATGCTGCGAATGAGGATGGAATAGCCACGCAAAACGCAATGGCCCAGAGTGAACCAGCACTTTCCTTGGATAGATAAAATGACATCAACGTCACCATTGAATACATTATTGCTGGTATTAAATATGCTTGATACTGTCCATACCAGAATATTTTAGAAGCAATTCCGTACCAAATTAAGTCTGTAAAATAGAATGACACAGTAGAAAGATACCAGCCACTAAGTGTCCAGTTACCTTCAGCCATGTCTTTGCCTTCTAACAATCCTGAAACGGTATCTGAACTTGGTAATATCTGGCTGGAAATATGTGCATAAAGAAAAGTCAAAATTATAAAAGCAATAAAGTAGAGACTTATTTTCTTTACTGTTGTCGACATTTTATTTATCCTGTGATCCGAAAGCTAGCCTTTGGTTAACCACAATGTAAGTTATTCCAATATACTCATCTAAAACACTCATGCCAACTAACCCCACCTACCAAGAAAAATAATGAATTTAAGAAAATATGGATGCGCTCTTGCGAGGTTTCCAAAAGCAAGAGAGCTAAATAACGTCTATATATCTTAAATTAAAGCCCCCGAAACTAGAAAACTGATATACGTCCATATCAATAAAGGGAGTGTTGAGGAGCGAGAGATCCTTCAAACGTCAGATCCCACAAATTCCAACCGTTTAACTCTGGGCGCCAGCCAAATGTTCGGTGTGCCTATATTCTATTACATTGCCTTGGTCTCCACCCCATAATAGACTTTATTTCATAAAAAGAGTTCGTTATGCAATCCTCTTAATTTTTTCAACTTCACTTGACATTCACCAATAACTTACAATACTGTCTAAAATTATAGGTGAGCTAATTTTTTAGTTTGTAGAACCGTACAGTATTTTTCTCTTCAGCCAGCTTAACGGACAGTTTAAAACTTCCTATTACCTGAAAGGATCGCTTTTCCCTACGTTAATCACTATAAACTAAAGCGCTGGTTTATTATTGAATATGTAAACTCAACAAGAATTAAACAACTCTATGGAAGATCATAAATCACCACGTTTTTTGAGCAATATGTGAGCTGCTACAAGTCAAACGTGATGTGAGTTTAGGTGGCACAGCTTGACACACAGGATGGTATAGCCTTGGGATAGAAAAATATACGTACGTCTGGTATCCCTCCTGAGAAGTGATATGGATAAATAGGAGTGAAATCATATTTATCCATGTGTTGCTGGGAACGATGTTAAACGTAGGGTTTCGCTCATGGCGTGCCAATTGAAATGGGAAGGTTTTTATAAATAGCGATAGTATTTTGGTGTTTGATTTCTAATCTAGAAAACATGTAGTGTTCATAACGAATGTGACTGGGAGCCAGAAAATTGAATTGATCGCTAATGCTAGAGACGTAAACCGTAAAAACATCTCTGATGTTTGGAATTGAGATGCAAGAACGTTGGCATTATGCTTTTACACTGATGTTAGTGGAATGCTGCTCCGAACATGGCTCTTGCGGGATAATTGTCGTCGAGATCTGATGGGCACACACAAAAAAAAGCCCAACAGTGAAGTTGGGCAAAAAGGGTACTTAAGAGAACAAACAGCTCTCCAATGAGGTGTTGGGGCGGCCGGAGCACCTGAGCATCCCGGCCGCTTATTGCACTTAGAAGCTAATACGGAAGCCGGCATTGCCCATAATCGGGCTTTCAACCTTGTTACCCTTGCGATAATCCGCTTCCACATACACCTGGGCGTTTTTGGTCACCTGGGCAGTCATGCCGGCACCAAACTTGCCCAGCGTACCTGACTGGTCATTTTTGTAGGTATAACGGTCGTTGAAGGTCACCTTGTTGTCTTTTAGGAACTCATGCTCCACGGCGGCGGTGATGTACGGACTCAGCGTCACGCTGCGCACCTCAAAGGCCTTGCCCACGGACACACCCAGCTCACCTTTTGCGGATTTCTGGCTGCCAATGGCCGCCTTCATGCCGTTGCTCAGCTCCATGTCCTTGCCTTGAGCGGCAAAGTAACTGGCACGTGCATACGGGTCAATGTTGATGCCATCACCGAGGGTGAACTGGTAACCGGCTTCCAGAGAGGCACCGTAGCCATCCTGGTCATAGCTGCCCTTGACGGACTGACCACGGTCGGTGTGGGTGCGCAGGTCGTTGTTGAAGTGGTTTAATTTCAATACGCCATCAATGTAATAGCCAACGGAGCTCAGGTAGGAAGAGTAGAGGCCGACACCATAGCTGCTGACTTGGCTGCTGTCGCCGCGTTGCTTCACCGAACTTTTGGAGTACGAGGTCATGGCACCGACAGAGAGCTTGCCGCCAGCCACATCAAACACCTTGTCCCCGCCCAGCTCCATACCGTTCTGGCCCAGTTTATAATCTGCACCGGCGCCTCCCTTGATATCACTGGAGTTGTGCAGATAACGGCCCCAGACACCGCCATTCCCCTGGTCAAAGCGCTGAATGTCACCACGACGGGTACGCAGCGCCTGCATCTCGCCATCGAAGATGTACTGGGTAGAGGAAGCCAGGGCCATCACGGCATCGGTGGCGTTGGCGGTTTTACTGGTATCCGTAATCAGGCCAACAATGGTTTTGCCGGTTACAGGGTCTTTTTTGGTGACGACTGTGGCCGTATGTGTACCCTGATCCGTTCCTTTACCCTTGTTTGGTGGGTTATTAGGATTGCTAGGGATAGATTGAGCTTCGCCAGCATACAGGGTGAAAGACGGCGTAGCACCATCGACCATGTTATCTATGGTAATCAGGCGATTAAGTTCATCATAAGGCAGTTCTTTACCAGAGTCAGTGTTGTTCAGAATGATGCTATAAGTTCCTTTCCCTGACATCGTACCCGCGTGAAGCATGTCATTGCCGCCAGCAAGCTCACCATTCATGATGAGCATACCACCGGAACCATTGACCTCCTTCGCAAGCAATGCAGTATATTCTGTTCCTTTATCGTGACCGAAAGCGATTGTCCCGCCATTCAGGGTGATATTATCAGCCCTCACCAGATGTGCTTCGCTGCCTGTGGGCGCGATTAACATCATTGAGTCATTATTTATGATGACGTTGCTCAGTTGTTGGCCGGCAGGAAAACCGTGAGAGGCATCATGAGCAATGACAGTCAGCAGCGAGTTGCCGTTCAGCGTGGTATTGCCCAGCATCTGGGCATTTCCTCCCACGATGCCACTCGCGTTGTCGTTAAAGGTGTTATCTTCAGATTTGGCACCATCTTCCAGTCTCTGCGAAGCACTGCCAGATAAGGCTGTGCCGGTTGCAGAGCCACCATCGTGAATGGTTTGTACTGAATTTTCTATGAATGTATTGCTGATCGAGAATGTTCCATCACCTACACTTTGCTTGGCGTTGTCTTTGAAAACACTATTAATTGATGTTGCCGTATGTGTTGCGGATGGATCTTTTTGAAGAAGTTGTGACGAGTTATTTTCAAAATAGGCAGTTGCTACTGTACCACCATTGAAAACAGCTTGTTTGGAATTATCTTTAAATACCTCATTTTCAGAGGTGGAATCTTTTTGAAGCATTCCATTTTTATATGAAGAGGATACATATTGTACGGTATCATTATGGAAGGTGCTATTCTGAGAAACTCCCCCACTAAGAACTTGTTGGTAGCTTGTATCATGAAAATCTGCATTTTGAGACGTTGCCTCGCTAGTGACGGCCTGTGATGCTGAATCCTGGAAGATTGCATCAGATGATGATGAACTCCAACCCTGTACATGTTGCCAGCTTTCTTCACGAAACACACCATTGATGGACTCACCAGCTCCAATTACCTGGGAGCTATGAGAGATAAACTCATCTGCATGAGACAGTGCTGAGTGCAATATTTGCGTAGACTGCTCTGAATATTGGTTGTTATGTGAAAGTGTGTCGTTTATCAATATTGCTGAAAAAACACCTCTAAAGGTTGAGTCTTTTATCTCTACATTGCCGAATGTTTCTTTTTTATTACCTGCGTAATCGCTGTTCATTACATTTTGTTGTATCGTTGCAAACGCGACATTGGAGGATAAAACTATCGACAGTGCAATCACCAACGGCTTTTTCTTTATGATTATCATCATGTTTATTCTATTTTTTACCTACAATTTATTTTTATATTCGTGCTTTCATTTTTGGCTATGTGTCCAACCATAACGACATTAGCTAACAAGGATTTTATGCTGAAAAATGTGGATTTGCAAAACATTAGATCGTTAAAATTAACATAAACGTGTTTTATTCTATTTGTTTTTATTCTTTTTATTGATTTTAGTTAAATATTCTGAGTAATGTCGTTATGGCAGGTGTTACACGCCAACAATAAACACTTGCTCAATGGTGGGCAATATTTATGGTAATGTTTTGCGTTTACTTTTTATTATTTAAATGGCGGGGGCTGTGCAAGCATACGGATTGATCTCTTCCCTTTGTTCAGTACCGGCGTAAAGTAGAGTTTTCGGCCTTTCTTCTCCTGAAAAAAGAGGTCATCTGACATGAAAAAGACACGTTATACCGAAGAACAGATCGCATTTGCCCTGAAACAGGCGGAAACCGGCACGCGCGTGGAGGAAGTGTGCAGAAAGATGGGGATTTCTGAGGCTACTTTTTACAACTGGAAGAAGAAGTTTGGCGGCATGGGCGTGACGGAACTGCGTCGCCTGCGCCAGTTGGAGGAAGAGAATCACCGCCTGAAACGGCTGGTCGCCGATCTCAGTCTGGACAAGGAAATGCTGCAGGACGTCATCCGAAAAAAGTTCTGAGGCCGGTGCAGAAACGCGAGGCGGTCGAATACCTGCTGGCGGCGTATCGCATCGGGGTTCGCAGGGGATGCCGGTTGATGATGCAGAGCCGAACGGTCTACAACTACCGCAGCTGCCGCGATGACCGGGCCCTCACGCAGCGGATACGGGAGATTGCAGAAACCCGCATTCGTTATGGTGTGCAGCGGATCCATATCCTGCTGCGGCGCGAGGGCTGGCTGGTTAACCACAAGAAAACCCATCGGATTTACTGTCTGGAGGGGCTGAACCTGCGGTCAAAACGCCTGCGGCGGCACGTGACGGCCAGGCACAGGCGTATCCGCCCGGCGGTGACCGCGGTGGATCAGTGCTGGAGTATGGATTTCGTTGCTGATAATCTGTTCAACGGACGCCGGATCCGTGCCCTGACTGTAGTCGATAATTTTAGTCGTGAATGCGTGGCGATCGAGGTAGGCCAGGGACTTCGCGGTGACGATGTGGTCGCCGTGATGGAACGGATCAGGCAGACACAGCAGCGAGTGCCCCAGCGGCTACAGACGGACAACGGCAGCGAATTTATCTCGAAAACGCTGGATCGCTGGGCGTATGAAAACAGGGTAACGATGGACTTCTCCCGCCCCGGGAAGCCCACAGATAACGCCCTGGTTGAGTCATTTAACGGCAGCCTGCGTGATGAATGTCTGAACGTGCACGGGTTCCTGTCACTGGAAGATGCTCAGGAGAAGATCGAGCACTGGCGGCAGGAATATAACCAATACCGGCCACATTCCTCGTTAAATAACCAGACTCCGGCAGAATTTATCCGAAGCCTGCAAACAGGCCCGGATCTCTGATTTATCCTGGCACCGATATTGGGAAGGGATCAGGATCCTGATCGTTACTTGAAACCCGGGCATACCGTAAAGGCCATTTTTATAAAAAATGTCTCGTTAGATTCTAGATGAAGAAAACGTAGCATGAGACAAAAAAAACCTAAAATGAGACTGGAAAAGTGTCTCATCGGATTGTCAGCTTTGGGTTTACCCATCAAATGCGGAGGGTGATGCAATGGGGAGTTTTCATTATCACTTAATGTGAGCCGCAAATTACGTTGATTACGAGCTGTTACACCTATTGTCATTGTAAAAAAAGCCCCTCCGGACGAGGGGCAAAACGCAATGCCAACATTCAGGGATTAGGTGAGCACTAGTTACTACGGCTATTGACCACCACGAGAAACTATATGCTTTTGTAATTAAACATAACCTCAATGGGTTTGATGTAAAAATACATCGTGGTGATGTGTCGGGTGGTATCAAAATGTGAATTAAAATTTCTTTAATCCAGTTTATGCCAGAGTTTGAGCATGCTTGATTGTTTGCTCATGTTATTCAAGGATGTATGTGCGGCGTGTTTATTTCTGGCAGTAATGGGGGGCATTGCATAAATGGAACAGCCGGACAAATCTACGTTGTGATTTGTCGTTAGTATGTATGCTTGGGGGTATGACCGATAAATTGGAAGACCTTGAATGTCAATTTTAGAATTGAGATGCAAGAACGTTGGTATTACGCTTTTACACCGATATTTGTGAATTGCTGCACCGATCATGGCCGTATGGCGACGAAAACCAGGACGGTGAGGTTATCATGCACTCGGATAGTAATAATGTCAGTGTCAGTTTTCATCATTATGCTTGCTACTGGCTTGCGCCGATGAGATCACTGATGCAGTGAAGACTTCCTGGTTTCCTGACCCACACTCTGATCGACCAGCAATGTGTCTTTCCCCGGAATCGGGAAGTACTTCATGCGAGGCTTCTCCTCACCGATGCGCGTGACGCAAGAAGGGTCTGACGGCTTGTCTCTTTACTGTCCTGTCCGGGTTATCGTCGGGAGAAACGGAAAATAATTTCTGGCGCAGGAAGTGATATATGGCGAAGACAAAAGCGTTTCATTCATCCTATGTTATCGGTGGTGTTGATACACACAAAGACCTCCATGTTGCGGCCGTTGTTGATCAAAATAATTGTGTTTTGGGCAGTGAGTTTTTCGCGACAACACGTCAGGGATACCGTCAATTGCTAGCCTGGGTTGAAGTGGTTTACTGAATTTGGCCACCTGAAAAGAGGTGATATGCTCACCTCAGAACAACACAGGTGCTCCAATGAAAAGAAGAAATTTTAGTCCTGAATTCAAACGCGAATCCGCTCAGTTGGTTGTCGATCAAAACTACACCGTCTCTGATGCCGCTAAGGCTATGGATGTCGGTCTTTCCACAATGACAAAATGGGTCAAGCAACTGCGTGAAGAGCGTCAGGGCAAAACATCAAAAGCTTCTCCGATAACACCGGAACAAATCGAAATACGTGAACTGAAGAAAAAGCTACAACGTATTGAAATGGAAAACGAAATATTTAAAAAGGCTACCGCGCTCTTGATGTCAGACTCCCTGAACAGTTCTCGATAATCGGGAAACTCAGGGCGCGTTATCCTGTGGCCACTCTCTGCCATGTGTTTGGGGTTCATCGCAGCAGCTATAAATACTGGAAAAATCGTCCTGAAAAACCAGACAGCAGACGGGCTGTGTTACGAAGTCAGGTACTTGAGCTGTATGGCATTAGCCACGGTTCGGCCGGAGCAAGAAGCATCGCCACAATGGCAACCCAGAGAGGCTACCAGATGGGACGCTGGCTTGCTGGCCGGCTCATGAAAGAACTGGGGCAGGTCAGTTGCCAGCAGCCGCCTCACCGGTATAAGCGTGGTGGTCATGAACACGTTGCTATCCCTAATCACCTTGAGCGACAGTTCGCCGTAATAGAGCCAAACAAGGTGTGGTGCGGTGATGTGACCTATATCTGGACAGGCAAACGCTGGGCATACCTCGCTGTTGTTCTCGACCTGTTTGCAAGAAAGCCAGTGGGCTGGGCAATGTCGTTCTCGCCGGACAGTAGACTCACCATGAAAGCGCTTGAAATGGCATGGGAAACTCGCGGTAAGCCGGCAGGAGTGATGTTCCATAGCGATAGTAATAATACCTGTGTCAGTTTTCATCATTGCGCTGTTTGCTGTCGGAGCAGATTGATGTGATTACTGATGCAGTGAAGAACTTCCCGCATCCTGACTCACACAGCGATCGACCTTTTGTGTCCTGCCCTGGACTCGTCGGTTGCCGGAAGCAACTTCATGCGAGGCATCTCCTCACCGGTGCGCGTGACTCAAGAAGAGCCTGACGGCGTGTCTCTTTACTGTCCTGTCCGGGTTATCTGTCTGGAGATTCAATTATGTCGTCCTGACAGGTGACCAGCCATGAATGATGAAAATATTGATGCCACTGCTTCTGCCATTATTGGTGGTGTAGATACGCATAAAGACCTGCACGTTGCTGCTGTAGTTAATCAACACAACAAAGTCCTCGGTACGGAGTATTTCTCCACAACACGACAGGGCTACCGCCAGATGCTGGCCTGGATGGCCACTTTTGGCCCAGTACAGCGAATTGGTGTTGAGTGCACAGGTACCTATGGCTCAGGACTGCTACGTTATTTACTCAAAGCCGGAGTAGAAGTGCTTGAGGTAACGACACCAGACCGCATGGAGCGACATAAGCGTGGAAAAAGCGACACGATTGATGCCGAGTGCGCTGCTCATGCCGCCTTCGCGAGAATACGGACAGTCACGCCAAAAACACGTGATGGCATGATTGAGTCTCTGCGGGTGCTAAAAACCTGTCGAAAAACAGCGATATCAGCCCGTAAGGTCGCTCTCCAGATAATTCATTCCAATATTGTCTCTGCGCCAGATGAACTGCGTGAACAGCTCAGAAATATGACGCGTATGCAGCTTATCAGAACACTGGGATCCTGGAGGCCAGATGCCAGTGAATACCGCAATGTTACGAACGTTTATCGCATTACATTAAAATCCCTGGCCCGACGCTATCTCGAGTTACATGACGAGATCGCTGATCTGGATGTCATGATTGCGGCAATTGTCGACGAGCTGGCGCCTGATCTGATTAAACGTAATGCTGTTGGATACGAAAGTGCTTCGCAGTTACTGATTACTGCCGGAGACAATCCGCAACGGCTCAGTTCTGAATCAGGATTTGCAGCACTGTGTGGTGTCAGCCCTGTACCTGTATCTTCAGGAAAAACGAACCGTTACCGACTTAACCGGGGCGGAGATCGTGCTGCGAATAGTGCTCTCCATATCATCGCCATTGGTCGATTACGAACTGACGCAAAAACGAAGGAATATGTCGCCCGACGAGTAGCCGAAGGGCATACAAAAATGGAAGCAATACGGTGCCTGAAACGATATATCTCACGGGAAGTTTATACATTACTGCGAAATCAAAACAGGCAGATCGACAGCATCCCGATAACGGCTTGACTCTTAGAAGGGCGTCCAGGGCAGTCATTATACGAGCAGGCAGTTCCAGCAGTTAGTATGGCGCTATCGGATTAGACAGAGTATGAGCCGGCGTGGAAACTGTAGGGATAATAGCCCAATGGAACGCTTCTTCCGGAGTCTGAAAAACGAATGGGTGCCAGTGACAGGTTACGTAAGCTTCAGCGATGCGACTCACGCCATAACGGACTACATCGTTGGGTATTACAGCGCACTCAGGCCGCACGAATATAACGGTGGGTTGCCACCAAGCGAATCAGAAAATCGATACTGGAAAAACTCTAACGCGGTGGCCAGTTTTTGTTGACCACTTCACAATAACCAGGCGCCGAGCTTGAGCCGACATGGCAACTGCTGGGATAACGCGGTAGCCGAATCGTCCTTCAGTTCGCTGAAAAAATAACGCATCAGAAAACGCATCTATAAAACCAGGGATCTGGCCCGGGCTGATGTCTTCGATTGATCCTACCCGCGAATAGTGGACACACGACTAAGTGAGTAAACTCTCAACCAGAGGTGACTCATGAGAAAATCAGTATCAACCAGTAAGAAGCCCCGCAAACAGTACACACCTGAATTTCGCAACGAAGCCCTGAAGCTGGCGGAACGTATCGGTGTTGCTGCCGCTGCCCGGGAACTCAGCCTGTACGAATCCCAGTTCTACGCATGGCGCAGCAAGATTAACAATGTCCGCAGTTCTTCCGAACGTGAGCAGGAAATGTCCGTTGAAATTGCCCGTCTTAAGTGCCAACTGGCGGAACAGGCAGAGGAGCTGGCCATTCTCCAAAAGGCCGCGACATACTTCGCGAAGCGCCTGAAATGAAGTATGTCTTCATCGAAAAGCATCAGGCTGAGTTCAGCGTCAAAGCCATGTGCCGGGTACTGCGGGACGCCCGCAGCGGCTGGTATGCGTGGCGTCTGCGTCGTCAGCAAATAACACCACGTCAGCAGTTCCGACTCGTCTGTGATACTGCTGTCCGTAAGGCATTTACTGAAGCAAAACAGCGTTATGGTGCGCTTCGTCTCGCTGACGAACTGCCTGAGTACAACGTCAAAACCATTGCCGCCAGCCTGCGACGTCAGGGACTTCGTGCAAAGGCTGCCCGGAAGTTCAGCCCGGTCAGCTACAGAGAACATGGCCTACCGGTGTCTGAAAATCTGCTGAAACAAGATTTTTACGCGAGTGGCCCGAATCAGAAGTGGGCAGGAGACATCACGTATCTTCGCACCGATGAGGGCTGGCTGTATCTGGCGGTGGTCATTGACCTGTGGTCCCGTGCAGTCATCGGCTGGTCAATGTCACCGCGAATGACGGCACAACTGGCCTGCGATGCGTTACAGATGGCGCTCTGGCGGCGAAAGCGCCCGAAAAATGTCATCGTGCATACAGACAGAGGCGGGCAGTACTGTTCGGCGAACTATCAGGGGTTGCTGAAGCGCCATAATCTACGCGGGAGCATGAGTGCCCGTGGCAACTGCTATGACAATGCCTGCGCGGAAAGCTTCTTCCACTCGCTGAAGGTGGAATGTATCCACGGTGAGCGCTTTATCAGCCGGGAAATCATGCGGACGACGGTGTTTAGTTATATCGAATGTGATTACAATCGGTGGCGACGTCACAGCTCCTGTGGCGGACTCAGCCCCGAACAGTTTGAAAACCAGAACCTCGCTTAGGGCTATGTTCACATTACGTGGGTAAGATCATTCATTCAAGGCTAAAATCAGTGGCCAGCGCTTTCCCTCTTTTTGCAATGCCGCCTTGGGTTGCTTTCTGTTCATTAGCGTACCGTTGCGCCAAAATAGCCCCCCATACCCATCAAGTGGATATGCGAAAATGTTCGCTGTCATCACCTGTGTCAGAGTAGAGCTGGCAGTATGTATTTTTTAAGGGCCGATAGACACTTCAACGTAAAGCATAGTAGCCCTGTAATCCGATGACGCAGAAAACTACGTGCGTGAGATTTACTCTCAGTGCATCGTCGGGAACTAGGGTAAGGAGAGGTCGAATGTGACCCCCATCAAAAACAAGGCTCAGGCAGTCGTAGCGGGTAGGGTAGAGAACAACCCGCAATGGGGATATTATTGGGCGCGCCCGAGTGCGTGCATCGGCTTGGTATGGTTACGGGTGCCGATAAAAAACGACTGAAAGCCAGGAAGAAGTTGAATAGCCAAAAAACTGCGTTGTAATTTGCAGTTAGAATTTACGTATCGGGGGGTTATGAGTAATAAATTGTAACCCCTCGGGTGTCAATTTTAATTGAGGCGTAACAATGCGTTCCTGACCGGCCTTATGGGAAATGGCATTTGGAGTAATCAGTTTGTCGGCGATGAGTTGTTGTATATTGACGATAAGATAAGGATCATCCAATTCACCAAATTGTTCCACGAACACATACCAGGTGAGTGTGTTGGGATGGCTTGCAAACAGGCCGTCAAGAATTTCCAGTTGCAGGTTACCTGAAAGGATCGCTTTTCCCATATGTTAATCACTCTAAAGTAAAATGTTGGTTGATTATTTAATACAAAAATTCAACAACCATTAAACAACTTGCCGGAATGTCTTAACACAGTGATTTGCGAGTATGAACTCGTCGATAGAAGCCACCGTAATGTGAGGTTGGGAAGCAATGCTTGACATAGACTGGAGTGTTAGCAACCAGTAGCAGAGATTTCATTATCTGCCGACTGATCCCTTCCCAATATCGGTGCCAGGATAAATCAGAGATCCGGGCCTGTTTGCAGGCTTCGGATAAATTCTGCCGGAGTCTGGTTATTTAACGAGGAATGTGGCCGGTATTGGTTATATTCCTGCCGCCAGTGCTCGATCTTCTCCTGAGCATCTTCCAGTGACAGGAACCCGTGCACGTTCAGACATTCATCACGCAGGCTGCCGTTAAATGACTCAACCAGGGCGTTATCTGTGGGCTTCCCGGGGCGGGAGAAGTCCATCGTTACCCTGTTTTCATACGCCCAGCGATCCAGCGTTTTCGAGATAAATTCGCTGCCGTTGTCCGTCTGTAGCCGCTGGGGCACTCGCTGCTGTGTCTGCCTGATCCGTTCCATCACGGCGACCACATCGTCACCGCGAAGTCCCTGGCCTACCTCGATCGCCACGCATTCACGACTAAAATTATCGACTACAGTCAGGGCACGGATCCGGCGTCCGTTGAACAGATTATCAGCAACGAAATCCATACTCCAGCACTGATCCACCGCGGTCACCGCCGGGCGGATACGCCTGTGCCTGGCCGTCACGTGCCGCCGCGGGCGTTTTGACCGCAGGTTCAGCCCCTCCAGACAGTAAATCCGATGGGTTTTCTTGTGGTTAACCAGCCAGCCCTCGCGCCGCAGCAGGATATGGATCCGCTGCACACCATAACGAATGCGGGTTTCTGCAATCTCCCGTATCCGCTGCGTGAGGGCCCGGTCATCGCGGCAGCTGCGGTAGTTGTAGACCGTTCGGCTCTGCATCATCAACCGGCATCCCCTGCGAACCCCGATGCGATACGCCGCCAGCAGGTATTCGACCGCCTCGCGTTTCTGCACCGGCCTCAGAACTTTTTTCGGATGACGTCCTGCAGCATTTCCTTGTCCAGACTGAGATCGGCGACCAGCCGTTTCAGGCGGTGATTCTCTTCCTCCAACTGGCGCAGGCGACGCAGTTCCGTCACGCCCATGCCGCCAAACTTCTTCTTCCAGTTGTAAAAAGTAGCCTCAGAAATCCCCATCTTTCTGCACACTTCCTCCACGCGCATGCCGGTTTCCGCCTGTTTCAGGGCAAATGCGATCTGTTCTTCGGTATAACGTGTCTTTTTCATGTCAGATGACCTCTTTTTTCAGGAGAAGAAAGGCCGAAAACTCTACTTTACGCCGGTACTGAACAAAGGGAAGAGATCATCAAGTCGTGGGTGTGGGGGGATATGTGTAAAAATGTTGTTGGAAAAATAATAAAATATGAGGCGCAAAGTAAGGTGTTTTTTTTCAGGGGAGATATTGATGTTTTTTATTATTCGCATTGTTAAAATGAAATGGGAGGGGGTGTGGTTGATTGGTTTTTAATAGAGAGTAATAGTTTATTTTATTAAAGAGGGGACTTGTGGTTTTTTGCATGGCGGTTATTTGGTAGGGTTGCTTTTATCGATGGGGGGATTGAATTGACCGGGGGAGGGACTCGTTATCTTTACAAAAAAAACGTATTTTTTGTGACGATGCTTAGTGAGGTTTTGATATGTACAGTATACACTACACACGATGAAATCCAGAAAGGTCACAAGACATGGGCTTGATATATGAAGAAAAGTTGGATTATTGTCTCGTTGGGCATGTGGATTTCATCAATGTTTATTATAAATCATTTTTTATAAAATATAGAGTGATGCCTGCAATGAAAAAAAGAAAGCACTTGACAAGCAATGAAATTGAAAAGCTATTGGAAATAAGTCTAAAAGGCCTATATGGCGTGAGGGATTATTGTATGGTTTATCTATCCTTTACTCATGGGTTAAGGGTGAGTGAACTTTGTTCTTTAAGATTGTCAGATATCGATCTGGAAGAGAAAACCATTTGTATATATAGATTGAAAAATGGTTTTTCAACAATACATCCATTAAGAGATAAAGAGGTAGAGATGTTGAAGGAGTGGTATGAATTAAGAAAGGGGTTTAGTGGCGCTAATAGCGAATGGGTTTTTCTTTCAGCCAAGGGATTGAGAATATCAAGAAAAAGAGTATACAGTCTGGTCACTGACCTGGGGGGACTAGCGAAGATACCGGTAAAAGTTCATCCTCACATGTTGAGGCACTCTTGCGGATTTGCTTTAGCAGACCAAGGGGTTGATACGAGGCTGATTCAAGACTATCTCGGGCATCGTAACATTCAACATACTGTCACCTATACGGCCAGCAATGCGGCCCGATTCCTCAAACTTTGGAGCGTTTAACGCTTTATCTTAAACTTAGAAATCATGAGACATTTTGATACAAAATGTCCCGCTAGGCGTCCGTGTGAGTTAAAAACCACCAGATTGGGCAAACAATCATCAATTTAAGCCAGCCCAAAATCCCACACAACTAGAAGATAGCGGATAAATCCCAAAACTGACAATAAACAAAGCTAAAACGAATTAAAAATCCCTCTCATCTCCTACACGCAAAAAGTAGAAAACTATAAATCCGCAATATTATCAACACGATAATGTCTTTTTAGCCCATGAGACATTTTGTATCAAAGTGTCTCGTGCGGTAGCCATGATGGAAGGTTGTCAACGGATCTGCCCGGCATGTATAGCGGGTCGTTTAGGGGGTAAGAATGCCAGGCAAGGGTATTGCATGAGTATTTTTGCTTGTTACCTGAAACCCAGAAAATTCACCACGATTGCAAACGTAAAATTGTTCTGCATAGCTTGCGTTATGTTGTTCAGCATTTTTATTTTTGTGCTTTCTGGCTGCATGGTTTTGTATTTTGTTTTTTTCGTGGGAGTGAGGTCGTCCAGCGCTCGTTTGCTTATTTCTGTTCTGGATGAATTTACTCACTCCCTATGACTGACTGCGTCTAAGCGCTGGAGTTCGTTATGAAGAGAAAAATATTTTTTGAGGATAGGCGGTGGTGTAGCCGGAGAAATGTATGGCTATGCATGCTTGTCTTTTGCCTGTCGTTTTGGCTGGCTGTATTTTCTGTTATTGGTTATTTCTCGTCTATTTAGTTGCGGCGTTAATGCTGTAGGCGGTCAAGCAACGTATATCTCATCCTAATTGTGAAGACGCGGAGGACACTATGGTAACTGTTCGGGAATTGAGTGTTTCTATTGTCGGGGATTCACCATTTGGCGTTCTTGGATTGGAAGTGATGCTTGGAGCTATGGGGGTGAATATACGCGCGGTACATGACCGTCTAGAGGCATTGAATGAATGTGATATGGGCGGGGATGCGATTATCATTGATATTTATTTCGCTGATGAAATGCAGGCATTTCGTAGTGCAAAAAAAATGAAAAATGAAATCGGGGGGCGATTTGTCATTTTCAGTGATACAGAATGGGCTGATTCTGATGGCATGACCTTTATTCGTCGCAACGAACAATGCGAGACCATAAGAACACACTTGCTTCAGGGGATTGTAGGTGACAAGGGTAAGGAGGTTCTCTTGGAGCAACAATCCAATACCGAACCGGGCAATAATATTAGCAATTCAGAAGCCTTTGTTTTGAAAGAGTGGCTCCGCGGGCGAACAGTGACCGATATCGCACGATTAAGTAATCGCAGCATAAAAACCATTAGCTCACACAAGCGGAATGCCATGAAAAAACTGATGGTGAGGAGCAATACGGAGTTGTATTGGGAATTAGTCAGGAAAGGATAAATGCAAGGCGGTAGCGGTAAATGGACGTGCGGTGATTTATACCTACGCAGTATTGCCTTGGTGCATTATTTATAACATGCAGTTTTGATCTGCAAGGTCGCTCCAATGACGCCTTCCATCTTCTTTTGTATGAAAGAGGATGCTTTTTGTTTTAAAGAAGGCGTCATGAGTTACTGGTTTGATTACTCCCGTTGGTTATTGGGCTGAGTGTTTGTTTTTTCGGCAAGCCATTCCTTTCTTTCTGATGCCCCCTGCTTGCAGGGTAGCACCCTCCGCTGCGGGGGGATCTCTATTTGTATAAGTTTGAGACTATTTAGCATGAATAAAAATAGCAAAACTACTTTGAGGTGTGGGGAAAGGTTATCCCCATTAATGGCATGTTTGTCCTGGGTAACTATAGGCATTCAGATTGTGTTGCCGATATCGCTGGCCTTTACGCCGGTGATGGCAGCGCGCGCTGAAAAAACTTCATTTCTTGCTCCAGATACATCAGTGGCTGCCATGGCGACACGGGTATATGTGTTGGGTGCTAACGAGACAGTGAACTCAGTTGCCAAACATTACAACATGACCCCTGACGCGCTGCGTAAACTCAATCAGTTCCGCACCTTTGCACGTGGGTGGGAAAACTTGCGTGCAGGAGATGAGCTGGACGTGCCGGTGGCGCCACTGCCGCCGGTGGTCTGGGAAAGCAGGGGCAAAACTAAAGGGACTGCGCCCGCGGTGCAGACCGATGATGAAGCAAGTCGTGTTGCTGGCCTGGCGTCGAGCGCCGGCGGCTTCCTGTCTCATCACCCTGGAGGGGATGAAGTGTCCGCGTTGGCCAGGGGGATGGCGACTGGCGCCGCTGGCAATGAAGTGCAGCAATGGCTGAGTCAGTTTGGTACAGCGCGCGTTCAGCTGAATTCGGATAAAAACTTTTCTCTCAAGAACTCTCAGCTCGATCTGCTGGTTCCCCTCTACGAACAACCAAACCAGCTTGTTTTTACACAAGGTAGCATGCACCGCACAGATGAGCGTACTCAAGCCAACATCGGGGTCGGGTATCGCTGGTTCCATAATGACTGGATGCTGGGTGGGAACGCGTTTCTCGACCATGATTTATCCCGCTCCCATACCCGAATGGGGGTGGGGGTGGAGTACTGGCGTGACTTCCTGAAACTGGGCGTCAACAGTTACTTGCGCCTGAGCAATTGGAAGGATTCCCCGCACCTGACAGATTATGAAGAGCGCCCTGCCAATGGCTGGGATGTGCGGGCACAGGCTTGGCTGCCGGCCTATCCGCAAGTGGGTGGCAAGCTGACCTATGAACAATATTACGGCAACGAAGTTGGTTTGTTTGGTGAGGAAGAAAGGCAACGTAGCCCGCATGCCATTACGGCAGGGGTGAGCTATACCCCGGTACCCTTGCTGACATTCAACGCGGAATATCGCCAGGGCCAGGCTGGCCAGAATGACGCCCGCGTGGGTGTGGAAATGCGTTACCAGTTGGGTTTGCCGTGGCAACAGCAGATTGATCCGGCCGCCGTGGCGGCGATGCGCAGCCTGGCTGGCAGCCGACATGACCTGGTTGAGCGTAACAACAACATCGTACTGGAATACCGTAAGAAAGAAGTTATCAGCTTGCACACTGCTGAACTGGTGACCGGTTATGCCGGAGAGCATAAATCGCTCGGGGTGTCGGTAAACAGTAAATACGGCTTGGAGCGCATTGACTGGTCAGCGCCGGACTTGCTGGCTGCGGGTGGGAAGTTCATCCATGACGGCGCGATGGGGTATGGCGTGGTGTTGCCAGCGTATCGGTCGACAGCGGGTGCGGTGAATACTTACACGGTCAGTGGTGTAGCAGTTGATACGCAAGGCAATTCGTCGAACCAGAGTGAGACGCAGGTGACTGTGCTGGCACCGGTCATCAATGAAGGTCTGAGCAGCTTCCTGCCAGCCAGCAGTGTACTGCTGGCCGATGGCAAGGGGAAGCAGGTATTAACGTTGACCTTGAAAGATGCTCAGGGGCTGTCGGTCGATGTGGCTGAGTCAGAGATTATCCTAGGTGGGAGTGAGGCTCAACACCTCCCTGCTGGCGTCAGTGTTTCTGCACCGAAAAAAGCCAAATCCGGCACGTACGAAATCACGGTGACGGCGGGGGTGCACAGTGGCGTGGTCACGCTGACGCCAACGGTCAGTGGCGTGGCGCTGCGAGCGGCACGCGTAAACATTAATGACATGGTGCCCGCCGCGGCACAGTCGACCTTCGTGGCGACCCCTGAGGTGCTGTCGGCGGATAATAACGCGACGACCACGTTGACGTTGACGTTGAAAAATGCAGCGGGCGACGTACTGAGTGGCCTGGCGGGCCAGCTGGCACTGGTCATGAAGTCTGAGGCGCGGGGCGAGCAACGTGCGGCGGATGCCGTGACGTTGGGCACCATAACGGAAAGCAACCAGAAAGGTGTGTATACCGCGACGCTTAAAGGCAAGGTGGCTGGGAAGTACACGCTTGTTCCGGAATACAACGGCAGTGCTATCGGGGGATTGAGCGCATCGGTCACTTTGACAGCGGGTACGGCGGTGGCATCTCACTCGTCGGTTGCGATGGATAAAGAGAGCTATGTCGCCGGTGAAGACATGACCGTGACGGTGGTACTGAGTGACGCTTCCGGCAATCCGGTGGCCGGTCAATTGTCGGCGCTGACCCCGGAGGCGGTCCGTGTGGAGGGTGCCACCTTGAAAGGGGGGTGGAGTGAAAAAGGCGAAGGTGTTTACACTGCGGTCTACACAGCCGCAATGGTTGGGGTTAGCCACAGTGCGACGCTGACGCTGGGGGGTATCGCCGCAACGCCGCCGGCCCACTACGACATTGTGGCGAGTCCGGCCGTGGCGACCTACTCCACCATTGCGGTGGATAAAGGGAGTTACACGCAGGGTGCCGACATTACCGTGACCGTGGCGCTGAAGGATGAGAGCAATAAACCGGTCGTTGGACGCGCTGCGGACTTGAGCCCTGCGGGTGTGGTGGTGGTTGGGCAAGGGGAGTTGAAAGCAGATGGCTGGAAAGAAACGTCCACGCCGGGCACCTACCAAGCAACGTACACGGCCATTACTGTGGGGACTGGCCTGAAAGCCACGCTGACTCTGAATGGCAGCACCAAGTCGTCGATTGCGTACGATATCGTGTCGGGGGATGCCGTGGTGAGCACCTCAACCATCGCGTTGGAGCAGGAAAGCTATATCACCGGCGACAGGATGCAGGTGACGGTTGTGCTGAAAGATGTAAACAGCAACGCGGTGATCGGGAAGGCCGCTACGCTGCCGACTGCGGTGAAGGTTGCTCATGGCAATCTGGAAGGCACGTGGTCGGAGGTTGCGGGCTCGCCGGGCACCTATAAGGCCGTCTACACCGCCACCCTGGCGGGCGAAGGCCTGACAGCTACCCTGGTGTTGGGCAGCGGCACTGTATCGTCAGCGGAGTATGGCATTTATCCTTCCGATGCGAGCATGACACACTCAACTATTCAGTTGGACAAGCCGAGTTACCGCGTTGGCGAGGCCATGGTTGTGACCGTGACGCTGAAGGATAATACGGGCAGTCCTCTTGTGGGTGAGAATGGTGGCGAGTTGGTTAAGGTTGTGCAGGTTCCGAAGGGGGCACTGCAGGGCACGTGGCTGGAGGATCTGAAAGAGGACGGAACGTACCGGGCGACCTATACGGCGACTGAAGTGGGTATCGATCTGAAAGCCAGTCTGGTGCTGGCTGATGGTACCAAGCCGGCGGGTAGCACGTACACCATTGCGGCGAGTGATGCAGTGGCGACCCAGTCAACCATCGAGCTGGACAAGGCGAGTTACATCGCGGGCGCCAACATGGTGGTGACGGTTGCGCTGAAGGATACGCACGGCAACCCGGTGTCCGGGAAGGTGGCTGTGCTGACGT
>NZ_JBXUFT010000016.1:0-10546 GCF_057180665.1 Serratia sp. Sp408
AGCGTTTATTTCGCTTTCGTCTCACTGACTGGGTGGTTCGTCTTGCGTTTAAGCAGTCGTTGTTCCCGGTCAGTGGAGGCGCATTATAGGGAGTTCTCAGAAGGCCGCAACCCCTAATTTCAAAAAATCTTTCAAGCGAACAAAAAACAATCAATAAGCTTATTTTAGGATATTTATTAGCCTATAAATGACCATTTTCAGCCCTTCAACGTGACAACTCTCGCAAAAGCGCTAAAACAACCAAAGCAAAAGGGAGCGGTTGCCCGCTCCCTTTTTAACGTTGTTACCGTTTATCGTTACTGCCTGGCGACAATATGATCGTTTTCGACATCCAGCGTCACCGGTTTGCCTGGCACCAACGCCCCCGAAAGGATTTGCTGCGCCAGCGGGTTTTCAATCTCCTGCTGGATAGCGCGTTTCAATGGCCGTGCACCATACACTGGGTCGTAGCCGGTCTTGCCGAGCAGTGTCAACGCTGGTTCGGTAATCGTAACCGCGTAGCCGCGTTCTTCCAGACGTTGATACAAACGCGCCAACTGGATTTTGGCAATCTCGGCAATGTGCTGTTGACCCAATGGATGGAAGACCACCACCTCATCTATACGGTTGATGAATTCCGGACGGAAGTGATGACTCACCATTTCCATCACCGACTCTTTCATTTGCGCATAGTTCATCTGACCAAAATGTTCCTGGATCAGATCGGAACCCAGGTTAGAGGTCATGATCACCACGGTATTACGGAAGTCGACGGTACGCCCTTGCCCGTCGGTCAAACGCCCGTCATCCAATACCTGCAGCAGGATATTGAATACGTCCGGATGCGCTTTTTCGACCTCGTCCAGCAAAATGACGGAATACGGTCTGCGGCGTACCGCTTCGGTCAGATAGCCGCCTTCTTCATAACCCACATAGCCGGGAGGTGCACCGACCAGCCGCGAGACGGAATGTTTTTCCATAAACTCGGACATATCAATACGCACCATGGCATCGTCACTGTCGAACAGGAAAGATGCCAGCGCCTTACACAGTTCGGTCTTACCTACACCGGTCGGCCCCAGGAACAGGAAAGAGCCAATCGGGCGATTCGGATCCGACAGACCGGCACGGCTACGGCGAATGGCGTTGGATACCGCGGTCACCGCTTCGTCTTGGCCAATCACCCGTGAATGCAGTTCCTGCTCCAACCGCAGCAGTTTGTCGCGCTCGCCTTCCAGCATTCTGGCCACCGGGATACCGGTTGCCTTCGCCAGCACTTCTGCAATCTCGGCATCGGTAACGCGATTACGCAACAGCTTCATGGTCTTGCCTTCGGCCTGGGTTGCCGCAGCAAGCTGTTTTTCCAGCTCGGGGATCTTGCCGTATTGCAACTCGGACATCCGCCCCAGGTCGCCAACGCGACGCGCCTGCTCCAGGGTGATTTTCGCCTGTTCCAACTCGGCCTTGATATTCTGGGTGCCCGACAGTGAGGCCTTCTCGGCTTTCCACTCTTCTTCCAGTTCAGAATATTCGCGTTCTTTTTGCTCCAGCTCGCTGCTGAGCATTTCCAGTCGTTTCCGGCTGGCGTCGTCAGACTCTTTATTCAGCGCCTGCTGTTCCAGTTTTAACTGGATAACGCGACGTTCCAGCCGATCGAGCGCTTCCGGCTTCGAGTCCATCTGCATGCGAATGCTGGAAGCCGCCTCATCGATAAGGTCGATGGCCTTATCCGGCAACTGGCGGTCAGAGACATAACGGTGCGACAGCGTCGCCGCCGCCACGATCGCAGGGTCGGTAATCTGCACATGGTGATGCAGCTCATAACGTTCTTTCAGGCCGCGCAGAATCGCGATGGTGTCTTCAACGCTTGGTTCAGCGACGAACACCTTCTGGAAACGACGCTCAAGCGCCGCATCCTTTTCTATATATTGACGATATTCGTCAAGCGTGGTTGCACCGACGCAATGCAGCTCGCCACGTGCCAATGCCGGCTTCAGCATATTACCGGCGTCCATCGCGCCGTCAGCCTTGCCGGCACCGACCATGGTATGCAGTTCGTCAATAAACAGAATGACGCTGCCTTCCTGCTTGGCGAGATCGCTCAGTACGCCTTTCAAACGCTCTTCAAACTCGCCGCGGTATTTGGCGCCGGCAATCAGCGCGCCCATGTCGAGCGACAGTACTCGCTTGTGCTTGAGCCCTTCAGGCACTTCACCATTGATGATGCGCTGCGCCAGGCCTTCCACAATAGCGGTTTTCCCCACGCCGGGTTCACCGATCAGCACCGGGTTATTTTTGGTACGACGTTGCAATACCTGAATGGTACGGCGAATTTCCTCGTCACGACCGATCACCGGGTCAAGCTTGCCCTGTTCGGCACGTTCGGTAAGATCGATGGTATATTTTTTCAACGCCTGACGCTGGTCCTCAGCACCCTGGTCTTCCACGCTGTCGCCGCCTCGCATTTGCTCAATGGCCTTGCTGATTTTATCGGTTGTCGCGCCGGCGGCTTTCAGCAAATCGGTCAGTGTGCCGCGATCTTCCAGCACCGCCAGTACAAATAATTCAGACGAGATAAACTTGTCCGCACGCTTTTGCGCCAGCTTGTCGCACAGGTTCAGCACACGCACCAGTTCGTGGGATGGTTGCACGTCGCCACCGGTGCCTTCGACTTGCGGCAGACGGGAAAGAGCCTGTTCGATTTCGGTGCGTAGGCGCCCGGCGTCGATACCGGCAGAGGTTAATAATGGACGAACCGAGCCCCCTTCCTGATTGAGCAATGCGCTCATCAGATGTAACGGTTCAATAAACTGGTTGTCGTGCCCAAGGGCTAGAGATTGGGCATCGGCGAGGGCAAGCTGGAACTTGTTGGTAAGACGATCCAGACGCATAACACCTCCAATATAGGACAAAATTGCTACTGGAGATTAAATGAGGTCATCCCTCAAATTTTCAAGGTTATTTCGACACTATATTATGAGTACAACGTTATGCGTCGGTGGACCGTCCTAATTCAATAGGTTATATCAGCCAGATTAAACTTGCCAGACGTCCGGTTATTCGCTCGCGTCGATAGGAGAAAAAATGACTGATTTCGCTAACGGTACAACGATTGCCACCATAGGTTTCGGTGATTCCAACAGCTTGCAGCCGCTGGCGTGCCAATAAGTAGATATCGGCAAGGTATTTATCGCCGTGAGGGATAAAAGCAGCGTCAGCAGCGGCGTCGACCGCCATAAACGCCGCGCGCACTTCAGCGCCGACCTCAAAGCACTGCGGTCCGATGGCCGGTCCGAGCCAGGCAACGATCTGGCCAGGCTCGGCAGCAAATTCCGCAACCGTGCTTTCCAGCACCCCATCGCATAACCCACGCCAGCCGGCATGAGCGGCGGCGACTTCTTTGCCGGTCCGAGAGCAGAACAACACCGGCAGGCAATCCGCCGTCATCACCGCACAAACCTGTCCCGGCTGGTTACTGTACACCGCGTCAGCGCGCAGATCGGTCGGCGCCTGCCCTTCCAGGCGCAGTACGCGAGTCCCATGCACCTGCTCCAGCCAGTATGGCATCTGTGGCAGGCTGGCGCCCGCCACCAGCAGTTCACGGTTATGCCACACCGTCGATTCGACATCCCCGACGTGACTGCCGAGATTAAGCGAATCATACGGCGGCAGGCTTATACCGCCGTGTCGGGTGGTGCTACATGCCGCGACACCTTGCGGTAACGGCCAGTCGGGTTGGATGAGCGCGTCCATTACCAGTTCATCTGATCCTTGAATTCTTCGGTATCGGCCTTCAGCGCATCGATCAAATCAACCATATCCTGTGGTAATGGCGCATGCCATTCCATCTGAATACCGCTGATAGGATGATACAAACGCAGCATGGTGGCATGCAGTGCCTGACGGTCGAAGCCACGTAAAGTGGTGATAAACGCCTCTGATGCGCCTTTTGGCGGACGTGGACGGCCACCGTACAGCGGATCGCCCACCAGCGGATGGCTAATGTGTGACATATGCACACGGATCTGGTGGGTACGGCCGGTTTCCAGACGCAAACGTAAACGGGTGTGCGCGCGGAAATGCTCCATGATGCGGTAATGCGTTACCGCCGGTTTGCCCATCGGGTGAACCGCCATATGAGTACGTTTGGTGGAATGGCGCGCAATCGGCTCTTCCACGGTACCGCCGGCGGTCATGGTGCCGATCGCCACCGCTTCGTATTCACGGGTAATTTCCCGCAACTGCAGCGCTTCAACCAGACGGGTTTGCGCAGGCACGGTTTTGGCGACCACCATCAGACCGGTGGTGTCTTTGTCCAGACGGTGAACGATGCCGGCACGCGGCACGTCGATAATTTCCGGATAGTAGTGCAGCAAGGCATTGAGCACCGTGCCATCAGGATTGCCGGCACCCGGGTGTACCACCAGATCGCGCGGTTTGTTGATCACCAGAATATCGCTGTCTTCATAAACGATATCCAGCGGGATGTCCTGCGGTTCCCAACGCGCTTCTTCTTCAATCTGCGCATCAATGGCAACCGTCTCTCCCCCCAGTACCTTCTCTTTCGGTTTGTTTGTCGTTTTGCCGTTGACCTGCACCCGATCTTCCAAAATCCATTCTTTTATGCGAGAACGTGAATAATCGGGGAACAATTCGGCCAAAGCCTGATCTAAACGTTGTCCGAGTTGAGATTCGGCCACCGTTGCGGTGAGTTGTACTTGTTGTGCCATATGCAGCTTCTTCGTTAACGTTGGGTTTTCACGGCGATGCCGTTTAATATAATGTGCTATTGTAACTGGTCTTTGTCGGGAGCTTAACGGACAGTCTCCCGGAATAACACCCTGAGGATAATCAAAACGTCATGACGCGTATGAAATATCTGGTGGCGGCAGCCACGTTGAGCCTGGCGCTGGCAGGTTGCTCCAGTTCCAAGGATGCGGTTCCCGACAACCCGCCTTCGGAAATCTATGCAAACGCCCAGCAGAAACTGCAGGACGGTAACTTCAAGGGCGCGATTACGCAACTCGAAGCGTTAGACAACCGCTATCCTTTCGGGCCGTACTCCCAGCAAGTGCAGCTGGATCTGATTTATGCCTACTATAAGTCGGCCGATCTGCCACTGGCGCAGGCATCCATCGATCGCTTTATGCGCCTGAACCCGACGCATCCGAACATCGATTATGTGATGTACATGCGTGGTCTGACGGATATGGCACTGGATGACAGCGCATTGCAAGGCTTCTTCGGGGTCGATCGTTCAGACCGCGATCCACAGCATGCCCGCGCTGCGTTCCGCGATTTCAGCCAGCTGATTCAGCAGTATCCGAGCAGTCAGTATACGCCGGATGCGCAAAAGCGCCTGGTATACCTCAAGGACCGTTTGTCCAAGTATGAGCTTTCAGTGGCGGAATACTACACTAAACGCGGTGCTTACGTCGCGGTTGTTAATCGTGTCGAACAGATGATGCGTGAATACCCGGACACCAAAGCGACGCGCGATGCGCTGCCGCTGATGGAAAACGCGTACAAGCAGTTGCAGCTGAACGGCCAGGCGGACAAAGTGGCGAAAATCATCGCTGCCAATCAGGCCTGATCGCCATCCCGCATAGCAGATAACAAAACGGCAGCCTCGGCTGCCGTTTTTATTGGCGCACGCTGGCGCCAAATTGGGAAAATATGCAATTAAAAACACGGCATTAAAGAACAATCCACGCCGGTCAACCTATCGATAATGCGCGATCCGGCGAGAAGACTCAAGCGCTAGATGGCGGTTTCAGAGGCTAAATCACAGATTGAACTAACTTTGCAAAAGGTGACAAAAAAAGGTGATTTTCCTCACCCCTTTAGCCCTAAAGCGGGGTATGCTGAATCCATCCAAGACGGAAAGACAAGAGAGGTAAGTTATATGACAATCAACATTACCAGCAAACAAATGGATATCACCCCCGCAATCCGTAATCATGTCGAAGACCGTCTCAGCAAACTGGATAAATGGCAGGCCCAACTGATTAACCCGCACATTGTTTTATCCAAAGAACCTAAAGGGTTTGTGGCCGACGCCACCATCACCACGCCAAACGGCCCGCTGGTCGCCAGCGCCAAACACGAAGATATGTATACCGCCGTCAACGAACTGATCGCCAAGCTGGAGCGCCAGCTCAACAAAGTGCAGCATAAAGGCGAGGCACGCCGCGCACACGCCAGCGTGAAGGACGTCGTTCCGGAAGTCGCAGTAGAACCTGAACAAGAGTAACCCGTCCCGGTGTTTTCACACCCAGCGCGCCCAAGGGCGCGCTTTTTGTTCACCGGTTTTTATTGACAGAAAGAAAACCCAGCGGTTACTTTAAAACCTCACTCATTAGCCGATAAGCAGCCAATGCAACGCAAACCGTTTTTCTTCGCATTCTTTTTTACCTTCCCCTGATTGGGAGGCGTTTCGTCGTGTGATAAAGAATGCGAAGACGAACAGCAAAGCCTCCTGGAAACAGGAGGCTTTTTTTATGATTATTAGAAAAACACAGGGCAAAGCTGATTATGACTGACAACCCATTACTCGTGCTGCGTGAACGCATCAGCGCACTGGATCTGAAACTGCTGGCATTACTGGCGGAACGTCGTGAGCTCGCAGTCGAAGTGGGCAAAACCAAGTTGCACTCTCACCGGCCAATCCGCGATAAAGAGCGCGAGCGCGACCTGCTGGACGCCCTGATCACCGCCGCCAAACCCTATGAGCTGGACGGTTTTTACATCACTCGCCTGTTCCAGCTGATTATTGAAGACTCGGTACTGACCCAACAGGCACTGTTGCAACATCAACTCAATCAGACCAGCCAGCATTCTGCACGCGTTGCGTTCCTCGGGCCGAAAGGGTCTTATTCCCATCTGGCCGCGCGCCGCTATGCCGCACGCCATTTCGACCAATTGATCGAGCACGGTTGTCAGAAATTCCAGGATATTTTCACCCAGGTCGAAACCGGCCAGGCTGACTACGCGGTATTACCGATTGAGAACACCAGTTCCGGTTCCATCAATGACGTTTACGACCTGCTGCAGCACACCAGCCTGTCAATCGTCGGCGAACTGACCAATCCGATCGATCACTGCGTGCTGGTCGCCGGCGATACCGACCTTAACCAGATTGATACCGTCTACAGCCATCCGCAACCGTTCCAGCAGTGCAGCCATTTCATCAACCGTTACCCACACTGGAAAATCGAATACTGCGAAAGCACCGCTGCGGCAATGGAAAAGGTTGCCAAAATCAATTCGCCAACAGCCGCCGCACTGGGCAGCGAAGCCGGCGGCGCGCTGTATGGTCTGCAGGTGCTGGAACACAACCTGGCCAACCAGCAACAGAATATTACCCGCTTCATCGTGTTGGCGCGCAAGGCAATTGACGTGTCAGAACAGGTGCCGGCGAAAACCACTTTTATCATGGCAACCGGCCAACAGTCGGGGGCATTGGTCGAAGCGTTGCTGGTACTGCGTGACAACGGCATCATCATGACCAAATTGGAATCCCGCCCGATCCATGGCAATCCGTGGGAAGAGATGTTTTACATCGACGTGCAGGCGAATATCCGCTCCGATGCCATGCAGAAAGCCCTGCAGGACTTGACGCCAATTACTCGCTCGTTAAAGGTGCTAGGCTGCTACCCAAGTGAAAACGTGGTCCCGGTCAATCCCTCCTGACGCGCAGAAAAGCGCCGAGTGGGGTACGGCAACCAGTTAGCCGACTCTTCAGCCTGGTGTGTAGGGGCTTGGTTTGATAGCTGACAGAGTCAGCACGTTGCAAGGTCTGGCATCTGCCAGACCTTTTTTGTGATGCATCGCGGGTTTTATTGACGACTGTCGTTAGCCTGACGCAGTAGTGAACGACTTTCTACCAGGAAACGCTCGGCATAATCACCGAACCAGTGTTCAACCTTTTGGAAGCTGTTGATAAACTGCTGTTTATCGCCATGTTCCAGCAGTTCGATCGCCGCGCCGAAACGCGTGTAGTAACGCTTGATCAGTTGAATATTTTCTTCCGACGACATGATGATATCGGCGTACAGCTGTGGATCCTGCGCAAACAGCCGCCCCACCATCGCCAGTTCCAGCCGATAAATCGGCGAGGACAGCGCCAGCAATTGCTCCAGTTGCACGTTTTCCTCCGCCAGATGCAGGCCGTAGGCAAACGTAGCGAAGTGGCGCAGAGCCTGAATGAACGCCATGTTCTGGTCATGTTCCACCGCGCTGATGCAGTGCAACCGTGCGCCCCACACTTGCAATTGCTCCAGCAGCCACTGGTAGGCTTCGGGCTGACGGCCGTCGCAGTACACCACCACCTGCTTGGCAACGCTGCCGACATCTGGGCCAAACATTGGGTGCAACCCCAATACCGGGCCGCCGTGTGCCGCAAGCATCGCCTGCAGCGGGCGGTTCTTCACCGATGCCAGGTCAACCAGAATGCAGTCGTCTGGCAGCGTAGGCAGCCGCTGAATAACCTGCTCGGTGACGTGGATCGGCACGCTGACAATCACCATGCCGGCATCAGCCAGCAGCGTTTCCGCCTGAGGCCAATCGTGCTGATCCAACACGTTTACCTGATAGCCCGACAGCGTCAGCAGCCGATTGAACAAACGCCCCATCTGGCCGTTGCCGCCGATAATCACAATCGGACGCAGCTGCGGACAGAGGGTTTTAAAACCTTTGTCATTCTCGCTGACGTACGATTCGCGCATCACACGACGCAATATGTCTTCAATCAGGTCCGGCGGTACGCCAAGCGCCGCCGCTTCCGCACGGCGCGAAGCCAGCATCGCCGCTTCACGCTCGGGTACATACACCGGCAGTCCGTGGCGGCTTTTGACTTCGCCCACTTCAGCCACCAGATGCAGGCGTTTCGCCAGCAAATCCAGCAGCGCTTTATCCACTTCGTCAATTTGATCGCGCAGCGCGGTCAGTTCAGCCACCATAACTCACTACTCTCCAGTGCGTGCCATCAGCGCGGCACCAAGCTGCTGATGCATGCGGCGCAGCAGCGTCTCGGTGTCGTTCCAGTCAATACAGGCGTCGGTGACGGATACGCCGTAGCGCATATCGACACGCGGCTGCTCGGAAGACTGGTTGCCTTCATGCAGATGGCTCTCCAGCATGATTCCGGTAATAGAACGATTACCTGCGTTGATCTGCTCTACCACCGACTCGGCAACCACCGGCTGACGGCGGTAATCTTTATTAGAATTGCCATGGCTGCAATCTATCATCAAGGACGGACGGAGTCCCGCTTCACGCATCTGTTTTTCACAGGCCGCAACGTCTTGCGCACTGTAATTTGGCGTTTTGCCACCACGCAGGATCACGTGGCCATCCGGGTTGCCTTGGGTTTGTAACAGGCACACTTGCCCAGCCTGATTGATACCAACGAAGCGGTGTGGCATGGCGGCGGCCCGCATGGCGTTGATGGCGGTTCCCAGGCTACCGTCGGTGCCATTTTTAAAGCCGACCGGCATCGACAGGCCGGACGCCATTTCGCGGTGGGTCTGCGATTCGGTGGTACGCGCACCGATTGCCGACCAACTGAACAGATCGCCGAGGTATTGTGGGCTGTTGGGGTCCAACGCTTCGGTGGCCAACGGCAACCCCATGCCAACCAGATCCAGCAACAGGCGACGCGCAATGTGCAAACCGGCTTCCACGTCAAACGAACCATCCATATACGGATCGTTGATCAGGCCTTTCCAACCGACGGTGGTTCTTGGCTTTTCAAAATAGACGCGCATAACGATATACAGCTGATCGCTCAATTCAGCCGACAGGGTTTTCAAACGACGTGCGTAATCCAGCGCCGCATCCGGATCGTGGATCGAACATGGCCCGCACACCACCAGCAGACGGTGATCACGCCCTTGCAAGATATCGGCGATAATTTTGCGAGCAGCAGCGATTTCATTTTCATCACTGGCGCTGAGCGGGAACTGGTTTTTCAGCTCTTCCGGCGTAATCAAAACCTGTTCTGCACTGATATGTACGTTATTGAGCGCGTCTTTTTGCATGATGCTGTTTCCTGTCGTTTGCCGTTATGCCTGAGCGTAAGTTAGTTAAACATTGAGCGTTACAGGGCCTACCTTACCATGCGTTGTAAAGTTTTCAATCCAAAATCCGTAAATAAAAAATTACTGACAACAGGGGAAGCATAAAGCCCCGAAAAACAAAACGAAATAAAACCAATAATATTATTTAAAAACAACAAGTAAAATAAAAACCTTCTCGACCAAAACCGCCATGGCGCGTTAGTGGTAAATCCTGTCAACACCCACCCTGCATGTAAATTTAAGTTTACACACGACAGCTATCACCATCCAATACGGTTTTATATCTCCCTAAAAGAGTTATTTCATGAATAAACATTGCGCAACCTCATAGTTCTCCCCCGGTAATTACTGAATGATGACGCTAAACGGTTCACACCTCTTTAGGGGTAGACCTGCATAGACAGGCCCCGTCACCTGCAAGGAAGGCTCATGAGCCACAGCATTACTTTTAACAAGGGACTCTCATGATAACTCTGCAATTCGCCATT
>NZ_JBXUFT010000017.1:0-8184 GCF_057180665.1 Serratia sp. Sp408
GCGGAATTCAGGTGTATGTTGCTTGCGTGGCTTTTTAGTGGTTGATGCTGGTTTTGTCATGTGAGTCACCTCTTGCTTGAGAGTTTACTCACTTAGTCGCGTGTCCACTATTGCTGGGTAAGATCACTTCAGATCGGCCTCGTATTCTGGACAGTTAGTGATGGTGTATTTTGCTATTGGGAATAGGGTGAAGTTTTTTGGCATTGTGTTTATGCGGCATCGTTAACCCATTTCAGAATGGGCAGATGTTGATAATACTCACTTAGTCGTCCGTGTATCAACGCTCAACTGAATCAGAATGAATGAGTGTTCAGGGGACAAGACCTTCTGAACATCGAGCCCTGTGTCTGCGGGAAGACGTATTTGGGTTGCGCTCTGGGCAATAATGCCTGTCAATAATGTTACAGCATCAAATACTGGCGTCTAAACCACCTGCTGATTGAGTAGATACAGAGTCGGGTAGACGGAAGCTACAAAAAACAGCTGACAGACCTGTCAAAACCCTAATGGCTTATCCTGGACGACAGGGCTTGGAGCCTCCGATGCCGGTACATCGGAATCGGAGGCTGGAGATAATGGATATCATATACGGAAAAACGTCACGGCAATGATAAACCCTCTCCCAACGAATGAATGGTATGGCAGAGTTGGCGAAAAATATACTGGCAGATGCGATCCTGGACAGGTTAAGACACAATGTTCATCGGTTGGAAATGAAAGGTGAATCGATGAGAAAATGGCTACTTCAGGTTGATATAAAATGAACCGTGGGGGTAATAAAATGAGCTGAGGGTGCGTTAGGAAATAATTCGCTCACGTTCCTCCAGAATAGCTGTTTATCTTCAGCGGAATACGCTCCAAGATATTCTCATCTGCATTATCAGCTTTTTTTCGTTACGCTTGTCGAACACTAATCCAACAAAAATAGTTTATCCCTCTAAAAGTTGTAATTGTAACTATATCTACCGCGGAGCTTTAAAATAAGCTTATGAAAAACTATTTTCAGCTAATTTTTTAAAGGTTTTTTCGTGTTTTTCCATGGTCTAGATTGAGTGCAATAGGCTGAGATACTGTAAAAACAAAGAGTTAATGTCGTGATATTTCCATGTTATCGGAATCAGTGATATTGCGACCTTACTTCACCGAGGAAAGGTAAAGTCATGTTGACTAAGCAATGATATCTCCTACCCTCTGTAAAGGGCTTCTACACAGTCCGGTATCCCCGATAATCCAACGATAACCTCTAGGGACACGTCATGAATACTGTAACTGATTATACTGAATTACGTCATTATCAGGGTGATGATATCCTACTGATGCTCACCAATACTTATCATCATGGTATTTTTATTCGGAAAAATAATGAATCAGAACATCCCTTTAAAGACGATCATGCGTTGTTTATCAAGGATGCCAAAGGCCGTTTCTGGGCACGCCAGATCAATGATGGTGCCTATTGCATTGACTGGTGGTTTTCCGCCGGCGATGAAGCTGATTATGCCAAAACCATTACCCGAGCCTGCAAGGCACTTCAAGTCGATGAAAATGAATGGGGGAGAGCGTTGATCCCTTCCACGCCAGCAGGGATTACCCTGGTCGGTCCGGGAGGCGTTAGGGTATGTAAAACTACGGCTAAACTCAAATTGTGGAAAAATTCCATTGATTTTCGCGGTACACTGCTGGATTACCGTAGTGCGGCCACAAATACGGAATGTTTGCATGTTGAATACAGTTATGGGGCTCCGGCCATCTATAATCTGAGAATAGTTGGCAACAACGATGAAAATAAAAATCTCAGTGCCATTTGTGTCTACTCTACGGCAAAAAATGTTTTCGGCAAACCCGTTGCTCAGCTGTTGTGTCAGAACATTTGGATTTCTAATTTCCATAAAGGGATCATGTTCGGTAATAACGCTTACATACAAAGCTGGCATAGCGTGATGCTTCATGCCTGCCACTACCCTATTTATTCTGAAACGTCGAGTAATGCGGGCGAAAAAATCGTCTTTTACAAATGCCTGTTTTCAGATGGTCAGCAGTTTTATCAAGGAGTGCATGAGCTCTATTTCAGGAACTGTTCATTTGACTACAGCGGTTTTAGCACCCCAACAGTGCAAATGGCTCACAAAGATAATGCTCTGTTCACACTCACTCGTGGAACGCTTGATTTTCTGGACTGCCATTTTGAGTGGGGAAATCACAATTCCAGGAATGCCCGTCCGGTGTTCTGTAGTGATGGTGGGGGGATTGTTAAAATTCGTCGATGTAAATGGCACAGCGTAGAAACCAATATCGCCGATAAAGATGACTCAACGAAAACACCTTATCAGCATGTAGACTATTTTTTCTTTGATAAATCAACTAACCTGACGGGACGGTGTTACATTGATGGATTGGAACTTATCAATGCCGACATCAAAAAAGGCTGGTCCAATGGCCATATCGACATGAGAAACATTGGTGCCCCGGGGCACATCAACATGCATCGGTTCCTGTATCTTGGGGATGCGTCAAATCATTTACCGGAGCCGTCATGGACAGAAAAAGCAGCCTTGCAACTTAATCATGTTTATGCTTGCCTTGGCGAAGGTATTGCCAGTTCGGCAGAATTGTCGGTCTCAGCGGATAAGGGCGTCATCACTATATCTACACAGACGGCCGCAACTGCAGGTAAGGCAGTGGAGTTGTATTTCCCACTGATACAAAACGAACTGCCGTTATGGAAAATGACGTTTACTGGTTTGTCCGGTATGGACAGCCTGAAACTTTCGGTGAGCACTCTTATCGGCCAGTACCGGTTGGATGAGGCCGTGCCCAAGATAATTGCGGAAAAAACTGGCCAATGGGGCCGGCAGGGGGAGCTCAAGGCAGCAGCGCCATTGACACTGTTGGTTGATCATATCACTGCGCTGAATGACAAGGAATTCATCCCATTACCTGCGGCTTATGTGAACTATGCGCGTATTGTTATTCATCTGAAAGATTTCGAGGGCACGCCGGACAAACCGACTCATTTTCAGCTTACACAATGCATCTGTCAGAAGGTTCATATTTTGTCCAGAAATCCCGGAAAGGCTTGGTAACCTACGGCGAGGCTCGATGCTAGCACCGAGCCTTATATAGTATTCCAAAGACCATTGAGTATATGTGCGGCAGAGCCGAGTCCGTTATGGATTGCCGATGACGCTGTCGTGCCTCATTCCATTACACCGGAGCAAGAACATTCGCAACAGCCAAGGGCGCGCGATTTTTTTCCTGATTAGATTGTCGGACATGTTATGCACTCTTCGGGGTCTATAACATGTCCGTTCACGACTTATGGTGAATAGTGATCCTACCCACGAAATGTGGAGACGGCCCTAAGCGAGGTTTTGGTTTTCAAACTGTTCCGGGCTAAGACCGCACAGGCACTGTGACGACGCCAGCGATTGTAATCGCACTCGATATAATTAAACACTGCCGTTCGCATTATTTCCCGGCTGGCAAAGTCCTCCCCGTGGATACATTCCACCTTCAGTGAGTGAAAGAAGCTTTCCGCACAGGCATTGTCGTAACAACAACCTTTAGCGCTCATACTGCCCTGCAGATTATGCCGTTTCAGTAAGCTCTGGTAATCCGTTGAACAGTACTGGCCACCTCGGTCTGTGTGCACGATGACATTTTCCGGGCGTTTACGCCGCCATAACGCCATCTGTAGTGCATCGCAGGCAAGCTGTGCCGTCATCCGTGAGGACATCGACCAGCCAATGACTGACCGCGACCACAGGTCAATCACCACCGCCAGATACAGCCAGCCTTCAGCGGTGCGCAGATACGTGATGTCACCCACCCACTTTTGATTCGGGCCGCTGGCGTAAAAGTCCTGCTTCAACAGATTCTCGGATATTGGCAGACCATGCTCACGGTAACTGACCGGGCTGAACCGGCGCGAGGCTTTCGCCCGCAGCCCCTGACGACGCAGACTGGCGGCGATAGTCTTGATGTTGTACTCCGGCAGTTCATCAGCAAGACGAGGCGCTCCATAACGCTGTTTTGCCTTGGCAAAGGTCTGTCGAACCGCATCATCGCAGACAAGTCGGAACTGTTGACGCCGGTTTATCTGGTGACGACGCTGGCGCCAGGCATACCAGCCACTGCGGGCGACGTGCAGTACCCGGCACATGGCTTTGATACTGAACTCAGCCTGATGCTTTCGATAAAGACATACTTCATTTCAGGTGCTTGGCGAAGTAAGTCGCGGCCTTTTGGTAAATGGCCAACTCCTCGTCCCGTTCGCGGGCATTCTCAGCGGCGAGTTCGCTCTCACGTTCAGAGGACGTTGCCTGTTGCTGCCGATTGCTACGCCAGGTGTAAATTTGCGACTCATAAAGGCTGAGTGCGCGGGCGGCTGCGGCCACACCAATGCGTTCAGCTAGTTTCAGGGCTTCGTCGCGGAATTCAGGTGTATGTTGCTTGCGTGGCTTTTTGGTGGTTGATGCTGGTTTTGTCATGTGAGTGTAGTGGCATAGTAAATTTGGCCACCTGAATAGAGGTGATATCATCACCTCATAGTCAAAACAGGTGACATTATAACCGGACGTAACAGACGCAATTTTAGCCCCGAGTTTCGCCTCGAAGCTGCCCAGCTTGTACTCGATCAGCACTACACCGTTGCCGCCGCTGCCACTGCGATGAATGTCGGCAAATCCACGATGGACAAATGGGTTCGACAACTGAAAGATGAGCGAGCGGGAAAATCACCCATAGCTTCACCCATGACACCTGAGCAGATTGAGATGCGTGAGTTGAAGAAAATACTTCAACGCGTTGAAATAGAAAGAGATATATTAAAAAAGGCTACCACGCTCTTGATGTCAGACTCCCTGAACAGTTCTCATTAATTGAGAAACTCAGGGCGCGGTTTCCCGTTGCCGTTGTGTGCAATGTGTTTGGGGTTCATCGCAGCAGCTATAAATACTGGCGGCAACCAAAAAAGCCTGATGCCACGCGAGTGACATTACTCAGTCTTGTTCGTGAAAGTTATCGCGAAAGTAACGGCTCCGCAGGCACACGTAATATTGCCGCGATGGTCACGAACAAAGGTGTAAAACTTAGCCGCTGGCGGGCAACAAAGCTGATGAAAGAGCTTCGTCTCATCAGTTGTCAGCAGCCTGGCCATAGGTATAAGAAGGCGTCTAAGGAACACGTTGAGATCCCCAATTATCTGGAACGCCAGTTTGCTGTAACCGAGCCTAATCAGATCTGGTGCGGTGATGTGACTTATAGTGTGCCCGGAGTTCAGGGCGAGCATGGACGCTCAAATGAACCACGAGTCTGTCTGGAATATTGAACCGGTAACTCACGATGAGAAACCCAACAATCCCACCGGGTGTGACGGTGGAGAACCTGAGCGGCAGTGACCTGCGGCATGCCCGCAGGGTGATGTAACCCGCTGACAATGGGGATTGAGGCGAGATCACTAAGCCAAGATGATCCTCAAGGTTGAGTGCTGAAAGGCTGAAGAATATGAACCCGTTAATCCTCCTCTGTGGGTTGAAAACGTCACCACGGCCTACGTGATCTGACAGGCCGTGCAGAAGTAACGGGCAGTGATACGTAAGCACTGCCCGTCGAAGGTGTTTTGATATGTATGCGAAACTCCGGGGCAGCAGCGTCTATCACACTCGCGTTGCTGACTTCTGCCAACTTGCGGCAAGCAAGGATAAAGAGTGCGACGGGCAGCCTCCTCAGTATGTCTGAGTCCAGGCAGATAAACCGGGGAAGGTCAGCGACGGATGTTAAGGAGGCATGGCTCCGATGACGCGCTGGTTGGCGGAGCTTCCGTAGTAGTCCGCGATGGGGAAAGCCCATTACATGGCGAAGGGAAGCAGTTTGAATGTGTTTGCTACGTGAATTAACTGACCTAACGAGGTGAAGACCTTTGATAATCAGCGAAATGCAACGCAAGCTTGCCACATGGGCAGCCACTGATCCGTCCCGACGGATTGAACGGCTGCTACGTCTGATAACACAACCAGAATGGCTGACTGAAGCAGCGCGGATCACGTTCTCATCAAAAGGGGCGCATACCCCTGGCGTTGATGGTGTGAATAAAGCAACGCTACAACCCAGACTGGCTGCTGAGCTACAAATACTCAGGGATGAACTTCTCTCTGGTGATTATCAGCCCCTGCCAGCCAGACGGGTTTACATCCCTAAAAGCAACGGCAAACAGCGACCTCTGGGTATCCCCTCGTTGCGGGATCGTATTGTTCAGCGGGCAATGCTGATGGCGATGGAGCCGATATGGGAGAGTGATTTTCATACGCTCTCGTATGGCTTTCGACCTGAGCGGAGTGTCCACCACGCGATCCGCACGGTGAAGCTACAGCTCACCGACTGTGGGGAAACACGGGGCCGCTGGGTAATTGAAGGCGATCTGTCCAGTTACTTCGACGCCGTACATCATCGACTGCTGATGAAGGCCGTACGCCGCAGGATCAGCGACGCACGTTTCATGACTCTGCTGTGGAAAACCATCAAGGCGGGACATATCGATGTCGGTCTCTTTCGGGCGGCCAGTGAAGGCGTGCCGCAAGGTGGCGTAATATCGCCGTTGCTGTCGAATATCATGCTCAATGAGTTCGATCAGTATCTGTATGACCGCTACCTGAGCGGGAAAGCCAGAAAGGACCGCTGGTACTGGAATAACAGTATCCAGCGAGGCCGAAGTACCGCAGTCAGAGAAAACTGGCAATGGAAACCTGCTGTAGCGTACTGCCGGTATGCCGATGACTTCGTGCTTATTGTCAAAGGCACCAAAGCACAGGCAGAAGCCATCAGGGAGGAGTGTCGGGGCGTGCTCGAAGACAGTCTGAGACTCAAGCTGAACATGGACAAGACCAGGATCACCCATGTTAATGACGGCTTTATCTTTCTGGGGCACAGGATCATCCGCAAACGCAGTCGTTACGGCGAAATGCGGGTTGTCTCGACGATCCTGAAGGACAAAGCCAGAAACTTCGCCGCATCGCTGACAGCACTGTTATCAGGCAATTACAGTGAAAGCAAAGTTGATATGGCTGAACAACTCAACCGGAAACTGAAAGGCTGGTCTGCGTTCTACCAGTTCGTTGATTTTAAGGCCAAAGTCTTCAGTTATATTGACCGTGTCGTGTTCTGGAAGCTGGCACACTGGCTGGCCCGCAAATACCGTACAGGTATCGCTTCCCTGATGAGGTGGTGGTGTAAATCACCGAAACCGGGTCAGAGCAAAACGTGGGTTTTATTTGGTAAAACCAACCACGGCAAGCTCAGTGGCGAAATTCTGTTCCGGCTGGTAGGGCAAGGTAAGAAGCTGTTCCGCTGGCGTCTACCTGAAGGTAATCCCTATCTGAGGATGGAAACCAGAAACACGTATACATCGCGCTACACTGAAGTGGCAATGGCGTTCGCCAGCGTTTAAATGGAGAGCCGGATGCGCTGAAAGTTGCATGTCCGGTTCGGGGAGGAGAGGCAGGGAAATAGTCCGACTACGCCCTGCCTCTTACTCTACTCTGGACGGGTAAACGCTGGGCTTATTTGGCCGTAGTGCTTGATCTTTTTTCCCGTAAACCGGTTAGCTGGGCTATGTCATTTTTCCCGGATTCTGCACTGACAACTAAAGCACTGTCCATGGCCTGGGAAGCGCGACGAAAGCTGGCTAATTTACTGTATCACTCGGATCAAGGCAGCCACTATACCAGCAGGAATTTCAGACAGTTACTGTGGAGATATCAGATAAAGCAAAGCCTGAGTCGCCGGGGAAATTGCTGGGATAACAGCCCAATGGAACGGTTCTTCAGAAGCCTGAAAACAGAGTGGATACTGGCTACGCGAATTTTAGCCAAGCCAGAACGGCAATAACGAATTACATCACAGGATATTACAGCCAGCTCAGACCCATCAATATAATGGTGGTTTGACGCCGAATGAATCAGAAAGATTGTTCTGGAAAAACTCTAAAGTCGTGGCCAGTTTTTGTTGACCACTACAAGCTGCTCTATGATATAAAATCAAAACCTTGTGGGCAGTAATTATTGATCCTACCCACGTAATGTGGACACGGCCCTAAGCGAGGTTTTGGTTTTCAAACTGTTCCGGGCTAAGACCGCCACAGGCACTGTGACGACGCCAGCGATTGTAATCGCACTCGATATAATTAAA
>NZ_JBXUFT010000018.1:0-4899 GCF_057180665.1 Serratia sp. Sp408
ATTTCGGCCATTTCGGCCATTTCGGCCATTTCGGCCATTTCGGCCATTTCGGCCATTTCGGCCATTTCGGCCATTTCGGCCATTTCGGCCATTTCGGCCATTTCGGCCATTTCGGCCATTTCGGCCAGCATAAAAGAATACGGGATAAAGAAAAGGACTAATATCTCAAATCACCGGAGGATATGTATTTTCTAACGAATGACTTGACTGTTCGACATTAGCATTACGCTTCCCCCTTCCGCCAAGGTTAACAAGAATAGAAATAAAAACAATTAGTTATTTTAAATACAATTAATAAATCAATTGTTTCCATGATCGCCCGATAGAAAAACACATGCTTTCAGATAATTTGTTATCTCTTCGAACCACAGAAAAATAATAGCCGAATCGTTGCCATCTCTTGATTCAATATATTCACCAACCATATAACATTTGGTTATTCATAATGGCAGTTTAGTTAAAAATGACATATTCATGGACTTTTTGCTGCCAAGTCAGTGGATATCGTCATCAATTTCACCAGTAACTATTACAAATCAATATCTTCGTTGCGTGATCTGCCGCGCAAAAAAGAAACAAAGAATCATAGCAAACTATACTTAACCTTCAGTTGACATACTATTAACAACTTCAAGGAGAAAAGCTATGAGCCAACTGCACAAACACGCTATTCCTGCCGCAATTGCGGAACGCACCCTGATCAATCCGGCACAATATCAGCAATATTATCAACAGTCTGTGCAAGACCCAGATGCATTCTGGGGTGAGCATGGCAAAATTGTCGATTGGATCAAACCCTACACCAAGGTGAAAAATACCTCTTTCGATCCTGGCCACGTCAGCATTCGCTGGTTTGAGGACGGGACCCTGAACCTGGCGGCCAACTGCCTGGACCGCCATCTGGCCAGTCGCGGCGATCAGACCGCCATTATCTGGGAAGGTGACGATCCCGGCCAATCCAAACATGTCACCTATAAGCAGCTGCATCACGATGTCTGTCAATTCGCCAATGTGTTGAAGAACCTCGGGGTTAAAAAAGGCGACGTGGTGGCAATCTATATGCCAATGGTGCCGGAAGCCGCCGTGGCCATGCTGGCCTGCGCGCGTATCGGTGCCGTGCACTCGGTTATCTTCGGTGGCTTTTCACCGGAAGCCGTAGCCGGGCGTATCATCGATTCCAACTCCAGCCTGGTGATTACCGCCGACGAAGGCCTGCGTGCCGGCCGCTCGGTACCGTTGAAGCAAAACGTCGATGAAGCGCTGAAAAATCCGGGGGTAAAAAGCGTCAATAATGTGGTGGTGTTCCAACGCACCGGAAAACCGGGCTACTGGCAACAAGGGCGCGATTTATGGTGGCATGACCTGATCGACGGCGTCTCCGCCGATTGCCCCGCGGAAGAGATGAACGCCGAAGATCCGCTGTTCATTCTCTATACCTCCGGTTCTACCGGCAAGCCTAAAGGCGTTTTGCATACCACCGGTGGTTATCTGGTGTATGCCGCCATGACGTTTAAATACGTCTTCGATTACCATGACGGTGATATTTACTGGTGTACCGCCGACGTTGGCTGGGTTACCGGCCACAGCTATCTGCTTTACGGCCCGCTGGCTTGCGGTGCCATCACCTTGATGTTTGAAGGCGTGCCTAACTACCCTGGTGTTAATCGCCTGTCGCAGGTGGTGGATAAACATCAGGTCAATATTCTGTATACCGCCCCTACCGCCATCCGTGCGCTGATGGCCGAAGGTGACAAAGCCATCGAAGGTACCCAACGCGATTCGTTGCGTATTATGGGCTCGGTCGGCGAACCGATTAACCCCGAAGCCTGGGAATGGTATTACAACAAAATCGGTAACGGGAAATGCCCGATTATGGATACCTGGTGGCAGACCGAAACCGGCGGTTTTATGATCACCCCGTTGCCAGGCGCCACCGAACTCAAAGCCGGCTCCGCTACGCGCCCGTTCTTCGGCGTACAGCCGGCGCTGGTTGACAACAGCGGAACCCCGCTGCAGGGAGCAACCGAAGGCAATCTGGTGATCACCGACTCCTGGCCTGGCCAGGCGCGTACCCTGTTCGGCGATCATGAGCGGTTCGAACAAACCTATTTCTCTACCTTCAAAGGCATGTACTTCAGCGGCGACGGTGCCCGCCGTGATGAAGACGGCTACTACTGGATCACCGGCCGAGTCGACGACGTGCTGAACGTATCGGGCCACCGTCTGGGAACCGCAGAAATCGAATCGGCGCTGGTTGCCCACCCAAAAATCGCTGAAGCGGCAGTGGTTGGCATACCACACAACATCAAAGGACAGGCAATTTATGCCTATGTCACGTTAAACCACGGGGAAGAGCCAACGCCGGAGCTGTATACCGAGGTGCGTAACTGGGTACGCAAAGAAATAGGGCCAATCGCCACGCCCGACGTACTGCACTGGACTGACTCGCTGCCTAAAACCCGTTCGGGCAAAATCATGCGCCGCATTTTGCGCAAAATTGCCGCTGGCGATACCAGCAACCTGGGGGATACCTCAACGCTGGCGGATCCAGCCGTAGTCGACAAGCTGTTGGAAGAAAAACAATCAATGAAAGTGCCGTCATAATTTCTGCCGCTTCGGGCCGTTCATCGCCGGTTGTCGGATGCACGGCTTGATACCCTTGGGTATGCGCGGCGTTCGCTATCAATACCTACTGGAGACACTCTGATGAATGACACCATTTATCAAGGGATTGAGCAAAACCCGCGTTTCAAGGAGCTGGTGCGCAAACGCAGCCGTTTTGCCTGGCTGCTGTCGCTAATAACGCTGGCGTTATATGTCGGTTTTATTTTTTTAATTGCCTTTAACCCACAATGGCTAGGCACCCCCATCGCTGCCGGCTCAACCATCACGCGCGGCATTCCAATCGGCGTCGGGCTGATCGTTATTTCGTTCGTCCTTACCGGGATTTATGTTTTCCGCGCCAACGGTGAATTTGACCGTCTCACCGCGGAAGTGCTGCGCGAGGTGAAACAATGAGGGGTTTATTCATTACGGTAACATTACTGTTATTACCCGGCCTCGCCCAGGCGGACGCCATCGGCGGCGCGGTTCAGCGTCAGCCGTTGAATATTCAGGCCATCGTGATGTTCCTGCTGTTCGTTGGCGCTACGCTGTATATCACCTACTGGGCCTCCAAGCGCACCCGTTCCCGTCAGGACTACTACACTGCCGGAGGGCGCATTACCGGCTTGCAAAATGGTTTGGCGATCGCCGGCGACTTCATGTCAGCCGCGTCGTTTCTTGGGATCTCTGCACTGGTGTATACCTCGGGTTACGATGGGCTGATCTACTCCATTGGCTTCCTGATTGGTTGGCCGATAATTTTGTTCCTGATCGCCGAACGTCTGCGTAATCTGGGCCGCTACACCTTCGCCGACGTTGCGTCTTATCGCCTGAAACAAAAACCGATTCGCACGCTGTCTGCCTGTGGCTCACTGGTGGTGGTTGCGCTGTATCTGATCGCCCAGATGGTTGGCGCAGGTAAACTCATTCAGCTGTTATTCGGCCTCAACTATCATATCGCGGTCATTTTGGTCGGTATCTTAATGGTACTGTACGTTTTGTTTGGCGGCATGTTGGCCACCACCTGGGTACAAATTATCAAGGCAGTCCTGCTGCTGTCCGGCGCCAGCTTTATGGCGCTGATGGTGATGAAGTCGGTGAATTTTGACTTCAATACCCTGTTCGCCGAAGCAGTGAAAGTGCATCCCAAGGGCATTGCCATCATGAGCCCAGGAGGGCTGGTTTCCGATCCGATATCAGCGCTTTCGCTTGGGCTGGCATTGATGTTCGGTACCGCAGGCTTGCCACATATCCTGATGCGCTTCTTCACGGTGCACGATGCAAAAGAAGCGCGTAAAAGCGTTTTCTATGCGACCGGTTTTATTGGTTACTTCTATATTCTGACCTTTATCATCGGTTTCGGCGCCATTCTGCTGGTTAGCGGCAATCCGGCGTTTAAAGACGCGACCGGCGCACTGCTCGGCGGCACGAATATGGCAGCGGTACACCTGGCCAATGCCGTCGGCGGCAACTTCTTCCTTGGCTTTATTTCTGCCGTAGCCTTCGCCACAATTTTGGCCGTAGTCGCTGGCTTGACGCTGGCGGGCGCGTCGGCGGTTTCCCACGATCTGTACGCCAGCGTTATCAAAAACGGCAAGGCTACCGAGCGTGATGAACTGCGCGTGTCCAAGATCACCGTCGTCGTGCTGGGGATCGTTGCCATTGCATTAGGCATTCTGTTTGAAAAGCAGAACATTGCCTTTATGGTCGGTCTGGCGTTCTCCATTGCCGCCAGCTGTAATTTCCCTATCATCATCCTTTCGATGTATTGGTCACGCCTGACCACTCGTGGTGCGATGATCGGTGGCTGGCTTGGTCTGTTGACCGCGGTGATCCTGATGATCCTTGGCCCGACGATTTGGGTGCAAATACTCGGTCATGAGAAAGCGATCTATCCATACGAATACCCAGCGTTGTTCTCGATGATTGTGGCATTCGTCGGTACCTGGCTATTTTCGGTCACCGACAGTTCGTTGGCAGGCCAGCAGGAACGCGAGCGTTTCCGCTCTCAGTTCGTTCGCTCGCAAACCGGTCTGGGAATTTCGCAAGGCAGCGCGCATTAATACCGCTGCATGTGCCGTCGAAACACCAACCAAGGCCCTGCGGGGCCTTTTTTATTGACTGAACAGCGTTAGCAAGCTCCTGTCATTGTCCGTAGACCCGCCAAATAAAAAGCCCCACGCTTGCGCGTAGGGCTGGTTGTTTTATTTGATGCCTGACCGTGTCCTGCAATATTCGTCTTATCCCGAGGCTCACCCCCACCGGCCGCAGCCAGCGGGGTTCACATCCGTTCCT
>NZ_JBXUFT010000019.1:0-1862 GCF_057180665.1 Serratia sp. Sp408
CATTAATTGTGAGTTCGATGAGTAGGGCGGGACACGTGACATCCTGTCTGAATATGGGGGGACCATCCTCCAAGGCTAAATACTCCTGACTGACCGATAGTGAACCAGTACCGTGAGGGAAAGGCGAAAAGAACCCCGGCGAGGGGAGTGAAATAGAACCTGAAACCGTGTACGTACAAGCAGTGGGAGCACCTTCGTGGTGTGACTGCGTACCTTTTGTATAATGGGTCAGCGACTTATATTTTGTAGCAAGGTTAACCGAATAGGGGAGCCGTAGGGAAACCGAGTCTTAACTGGGCGTCTAGTTGCAAGGTATAGACCCGAAACCCGGTGATCTAGCCATGGGCAGGTTGAAGGTTGGGTAACACTAACTGGAGGACCGAACCGACTAATGTTGAAAAATTAGCGGATGACTTGTGGCTGGGGGTGAAAGGCCAATCAAACCGGGAGATAGCTGGTTCTCCCCGAAAGCTATTTAGGTAGCGCCTCGTGAACTCATCTTCGGGGGTAGAGCACTGTTTCGGCTAGGGGGCCATCCCGGCTTACCAAACCGATGCAAACTCCGAATACCGAAGAATGTTATCACGGGAGACACACGGCGGGTGCTAACGTCCGTCGTGAAGAGGGAAACAACCCAGACCGCCAGCTAAGGTCCCAAAGTCATGGTTAAGTGGGAAACGATGTGGGAAGGCACAGACAGCCAGGATGTTGGCTTAGAAGCAGCCATCATTTAAAGAAAGCGTAATAGCTCACTGGTCGAGTCGGCCTGCGCGGAAGATGTAACGGGGCTAAACCATGCACCGAAGCTGCGGCAGCGACGCTTAGGCGTTGTTGGGTAGGGGAGCGTTCTGTAAGCCTGTGAAGGTGTACTGTGAGGTATGCTGGAGGTATCAGAAGTGCGAATGCTGACATAAGTAACGATAAAGCGGGTGAAAAGCCCGCTCGCCGGAAGACCAAGGGTTCCTGTCCAACGTTAATCGGGGCAGGGTGAGTCGACCCCTAAGGCGAGGCTGAAAAGCGTAGTCGATGGGAAACAGGTTAATATTCCTGTACTTGGTGTTACTGCGAAGGGGGGACGGAGAAGGCTAGGCTAGCCGGGCGACGGTTGTCCCGGTTTAAGCGTGTAGGAGGGTGTTCCTGGTAAATCCGGAACGCCGTTAACTCTGAGGCGTGATGACGATGCACTACGGTGCAGAAGTAGTTGATGCCAAGCTTCCAGGAAAAGCCTCTAAGCATCAGGTAACACGAAATCGTACCCCAAACCGACACAGGTGGTCAGGTAGAGAATACCAAGGCGCTTGAGAGAACTCGGGTGAAGGAACTAGGCAAAATGGTGCCGTAACTTCGGGAGAAGGCACGCTGGCGCGTAGGTGAAGTCCCTTGCGGATGGAGCTGAAGCCAGTCGCAGATACCAGCTGGCTGCAACTGTTTAATAAAAACACAGCACTGTGCAAACACGAAAGTGGACGTATACGGTGTGACGCCTGCCCGGTGCCGGAAGGTTAATTGATGGGGTCAGCCGCAAGGCGAAGCTCTTGATCGAAGCCCCGGTAAACGGCGGCCGTAACTATAACGGTCCTAAGGTAGCGAAATTCCTTGTCGGGTAAGTTCCGACCTGCACGAATGGCGTAATGATGGCCAGGCTGTCTCCACCCGAGACTCAGTGAAATTGAACTCGCTGTGAAGATGCAGTGTACCCGCGGCAAGACGGAAAGACCCCGTGAACCTTTACTATAGCTTGACACTGAACATTGAGCCTTGATGTGTAGGATAGGTGGGAGGCTTTGAAGCGTGGACGCCAGTCTGCGTGGAGCCAACCTTGAAATACCACCCTTTAATGTTTGATGTTCTAACTCGGCCCC
>NZ_JBXUFT010000020.1:0-1654 GCF_057180665.1 Serratia sp. Sp408
GCCTGGGGAGTACGGCCGCAAGGTTAAAACTCAAATGAATTGACGGGGGCCCGCACAAGCGGTGGAGCATGTGGTTTAATTCGATGCAACGCGAAGAACCTTACCTACTCTTGACATCCAGAGAACTTTCCAGAGATGGAAGGGTGCCTTCGGGAACTCTGAGACAGGTGCTGCATGGCTGTCGTCAGCTCGTGTTGTGAAATGTTGGGTTAAGTCCCGCAACGAGCGCAACCCTTATCCTTTGTTGCCAGCGGTTCGGCCGGGAACTCAAAGGAGACTGCCAGTGATAAACTGGAGGAAGGTGGGGATGACGTCAAGTCATCATGGCCCTTACGAGTAGGGCTACACACGTGCTACAATGGCGTATACAAAGAGAAGCGAACTTGCGAGAGTAAGCGGACCTCATAAAGTACGTCGTAGTCCGGATTGGAGTCTGCAACTCGACTCCATGAAGTCGGAATCGCTAGTAATCGTAGATCAGAATGCTACGGTGAATACGTTCCCGGGCCTTGTACACACCGCCCGTCACACCATGGGAGTGGGTTGCAAAAGAAGTAGGTAGCTTAACCTTCGGGAGGGCGCTTACCACTTTGTGATTCATGACTGGGGTGAAGTCGTAACAAGGTAACCGTAGGGGAACCTGCGGTTGGATCACCTCCTTACCTAACGATATTCGATTGTGCAGTGTCCACACAGATTGTCTGATAGAAAAGTAATGAGCAAACAAAACCTTGTGGTATAGGTAAGTGCCGGGAAATTTGTGACCGTCGAGTACGGTGACAAACGACAATGGCGCTCGATTTTTATGAAAAAATCTCACCTTTACCCGAAATTATCGAATCGCTGATTCGATAAGCAAATTTCGGGTCCCCATCGTCTAGAGGCCTAGGACACTGCCCTTTCACGGCTGTAACAGGGGTTCGAATCCCCTTGGGGACGCCATCCGATAATGAGTGAAAGACATTATCACCGGTTCGCAAGAACCGAAAATAACTTAAAGATGACTTTAACGAGTCGTGTTTAAGATATTGCTCTTTAACAATCTGGAACAAGCTGAAAATTGAAACATGACGGCTGAAACTTGTCCCCCGTAGCAGTTTGGGATGAGGAGTAACCTGTCATAGAGTCTCTCAAATGTAGCAATACGATGATGTCGAAAGACACCTTCGGGTTGTGAGGTTAAGTGACTAAGCGTACACGGTGGATGCCTAGGCAGTCAGAGGCGATGAAGGGCGTGCTAATCTGCGATAAGCGTCGGTAAGGTGATATGAACCGTAATAACCGGCGATACCCGAATGGGGAAACCCAGTGTGTTTCGACACACTATCATGTCATGAATACATAGTGGCATGAGGCGAACCGGGGGAACTGAAACATCTAAGTACCCCGAGGAAAAGAAATCAACCGAGATTCCCCCAGTAGCGGCGAGCGAACGGGGAGGAGCCCAGAACCTGAATCAGTTCTTGTGTTAGTGGAAGCGTCTGGAAAGTCGCGCAGTAAAGGGTGATAGCCCCGTACACTAAAATGCATTAATTGTGAGTTCGATGAGTAGGGCGGGACACGTGACATCCTGTCTGAATATGGGGGGACCATCCTCCAAGGCTAAATACTCCTGACTGACCGATAGTGAACCAGTACCGTGAGGGAAAGGCGA
>NZ_JBXUFT010000021.1:0-869 GCF_057180665.1 Serratia sp. Sp408
GGTGTCCGGGAAGGTGGCTGTGCTGACGTCGGCAGCGGTGAACGTGTCGGGTGCGGCGAGCCAGACCGTGACCTGGGCGGAAACCTTGGCCGGGTCGGGCAGCTACAAGGCGACCTATGTTGCGGCAGCGGCGGGCAAGACGCACAAAGCCACCCTGACGTTGGGAAGCGAGCACAAGGACTCGGCTATCTACACCATTGCGGCGAGTGATGCGGTGGCGACCACCTCGACCATCACTATGGAGGGGGATAGCTACATCTCCGGTGAGGGTATGAAGGTGACGGTTGCGCTGAAGGATGCTCATGGCAACGCGGTGGCAGGGCAGGCAGCTACGCTGGCGTCGTCGGTGAAGGTTGGAAACGGCGCGCTGAGTGGGGTTTGGGCGGAAACTTTCGTCGGGTCGGGCACGTACGTGGCGACCTACACGGCAGGTGCGGTAGGGAGTGCCTTGAAGGCCACTCTGACGCTGGCTGGCGCTTCTCAGGCGTCGAAGGAGTACGACATTTATGCTGCTGAGGCAGTGGTGGCCAATTCGACCATCAAGGTGGACAGTCAGAGCTACACCGCAGGTAGCGACATAACCGTGACGGTGACGTTGAGGGACAAGGCAAACAATCCATTGGTGGGTGAGGATAGTGCGACACTGAAGGGGGTCGTGACGGTTCAGGGTGCGACGCCGAAAGGGGATTGGCTGGAGTTGGAGCCGGACGGGACTTATCAGGCAACCTACACGGCGACCCTTGCGGGTACGACGCACAAAGCCACTCTGACGTTGGGAAGCGAGCACAAGGACTCGGCTATCTACACCATTGCGGCGAGTGATGCGGTGGCGACCCAGTCAACCATCGAGCTGGACAAGGCGAGTTACA
>NZ_JBXUFT010000022.1:0-825 GCF_057180665.1 Serratia sp. Sp408
TGGCGCTCGATGCCGTACTGCCAGGCAATCGCCGATTCCACCTGGTCACACGGACGCCAGGTGCTCATGTTCGGGGTCACCCGCAGGCTGGCCAACTGCTCCACCGGCTGGTGAGTCGGGCCGTCTTCTCCCAGACCGATGGAGTCGTGGGTGTAGACGAACACGTTGCGGATTTTCATCAGCGCCGCCATGCGCACCGCGTTACGGGCGTATTCCACGAACATCAGGAAGGTCGCCGAGTACGGCAGGAAACCGCCGTGCAGCGCGATGCCGTTGGTGATGGCGGTCATGCCGAACTCGCGCACGCCGTAGTGGATGTAGTTGCCGGCCAGGTCATCGCCCAGCGATTTGGAGCCGGACCACAGGGTCAGGTTGCTTGGCGCCAGGTCGGCGGAGCCGCCGAGGAACTCCGGCAGCAGTTTGCCGAACGCTTCCAGCGCGTTCTGCGACGCCTTGCGGCTGGCGATGTTGGCCGGGTTGGCCTGCAGCTGCTCAACCACTTTCTTCGCTTCTGCCTGCCAGTTGGCCGGCAGTTCGCCGTTCATGCGGCGTTTGAACTCCGCAGCCAGTTCCGGGAAGGCCTTGGCGTAGGCGGCGAACTTGTCGTTCCAGGCGGCTTCTTTCGCCTGACCGGCTTCTTTCGCATCCCACTGGGCGTAGATGTCCTGCGGGATTTCAAAGGCGGCGTATTTCCAGCCCAGCTGTTCGCGGGTGGCGGCCACTTCGGCCTCGCCCAGCGGTGCGCCGTGGGAATCGTGGGTGCCGGCCTTGTTCGGCGAACCGAAGCCAATCACGGTTTTGCACATCAGCAGCGACGGTTTGTCG
>NZ_JBXUFT010000024.1:0-478 GCF_057180665.1 Serratia sp. Sp408
AACTCGCCGCTGAGAATGCCCGCCTCAAACGCCAACTGGCTGAACGGGACGAGGAACTGGCCATTCTCCAAAAGGCCGCGACATACTTCGCCAAGCGCCTGAAATGAAGTATGTCTTTATCGAAAAGCATCAGGCTGAGTTCAGTATCAAAGCCATGTGCCGGGTACTGCACGTCGCCCGCAGTGGCTGGTATGCCTGGCGTCAGCGTCGTCACCAGATAAACCGGCGTCAACAGTTCCGACTTGTCTGCGATGATGCGGTTCGACAGACCTTTGCCAAGGCAAAACAGCGTTATGGAGCGCCTCGTCTTGCTGATGAACTGCCGGAGTACAACATCAAGACTATCGCCGCCAGTCTGCGTCGTCAGGGGCTGCGGGCGAAAGCCTCGCGCCGGTTCAGCCCGGTCAGTTACCGTGAGCATGGTCTGCCAATATCCGAGAATCTGTTGAAGCAGGACTTTTACGCCAGCGGCCCGAAT
>NZ_JBXUFT010000025.1:0-438 GCF_057180665.1 Serratia sp. Sp408
GTGCACGGGTGGGTCGTCCAGAACCGTGCCTTGGACTGGAGGGTCATCGAGAATTGTCACGTCTCTGACTCTGCCGCTGCCGCCGATCGGCAACCAGGGACCTTCGGCCCTTCTTGGCGCGTGACCATCGACACCGCGATACGAAGTTCGCGCGGCGACGACGGGGTACTGTCCGCACGGGCGACACCGACCGGTAAGGGGGCTGACATGTATCCGGGGCAATACGCGCACGACCATCCTGACCGCCCCGCGTTCATCATGGCGTCGACGGGCGAAGCCGTCACCTATCGCGAGTACGAGGCCCGGGCGAACCAACTCGCCCACCTGTTCCGCAGTCTCCACCTCGAGCGGCTCGGCCACTACTCGATCTTCATGGAGAACAACGACCGGTACCTGGAGTCGTGCGCCGCCGGCGAACGATCGGGACTGTTCTACACG
>NZ_JBXUFT010000026.1:0-418 GCF_057180665.1 Serratia sp. Sp408
GGGCGGTAAGTTGTCGAGGACGATGGAGACGGACGAGGTCGTGGAGGTGTTGGTCGCACGATCCCACGACGTCGCCGTGATCGTGTACGTGCCGTCAGGGCGCAGGCTCGTGTTCCACGAGCAGGTGAAGGTCCACGAGGGGCTCGCGCCGCCGAGGGTCGCGGGATCGCAGATCGTGCCGCTGGTCGAGGCCGGGCCCGTCCATGCCAGGCGCACGTGGTCGATGCCGGTGTGTGCGTCGCCCGCCGTGCCGGACACGGTGAACGTCCCGCCCTGCACGCTGCCGGCCGCCGGCGCGCCGATCGCGACCGTCGGTGCGATCAGGTCGACGCGCTGTGCCGTCGCCGGCACGCCGGAGGTCCCGACGTTGCCGACGTTGTCGTTCACCAGCAGGCGGTACCGGAAGCACTGGCTGCCG
>NZ_JBXUFT010000027.1:0-410 GCF_057180665.1 Serratia sp. Sp408
GATGCCTGGCAGTGTCCTACTCTCGCATGGGGAGACCCCACACTACCATCGGCGCTACGGCGTTTCACTTCTGAGTTCGGCATGGGGTCAGGTGGGACCACCGCGCTATTGCCGCCAGGCAAATTCTTTTTTACCCGTCCTGTGTCTTTCACGCTGCTGCTGCGTTGGCCGCTCTCTGTCTTCACAGTCACATACGCGTGTATGCTCCTGCTCAGCCATCGTTTGCCGCCTTGCTTCAGCGCGAAATCCTTCGGACTTCAATCACGGAACAGGCTGAAAATCTTTTGTCTCTAAAACACCTTCGGTGTTGTAAGGTTAAGCCTCACGGATCATTAGTACTGGTTAGCTCAATGCATCGCTGCACTTACACACCCAGCCTATCAACGTCTTAGTCTTAAACGTTCCTTCAG
>NZ_JBXUFT010000028.1:0-408 GCF_057180665.1 Serratia sp. Sp408
GCTCCTCCCAGGTCAGGTATTCGGGGCTGCGGTCCTCGACGCGGCCGACGTCAACGAACATCACGGCGTTGAAGCCAAGCTCCTGGAGGATGCCGTCGCCGCCGGTCCACGAATCCGCTCGGGCATCGTCGAAGGTGAGCAGGAGAGGCCGTGGGGGAAGGTCGACCGGGTCTCCCTGGACGAAGCGCAGAAAGGTCGGCAGGTCGATTGTCTGGTAGCCGGCGTGCTTGATCAACGTCAATTGCTTGGCGAAGTCGTCGAACTCGATCCCGTAGGACGCGTCCGCCGGGTCGGAGAAGTCGCTCGCCGGGCCGATGCCGTGGTAGAGGAGCACGGGCACTTCCGAGCGGTTGGGCGGAAGGGGTGCCCAGACCTGTTTCTCCTCCGCGGTGAGCACCACGTCGGGGG
>NZ_JBXUFT010000029.1:0-383 GCF_057180665.1 Serratia sp. Sp408
CGTCCTTGACCTCGCCCTTGAGCACCCCGGCCTGGATGGCCGCGCCGATGGCGACGACCTCGTCCGGGTTGACGCCCTTGTGCGGGTCCTTGCCGAGCAGCTCCTTGACCTTCTACTGGACGGCAGGCATGCGGGTCATGCCGCCGACGAGCACGACGTGCTCGATCTTCGAGGCATCGAGCCCCGCGTCGGCGAGCGCGGCCTTCGTCGGGCCGACCGTCCGCTCGATCAGGTCGGCGGTGATCTCACCGAACTTCGCGCGGGTGAGCTGCAGGTCGAGGTGCGTCGGGCCCTCGGCAGTGGCGGTGACGAACGGCAGGTTGATCTGCGTCGTCATCGTCGAGGAGAGCTCGATCTTCGCCTTCTCGGCGGCTTCGTAGAGC
>NZ_JBXUFT010000030.1:0-378 GCF_057180665.1 Serratia sp. Sp408
GGGTGACGAGCGGCGGACGGGTGAGTAATGTCTGGGAAACTGCCCGATGGAGGGGGATAACCACTGGAAACGGTGGCTAATACCGCATAACGTCTACGGACCAAAGAGGGGGACCTTCGGGCCTCTTGCCATCGGATGTGCCCAGATGGGATTAGCTAGTAGGTGGGGTAACGGCTCACCTAGGCGACGATCCCTAGCTGGTCTGAGAGGATGACCAGCCACACTGGAACTGAGACACGGTCCAGACTCCTACGGGAGGCAGCAGTGGGGAATATTGCACAATGGGCGCAAGCCTGATGCAGCCATGCCGCGTGTGTGAAGAAGGCCTTCGGGTTGTAAAGCACTTTCAGCGAGGAGGAAGGCCAATAGCTTAATACG
>NZ_JBXUFT010000031.1:0-360 GCF_057180665.1 Serratia sp. Sp408
CCCCGGGTCACCCTGAATACGGCTATACCCCTGGCGTCGAAACCACCACCGGCCCGCTCGGCCAGGGCATTGCCAACGCCGTCGGCTTCGCCATCGCCGAACGCACCCTGGCGGCGCAGTTCAACCGCCCGGGCCACGATATCGTTGACCACCACACCTACGCCTTCATGGGCGACGGCTGCATGATGGAAGGCATCTCCCACGAAGTCTGTTCGCTGGCCGGCACCATGAAACTCGGCAAGCTGACCGCTTTCTACGATGACAACGGCATCTCCATCGACGGCCACGTCGAGGGCTGGTTCACCGACGACACCGCCAAGCGCTTTGAAGCCTACGGCTGGCACGTGGTGCGCGGCGTCG
>NZ_JBXUFT010000032.1:0-359 GCF_057180665.1 Serratia sp. Sp408
GAAGTATTGAAATTCAAGGACCTATATGGTGGAGCTAAGCGGGATCGAACCGCTGACCTCCTGCGTGCAAGGCAGGCGCTCTCCCAGCTGAGCTATAGCCCCATACAGTCACTGACAGAGACCTTCGGTTTACCAACTCATTGAAGAGTTAATTCTTTCTTTGGCAAGGCATGCGACCGGGAAGTTTACCTGAGTAAACGACCGCGAGCATAACGCAGCATAAGGAAGAATTTGGTAGGCCTGAGTGGACTTGAACCACCGACCTCACCCTTATCAGGGGTGCGCTCTAACCACCTGAGCTACAAGCCTATTAAGGTATTTCTGCTCGTTACTTTTCATCAGACAATCTGTGTGGACAC
>NZ_JBXUFT010000033.1:0-342 GCF_057180665.1 Serratia sp. Sp408
GAAGTATTGAAATTCAAGGACCTATATGGTGGAGCTAAGCGGGATCGAACCGCTGACCTCCTGCGTGCAAGGCAGGCGCTCTCCCAGCTGAGCTATAGCCCCATACAGTCACTGACAGAGACCTTCGATTTACTACTTTTCTTCTAGGCAAGGCGTGGTGTCGCGACGCATATTGAAATATGCAAGCGGCGCCATAACGCAGCATAGGAGAGAAGTGGTAGGCCTGAGTGGACTTGAACCACCGACCTCACCCTTATCAGGGGTGCGCTCTAACCACCTGAGCTACAAGCCTATTAAGGTATTTCTGCTCGTTACTTTTCATCAGACAATCTGTGTGGACAC
>NZ_JBXUFT010000034.1:0-334 GCF_057180665.1 Serratia sp. Sp408
TTATTTTCGGTTCTTGCGAACCGGTGATAATGTCTTTCACTCATTATCGGATGGCGTCCCCAAGGGGATTCGAACCCCTGTTACAGCCGTGAAAGGGCAGTGTCCTAGGCCTCTAGACGATGGGGACACAAAATCCGATTAAACCCAGGGCTTAACCGTTTCTCGTATCAGCATGAGTCAGAGACTCATTACATCAACAGGTGCGCATTTGCTCATTACTTTTCTATCAGACAATCTGTGTGGACACTGCACAATCGAATATCGTTAGGTAAGGAGGTGATCCAACCGCAGGTTCCCCTACGGTTACCTTGTTACGACTTCACCCCAGTCATGA
>NZ_JBXUFT010000035.1:0-319 GCF_057180665.1 Serratia sp. Sp408
AGTTACATCGCGGGCGCCAACATGGTGGTGACGGTTGCGCTGAAGGATACGCACGGCAACCCGGTGTCCGGGAAGGTGGCTGTGCTGACGTCGGCAGCGGTGAACGTGTCGGGTGCGGCGAGCCAGAGCGTGACCTGGGCGGAAACTTTCGTCGGGTCGGGCAGCTACAAGGCGACCTATGTTGCGGCAGCGGCGGGTACGACGCACAAAGCCACTCTGACGTTGGGAAGCGAGCACAAGGACTCGGCTATCTACACCATTGCGGCGAGTGATGCGGTGGCGACCCAGTCAACCATCGAGCTGGACAAGGCGAGTTACA
>NZ_JBXUFT010000036.1:0-307 GCF_057180665.1 Serratia sp. Sp408
AAGCTCTGGTAATCCGTTGAACAGTACTGGCCACCTCGGTCTGTGTGCACGATGACATTTTCCGGGCGTTTACGCCGCCATAACGCCATCTGTAGTGCATCGCAGGCAAGCTGTGCCGTCATCCGTGCGGACATCGACCAGCCAATGACTGACCGCGACCACAGGTCAATCACCACCGCCAGATACAGCCAGCCTTCACCGGTGCGCAGATACGTGATGTCACCCACCCACTTTTGATTCGGGCCGCTGGCGTAAAAGTCCTGCTTCAACAGATTCTCGGATATTGGCAGACCATGCTCACGGTAAC
>NZ_JBXUFT010000037.1:0-305 GCF_057180665.1 Serratia sp. Sp408
CAGCTGTTCGCGGGTGGCGGCCACTTCGGCCTCGCCCAGCGGTGCGCCGTGGGAATCGTGGGTGCCGGCCTTGTTCGGCGAACCGAAGCCAATCACGGTTTTGCACATCAGCAGCGACGGTTTGTCGGTAACGCGACGGGCTTCTTCAATCGCCGCCTTGATGGCGTCGCTGTCGTGGCCGTCGACGCCGCGCACCACGTGCCAGCCGTAGGCTTCAAAGCGCTTGGCGGTGTCGTCGGTGAACCAGCCCTCGACGTGGCCGTCGATGGAGATGCCGTTGTCATCGTAGAAAGCGGTCAGCTTGC
>NZ_JBXUFT010000038.1:0-298 GCF_057180665.1 Serratia sp. Sp408
TGATCTTACCCAGCAATAGTGGACACGCGACTAAGTGAGTAAACTCTCAAGCAAGAGGTGACTCACATGACAAAACCAGCATCAACCACTAAAAAGCCACGCAAGCAACATACACCTGAATTCCGCGACGAAGCCCTGAAACTGGCTGAACGTATTGGTGTGGCCGCAGCCGCCCGCGAACTCAGCCTTTATGAGTCGCAAATTTACACCTGGCGTAGCAAGCGGCAGCAACAGGCAACGTCCTCTGAACGTGAGGGCGAACTCGCCGCTGAGAATGCCCGCCTCAAACGCCAACTGG
>NZ_JBXUFT010000039.1:0-288 GCF_057180665.1 Serratia sp. Sp408
CGAAGGTCTCTGTCAGTGACTGTATGGGGCTATAGCTCAGCTGGGAGAGCGCCTGCCTTGCACGCAGGAGGTCAGCGGTTCGATCCCGCTTAGCTCCACCATATAGGTCCTTGAATTTCAATACTTCAGAGTATATTGGCAACAGTATGCTGCGAAGTATTTTGCTCTTTAACAATCTGGAACAAGCTGAAAATTGAAACATGACGGCTGAAACTTGTCCCCCGTAGCAGTTTGGGATGAGGAGTAACCTGTCATAGAGTCTCTCAAATGTAGCAATACGATGATGTC
>NZ_JBXUFT010000040.1:0-271 GCF_057180665.1 Serratia sp. Sp408
GGCAGTGTCCTACTCTCGCATGGGGAGACCCCACACTACCATCGGCGCTACGGCGTTTCACTTCTGAGTTCGGCATGGGGTCAGGTGGGACCACCGCGCTATTGCCGCCAGGCAAATTCTGTTTCATTCCAACTGCTTCACTTTACGTAAAGCCATCAGAACCAATCTCGGAACCAGCTGAATATCTTTGTCTCTAAAACACCTTCGGTGTTGTAAGGTTAAGCCTCACGGATCATTAGTACTGGTTAGCTCAATGCATCGCTGCACTTAC
>NZ_JBXUFT010000041.1:0-268 GCF_057180665.1 Serratia sp. Sp408
GCCTGGGGAGTACGGCCGCAAGGTTAAAACTCAAATGAATTGACGGGGGCCCGCACAAGCGGTGGAGCATGTGGTTTAATTCGATGCAACGCGAAGAACCTTACCTACTCTTGACATCCAGAGAACTATCCAGAGATGGATGGGTGCCTTCGGGAACTCTGAGACAGGTGCTGCATGGCTGTCGTCAGCTCGTGTTGTGAAATGTTGGGTTAAGTCCCGCAACGAGCGCAACCCTTATCCTTTGTTGCCAGCGGTTCGGCCGGGAACT
>NZ_JBXUFT010000042.1:0-261 GCF_057180665.1 Serratia sp. Sp408
GCTAGCTTATGCCTTTGCACTAACCTCACGATGTCCGACCGTGATTAGCTAACCTTCGTGCTCCTCCGTTACTCTTTGGGAGGAGACCGCCCCAGTCAAACTACCCACCAGACACTGTCCTCACCCCAGATTATGGGGCCGAGTTAGAACATCAAACATTAAAGGGTGGTATTTCAAGGTTGGCTCCACGCAGACTGGCGTCCACGCTTCAAAGCCTCCCACCTATCCTACACATCAAGGCTCAATGTTCAGTGTCAAGCT
>NZ_JBXUFT010000043.1:0-261 GCF_057180665.1 Serratia sp. Sp408
ACCCTCGCATGGGGAGACCCCACACTACCATCGGCGCTACGGCGTTTCACTTCTGAGTTCGGCATGGGGTCAGGTGGGACCACCGCGCTATTGCCGCCAGGCAAATTCTGTTTCATCCCGACCGCTTCACTTCTCGTAAAGCCATCAGAACCAATCTCGGAACCAGCTGAATATCTTTGTCTCTAAAACACCTTCGGTGTTGTAAGGTTAAGCCTCACGGATCATTAGTACTGGTTAGCTCAATGCATCGCTGCACTTACA
>NZ_JBXUFT010000044.1:0-259 GCF_057180665.1 Serratia sp. Sp408
TGATCCTACCCACGTAATGTGGACACGGCCCTAAGCGAGGTTTTGGTTTTCAAACTGTTCCGGGCTAAGACCGCCACAGGCACTGTGACGACGCCAGCGATTGTAATCGCACTCGATATAATTAAACACTGTCGTTCGCATTATTTCCCGGCTGGCAAAGTCCTCCCCGTGGATACATTCCACCTTCAGTGAGTGAAAGAAGCTTTCCGCACAGGCATTGTCGTAACAACAACCTTTAGCGCTCATACTGCCCTGCAGA
>NZ_JBXUFT010000045.1:0-255 GCF_057180665.1 Serratia sp. Sp408
GGGGGGGGGGGGGGGGGGGGGGGGGGGGGGGGGGGGGGGGGGGGGGGGGGGGGGGGGGGGGGGGGGGGGGGGGGGGGGGGGGGGGGGGGGGGGGGGGGGGGGGGGGGGGGGGGGGGGGGGGGGGGGGGGGGGGGGGGGGGGGGGGGGGGGGGGGGGGGGGGGGGGGGGGGGGGGGGGGGGGGGGGGGGGGGGGGGGGGGGGGGGGGGGGGGGGGGGGGGGGGGGGGGGGGGGGGGGGGGGGGGGGGGGGGGGGGG
>NZ_JBXUFT010000046.1:0-255 GCF_057180665.1 Serratia sp. Sp408
AAGAGGCCCGAAGGTCCCCCTCTTTGGTCCGTAGACGTTATGCGGTATTAGCCACCGTTTCCAGTGGTTATCCCCCTCCATCGGGCAGTTTCCCAGACATTACTCACCCGTCCGCCGCTCGTCACCCAGAGAGCAAGCTCTCCTGTGCTACCGCTCGACTTGCATGTGTTAGGCCTGCCGCCAGCGTTCAATCTGAGCCATGATCAAACTCTTCAATTAAAAGCTTGATTTGCTTCAACTCGTGAAGCGGTGCTC
>NZ_JBXUFT010000047.1:0-255 GCF_057180665.1 Serratia sp. Sp408
ACGGGAGGCAGCAGTGGGGAATATTGCACAATGGGCGCAAGCCTGATGCAGCCATGCCGCGTGTGTGAAGAAGGCCTTCGGGTTGTAAAGCACTTTCAGCGAGGAGGAAGGCCAATAGCTTAATACGCTGTTGGATTGACGTTACTCGCAGAAGAAGCACCGGCTAACTCCGTGCCAGCAGCCGCGGTAATACGGAGGGTGCAAGCGTTAATCGGAATTACTGGGCGTAAAGCGCACGCAGGCGGTTTGTTAAGT
>NZ_JBXUFT010000048.1:0-255 GCF_057180665.1 Serratia sp. Sp408
ACGGGAGGCAGCAGTGGGGAATATTGCACAATGGGCGCAAGCCTGATGCAGCCATGCCGCGTGTGTGAAGAAGGCCTTCGGGTTGTAAAGCACTTTCAGCGAGGAGGAAGGCCAATAGCTTAATACGTTGTTGGATTGACGTTACTCGCAGAAGAAGCACCGGCTAACTCCGTGCCAGCAGCCGCGGTAATACGGAGGGTGCAAGCGTTAATCGGAATTACTGGGCGTAAAGCGCACGCAGGCGGTTTGTTAAGT
>NZ_JBXUFT010000049.1:0-255 GCF_057180665.1 Serratia sp. Sp408
AAGAGGCCCGAAGGTCCCCCTCTTTGGTCCGTAGACGTTATGCGGTATTAGCCACCGTTTCCAGTGGTTATCCCCCTCCATCGGGCAGTTTCCCAGACATTACTCACCCGTCCGCCGCTCGTCACCCGGAGAGCAAGCTCTCCTGTGCTACCGCTCGACTTGCATGTGTTAGGCCTGCCGCCAGCGTTCAATCTGAGCCATGATCAAACTCTTCAATTAAAAGCTTGATTTGCTTCAACTCGTGAAGCGGTGCTC
>NZ_JBXUFT010000050.1:0-255 GCF_057180665.1 Serratia sp. Sp408
CTCTCAAGCAAGAGGTGACTCACATGACAAAACCAGCATCAACCACTAAAAAGCCACGCAAGCAACATACACCTGAATTCCGCGACGAAGCCCTGAAACTGGCTGAACGTATTGGTGTGGCCGCAGCTGCCCGCGAACTCAGCCTTTATGAGTCGCAAATTTACACCTGGCGTAGCAAGCGGCAGCAACAGGCAACGTCCTCTGAACGTGAGGGCGAACTCGCCGCTGAGAATGCCCGCCTCAAACGCCAACTGG
>NZ_JBXUFT010000051.1:0-255 GCF_057180665.1 Serratia sp. Sp408
GAAACATCTAAGTACCCCGAGGAAAAGAAATCAACCGAGATTCCCCCAGTAGCGGCGAGCGAACGGGGAGGAGCCCAGAACCTGAATCAGTTCTTGTGTTAGTGGAAGCGTCTGGAAAGTCGCGCAGCAAAGGGTGATAGCCCCGTACACTAAAATACATTAATTGTGAGTTCGATGAGTAGGGCGGGACACGTGACATCCTGTCTGAATATGGGGGGACCATCCTCCAAGGCTAAATACTCCTGACTGACCGAT
>NZ_JBXUFT010000052.1:0-255 GCF_057180665.1 Serratia sp. Sp408
TTGGATCACCTCCTTACCTAACGATATTCGATTGTGCAGTGTCCACACAGATTGTCTGATAGAAAAGTAATGAGCAAACAAAACCTTGTGGTATAGGTAAGTGCCGGGAAATTTGTGACCGTCGAGTGCGGTGACAAACGACAATGGCGCTCGATTTTTATGAAAAAATCTCACCTTTACCCGAAATTATCGAATCGCTGATTCGATAAGCAAATTTCGGGTCCCCATCGTCTAGAGGCCTAGGACACTGCCCTT
>NZ_JBXUFT010000053.1:0-255 GCF_057180665.1 Serratia sp. Sp408
AAGACGGCCCGACTCACCAGCCGGTGGAGCAGTTGGCCAGCCTGCGGGTGACCCCGAACATGAGCACCTGGCGTCCGTGTGACCAGGTGGAATCGGCGATTGCCTGGCAGTACGGCATCGAGCGCCACGACGGCCCGACCACGCTGATTTTCTCACGCCAGAACCTGGCGCAGCAGCCACGTGACGCCGAGCAGTTGGCCAACGTGTACCGCGGTGCCTACGTGCTGAAAGACTGTGACGGCACGCCGGAGCTGA
>NZ_JBXUFT010000054.1:0-252 GCF_057180665.1 Serratia sp. Sp408
TTAATTATATCGAGTGCGATTACAATCGCTGGCGTCGTCACAGTGCCTGTGGCGGTCTTAGCCCGGAACAGTTTGAAAACCAAAACCTCGCTTAGGGCCGTGTCCACATTACGTGGGTAGGATCAAACTCGCCGCTGAGAATGCCCGCCTCAAACGCCAACTGGCTGAACGGGACGAGGAACTGGCCATTCTCCAAAAGGCCGCGACATACTTCGCCAAGCGCCTGAAATGAAGTATGTCTTTATCGAAAAG
>NZ_JBXUFT010000055.1:0-252 GCF_057180665.1 Serratia sp. Sp408
TGTTTTTCTCGAGCTGCCTCGTTGTTGGCTGCGCACGCGAACCCTGGTCACTTGGTACGGCCAAGCTCCCCGGGCTTCTTATGCTTGCCGCCTAGATGCAACTCGAAATCCATTGGGTATCCCCCTGTTTTTCTCGAGCTGCCTCGTTGTTGGCTGCGCACGCGAACCCTGGTCACTTGGTACGGCCAAGCTCCCCGGGCTTCTTATGCTTGCCGCCTAGATGCAACTCGAAATCCATTGGGTATCCCCCTG
>NZ_JBXUFT010000056.1:0-251 GCF_057180665.1 Serratia sp. Sp408
TAAGATATTGCTCTTTAACAATCTGGAACAAGCTGAAAATTGAAACATGACGGCTGAAACTTGTCCCCCGTAGCAGTTTGGGATGAGGAGTAACCTGTCATAGAGTCTCTCAAATGTAGCAATACGATGATGTCGAAAGACACCTTCGGGTTGTGAGGTTAAGTGACTAAGCGTACACGGTGGATGCCTAGGCAGTCAGAGGCGATGAAGGGCGTGCTAATCTGCGATAAGCGTCGGTAAGGTGATATGAA
>NZ_JBXUFT010000057.1:0-245 GCF_057180665.1 Serratia sp. Sp408
CTTTGTGATTCATGACTGGGGTGAAGTCGTAACAAGGTAACCGTAGGGGAACCTGCGGTTGGATCACCTCCTTACCTAACGATATTCGATTGTGCAGTGTCCACACAGATTGTCTGATGAAAAGTAATGAGCAAACAAAACCTTGTGGTATAGGTAAGTGCCGGGAAATTTGTGACCGTCGAGTACGGTGACAAACGACAATGGCGCTCGATTTTTATGAAAAAATCTCACCTTTACCCGAAATT
>NZ_JBXUFT010000058.1:0-233 GCF_057180665.1 Serratia sp. Sp408
CGTTCGCATTATTTCCCGGCTGGCAAAGTCCTCCCCGTGGATACATTCCACCTTCAGTGAGTGAAAGAAGCTTTCCGCACAGGCATTGTCGTAACAACAACCTTTAGCGCTCATACTGCCCTGCAGATTATGCCGTTTCAGTAAGCTCTGGTAATCCGTTGAACAGTACTGGCCACCTCGGTCTGTGTGCACGATGACATTTTCCGGGCGTTTACGCCGCCATAACGCCATCT
>NZ_JBXUFT010000059.1:0-226 GCF_057180665.1 Serratia sp. Sp408
ATCGGTCAGTCAGGAGTATTTAGCCTTGGAGGATGGTCCCCCCATATTCAGACAGGATGTCATGTGTCCCGCCCGACTCATCGAACTCACAATTAATGTATTTTAGTGTACGGGGCTATCACCCTTTACTGCGCGACTTTCCAGACGCTTCCACTAACACAAGAACTGATTCAGGTTCTGGGCTCCTCCCCGTTCGCTCGCCGCTACTGGGGGAATCTCGGTTGAT
>NZ_JBXUFT010000060.1:0-223 GCF_057180665.1 Serratia sp. Sp408
CTTTGTGATTCATGACTGGGGTGAAGTCGTAACAAGGTAACCGTAGGGGAACCTGCGGTTGGATCACCTCCTTACCTAACGATATTCGATTGTGCAGTGTCCACACAGATTGTCTGATGAAAAGTAACGAGCAGAAATACCTTAATAGGCTTGTAGCTCAGGTGGTTAGAGCGCACCCCTGATAAGGGTGAGGTCGGTGGTTCAAGTCCACTCAGGCCTACCA
>NZ_JBXUFT010000061.1:0-218 GCF_057180665.1 Serratia sp. Sp408
TTTTGGTTTTCAAACTGTTCCGGGCTAAGACCGCACAGGCACTGTGACGACGCCAGCGATTGTAATCGCACTCGATATAATTAAACACTGCCGTTCGCATTATTTCCCGGCTGGCAAAGTCCTCCCCGTGGATACATTCCACCTTCAGTGAGTGAAAGAAGCTTTCCGCACAGGCATTGTCGTAACAACAACCTTTAGCGCTCATACTGCCCTGCAGA
>NZ_JBXUFT010000062.1:0-215 GCF_057180665.1 Serratia sp. Sp408
AGATTCACTAAATGAATTTTACTTCAGTAGTCACTCTTCAAGACTTGATATTTTTTTGCTGCCGAAGCAGCTGGATATCGTCTTGTGAGTGCCCACACAGATTGTCTGATAAATTGTTAAAGAGCATCGCCGGCGTTAAAACTCATCGGCGCGGGCTGCGTATACTACGCTTTTCGCCCTGAGAGTCAAGCGTTTATTTCGCTTTCGTCTCACTG
>NZ_JBXUFT010000063.1:0-215 GCF_057180665.1 Serratia sp. Sp408
CTTTTCGATAAAGACATACTTCATTTCAGGCGCTTGGCGAAGTATGTCGCGGCCTTTTGGAGAATGGCCAGTTCCTCGTCCCGTTCAGCCAGTTGGCGTTTGAGGCGGGCATTCTCAGCGGCGAGTTCGCCCTCACGTTCAGAGGACGTTGCCTGTTGCTGCCGCTTGCTACGCCAGGTGTAAATTTGCGACTCATAAAGGCTGAGTTCGCGGGC
>NZ_JBXUFT010000064.1:0-211 GCF_057180665.1 Serratia sp. Sp408
GCGGGTACGACGCACAAAGCCACTCTGACGTTGGGAAGCGAGCACAAGGACTCGGCTATCTACACCATTGCGGCGAGTGATGCGGTGGCGACCCAGTCAACCATCGAGCTGGACAAGGCGAGTTACATCGCGGGCGCCAACATGGTGGTGACGGTTGCGCTGAAGGATACGCACGGCAACCCGGTGTCCGGGAAGGTGGCTGTGCTGACGT